>DYJC01000010.1 GCA_020723305.1 Desulfosudis oleivorans
AATGCCGGTAAAATTGGCCGGAAGATTCCATGACCAAGTAAGCTTGACGCCAGCCGGCAGGTTTTCATGCTGGACTGAGTCTGCTCCTTGATCCGGGATTCTGAGGAGCCAGGTGTCATTAAATTTTGTTGTGCTATTGCCACCACCAAACAAAATTGCCTTATTGTTGCTGATATCAAAAAAACCTGCATATCCCCTGGGGGTTAACACACCATCCGAACCGCTCATATTAAGCTTCGTCCATTGGTTCAAGTTCGAATCATACGTCCATGTCTCATTACCATAAGAGGTTGAAGAATATCGTCCTCCAAATTTTACAACTTTTTTTTCGCCTACGCTGCATAATGTTATACCACCTTCACCACTTAGTGAACCACCAATAAATGTAGGAGATTGTTTGGTCCACACATTGGTGCTGATATTATAAATCCAGGTATCATTGTAATATGTTGTATTATCAAATCCACCAAACATGAGTACCTTGTTGTCTCCCAAGTAAGTTAAATCTGAAGTGTATCGAATGGAAAGGTTGCCACCGGCTATTGTCGGAGTGAGTTTTGTCCAAGTATTATTGTTCAAATCAAACATCCATGTTTCATTTAGATAACTACCATTATGCCCACCAAACATTAATGCACGCCCTCCCCCGATATCACATAGAGCAACACCATGCCGGGCATTCAGCGTACCCCCTACTACAGAAGGAGTCAAAATTTTCCAACTATTTTCACTGAGATCATATAACCATGTTTCATTTAGGCTTGCAGTACCAGTATACCCGCCGTACATCAACACCTGATCTTCACCAATATTGCATAAACCCATTACATAACGGGCACTAAGGGTACCGCCAAAAATAGCAGGTGTCAGCATTGTCCAACGATTATCATGAATGCTATACAGCCATGTATCATTTAGAGCCGTACTTCCATTATGTCCACCAAACATAATTATTTTATCCTCACTGATTCTTGTAAAACCCCCCACAATTCGCGCTGATAGGGTTCCTCCAACAACCTCAGGATTCAAATTACTCCACTGTGCCAGTGATACAGATGCAGAAGATAAAAACAGAGTGATGGCGCAAAGCAAATAAAACGGTTTTTTAAACATTGGAAAGCTCCTCTTATTCTTTATTAAAAAAAGTCTGACTTTTGTGTTTGGATTATATGGGAGGTTGGATGAAAATTTTATTCATACTGACAACCCAGTTAATAAGATTCGCCTATATCGCAATCAATCAAACGATGCAATACTAAAATATGAAAATACGAACTTTGCACCTCCTCCATACAAGTCGTGTCTCTTTTAGCAAATGATGTGCCAAGAGAAACCTGATTCTTCAAGTGCATAATATCCTCACAGAAACAATGTTTTTTGTGTTTTGATGGGTATACGTTGATATGTATTATTTTAACATTATATTGAATTTTGCTGTCTTAAATTGAGAAATTGTTTTCGTTATAGCATTCAAAATTGATTTGATTTTTCATGAACTCATTCCATAATTAATAAATGCCGGCAAAGGTTAACTTTTAAACAAAACTTACCATTCGCTTATTGGGATTTCATATGCCAATAGCAGGATTTTGGAAAAGATAGAACACTGGGATTCTTCCAGAAAATCAATGGGTGTGTGTTCTGGCTTTTGAAAAACAGGTGATATTTTCCCAATATAATAGTCCCGAAATGGGTATTGATTACGCAACAAAAAAGAAAACCTGTTGGACGTCAGTAACGCCGATGATTACGTTGCTTCCGATTTAAAAAGTAAAAATCCTGTTTCCAGCGGAATGAATGATTTTATAGCGGAGTCGTTCACTGTCTGAATGGGTTAGGGATCGTTAGCAAAAAACAGCATCAACTGCCGGCTGATATTTGATTTACATAAAGTTGACAGACTTCGGTCGCTTGTTTACTTCTCCTATCCTGTTTTTTGCTTACGAGCCATTATCCATGAGTTTGAACGACGCAGTCTTAAAATTATTCATGGAGCGGTATTGTGGTATCAATCATCAATCTATTGCAGAGTCATTTCCTTTCCCAGTTTATCGGCAAGCGTCCGGGTTGCATCGCATGCCTCCTTCACCATCCGGTTGATTAAATCCGAAACCGAAGGCGTGTCCTCAACCATGCCGGTAACCTGACCCAGCAGAAGTACGCCCTGCTCCGAATCCCCATGAGACATGGCCATTTGAATCGGCTTGAATGCGTTTGCCATCCGGGCCAGGGTGATGGCCTTTCGGTATCCGGCAAACAGGATTCCGGCTGTCAGTTTGAGCCAGGGAAATCCATAGGCTTTGGCCGCATCTCTGGAATTGATCAGCGCTCTGAATATGATGAACCGACTTTTCACCAGTTTTTCCGTTCCCGGCGATTTCATGGCCCGGCAGGGAAGACCGTCGATCCGATCCGAATACACCGTATCGTGAACACTTCTTTCAATACTCTGCTTTTTCATATTTTCATGAACCGGACTCTCCAGGGTATTCATGAATCGCGTTCCCATGGCGATTCCTTCTGCTTTCAGGGCCAAAGCTGCTGCCAGTCCGCTGCCATCAGCAAAGCCACCGGCAGCAATGACCGGGATGTTTACCACGCGGGCGATGCTGGGAGTCAATACCAGAGAAGTGACTGCTCCGCCATGGGCAGCTGCCTCATGCCCGGTTACGATCAAAGCATCGGCTCCGTCTCTTTCCGCAGCTTTTGCATGCTTGTGGGTTACAACCGTTGCAACCACCTTCCCGCCATATGAATGAACCTTTTTGGCCAGCCAGTCTCCCTTGCCTAGGGAGTAGTTCACAACCGGAACCTTTTCCTGAATCAAAATTTCAGCCTTTTTCCCTGCCCCGGGAATGAGCAGCGGAAGATTGGCTCCAAAGGGCTTGCCGGTCAGTTGTTTCACCTTTTGTACTGCTTTCCGGATCTCATCAATATTCAAATTTCCAGTAGCCAGGATTCCAAGTCCGCCGGCATTGGACACGGAAGCTACCAGTTCCGGTGTGCTGACACCGGTCATTCCGGAAAGTATAATGGGATACTGAATGCCAAACAGCTCTGTAATTTTCGTTTTCATATGCAACAATCCTTTTTGGTAAACCAGAAACAAACCAACGATATTATCCGGCGCCTAACTGGCCTTTTCCCGTCAGGAAAAAAGTAATCCAGTCAAACCCCAGTTTCAGCAATTCGGTTTCCGAATTCCGGATATCCTTAATTCTCTCTTCCGATATGGCAAACCGCTCCAGAAAGCTGCTGCTGAATACAAAATTCCGGAATGCATCCATATTGTAGCTGGCCATGAACGCCATCTTGAATGATTTAGCATTCAACCCCTGTTCGCCCCAGGGGTTTGTTCTGAAAATCAGATCCAGATCGGTCCAAGAGTCGTTCAACTCAATGAACGGAGAAATCTCCTGATTTTCAATCCACTCCCGGACAGACCACTGCCTGCTTTCACCATGCCCCTTGCAATAGGAATGAATGGCTATAAAATGCAGGATATCCCGGTTGCCAATATGGTCCTGAGGCGAAACCCCCCGTTCCATTGGATAAGCCCGGCAGGAAAACGGTCTGTCCTCATACACCCGGCACCCGTTTCCGGATAAAAAGGGACAGGCCTTGTCATCCTGATCAGACATTTTCAGCATCACATTCGGAAAAAAGGGATTCCCCCGGATGGCTGTAACCGTGTGCTGTTCCAGAAATTCTCCGGAGCTGATCCCCAGTCTGTTTTTCATACGGACAATATCGTATGGATACAGATACATATCTGCATTCCGGCAGCAGCCTGTAAAACAGGATAAGCCGGAATGGCACTGAAACGAAAATCGTTCCGTCTCTTTTATTGGTCTATTTTCGATTGTCACACGATCTGAACTGTCCACGCTTTCTCCTGAAAAATCAATTCTATCGGGAAATCCTTGCCACGATCTGATTATCACCCCAAACACCCCTGATCTGATATCATCATTCCATCCGGGATTCAACCATGTCTATGGAATCCCGGCAATTCCCGGTAATTCACAACCAAAAACGAATAACCCTTCATTCCCGCCTTGACACGGATTCAAGGGTCTGCAATAAATTACGATAGTTTTCCCTGCCAATCTATATTATTAAAATCGATATGAACACCTGTGGGGGTTTGATTGGATATTGAGACAATACAAACTGAATTGTATCAAAAATTCAAAACCGTGGAAGAGGCAAGCCTCCGGTATTTCAAATCCGCACATGTGTCTCAGGAAAGTGAAGAGCGATACCGCCTTCTTGCCGACAATATCACCGATGTGATCTGGACGACCGATTTTCTGTTCACACCCTATTACATCAGCCCTTCCATTTCCAAATGGCTCGACTATACGGCGGAAGAATACATGAAGCTTCCGGTTGAGAAGCAGCTGACACCCGAATCCCTGGAAAGAGCGGTGAGAAAACTTTATGAACAGGTCTTGAAACTGGAGCGGGGTGAACTGGATGAATCCATACCCATAACCATCGAACATGAATTCTATCATCGGAACGGCTCTATTATCTGGGCCGAATCCAACATTTCCATGATCCGGGACAGCAAGGGCATTCCGGTTGGACTGCTGGGTATTTCAAGGGATATTTCCGCCCGCAAGCAGATCCAGAAGCAGTTGCAGGATGCCCATGCAGACCTTGAGAAACGGGTGAAAGAGCGAACAGCCGATCTGATTGCCACCAATGAGCAGCTCATCGAAGAGATTGAAAACCGGAAAAATGCAGAAGAAGCCCTGCGGATTAGTGAAATCCGATATCGGGAGTTTATTGACAACGCTCCCATCGGTATATTTACCATCGATCTCGACGGAAGATTCACCTACGCCAATCAGGCCTGCCAGAAGCTGACCGGTTATTCTTCGGAGGAATGGCTCGGAAAACCGTTTATGCCCATGGCTCATATAGAAGACATCCCGATCGTGAAAGCCAAAATACAGGCCGGCTTAAACGGAGAAAAAACAATTTCCCCCTATGAGATCAGAATTATCGATGCATCCGGAAAAACCCTCTGGATCGAAATTGCTGCAGAATCTCTTTTTGAAAAAAATAAAAACAATATGAATGAACGGGTCGGATTCCAGGCCTTTGTCAAGGATATTACAGAACGAAAAAAGGCAGAGGAAGAATTACAAAACACCAATAAAGCATTAAACGAATCCCTGAAAAATCTCAGAAAGGCCCAGAGCCGGCTGGTACAATCGGAAAAAATGGCGGCCCTCGGAGATTTAGTGGCCGGCGTTGCCCACGAGATCAGCACGCCTCTGGGTGTCGGTCTGATGTCAGCATCCTATCTGAACGATTCCACGGAGAAATTTTATGACCAATTGAAATCCGGACAATTGAGCCGGTCTGAATTTGAGAAATACTCCAGAAAAGCAAAAGAAGCTGCTTCACTGGTACTCAATAATTTGACACAGGCCGCCGAACTGCTGAACAGCTTCAAACGGGTTGCCGTGGATCAATCCGATGATGAAAAACGTGTATTTGATCTGAATCGATATCTGAGTGAAATCCTGATCAGCCTGCAGCCCAAATATAAGAGAACCCGCCACACCATAGCCATAAACTGCCCTGAATCATTCGAGATCAACAGCTATCCGGGCGTGTTCTCCCAGATTATTACCAACCTGGTCATGAACTCCCTGATTCATGGGTTTGAGGGGATTGAAGAAGGAAGGATTATCATCCTTGTGAAAGCCGAAGATTCAAACCTGATGATTCACTACACGGACAATGGTGTCGGCATGAATCCCGGTACAGTAAATAAAATCTTCGATCCTTTCTTTACAACCAAACGAGGCAAAGGGGGGAGCGGCCTTGGGATGCATATAGTGTATAACCTTGTCACCCAGAAACTCAATGGCCATATCGAATGCACCAGTGTGCCAAACGAGGGGGTTGCATTTAAAATCTCAATTCCAATTGAAGCATGATCCATATTCTCCTTCTCCAGCTTCCAATTCCCCAACTGAATTTTGGCCGGAGAACCGGAAATATTCCTATGGCCGCGGCCTGCCTGAAACAGGCTGCCCATGGCATGAAAAATATCACCATCGATATTCTTCCGGAAAGCATTTCCTCCTACCTGGGAGATTCCGCCCTGATCCGGCTTCTGACAGAAAAAAAACCGGATATTGTCGGCTTCTCGCTGTTTAGCTGGAATATTGAACGTTCCATCCACATTGCTCAAAAACTCAAAGATGCATACCCGTTAAAAGTAGTTTTCGGCGGTCCGGAAGTTACGCCGGACAACTCGCTGAAAGGAATAGAGGTTGCTGATTTTCTCGTTTTTGGTGAAGGAGAGGATGTTTTTCAAAAACTTCTTATCGATGAACTGCTCTGGGACTTGAAAAAAGGAACCGGAGTTTCGGAAAATTGTTTTCAATCCGCAAAAAGTCCTTATATCGCAGGGCTTCTGGAACCTGCCATAAGCCGTCTGATGTATCTGGAAACCCAGCGGGGCTGCCCTTTCCGTTGCGGATTCTGCTATTACAACAAATCCATGAAGCAGATGACCAGTGCTGCTGAAGAAGTAGTGATTGAAGCTGTAAAATGGGCTATCCATTCACAGGTTGATGAACTGTGCATTCTGGACCCTTCACTCAATTCCCGTCCGGACCTGCCGTCCCTTCTCCAAAAGATCGGTAAAATCAATACAGACCGGAATATCATCATCTCCGGTGAAACCCGTGCAGAACAGATCGACAAAAACATAGCCGATCTCTATGCTCATGCCGGTTTTTCCATGTTTGAAATCGGCCTGCAAAGCACCAATCCAAAAACGCTTGAACTGATGAACCGCAGAACCGATCTTTCTCGTTTTCTGAAAGGAACCGCTCTTCTCAAGGAAAGAGAGATCCTTCCCCGGATCGATCTGATCGTGGGCCTTCCCGGCGACACATTGGATACATTCAAGCAGTCAGTCGATTTTATTGCAAAGCATGACCTGTTTGATGACATCATGGTCTTTCCCTTATCTGTACTGCCGGGTACGGAATTCCGGAAAAACAGCAACAAATTGCAGCTCACATTTGACAATACTCCTCCTTATTCGATTCTGCACACACCAACATTTTCCCAGGAAGAGATGTTATACGCCTTTGATTATGCAGAAGAAGTTTTTAAAATTAACCTGTTTCCGGACCCCCACATGGATGTTTCGTTCCAAACCGGTTCGATAAAATCGCCGATGGATGACCACAGAGTAGTTATCCATGGACAGGAATATGTTTCAAAACTCATACTCAAACCGGAACGCACACTTGCCGAGATGGAAGATCTTTCCGGCAGGCTTACCCATCCTTACCAGATCTTTGTGACACCGGAGGTTTCGAATAAGTATTATCTGAAAAAGTGCCTTTCGATTGTTTCCGGCAATAACCCGCACACCCCGTTTGAAATTGTATTTCTGGAACCGGCTTTTCCCATCCACACAAAAGAACTTCTTTCGGTGATCCAGATCAAGCGTCCCCATTATCTGGATAATGATCTCCGCTTTCTGTATGGTTCATCCGGCAACCGCTCTGTTGTGTTCACAGTGGTTTCGACCCTTGAAAATCTTTTCTTTTATGGAGAGATGAAACGGCAAGTTTTCTGGTGGAAGAGATCGGCCCTTCCGGATAAAGCTGATCTTGACTCCCTGTCCGGTTTCTCCGGCCTTCTGATCGATACCCGGCATTCCGAACCTGAGATTAACCAATGGCAGGATCAGTTTGCCGGTTTTGCACCCGATATCCTATTGATAAATTTCGTGAAAACTGAACACCAGAAACGATGGATCAGTCTGACTGCTGAGGATGAATATTATATCGATCTTTTATAATCCGGATTGATGTCGGATATTATTTCATTCACTCCAACCTTCGATTTCAGGTTTTTTGAATCCTTGTAATGCCCCCCAATTTGGATCTGACTTTCCCTGTTTTATATGATTGTGCAAACTCGAAAAAGGCCAATCAACCGGCCTGCCCACCAATCCATGCTTGACTGGATTGTAATGAATATATTCAACATGGTTTATAAAATCCTGCTCATCCTGTATCCAATGTTCCCAAAACCTTCTCTGCCATATGGCCTTCTCTTTTTTTCTTATCCTCGATGAAAATGCACGCTGTCTATATTCCTCATCACACTTTCTGCTAAAATAACTTTTAATCAGCCTCCATCTTCTTGAAAAGTCAGCGTCACCTTCTGGAAGCGTCCAGATACAATGCATATGGTCCGGAAGCAATACAAATGCCTCAATGAAAAAAGGATGCCTTTTCATGACTGTCCGAAAGGCTTCCCGTATAAGAGCAACATTTGGCTCCTCGGTTAATATCCGTGCCCGTCTGAAAGAGACTACCGTAAAAAAATATGTCCCTCCTGTTATCCTTGCCCTGCGGTATTGCATTTTACAACCTCACCATGTGGATATCACATATCCTTTAAACATTTTGTTTTTTCGTAGGTTGGGTAGAGCGGAGCGAAACCCAACAATAAAAAGCAACAGCCATCAGGTCACCGCATTTATAAAAATTTTTTCCCGATTTCTATTTCCACAGCCAGATGTTGGGTTTCATTTTATTCAACCCAACCTACAATTTCGATATCCCCATTTTTCCTTTTTTCAATTCCTTTATACACCAGATAAGCACTTAATATTTCTCTAATTAATAATATGATCAATACTGTTATTGTTCTCATTACTTTCCATTCATGATATTAAGCTAAAATTTTTTAAGCAGTTCCCAAGCCGATTTACTTGCTGACAAAATCGCCTTAAAATAATACGAATCTGCGAATTCGCTTTTTATCAAAACAAAATAACGATTACAATTTTTTTCGAAATCAGAAAAGAAATTATTCATGCTTTATTAAAAATTTTCGTTACGACTGGCACGAAATTACAATTGGTTGCAGACCATATTTCTGCCCACTCAAAGCCTTATGGGTTTCATTTCATTCAACCCAACCAACACAACTGACCGTTACAGATGATTATTACACCGATGTTTTATGATTCGATTCAATCGATAGAGCCAATTACAAAAGCCGCTTGTTGTAGTTCCGGCGAAAACTACAATCCAGTATTTTCGGCTCTTTTCTGAGCACTGACTTTCGCCGGTGTGACGCTTTATAATCGTTTTGAATTTGGCTCGATAAATAAACTTGAGGAAAACGGCTGGGTGATTTATAGAATATTTAATTGAAAAACAGGAGGAATCACTTGGCAAAACAACCGATCAAAATCATCTCCTGGAATGTCAACGGCCTGCGGGCCGCGATGAAAAAAAATTTTCTTCAGATTGTCCAAGACCTGGATGCGGACATTCTGCTTCTGCAGGAAACCAAGCTTCAGGAAGATCAGCGAACCGATGACATGATCAACATTTCTTCCTATGAATCTTTCTGGGCTTTTTCTACAATTAAAAAAGGATACAGCGGGGTTGCGGCTTATTCCCGGATTAAACCCAGAGAGGTCAGAACCGGAATCGGAATTTCCGGATATGATGATGAAGGCCGGATTCTGGAGCTGGATTACAACGACTTCCTTGTTTTCAATATCTATTTCCCGAACGGCCAGATGAGTGAAGAACGCCTCCAGTACAAGCTCGATTTTTATCAGGACTTTTTTGCATACACGGACAATCTCCGAAGTAGTGGAAAAAGCCTGATCATCACAGGAGATTTCAATACCGCCCACAATGAAATCGATCTCCGGCATCCAAAGGCCAATGAAAACCGTTCCGGATTCCTGAAGATTGAACGGGAGGTGCTGGATGATCTTGTAAAGCGCGGATATGTGGATACCTTCCGCCACTTCTACCCGGATACGGTGAAATACTCCTGGTGGTCCCAGCGCTTCAATGCACGGAAAACCAATGCCGGGTGGCGTATTGATTACTGTTTTGTCACGCAAGATATCATTGACAAGGGATGGATCCGGGAGCCGTTTATCTTAAATGATGTCTTTGGCTCGGATCATTGTCCGGTCGGGCTTTCGATCGAATATTGACCACACAAAGGGCAGGCACAGGGGCCTGCCCCTACAAATAAAAATAGAATTTGCCACCCTATACAATTTCATCCATATCGAAATATCTCCCGTAACCTTCCGGACAGTTCGTTTACTACCCCAAAAGCTTTTTCAACGGTTTTTTCACCATCCGGATTCACCAGGCAGCAGGTGGCCGGAGACAGCAGGCTTCGGGAAACCAGGAATTCCTTATCGATCCCTTTCTGATCCAGAAAATCCCACAGACTGATCAGTCTGGCCTGCAAAGAATCGATGGTTTCCGCTTCAAATGGTTCGAAATTGGTTGGAACAATTCCCCAGGAAAGGATTCCTCCCTGATCCAGGAATCGTTTAATGGATGGGGCATAGGAGGAGAACACCTCCCCATTCTGATAGATGTCCAGGGATAAAATATCCAGATCCTGGTTCAGCAGAAAATCCCAATCCGGATTTCCGCACAGATGGATTCCCCGTGGTCTCTTGATCATGGAAAAAAAATATTCCAAATCCGTCTTCGCCCTGGTGCTGTCATAGCCGGACAATGCACTGAAAATAAACTGCAAGCCCGGTTCATCCACAAACATGAAAGCGTTCGGATTTACCTGTTTCAATCTCTCCAGTTGGACGTTGATCCGCTTTGCCATAAAGTCAAACATCAAAGGCCGGATGTTGTCATCAAACAGAATCGGACGCTGATCCTGATCCAGGACATTCAACCCAAAGCTGATCGGCCCTTCCAATTGGCCCCGGATGGCCGGACGATCCGACAAATCCATTTTTAAAAAAGCATGATAAACCTGGGAATACTCCGAACTGATATCAAAAAATTCCGGCTCCTCAAAATGGGACAGGGCTTCTTCATACTCTTCCACAAATGCTTCCATGGAAAAGCTGAGCTTCCGGTTATCCAGGTCAAGCTGTATCCCTGGAAAATGCTCCGAAGCCTGCACATACATATCTTCATAGTAGTTCAGGTTGGGAAGCTGGGGCCAGAACGGAATATCCAGAGACAGCGCCATATCCAGCGCTCTTTCCGGATAATGGTGCGGCATGACGGCCATTGCGGTCGTAAGCAGATTTCCTGGAATCGGCATAGAATAAAATCTCCTTCCGGAATCGTTCCGGTATACTATCTGGTGAAAAGCAAATGAAAGTGGCTTACAGCTGTTTCAGCAGCCATTGGCCAAGATATCGAATCTGATCGTGTATCTTTGCATGAAAAGTGATGGTCATCAAGAACAATAAAAACAGATAAAGGCCATCCAGCCGTGAACGGAGCCATCCAGGCAGATGGTTTCCCAGCCACTGACCGGCAATGGTTTTGTTTTGAACATAGATAAACCCCACACCGATTCCCAGAAACAAAAGAAAAAAAAGCGGGTGCAGGGAAAAAATCAGAAAGGAAAAAACCGTTTTCATGCCATTGGGAATGGCGCCGATGGATATGCCGATCAACAGACCCAGGATGGCAATGGATAAGTGGCTTGTGAATTCTTCCAGGGGGAGTATGATCTTTCTTGCAAAAATGGAATCCCCTTCTCCTGTCCTTCCCAGAATCAGCCGGTGAAAAGATGCCAGGATATATAAACACACAAGGCAATACGCAATAATTGCCGGTGCAATAAACTCTCCAAAAAGCTGAAACGACCGGAGCCAGAAGTTCAGGGAGACATCCGCATATTTCAGGTATGATTTCAAACCGCTTACGTTGAACAGGGTTCCCTGAAACTGAAATAGGAGTTTCGAAACAAGGCCGATAAGAATAAACGGCCAGATCTGTTTTTGAATTCTTTGCAAATAGATTTTCATGATTTCAACAATCCGTGTTTTTCATTCAACCCAAAATTCGACGTTTCCAGATCCCCATTATCACGTATGGATTCTTTTGTATAGATACTCAAGGCTCTTCTAAATCATCAGCTCCAGATCTTCCAGCGGATAGGCCGTGCACGGATGAATATATCCATATCTGCGATCCGATTTCCGAATCTGCACGCCGGCTGGATGAAACACCTTTCCGGAAACAAGTTTGGTTCTGCACAAACTGCAAACACCTGATCTGCATGAAGTCTCAAGGGTGATCCCATTTCTTTCCAATGAATTCATCAGGGTTTCCCCGGCTTTTGCTTCAAATGTTCTGCCCTGGGAAAGCCGGATCTGAAACCAATCCTCTTTTTGAATGGTTTCCGGCCATCCAGGATGAGCCGTAATATCTTCCGGCGGGCCAAAAATCTCGACCCGGATTCTTCGTTTCGGAATCCCCAGCATTTCCAGTTGAGAAAGAACAAACCCATACATGGCTTCGGGTCCGCAGAGGTAGAACATTTTATCCGCCGGATTCGTTCCTGCCAGTACCGTCTGAATCAGCTCAGCGGTAATGAATCCTTTGTATCCGGAGAAGGAGGAAGAAGGTTCGGTGATCACATGGGTCACAGTCAGGTTCGCATGGCTTGACTCCCGCTCCGACAACTCCTTCTGGAAAATGATGTCGTCATCCTGCTGCGATCCGTAAATCAGATGAATCTGTTGGTCAAGCTTTTTGTCCGTGGCTTCACGAACCATGCTCATGAACGGGGTGATTCCGCTTCCTCCGGCTATGAAAACCAGATCCTTGCCGTGAAAAAGCGGGTTGTGATGGAAATACCCGGCCGGCGATGTGCTTTGAAAAACATCGCCCGGCTGGATTTCATCCAGTAGGTAATTTGAAAAAAAGCCGTTTTTTATCCTGCGCACCGTGATATCGTAATAGGCGGTCTGGCAAGGCGAAGAGGATATGCTGTAAGGACGGCTGGTCAAGATACCATTCACATCCAGAAACAGATTGATATACTGGCCTGCCTGAAAAGGCGGCAGATAGTGATCCTGCGACACCAGTCTGAAGGTTTTGGCGGAACCGGTTTCCGGATGGATTTCCGATACTGCAAGATTCAGCTTCCTTGGATGAAGGCGATGGATGATCTGGCTCACCTGGCCTTTTTCAACAGATCTGTCCAGGGCATGCTTCCGGAGAATTTCGATCTCCTTCTCGATTTCCGAAAATCCGCTGATCTGCTTTTTCACTTTGTTCTTCATGATTTCCCCTTATTTCTGCAATGCCCGGATCACTTTCCTGGCTGCGGATTGACCTGACATCAGGGTGGGCTGAAATCCTCCCATTCCGGTAAAGGCGCCTGCATGATATAGTCCCTCAATCGGAGAAGCGCTGTCCAGAAACAGTTCCGAATCCTTGGCGGATTGTTCAAACCCATATATGGCACCGCCCGGATGTCCCAGATAGCGCATATGCGTCAGCGGTGTGGCCACATCCATCTCTTCAATATGATTTTTACAATCCGGAAAGACCTTGTACAACGTATTCAGCATATCCTGGGCATACCGGTATTTGGTTTCATAATACCGGGTGGTTGGAATGGAAAGCCACGGTTCGGAATAAGCCAGCGCCACAATCGCTCCCTGACAGGCCCCCTTGGGAGAAAAATCCGGATCATCCACATCATAGCAGGTAAACAGCATGGCCTTGGGGGAATCCAGGGTTTTAAAGGTAGCAAAGGCCAGATCATTATCCGTTGTTTCCGTAATGAAGTTGGTGGTTTCCCGGATTCCCAGATCTTCCGGTTCCGCATCCATTCCCAGAAAAACCGTAACCGCTGATGTTCCGATTGTCCGGGCACCCAGCTCTCTCCATCTTTCTTCCGGCACATGTTCTCTGTCAATCAGATCCACATAGGTTGAATAAGATCCTGCATTGGAAACGATCCGCTGTGTCGAAATCTCATCTCCCTGATCGGTAACCACCCCTTTTGTCCTGTTGTTCTCAACAAGGATCTTTCGCACCCCGCAATTGAATCGAACCTCTCCGCCGGCTTCCATATAGGCGTTAAGAAGCGAGCTGGACAAGGCCTGGGACCCGCCTTTGATATGATAGGGTTTGAACTCTGTATAGGCCCAGAAAATAATCGCAAAATCACCAAAAGGAAGCCGGGAAGGAGGCATTCCCATATAAGACCAGTAGATGCTGACTGCGGACTGAAGGAGAGGATTTTTCAAAAATGTATTCAAAACCGTCTGGGTATCTTTTAAAGCATACTGAAAATAGATGGGATACTTTTCCGGGGAGGCCTCCGGGTCCCGCATGATGGCCACGTGTACCCATTGATTGCAGAACGCCCAGACCAGATCAAACAAACCGTCAATGCCGGATGTTTCCTGAGGAAATTTCGCTTTCAGGGCCTGTATGGCTTGCCCGCGGTCTGCCTTAAGGGTTATATCCATCTGACCGGGTATGACGGCCCGGTACAGATTCTCCATCTGAACAAATTCCAGATCCTTGATCACGTTGAGATCGTTCAGCATAGAACGGAGCGGCCCGGGAAAACTCTCCGTACCCATTCCACTCAACTGGTGCAGGGCCACCTCAAACTCAAACCGTCCTCTCACAAAACTGGTCGCGCACCCGCCCGGTATGTTGTGACGCTCCAGCATCAGGGTCTTCACACCCGCCCTGGCCAGGGTCAAGCCTGCGGTAAGGCCGCCATTCCCGGCGCCGATCACCACGGCATCGTAATCAACCATTCCTCTCCTCCCTAATTGACTCTGGATCAAAATCGAAAACCATCAACAAATGAATCCTGGTCATAATGCTTATGCTGCATTTTCATATCAGATAATGCAGAAGCATGAAAGGGGAATCCGAGTCTGAATTGACAGTTCTACCTTGTTAGATGCCATCCCATCCCGCGATTCTGGCCCAGAGCCACCAGGCTGCATATGCCCTGAGGTTTCCCAGAAGGTCATAGTCGGCTGCATGGGCCGGATTGCATTCATACCACTCTCCCGGATGACTGTTCATCCATTCCAGCAGATGGGTCGGAGAGTTTCCCTGCGCCTCTGGATAATATATATCTGTTTCATAGTTGTGGGTATCCTGGGACCAGTAATCCAGACAGAAATATTGATTGGCCCTGCAGAAATCAACGATTCGTTTGTGGTTCTGATATGGGGACTTGATATAAGGCGGTTCCGGCATATCCCCCTTGCTGCCGCTTGCATATCCAGTCATGAACACAAAGGTCACCTGATTGTCCGAAGTCCGGCCCTTGGAACCGCCTGCCTTGTACATCTCGATCAATTCCGAAAAGTTGTCCAGGTAGATCTCCACATCATGACCATCGATGGCGCACCAGGACCACATCACCACATTGACATCCTGATAATCCGGATGATCCAGGTATTCAACAGTTCGAAGAAAATAGCTAGTATGGCCATTGCTGTCCGTTGAATCGTGGCTCAGATCGCTTGCGGAATACACATTGACCGACCCGGTCGGCCGATAATGAATGTCCAGCTTTCCGCTGACCGGATTCCCGGTAAAGGTTACGGCGAACAGCGTATCGTCTCCCAGCTTGTAATCCTGAAGGTGATCCATACCATCGGTTGTCTGGGAAGAATGGGATGTTCCGCAGTACATGATGTGAAGATTGTTTTTGGCCCGGTTGATCGCATCCACTGGGATGCTGCGCAAAACCGATTCTTTGGCAACTGTATGATCTGCAATGTAATTGACCTCGGAAGATCCCTGGGGAGGAGCTTCCTCCTCTTCCGCAGTTTCGGTTGATTCATCCGCCGCTCCTGCGCTGGATGTTTCCTCGCTCTCTGATTCCGAAGAGGCTTCCGGATCTTCTGAAACAGCTTCTTCGTCAGCACTTTCCGTTTCTTCTATGGTGTTCTGGGGTTCTGCGGATGGAGGCCGGCTGTCATCACCACAACCGGGAAACAGGATGAGCAATAACATCAACCCCATCAGAATCATCTGTTTGCGGCAGAAGGCGGATTGTTTTCCGGTATTCATTTGAACTCCTTAATTTGGATTGGCACTGAAAGCCTTTACAATACAGTGATTCATCCCTTCTTTTTCAAGATGCATACCAACCTGCAGAAAAGCCTGATATCCAGTTAGATTCTCCAACAATCTCCCTCTGGATCAGGCCTTGCGTTCAGATAAAACCGGATAAATGTTTATGGCACCTGCTTGAAATAATAACCATTTTCAGTCTGTCCCTGTCGAAGCCGTCCGAATTTTAAATCTAAATTTACATAAACCGCCTGACCGTAGTTCTTCTCCATATCATGGATTCAGGGATCGTTTTTTATAACAAACAGCGATATTTCATCTGTCATGGTTATATTTCATCAATCCCGTCCAAACCGGATTCATCGTTCCCGTAACCGGCGCTGCCAGACAGCCAGTTCTTTTTTCCCTTCCCTTCGTTTTCATTCCGTTCCATTCAACCAAACCTGCATGGCTCTCCTTAAAACACTCTTTTTGCGCTGGAAAACGTCGTTTTTTTAGACTGAAGAGCTGCCCCATTTTTTAAACAAGCCCGCACCAATTGGGAGTTCGGCTTGGTCCGACTGGAAAGGTGAAAGGTTAAGGATCCTTACATATTTTTCTTCTATCGCGGATTTTGGGTATGTGCGCGGAATTCCGCATAAGAAAGCCGAAGTTTGAAATACTTCGGCTTTCTACGAAAAAATCCTATTTAAGCAAGCAACATGTTCAAAAGCAGATCCACCAAAAAGTGAATTATAGCCACCATCGTTTCTCTGTCGATAGCCCAACCACGATCGATGGCTGTCATAAAAAAACCTACAACTACCCAATAAATGTAAACCCAGTCCATTTTTGCCTCCTTAAAAAATTTTGAGTTAATGTTAAAGGCAGTATACTCCTCCAAAAAGGGATTAATAGAGAAACAAATTCCGGTTGTTATTCCGGATTTTTGGATTGAGATATAGTGGAAAAAAATGTCACTTCTTTCGGTCATAAATATCTTTTAATGCAATGAGTGTATTGATATAATCCACACTATCAATTTTTGCCGTGGAGTGTCCTCGGCAACAAAATCCAACCTGCAACATTTCAACACGAAAGGAGAAACTAACTTAATGGCTCGGTTACAATCCAAACAGCAATTGGGGCTGGTTTTCTCGCTTCGAGAGTTCCAGGATAAAGCCTGGAAGATCGCGATAGAAAATCATTACTCCGAAAATCATTATGCTGAACCAAAATTCCGGGATTTGATGTGTTTTATATCGGTTACAAGTTCTACAGGGATTCCTTTCAGCACCAAACTTTATTATCAAGAAGCCCGAGGGCTCCAAATCAACGAGAAGCTGGCAAGGATTTTTCTTAATAAGCAACTTGTTAATGACGGCTTCATTAAAAAAATAAAGTTCGGCAAGGGAGGGGATGGACGAGGTTGGATTCTTGCTGCTACGCCAAAACTAATCGAAATAATAAAAGTTTACGCGGGAAATTTTGAGGCGGCATTTATCTGTCATGTGCTTCCCATGTTTAAAGGCGTTTCGATGCAAACAATTAAATGCGATGAACTTCCCATACCTCTTAAAACACATAAGAGCTTGGAGCTCTTCAAGGCAATTGAGAACTCGCTGGGAAACGATCCGCAGGGGCTATTTAGAGAAAATGAATAACCAAAATGGGGCACGCGCTGATGGTGGCCAACCAGCGATAGGTCACCATCAGGCTTCATTTAATTAAGCTGAAAGGAGGTGTAGGACAATTGAGCAAATTAAAACGTATATGTTCTCGGCATTAGGATAAACTCTAAGGAGTCTGTATATCACAAAAAATTTCTTTTTTAAGGAAAATTTATGTTTAAAAACTCCAAAAGGGGGATGATGAATGATGAAAAACCGTGTTAATTGTGGTTGTGTTAATTATGGTTATGTCCTTGCCGATGTGCCAGATGTAATAGATATTCTGCTGGAAGAATTAAAGAAGATAAAAAAACCTTCTATGGCACATCGTCTTTTTATTGGAATTATTTAATTATTGATTTTAAATCAAAGTTTTAGAAATTTATGATTTTTTCTCATTACCTACTTTGTAGGTTTGGAAGGATGTAATAAAGAATATTTTAAAAAAGGGTCCAGTAATTTAAGTTACTGGCTCCTTAAAAGCCGGTTCCCATTATCAAATGGAAAACCGGCTTTTATTTTTTTTAAAAACTGAATAAATCTATTCTGAAAATTATCTCACAAATTTATAAAGTGCGACCATTTAACGCAGATGATTTTATGAATAACATAAATAAAGGATAATAATGAGTGATCAAAAAGATATTTTGAGTTCCGTGAATTCCAGGAACATCCTATCTATCTTCCACCCTGCTTTTCGGCCCCGGCTTCCGGGGCTTGAATCTGCAGGCTAAAAGGAATTCCATTTTATCGATAAAAGAATCCTTCCCCAAAGGGTGGCTGGTTCGCTCATGTATACGGAACAACTCCATTTCAGCTTCCCGTAAGTCATCAGCCAGAAACTTTTTCCATTCCACAGAATTAATATGAAACCCAAGGAATTCACTTGTTTTTTCCTCATTAAAAACTGAAAAAAGGTTCAAAAACAAGGCTTTGAGCCATTATCACTTTTATGGTTTCATTAATTTTGGATTTCAATGATTGACTTAATATTTTAGATACAATATACTATTGATATAATTATTAAAAATTTTTATTTCTCAAACATATATTAAAAAAATTACGAGATAGAAAAATGGTTGATACAATTGATGTTCGGGACTTATCTGAAGAAGACGTTAAAAAGGTTAAGGCCTACATTGCGTCTTTGCGGGTAATGACGCCCAAAAAAAAGAAGCATTTAAAATTTGATTGGGCTGGCGGCTTGGCTCATTTAAAAGACAAACATACCTCAGTTGAGTTGCAACATGAGAGCTTGAACTGGCGTTAAATGTATCTGGTAGACACGAACATATTTATAGAGGTTCTTTTAAAGCAAGAGAAACAGGAACTCTGTAAAAAATTTCTTTCCGCCAATATAGGTAAAATTAATATTTCTGATTTTACCTTACATTCTATTGGTGTAATTCTGTTTCGGTACGACCAGGCAGATTTGTTTAAACGATTCGTAGCCGATATTATTGCAAACGCCTCTACTCCAGTCCTTTCATTGCCTCAAACCATGCTTTTAAATGTAGCTCAGGCGAAAAAAGATTTTAATTTTGATTTTGACGACGCCTATCAATACACAGTAGCTAAACATCATGGTTTGAAAATAATAACCATGGACAAAGATTTCCAAGCGGTTGCTTCGTCCGATGTCATGTTTTTATAAATTTTTTAAACTTCCTCGAATTGGGGGATCTCCTACTTGTCTTCCACCCTGCCTTTCGGCCCCGGCTTTCGAGGCTTGAATCTGCATCCTAAAAGGAGTTCCATTTTATCGATAAAAGGATCCTCCCCCAAAGGGCGACCGGTTCGTTCATGTCTCCGGAACAGCTCCATTTCAGCTTCCTGTGAGTCAACAGCCAGAAACTATTTCCAGTTGCTGCCGATGATTCTCCGTAATGAATCTGCTTTCACCAGAACATCATCCCGGCCTTTCGTATGAGTTCCGGCACTGCTCCAGGGCCATTTTTCCGGTTTCTTTACCAGACCCGCCCAAACCGGATTCAACTCCACATACCTGGTGCATGCATGCAGATGTCGCTCTTCCATGACAAATGATGAAAACCGGCCCTGCCACAAATGGCCTCGCCAGCCTTCCCGGAAATTTACCCTCCGGGTATACCGCCTGTGCGCTTCACCAATGGCAGAATTCAATCCATCCTTTGTCTCAGGAACCGCGATCTGATGGATATGGTTCGGCATGAGGCAATACGGCCCATATTTCCACATGATACTTTGCACACCACTCTGACATCAATTCCAGATAGGAGATGTAGTCTTCATCATTGAAAAATGTCTGTTGCCGCTTGTTTCCTCGTTGAGCCACATGATGCGGGAAACCTGGAGCAACCGCTCGTGCAATTCGTGCCATGCTTTTCCCAAATCAAATAATTTGTCTTTTGACAATACTTATCATGGATGTCCCCGGAATTCCCAATAAATCAGCCACCGACGAA
Source organism: Desulfosudis oleivorans (assembly GCA_020723305.1). Taxonomy (GTDB): domain Bacteria; phylum Desulfobacterota; class Desulfobacteria; order Desulfobacterales; family SURF-7; genus QZKS01. The sequence goes on from DYJC01000010.1 coordinate 19,969, forward strand.
AGAGGTCGGCTGAATTTTCTTATTAGCATCTTCCGTGTAGCCATAACTCATATCAATTGCAAACGCTATATCTGAAGACAGAAGCTTTGACAAATCCCCTTGTGCCAACCTCTCGAACAGCACTTTCCATACCTTGGAATGAGGCTCTCCAAGATAGAAGGTATAGGCCATTCGTGCATATAGTTGTTCTACAGGTATATCACTCAAGATTTGTCGATAGGTGTCGCTCAAATCACCACCCAAACTAAGCCAAGACAAGAATACCAGTCGACATTCATTGTCTAACTCAGGTTTGAACTTTTTTAGGATTTCTACAATATCGATATAGAGTGTTGGTGCTGCTTCTTCTGAAGTTAATTTTCCAAAGGACCAGTGTTTTTTGTTCCATCGGGCTTCTATGAATTCAAGTGTTGAGGAAATGAGGTCTTTGGCACGGGACCGCTCTTCTGACGAAAACGGTGAGTTGGCAGCTAAGCACTTATCCAGCAATTTCGTTGCATAAGCACTCGCCCAAAGATCTGAACTATTGAAATCGTCCGCTACCTGTCGCCAGCCTCCGTCATTTTTTTGCCATGCGTTTTTGGGGTCTAACATTGCATCGACAACAGAACGAGTTATTTCATTCCATGGTTCGGCTACCGATAATATTAGTGCTCCTGCCATTGAGTGTCTGTATGAAACAATTACAGGTTCCCTGACAGGAGACATATTTGGGGATGCAGACTGTGCAACATAGATCCTCTTATTTTGGTAAAGATTGTAAATGCTTGCTTGAGCTAATGACACAGAACGTTTTGCACACCCGTGTCGTAGAAGCATTAGTATCGGCCAGAAAGTGAGGTACATTCTCGGTTTAAGACTCATATTTTCTTTTGTTCCTTGAGTCTGCCATTTTTTCGATTCGGCGTGAGATGCAGACTTTCCAAATTGTCCCTTATGGAATCCAACAAGAGACTGATCAGAAATTAATAAACGAAGAAGACGTTTTCGAAAATCCTTGATTGTTGTTGGACTTCCGGACTTTCGACGCAAAGCAGAGTATCCGATGCTAACAAATACCAGATCAATAAAAGCTCCAACCCAAGTATATCTATACATAGCAGCAAAAACAGCAACTATAAATGCTGCAATAATTGATGCAATAATATTTTCAATCATAGGATTTTCCTATGTGCTAACGCTTTAGGTAACCTGCACCGGGCCTATGCAGATGAAGAAAAAAATCGGACTGATCCCCTGTGCCAGGTTGATCTAATTAGGCTTATTCATTTTTAACTTGCCGACTCTGCAACCGCCATCGCTTTCCAACTTGTGCCAAGCGTTGATCCGTTATCGGATCGGACTGCCAACCATTGTCAAAATCTATGTCCTGTGACCGCGGAAGCGGTTTCCCATCTTCCACCAAATCACGTATGAGAATTCGTGATGGCAAGACAGCTGCCTGCCCAACAAAGATTGCTTCGCGTCGACGAAGCCCCGAGAGTACCTTCGTCAATCCGGAAAGTGAATCAGGTAGTATTCCTTGCACATGACTCCGATCCGAATCATTCGTAATGCGCAAGACAATCCATGAATTGCACTGGGACAACACGGTCGCCTCAACCTCACTCGGGCGCTGGGAAACAAGCATCAGGCCGATGCCGTATTTGCGCCCCTCTTTGGCGAGTCTTCTAATCGCATCCTGCGCGGCCTCGTATTGCGCCTCGCCCCTGTTAGGCACATAACGATGTGCCTCCTCGCAGACAAGTAGCACTGGGTTGCTTTCCCGCTCCTCTCGTGTCTGCCAAAGCTTCACGGAAAATAATGTTCGCGCAATCGCAGAACTAGTCGCGCCAGCTACCTCGTTAGGAACACCCGACAAGTCCACGATTCGGATGGGATCACTGTCACCAATGAACTGTTTAACAATACTGAGCAAGGGATCGGCAGTACCGTCCCATTCTTTCATCATGAACGCGAGCCGCGAATCATTCTTTAGCACCTCCATCTTGTTGAGTATCGAGTTCCATGAGTCTTGCTTGCTGGCTTGGGTTGGCATGTCTGTGCTGTTTTTGATGTGGTGAATGAATCGATCAATAGTATAAGGTACTGGTGAGTCGACATTTATTTTCTCGGCCTTGAGGCTTACCGTCTGTGCGGCATCACGCCGTGCTGCCAATAGGGCGGTCTTAACAATATTGGCTTGGGAAGTGGCCACGAATTCTGTTTTCCCAATAAGCAGACCGATTGTTTCTTGAAGATTCAAAAGCCAGTATGGGAGACGAAGCGAGTCCTCATCAGTGCATAACCTCACATGGTTTGGGAACGCCGTGCCGTATTCATTATGTGGATCGAGAACGACGATTTGAGGATGCCACTTCGAATGATTGGCGTCTTTGCCTCGATCAAGAATAGAATGAAGAAAGGCGGCAACCGTTCCCGACTTCCCTGCACCGGTTGATCCTAATATGGCCGTGTGCTTGCCAAGAAGATCGTTCATTTCTGCGTAGCAAGGCGTTCCCCCAGAGCCGACATGTTCACCAAGAAGAATAGTCGGGCCGGTTCCTTCTCCATAGATAAAACCCAACTCGGTACGAGGTGTCAGGTAAACTTTTTGTTGCGGTAAAGGAAAGGTGGTGACACCGCGCTCAAAGTCCAATTTCCATTCTGTATTGTCGAACGTCCATTCGCCTTCGCCGAATAGATCAGCCTCAATAATGCGCGCGGTTCCGCCAGATTCCGGGGTAAGCCCTTTCTCACGTTCATATTCGGATTTCATGCGGAGCCGCCCCACATAGCCGAATATCAACCTTGCGCCAAAATGAATTTTGATGATCGAGCCGAATTGCCCAATCGGATAAATAATGCCACCATAAACGCGGGTGAGTTCGGTAATCTTCGGGTCGAGTTCCGCAACAATGTGCGTGCCATCTACTTCGATGACGGCTCCAATTTCCAAATTGGAAATCGGCTCATTGGGATTTCTGTTTGCTTTCATCGTTCTCCTCCCAACAGCCGTGCAAGAATCTCGAATTTCCACCACGATAACTCAGCATCTTGCTTAGATTCGTTTTTCCCATGAAAGAAACCTTTATTAGCATATACCCGAATTTGATCGGAAATTGCGGCATCACTCAGCCAGTCTCGCAGTTTCCCTTCAGGCTCATCAGTGCTAACAAACGCCGCAACGGTCAACCGGCCTTCGGACTGGTACAAGGCGTTCTCAATTTCCAAGTCAATATGCGAATCACCAAAACTATACCCGCAAATCGCCAGAACCATTTCTTTGCCCTCTTCCGGACACAAGCTCTGACGCATGTAATGCAACATCTGTGCGAACGGATCACGTTGGGTTTCCTGATACTTTGTCGCAGCGGGGTAGATCAGAACATGATTTCTAACGGAATCGGTCTTGATTCCGGAGCGAATCCGCCTCGGCAGAGAATCATCTTTCAGCAGACACCAATCAATTGAACCATGAATCTTGAAGACACGGGCTGCCTTCCCGTCGGTTCTGAATGTGCTTGGCTCCCACCAACCTGTTGCCGCACCGGTGAAACCATCGCAATAGACCACTCGCTCAAGTCCCAGCGCATCCTCAATCAACGTGTCGTAGTTGAGAATGAAATAGTCGACGCCTCTGCCCGTCTTGCCCGCCTGCAATGAACCGTGTATTGCTCTGATGAATTGCTGGTGCGTCGCGACGTTGACTTCCTTGTCACCGATAGCAGAAGAAACGGCTCCTTTGATCTCATCGAGCGCGAATTGAAGTTCAGCCGCGTCTCTTTCTTGATCTCCCGCTGAAACCTTAGACTGAGTTGCTCCGCGACGGGTGCGTCTTTCGGCAATAGAGAGGAGATCAACGATTTCGCTCATGTAGTCTTCGATAGTGGCGGATTGCGCTCCGGAAAACAACTCGCGAACCTTGTCAAGAAGCTGCTTGGTTTTGTCGCCGATCTTTTTATGACCCAAAACATTCTCTGTAAGCTCTGGCATCAAGGGAAGCCCTGCGCTCTTGCTGCAACCGGCTCCCAGCAAAAGTGCAAGCCGACTCTGCGACAGCAAGTCTCGCATGTCTTGGACGACATCCTTCAGGCCGGGTGAGGAGAAAACTGATATGTTGTCACTCATTGGTCCTCCTTTTAATAAGCAACTAACGGTCGGCATGTGAACGCGGCGGCTTTTTTGCCGTTGCACACGATGCCGTGGTTAGGCCCTATTAGCGGTTCCAGAACCTAAAATGTGTATACGATTCATTACTTACTTCATGCAAATTATCATTTGCGACTTTGTTCGATAAAATATTTTCTAATAATTTTGTTGCTTCTTTATCGCATAGTGAAATTAGCCTATTAGCAAGATACTCTTTCCCTATATCTGCACTTGCATAAATTAATTCTATATTTGTGGGTAGATAATAATTAGCATAGATAGCTTTAGTTCTATTATTATACGCTGGAATATTCCCAAGATCAGAATCAACAATAAATCCAATTTTTGAAAAATTATAATGATACGGAGTTGCTGTCATTAATTGAAAAGCTTTCGTCCAAGCTACATTTTCAATTTGGTTCTGTATATTTCTAAACTCAAAACAATGGATTGGGGCATATTCTGCGAATACCATTTCATTATGACTTGTCAACTTACATAGCACTACACAACTAACTGAGATGATTTCGCCATTGTTTGTCTTCGTATTTGTATCCATTGCAAAAATCCTATCGAACTTTTGCAATACGATATTCGGGTCAAAGATTAACTTATTAGGATTGAGAGGTGTTTTATTTAATATTTTAGGTCCCTTTTCCCTATCAAAATTGATGTCGTGATATACGTCAACGGGTGATAAAGGAAGACCATCCTTTAGCAATTCTATGGAACCTGTAGCTGATAGCCTTAAACCATTTGGGGCAACTGGTTGACCCATGTCCATCGTGATAGAAACTTTTCTCTGTTTCTTATTCATACAGCACTTTTTAAATTTGTTACCACTTCCACATGGGCAAAGATTATTTCTTTGATTGCCAGTTGGCATATATATCCTTATTTCATGGAAGGCCTAACCATTGATTGTCAGGTCAATTTTCCCTGGGCTTTTCACGCATATTAGCCCTGATATTAAGTCATTCAATTTTTCGTAATAAATCGCCTGAAAAAAAGAAACGTTTGGCATATTGTATTACCCGATGAACAGCCCCCTGCCTTGTCAGCAGTAACTGTTCTGAACAGAATCATTTCCTTCGTATTATGTCAACATAAAATGACCGGAAACTGCAGGATGAAGTCTTCGAAATCATACGGTTTCATGATTTTCCTATACATAGAGAGAAAGCCGCCAAAATGAGTGCCTCCAGAGTTGGTGTTCAAGAGATCCAAGGGCGTGGCAGCCTTGGCGAAGACCATACCGTCCTGGCCACTCCGTTTTTGTTAACCATTTGGCCTTGAGTTTGTTGACAGAGATTCGATCTTTTCAAGAATATTTTTGATTGCTCTTTTGAAATGGACTCAAAATCCTTCCAAGCCGGGTTCTTTCCTCAAAGGCCAAAATATCCTCGGCGTCCTCCTACAAGGCCTGCCTGGCTGTGGTCATGCTTTATCAATCACATGAGAAAAAAGTGACTCCAGAAAACAACCCCGCGATCTGACGGAATATCGGAATCAGACCGAACGGATGTATACCTCCTTATAAACTGTCACAACCACTTCATTATCCTGATTCAGGACATTCACCTCGTAATTCCGGATGGTTTTCCGGCTCTGTTTTACGATGTTCCGGATCTCCTCGATCTCCGAATCCGGGATATGGAACAATGCCCGGACAGTTCCGGTTCCGGGTTTATGGAATTCAATCCGGGCGCTTTTATCCCAGACCAGGTAGTCTTCTCCCAGGTTTTCAATCAGGATGAACATGAAAAACGGATCGCACATGGAGTAGAGGGAGCCGCCGAAATGAGTGCCCACATAGTTGGTGTTCAGGGGTACCAGGGGCATGGTGACTTCAACCGTGTTGGAATCCACAATTCTCGGGGAAATGGATGCGCCCTGATATGGGCCGAAACTTTTGAACGCCTCTTCCATACCGTAAGTCTTTCTCATGAACTGCCATAGCGGATTCAGGCTGAAGCTGGATTTCTGTTTTGATGGATTCATTCCTTCTTTCCTTCCTTGATCTGAAACAGTAGTAATATGTAACAAATTAAATTGCTAAAAACCGCAGCAGGTAGAAATATCCAAAACCGGCTGCCATCAGATAGACACAGGGTTTCCACAGGTGACTGTAAACCGACTCCATGGATGATTCAAAATACTGATTGGAAAGAATCAGGCACAAGTGCACCGGAGATAGCAGTACGCCGCTGAATCCGAAAACCATGGCCAGCATGATGTATGGATAGATATTGGCCCCTGGATCCAGGGATGCGATCAATGGAATCACGATGGGAAATGAACTTCCTACAAACGCGATGGTGATTCCGGTAATCAGTCCTACTAGAAACGGGAGAATGGCGACAATCAGCACCAGGGGGATTTTCAGAAATGTCAGCTCCCGTGAAATCGCCTCCACGGCGCTGCCGTCCTCCAGCATACCTTTGAACACCAGGATGCTGAAAATCATGTATACCATTTTCAGGGTCTGGGGATTGAAAATAATGTGTGTTATCTCCTGAACCGTCATCCGGTTGGATTGCCAGACCAGAAATATGGAAACAAAAAGTGAAACAATCAGTCCAGCTTCCTTTCCCAGAACCCAGCCGGGAGATATCCATGAAAAAATTCCGCCCAGCCCGATCCCGGCAACAATCACGATCATCACGGGAAGGAGTTCTCTGAAAAACGGGATCATGCTTTGTTTTTCCGGATCAGCCGATTCCGGTGTCCGGGAAGATGGATCTTCCGTAAGATAAGAATATCCGACAGACAATACAAACAAGGTTAAAGGCCCCTGGTAGAGCATCAGGGAGATCAGGCTGGTGCTTTTTGCCAAAGCAATAACCAGAAGGATACCGGGATACAAGGGCCACCAGTACTCCCATATATGCCGGAACCAGTAGTTGATAAAACTGAGTTTTGCCGCAGAATAATCTGAATTGGAACCCAGCTCCTTTACCATGGGAGCGGAAAACACCGCGCCGCCAGGCATGGGCAGCAGACCGATCAGAGCTGGAAAAACCACAATATTCAATCTGGAATGACGGATCAACCCCTTGAAATTTGCAAGAAGCCTCTTCATCTGCCCGGTGGTCTCCATGGAATTGCTCAGTACCAGAATCAGGGATACGATTACCGCCAAGGCCAGGGTCTGTGAAGATATTACAGACAATAACATGGATCTGCCCATGGCCCAGGGACTCAACCCAAAAAACACCCCCATGCAGACGGCGCCCAGAAAAAAGGCGTTGCCGAGGGACAGATTTTTCCGGACACAAACAATCACAATGGAAAAAACCATGAACAGGCGGATCAGTGCCGGTATCTGATCAAAAAAGGTCATACAGATCCATCTCCGGTTCTATTTTACAACGCCCTGTTTTTTCAGCGCCTCGATCTCCCCGGAACCATATCCGATCTCTTTCAGGATTTCAGCGGTATGCTCGCCGATTCCCGGAGCGGAGAACCTTGTTCCCACATGATTTGCGCTGAAATGGATGGGATATCCCGGAATGTTGATCTTCCCGAGGCTGCGATGTTCATAGGGAACCACATACCCGTTGACAATCGCCTGGGGATCATGTTCCACTTCCGTTACATGCAGTACCGGACAGAACATCAGTCCAAGCGGCTGAAACACCTCCATCCATTCATCCCTGGTTTTTTTCAGAAAATCCGCATCAAACATCTCAATCAGCTCCGGACTGGTCATTGGCCTGGCTGCTTCATCCGTGTATTTCCTGTCTTTCAGAAGCATCTCCCTGCCCATGGCTTTGCAAAAAACCGACCAGTACTTTTCCTCTGGATGGTGGGTTCCGATAATCCATTTTCCATCCTTGCACTGGAAACGGTTGCGAAGCGGAGAGTGATGTGTCCGGACGCCTGTTACGCAGGGATTGACGGAAAGCGCCGAAGACAGCATCATGTTGGGATGCTGCATCCAAAGGGCTGTGCTGTATAGCGAGACATGAATCTCCTGGCCGATCCCCTGTCTTTCCTTGACCAGAAGAGCGGTCAGAATGGCATGGCTGGCGGCAATGGCCGTGGATTGATCCAGAACGCCCAGGTGCAGCATGGAAGGCTCGGATGATCCGGTTGCAAACATCAACCCGGACCGCGCCTGCCCCAAAGGATCAAAGGCGCCGATATTGCTCATGGGGCCTTCCGGCCCGTATCCGGAAACATTGGCATGGATAATCTTCGGATTGACGGCTGAAAGGGTTTCATAATCGATTCCCAGCTTTTTCTTGGTTGTTTTCCGGAGGTTTGTCAGGAATACATCCGATTCCCGGATCAACTGGAGAAAAATCTCCCGTCCCTTTTCAGTTGTGATATCCAGATAAATGCCCCTTTTGTTCCGGTTGGAAACCTCGTGCATGATGCTTTCACCATTCGGCATGGCCATGTCGATTTCCGCTACTTTGGTCCAGTACCGTTCCGGATCTCCGAAACCGGATTCAATTTTTATGATGTCTGCGCCAAGATCTCCCAGAATCGCCGTACCGCCGGGGCCGGCATGAAAAACACCGTATTCCAGTATTTTAATCCCGGAAAGAGGCATGGGCTTGTTTTTTTTCTGTTCTGTTGTGTCTGTCATTTTTGTTATCTATCCTTATTTTTAATCTATTCCCAAAAGTTCAATCATTTCCTGTTGACATCCTGAATAAGATATCTCAAGATCATTCTGATCCGGACGATATTCTCATATATTGCGCTGACTGCACAAACGATATTTCTGTTTTTTCCATGTTTTTTCCTCCACCTTCCATCTGAGTCCCGGGTTCGGAACAGAAATCAAACCAAAACCAGGAGGATTGCATGAAACAATCAGCTATCCGACAGCAGCAGGATGATCGAGGCGGCAGAAGACGGTTAAAGGACAGACGGTTCCAGGTTCCGGCAGCGCCGCCCGGCGAAGAAAAAAGAACCAACTGGCGCAGGCGGAGTGGAATAGATCAGAGGATTCAAAAGCAGGAGCGTACATTTGTTGAAAAAAAAGAATAACCGGCAGTCCCACAAGCAGATGGAACTGTTTAATACCGCTGCATCTAAACCCCCAAGCCGGAACATGGATGGCATGAAGTTTCAAACCTTCCGGATCGAAAAAATTTCCATGAGTTCCACACCCATGTCGTTTGATTTTGCTGCAGAGGTGCTGTCAAAAGCATTCACTACATAGTACCTCGAAAAAACACGGATATTTTTTTTGCTTCCCAGGGTAATCGCATTTGGGATGCCAACTTATAAATTCCCCCTTGAGGGCCTTGGGGGGTGTCTTGGTTTACTTCCTACTTTTTGCGCCAACCCCGAACTGTTTCCGGTTGCGATCGATCTCCAGGGCTGTTTTCAGACCCTTGTCCCGGACCGCATAGATCTTGAGTCCGAGCCTTCCCATGCGGAAAAACCGCTTCCCGTATTTTTTCAAATCCTTAAAATCGATTTCAAAGCCCAGGCCCGGCAATGTCGGGGGATGGATTATGCCGCGGTCATGATGAAATTTCTCCACAAGCAATCCGTCCCGCTTTTCCACAATCCATGATGGCGGATTCAAAGGATACTCCAGAGGTTTTACGCCATTGAAACCGCTGGCCAGCATCATCTGAAGGTTAACGGCAAAACCAATACCGTTTGTCCAGGTATGAGGAGTATAGATAAGATTATGTTCCCGGCAGAGCCTTGCCACTTCCATGGTCTGGGAAATACCTCCGGTCATGATGGCATCGGGCTGAAAAATGTTATAGCATCTTCTCTCGATCATCATCTTGAGTTCCGGCAGACCATTGGTATGAATCTCCCCTCCGCTGATCGGTACCCGGCTGTACGCGCTCAGGGCGATCTGGTCTTCATAGGCATCCATGGGAAGCGGCTCTTCCAGCCAGGCTACCCCCAAATCCGCGCAGGCGTCTGCAAATTTTTTCGCGCGGGCAAGATCCCACAGCGGCGCATCGCTCACTATGGTTACACGCCAGGCCTGATTGGCATCCACGCCGATCTTCATCTTGTCGCCTATGGCCTTTGCAACTGCTTCCACCTGTTGAATGTCTTTTTCGATCTGAAAATCGTGAACCCGGAGTTTTACGCTTCGAAAGCCTTCCTCATACCGCTGCTGAACCTCTTCCACCCGTGCTTCCGGTGATTTGACTTCGCCGGTTGACGCATACAAGGCGACCGGCTCGGCCTTTCCCCCCAGAAGTTCAAATACAGGTTTGTTTTCCAGTTTGCCTTTGATATCCCAGAATGCGGGCTCCATCCAGTTGGCGCGGACACCCAGATAGGAAACTTCACGAAGCCGCTGCTGGATCAAATTCATATCTGTCGCGTCCAGATCAATCAGATAGGGTGCGATCAGATATCCCAGGCCTTTTCGCTCGGATGCAATGGCCGGCCCTGCGGAAAACCCTTCCACACCGGAGTCGGTGATGATACGAACCAGATCAAAACGGTTATCAATGGATGGATACCCTGGAATCCAGCTTGGATAAAATGGCTTATCCAGCGGAATCCGGACATGGTACATCTCAATGCATTTGATTTTGCTCATATCATCAACCTCCTGATCTCTGATCTAATAGGTCCAGCCAAACACACCCAGCCCTAAGATATTGCCGACGATTGCGATCAGATAGATACAACTGATCGTAATGATTTTATTTTTATAGGTCTTCATACCGACCACCAATAACGCAGCCACATAAAAATGTAAATAGCCGAACAGGAAAATCAGCCACACACCGGCAAAGGTTCGATTCCAGAAAGAATATTCCCACACCAAATGACCGCCGTAATTGAGTACACATTCCACAAAAACGCAGAAAACAGAGTAACCGATTGCCCAGAACCACCAGTTCGGAATGCCCAGGACTTTCTCCTCTCTGTCCTCGGAAATGGTGTTGTAGTAGATGATGCCGGAGATGGCAAACATGAACATGATTTCAATGTTCCAGCCGATCATGGTTCGAAGGGCAGTGTCTCCCGGCGTGGTCCAGAAGGCGGATCGTCCGGTCAAGTGAAACACCCAGCCGTTCCAGGTCTCATTGATGAAATCCATTCCAAAGACCGTGAGTCCGGCCAGAATCGCGTTCCAGTTTCCGGTCTCTTTGGCTTTTTTCATTTCAGAGGTATAGATGTAAAAAACAATTGCCAGTAACGGGATCACATACCACTTGAGCATGGTAAGATCCCGAAGCCCGTTGAGTGCTTGAATGCTTGCTTCCGTCATGGTTCATTCCTCCTGATCGTTGATGTTGTTATGACTGCCGCGCCTGTCGGACATAAACCTGAGATTGCAAAAGAATGAAAATTTCCCTATCTTTTTTTGGCAAAATCAGGGGCGCACAAACCCCGTAATATCAGTTCCGTTCCAGCCTCAACCATCCGGGAGATAGACTGCGTTTCCGAAGCAACCGATGTCTTGATCAGGAACGTGATATAGATCGAAAACAGAAACTCGGTGGTCACATCGATGTCAACCGGATAAAACCTCCCCTGGCTCACTCCCTGCTGCAACACAACCCGGATCAACTCCATGGCACCCAGATTGATTTCCAGAAAGCGATCCTGCTCCCTCGACAGGGTAAAAATCCCTGGGTCATTCAAAACAACTGCATGAAGATCCTTATGAGAGAACAGGTATTTAAAAGCCCTGGATACCATAGCCCTGAATTTTTCCGCGATATCCTCCACCTGTTCGATCTCACGGCCGACAGTGTCCCTCCAGCGGATCAGTTCATTTCCAACGGTTTTTTCATACAGATCTTTCTTGTTGGCCACATAAAAATAGATATTGCTCTTGGTCATCCCCATTTTCTGCGCAACATCTTCAATGGTGGTTTTCTTATACCCATACCGGGCAAACATCTTCAGGGCAACCTGAAGGATCTCGTGCAGTTTTGCTTCTTTGTCGTTTTTTGAATTTTTGAATGATTGACTCATTTGTTCAAATAATCATAAAACAGGTGGGTTGTCAACCCCTTTAGTGTCGTGGTTTCGTCATGATTCTGAAAACCGCTTTCAATTTATACTTTTAAAAAAAACAGGCAAAGGTCATTGCAACGAATACTATTTCCTGGGCCGGTACCGGATCAGACCCTCCTGGGTGGTGGAAGCGACCAGCCGCCCGTCTCGGGTGAAAATATTGCCGTGCGTAAGCCCCCTTGCCTTGCTTGCACTGGGGCTTTCCATGACATACAGTAGCCACTCGTCAATCCGGAAGTCACGATGAAACCACATGGCATGATCCAGGCTTGCGACCTGCATGGCTGGCTCCCAGAATGTGTGGCCGTGGGGATACAGCGCGGTGGCAACCAGCCCGAAATCAGAGGCATATGCCAATAAATATTTATGCACGGAAATATCATCCGGCATTTTATGGATGGTTTTGAACCAGGTGTATCGAACCGGTTTTTCTTTGGTAGGCGCAAACGGATTGATCGGGTTTACCGGCCGGATCTCTATCGGTTTCACACACAATATTTTATCGCGGATTGAGACCGGAATTTTATCTTTTACACGCATCGCTCTTTCCATTTCCGACGGAAGCCCTTCAGGGCCGGGAACGTCAGGAGGAGATGCCTGGTGTTCAAAACCTTCTTCCTGGATTTGAAAAGATGCAGACAGGGAAAAAATGGCCTGGCCTTTTTGAATGGCGACCACCCGCCTGGTTGTAAAGCTTTTACCATCCCGGATGCAGTCGACCTGATAGACAATCGATTTGGTCGGATCACCGGGTCTCATGAAATATCCATGCAGGCTGTGCACACCCCGTTCCGGTGTAACGGTTTGGGAGGCGGCGGACAGCGCCTGTCCCAGAACCTGCCCGCCGAAAAGATTTCCAAAGCCCAGATCCTGGCTGTCACCGCGGAAAATGTTCTCTTCTATTTTTTCAAGCTTCAACAGCTCCAGCAAATGATCCAATGCATTATCATATAGAACACATTCCGTCATTGATCACCTCATTTTCGATAGGCTCGCGCAATGATTTTGTAATGAAATCCGAAATTCTGAATACAGCATCAGCCGATGAATTTCATAACTGATACGGGAACTTGATATAAATTATATGTATCAGCTTATCCAGGGATTGTAAAGCAGGTAAAGACATAAGGAAACCCGCTGGAAAAAAACGATGATTCAAAACACGTCATACACGCTGGTCGGATATGCAATACCAATCATCTCCATGATCATTGCAAAAGCAATGGGGTTTACCAGTTATTCATTTAAAAGCTTAGTGATTTTAGGTTTGTCTGCCTATGTACTGACACTCACCATCCTGTACATTTTTCATGTAAAAGATGAAAAAGAATATACTATCCGGTTTGTCAATCAAACGACCCTTCTGCAATTCAGTGTCTGGATAGGGATTTATTTTTTCATGGTCCTGATCCTCAATGAAATCCGTTTATCTGCGCTATTCTTTGCCCTGATTGCATTTGTGTTTTTACTCTCTTCCTCGGACTTCAAAAAGTCTTTTGCTTTATCCATTCTGATATTCGGCATCTATGTTGGCGCTTCCTATTCGACCATCACCTACATGAACCAGAAAGGCAATTTCGGTCTGGAACTATTCTATGCAATTCTGTTTTTCCTTGTAACGATTTTTATTGCGCTTGTGTCCGATGAGTTTAAAAAAAAACAGAGAGAATTAATTCATGCAAAAAAAGCATCTGAAGATGCGCTGGAAATCCAGGAACAATTGAAAAAAAAGCTGGAAATTTTAAAAGAGAAAATATTTGCCGAAATCAAAAATAGTGCTCACTCACTCCTTGAATCGTCCCACAAGCTTTATGAGATTAACCGGCTGATTGATACCCAGGCTACCGAAACATCCTCTCAGGCAGAGGCCCTTCAAAAAGAAGCGTTAGAGGCGATCAATCTGTTTAAAGACATTGAATCCGGTGTTGAGAACATATTCATGTCGATTCTGGACATGAATGACAACTCCGGCAAAGCGGCTTCCGTTACCAACGAGGCTGTTGCCATGGCAGATGAATCCACAGCTCTCATTGAAAAACTGCGGATCAGTGTAAATGGCATCTCCAAGGTTACTGAAGTCATCACGGATATTTCCGAGCAGACCAACCTGCTGGCACTGAATGCCACAATCGAGGCAGCAAGAGCCGGTGATGTTGGTAAGGGGTTTGCTGTTGTGGCGGATGAAATCAAAACACTGGCCCGGCAAACTGCTCAGGCAATCAAAGAGATTGATCAAAAAATCAATATTAATCAGGCTTATTTCCAGGAAGTCTTTAAAAAAGTCGAAGCCATATCAAAGATAATTTCCAGTATGACCCGTATTCAGGATGAAATTTCAAAAGCCATTGAGAAACAGACAACTTCCGCAGAAGAGATCGCCAGCCGCGTTAGAATGGGCGCTGGTGGCAGCGGGGAAACCCTGGAAAGTATAAAAAGACTTGTAACATCCGTGACACAAACCAAAGCAGGCGTTTCTGAAATTTTGACGGCAACCAATGATCTTTCAAAAATGGCTCAAGATCTGAACAAAGCCTGTGAAAACAATCCCACTGTATAAGCATCCGGTTAATTATCATCCGATCCTCTTGAATATTAAAATATTTCCTGATATTGAAACCTAACAACTTTCACGTATCAAAAATTTGTGATCATCAACAGACAGAACTTGCTCGAATATCGTCATACCGGTGCCGGCCGGGCATATGCGCAAAAATCAATTGCCGCCTGATCCAAAACCAGGAATTGGAAAAAACCGGTTGTGAAGGGATAACCGTTGACACAGAAAAAAAGGAGAGTTCTATGGTGAAGTTTCGAAAGCAGACCTTACTGATGCCTCTTTTGGCGATCATGCTCATGGGTTGTACCAGTGCAGCACGGACAGAAATGATGATCAGCAACATGAAACCGATCATGGAAAAAATGAGTATTTCAACAAATCAAAACAAGGATGTGGAAACCGTACGCCAGGCCATGCCGGCAAGCCTGATCCAGCTTGACGGATTTATTGAAGCATCCCCGGACAACCGGGATCTTCTCCTCAGAGCAGCAGAAGCTTACAGCGGGTATGCTTTTCTTTTTGTGGAAGATGTTGATAAATGGCGGGCTGCAAAACTCCATAAAAAAGCCCGGGACTATGCTTTACGGGCCCTAAAACAAAACGAGGCAATGGGAGATCCTCTGGCAAGTTCAAATGACGAATTTGAAAAAGGATTGAAAGAACTCACCAAGGACGATGCACGGGCCCTGTTTTTTTCCACAAACAGCTGGCTCTCCTACCTGGGACTGGGATGGAAAATTGATGGGTCCATTGTGAACGACCGCCCAAAAGTCCTTGCCATGATGGATCGGATGATGGAGCTTGACGAGAACTTTAACTTTGGCGCGATTCATGTTATATTCGGATCCTATCTCTCTGTAAAGTCCAATGACATGGGCGGGGATCTCGAGCTTGCAAAAGTTCATTTTGACAAAGCGTTTCAGATATCGGAATCAAAATTTTTACCCTGGCATCTTCTGTTTGCCAAATATTATTGTGTTCAAACCCAGGATCGGGAGCTTTTTGTCTCTACCCTGAACAAGATTATTACGGCTCCTGAAGATCTGCTCCCGGAAAAAGCCTTTGCCAATGAAGCCACCAAGGAAAAGGCAAAAAGGCTGATGGAAAAGGTCGATATTTTCTTTGAAAAAGACGGTGCATACCTGAAAAAGAACCTGTATTTATAAATCAACATAAAGGAGATTTTTATGACATCATCAAAGGGAAAAGGATGTTCTCGAAGGGCTTTTTTAAAAACCGCAGGAACCGTCGGTGTCAGCGCACTTGCATCCCAGCCGCTGTTTCAACAGAATGCTGTTGCTGAATCAAGCCAGAACATGATTGTTCCGACCCGGAAGTTCGGTAAAACCGGAAAAGAGGTTTCCATTCTCTCCCTCGGCGGCATGTTTGATATTCCCTCCAATCAGATTGTCCTGAATCTGGCCATGAAGTTCGGAGTGACTTACTGGGATACAGCCAATTCATATGGCAATGGTGTAAGTGAAACCGGGATCGGCAAATATTTTCAGAGCAACCCCCAGGATCGCAGCAAAATCTTTCTGGTATCCAAAGCCTATACCCAGGACACGGAAGAGATGACCTCGATGCTGGATACTTCCTTACAACGGATGGGCACTAACTACATTGACCTGTATTTCATGCATGCCCTGAGCAGTACAGACCCCCTGAACGACAAGGTCCGGAAGTGGGCGGAAAATGCAAAAAAGCAGGGCAAAATCAGGCTGTTCGGGTTCAGTACCCACCAGAATATGCAGTCGTGCCTGATGAGCGCCGCAAAACTTGAATGGATTGACGGTATCATGACCACCTATAACTTCCGGCTCATGCACCAGAATGACATGAAGGAGGCTCTCCAGGCCTGCATCGAGGCTGGAATCGGTGTCACTGCCATGAAAACCCAGGGCGGCGGATCGGTTAAAACCAGCTCGGATACGGAGATACAGATGGCCGGACGATTTATCCAAAAAGGATTCACGGATAAACAGGCCAAACTCAAAGCAGTCTGGGAAAATCCGGACATTGCCAGTATCTGTTCCCAGATGCCCAATTCAACCATTCTCATGTCCAACATCTCCGCTGCGCTGAATAAAACCAGCCTGGCTGCAAAAGATATGGAGCTGATGAATCAGTATGCCATGGATACCTGTTCCGGATATTGTGCCGGCTGCGCCCATATCTGTGAGGCGGAAATCCAGGGAAAGGTTCCGATTGGTGATATCATGAGATATCTCATGTACCTGGAAACATATGGAGAAAAGGAGTTCTCTGAATCGATCGTAAGCCGGATGCCAAAGGATATCCGGCAGCGGATTGCCGCAGTTGACTTTTCCTCTGCTGAAAGACGATGCCCGCAGAAGATCGAGATCGGAAATCTGATGAGAAAAGCATCGGACATGCTGGCATAGACCGGATAAGAGCGGTATGAAAAAAAAAATCCAGAAGGTGTCGAAGAAGGAAACCGCGATCAGCGCTCTGATATTGACGGTTCTGGCTGGAGTTGCCGTTGGAATTTTCCTGCGTCAGTTTCAGTTCAACCCTGCGGTCATTTCCCATCAGGATCTTGTGAACAGAGAAAATAAGATCGATGCATCTGTTCCACAGCCTGATCCAAAAGCTGCCATCTCCCTTCCTCCAGGCATGAAGCCCATGACACCTTCCGAGGTTTTCACGCCAGACACCTTGTTTGAGAAAATCAACGGAAAGGCGGAGCTGTATCTTTCTGCAGGATTCAAACAGCTTCTCTGCCAACGGATTCAATCAGACCATGACCCTGAACTCTGGATGGAAGCCTTTATCTATGAGATGGAAACCGCTTCCAATGCGTTTTCCGTTTTCAGCACGCAACGTCGTGAAGGGGGAATGCCTACCGGCCTGTCCGACTTTTCATACCAGACTGAAAACGCTTTTTTTCTCGCTCAGGGGCCGTTCTATCTGGAAGTAATCGGTTCACAGGTAAATCCGGAGATGAAGCTGTTGATAACAGCGTTCCTGAAACATTTTATCAAAAACGTGGCATCGGACAAAGACGCATTTTCCGAGATTTCCCTGTTTCCGGACACCTGTTCAGACACAGACCGGATTTCCATGATTCCGTCCAATGCCTTTGGCTTTGACAAACTGGACAATGTCTATACCTCCCGGTGCATGGTTGATGGAAAGGAACTCATGATCTTTCTGTCCAACCGGGGATCTTCTGAAAATGCCCGGAAGCTGGCTGACGAATATGGGACTTTTTTGAAAACCTTTGGTGGAAAAGAAATACCTTTAATCCAAAAACATGGGGATTCCAGGCTGATTGAAATATTCGGTTCATATGAACTGTTCTTTACTTCCGGCAGATATTTACTAGGAGTTCATGAGGCAGGAAGTCAGGATGCGGCTGAGTCCATGGCGACCACTCTATATAAAGGTGTTGGTGAGGCAGCCCAATGACAGACCAGACCATTCACAGCCAGGCCACCCGAAGAGAGTTTATGATCCGATGCGCCAAAGCAGGGATCAGTGTGGCTGCTACCTGCGGCATGGGATATGGATTTTATGACGCCCTTGGCCCCAAACCATTGGATACATTGAATGATCAAATAGATTTGCCTGATTTTTCCATCCCTTCTCAGGCAGGCAAAATTGCGATCGCAACGGGAAAAGACCGGGTTGAAACCGTGAACAAAGCCCTGCTGGCCCTTGGCGGAATTGAAACCTTTATCCAAAAAGGAGATCGTGTCCTCCTGAAAGTCAATGCGGCTTTTGCAACACCTTCTGTTCTTTCAGCGACAACGAACCCCCTGTTGCTTGGCGAGGTCGCCCGTCTTTGTTTACGGGCTGGAGCATCTTCGGTGCGGGTGACGGATAACCCCATCAATGATCCGGCAAGCTGTTTTGCCCTGACCGGAATCGAAACTTCGGCCAAACAAGCAGGGGCCGAGGTATTCCTTCCCAAAGACAGCTTTTTCAGAAAGATGACCGTACCCGGAGGAACCCTGATCAAGGACTGGCCTTTTTTGTATGAACCGTTTGTTGGCGTCACAAAGGTGATCGGCATCTCTCCGGTCAAGGATCATCACCG
Organism: Desulfosudis oleivorans; assembly: GCA_020723305.1. GTDB lineage: Bacteria > Desulfobacterota > Desulfobacteria > Desulfobacterales > SURF-7 > QZKS01. The sequence continues at coordinate 38,694 of DYJC01000010.1, forward strand.
GAGCGGAGCCAGCATGTCCATCAAGAACTGGTATGGTGTTTTAGGTGGCAGAAGGAATGTGTTTCACCAGGATATCCATAACATCATCAAGGAGCTGGCCATGATGATAAAACCCACCCTGGTCATCCTGGACGGAACCGTTACCATGATGACCAACGGCCCTACCGGAGGATCTATGTCCGACCTCAAGCAGACAGACACCATGATTGTGAGTACGGATCAGGTTGCCGCAGATTCTTTTGGTGCGACACTGCTTGGAAAAACAGCAGCGGATTTCCCATTTATCCGGAAAGCTGAAGAAGCCGGAGCTGGGCAAGCTGACTATACTTCACTAAAATTGATACACGCATGAACATTATTCTGACGAGAAGAATTTCCCAGATTTTTTTCAGCATCCTGTTTCTCTGGTTCTGCCTGGTTGCAACTTTAGGAGAACACTGGTTGCAGCTTCGGGGTTGGCCGGTAAACTGGTTCCTTCAACTCGATCCCCTGGTTGGAATCGGAACCTTCCTGACCACCCATACCCTGTTCAAGGGCCTTGCCTGGTGCATGGCAACCGTTGTCCTGACCATTCTGCTGGGCCGCTTTTTCTGCGGCTGGGTCTGCCCCTTTGGAGCGCTTCACCAGTTGATGGGGTATCTCGGGAAAAAAAATAAAAAAACACCGGAAAAAATAAAGATCAACCAATATCACAAAGCCCAATACCTGAAATACTGGATTCTCATTTTTCTGCTCACGGCGGCTGCTGCAGAATCCATTAACCTGGTTCAATCCTCTCCATGGGGTTCCCCTCTCTTTTTTTCTGCCCTGCTGGTCACAGCCCTTGTGATCCTGCTGATTTCCGCATCAATCAACCATATGACGGATTCGGTAAAAATCTTTCTGCTGTTCAGTATCAGTGTTGCGATTTTTATGGTGATCACCCGTCTGCTCCATATGAACGGAATTTTTACCACTTCCCTTCTGACCGGTTTGCTGGATCCGATTCCCCTGATCCACCGGTCTGTCAATCTGGCAATCCTGCCTTTTATGGATAAAACCGCCCTGTTGTTTTCCACCAATGCAAGGTATTATGAACAGGCCTGGATCATCGGAGGCATCTTTATTACCGCACTCTTTCTCAATCTTCTGATCCCCCGGTTCTACTGCCGGTTTGTCTGTCCGCTTGGGGCTTTATTCGGACTCCTGAGCCGGTATTCGATCCGGCGGATCGGTCAAAAACCTGGCAAGTGTACCCAGTGTAAGCTTTGTGAGGCAGATTGTGATGGTGCATGCGCGCCTTCCCGCCGGATCCGAACCTGTGAGTGCGTCCTTTGCATGAATTGCCTGCATTGCTGCCCGGAGGATTTGATGGAGTATTCCGTATCCCCCTCTGTTGCCGGGGAAATTCCCGCGCCGGATATGGAACGTCGGGATCTGATTGTTTCGGCTGTTTCCGGTATGGCGATGGTACCGATCCTTCGACTGGGCGGCGCTGTCGGCCCCAACTGGAACCCTACCCTGGTAAGACCTCCGGGAGCATTGGATGAAAATTCTTTTTTAGACAGATGCATCAAATGCGGACAGTGTATGCGGATCTGTCCCACCAATATCATCCAGCCGGCTGGTTTCGAGTTTGGAATCGAAGGAGTGTGGACACCCAGGCTGAATTTCCGGATAGGAACCAGCGGCTGCCAGCAGACCTGCATTGCCTGCGGCAATATCTGCCCAACGGCTGCCATCCGGCCCATCCTTCTTTCGGAAAAACTGGGAAAAGATAATTTTTCCGCAAAAGGTCCCATTCGGATCGGAACCGCTTTTGTAGATCGAAACCGCTGCCTGCCCTGGGCCATGAACAAGCCTTGTATTGTTTGCCAGGAAAACTGCCCGGTAAGCCCCAAGGCGATATATACCCGCATCTCCTATGAGAAGGTCTGGCTAAGCAGTGAACTGCGAATTCATACCGTCACCCCCGGCACCCTTACTGTCCAAAGAGGGGTTTTGCAATCCGGCAAATACGCAACCGGCGATTATTTTATCCATGCTCCCACGGCTAACAAAAATGAATATAAAATGATTGTCCGGAACAGTGACGATTCCATTCAGATCGAAGAAAATCCGCCCTGGGAAATACAGCCGGAAACCGGCAGTGCAATCGAAATTTTTGTCCGGCTGCAAAAACCGTTTGTAAATCCGGAAACCTGTATCGGATGCGGTACATGTGAACATGAGTGCCCGGTCAGCGGAAAAAGGGCCATCCGGATCACGGCAGAAAATGAAACCCGGAATAAGGAACATACCTTGTTGTTATAGCACGATTGTTTGTTGGGTTTCGCTCCGCTCTACCCAACCTACTGCCACTTTGTATCCTGACGCAGAATCATGCAAGTGACGGAACATAGAATTACATAAAGCAGTATGATGGTTGTAAACGATCCCTTCGCTCCGAACAGAAATGGTTCATAGGAAAAAAATTGAAAAACAAACCAGTTGGCTGTTTCCATGGTCAGAAAAAAAAGGACGGAAGCCAGTATTGAAAACAGGATGGATTTATTGCGCAGTTTTTTCACCCAGAAGAGGAGCCACAAGAATCCAATACTATGAACCGGACCACTCCAGTAAAACACGGAAATTTTTTGAAATGCCCACAAGGTAATGGGAAAATCCGGATTCCCTAGCGTGGCTTCTGAAAGAATCACGGAAAAGACATAAAACAACAAGGCGTTTTGGATATTTTTTTCGTTCAAGATTTTTGTATTCTCCCTTTTTTTTAAAAAGGATAAGGAATCAGTACTTGAATAAATTGGGCATTTTTACTATTCCATACAATATCTGGCATTTTTTTCAATAAGGAATTGAACAGGAGAAAAGGAGTGGTCATGCGCTTCCGGCCATGTATTGATATTCATCAGGGTGTTGTCAAACAGATCGTCGGCTCCACCCTGACCGACAGTTCAGACCAAAGCCCCACAACCAATTTTCAGGCTGAAAAACCGGCTTCATGGTTTGCATCCCTGTATCGGCAGGATCACCTGACCGGAGGACACGTGATTCAGCTTGGTCCCGGCAATGAAAAAGCAGCCAAGGAAGCGCTTCAGGCCTGGCCGGGCGGAATGCAGATCGGCGGCGGAATTCATCTGGACAATGCCCGGCAATGGATTGAAGCTGGAGCCTCTGCGGTTATCGTAACATCATGGGTATTTCATGATGGAACCGTTGATATGGAGCGGCTGAAAAAGCTTACAGATTCCATTGGAAAAAATCGGCTGGTACTGGACTTGAGCTGCCGGAAAAAGGAAAACTACTATGTCATTGTTACCGACCGGTGGCAGACATTTACACGGGAAGTCATTGATTTCAGTCTGCTGGACAGGCTATCCCGATACTGTGATGAGTATCTGATCCATGCGGTGGATGTGGAAGGAAAATGCCGTGGAATTGAAATCCCCCTGGTCGAGCTGCTTGGAAAGTGGAGAGGGATTCCCATCACCTATGCAGGCGGAATTCATTCAATGGATGACATCAATCAAATTCAAGAACTTGGAAAAGGACACATCGATTTTACGGTCGGAAGCGCCCTGGATATTTTCGGCGGTACCCAATTGAGATATCAGGACCTGGCCAGGCAGTTCGGCTGCTGATTATTGGAGGCAACATGATTGTAACCACTCAGAAAAAAAACCGTGTCTGCTTGATCACCATCAACCGAGAACAAGTCAAAAATGCGGTAGACGGCCCCACGGCCAAGGCGCTTGCTGATGCGTTCCGGGACTTTGAAGAAGATAAGGAGTCTGATGTAGCGATTCTGGCCGGGGCTGGAAACACCTTTTGCGCTGGAGCGGATCTGAAAGCCGTTGCCAATGCAGCAGAGGGGCGTTTCAATACCTTGGCAGCAGAAGGAGACGGCCCAATGGGTCCCAGCCGAATGGTATTATCCAAACCGGTAATTGCCGCCATCGCAGGTTATGCTGTGGCAGGCGGACTCGAACTGGCTTTATGGTGCGATTTGAGGATCATGGAAGAAACAGCTATCATGGGTGTGTTCTGCCGCCGTTTTGGAGTTCCTCTCATCGATGGAGGAACCATCCGGCTGCCAAGGCTGATAGGAATGAGCCGCGCCATGGATCTGATTCTGACCGGCCGCCCGGTCAAGGCGGATGAAGCTCTTTCCATCGGACTGGTAAACCGGGTCGTTGGTCACGGGCAAGGGATCGCAGCAGCGGAAGAATTGGCAGCTACGATAACCGGATTCCCTCAAACCTGCATGAGAAGTGACCGCATGAGTGCATATGAGCAATGGAGCCTGTCCCTTGAAGATGCACTACAAAACGAATTCAACCGTGGAATGAAGGTAATCAGCAGCGGAGAAACCCTTGCCGGAGCAGATCGCTTTGCAAAAGGCATCGGCAAACATGGTGATTTTAAGGTCTGAAAACCAGATCCTTTTTTTCTGTTTTTTTTTCTTGACAACAAATGAAACACAATATAAATTGTCGACAATCGACAAAAGCTGGTCCTTAACATCAAACAAATCCAGGAGGCAATACCATGGATACAACAATCTTCCGTAATGCTTACGATGCTATCGTTGTCGGATCCGGCCCCGGGGGGGCAACCGTTGCAAAAGAACTAGCAGAAAAAAATAAAAAAGTCCTCATATTGGAATGGGGTGACAACTGGCGCGTAAAAGGGACAAGCTGGCAGACCGCCATTACAGCAGGAATTCCCGGCAGAAGCCTTCTGGTAACCAATAAAGCACTTGCCATGGTCAGGGGAATCACTACCGGCGGCAGTTCTGTCTACTTCTACGCAACCGCGTTCGAACCGCCTGTTGAGATGTTAAAATCCTACGGCCTGGATATCAGCGAAGAAATCAAAGAGATTCGGAAAGAACTTCCTACCGAGCCGCTGAAAGACGAACTGATTGGCCCAGGAGCAAAACGGATCATGCAGAGCGCCAGAGAATTGGGTTATGACTGGAACAAACTTCCCAAGTTTGTTTATCAGGACAAATGCAAGACAGGCTGCTGGCGCTGCGATTACGGATGTCCTTATGGCGCCAAATGGAACGCCAGAAACTATGTTGAGCAGGCGCTTGAAAACGGTTCAACGCTGATTAACCGAGCAAAAGTGCAGAAGGTGATTGTCGAGAACAATATTGCTGTAGGCGTTGAATATAAAAAATGGGGATCTACCTTTCAGGCTTTTGCACCCAAAATCATTCTTTCAGCAGGCGGAATCGGGTCACCTGTCATCTTGCGAAAAAGCGGAATATACAGAGCAGGGTATGACTACTTCTATGATCCTTTGATTGCGGTAATGGGAACGGTTAAGGATCTGAAAGGCGGAAAGGAATTTCCCATGGCAACCGGGATTCATATGGAAGAAGAAGGATATGTCATGACGGACATGACCGTGCCCCGAACCCTCTACATGTTGTTTGCCGCCGAGGTTTTCCGTTTTCACAAACTATTTTCACATGGTAACACTCTGCAGATCATGATCAAGGCAAAGGACAGTTTGGGTGGTCGGGTAACCTATAATGAAGGTGTCCGGAAAAGCCTGTCAAAAGATGACCAGGCAAAACTGTTAAAAGGATATGAGCGGGCAAAAAAGATTCTGAAAAATGCCGGAGCCAAAGATATTTTTAAAAGCTGGTATATAGCAGCTCATCCCGGCGGAACCGTCAAGGTTGGCGACATCTTGGATTCCAACCTGAAAACCAAATATGAAAACCTCTATGTCTGCGACTGTTCGGTCATACCGGAGGCATGGGGACTGCCGCCTACCTTTACGCTCATAGCCCTTGGAAAAAGACTGGCAAAACATATTGCGGCATAATCAAAAAAAATACGGATTATCAGACTGCCGATCCAAAACCTTACAAGGGGGATGATTTCCAATGCATACCGAACAACAGCAACCACTTCCCAGACAAGGGATTCACAAAAAGAAAAATTCCGACAATAATGGATATGATCCAATCGCCCTGCTCCTCTCCGAACTGATTCAAACAAGAGAGATCCGGACAATTATCGGCCATGCCGTGCCGGAAGTACTCAATGCGTGGGCAGATGACAATTTTGCAAAAAAGATCACAACCCGTGCCATTGGAAAAAATATCAAAAACGGATTGTCCAGACCCGAGGATGTTCTGGGTCAGGGTGAGCTGGCCAAACTGTTTCGAAATCCTGATATCATTCAAAATATGGCCGACCAGTTCCCCAAAATGCTGGATGTGCTTTTTGATCTTGCAGATGAGATCGGAAAGGGGATGGAAAGCCTTCCTTCAACAGAAAAACAGAAAGTTCTTGGCAAATTGATTTCCGGAATATTTTCCGGAAGAACCGGCAAAGTGATTACGACCTGGGCAAGAGTGATATCCGGTACACAATCGGGTTCATCCAATTTTTTAAAAGAGAACATAGAACCCGGTGTCACAAAATGGATTGAGAATACTGATTTTGGTGAGCTCAAGGAACTCCTCAATTATGCGTCCGATATCTCGGGTGAAACCATAAAGATGATCAATGATGCAATCTGGAAGTACCCGGCAAAAGTCGTTCTCCTGGTCTCATTTTTGCCGACCATTGCCAATATTCTGGTCAAAACAATCAATGAGTGTGTCGGCAGATTCAACAACCTTGCTCCGGACCTGGTTGCCGATGTTGTTCTTTCCTGCTTGAGGGATATTGACGCCAAAAACCTCGGGCAGACAGTTAATGAGCTTGCCGAACTGATTCGAAAACTGGATACCGGGAGCTCACTGATCGGTGATTCAGGCTCATCCGGCCTGAACCGGGATATATCGGGTTTTCTGGATGATTTTTCATCTGCCGTTCAGATTGAAAAACTTTTCCGGGCCCGCGAAGGACTTGCTTCCGGGAAAGAGACTGTTTCCGCCAAGATCTTTAAAATCTTGAAAGACAACCCCCAAATCATACTTGAGTCTATTGGCCGTTCACAGTTTCTCTACAATCCTGCGATCAAAAACATAAGTCGTAAAGCCGCCTTGGTTTGCGATCTTCCGGAAAAAGAGACATCCGATGCCTTCTCAAAAACCCTTTCGCAATTGGATTTTGCTGAAATTGCCGAGATTGTCAATTTAACCTCTCTATTGATCAATCGAATACGAAAAAATAACCGCAAACTGCTGCCTTCCATGATTTCCCAGGTAGTAGACAGTATTGATCTGTATGAAGTTGAGGATGCGGTCAGCGGAATCATAGGCGACATCGGCCAGAGCCTTAAACCACTTGGACGAGTCGTTCTTCCCCATTTGGTTACACTTGCATGTGACTGGCTGTCGCCGGATGAAAACAAGGAAGAACCAGCAATTGAAAATGCAAGAGAAGCGATTTGCGCCTTGTTGCAACCAAAGGAGGTTCAACTATGATGGAAATATTTCAAGAAGCCGCATCCGGAATTACCAACCGGTATATTACAGACTGGGTGAACAGCGGTAAAAAGATCGTCGGGTATACCTGTTCGTTCATGCCCCCTGAAATCTTTCATGCCGCAGGCATACTGCCTTACCGGATACGGGGAATCAACACAGAAAGCATGGAAATCGGGGATACCTATTACGGGCCATATGTCTGCACGTTTCCAAAATGTCTGCTCCAGCTCGCAGGAGAAGGAAAATTTAATTTTTTAAGCGGTGCAGTCATTTCTACCGGATGTGATGCCATGCGCAGACTGGATGAGTGCTGGCGTAAAACCGGAGAGGATTATCATGGCTCCATACCCGGTTTTTTTCACTACTTTGATGTTCCCCATAAAACCGACCCTCATGCAATGAAATGGTTTGAAAATGAAATCAGAAAATTAATTCTCAATGTGGAAAAGTATTATAACGTGAAAATCAAGGAAGACAGCCTGAGGGAATCGATTTCCCTGTATAATCATGGAAGGACCCTACTCTGGGAGGTTGAAAAATTAAGGGCTCATGAAAATCCGGGGGTTTCGGGAACAGATGCTTTTTCAATAGCCGTTTCTGGAACAGTCATGCCGCGGGAAGCTTTTAATGAACAGCTTGAACAACTTCTGGCTGATTTGCCGAAACAAAAATCAAGTTCGAAAAAAAGCGGCAAACAAAATAAAAATGGAAACAAACGAATTATGGTGGCCGGCAGCATCAATGACGACATCGAACTTTTCCGGCTGATTGAAAACGCAGGCTCGAACGTTGTTGCAGACAATATATGTTTTGGAATCCGGAGTGAAGCAGATCAGGTGAATATGGAGGATGATCCAATATCCGCTCTTACCAAACACTATCTTTCCAACTCTGTCTGTCCGCGAATGTTCGGTGCCTACAAACAGCGTTTTGACCTTTTACAGACAAAAATTGAAAGAGCAGGCGTTGAAGGAATCATTTTACAGAACATTCGGTTCTGCGATCTGCATGGATCTGAAAACGGGCTCTTTGAACGGGATTTTGAAAAACTGGGCATCCCTTGTCTGAGGCTGGAAAGGGAATACGGACCGCTGACCGAAACCGGAAGGATGAAAATGCGCATTGAGGCATTTCTGGAACGGATGGAGGTAAAACAAACTGATTCAGGAGGCAAATCATGAGACCTGAAGTATATGAATACAATTTTGACTGGATGCTCTGGCGCACGCTGGAAGCTGCATCAAAAGTCGGAGATGGCTTTGACAAGGAATTCAAACAGATGTTGCCCTACATTCCCTATTTCAGCGGGATTGTAGAACCCTTTATCAACCTGGGTGACCCGGGTAGTGCTTTCTTCAAAATGATCAGCGAATATCTGAAAAACATTGTAACCGCCCATGAGCAAGGCAAAAAAATTGTCATGACCACGTTCTGTTTTTCGCCAACCATCTTTTATGCAATGGATATTGTGCCGGTCACACTCGAGGCTCTCACGGTTCTGGCATCGGTCATGTGGAAACGCGGAGCCACCGAGTACATGGACTTCTGCGTAGAGCTGGGTTTTACCGAAACCTCCTGCTCTTCCCAAAGGGGATGCCTTGGCGCCTATCTGGCCGGAATGGGTGAAGAAATCGATATGCTTGTGATCAATACAGCGGGGATCTGCGATACCAATGCAAATGCCTTTTCTTTTGCTAAAACCTTTCTGGACAAACCATTCTACTCCCTGAATTATCCGGCAAGCCTCAACGACCCGGAAGTGAACCAATACCATCGTGATGATTTCAAAGCATTAATCAAGTTTCTGGAGGAACAGACCGGAAAAAAACTGGACCATGACCGGCTTGGAAAGGTGCTGGATGAGGTAGCCAAACAGGAAGCCATTGTAGGCGAAATGGAAGAATTGCAGCGGCTTGTACCCAGTCCACTGCCGGTTACCTACAATTTTCTGATATACGGCGGACGTTTTTTCTTTGCAGGAATGCCCGAATACACTGTAATTCTGGAGAAAATGGCAACCGTTGTCCGAAAAAATGCAACGCAGGGCCGATCCGGCATCTCCTCCGGTAGAGAAAAACTTCGGGCTTTCATGTTTTATATTGATCATTATGCCCTGAATCTAAATCTGTGGAACTGGTTCGACAAACGGGAGATCAACCATATCGGAAGCATTCTGAGCCGTTCTTTCAAGGATGATTCTCCCTATATAAAAGGCATGGAGGATGTTGCCTACAACATCGATTCAACCAATCTCGACACCATGATCGACAGTATCGCGATGATCAACTCCCGAATGCCCATGGTCCGATCCATCCGTGGGCCATATGACCGTCCGAACATGTGGCTGGAGGAATCTCTGGCTCTTGCCAAGATGTATAAAGCGGACTGTTTGATCTATAATGGAACCCCCGGGTGCAGAAACACCTGGTCCAACATTAAACTGATCGCAAGGGATCTGGAAAAGGCTGGATATCCAACACATATCATGTATGGGGATGCTTTTGATGACCGGGTTGAATCCTGGGAGGCAACAGCTGCGCGACTGGATGAATTTATAAATGTAAGGGGGTTGTTATGAGTATCGTTGCAGGATGCGATGTCGGTTCTTTGACCGCCAAAGCAGTAATCATGGAAAAAGGCAGAATCATCAGCTCAGCACTTCTCCGATCCAAAACAAACCCGCAGCTTTCCGCAGAAGCCGTCATGCAGGAAGCATTATCAAAAGCCGGTCTTTCCATGGATGATATCCGATACTGTATTGGTACGGGATATGGAAGAAAAAACATTTCCTTTGTGGACAAGGATATTTCCGAAATCGCCTGCCACGGGAGAGGCGCGCGCTGGCTCAATCCCGGCGCAAGGACCATCATTGATATCGGGGGTCAGGATTGCAAGGCAGTCCGGCTCGATAAAGACGGCAATGTGGTAAAATTTGTTGCCAATGATAAGTGTGCATCCGGAACCGGCCGTTTTCTGGAAGTAATGGCTCGTCTTCTCGACATACCCATCGAGGAGATGGGAAGCCTGAGTTCCAAATCAACCGCACCCATTACCCTTTCCTCAACCTGCACTGTCTGGGCACAGGCGGATATTGTCAAATATATCAATTCCGGACACAAAATAGAAGATATCGGTGCCGGGGTGAACAGCGCCATGGCCAAAAGAGCGGCCATACTGGCAAACAGTGTCGGCATTGAACAGGATGTCTGCATGACCGGAGGGGTTGCCAAAAATGAGGGCGTGGTTCAAGACCTGGAAAAGCTTTTGGGTAAAAACATCAAAAAGATGAGAAAGGCTGATCCCCAGATTGCCGGGGCCATTGGTGCAGCCATTTTTGCAATGGAAAGTTTAAACGGGAGGTCCTAAAATGATCGTAGCTGGATGTGATATTGGTTCTCTTTCGGCAAAGGCTGTGATAATGGAAGGCAATACTGTTATCGGAAAAGGTGTGGTCAGAGCCGGGACAAATCCGGTTGATTCAGCCAAAGAAGCAATGGCCATTGCACTTGGCGATTCCGGACTCTCCATGGAAAAAATCAAAAAAATCGTTGCCACCGGTTATGGAAAGGAGATGATTCCTTTTGCAAATGCGGTTGAATCTGAAATTGTCTGCCATGCAAGGGGCGCATTCTGGAATCTGCAAACCGCCAGAACGGTAATCGATATCGGAGGGCAGGATGCAAAAGCCATTCGCATGGATAAAAACGGAAACGTTGTCCGCTATCTTTATAATGACAAATGCGCTTCCGGAACCGGCCGCTTTTTAGAGGTCATGGCCGATGCTCTGGATGTTAGCCTGGATGAGATGGGGAAAATCTCATCCCAATCAAAAGAAAAACTTGTCATCTCAAACCAGTGCGTTATTTTTGCCGAGACGGAAGTGGTTTCACTGGTCAATGAGGGACGGGCTGTTCCGGATATCATCAAGGCGCTTCATACTGCCATGGCAGGACGTGTGGCTTCCATGGTGCTCAGCATCGGAACAGAAGATGACATTATCATGACCGGAGGAGTTGCCAAAAATTCAGGGTTGTTTGCTGCGCTTTCAACCTCCTTGAAAAAACCGGTTCATTCCATGAAAAACCTCGACCCTCAAATCACCGGTGCCCTTGGTGCCGCGCTGATTGCTTCCCGGATGAGTGAACAATAATATGCAGCTCTTTCATGGTATTATTGAAGAAGTCAGAACCTTCATGCAAACACCAAGGACATCTTTTCCCATCCGGGAATATCCGTCCTTTCCGGAAATTTCATGGCCGGCCGCAGGCCCAAGAGATATCATCCTCCAGTCCGATACCGGCGTGGAACTGGGAAATCCCAAGGATCAATCGGTTTCCTTCCTGGTCTGGACAAATGACCTGTCTCGTGTATGTGATGAAAAAATTTCGCTTCTGGGCCAGGATATTGGTGAGGCTGATTCAAACCGCCTTCCCTTTGGAAGGGTGGTTCTGATCGGCGGCACAGGATTTGACGAAGAAAACTGCTATACCCGATTCCGAGAAATGGATCTTTCCCGGTATGATATTTCCCTGAAAGGATATATGATGCGGGCTGTGTCCCAGTATATGAGGGAGTGGAGCAGAATCAGCCGGGAAGCAGTTAAAAGCGGATTTTCCCTGCCCATTCTCGGAAAGGCGATGATTCAGAAGTTAAAATCCCTGGATTATGTGGATTGCGTTGAAATATTGTTTGTAACCTCATCCAATCCGGATGTTCTTGAATTAAAAAAAACCGGTGACCGGTTTATTCAACTGATCAATGCCATGACCAGAATAGCGGAGGATCATGATTTTGATTGCGAGAGCTGTGAGTTTCAGCCGGTCTGCGATGAGGCGGAAGACCTGCGCAAAATGCATAAAGCCCTGAAGGAAAAAAGATCATCATGACAGAACAACCGAAAATCATTGCGGTCTGCGGCAAAGGCGGGGTAGGCAAAACCAGCATCAGCGCGCTCCTGACCATACTGCTCTCAGAAAACAAATCCAAAAAAGTTCTGGCTATTGATGCAGATCCGGCAGTCGGGTTGTCGCTTCCCCTGGGCATTTCGGTCCGAAAAACCGTGGATCATATCCGGAATGACCTGATTCGATCCATTGAAAATGGTGAAAAATCCGGAAAAGAAGCATTGCTCAAAAGACTGGATTATGAGCTGTTTGAGGCATTAGAGGAAAAGGAAAACCTCGCCTTTCTCGCCGTTGGAAGACCTGAGGGAGATGGATGCTACTGTCAGGTCAACAGCCTGCTGAGAGAGATCATTCAGAATGTCGCCGGCAGATTTGATTTTGTGGTCATAGATGGTGAAGCCGGGATTGAACAGATCAACAGAAGGGTTATGGAAATGGTCACCCATCTTTTTCTGGTAACCGATTCCTCCATCAAAGGTCAGAATGTAGCCACCATTATAGAAAAAGTCGCCCGAAACAAGATCCGGTTCCAGAAAGCCGGAATCTTTTACAATCGTATTCAGGATGAAGAGGAAGTATTGCAGCTCCTGAAACGAAATGAGCTGCCTGTGATCGGGTGGATGCCTGAAAATCAGGTGATCCGAAAATATGATAGAGAAGGAAAAAGCTTTTTCTCTTTTCAGGACAGCAGCATCATGCTGCCTCTGAAAAAAGCGGTTCAAGGATTTATCAATGAATAGACCCATGCCTACCCACACTCATTTTTTTGAAGACCTCCTGAATGACCCGATGAACTATCTGGTCGAGGCCTCTATGGATAAAGGGAAAATTCCAATCGGATACACTTGCAGTTATGTTCCGGAAGTGCTTTTATCCGTTGATCCGCTGATACCGATCCGGATTCGTGCTCCCGGTGTTTTGAGCACGGAAATCGCGGATATCTATCTTTCAAGTGTGATCTGTTCCTATACCCGCAGTGTGCTTGAAATGGCCATGGATGATCAGTACGGCTTTCTGAAAGGCTGGGTTTTTGCCGCAAGCTGTGATCATATGAGACGGCTCTATGACAACATGAAGTATCTGAACCAGGCTGATTTCATTCATATCCTCGATGTCCCTCACCGCCATGGTAACGATTCTTTTTCCTGGTATGCGGATGAACTGAAAATGCTTCTGGACAACATATCTTCACATCACGAGATCCGGTTCGATCAAGCTGCCCTATCCAGAGCTATACAGGATCATAATGACTTTTCAGCCTTGCTCACCTCCATCGGTGATATGAGGAAACCAAAAAATCCGCCTCTGTCCGGAACAGAATTCCAGGCCATCACACTGTCTTCTCTTGTGGCTCCCAGGCAATCTATTTTGCCAAAGATTCAGGAGTTCAAAGAATCCCTTTCCAGGCAGGAAGGAATTTCAGATTACCGGGCAAGGCTTCTCATTGTCGGTGGCCAGATGGACAACCTCGGTTATATCCGTACAATTGAATCCACCGGAGGACTGGTTGTTGCCGATCATCTCTGCACCGGCTCCATTCCCCGACTGGCGCCCATCCGCATGGATGAAGACCCGGTTACGGCGATTGCAGCCCACTACCTGAATCGGATTTCCTGCCCCAGAATGATGGAAGCCTTTGATTCCCGGGTTGATGACATTATGAAAAGTATTGAGGAGTATCGAGTTGATGGTGTGATTATCGAATTTATCAAATTCTGCGATACGTGGGGTATTGAGTCCAGCCTGCTGGCCAACACCCTGCGAAAAAAAGGAGTTCCGGTTTTATGCCTTGAACGGGAGTACCAGATGACAGGAGAGGGACAGATTAAAACCCGCATCCAGGCATTTATCGAAAGCATGGGGAAGTAATCCAAATCATGAAAAACAAAATTTTATATTACCTTGTATATACCCAATACTGGCTCATTACATGGATGAAAATCATCCCGTTTATCCTGCGGCACGGACTGTATGACACTGTCCGAGATTTACGGCAATATCCCTGGCTGTGGATCATGCTCAAGGTCAACCGTCTTCTTGGAAAATTCGGAAAAGGACGTTCGCTCCGCTACCAGCAGGCCGTGTCTATCCTGGTTTCCGGAATCGTCTCCGGTGTGACCGACATGCTCGGAAATATTTTTTTCAAACCAGACCGGCTGATCATTCATGAAGACATGATTCCCCCGGAAATCTTCAATGCCATGGGATTGTCCACCTTCATGGCAGAGCTTAACGGTATCATGCTGCCCATGATCGAACCGCATGCCATGGAACAGTATATTGATGAATCCGAAAACCAGGGGATTCCGCCGGACATCTGCAGCCTTCCCAAAAGCACCATGGGGCTGTTTCTCAAAGGACAAACCCCTCCGGCAAAGGCCATGGTTACCTCCAACCTTCCCTGTGACGCCGGCATGAACTCCTATGCCCTGATTGAACAGAAACTGAAACTGCCTACATTCCGGCTGGACATCCCTTATCATTTCAAGGATGAAAGAGCCCTGAACTACTTTGTGGATGAACTGAAACGGATGATCACCTGGCTGGAAAAGAAAACGCCCGGAAAAATGGATTGGGATCTGCTTCGTGAAATCTGTGAAGAACGGAACCGCATGGTGGAGCTGGAAATGGAACTCTGGGACCTTGCCCGGATCCGCCCGGCGCCCATTGCCGGAGAAGCGATCTGGTTATCCCATATGTGGTTTTTCAATCTGTTTCCCGGAACCAGACAGGCCACAGTGATCTTCCAAAAAATCCTTGAACTCGGAAAACAGAATCTGGCTCAAGGCATATCCGCAGTAAAAAACGAAAAGTTCCGTGCTCTGTTATGGAACCCGCCACTGACCCACTTTATTGACCTGTTCAACTGGGCAGAACACGCCTATGGCGTTTCCCTGATCATGGACAGCATGACTTTCAACCGGCTGCCGTTTATTGACACAGCAACCAATGATACCATGCTGCAAGGGCTGGCACTCAATATCATGAACGGCCCCATGGCCCGTCATACACGGGGACCGGCTGAAAACTATATGGATGACATTTTTTATATTCACAAACAGTTTGATCTGGACATGCTGTGGGTTGCCGGCCATATCGGCTGTAAAAACACACAGGCATTGAACGGCATCCTGCGGGAAAAATGCCGGGAAGCCGGGCTTCCGCTTCTGATCATTGATTATGATCTATCTGACCCGCGGATCGTTCCACGGGAAGGTATTATCAATCAGATCGATCACTTTATGGAAAACATCATGAAAGCAAAACGACTGGACCCGAAATCCAAAGCAGCATAGGAGATAAACAGGTGCCCTCATCAAATGGCAGATATTATGCAGGATGTGACATTGGATCCACTACAGGAAAAGCAGTGATTCTGGATGAAACCCGTATTGTGTCGTCTGCGATCATACCGGCTGAAATTGACCCGGAACAGACCGCCCGCAAGGTGCTTTCCAAAGCCTGCGAAAAGATAAACGGTCTTAACGGAACCGATGACTTCTCTTATCTTGTGGGAACCGGGTACGGCCGGAATGAGGTTCCCTTTGCCAACGATAATGTATCGGAAATCAGCTGCCATGCGCTCGGGGTTCATGCCTGTGATCCTTCCATCAAAACCATAGTTGATATCGGCGGGCAGGATGTGAAAGGAATTTCCATTAATGAAGACGGTTCGATCCTGGAATTTGCCATGAACGATAAATGCGCTGCCGGAACCGGCCGGTTTCTCGAAATGATGAGCAAAATATTCCGGATGGACCTCGAGGCTTTTTCCAATCTTTCCCTGGAGGCCAAACACACTATTCCGGTTACATCCCAATGCAGTGTTTTTGCGGAAACAGAGGTGATCAGCCTGCTTTCCAAAAGAAAACCGCCCTCTGAAATTGCTGCCGGAATCCAGGCATCGGTTGCCAAAAGAAGCTTTACGCTGCTGAAACGGGTGGGGATCAGACCCAAGCTTACGGTTACCGGCGGATGTTCTAAAAACAAGGGTCTTCTGGTCGCCCTGCAAAAAAGGCTTCGAATGGATATCACACCCCTGGCTGAGGATCCTCAACTTATGGGCGCTCTGGGAGCTGCCATTATGGCCAGGAGAAAAGCCGGATCTATCAGCCAATTAACAATTAACCGTTGATTATTGATTATTAGATCTTGAAATTAAATGATTGATACGCAATATTCTGTGATCCGGTTTATACCCCATGAAAATGTTATATGAAGAAAACAGATCGGCTTCCAAACCGGCAGGCAGAACAGAAAACAAATTCTCTGAATTCAATGGTAAAATCAAAATGACCTTTCAGATTTCATCCAACTTGTCCGAACAGATCGCCGAGCATATCACCGATAAGATTATCCGGATGGAAATCCGACCCGGAGAACGTATCATGGAGACAGCTATCGCTGATGAGCTTTCTGTGAGCCGCAGTCCGATCCGGGAAGCCCTACGTATCCTGGAAAAAAACCGTCTGGTCGAGTTGATTCCACGACGCGGTGCCCGTGTTACGGAGCTGTCCGAATCTTTCATTGCCCATTTATGCGATATCCTCGCAGTTCTTCTTGGCCTGACAGCCAGACAGTGCGTGGAAAACGGAAGTGATTCAGACCTCAAAACCATTGACAATGCAGCCAAAACAAGCGAATTATGCGTCAACAGCTGTGATGTATACGGATACTATAAATCCATCTTTGATTTTGCTGTTGCATGCCTGAAAGCAACTGGGAATCCATTGCTGGAACAGATGGTTGCCGATCTTATGCCCAATGTCCGCAGAATCCTGTATGCATCCTTTTCCTCCAAAAAAGAGGAATTGCAGAAAAATGTTGAAATCGTTCTTACCGGAAACCGGTTTGTCCAGGAACGAAATGGAACAATGGCTGAAAAAACCGTTTGTGACTATGTGCAGAAAGCCAAAGATTTTGCATTGAAAAACAAAATTTTCTCAACCCCATGAAACCACATTTTTTAACCATTCAAAAGCATCTTCCGGAAAAGTCCCTTTGTCTGGTCTGTATTGCCGGATTACTTTTTCTGTCTTGCTCCCTTCGGCCAGTCCCGGATTCAAAGGCGTTGGGAGTCAAATGGATCGGAAAAAATATCAACATATTAATTGAAAAAATGGGCACGCCCGACCATGTAACGCTCCATCCGAATGGTGAAAAACAGTATATATACCGGTTTTCACCAAAGCCTGTTTATGATGATATTTTCCGGGGAGAATTTCTGAATGACATGTCCACCATCCGGATTCAGGAGGATCTTGCAAGGGAAGAACAATCCAAATGTTTGCTGGAAGTGTTTGTAAAAAACAATCTCATTGTCAGCATCAATGCTTCCGGAAACGGATGCCGGGATATCCGGGAAAAACTGGGAGAAGAGTAGGGAGGGGGTCACATCATGCTACGTGTTGTTCCTGCCATTATGATCATGCTTTTCGGGATCTGTTTTTGTCCCCGGGCCTTTGCCGAACCGGAAAATGCAAAAATTATTCTGAAAATTGCAACCCTCGCCCCCAAGGTTTCGGTCAATTCCATGGACCAGTTTCAAAAACTGGTGAAAGAACAGACCGGTAATGAGGTTGCTTTCAAGGTGTATTATGGCGGAATTCAGGGAGATGAAGACGATATGCTGCGCAAAATCCGTTTTCATCAACTGGATGGTGCGGCTTTCAGCGGTCATGGGCTGGGTAAAATCGTACCCCAGGTCCGGATTACGGAACTCCCCTATCTGTTCTGGAATTATGGAGAAGTTACCCATGTTCGGAAAAAACTGGAAAACACCATGAACCGCCTGTTTGAAGAAAACGGGTTCATGGTCATGGGCTGGGGAGAAGCAGGGTTTGTTTATTCCTTTTCCAATGTTCCGATCACCTCGGTGGAAATCGCCCGGAAGCAGAAATGGTGGCTATGGGATGATGATCCGGTTGCACAGGCATTTTACAATTCTCTTGGCATCTCTCCAATCTCCCTGTCCCTTACCGATGTCCTGACCTCCTTGAATACCAGACTGATCAATACGGCCGGAATCACTCCTTATGGCGCAGTGGCTTTGCGATGGTACACCCGCTTCAAATACATGAGTGAATACCCGGTGATGAATTCTATCGCGGCCATGGTGGTTGCCCGGAAATCCTGGGAAAAAATATCCCCTGGCGGTCGGAAGATCATTGTTCAAATCATTAAAGAACATTTTCAGGACGCGGGCCTTGCCCATCGAAAGGCCAATGAACAAAGCATCCAGGCGCTCAAAAGTGCCGGAATATCCGTTGTCCGGGTAGACCTGAAAAGCAAAGAAGCCCGGTTTGTTCTGGATGCATCCCAAAAAACCAGAGAAGCCCTTGTGGGAAAATTATACTCCCGGGAACTCCTGGACCAGACCCTTTCCTATCTTGAGGAATACCGGACCCAACATCCGGAGAGCGCAATCATGAAGATTGAATAATCCGTCCAGTGTTGGGGGTTCATGTTCATTCAACCCCGTCTGCAAAGATAACCCAGGCAATTGCTTTCACTCCTGCAATTCAATCTCTATCCGCCTTATTACATTCAGGCCATACTCAAATTTAAAATTGGCATAAACTATGAAGTCCATTTCATCCTTCTGACAGATCCCCTGGCGGCAAATTTTAAACTAACCGACGGTTATCAAAAAGCAATTCCAATTTCTATATGGAATGGCACAAGCCTTGCCAATAGAGTTTGAAATAGAAACATCGTTCAATGGGTTGAACCATGATTTACAACAGATAAAAACAATGGAAACCATCACCAACCGGAGAGAAACTATGAACAACAAAAAAATGAATGCCCCCTCTAAATCAACATTTGCAATATCGGATCTTTTACTCAAATCAACCATCAGCATGCCGGTTTTCATGACCAGCATTTTATTTTACACAGGAAATCTAATCATCAACAAATCCCTTGCATTTTTATCCGGAGAAAACAGAAACCATTTATGCGATGAGCGGCTATCTGAAATCCACTCCAGTGAAAGAACAAAACAGGTCCCCGTAGCATTGACTGATCTGAAAATAACCACGGGGAGACGCCCGTATGGACCAAAGATTTATATCCGCAAATAGGTATGGGCAGGGGGTTTTGACCAGTCCGGTTGGGTTGAATGAAAAACATTCAGCCCAACCGGAAAAAACATCAAAACCTTAAACCTGTCTATCAATCACGAATTTTTTTACTTCCGCTCTTTCAATAAATCCCGGATTTCCGCAAGCAATACTTCCTGCGCCGGGGGCGCTTGTGCCTCAACTGCTTTTTCCTCTTTTCGTTTGAGTGAATTAATTCCTTTGATCGCTATGAAAATTACAAAGGCGATAATCGTAAAATCGATAACCGTCTGAATAAACTTTCCATAACTGATTACCACGGCCGGACTATTGCCCGCAGCTTCTTTTACTGTAATAGCCAGATTGGAAAAATCAATCCCGCCGATCAGCACACCTATGGGAGGCATCACCACATCGCCCACCAGGGAAGAAACGATTTTGCCGAATGCCGCTCCGATAATGATACCAACCGCCATATCAATGACATTTCCCTTTATGGCAAACTCCTTGAACTCTTTCAGTATGCTCATGATCTGTTTCTCCTTTTTAAATTATTGGGTACCCGTTGTTTGAATATTTTATACGCGGGTGTAATTAAAACTGTTGGATATATGCTGGATGCCGGATCAAGTCCGGCATGACGATGGTAGCGCTGTCCGTCATTCCGGCGAAAGCCGGAATCCATATTGAAGTCAAAGTCCATCACTTTTAATTGCACCCTTTATACGCAGTGGTCTTGACAAAGACTTTTTTTACAAAACTTTTCAAATGAGCCAGGAGCAGACCCTTTTATTCCTTTTCAATAAATGAGGCAGCCATCTGGGAACCTTGCTCCTGTAAGATTGCCACTCTTCACCAAAATTTTCATGCAGCCATGGCTCTTCATATAACCGGATACTGATGTTAAATGCCGGAAAAAGAATGCCGGTATACAGCCATAATGCGACAGATTGAAACAGGATGCCCCAGCCCAGAACCAATATGAGAACACCCGCATACATGGGATTCCGGATATATCGGTACAGGCCGACCATCACTATTTTCCGGGGAGGGTCCCACGGGGCCAGCGTGCCTTTCCCGGAAACATAAAAATCACGCACGCACCACAGCAATAACACCACTCCCAGCAGAACCACCGGCACGCCTGCCCACTGAATATCATGGCTCCCGGTGAAACAGGCAAATGATATTGGAATCAAAAATCCAAAGACTCCCGGAAGTATCAGGAATGAAATGATTGCCCTGACCAGCATGGTTCAGCAATGCCTCTGCAAATATGATTCTTCACACGAGCATGAGCCCGATTCAATTATTACCCGCGCTTTCTTCTCTCGGTAACGGTCTCGCCGCCGATACCCCAATTGTCCGTATCCACTTCATCAATGACAACGACCGTGGTCTGGGGATTTTTGCCAAGCACCTTTTGAAGCAGTTCCGTAACGCCTTTGATCACTTCCGCTTTCTTTTCCGGTGTTGTGCCGTCTCTGGTTATTTTAATATTTACGTAAGGCATGGATATTCCTCTTCAGTTTTTGTCACAATACTATGTCATGATTTGTCGCAATACTATTCAGCTGAGCCAATTTCAAGAGTCTCTTATTGTAGTTCCGGCGAAAACGAAAATCCAGTATTTTCGTCTCTTTTCTGAGCACTGACTTTCGCCGGTGTAACGCTTTAAAATAGTTTTGAAATTGGCTCGGTTATTTCATAATTGGATTGTCTGGCCGATCCTTTCAGGCGAACCAGATTAAGTTCAATTAATTGATTTAAATCACGTTGTAATGTACGCCGAGTCACCTCTGAGCATATTTTTTCAAATTCAGTAATATGGACTGCCTTTTTCTTCATCAGCAAGTCCAATGCTTTTGCTTGTCTTTCATTCATGCTGTGTTTCTGAACCAAAACATCCCGGCGGATAACCTGTTCCCCACGTTCTTTGACTTCAACCATTTGGGTTTGAAGACCAGTAGTGAAGTAGTCAAGCCATCCGGTCATATCCATATCATTTTTTCGAACGCTTTGAATCGATCTGTAGAAGGCTGTTCGGTCACGATCGTAATATTCACTGATTGTAAACAGACGTTTGAAATCATATCCGGATTTGTAAAGACAGAGCGTTGACAGGAGCCTTGAAGTTCGCCCGTTACCATCCAAAAACGGATGAATATGAACAAGCTGAAACTGTGCAATTCCACTGATCAGAACCGGGTGAATGTCCAGCAGGTCTGAATTAAGCCATTTCACCATCTGTGATATCATAATGGGGATTTCAACAGCAGATGGCGGCGTGTAAATAACCTCTCCAGTTACAGAATTGACCACATAGTTTTGAATACGCCTGTATTCTCCTGGTGCGGCTTTTCCACCGCGCACTCCTTGCACCAGCTTACGGTGAATCTCACGGATCATTCCTTCAGTAATGGGGTCTCCGCTGTCCAGACATTCGGCAACAAATTCAAATGCGGAGCGGTAATTCAACAGTTCCCGGGTATCTTCCGGGTCGGCTTCCGGTACTGCCTCGCCCCTCCATAAACGTTCGGCCTGATCCAGCGTCAGCTTTGTACCCTCGATATGGGTGGTATGATGTGCCTCTTTGATAAGGGCCTGGTTTCCCATATCCCGCAACCAGTCATCGGACAGCCTCGCCGCTTCCAGAAATCCCCGAGCCCGTTCAATCTGAGTAATAGCTGCTGTCATACGGTTGGTTATGGTGAATTTGGGATTAAATGCTGTCATGAATTCTCTTCCATAAATTATTTAGCATAGGGTTGGAGCGAACGAATATATTGAACCCTTTGATGAGATTTACAATAGGCTTATCAATCATGTCATCAGCAAGTTTACATAAAGCCTCCTGCTTTTGCTTCTGAAAATGCGGATTTTCCAATGGCTTCTTTAATTCAGAAAAAGTTTCCAATTTTGCTATCCTTATCCATTGACATGGGATTTTCTTCGGCTAACTGAAAACTACTCCATTGATTCAGGCTAACCGCCAATGATTTCATTCAGCCCCTCAATTATGAGGGATAACTCTTCATCAGATGCTTTTCCCATTTTACTACCGATTCGTTTTGCAGATAGCGTGCGAATCTGACCTATCTTCACCCATGATTGTTTTGGGAGTTTGGATTCTGAAAGTTCCAAGGTAAGCGGGAACCCGGCCCGTTGGGGCTGGCTTGTAATTGCAACGGCGATTACTGTACCGGAACGATCGTTGAATACGTTCTGGCTTAAAATGAGAACAGGGCGTAAACCGCCCTGTTCACCGCCAACAACTGGATTTAAATCCGCCCAATGGATATTTCCTCTTACTATTCCGGCCATGTTTCCATCTCCGCTGAAAAGCCCTCTTCTGCCAAAGACTGTTCGAAATCAGGATCAAGTTTTGCACACTCCTGTGCCAGGCGGCTTCTTTCAAGGCGACTCAATTTCTCGGCCACTGCCGCCTGTATGGCTTTGCTTCGATTCGGAAAATAGTTTGATTTTACCAGAATATCTATTTGTTTAAGCAGCTTGTCCTCTATTGTAATTGCAATTTTTGATGCGGCCATATTCATCACCTCCGGTATGATATTATTTCATACCATTTAGTATTTCAAGTATATTTTGAGGTAACAATGAAGAAGACACGTAACAGGAATCCATTCACCTTTCTCAAAGCTGTCGAGAATCTCTTTTTCTTCTTTTACCAATTTAATCTTCATATTTTTTCTCCAAGATATCGTTCTGCTGTCTTCCTGCTTGAGATTATGATCTTCAGAAATACCTATTTGTGTAGCGGAGCGGAACACCAGTCACGTGGAGAAAATGGTTATATCTTTTATTCGTTTTCACTTGTTTGATAAATAATTTTTTTGGGAAAATCATAAAAAACAACTTGGCTAAGATAAAATGGAGTTCCAATTATCGCTTCCCCAAAAAATGAAGTGCAATGCCCTAATAAAGCACCTCCTAAAATGCTTCCCAAAAAAGGAGCCAAATAAATTCCTTCCGGATTTTTAACAACAAAATATGGCATAAATAAAATTCCTATTGTGCCACCAATTAGACCGCCAGAAAGCATACCAGGTATAGCACCAATAAGTCTACCACCTGCGGCTGGAAACCAAGTAAATTTTGTTATACCAGTTTTGTTGCCTTTAAATCTTTCACTTCTGTTTTCATATTCCTTATAAATATGATTTTCTTTTAAGAAATCATCTATCCCACCGAAAGGAGTATGGGCATATGCATTTTTCAATGAACTGATCAGGAAGAATATTATCACCGAAATAATTAAGGTGGCTGTTTTCATTCTACCGTTCCATTTTATTAGATATAACGACCAAGCTCAGCCGAGGAGGCGCGGCAGCGCCGACGTAGGCTGGAGCGCATGGTTAGGCGTCGCCCGCATCTATGTGACCTCGCCCTTTTCAAACCGTTGAACGATGTCCTCGTAAATCTTGTCTTCGAACTGCTGGAAATCAAACAGAAGAAATAGCGGCTCCACTATGCGCTGCACGTCTTTAACCAGGGTCTCGTGAATATTTCCAACTTTCACCACAATTTCGGCTTCTGATGTGTCTTCGCTTGTTGCCCGAGCCATACCAATCATGCGATTCGGATTCGAAGTACCCAGTGTTCTCCCCTTTAACCCGCGGTGCGTCACTCGCACACTCAGCTGAGTATCTCCGGGCACTCCTAGATTCGCGTAAAGGTTTTTAGCAAAGAGCAATGACTCAGTGACGCGGACAATTCGGGTGTTGAAAAACATACTCTCCGCCTTGCGTGAGTCCTCGAAAAGGCTTTGCAGTAGGTAGAAGTCGCCTGACCTCTTGAGCGCCCAGTAGTCATATGACTGGTGATCACGACCCGCAATCTCAGCCTTGACGCCATCCGCGTATGGTTTGGGGCGGTATTCGTCCTTCGATTCGATCAAGACGCCGATCGGCCAACCGAAGGTTCGTATCTCAGACTTGCGGATTGCGTTAAGCAACTCGATCTGCGATTTTGAGACAGCATGATGGAGTGCGAAACGAAGTTCCATCTGACCTGGAAGTGACATTCCGGAGATGCCTTTCCGCGCGATAGTTGACTCTGTCTCGAACCATATGTCGTTGAGAACAGAGCTGCCTCCGTTGGTAACACCTGTCGGACCAGTTGATCGCGCTGGAGCCAGTGACTTTTCTACTACGCCTGAGAATGGATTGGAGCCTAGTGGCGGCTTAGCTAGCGTGGGCATGCCGTGGATCTCACGAAATAGATCCTCGCATCGTTGCTGGTACGTCTTGTCGTCATCGAAGTCGATGTATAGCCTGGGGCCTAGAAAGGAGGGGGTTTTCGCCGCACTGCGGTTGCCCCTAACAAGCGGAATGAACTTCTTTGTGTCGATTGCTGAGATCACTTCTGCCGTTACTACCAAACGTTCATAGCCGACGCCTCCTGAACCCCCGTCTGCTTTCGCCACGTATTTGTCCGAACACACCATAAGCACGCGATCAGCAGACACTATTCCTTTGTGCATAAAGGTTGCCAAATCTTGGCCAGGCGATAGATCCCATTGATCCAGGGTTGCGTCAATTCCGGCCCCGCGAAGATCTGTTGCCAGCTGTCGCACCCAAGCCTTATGTTCGTCAGAGTCGTGCGAGTACGAGATGAATACGCGGGGATTGCTCAAATGTGCCTCCGATGTGTTTTTGTGACGCCTGACCATTGATTCATAGGTCATTTTGACCTGGGCTTTTCAGGCATTTTTGCCCTGATATTAAATGAATCAGCTTTTCTCGAAAAATCGCCTGAAAAATGGTAAACATTTAATCAAAAAACCATGTCCGGCTCGAAAAAAAAAGATATTCCTTTTTTATCATTCTATTGAAAGATGGAATCTAGACTTTTCAAAAAATTACGGACTCGAGCTTTCACCGGAGTGACGGAATCAGAACTTTTTATGGTTTCATCAAACATATCCCGACAAAAAATGCACTTCATGGCAACTATAAAGATTCACAACAGAATCATTTTATTTGGATGGTGTCAATACAAAATAACCCTGGATTCAGGATGATGCACATGGAGCGATAATTTCACTCCATAGTAGATTTTAACAAAAAACCATATTGAATCAGGAACGTCCGCGTATGGGTATAAAATCTATGGCAATACATGGATCATCTCCAACCACCCACGCGTCACTTCCCGGCGCAATTTCGAATGCGCATCCCGACTCTATCTCCGCTTCATTTCCGGCTGGATCTTTAACCATCATACGACCTGAGATTACATAACCAATATGATTCTCTGAATCCTTACCCATCTGCGGCCCGGCATGTAAAGACCACCGCCAACCTGGTTGATACGTTCCAAATCCTATGGCAGCAGTTCGAAGGGCTGCATAGGAACGAGTACTACCGTCAATAAACACCCTGGTGTTACCCGCAGTACTTGGATTTCCTTTTATAATGCCTGACTGTGAGCGTTTATTTGGCTTTGTCATAAATCCGCTATATACCGGTTATTGAATGCTGTGTGTCCTGGCTGTTTCGCGTCTGCACGCGCGAAATGTCGGTAATTTTGTTAAAAAGCTGCCTTGCCTCTCTGGCTATATGGAGTGTCGAGGACTTTATTAACATCATCGGCCCGCGTTAGCACCTCGTATGCCATTTCTGTCAAATCGCCGGTGTCCATCTTTCATTTTTTTCAATGCTGTTTTTCAAATCGTTATACACGATTCCGGCGTTATCAAATTTTTTTACATTCCGTACTCTTTTTTTTACCGGAATGATGGAATCAGGGCCTTTTTCGGTTTCACCAAAGATATCCCGACAACAAAACCATTTTATGAAACTCATGGCAACTCCGATTCGGAAAACGGTTTGATCTTACCGGAAGACCTTTTTGTTTCAACATTTTGCCGGTTAGTATAATTCCGATGTTTACTCCGCCCTTTTTCCATCATCTCCGGAATGATATTTTTTTAACCTTTTACCCGCTTGATGGTGCCGTTACTTATCATTTCATTGAACTGAGACAGCAAGGCTTTTTCCTCCTTGTCAATGTGAGCGTCCTCCATCGCATGGTCCATGATTTTCTGATACTCAACCGGTGTTATTTCAAGGTCTAAAATAGCTTGATTGATAAGTTCCTTTAGTTCTGAAGCTGACTTACTTGGCTGTTTCATCGGCACTGTCTCCTTTATTGAATGTTTATCTTGATTCATTTAATTCCACAATATCCCACAATCCATATCAAATTTCCATTCTTGCAGACCGCATCAAGCAAAGCTGATATGGCTGTCAATATGGCAGCGCTCTGTTTTAGCGGCAATCTATTATGCAGTCGTTGTGACCTTTTTCAAGTATAATATATGGCAAATCTGTTTTTTAGGAAAGTGATTTTGCTCAACAAACATTCATTTTGTTTCAATGTGCCTTTTTTAAAAAACCCATTGTAAATACTATTTTTTTGTATGGATAACAAAGTCTACAATTTTCCATTGTTTCCCGTCTGTTGATGCCAGCTCCTTTTTGTCTGTTTGATGTTATCATTTTCATCGCCTCTGGTATATGAATAGCTGTTATTTGAATTCCGGATGGAACGGAAAGAATGACTTTATAGGAAAATCGTTTACTGCCTGAGTGGATAAGGGGGTTATTTCCCTTACTGCGAGTTTGAACGACGCAGTTTTGAAATGATTCATGGAGCGGGGTTGCTGTGTGATATGGAATTTACACCCCCCTGCGGCCCCCTCGGGGAATTTTAATAATAATCTGATAAAGCTTGTAATGCTCGCCTTTTGCTGTCAGGAGTTTATCGTGCCTTCACTGTTCTGCGATCCGGTCACCCCCCCAACTCCCCTCCCAGCTCCGCTTCAATCTCCTCTACTGTCGGCAGACTGGATTTGAGGTTTTCCGGCAAAGCCCGTGTCAGCTCGTATTCGGAAATGCCGATGGGTCTGTGGATATCGCGCAGGGTGTATTCAGCCAGGACACGATCCTTTGTTTGACAGAGAATCAGGCCGATGGTGGGCTGATCAGCTTCGTTCCGGAGCAGGTCATCCACCGCTGAGCAATAAAAATTCATCTTACCGGCGTACTCCGGCTTGAAGTCGCCTTTTTTCAGCTCAATAACGATAAAACAGCGCAGCTTGAGATGGTAAAACAGCAGATCAAGGTAAAAGTCCTTGTCGCTCACCGATAGGTGATACTGACGTCCGACAAAGGCAAACCCGGATCCCAGTTCCAGAAGGAATTTTTCCAGGTGCTGAACCAATCCGGTTTCCAGTTCCCGCTCATGAAACGGTTCCTCAAGGGTCAAAAAATCGAACAGATATGGGTCTTTGAGAAGCTGCCGGGCAATCTCCGATTGCGGGGATGGGAGGCGGACGATAAAATTGCTGACCGCTTTTCCCTGACGCTAGTGGAGCTTGCCCTTGATCTTGGCTGCCAATGCATCCCGGCTCCAGCCCTGCTCAATGGTCTGCTGCATATACCAGTGGTGGGCAGGAAGGTTCTTGACCTTTTCCATCAACAGGATATTGTGCCCCCATGGAATTTGTGCAACGAGCTGTTGCAAAATTAAAAGAGAATTCGTCTTAAGATTTTGTGCCACAGATTGCGGCACTTTTTCCATTGAAATGTCCGTGCCGCTCAATTTTGCAACAGGCTGTTGCAAAATTGGCTGGATACCGTATTCACGGGCAAACCGAATCATATAACCAATATTTCGCTCGGAGAATCCTTTTACCTCAGGCAATTCATTCTTGAGATCAACAGCCAGCCGAGGGATAATGCCCGCACCCCAGCCTTTTTCCTTCTGACGATGATGGATCATGCGGCCGATGTCCCAATACATGGCGATCATCTCTGCATTGGCCGAAAGAGCCACCCGTGTCTGGCCCAGACGGATCCGATCCTTGATCTCAACCAGAAGTTTACTATAAAAAGCCAGATCAGAACTCATAAACAATCCCTTTCCGATTCATTCGGATCAAAATTTCCAGCGATCTTCCCTGTTTTCAGCCATATATCGTCATCTGCTTCTTTTGAACGATAAAGTTTTAAAATGATTCATGGAGTGGGGTTGGTGTATGATTATGAAATTTATACCCCCCTTAATCCCCCCTTGAGGGGAATTTTAATAATAAATGCTACTGGCCGTTCTTGTGCTGCATCTGATAGAGCTTGTAGTACTCGCCTTTTGCAGACAGGAGTTCATCGTGCTTTCCCTGTTCCACAATCTGACCGCCCACGATCACAACGATCCGGTCTGCGTATCCGATGGTGGACAGGCGGTGGGCGATCACGAAGGTAGTCCTTCCCTTCATCAGGTTTTCCAGGGCTTTCTGCACCAGCATTTCCGATTCCGCGTCCAAAGAGGAGGTGGCTTCGTCCAGAATCAGGATGGGTGCGTTTTTGAACAAGGCACGGGCAATGCAGATCCGCTGCTTTTCTCCACCGGACAATCTGCTTCCCAATTCGCCGATATTGGTATCAAACTGCTTCGGAAAATCCATGATAAAATCGTAAGCATAGGCAGCTTTGGCAGCGGCCTCGACCGCTTCGTCGGAAGCATCCGGATTGCCGTATGCAATATTGTTCCGGATGCTTTCATTGAACAGGATCGGTTCCTGGGTGACAATGGCGATCTGCTTCCGCAAGGAGGAGAGGGACAACTCCCGGATGTCGATCCCGTCAATCAGAATCGCACCACGGGTAACATCGTAAAACCGGGGTATAAGATTGACCAAAGAGGATTTTCCGCCTCCGCTCATGCCGGCCAGGGCCAGGACCTCGCCCGGCTGCACATCGATATTGATGTTTTTTAGCACCATCTCCTCTTCATACCGGAAGTAAACTTCCTTCAGGGTGACCTGATGGGGCCGGGTTTCGATTTCACAGGGATTCTCGATCTCCCGGATATCGGATTCACGCTCGATGATATCAAAAACACGGTCGGTAGCAGCCAGTCCTTCCTGAAGGACATTGTTGAGTTTGCTCAACTGCTTGACCGGCTCATACAGCATCAGAACCGCGGCCAGAAAGGCAATAAACTTCCCGACCGTTAAATGACCATCAATCACCTGCGATCCGCCGAACCAGATCACAAACGCGATTCCCAGCCCGCCGAATATCTCCATGACCGGAGAGGAAAGGGCTTTAGCCACCACCGACTTCATTTCCAGTCGGAACAGATTGCGGGATTTGCTGTAAAACCGCTCCTTTTCATAGGTTTCCATGCCGAACGCTTTTACGATCTTGTTTCCGGCAAAGGTTTCATGAAGAAACGCGCTCATCTCCGCCATGGCCTCCTGCCAGCCGGTGCTGACGCGCCGGACACGCTTGCCGAAAACCACAATGGGATAAAACGCAATGGGAAGAATAAAAAAAGCGATCAGGGCCAGTTTCCAGATCAGGTAAAAGATCGTGACCGTCAGAAACAGAATTTTGAAAAAATCATGCATGGCTCCGGTGACGGCATTGGAAACCATATTTTTGATGATATTCACATCATTGGTCAGCCGGGACATCAGGACACCGGTCTTTTCCTGATAGAAAAAAGAGAGCGGAAGATCGGTAATCCTTTTGTAAAGCATATCCCGCAACTGCCGGATGATCCCCTCACCCACATAACTCATGAAATAGGACTGGCCGTACATTCCGAGCCCCCGTAAAAAAAATACGATCAGGATGGCAAGGGGTATCCATGTGAGCATGACCGTGTCCTTGTTCACAAAAATATCATCCAGGGCCGGCTCGATCAGATAGGCTGCCAGAGCCTGGGTACCTGCAACCGTAATCATGCAGCAGGTTGCCAGAAACAGCCGGAATTTGTTTTCCTTGATCATGCTGATCAGGACTTTATGTCGGTTTTGCAATTTCAATTTCTTCTTCCTGTTTCAGTCTGTATTCTCAGAGGGTGGTTGTTCCATTCCCATCATTTTTAAGGCCAGACCCGCAGTGCGCGCCGATGCCCCCGGTCCACCCAGCTTTTCCCGGATCTGGAGCAGATCGTTTTTCATGGTGGTCAGTTTCTGCTGATCCAGAAGGATATTGCAGACGTTTTCAGATATCAACTCCGGTTTGGCCTTCCATTGCAGCAGCTCCGGAATGATCTCCCGTCCGGCAATCAGATTGGGAAGCCCGGCAAAGGTAACATTGGCAAGGGATTTGGCCAGCATATAGCTGAAATTGCTTGCCTTATAAATGATCACCATGGGAATGCCCGCAAGTGCGGCTTCCAGCGTCACGGTGCCGGATGCGGCAACCAGAAAATTTGCCTTGCGAAAAATATGATTCACTGGTTTTGAAACCAGCTCCATATGCGCGGATTCCGGATGATTTTGGATCATGGTTTCAAAAAAAACAGGATCTGCCGAAGGTGCCAGCGAAACCAGAAACCGGGCATCCGGAATTCGGACCCGGATCATTTTTGCCGTATCGAGAAGTATGGGCAGCATTTTTCGGATCTCTGATTTCCGGGAGCCGGGCAGCAACCCGATGATGGTCTCCTGTTTACCTTCTACTTCCCGGAGATTTTCCGGTTCAGCATCCGGGTTGTCCAGCAGCGGATTGCCGATAAAAGTGGCCGGAAGCCCGTGCTGCTGGAAAAAATCCGCCTCAAACGGCAGAATCACGGCCAACTGGTCTGTGCGTTCCCTGATTTTTTTTACCCGTCCGGAACGCCATGCCCACACCTTGGGAGGGATGTAGTATAAAACCGGAACACCGACTTTTTTCGCTGCCTTTGCCACCCGCAGATTAAAATCCGCAAAATCGATTAAAATCAACAGATCGGGTTTCAGGTTTGTTACGATCTTTTTGGCGATTCCCAGGGCTTTAAAAATGGTCGGAAGTTTTGAAACAACCTCTGTGATGCCCATCACGGAAAGCTCGGATAAAGGAAATAAAACCCGCAATCCAGCCATCCTCATTTTTTCACCGCCAATACCGCATAAAAAAACAGAAGGTACCTGTTTTTTCAGTTCATGGATCAGGTTTGCCCCATGAAGATCACCGGAGTCCTCTCCGGCAATCATCATCACACATTTCTGGGTTTCACGCTGACTCATTTTTCATCTTTCTTGTTGCAGCACTCCGGCTGGATTGGAAACATTTCAATTTTGGATATCATCCGGACTCTCCAGAGCCACAATGGATATCTTATGCCTGTCCGCCAGCTGAATCATGGCTTCTTTCTCAAATACAACGGCTTTGCCGGCTTCAATGGCCAGAACCTTTACACCGGACTGGTTCATGATGCGGATGGTTTCCATGCCAATGGCTGGGATATCGAATCGAAGATCCTGGTTGGGTTTACAGACCTTGACCACGACTGCATTCTGATTCCCCAGTTGCCCGCCTCTTGCTATGGTGGCGTCTGTGCCATCAATGGCTTCCACTGCCAGCACCGATCCCTTGGCAATCACAACACACTGCCCGACATCCAGCCGTCCGATCTCCTTGGCGATTTCCCATCCAAGGGTGATATCGCCGATCTCTGATCCGGA
Source organism: Desulfosudis oleivorans (assembly GCA_020723305.1). Lineage (GTDB taxonomy): Bacteria > Desulfobacterota > Desulfobacteria > Desulfobacterales > SURF-7 > QZKS01. Next base: position 70,524 of record DYJC01000010.1, read on the forward strand.
TGGTTTGCGTTTTGTCCAGCAACCTTTGTCTGCCAGAAGTTCCGGAACCAGAAAGGTGGAGGGCTGGATCGTGATCCCCTGCTCCTCCAGGAATTTGGCAAGCGATCGGAGAATCCCGTCATCCAGGGTATGCCGCATTCCGGCAATCAGGGATAATGCCTTGGTATCCGGACGCAGATCCTTGAAAAGCCGGGCTTTGGCAATTGTACCCATCATGACGGCCTGGGTCACCTGATTGGATTTGAAAAAATGGATGATTTTCTTGATCTGACCCAGGTAGATCCACTGGACGGCATCCACATGCTCTTCTATCAGCGGTTCTGTTTCCGTCTGATGGGCAATGGCATAAACCAGCATCCCCTTTTTGCGGGCAGCCCTGGCAAAAATGATCGGGAACTGGCCGCCGCCTGCAATAAGTCCAATTTTCATGTTCAATCAATATCCGGGTTCTTAACGGGTTATCCCTCTGCTGGAGGATTGTATGAACTTGATAAAATTCACTACTTCCGGCAGCGGATTCACCTCTGCCCTCAACCGTTCCACTGCTTCGTTCAGGGTCAAACCAATCCGGAACACAATCCGATAGGCTTTTTTCAAAGAAGACACTGCTTCTGCTGTAATGCCGCTGCGCTGCATGCCGACACTGTTCAGCCCTCTTAAACTTGCACGGTCTCCGGCGGCAATCACATAGGGAGGAACGTCCTTTACAACCGCGGACTTGCCGCCAATATAGGCAAAGTCACCAATCCGGACAAACTGATGGATGGCAACCAGTCCTCCGACCGTGGCATAATCACCGATGATGACATGCCCGGCAAGCGTTGCATTGTTTGCAAGAATTACTCTTTTTCCGGTTTTGCAGTCATGGGCAACATGGGTATAGGCCATCAGAAAGTTTTCCTCACCGACCTCGGTGATCCCGCCTCCGCCTTCTGTTCCGCGGTTGATGGTGGCAAACTCCCGGATAACCGTGGCGCGGCCGATTTTCAGATAGGTTTCTTCCCCTTTGTACTTCAGATCCTGGGGTGTAGCCCCGACCGATGCATACTGAAAAATCCTGCAATCCTCTCCAATTGTCACAAATGGATCAATGGAGACATGAGAACCGATCACGGTGCCTTTGCCGATTTGAACATTATTTTTAATGATCGTATAGGGGCCGACCTCAACACTCGTGTCGATTTGGGCCCTGGGATCAATGATTGCTGTCGGGTGTATCATTCTTTTTTTCTCCTAAAGCCGCTAAAAATTCAGCCTGGGCTGCAACCTGACCGCCAACCATGGCTTTTCCCTTCATTTTCACGACTCTTTTCCGTAACTTCAATATTACCATTTCTGAAATCAACTGATCGCCGGCCATAACCGGTTTTCGGAATTTGACCTGATCCATGGCCATGAAATAGATCAATCCCTTTTCTTTCTGAAAGGAAGATGTATAGGTCAGTATACCGCCTGCCTGGGCCATGGCCTCCAGAATCATCACGCCAGGCATAATCGGTGCTTCGGGAAAGTGTCCCTGAAAAAAGGGCTCGTTTATGGTTACATTTTTTAATGCCAGAATCCGTTTCCCCGGCTCCAGTTCCAGCACCCGATCGATCAGCAACATCGGAAACCGATGGGGCAGAATGTCTAAGATTTTCTTTATGTCGTATATGGTTTCCATTCTATTCTGCTTCAGCTGTTTCTTTTTTCCAATTGATCCAATTTTTTCGAAAGTTCCTGAATCTGTTTTTTCATTTCCGGCAAACGGGGGATGATCCGCTGAACCCGAAGCCATGTTTGATGAGGCATTTCAGGGGTACCGGAAACAACCATATTGTCCGGTACTTCTTTTGCAACCCCGGCCTGGGGCCCGATAGTAACATTGTCTCCCAGTTTCAAATGGCCGGATATGCCGACCTGGCCTGCCACGGTATTGTGTCTTCCCAGAGTCGTGCTTCCTGCGACACCGGCCTGTGCTGCAAACACACTGTTTTCACCTACCGTGACATTGTGCGCAAGATGAACCAGATTATCGGTTTTTACGCCTTTCTGAATCCATGTCTCGCCAAGGGTTCCCCGGTCAATGGTGTTGTTGGCTCCGATCTCAACATCATCATCGATCCGGACGGTTCCTTTATGAGGGATCTTGACCCAACGTTCCTTATCCGGGGCAAAACCAAACCCATCGCTTCCGACCACTGTTCCGGCATGAATGATTACCCGGCTGCCGATCCGGCATCTTTCCAGGATCGTGACATTCGGATAGATCAAAACATTATCCCCGATGGTGACATCTCTTCCGATCACTACATTGGGATGAATCTCAACATTATCTCCAAGGCGGACTCCATCGGCAATGGCCACAAAAGGGCCGATGGAAACATTCCGGCCGCAGACAAACTGTTCTCCTACAACAACGGTTGGATGGATCCCGGACTTCTGGGGAACAAAAGGATACAACAATTCCAGCACTTTTGTAAAAGCGATCAGCGGATTGTTGACAGCCACAAGATTCATCCCAGGCTGGGAAACCCCGGTTGGGACAATGAGTGCACCGGCCTTTGAGGTATCGATTCTTTTCAGAAACTTTGGCGCGGCAACAAAGGTGATATCATTTTCCGTTGCATGGTCAAACGGTGCGGCGCCGGAAATCCTCTTATCCGGATTTCCCTGAACCTCTCCATCCACAACCTGTGCAATTTCAGAAAGCGATTTTTCCATAGCCGTTTTTCCCCTGGAAATCACAATACAGTTAAAAAAAATACCCTGGGTAAGATCCCCGGGGTATTTATTCAACTTTCCGGTATTCTATTCTGAAATCCTTTTTGATCCTTCCGCATCATAGACCTGAATAATCTTATCCGTGATATCAATTGTTGTCGGATAATAATAAGCGACCGCCTTATCGATGATTAACAGATATCCCTCTTTTTTCCCTTCCCGTGCAATGATATCCATCAGGTCTTCCCGGATTTTTTGAACCAGCCGGCCTTCAAGCTCCTTGAGTTCCGTGATCCTTCTTTTTTGCAATACCTTGAAATCATCTATTTTAATACGGTATTCCCGCTCTTTTTCTTCACGCATGTCCCGGCTCATGACCATAGCCTCCCGCTCCAGACGCTGCTTGATCTCCATGATTTCCCCTTCTTTTTTCTTAAAATCCCCCTCTATCTCTTCACCCTGTTTTTTCAGGTCAGCCTGAGCTGCTTTCCCAGGCTTGGAAACCATCAGAACCCGTTGCAGATCAATTACCCCGATTTTTGCCACATCCGCTGCATAGAGATGCACTGCCGGAACCATAAAAAAACAGATTGTCATGATTAAAATCAGTCTGCGAATAAACATTGTTATCCCCTTTTATATAGTTTGAATATTGTAAATCCATTATCCTTTACTTCTGTTTATTAAAAAAAGCTGCGCCTGTATTTGGAAATATTGATATAGCATCTGCCTTTTTTTCAGGCAAGCCACTAAAAACCAGCCCCCATGGTAAACTCCCATCTTCCGCTTTTTTCACCCACCCTGCGATCAAGAACATGGCCATACTCCAGCCGGAGGGGCCCAAGAGGAGAATACCAGCGGATGCCGTATCCGACACTGGAGCGTAGATTCGTCAGATCAAAGGAGTCATCGATATCGTCCACACCATCAGCCAGATACTCATCTGAAAGATCATCCTCAAAAGCATTCCCCATATCATAGAAAACCAGCCCCATCAAACCGGCCTTTTTCACCAGCGGAAAGATGTATTCCAGATTGAACTGAACATACTTGTTGCCGCCGACTTCGGAAAGATTACCTAATGAATTGAACCTTTTTGGCCCAACATCCCGCCAATCATATCCCCGCAGCGAATTCAGCCCGCCCAGATAAAACCGCTCATAGGAAGGTAGCCATCCTTTCCCGTTCTTCCCGATATATCCGCCTTCTGTATGGGCATGCCCGACCGTCCCCCAGAACAAAGGCAGATAATACCCGGCTTCCAGAACATACTTGATAAACGCCACATCTCCCTGCAACACATCACCGGCATAGGTGACGGTCAGGCTGTTATCCCAACCTTCGGATGTATTGATAACCTTGTCCCGGGTATCAAAGTGCAGTTTGGTAATCCCCTTGCTGGTAAGGGTTTTCCCTTCTCCCACAAGTTCTTTTATGATATCCGTGGCATCTTCGGATGGGTCATTGATTTCATTGATTTCATAAACATACGTAAAAGACAGCCTTGTATAGTCAAATACCGGATAACCAAGCCCGGCGCTTCCACCGATTCTGTCACGATCATAATCATCGTAATCGTTATATGTCTTGTAAAGAGCCAGACTCGCAGATAATGGAATATCAAAAAGCCACGGTTCGGTAAAACTGGTGGTATATTGATTGGAATTTTCCGATACCTCTGCGGAAACTTGCAGGATCTGTCCCCGCCCGAACAGATTTCTTTCCGATACGGAAACATTGCCAAACAGATTATCCTGACTGCTGTATCCGGCGCCAAACGTAAATGTTCCGGTGGGTTTATCCTCAGCGTTGATCTTCAGAATCATTCTGTCGTCTGCGCTGCCTTTGAGCGTATCGACTTTTACATCCTCAAAAAAATCAAGCCGGTTCAGGTTCCGAATCCCTCTTTTCAGCTCACTGCCGCTGTAAAGCTCCTGCTCCACTACCGGAAGCTCCCGGCGTATCACCTTATCCCGAGTGTTTGTATTTCCGGAGATGATAATTTTTTCAAAGTAAACCGGCTTTCCCTTTTTGATCACAAAGATGATATCCGCAACCAGCTTCTCTGCATCCTTATCGGGTCTGGGATAAATATCCGCATAAAAATACCCTTGATCCGCGTAGATATCAGTCAGCGTCAGGATATCTTTCCGAAGAAGCCCCGAATTTACGTACTCTTCATTCTGAATTTTCAATTGGGCCAGAAGCTCTTCTTTGGGAAGAATCAAGTCACCGGTAATATCTACGCTGCCGACCTTGAAACGGGAACCCTCATTGACTTTTATCTTGATATAGATTCCGTCTTTCCGGAAATCGATTTCCGGTTCCCCGATACGGGCATCCATAAAGCCATGATTCCGATAAAATGCATTCAGCTTTGCCGTGTCGTTGCTCAGGGTTTCCGGTTTGAGTTCTCCGGAGCCAGTGATAAAAGAAAAAAACCCTTCTTCGGTTGTATCCATTTCCCCCAATTCACTGTCGTCCAGCAGCCAGGAAAAGGGAAACCACCCCTCGATACCGGGTTGCTTCATTTTCAGATCCTGCAATTCCTCTTTGGAAAACATCTTGTTTCCCTGGAATTCGATTTTCTGGACCAGAACCTCTTCCCCCTGCTCAATGATTATCTGAAGATTTGCCTGGTTGTTTTCCAGGGGCTCAATCTTATAGGTCACCACAACATTGTGATAATCTTTTTCCTTGAACATGGACTCGATTCTTCGAACTTCCCGTTTGATTTTAAATACATTAAAATTCGAACCCGGCTTGATGGTCATTTCCTTCTTGATCTCTTCATCGTCATACGCATCGCTTCCGGTAATCAGAATCTCTCGGATGGTAGGAGTCTCCTGGATATGAAACTCAACCACCTTCCCTTTTTCACTGTTTTTTGCTGTTACACGGATATCATCAAAATACCCCATGGAATAAATGCCGGCAAGATCCTTGGACAGGCGATCCGGAATAAAAACATCACCCGGTTCTGTTTTGATTTTCCGTTTAATGGCATCTGTCTCAATCCGCTTATTTCCAATCACCCGGATTTCAGCCACTTTATCTTGTTTGATAATGACCGATGCCAGATTTCTGGAAAGTTCCTGAACAAGGGGTAGCAGATTTTCCCCGCCCTTCCCTTCTGAAGAAAAAGAACGGGGTGCCCCGGTACTGTCGATTTCCAGAATTTTAGCCGTAATTTTATATTGATCCTCACCAGACCAGGTTGAGCTTCCTGAAATAATGTAAGAAGCGCCTGCTCTCATTCCTGCGCTTCTGATTTCGCTATCGTTTTCTCCAGGCAGCATTTTACCTGAAATCACCTCTGCACCGGATTTCTGGATTTGGTCTGTCAGAATTTTTAAAATTTCAGACTGAAGATAATTCCGATCATACTCGGCATTGATTTCAAATGGCAGGATCATGACACGCGGCTTTTCCTGTGCCATTGCCATACCGGAAAGCATAACACACAAGAACACCATGGTAATGAACATACGAACAAATCTTGACATATATTATGCTACCTCATCTATCCGGTCCATTGATTTCAAGCAGGAAACGGACATAACGCTTTCTCGATTTAAGCGTCCACTAACTGCCCATCCAAAATGGTTATCCTTCGTGACAGAATGCCGGCAAGGTCTGCATTGTGCGTCACAATAATCATGGTCATGGACAGCTCATGATTCAACTCCAAAAGCAGTTCATGAATCTGTTCGCTATTTTTTTTATCCAGGTTGCCGGTTGGTTCATCTGCCAGCAACAACGAAGGATTTAAAACCAGCGCCCTTGCCAGAGCGACCCGCTGCTGCTCCCCACCGGACAATTCGTTTACTCGATGTTTAATTCGATCTTTCAACCCAACGCGGATAAGAATCTTTTCAGAGCAATCATATGCTTTTTGTTTATCCATTCGATTGATCAACGCCGGAATGGAAACATTCTCAATGGCACTGAACTCCTGAAGCAGATGATGAAACTGAAAAACAAAGCCGATTTTTGTATTTCGAAGCCTTGCAAGCTGAACATCATTTTGTTTGAAAACATCCAGGCCCTGAAAATAAATCGTTCCGGAATCCGGTCTGTCCAGTGTTCCGACAATATGAAGAAAAGTTGATTTTCCGATTCCGGACGCACCGGTAACCGCAATGGTTTCCCCCTTAAAAATATCAATATTGACGTCTCTTAAAACATCAATATGGGTGCCATTGTTCTGGTAACTTTTCTTCAGATGATCACAGGATAAGAAAAAATCCAATGCCGGGTTCCGACGATTCCCCTCTTCTCCGGAGTTGTATTGTTGTTCCACCTCTATATCATCCATAGCGTATTGCCTCGACCGGATCAACCTTGGATGCCTGATGTGCCGGATATAATGTTGACAGAAAACAGATTACCATTGCCGCACACCCGATTATCAGGACATCCAGTATTTCCAGTTTTACCGGCAGTGTTGAGATATAATAGACATCCGGATCCAGTTCAATGAATTTATATTGTTTCAGGAGAAAGCATAAGATGGATCCCAGAAAAACACCCAATGTCGTCCCGATCCCGCCGATAATCATTCCATTGAAAACAAAAATTTTCCGGATGCTTTGATGGGTCGTTCCCATTGCTTTCAGGATACCGATATCTCTTGTCTTTTTCATCACCATCATGATCAGGGAGCTGGCGATATTAAAAGCCGCTACCAGAATGATCAGGGTAAGAATGATAAACATGACGGTCTTTTCCAGCTTCAAGGCAGAGAACAGATTCCGGTTCATCTGCATCCAGTCTCTGGCCCAATAGGGAAAACCCAGTTTTTTTTCTATTTTTTTACCGATGAGATTTGCTTTATAGATATCATGAATCCGAATTTCAATACCGCTCACCGTATCGCCCATTTTTTGCAGCTCCTGGGCATCATGAAGACTGATATACGCAAGGGATCCATCATATTCATACATACCGGATTTAAAAAAATCCGTTACCTTGAACCGTTTCATGCTGGGAACATGACCAACAGGTGAAAGCATTCCTCTTGGAGAGATGACATAAACCGTATCCCCCTTCATGACACCCAGGTTATTGGCCAGTTCATTACCCAGAATGATCCCGGGTATCGCCACCCCGATTGCTTTTTTTTCCTTGATCACAAAACGTTCTGTAAGCGGAACATCGGCAAAATTCTGAATCACCCGGCCTGCGGAATCCGGTGAAATTCCTCGAAGCAGCGCTCCTGAAACATTGGCAGCGGATCGAAGCATAATCTGGGAATAAACAAATGGAGTGGCCGCAATAATATCATCATCCTTTTCAAGGTCTGCAATCACATTCCGGTAATCGGAAAATAGACCGCTGTGACGCGTAAGAACAATATGGGATTCCACTCCTAAAATTCGTGATTTTAAATCCGATTCAAAGCCGGCCATTACCGCGATGACGACAATGAGTGCCATCACACCAACCATGACGCCGGCGATGGAAAGCAGGGTTATGAGCGAGATAAAAACTTGTTTTTGCTTTGTTTTAAGATAACGACCGCCTATAAAATATTCAAATTGCATGGTAACCGGTTTCTGCTAAATTCATCCGTTTTTAGCGGATGGCTTCATATGAGGAAATAGAATAACCTCCCGAATTGAAGCAGAATTCGTGAGAAGCATTGCAAGCCTGTCAATGCCGATACCTTCACCTGCAGTGGGTGGCATTCCATATTCCAGGGCTTCTATATAGTCCTGATCCATTGGATGTGCTTCTGCATCCCCTGCTTCCTTATCCGCAACCTGTTGCAGAAATCGTTCTTTTTGATCTTCCGGATCATTTAACTCTGAAAAACCGTTTGCAATCTCCCGCCCGGCAATAAAAAGCTCAAACCGTTCCGTGAATTCCGGTTCCAGATCACTTCTTCTTGAAAGCGGAGAAACTTCCACCGGATATCCGGTAATAAAAGTCGGTTGTATCAATTTGGGTTCAACCAGTGTATCAAAAAGCTTGGTAATGACTTTTCCCTTGCGGTCTGCTTTCATGATTTTGATATTTTTAGAGGCAGCAAATTCCAGAAGCGCCTCATGGCTGTTTAATACCGCAGGGTCAATTCCACCAATCTCCGTCAGGGATGTCATCAGCGGAATGCGGGGCCATGTTCCGGAAAAATCGAGTGTTTCCCCCTGGTATTCGACACGGGAAGACCCGGTAACCACCTGGGCAACCTCCTGAAACATCGCTTCGGTTACAGCCATAAGATCTTCATAGGTGGCATACGCCTGATAAAATTCAAGCATGGTGAATTCCGGATTATGCCGGGTGGATACGCCTTCATTCCGAAAATTCCGGTTGATTTCAAAAACCCGCTCAAACCCGCCGACAACCAGTCGCTTTAAATACAATTCCGGCGCGATCCTCAGAAAAAGATCCATATCCAGGGCATTATGGTGGGTCTTGAACGGTGTTGCTTCCGCTCCGCCCGGCAAAGGCTGCATCATTGGTGTTTCCACCTCCAGATAGTCCCGGTCCAGAAGAAAGTTCCGGATCACCTGAACAATTTTACTCCGCCGGATGAAAATTTCACGGATATCCTGGTTCATCATCAGATCCAGATAACGCTGACGATACCGTTTTTCCGGATCTTTCAAACCATGAAATTTTTCCGGAAGGGGGCGTGTTGATTTACAGAGCAGTTTGAATTCTCTCGCTAGCAGTGTCCACTCTCCGGTCTTGGTTAGAAACAGCGGCCCCTTTACACCGATTATATCACCGATATCCATCTGCTTGAACAGTGTGTAAATATCCTCCCCTACCTGATTTTTCTGGACATATACCTGCATCTGCCCGGTACGGTCACTAAACCGGATAAAAGATGATTTTCCAAACCGGTTGACCGCCATCATTCTTCCGGCTGTCTGAAAAACAGCTCCCTCCTCACCCAGGGTTTCCGGTGCGGTTTCAACAATGGTTTTGATTTCAGATATTGTATGCAACACTTTAAAATCGTTTGGAAATAAAACAGCGCCCTCTTTTCGAAGCGCTGCATTTTTTTCTCTTCTCTGCTCAATTATATCATTTGGCTTTTCCATGAATTACCATTTGTTAATAATCTGTTTAAAAAACCGCTGGCCTGAGGATTGGAGCAGGGTGGCGGACACATAAAGATTTAGCAAAAAATAATGATTTCAATCAATAATGCCTGAATACCCTCCGGAGAACCAAAACCGGATCAATCTGGTTTAGCTACCCTATTTACCTGGAGGTGTCAAGATTAAGTTGGTTCGCTACTGGAGAGGTGCAACCTGCTTTATTTTTAATGTAAATAGGGTTCCGTGACCGATCTTGCTTTCCACATCAAGCCGGCAATCATATACGGAAAGGATTCGTTGAACAATCGAGAGCCCCAGGCCGGTTCCCTCTGAACGAGTTGTAAAAAACGGATCAAAAATGGATTTCAGGGTTTCCTCAGACATTCCGCATCCTGTGTCTTTTACTTCGATGCAGACATGCGTTTTTTTTACCGGGTATATCCGGATGGTGATTTTCCCCTCTTCGTCAATGGAATTTGCTGCGTTCAGGAACAGATTCCAGAGTACCTGCTTAAGGTGTCCCGGATCCATCTCGATGTAATGATCTGAATCCAATTCGTCAACAAACTCAATTGTTCCCTTGCATGTCCGATCCTTTTTGAATAACTCTATGGTTTCCGACAGCAGACTATTCAAATTAAATCGCACCGGGTTACCGACTGTTGGCCGGGCAAACAGCAGAAAATCACTCACCAGCCTGCTGAGCCGGTCTGCCTCTCTTAAAACGATTTGCATCAGTTTTTCATGCTGTGGATCGTAGCTGATCTCTTCCCTCAGCATCTGAATCGATCCGGAAAGAGATGCCAGCGGATTTCTTATCTCATGCGCTAAACCGGCAGCCATTTCACCAATTGCTGCGGTTTTTTCAACCCGTTTTACATGCTCTTCAAGGTCCAGAAGTTCTTTTTTTGTCTTTTTTTCCTGCTCTGCAAGGACACTGCTTAAAAAGGCAACCGCAAAGCAAGCGATTATGGTTGAAAAAATTTTAAATAGGATCTGGGTGATCTCAAAATCAGAAGCCAAAAAACCGGATTCAATATTCATCGGGGGCAGGATGCCTCGAAATTCCAGTATAATCATAAAACCATATTGCAGGCTGCAGATCATCGAAATGATGAGGCTGCCCTTTTTAAATAAAAACATGCTGGAGCATATGATCACAATCAGATAAAGGAAGGCAAAAAAACTGATGAAACTGCCGGTAACAAAAACAATCAGGGTGATCATGAAAGAGTCGATGATCAACTGAAGATAGGCAAACCAGGCTGCGCGGGGAGCCCTGCGGTAAATCAGGAAATAGATAACGGACTGCACCAGCATCGCGATGCAAAGCCCAAAGATGATTAAAAAGGAAGGTACTGGTGTGGAATCAAAATGTTGAAATCCAAAAATCAGCAAAGAGCCCAGCAGCAGTAAAGCAAAAAGGGCTCGAAAAAAAATGAGCCCTTTCATTTTTCGGGTATAATCATCTTGAAACTGCGGCACGAATGGCACCATGATCCTGAATTGTAACGATTTCCTTTACAATCTGTTATCGTGAATCCTGCTTATCCGCTGATGGCGCCTGCCATTTGAAAAACCGGAAGATACATGGATACAACAAGTCCGCCGATCAGACATCCCATAAAAACCATCATCATAGGTTCGATGGCAGATGTCAGGTTATCCACTGCCGTATCAACTTCGTCTTCATAAAAATCAGCTATTTTTTCAAGCATTGCATCCAGTGCGCCTGTTGATTCGCCGACAGCAATCATGGAACAAACCATGGAAGGGAATACACCACTTTCAACAAGTGGATCGGCCATGGTTCTTCCTTCCGAAATACCGCTCCGGACATTGTAAATCGCTTTTTCAACAGTCTTGTTACCGGCTGTTTTGGCCACAATATCAAGGGCATCCAGAATGGCCACCCCGCTGGCCATCATAGTACCCATGGTTCGTGTAAACTTGGATACGGCAACCTTTCGGATCAGAACCCCGACAATCGGTAATTTTAAAAAAAGTTCATCCATGAATTCATTGCCTTTTGGTGTGCGATAAAACCTTTTATATGCGATAATAAAAAGTATAACCGCTCCAATCATATAATGAATTTTACTTTTTACAGCTTCGCTTGCCTTCACGACAAGCTGGGTTGGCAAAGGCAATTCTTTACCAAAATCTGCAAACATCTCCTGGAAAACCGGAATAACAAAAACAAGGATAACAACCACAACAATACCAGCAATCACCAGTGTAATCAGAGGATACATCATTGCACTTTTAATCTGGCTTTTGAGTTTGGCGGCTTTTTCAAGATATGTCGACAGCCTTCTGAGGATAACATCAAGAATACCGCCCGCCTCACCGGCTGCGACCATATTCACATACAACGGATCAAACTGCTTGGGAAATTTTTTCAGCGATTCTGCAAGCGTATTTCCACCTTCCACGGACTCCTTTAACGATTTCAACATTTTTTTAAAAGTAACGTTTTCTTGTTGCGTGTGAAGAATATCCAGGCACTGAATGATGGGGAGTCCTGCATCAATCATCGTCGAGAATTGTCTTGAGAAAATAATGACGTCTTGCTGTTGCACCTTGGGCTGAAGAAATTCGACATTTTCAAAAAGGTCCTTTGGCTTGGCCTTGATTTTTAACGGTGTAATCCGAATTCTTTGGAGGTGCGCACGCACAGCCTCTTCATTCGCAGCTTCCAATTCACCTTTCTGGACTTCCTGTTTTTTGTTTTTCCCTTCCCACTTATATACTGGCATACCCGCCCCCTTTTGCAAGCAATGAAGACCCTGTCAGTTTATACATCCAGATCATATCCTTGAAAAAAAAGTACCTCGTGGCATTTTCTTTTTAACAACTTCTCCATTTTTCAACAAAATGTCAAGATGTTGATTGATTTTATTCAAATCAGCACCCGTAATTTCCGAAATATCCTCTGCCGTGCATGGCCTCCGTTTCACGGTTGATAAAACCATATCGAGCAAATCCCCTGAAAACTCATCCGGAAAGGCCGCATGCTTTGCATGATCGACCACGCTGACATTGTGCATACAGGCTTGTATCCTTTTTAATACTTCCTGTGTTATGGGTTGCACCCAATCTTCTGTTCCGGGCCTGTCCAATGTGTTGATATGGATCTGATGGGGCTTGATGATATCCATTGCCCCCTGAATCTGTTTAAGTTCATGGTCATCATCATTATGCCCCGGGACGATAAAAATTTCCATCCAAACTTGATTGGAACATTCCTTTTTCAGAGCTGCCAGGCCTTCAACCATTTCCTGCAAATCAATGGATGGATGGGGACGGTTAATCGTCCGAAATACAGTATCCGAAGCAGCATCAAAAGATGCAATGATCCGGTCTGCCTGTGCCACAGCATCTCTGACCTCCAGAGAGTGAAACAACGTACCATTGGTCAATACCGATATGGAATATTCCGGATAGTCTTTTTTTAAATATTTTATAATTTCGCCAATGCCAAGATGGAGAGTTGGCTCGCCTGACCCTGAAAAAGTAATCGAATCAAGATGCGGATGAGAGGATAGAAATATATCCAGTTCCTTCCGAATTTGATCAAAAGGAGTGTATTCTTTCCGCTTCGTCGTTAGATGAGTTGTCTTTCCGCACTCACAGTAAACACAGTCCAATGAGCATGTTTTATGGGGCATCAGATCCACGCCCAGGGATACCCCTAACCGCCTTGACGGAACCGGACCAAAAATGAAATTAAAAACCGGTTTGAATTTACTTTTCATATTTCGATGATGATTGAGCCAATTTCAAAAGTCTCTTGTTGTAGTTCCAGCGAAAACGAAAATCCAGTATTTTCGGCTCTTTTCTGAGCACTGACTTTCGCCGGTGTGACGCTTTATAATCGTTTTGAAATTGGCTCGATTCTTCTGCTTTTTTCCATTAACAATGAACCAATCGTATGGTGTGAGAAAAACTTTCAGGAAATAATTAATAACCATGAAAACCAGCACATCCGAAATCCCCTGCTATCACAGTCTGATCAAAACAACAACTGGTTTAAAAGGTTTGATCAATTTCATGACGATTCTTTGCGGTTGAACTTGATAAACCGCTCCTAACGGTGTATCACGACCTAATAGAATGAATCTTGAATAGCGCTAAAATTGTTTAATATGGTATCGATAACTGTCTGCGTGGTGCCTGTTGAAACCTATGGAAAGTAAGAGGGAAAAAAAACTGACGGTCATTACCACCCACATGAATGCCGATTTTGATGGTATTGCGTCCATGCTTGCCGCCCAAAAGATCTATCCCGGCGCCCTGGTTGCATTCCCGGGATCATATGAGAAAAATCTTCGGAATTTTTTTATCGACTCCATGGCCTATCTTTTCAATATGACGGATATCAGCAACATCCATCTTTCCGATATCCGGTGCCTCGTACTTGTCGATACAAGACGGGGAGACCGTATCGGAAATCTCTCTCCTCTCTTATCTTTACCGGAAATTGACATCCATATTTATGACCATCATCCCCGAGGGCCGGGCGATATTAAGGCCAATGTGGAATTTTATAAAGAAACCGGTGCGACGACAACCATTCTTGCTCAGCTGATCCAGGAAAGACAGATCGAATTGACCCCGGATGAAGCAACCATCATGTGCTTGGGTATTTATGAAGATACCGGCTCCTTCACTTTCTCATCAACTACGGAGCAGGACCTGATGTCAGCGGCATTTCTTTTATCCAAAGGAGCCAATCTGAATATCATTTCCGACTTGATTTCAAAAGAGATCAATCCACAACAGGTAAACGTACTCAATGATATGCTCCAGTCTGCAACCCGATATAACATCAATGGCGTGAATGTTACGGTTACGAGTGTATCATCAGAAGGATATATTCCTGATTTTGCCATCATCGTTCATAAAATGATGAAAGTCGAAAGTTTAAATGTTCTATTTGCAATCGCCCGGATGGGAAACAAAATTTACGTTGTCGCCCGAAGCAGGATTTCAGAAGTGGATACAGCAGCGATTCTGAAGCCGCTGGGCGGGGGAGGGCATGGGTTCGCAGCATCCGCAACCATACGGGATCAAACCCTTGCCCAGGTTGAACATCAGTTACTTGAAGCATTGTCTCGCACCATCAAACCCTTTCAGATTGCCGCAGAAATCATGTCATCCCCTGCCATTACAATCGGTCCGGATATCTCCTGTAATGATGCAGGTATCCGGATGACCCGGTACAATGTCAATGCTCTGTTGGTAACTGAGAGGCAGGATGAAAAAGATATCCTGCTTGGTTTTATCTCCAGACAGGTGGTTGAAAAAGCTCTTTTTCACGATCTGAAGCATGTCCCTGTAAAAGAATATATGAGTATGGAACTGGCTTCGGTATCACCGGAAGCAGATATCAATGAAATCCAGGAAAAAATTATCGGAAACAAGCAGCGCATCCTGCCGGTCATTGACCAGGGCTTGATCAAAGGAGTAATCACGCGAACCAATCTGTTGAACATCCTGGTCGATCAGGCGCAACTCAATAACGGAAAAAAATCCAGCGATGTTCAAACACAGATCACAGCAAGAACAAGGAATGTTCGAAGGCTGATGACGGAACGGTTGTCGAAAAAACTGATCATTATCCTCAAAGCCATCGGGGAAACCGCAACGGAACTCGGGTTCAGTGCCTATGTGGTTGGCGGTTTTGTCAGAGATCTGTTTCTGTATCGAAAAAATGAAGACATTGATATTGTTATCGAGGGTGATGGGATATTGTTCGCAAAAAAATATGCGGAAATCACCGGAGCACGCGTAAATGCCTACCAAAAATTCGGCACAGCCGTCATTATCTTTCCGGATGGATTCAAGATTGATGTGGCTTCTGCCAGAGTAGAATATTATAAAAGCCCGGCTGCACTTCCTACCGTTGAGATGAGTTCCATTAAACTGGATCTTTTTAGAAGGGATTTTACAATCAACACGCTGGCGATTCAACTGTCACCCAAAACCTTTGGAACGTTGATTGATTTTTTTTCCGCGCAGCGTGATATCAAGGAAAAGGTGATTCGAA
The DNA here is from genome assembly GCA_020723305.1 of Desulfosudis oleivorans. Lineage (GTDB taxonomy): Bacteria > Desulfobacterota > Desulfobacteria > Desulfobacterales > SURF-7 > QZKS01. The sequence continues at coordinate 86,334 of DYJC01000010.1, forward strand.
TTCTTCATAACTTAAGCCTTGTTGAAGACCCAACTCGGGGATTCCGTGCCATTCGATTTGAACAGCGTTTTGGTTTTTCCATTGGCAAATTAACTTCCAGTCTGATTAAAAATGCAGTGAAAATGGATTTTTTTAAAAAATTAAGCGGCAGAAGGGTATTCACGGAACTGCGACAAATATTTGAAGAAGAAAATCCAACACCGGCCATCATCCGGCTGCACGATTATAACCTGCTTCAGTTTATCCATCCATCGGTTACAATCAATAAAAAAACAATTGATCTTCTGAACGCCGTGCACAAAGTAATCACATGGTATGATTTGCTTTTTCTAGAAGAATACTATAATAAGTGGGCCATTTATCTTCTGGTCTTAATCCGGCATTGTGATTCTGAGACATCACAGGAAATTTGCAGAAATTTGGAATTGGCTCCCCGGTATTTAAAATTTTTCAGCTCAGAAAGATTTGAAGCGGAAATGTGTATGCATGGTCTTGAGAGAAAACTACCGATAAAAAAAAGCACCATATTTAAGCAGTTGAATATTTTTCAAACCGAACTGATCTTGTATATGATGGTTGTGACCAAACAAAAACAGGTTGAAAAAGCAATTTCAAATTATTTTACAAATCTTCAGCAGGTGCAGATTTTAATAAAAGGAAAAGATCTGATCCAGATGGGCATTCCTCAGGGACCTGTTTTCGGTAAAATTCTGGATGCTGTCCGGGACGAGCGAATGAATGGAAAAATTAAAACCAAAAAAGATGAGCTTGAATTTGCAAAAAAGTATTACACATTATTGATAAAACAATCTGATTCCATGATTGAGAAATCAGAAAAGCAGCTTTTATAGGGAGAAAACAGAAAAATGGTGGATACCAAAAGAGTTTTAAGCGGGATGCGGCCTACCGGACCCCTTCATCTCGGAAATTATCACGGTGCATTGGCCAACTGGGTAAAAATTCAAGATCAATATGATTGTTTCTTTTTTATCGCAGACTGGCATGCCCTAACCAGTGACTATGAAAAACCGGATAAAATATCCGGATTCGTGAAAAACATGATCCTCGACTGGTTGAGCGTAGGTCTTTCTCCGGAAAAAAGTACACTTTTTGTCCAGTCCCATATTAAAGAACATGCAGAACTTTTCTTAATTCTTTCCATGATTACACCTGTTTCCTGGCTTGAACGAAATCCAACTTATAAAGATCAGATCATCCAGCTTTCCAACAAAGATCTTTCCACCTTTGGCTTCCTGGGCTATCCTGTTCTTCAGGCTGCGGACATCATCATCTATAAAGCCAACGGAGTTCCGGTCGGTATCGATCAGGTACCCCATGTTGAAATTACCCGTGAGATCGCAAGGCGTTTTAATTACCTGTATGGCAATGTGTTTCCGGAACCCCAGGCAATCCTGACGGAAACCCCTAAAATACTGGGAACGGATCGTCGGAAAATGAGTAAAAGTTATGACAACGCCATTTACCTCTCCGACACACCTGAACAGATCTACGTAAAAGTGAGCCGGATGATAACCGATCCGCAACGAGCCAGGAAAGATGATCCGGGTGACCCGGATGTATGCAATGTTTTTGATTTTCATAAACTGTATTCAGACAGCAGCACGATAGCGGAAATCAATCATCAATGCCGGACAGCTGCAATCGGCTGTGTTGACTGTAAAAAAATCATGGCAAAAAACCTTGCTGAAGCTTTAAAACCAGTGCGTGAGAAACGATCTTTCTATGAGTCGCACCCCAAACTGGTTGAGGACATCATTCAAAGTGGTGATGATAAAGCCAGGAAGGTTGCAAAACAGACCATGGAAGAAATTCGATCAAAAATACAAATTTAACATGACCGGACACCCGATGTTTGAAGACGACTATAAAGTTAAACTCGATATTTTCGAAGGCCCCATGGATCTTCTCGTTTACTTGATTCATAAGGCCAAAGTTGATATCTATGATATTCCGATCGCCTTGATTACAGATCAGTTTTTGGCGTATCTTGATTGGATGAAATCGATGAATATCGATTTTGCCGGTGATTTTTTGCTGATGGCGGCAACACTGACCCAGATTAAATCAAGAATGCTGCTGCCTACCCATGAAGAGGATGAAGAAGATGAAGACCCGAGAATGGAGATTGTCCGGCCGTTGTCTGAATACCTTCAAATCAAATATGCCGCAGAAGAACTTATGGATCGATCCCTTCTGGGGGAAGACACTTTTTCTCGATCTGCTGGTAAAGAAGATGATATTCCGGCGGATCAAAGTGAAGAAATGATAAAAGTCGGGCTTTTTGAATTGATCGATGCGTTTCAGGCTATACTGAATAATATTTCAGCGGAACATAAAATTGATTTTAAAGCGGACAGAATATCGGTAAAAGACCGAATGAATGAAATTATCCATCTGCTTGAACAGAAAGGCTCTGTTGTATTTGAAGAACTGTTTACCGGAAATTATACAAAAACAAATGTGATTGTTACTTTTCTCGCCATCCTGGAAATGGCGAAAATGAATTTGATTCAAATTGCGCAACATTTACAAAGCGGCATTCTCAGACTTTTTTATCTTTGATACTTTTTCATATGGAAGAATTAAGAAATATTATAGAAAGCCTTATTTTTGTTTCAAAAGATCCGCTTCCTATCCATGAGATAAAAAAGATCCTTCCGGATATTGATCTTAAGGAAATCAGAATGACTCTTGATGCTCTTACCCGGGAGTATGAAGAGATGAAACGCGGTTTTTATCTACGGGAGGTAGCAGGCGGATACCAGTTCCGCAGCCGGCCTGAATATCGAAACTGGATTTCTGCGCTCATCAAGCCAACACCTGTTCGATTGAGTAAGGCTGCTCTGGAAACACTGGCGATTATCGCCTACCGGCAACCCATTATCCGATGTGATATCGAGCATATCCGGGGTGTTGATTCAGGCGGAATACTTCGAATGCTGATGGAAAAAAAACTGATTCGCGCCCTGGGCCGAAAAGATATTCCCGGTCGTCCTCTGATTTATGCAACCACGAAACAGTTTTTAGAGGTTTTTGATCTCAAGGATTTGAAGGACCTGCCCTCCCTCAAGGAGATAGAGGAATTTGGCAAGCAGTCACAGGTACTTCTTGATGAAGAACTCGATGATAATAACACCCATCATCCTGAAGAAGCGTTAACAGTAGATAAACCTATTGAATCCTCTGCTCATCCCCCGGATGGTTCGGATAACCGGGTATTATCACATGATATGTCGGATATGGATGAACCATAACCCTTATGGAGAACTGTAATATCAGAGAGCGTCAAAGAATTGACACTCTCTTTTTTTTGGGCTATTAAAATTTTTCAAAAGATGATAGCTCATTTTTTAAACAAGTATCATTCATGTATATTGAGATAACAACAGGATTGCCGGCTTGATAGCATAATGATATCAATATCATTCAAAAAAAATCCCCGGCAGATTACCTGAAAAAAACGGAGGCCGTAATCGAAACTCCAAATGAAAGAAGACGTGTAAAAAGATTTCTTTTTCCGGATAATGCTGAAATCACAGCCTGTTTATCCATGCGCGATCACAAAGATGCTGTTGTAATATCCGAGATCCTGAACATAAGTGAAGAAGGGCTTGGTTTTAGTTTTAAAATCAATCCCAACCCTTCCCTCAAAACAGGAGATCGTTTTTTTATAAAAGAAATAAAAGGATTAAAGTCTGCTGATTTTCTGATCAATGTTGAAATGGAAATCAAATGGATTCTGCGGTACAATCCACAACGCGGTGCCCGTTCCGGATGCGAGTTCTTCCGTAAATCCGAAGTGTTAAGTGAAAAAATCAGACGATTCATCGATCATCAACTTGCTCAGAATGCTACTATTGCAGGAGAAAACCCTTAGAGTTTATAAAAAAACAGTTTATCGTAATCCTTAGAGCCAATTTCAAAAGTCTCTTGTTGTGGTTCCGGCGAAAACGAAAATCCAGTATTTTCGGCTCTTTTCTGAGCACTGACTTTCGCCGGCGTGACGCTTTATAATCGTTTTGAAATTGGCTTCTTATATTTTTAATCCTTCACAACAGACTATCGAAACGTCCTGATGGGTAAAAATAATTAAAACCTTACACATCAAGACTTTTCAGCCTCATACTTTTCAACAATCAACTCCACCCTCTTCCGGATCTCTTCTGCCATTTTCCGGATATCCGGCAGTGATATTTTTTTAATATCATCGGACAGCGCAGATACCTCTTCTTCATCAATTTCAATTGTCCGGTTTACCATGAACGAATCCACCTCTCCCTCTTCAAGAAGCAAACCGCATGCGCCGACACTTCCGAGAAATACGTCCTTTATGATAATAGGAACGACCAGTTTGACCAGGCCCGCATCACATTCTTCAATCACCGGCGCTTTTGTTTGAAAAGCCTGGGAAGCAATATTCATATGTGCCACTGCACAGATAAAAGCCTGTCCTTTATCATTGGCTTTTATTACTGGGCACAGTCGGTTTACCCATTCCTTATGATTGGATATCCGGATGCCATCGGTATTGAAAACACTCACATCCAGACCGGATTTCGCATGTAGCTCCTTCTCAAACGTTATCCATTGTTCTAATGGCAATAGATCCTTAATATTCACAACATACTCCTTTCGATTCAAGTTCAATATACAAATGTTGACCTTCTGTTTTCAATCCATTATGATCCCATGAACTTTTTATACATTAACATGAATCCTGAGAGAAACCAATGACACTCCATACACATGAATTTGTTGAAACCTATGATGGATTTTTGGGTTTTGGGCTAAGCCGTGAAACCGATGAAAATACCGTAATCTGCTACCTGCAAAAATTTTCTGATGATAAGCTGATCCAGCATATGGTAAAACAGATGACCGACAAAGATCTTGAAAAAGTGTTTGAGATGGTCAGTCAATTATTGAAAACCTACCTGTCAGAGCCGGAATATCATCGGCTTTTTCTCAAAGACGATCATCCGTAAGCGCTGACTAGTAATCTAGTAATATACATCGAACCGGTAAATTAGGTAGAGAAAGGATTATCCATGCTTACGGAAGCCCACCTGGATCGTTATGCAGACATTCTGTTATGGGGATTGGAAATATCCAGAACAGGAAAAACAAAACAAAATGATATTGTACTGGTTCGATACCACCTACCGGCAATAAGACTCGCAGAGGTACTGCAAGCCAAACTTTTATCCAAAAGACGAAACCCGGTTCTCCGAATGGTGCAAACCCCAACCATGGAAAAGCAATTTTATGAACTGGCCAACAATGCTCAAATTGCCTTTCTTCCTCCAGGGGAGGAGTTGTTTGCGAATAACCTCAACGGCAATATCTTTTTACACGCCCCGGAATCCATAACCCATTTAAGCGATATTGATCCTGTAAAAATCGGAAAAACCGCAATCTACCAGAAAAAAATTAAAGACATCCTGACCCAGAGAGAAGAAAAAGGACTTTTTAGCTGGACCTTGTGTGCATATCCTACAGAAGCATTGGCAAAACATGCAAACCTGTCGTTGGCCGAATATGAAAAACAGATTATCAATGCCTGTTTTTTAAACAGCAGAAATCCGGTCTCTCTTTGGAAGGAAATATTTTTACAGATCACTTCCATCAAAAAATGGCTGACCAGTTTAAAAATCCAGGAACTGCATATCCAGTCGAAACATACGGATCTTATCATAACGCCTGGAAAAAACCGGAAATGGCTGGGCTTGTCAGGCCATAATATACCCAGCTTTGAAATTTTTATTTCCCCTGACTGGAGAGGGACAACCGGAAAATACTATGCAGACCAGCCATCCTTCCGGAATGGAAATTATGTGCAAGGAATTTGGATTGAATTTCAAAAGGGAAAAGCGGTTAGAATTAACGCTGAAAAGGGTGAAGCCTTTGTCCGAAAACAGTTCGCGATGGATGAAGGTGCCAGCAGAATCGGAGAGTTTTCTCTTACGGATACACGATTTTCTAAAATCAACCAGTTCATGGCCAATACCCTCTTTGATGAAAACTATGGCGGGAAATATGGCAACTGTCACATTGCTTTGGGTTCGTCCTATTCCAACTCCTTTACCGGCGATCCTTCCCGCTTGACCAAGGCGATGAAAACTCAATTGGGGTTTAATGACTCCGCCCTTCATTGGGACATTGTGAATACGGAAAAAAAACAGGTCATTGCAAAAATTTCATCCGGTAAAAAAATGACCATTTATGAAAATGGTCGATTCATCAGGTGATTCATTTTTTTCAGAATTCAAAAACATTGCAATAGATATTGGCCCGATTATTGCTGATTATATTGTCATAGATATTCAGTTCTCAATCGGAGATTGAAAAATTGCAAGATTCTTCAAACATTCTTTTGTATACCGCCCCTTCTCACAGGGTTGCAATCAAATTACAAAATACCATTCAGTCCATTTCCATGGAAAAAAACATCATTGTTGTGACAAGCATGAAATATCTGTCCGAAATTCTTCATAAACCCTTGAACAAAGTAGATGCTGCCGTGATTTTCCGTGCAACGCGGAAGGGTCTGATCAACCTCCTGAGCTTCCGGGATGAGCTTCTTCGCCTTCCTGTGATTCTTATTTTACCGGATCAAAAAAATGAAACCATTGCTAACGGCCATTCGCTTCGGCCAAGATTTCTCAGCTACATGGATAGTGATTTCTCGGATGTCCGGGATGTGCTTCAAAAAATTCTGCAAAAACACCACCCCCTTAATTAGTATAACTTTTTGTAATTAAACAATAAAATTATAAAATTCAGCCGATGCTCGGTGCTAATAATAAAATCGTGATAGATATTCATGTTGGAAAAATGACGATTGCGACATACAAATGACAACTTACTGTAATCAATTTAATTTTTATCAACATTCACCGGCAATACTCTGGAAAAAAAGTCATGGTAACAATTTTTTAAAGCACCCTTCTGCCATAACTTATAATTTTAATTATAATATAATGGGTTATAAACCAGCAGCTTCAAATAATATCGCTTGCGAAATATCATAACCGTATTTCATGATCCTGACGAGATTTCCACTCCATCCGGCACGCCCGCCTTATATAATGTTCCCTGGCCTACGATTTCATACTGGGATGCCTTTGCGGGAATAACCACGGACTGTCCTTTGGAAAGGGATACCTGCTTTTTACTTTTTACATCCATCAGCATTGCATACCCGTCCACGCAGATCATGATCTCGACACTTCTTTTCTTTTTACTCAGATAGGATATTCCCTGCCGAAGCATGATCACCGATAAAACAAACTCCTCTGCCCAGGTTGAATAGGCCTTCTCACACTCCCCAATCGAAACAGGCTCCAGTATCTCCAGATTTTTTTCCTCAAACCGTAACACATTGATAAGTTCTGATATATCCACATGTTTCGGTGTCAACCCTCCTCTGAGAACATTATCTGAGTTGGCCATCAACTCAATTCCCAACCCGCTGAGGTATGCATGCAACTCTCCGGAGAAAAGAAACAATGCCTGCCCGGGCTGAAGACAAATCAGATTTAAAAAGACCGGAGAAAGAATGCCGATGTCATGGCCATATTCGTTATACAGCTTTACAATCCATTCAAAAACCGGATTTTCCGAAGCATACTGTTTGGCCTTCCTTACAACCCTGCTCAGTCCGCTCTCCCGATCTGCAGAAGACAGCGTTGTTAATTTCTGAAAAAACAACCGAATCCGGTTTCCCTCTTCCCTGCTTGACAACTCTTGTATTGACGATTCAATTTCAGGTGTTTGAATCTTTGAAAACAAGGACTGCATTTCTGATATAGGTCGAAAGCCGCAGAGTGCCCAATATGGGGTCAAGGCACAAATACACTCCGGCTTGTGATTATCATCCCGATAATTCCGATGTTTGGCATCAAGGGGTATCTTTTGTAAATTTTCTTTTTCAAAACCGGCGACAGCTTGTTGCAAACTCGGATGAGCCTGAATCGACAGCGGTTTTGCGGCAGCTAAAATTTTAAACAGATACGGAAGCTTGTTGGAATATTTTACAGCGACATCAGCCCCAAGGATTTCATTGGGATATGATGAAATAAGCCGGTCAAGTGGTTGCCACTCTCCCTTGTAGTTTGCCAAAGAAGGCGCTTTGGGGTGTGCTCCCATCCAAAGCTCTGCCTGTGGTTTTTCAGATGGTGAAGCCTCTCCGACAAGATTTGAAATAAGCGTTCGGGATCCCCATGCATATTCCTGAATTGTATTTTTCAACAAGCAGATCTGATCCATTCTGTCTCCTTTCAATAGACAGGCTTCATACCATAGTCTTTCACGGCAGACAATCCATTACGCTGCGCGTCCGCAGACCCAAAAAAGGAAAGACCCTCTCATAATGATATTGAAATTCCGGATGTGATATATGTTTTCGGTTGAATATAATATGTCTTTATGGCATATTTAACACAATGGATAAACCAACTGGATAAACGAATTCCCCTTTCTCCAACAGCGCAGTCAACACCTCTGAATATTGAATACTAAACGGTTATCCCTCAAAAAATCAAATAGAGGGGGCAACATGTCGGATGGACTGGACGTAATTATTGTTGATGATGATGCGGCTGCATGCGAATCCATTGCAGATATCATAAACCGATTTTACACTTGGGGTGATGTTTTTGTTTTCACCGATGATGAAGAAGCCACCCTGTATTGCCTGAACAGGGAAAGCAGTATTGCAATTTTTGTGGTGGATGTATTCCTGAAAGACAAGAGCGGTTTTTTATTCCTGGATTCGATCAGCAGTAAATTCAAGACAGTTCATGATGATACGATAATAATCACTGGATTTGCCAATACGGATGTGGTGGATATGTGTGTTGCATCCGGAATCAATCACCTTGTTGAAAAACCCATGAGACCTTATGTACTTCAGTTGGCGGTACGGTCCATCGCTTCCAAATATATGACCTTTGCAAACAGACTTCTGAATAACAGTGAATTTTTAATTGAGTGTAACAGAATGTTCGGATCTCTGAACTGTTGAATGAATAAATATTGAATTATTTGGTACTGGCTCCGCCGGATCAGGATTTACTTTCCAACTGCTCCCATCGGGAATAGGCTTCTTCAAGCATTCGCTCCAGCGCCTCTACTCTTTCCTTTATGGACAGAATCTCCGTTCCTTCTCTCTGGTAGAATTTGGGATCAGACATAGCAGCATACAGCATTCCCTGTTCTTTTTCCAAAGCCTCTATCTTTTCAGGAAAGGAGTTCAGTTCGCGCTGTTCTTTATAACTGAGTTTTTTTGAGGTGTTTTTTGTATATATCGCTTTTCTCACTTGAGGTGTCTGTTTTTCCTCAGACATTACCGCTGGTCGTTGGGCAATCCAGTCATCATAACCACCCACATATTCGGTAACCTTCCCCATGTCTTCAAAAACCAGAGTGCTGGTAACCACATTGTTCAAAAATGTTCGGTCATGACTGATCAATAAAAGTGTACCCGCGTAGTTCAGGAGAAGATCCTCCAGCAATTCGAGTGTTTCCATATCCAGATCATTGGTCGGTTCATCCATTACCAAAACATTTGACTCTTTTGCAAACAGAGAAGCCAGCAGAAGCCGATTTCGTTCACCACCGGAAAGCGTGCGAACCGGACTTCGAGCCTGGGCCGGTGTAAACAAAAAATCCTGAAGATAACCGATTACATGTCTTGGCTTCTGATTCACTGTGATCATATCATTTCCGTTGCAGATATTGTCCTGTACGGTCTTATCTTCATCCAGCCGGGCACGAAGCTGATCAAAGTATGCCACATGAATCCGTGTACCCAGCCGAAGGGTCCCATGGGTCGGCAGAATCTCTCCCAACAAAATTTTTAAAAGTGTGGTTTTCCCAACCCCATTGGGCCCGATGATCCCTACCTTGTCTCCCCGTAGTATGGTGGTTGAAAAATCCCGTACAATATCTCTTCCGTCCCATTGGAATGTAATCTGTTCTGCCTCGATAACCAATTTTCCGCTTTTTTCCGCTTCCTGGGCTTGCAGTCTGACGGATCCGATCTGATATCTTCGCTGTTTTCTGAGTTCGCGCATTTTTTCAAGTTCCCGAACCCGACCTTCATTGCGTGTCCGGCGAGCCTTGACTCCCTGTCGAATCCACTTTTCCTCTTTTTCGAGTTTTTTATCAAACGTCGCGTTCTGCTTTTCTTCAGAAGCAAGATCCGACTCTTTTCTCTTTAAAAAAGTTTCATAATTACATTTCCAGTTAAACAGACTGCCTCGATCCATCTCAATGATTCTGGTTGCAAGTTTTTTCAGAAACATACGGTCATGGGTGACAAATAAAAGCGTACCTCTGTAACTCGCCAGGTATTCTTCCAGATATTCAATGGCACGGATATCCAGATGGTTTGTCGGTTCGTCCAGCAGTAGCAAATCCGGATCCGACACCAAAGCTTTTGCCAGCAGTACTCTTCGTTTCAACCCAGCGGACAGATGATCAAAAACAGCATTCGGTTCCAAGGTGAGTCTTGTGACAACCTGATTCACCTTTTGCTCCATTTTCCACCCATCGGTTTCATCAAGGGTTTTCTGAAAGCCTTCCAGTTTTTGAAACAATGCGGGATCTTCGTTTCCCGAAAAAAGTTGACTGGTGTGATAGAACTCGGAAAGAGTGGTTGCCGCATCCCCATACCCACTGGCTACAACATCAAACACACTGCCCTTAATTGTTTCCGGAACCTCTTGCGACAGGCAGGCTCGACGAATTCCATGGCTGATGCCTACCGAGCCATGATCCGGAGAAACCTCTCCCATGAGTATCTTGATCAAAGTGGATTTGCCTTCACCATTTCGACCAATCAGGCTAATCCGCTCTCCCTGCTCAATCTGCAAGTTGACATTTTCCAGCAACAACGGGCCACCATACCCCATGCTGACATTCTTCAAATTCATGAGAATCATAGACTGGTTATTTTATCTGCCACAGCATTTTTTATATTTTTTCCCACTGTTGCAAGAGCATGGATCATTTCTTCCGATTTTCGGGCTGGTCCGGATTATCTGCTCTTGCTGCGGTACCTCTGCATCATAAAAGAACCATTTGTCTTCTTGCTTTTTGAACTGGGCGATTTCATGATGTTTATGCCTTTTACCCTTCTGGTAATACTGGGCAATAAATTCAACCTGCCCTTCCGTATCTTCAGGACTTCCTTTTTCAGTGTTTAAAATCTTCAGATCAATCCAGTCTGAATTTTTTGCCCAGTTTTTCACGGTTCTCTCATCATGCTGATCCCTTTTATCCGGATGAACTGTACTCACAATATAACCAACTTCGACTTTTGTAAAAGCCGTATACCTGGACCGCATCAGGGCTTCAGGTGTTTGAGGCAGCGCCTCTCCCTTGATAAAAGGCCCGCAACATTCTTCATATGGTTTTTCCAATCCACAGGGACAATTTTCCATCTTTCGCTCCTCATGTTTCTATTCAAAAATTGATCGATTTTTACTATTGAGCCAATTTCAAAAGTCTCTTGTTGTAGTTCCGGCGAAAACTAAAATCCAGTATTTTCGGCTCTTTTCTGAGCACTGACTTTCGCCGGTGTGACGCTTTATAATCGTTTTGAAATTGGCTCTATTATGTCTATCCTCAAAAAGATTATCACGCATACAAACGATTTTGGGATTGCAAAGATATCATTCCGGTATTCGCGTTACAAGCCGCCTATTCCTCCAGTTCGATAATCTCCGCTTGCTGCTCGTTTCCTCGAATATGGAGAATCGCAACAGACAAAGGGTTGTCATGCCTTCTTTGGCCGGCACTGCCGGGATTCAAAAAGAGAACTCCATTTTGCTTTTCAATTGACGGCCGGTGAGTATGCCCGTAAATAACCACATGAACCCTTGCCGCTGCCGGCACCTTGCCGACCATATGACTGACATGGATAACCGTCTCTCCAATCTCAATGGTTTCCGATTGCCGTAAGGACAATTTACCTAGATCAAAATCCATATTTCCGCGAACAGCAACAACAGGAGCAATAGATTGTAATTTTTCCAGCACCTCTTTGGTGTCAATATCTCCGGCATGGATAATCAGATCCATATTGCCGAATACGCTATAAACAGAAGATAGCAACCGGCCATGCGTATCGGAGATAACACCGATATCATAAGAATCCTTGCCTGTGATTTTTCTGGACATAATGAATGAATGTCACCTGAATACTATGGGAAACCAAATTTTTATTACACCAGATTCGGAAACCTTCTATCCAGCACCCGGTTCCATTCCTTTATCCGATCGGCTGTTTTTTCCATCAGAGAAACGATGTCACCTTCAATGGTAATATTTCGAATCTTATCTCCCTGAACAATACTGTCAACAACAGCCTGGTCATCCTTCCCCAGTACTTCTCCAAAAACCGTATGACGGTTATCCAGATGCGGAGTCGGCAGATGGGTGATAAAAAACTGACTCCCATTGGTACCGGGACCTGCATTGGCCATGGATAGAATCCCGGCTCTGTTATGACGAAGTTCCGATTTAAACTCATCCTCAAACCGGTACCCAGGATCACCCGTACCCGTGCCATGAGGACATCCGCCCTGAATCATAAAGTCGGAAATCACCCGATGAAAATTCAATCCCTTATAGTAGTTCCGTTTTGCAAGATTAACAAAATTGGCTACGGTTACCGGTGTCTGCTGATCATATAATTTTACGCGGATGGTTCCTTTATCGGTTTCAAAAACAGCAATAATATCCTTTGTCGTCATTTCATTCTCCTTATTCCATTTGATTTACGAAACAATGTGATTGGCTTGATTCCGGAGTTGGGACTGGATTCGTATCAGTTGATGTCCCAGATCATTGATCTCCTGCTGCCAGAACCGGTCACTGCCCCAGTCCGGAAACGTGGTTTTGAATTTATAATCATTCGCCTGTTTGCTGCACCAGGCAAGAAAGTAAATAATCCTCATGGCACGAAGGGGTTCAATCAGCTTCAACATCCGCCTGTCAAACTTTCGGAACATTTCATATCCTTCCAGTATCAGCTCGATCTCCTGCTTGCATTTTTCTGCATGCTCCGGCAACAAAAGCCAGATATCCTGAACCGGCGGCCCGGTCATCATGTCATCAAAGTCAATCACCATGATGCCTTCCTGAGGCCGGTACAACAGATTTCCCCGATGGCTGTCTCCATGAAGACGGATAAACTCCGTATCATCAAATAAACCGGAACTGATATCCACGATCTTCTGACCGATCTCCTGAAATGGTTCAACATGCCTCGGGGTTACAAACCCTCCCTTGACCAACTGCCGTATATCACTGCTGGTTGAAATGCCCGGGTGTAAAACCGTTCTGGTATTGGCTTTCCGGATGCTTCCGGCAACATGGATTCTGGCGATCACCCGTCCCAGTCTCCGCCAGTCCTCATCTTCGATCACTTCAAATTCCCGGCCCAGTTTTTTCGGAAAGACCGCAAAATGGATGCCATCCACCTCGCCAAGAGTAGTCCCATTCAACAATTTCAGGGGGGAGACAACCGGGATTTCATCTGCTTCACAATCCAGAATAAACTGATGCTCTTCTTCAATCGAATCTTTGGACCATCGGCCTGGCCGGTAAAATTTACCGATCAGACGGGTTCCCTCTTTTGCCTGAAATTCATAAACCCGGTTGATATAGCTTGGCAGGGGGGAGGTCAGGCCGGTCATGGGAAAACCGGTTGCCTGTTCCACAGCCTCAATTAACCTGTCCGGCATGATCTTTTGAAAATCGATTAATCCAGTCACAAAAAACCTTTCATTAACACTCTGTGCAGATTACCAGTCCGGAAAGGCGTTGTAAAGAAGATGTTTCAGGTCTGAATAAACGAAGGTATGCAGGAGCGGCTTGCCTTTAAAAAAAGGGGCATGGCATCAAGCCATGCCCCTTTTTTCTTTTTTTTAAGAATGCAAGGATTTAAAAATTGTAGGACACTTTGCTTGCAAACAGGAACCAGTCCGGATCAGGATCAGGATCATTGCCCCAATCAACATCATCAAGCCCGTTCATATAATGACCTTCCAGCTTGAATATCCAGTTTTCATTCAGATCAAACCGTGTGGTCAAACAGGCATCCCGCAGCCATCTTTCTTCCTTGTATCGACCCGGTATGCTTTCAAGCTCACTTCCATCTCTATCTCGATCATTGGTAACCCAATCACCATAGTATGCCCCCAGTTCAAACCAATATGTAAACCGGTGTGAGGCAGATACAGCCCAACCAAGCACTTCGGTTGTGGGAATATCAGTTGGATTTCCATTAATCAAAACATTTCCAACATCAACCCGAATCATATTATACTCTGCTGACAAAATGGTATCGCCTCTTGTGTATTCAACCGATCCAACAATACTGGAAACGTTATCGACTTTCACATCTGTTGATACAGTAGTGCCTCCATTGACTCCGGTAAGAGTTAAATTGGGTGTTCTGATATCCATGATTGTTTCGATTTCAGTAAACAGCCAGGTGCCTGAGAACCGCAACCCTTCCGCAAAATTAGGGGCCCACTGGAGAGATGCATTTTGAGTGTTCAAGGGCGTTGCACTGGATGGTTCGTCAACCTGAACTTCCGCTGCTGCTAGTGCACCTTGTTGTTGTCCATAAGCCGCTGCTAGTGCAGCAGGGTATCCAAGTTGAAGAGCTCCGGCTTCATACGCTGCTGCAGCTCCGGCTTGTATTGCTGTTCTGAGTCGGTCTTCCAGAATGGTCGACATATCGATCAGGAGGTTTGATTCTGCTGAAACACCGCCCACACCATATGCCAACTGATAGGAAAAACCTGCCGGTAGTTCACCATATGCCCCGACACCCTTGATACCTGCATAGACATCCCGGTTTTGTTCAACATAGATTGCATTGGGAAGCATGATGGATGTCCGTACCGCATCCACATCCCTGGTTTCATTATACAAACCCAGGGCAATCTTGACCTTTCCGGCCCGTACTCCAAAGTAGTTGTTGACACGGTAATCACCATAGGCCCAATCAATCTCAAACTCATCATTACCCAGCTCCCCGAAATCCCGTGCAAAAATCTGTGCCCCAACCCTCAATCCATCCGCCGGAGTGGTTGAAAAATTGATCCCCATTTCATTGAATTCAAAAGAGCCATCCTCTGTTTTAATCCCGGAATAATCATACTCGTTTGACTGAATATACCCCTGGGAAATGAATCCATGAATTCCAACATTACTAAACTCATCTAAAGCAGAAACAGCCCCAACAGGTACAAGACTCAAACATATAAAAAACAGAATAATAATTTTTTTCATCAGAATCACCTCCCTAGTTCACAGTAATGGTTTTTACATTTTTAATTGTCGCATCTGCACTCACATATCCGATTGCACCACTCGTTTCCGAAACAAATTGGATGAGCTCCTCATCGGTCTTAAATGCTTTTGGTTTCTGTCCTTTTCCTGTAAAAACCATTTTCCTCCAATAATTTCTGAACTGGTCAGAACTTCGGTTTATGTATGTCTTTAAAAACTCCTCGTGAACATCTGTTTCACTTGTGACAAAATTGATACTGGAATTATCCGGCCACTTTGCCATTTTGCCCAGGAATATATTCTCAATATCCTCCTTGTTCAGGGATTCCTGTGACACACTGTTATTGGCGATAATCAGAACTTTTGCGAAAGCTGGTACAACAAAAACAAAACCCAGTACACATAGTAACAACATGAAAATCAAAATTTTTTTCACTGTGTAGCCTCCTCTGTTAAAATGATTGTAAATGAACATTGCCAGGCTTTCTGACAGATACATAGCAGGTGAATGAAGCGGGGATGATTGAATATCATTCGATTTTGTCGGCAGGTCATAGACTTCCAAAAGTTTATGATTATACTTGAAAAAACCAATTTTTTTTCATGAAGTAATGGTTTTTACATTTTTTAATGGTGCATCTGTGCTCACATATCCGATTGCTCCACGGGTTTCTGAAACAAATTGAATGAGCTCCTCATCGGTTTTAAATGTTTTTGGTTTCTGTCCTTTTCCTGTAAAAACCATTTTCCTCCAATAATTTCTGAACTGGTCAGAACTTCGGTTTATGTATGTCTTTAAAAACTCCTCGTGAACATCTGTTTCACTTGTGACAAAATTGATACTGGAATTATCCGGCCACTTTGCCATTTTGCCCAGGAATATGTTCTGTATATCTTCCTTGTTCAAAGATTCCTGTGCCACACTGTTATTGGCAATAATCAGAACTTTTGCGAAAGCTGGTACAACAAAAATAAACCCCAAGGCACATGATAACAAAATGAAAATTAAATTTTTTTTCACTGTGTAGCCTCCTTTGTTAAGATTATTGTAAATGAACATTGCCTGATGTTCTGACAGATGGATAGTAGGTGAATGAAGCTTAGATGATTGAATATCATTCGATTTTGTTGGCTGGTCATAGACTTCCAAAAATTAATGATCATACTTGAAAAATCTATTCATTCTTTCATGAGGTTTCATAATATATATTTGAATAACTACAGCATGTCAATCTCTTAATTATCCACAAGGCTGCTGACCGCCATTTCCGACGGTTGGGTCAATCTCCTCTTTCAGCATACAGCATGCGATTTTATGTTCAGGTGTTCCATCTTTTTTATAAACAAGATTCTCCGGTTGAATCAGTTTGTTCATTACGCAACCCTCTGATATTGTCAATTCAAAAAGATCCATTTCATTAATTCTGGGTGTTTTGACAAGTACATTGCCGGCAAAGGCAAAACCATGTATCGGAAAGTCCTCGCAAAGCGGGCATTTATAAACCCTGCCATTGGGGAAGATAAAATAGTTGTCTGCTACGATCCCAGCGCACTCAAAGGGCTCTTCCGGAGATAAAAAAACTTTCGGATATGTGGTGATGATTCCCCGATTGGCTGCGTCCGAAGCCACCTCCGGAATTTGCTCCAGCCACTCTTTTTTGGAAATCTGAGTGTCGCTTGCTTTTGTTTTTCTTGAATTTCCACGCATACCAATCACCTGAATAAAGAACCTTTTAATTCCCATGGATTCAATCAGGGAAGGCATCATGGATAGTTCATGAATATTGGTTCGACTGACAGTATAGATCAGGCTAGTATGAAATCCAAGGGAAACCGCTTCTGTGATTCCTTTTAAGCAGGTTTGATAAACCCCTTTCCCGCGAATCCGATCGTTTGTCTTTTCCGTGGCACCATCCAGACTGAAACTCAGAAAATCGATTTCAGACGGTGACACCTTCTTTAGAAAATCATGAAACAAAAATCCGTTTGTATCAATGGTTATGGATTTGTACCCAATCGCCCTGGCTCTTTTTACAGCCCTGGGCAGATCCGGATGCAATGTGGGCTCTCCTCCAAGAAAAATCACGTTAGCAGACCGGCTTTTCTCCATGAAGGCGCCAAGCCAATTTTCGATCACTTCAATGGAAAGAATTTCCGTTCCGTGCTCATGCGGATTGATGTAACAATGCGTGCATCTCAGGTTACATTGCGTTAATATATGAAAGAATAGATTCGTTGATTTTTTCGAAAACGATACGGTTTTTTTTATCATGAAATCCATCGGGTCTGAAATGGATGTTTCAAAAACAATATCGGCTTCAGGCCGGTATTTATCATACTGGGATAGAAATCATTTTTATTTTATAATTGTACGCGTAAGAATCTTTGTTTTTCTTTCCTTGGACTGATCTTTTTTCAACTGATTCAGTTCAGCCTTGGCTTTTACGAGTTCATCATTGGTTAAACGAAGGCGAAGCGACATATATTCTGCAAAAATTCGATATAGCAGCAGCAGAAAATCCAGCTTTTTTTCATCAGAAGACAATTTTTCCTGGGCGGAAGTATCGACTGCGAGACAAACTGTCGGGCCATCTGCATAAACAGATGCCGAACGGCTGAGACTGTCAATGATTCTCATCTCACCAAAAATCTCACCCTTCTTATCTATCTTGACTATTTCATGCCCTTCCTTTTTAATGATGACCTTGCCCTTTAATAAAAAATACAACCAGGGGTCCCGATCTCCTTCCTGGATAATGGCTTCCCCATCATTATACTCCCTGATTTTGCTTAGTCGTAAAACTTTGGCCAGGTTTTTTATCTCAAAATGCTTTAATCCGGGAATATCCAAAAGCCTTTGAATATTCTGCATATTGTCTTTCAAGTATTTTGATTCAATCATTAGAACCTCCAAGGATTCGACATTTCACTTGATTCGACTATATATTTAAGTATTTATAAAATGTCAATTGACAAATGAGAAGATGGGTCAAGATTTTTAACTGCTTTTCATTCACTTCAGCAGTTTTTCTCCAGACAATCCTTGGTCAGACTTTCATCAAAAGAAACCGGATAACAACCATCAAAACAGGCTTTGCAATAGCTGTTTTTTTCATCATCCGCTCCAGTCGATTCAAGCAGGCCCTCAAGGGAAAGATAATGGAGAGAGTCCAGACCTAAAAATTCCCTTAATTCCTCAACTGTTTTTTTCGCGGCAATCAATTCACCCTTGGTCGAAAAATCAATGCCGTAATGGCAGGGAAATCTATGGGGCGGACAGGAAATCCGCATATGTATTCGTTTGACTCCTAGTTCTCGAAGCGCTTTCACCCTTGTACGGGCCGTTGTGCCACGGATAATGGAATCCTCTATAATAATAATATCCTTGCCTTTTAAAACTTCCTTTACCGGATTCAATTTGACCCGCACTCCAAAATCCCGCATGTTCTGTGTGGGCTGGATGAAGGTCCGTCCCACATAATGGTTGCGTATCATACCAAGATCAAACGGGATTCCCGACTCTTCTGCATAACCAAGCGCCGCATAATTACCGGAATCCGGAAATGGCATCACCAGATCCGCATCCACCGGAGCTTCTTTTGCAAGCTGCCTTCCGTTTTTCTTTCGGGTGATATAAACATTTTTTCCAAAAAAAGTGCTGTCAGGCCTAGCAAAATAAATATGTTCAAATATACAGAAAGCTCTTTTGACCGGCTTTTCCGATTTTATGCTCCGGATTCCATCCTTGTAAATGATCACAATTTCGCCTGGATCAAGCTCCCGGATAAATTCCGCCTGAAGAAGATCCAGCGCACAACTCTCTGATGCAAGTATATAATGGCCATTCAGTCTTCCGAGACATAGGGGTCGAAATCCATGAGGATCTTTGATGCCGATCAGTTCTCCCTTTCCCGTAAGCACCACGAAAGAGTAAGCCCCTTTCAGCAACTCTACGGTTTTCATCAGGGCACCTTCAAGTCCATATTTTAAATTTTTAATAAACACATGAATCGCGACCTCACTATCCATGGTGGTTTGAAAAATTGAGCCTTCTTCCTCAAACTGATTCTTTAAAATATGCGCATTGACGAGATTTCCGTTGTGGGCAACCGCATAGGATTTTCCCCGGTGATGAACAACAAAGGGTTGAGCATTGGACAGAATAGAACTTCCGGTAGTTGAATACCGGACATGACCAATGGCTGATCCGCCCTGAAGTTGCTCCAGGTGGCCAATATCAAAAACATCCGGAACAAGCCCCATGCCTTTGTGTGCGGTAATGGTTTTTCCCCGGGCAACCGCAATACCCGCACTCTCCTGCCCCCGATGCTGCAAAGCGTAAAGCCCGAAATAGGTTAATTTTGCCGCTTCAGCATGATCGTAAATACCGAAGATGCCACACTCTTCCCGAGGTCTTTCCGGATTATGGTTCATTTTAATTGTGATACTCCTGAATGGTTTTGACAGTCATCTCCATCTTTTTCATTGCCGTAATCCCTTTGCAGATGGCCATGGCTCCGGCAATGGTTGTGGTATAGGGAATGGAATACTTGAGGGCTGCTCTTCGGATCAAATAACCGTCATTGCGGGGTTCATCAGCGGTTCCGGTGTTGATAATCAATTGAATTTCACCATTGGTAATGGCATCCACCACATGAGGTCTTCCTATGGAGACTTTATTCATTTTGATATTTTGAATATTATTTTCTTCCAGAAACCGGGAGGTACCATTTGTAGCCACAATCCGGAAACCAAGACGGAAAAACTGCTCTGCTACTGGTAAAACAGCTTGCTTGTCTTTGTTCTGAACACTGATAAAGATCGTACCTTCCACCGGAAGATTTTGACGGGCACCCAGTTGTGCTTTAGCAAATGCAGATCCAAAATCCTTGTCAATACCCATTACTTCTCCGGTGGATTTCATTTCCGGTCCTAACAGGGAATCCACATCCGGAAATCGATCAAAGGGTAGTACCGCTTCCTTGACCGAGATATGCGATGTAACAACCTCTTTGGTAAAACCTAGTTCCTGAAGCGATTTTCCCAGCATCACTTTGGTGGCCAGCTTGGCCAGAGGAATACCGGTTGCCTTGCTAACAAAAGGGATGGTTCTAGATGCCCTTGGATTCACCTCAATGACATACAACCGGCCATCTTTAATTGCATATTGAACATTCATCAAACCGATTATATTCAGTTCTGCTGCCATAGCCTTTGTGGCTTCCACGATTTCATCCAGGGATTTTCGTTCAACATTTACAGGTGGAAGAATACAGGCGGAATCTCCTGAATGGATGCCGGCTTCTTCAATATGTTCCATGATACCACCAATAATGGTTCTATTCCCATCGGAAATGGCATCCACATCCAGTTCAACTGCCTCTTCAAGGAATTTATCAATCAATATCGGATGCCCCGGAGAGGCATCAATGGCTATCCGGGCATAGTTTTCAAGTTCAATACGGTTATAAACGATTTTCATGGCGCGGCCCCCCAATACATAAGAAGGACGCACAATCACCGGATATCCAATCTCCTCTGCAATGGCGGCTGCCTCTTCAGCATCTGTCGCCGTTCCATTTTCCGGCTGAACAAGCCTCAATTTTTTCAACATGGCTTGAAAAAGTTTACGATCCTCTGCACGATCGATGCTTTCCGGCTGTGTTCCCAGGATGGGCACACCTGCCTTGTGCAATGGAACGGAAAGATTTAAAGGCGTTTGACCACCGAACTGAACGATAACCCCATCCGGCTTCTCTTTCTCGATGATGTGCAGGACATCTTCCTGGGTCAATGGCTCAAAATACAGTTTGTCCGATGTATCATAATCCGTACTTACGGTTTCCGGATTACTGTTCACCATGATGCTTTCCACTCCTTCTTCACGCAAAGCAAAGGACGCATGGACACAGCAATAGTCGAACTCAATACCCTGACCGATCCGGTTCGGGCCGCCTCCCAGAATCATTACCTTTTTTTTATCCGAAATCCGGGCTTCACATTCCATCTCATAGGTGGAGTAGTAATAGGGCGTTGCGGCCTTAAACTCTGCAGCACATGTATCTACCAGTTTATAGACCGGCTTTATCCGGGCCATGGTTCTCTGGTTCTGAATATCCTTAACTGTCCTGCCGGTAAGATGTGACAATTGAATGTCGGAAAATCCAAATGACTTGGCCAGTAAAAGCTGTTCATCGGAAATCTTTTTTTCTGTTTTGCATCTGGATATCTTCTTTTCAAGCTCGACAATCTGATGGATCTGATTCAGGAACCAGGGATCGATCATGGTCCGTTCATAGATAATATCCACAGGAATATTGGCGAGAAGTGCCTCTCTCAGATAAAACATCCGCTGTGAATTGGGTGTTGCCAGTTTTTTCATGATCTCCGATTCACTTGGGGGGCCTTGAAAAAGATCCGCATGATCCTTTCCATCTGAACCCAGACCATGCCTTCCGATTTCCAAAGAACGAATCCCTTTTTGAAGTGCTTCCTTAAACGTCCTGCCGATGGCCATTGTCTCACCAACGGACTTCATGGATGTGGTCAGATAATCCTCTGTTTCCGGAAACTTTTCAAAGGTAAAACGTGGAATCTTTACGACACAATAATCCAGGGTCGGCTCAAAGGAGGCCAATGTTTCCCCTGTAATATCATTGGAAATTTCATCAAGTGTATATCCGACTGCCAGTTTTGCAGCAATTTTCGCAATGGGAAATCCGGTTGCCTTGGATGCCAGGGCAGAGCTTCTGGAAACCCTTGGGTTCATTTCCACTACGATCATTTCCCCGTTCTTTGGATTAACCGCAAATTGCACATTGGATCCGCCTGTATCCACGCCGATTTCCCGGATAATGGCAATGGCCGCATCCCTCATTGTCTGATATTCCCGATCCGTTAATGTCTGGATCGGTGCAACCGTAATACTGTCACCGGTATGAATTCCCATGGGGTCCATGTTTTCAATGGAGCAGATAATGACCACATTATCCTTGTGATCCCGCATCACCTCCAGTTCATACTCTTTCCAACCCAGCACGGATTCTTCCAGCATGATTTGGGTGATTAAACTGGCATCCAGGCCGGCTTTTGCCATTACTTCAAGGTCCTCTTTGTTATAGGCAACCCCTCCGCCTGTGCCGCCCAAAGTAAAGCTGGGTCTTACAATGATCGGAAAACCGATCTCCTCTGCAATCTTCCTTACTTCTTCCATGGTCGAGGCAATACCACTTTCCGGAATGCGAAGATTGATTTTATTCATCGCCTTTCGGAACAGATCCCGATCTTCTGCCTTATTGATAGCTTCGATGGAAGCACCAATCATCTCGACATTATATTTATCAAGGACTCCCATCTTGGCGACCGCAATTGCCGTGTTCAATCCGGTTTGACCGCCAAGTGTCGGCAGCAATGCATCAGGCCGTTCTTTTTGAATTATTTTTTCAACAATTTGTGGGGTTATCGGTTCAATATACGTAGCCTCGGCCATTTCCGGATCTGTCATGATTGTGGCTGGATTGCTGTTTACCAACACAACCTCAAAGCCTTCCTCTCGCAGTGCCTTGCATGCCTGGGTTCCGGAATAATCAAACTCACACCCCTGGCTGATGATAATCGGACCAGCTCCGATAATTAGAATTTTTTTCAAGTCAGATCGTTTTGGCATATTGTTACTTTTTCACCTGGATCAGATGATCTGAAAAATCAGACAGAACTCCATTTTTTCATCATCTTTATAAAGTTTTTAAACAGATAGTGTGCATCATGCGGCCCTGGCGATGCTTCCGGATGATACTGGACTGCAAATAAGGGATATTCCTTATGCTGAAATCCTTCAAACGTGTTGTCGTTCAAGTTGATATGCGTCAGCTCTATATTCTTTCCGATCATGCTGTCCGTGTCTACGGCAAATCCATGATTCTGAGAGGTAATTTCAACTGTTCCGGTTTTTAAATTTTTTACCGGCTGATTTCCACCCCTGTGCCCGAATTTTAGTTTAAAGGTCCTGCCCCCCAAAGCCAGCCCAAGAATCTGATTCCCGAGACAGATTCCAAATATCGGATATTGTCCAATCAAGGATTTGGCTGATTCGATCGCATAGGTTAAGGGTTCCGGGTCACCGGGGCCATTGGATAAAAATATTCCATCCGGCTGATAGAAACGTATTCTATCCGATGAAAATGTTGCCGGCACAACAAGCACTTCACACCCTTCTGCTTCAAGACATCGCAAAATATTATATTTTATTCCAAAATCAAAAGCGACCACCGAGTATTTTGTTCCCTTTGATTTCCAGATATCCGAACCAGCTTCCAGCTCCCCCTTCTTGATCCATACTGGTTTTCCATTTTCCCAAAAATAGGGGCTGCTGGTTGTCACTTCCTTTACAAGATCCTGACCGGTCATACTGGGTATGGCTCTTGCTTTTTCAATCAGAGAGGCAGGATTTAAATCTGTCGTGGAAATAAATGCACGCATGGCGCCTGTTTTTCGAATATGTCTGGTCAAGGCACGGGTATCAAAATTTTCAACCCCAAGCACTCCCTGTTTTTTAAGATACTCGGCAAGACTTTCCGTGGCTCTGAAATTGCTTGGAAATTCCTGATATTCTTTGATCAAAAGAGCGGATACCTGTATCCGATCCGATTCCACATCTTCGGAATTCACACCATAGTTACCAATCAGAGGATAGGTCATGGTTACCATCTGCCCCCGGTAGGAGGGATCTGTCAGAATCTCCTGATACCCGGACATGCTGGTATTAAAAACAACCTCTCCCGAGGTTTCGCCTGTTCCCGTAAAACTGGTACATGGAAATGTGCGGCCATCTTCCAGTGCAATCAGTGCTTTTACTCTCTCCATATATCAAACGATCCCTGCAAAGGTTTGCTCACTACTGAACAAATGATTTAAACAACCCTACACCCATTAACACATATCTGCATCAAATCAATAAAAAGTTGAATTATCCCATGGGATAATTTTCCGTCAGGAACCAGATTCCGCAAGGGCATGCTCCTGCACAGAAGCCACATCCAATGCACCGGGAATCATCTACAACATATTCATATTCACCATTTCCAAGATCTTTTCTGCTGATGGCCGCCTGGGGACAGATTGAGATACAGATGCCGCAGTCTCTGCAATTCCCACAGGAAGAACACTGGGCTCCGCAATGGTCCACATCATCAAAACAGGTGATTCGCGGATCAAAATATTCCAGGCGGATCCGGTCTGTATCAATCATAACTGTTTTTTCAATAACCGGCTCCTGACCTTTCAGAATCTTATTGATAGCTTCAGCGGCTTTTCGGCCGGCACCAATGGCATCGGTCAGAAGTCCGGGTTTGACAATATCACCAACCGCAAATATTTTGGAATCCGAGGTTCGATAAAATGCATCCACCTTGACAAACCCGCGATCAATTTCAACACTTTCCGGAAGAAATTCCGTATCCGGAACATCCCCGATGGAAATCACAACCGTATCCGCTTCCAGCAATTCTCCGGTTGTCAGCAAAACACCCTTTTCCGTTATTTCCTGGGTAAAGCAGGGCCATTTGAAAACAGCTCCGCATGCTTCTGCTTCTTCTCTTTCTTTTCCAAAGGATGCCGGCCTTTGAACATCGATGAGCGTCAAACTTTCCGCTCCAAGTCGACTGGCCTCCGTTGCAACGTCACATCCAACATTTCCAGCCCCGATAATGACAACCTTTTTCCCAGGTTCAATTTCATTGGTTTTGGCACGCGCCAGAAAATCCATTGCCGTAATCATGCGCTCTTTTCCCGGGACAGGCAGTATTCTCGGTTTCTGGGCCCCGGCAGCAACAACCAGAAAATCATAATCTCCCTTTATTCTTTCCGTTTCCTGTCTTCCAAGCTTCTGTTTCAGATGAATATGGGGAATCACCCTGGATATCCGGTCAAGTTCTGCTGTCAAAACCTCTTTCGGAATCCGGCTTTCCGGTATCACCGAGGCGATCTTTCCGCCAATGGTTTTTTCCATATCGTAAATCACCGCTTCATGTCCGCTCTTACGAAGCTGCCAGGCAATTGAAATCCCTGCCGGGCCGCCTCCAATAACCGCTATTTTCTTCCCGCTCTGTGCTGGAAAATCAGGCATTTTTGCTTGAATACTGGCTCTTCCCAACTTCGAAATATCAATGGGCATCATGGATCCAATCTGACGCGTACAGGCCTGCATACAGGGATTGGGACAGAGATATCCACAAATGGTGGCTGGAAATGGTGTGTATTCCAGAGCAAGATCCACAGCCTCATCAATACGTCCCTCCCGAACAAGCCGCCATCTTTCATGAACCGGAATTCCACTCGGACAGGTTCCTTCACAAGGGGCTTTATATTTCTGATTTTCCCAGACCGGAACAAATCGTCTCAATTCACCCGTCGTGATTAAAGAAATCGGACTTCTGTCCAGGGTTGTCAAATCCCCGATCAGACCTCCCGGACCGAGTTCTTTGTCCCAGATATCGGTTCGAAAAGATGCCATTGACCTTTTCTGAACACCACCCTTTTCCTGAGGCGAACGAGCGACCAGCAACTGCCATTCTTCTCTTTTCAGAAGAGTTTCCAGAACAGCTTCCTTGTGAATCTGTGCCAGATACTCTTTCAGGTTTTCCGTGAACCAATACCAATCCCCATCTGAAATCGGTATCTGTTTTGCGTCCGCAGCACTGTATCCTTTATGAGGACCACGGAAAAACAACTTGCCGCCTACCATACCAACCAGGGGCCGGTATCCGAGAATGTTCTGGGGTGTCTGGGGGTCGATACCGCAAATAACCGCAATTCCTCCAGCCATGAATTCACCAAAATAGTCTCCGACCGATCCCAAGACCCAGATTTCAGGGGGAACAAACCGCGGGTTGCTTTTGGTCATGGTCATTCCACGTGCACCGATATTTCCGGCAACATAGACCTTGCCCTGGGCCATGGCATTGGCAAGACCGTTTCCTGCATTTCCATGAACAATAATTTTGGAGCCTGCATTCAACCAACCCACATCATCCGAAGCCGGCCCCATGATTTCTATCACCGTATTTGGGAACCCGAGAGATCCTACCCGCTGACCCGTATGACCGGTAATTTTTACATGAATGGATGCATCTCCTGCTTTCCATAACCGGCCGCCGATACCATGCTGGCCAAAAGCGTCAACCTCAATGAAACGCTCCCCATTTTCTACTGCTGCCTGGATTTTCTCTTCCAGAATACGGGATTCAATTCGAATTCCCTTTTCTTTCCCGTCTATCTTATAATATGTCTGACTGCTCATGGTCTTCTCCGGAAAACAAACCGCTGAACGATGCTGTATTTTTTGATTTCATCTCCAACAGCTAAACTACATATTGAATACTCAACCTCTCCGATGCATGATAATCACTGATCCCGAGTGCATCCGACATACCGATGGGCAAAGAGGTCGACCGGCCTAGCGGTGCGACTATTTTTTTCAATTCCGTATCAAAACTCAGGAAAACATCCACAACCCGCTGGGCGACATCCTCGGCATTGAGGCGCCTGTATAGTCTTGGATCCTGAGAAGTGATTCCTTTGGGACATAGCCCCACATTGCAGATATTGCATCTATCTGATTCAGATCCAAGACAACCGGCTGCAGCCTGCATGATATATTTACCGGTCTGGACTCCGCTGGCACCCAGCATAATAAGAGCGGCTGCATTTGCTGCCAGGTTTCCGGTTTTTCCCACACCGCCTCCGGCAAACAGAGGAATCTCATTTTGTTTGCCCAGTTTCACCAGATTCAGGTAGCAATCCCTTAGATTGCTGGCAATCGGGTGCCCCATTGTGTTCATGGAAACATTGTATGCTGCACCGGTTCCGCCATCTTCACCATCTATGGCAAGGCCGGCAGCATAATCGTTTCGCGTCAGATTGTTCAACACTGCCAGAGATGTGGATGATGCTGAAATTTTCGGATAAACCGGTACTCGAAATCCCCATGCCATATACATAGACTGGGTCATTTTTGCCACAGCCTCCTCAATCGAATATTGAGTCTGATGCGTCGGTGGACTGGGCAAACTGACACCTGTTGGTACACCCCGGATGGCGGCGATCAGCTTGTTCACCTTATACCACATTAACAATCCACCATCTCCAGGTTTTGCTCCCTGACCGTATTTGATTTCTACGGCGCATGGATCCACTTTCATATCCGGAATCGCATGGATAATTTCATCCCAGCCAAAATAACCGGAGGCGATCTGCAAAATTACATATTGTAAAAATCTGCTTCGAAGAAGCCTGGGTGGGCAGCCTCCTTCTCCGGTACACATTCTTACCGGCATTTTCATCTCTTCATTCAGGTATGCGACGCCCATCTGAAGACCTTCCCACATGGTAGGAGAAAGCGCACCAAAAGACATTCCACCGATCACCAGGGGATAGATTTCACGAACCGGTGGAATCCATCCATTTGCCTTGAGATGTTTGAGGTTGTCTTCAGGAGACAGAATCCTTCCCAAAAGCGTACGCAATTCAAATTCATGCCGCCCGGCATCCAGAGCAGGATCCGTAAGCATGGAAATTCGAATAAATTTTATCTGGTCCAGAATACTGCCGACAACATTCCGTCGTCCTCCCCGGCGTCTTGGCTGTCCTCCCTGGTTCTGATGATATATCAGTTTATCCGCCTCATCGCTCCTGGCCGGAATAATGGCATCATTCGGACACACCAAGGTACACATGCCACATCCTACACAGGCATGCTGGGGATCTGTTTTCTGACGAATGCCGTGATATATCTTAAAAACATTCGAGGATGTCTGTTTGATATCCATACTGGTCTCAACAACTCTCTTCCGAAAAACGCCAAGTTCCAGGGCATGAACAGGGCACACTGCCGTGCAACTACCACAGAGCGTACACTTTTCCTTGCTCCACCGGATTTGCCACGGCATATCTTTAATGCTTAGTGTTGATGGTATAACGGGTCTGTTTGCTGACATATCGTAATCTCCTGGCGATCCGGTCCTACAATAACAGTATCCAGATACATGGGTTGAAAATCCTTGCTTTTATCACGGTCCGGAATCACAGCATCCAAGCCACAAATTTCTGATGAAAAAGCATAAAAACCGGGATGACCGCCCACTACTCCCGGCCTCAATTTTTTCCGGTCCTGGGCCATAAAAACAGAATGGTCCGGCAAACACCCGATAACACAGTTCGGACCGTCAATAATCATTCTGCGGCACGTTTGTTTCAGTTGTTTTAAAAACTCAGTGCTTGGATGGTCGTCAAGGTTTTCCCCCTGAAGTGGTGTGATAATATGTTTATATGCATCAACCCCTAATCCAAGTTTTTTAATCGTATAATGAAGAATATGGGTAAACACCTCTGAATCGGATTGGAATCCGGTATATCCTGGAAACCCCCGTGAAACCAGGTATTCTTTTATGGGCACAAAAGCGGTATTTTCACCATTTGTCATGGTTGAAAAACCTTCTACAAAAAAAGGATGGCAGGCATACAGATTAATCGCATAGTTTGTATTCTGCCTTCCCTGAGCCATAATTACCCGCGCTTTTAAATCTTTGCGATCAAGCCCAAGATAATGCCCAATGGTAAGGGGATCTCCGATCTCTTTCAGCATGATCACATCCGGCCAGAATGAAAAGACAATCATATCCTCTTTTTCCTGACCCATTTCACGAAGCTGAAGACGGATCCTCATCAATTTACCCCCAAGCTCTTCAAAGCTTAGCCCTTCCCATTCTGATGGATACTCATATGCTCTGATTAAGTAAACATCCCTTGTCGGCACACCATGAATCGATTCTTTCGGAGCCTTGATGGATAACTTGAATTTCGTCATGAACCCGAGGTTCATCATAAACGTATCCAGACGTTTCAATCCTTCTGTTGTAAAAATACCGGACAGGATCGGTGACTCCTTGATATCCTCAAACGGGCCGGCAAGGTCACGCAGAAAAAGACCAACCCCGGAACCATCATGCCCCTCTCGCATGACATCCAGTGCTTCGAGTGCAACCATCGGCGATTGTGGCGTTTCACTGGTTAACGCAAATAAACGACACATGTTATTCTCCTTGTATGAACCATAAGACCTCAATTGCTGTCTTTAAAAAATTTCAGGTTACATCAAAACCCGTGAGCGTGAGCTATTAAAGCAATGAATATGCCAAGCAAAGAATAATTTGCTTTTAACTATCTGATATCAATATACTTTAGAAGATACAGGGGGTCGATCTTCACAATTCAAATCTGTTCCCAAAAAAAAATAAAATACCATTTTGTAAAAAATACCCCCTGACAAAATTACAAAAATGTAAATAATGAATAAAGCCAATCATGTATGTTCCATGGTAACCCGAAGAACTTCCTGATAAGTAGTAACTCCGGCAAGCAATTTCTTGACTGCATTTTCACGCAAAGTCACCATCCCCTCTTTCCGAGCCTGGATACCAAATGCTGTCAGGTCTGTTTCTGCGGTTGTCAGTTTCTTCAGTGCATCCGTATAGGGAAGCACCTCGAAAATCGCAGCTCTTCCTCGATACCCTGTTCCTCGGCACTTGGTGCATCCTTTCCCCCGAAACAGTGTGATTTTTCCTTCCTTTTTTAAGTTGATGCTCATGGCTTGTTTCAACTCATCGATATCCATCTCAAAAGACTCCTTGCAAGTACTGCAAATTTTTCGCATCAGGCGTTGGGCCAATATCCCGATAATGGTTGTCTGAATTAAAAAAGGCGGTACGCCAAGATCCAGCAATCTCGTTATGGTCGATGGTGCATCGTTGGTGTGAATGGTGGAAAAAACGAGGTGACCGGTCATGGCCGCTTGTATTGCATTGCCGGCTGTTTCAAGATCCCTCATTTCACCAATCATGATGATATCCGGATCCTGTCTTAAAATCGTTCGAAGAATGGTCGCAAATGTAATACCAACAGCCGGTTGAACCGCAATTTGATTAAAGTCCTCATGGATCATCTCGATAGGGTCTTCAATGGTTGTGATGTTCACTTCCGGTGTCGAAATCTGTCTCAGTGTGGAATACAGTGTTGTGGATTTGCCGCTGCCTGTAGGACCGCATATTAATATGATTCCATGCGGTCTTTTGATAAATTGGTTATAGTGGCCCAGATCCGATTTTGTAAAGCCAAGCTCGTCCAGCCCCTGAAACAGAATATCCGGATCCATAACCCTCATCACCACTTTTTCACCAAAAGCTACCGGCAGTGTCGAAACACGAATCTCAACCTCGGTTCCCTCTTTATCCATCTTGATCCTGCCGTCCTGGGGACGTCTCTTTTCCGCAATATCCAGCCTGGAAAGTGTTTTTATCCGGCTAACAATCGCAACATGAACCTTTTTCGTTATTTTATAAACCGTATGAAGAACGCCATCAATCCGCATTCGTACAACCGTAATATCTCTTTTGGGCTCAATATGGATATCGCTGGCCCGCTGATCAAACGCATAAACAAAAAGATGATTTACCGCATTCACAATATGCTGATCATCTAACTGTACTTCATCGGCTGATTTCAGCCGGACATATTGTTCCAGGTTTCCAAGATCAATGGCTGTTGCATCAAACAGCCCTTCTGCTTTACTTATGGATCGCTTAAAGCCAAAAAACTCATCAATGCATTTGATAATGTCTGCCCGCGAACTTACCACTGCCTTGACCTTCATTTGACTTGCCCGGGACAGGTCCTCCAGCGTCTCTGTATTAAAGGGGTCCGGGGTGGCTACAGTCAAACATCCGTCCTGAATTTCGATGGGAAGAACCTGATGCTTCAGGGCAAAGTTCCGTGGAATGGTTGTTGTGACGACATTCAAATCCAGTTTCAGCGGGTCTATTTTTTTAAATGGTATCCCCCAATCATTGGCAAGCGCCTGAAAAATAGATTCTTCGTCCAATTTTTCATGAATTTTATCTGCCCGATGCAGTTTTAATGAAACAACCACATCTATAATTGTGAAAGGTCTTATAATTTTAAGCCCGGTAGCACCAGAGTGGCTCTTGGCGCGAACTGCGGTCAGACGATTGATCACACTGCTCTTTTTTTTCAGAACCTCATTAATCTGATTCTGAGAGAGCAATCCTGCGTTTAAAAGAGTCTGGATTACTCTTTCATCTGAAAATGGATCATTAGGAGGATTCGTTCTATCTGAATATTCTTTTGATTGAGGCATATCTTGTTCACCTGAGGGTTTTATTTTTTTCATCAAAAACGGTTCCACCTGTTTCACAGGGAATTCACCTTATTAATACAGGCAAACTTTATATTAAATTGAATGGTTTTGCACCAAAATAATTGTGTTCGTGACAAAACCGATTGTTCAGTATATAATGTTTGTATCTATGATAGTTAGGTAAAAAACGATCTGACTGTTTTCCCATGTTGAACAATTACGTCAACCAAACCTGAAAAACGAACCCATGTTACACATGAAAAATATAAAACCGGATGAATCGTCAGATGATCCGGAATTATCCTTTAAGGTGTTCCATGATTTAATGTCCAAACGCGTTGGGAAAATCCTCCTGGTTTCCAGCCTCTATGATGCCTTTATTATGGAAGAAGAAGGCCGGCTTGCAGAAAGGATCATCCATGAATATCGTGGACTGAATTTGTCTCGCCCCCCGAGAATCACCTGGGTTTCTTCCATTGATGAAGCGCTCACGGTATTGTCAAAAAGTAAATTTGACCTTATCATCACGATGCCCGTAAGGGATACTGCTGATCCATATATCCTCCGTCGAAAAATTCAAAAAAAGTTTCCGCAAATTCCAATGATTCTTCTTGTCCATGACACCGGTATTCTGTCATTCGCTCCCGAGCCCAGACAAAATGATTCAACCTGCCGGCTGTTTGTTTGGAGCGGAAACACAGATCTTCTCCTAGCCATGATCAAAAGTACTGAGGATCAGATGAACGTTTACCATGACACCAAGCGAGCCATGGTAAGGGTGATTATTTTGGTTGAAGACTCTCCTGAATACCGATCGTCCTTATTGCCCCTCCTGTATCGGGAAATTGTTACCCAAACGCAGAAAATAATGGACGATTCTCTTAATGAAGAACACCGTATCCTGAGAATGAGAGCCCGCCCCAAAATTCTGATCGCTGAAAATTATGAAGAGGCTGAAATCCTGTTTCAAAAATATAAACCATATGTATTAAGTGTTTTTTCCGATGTTCGGTTTTCCAGAAACGACAACCTCGATGACCAAGCCGGATTTCATTTGTGTGAAATGATTAAAAAGGAAAAACCCGGACTTCCTCTCCTTATGCTCAGTTCCGATGATTCCAATCGTCAAAAGGCGCTGGAAATAGCCAATGTTTTTCTGAACAAAAATTCTTCCTCTCTTCACATGGACATTCGAACATTCCTTGAACAATATCTGGCTTTCGGAGACTTTATCTTTAGGCTTCCAAACGGCGAGGAAGTAGCCAGGGTTTCCAGCCTTTACCAGATGGAAAAAGCGATTCCTTCCATTCCGGATGAATCCATATATTTTCATGCAGAAAAGGATCATTTTTCAACCTGGCTCATGGCTCGTTCTGAAATTCAGCTTGCATCAAAACTCCAACCGGTGCATACCACTGATTTTTCAAATACAAGAGAATTAAAACAATACCTTGTGGATTGCCTTCGAAAAAAACGAAAAAGCAGACACCGTGGCGTGATCACCGATTTTTCATCAGACGGATTCTATCCTGATTTGGATTTTACAAAAATCGGAAGCGGATCTCTTGGTGGAAAAGGCAGAGGTCTTGCGTTTATGTCATCCCTTTTGGGAAACAACCGTTCTATCTGGAAAAAATTTCCATCCGCACGAATCACGATTCCAAAAACTCTTGTAATTACAACTGAATATTTCGATTCTTTTGTCTCAAACAATCATCTGAAAATGTTTTCGAAAAACTCGGAAACGGATCTGGCTATTGCAAAAAAATTTCTGGAGTCAGACCTCCCCGAAAACCTTGTGAATAGTCTAACAACGTATTTATCCTGTGTCAAACAGCCACTTGCCGTCAGATCTTCCAGCCTTCTCGAAGATGCACAGTTTCAACCATTTGCCGGTATTTATAAAACCTACATGATCCCGAACAATGATCCCAAAATTTCCATCCGGTTAAATCATCTGATTCGTGCAATCAAACTGATCTATGCTTCAACTTATTTTGAAGCTCCTAAATACTATTCAACAAACACCTCCCACCGGGTGGAAGAAGAAAAAATGGCAATCGTCATTCAGCAAATCACCGGAAAGGAATATGGTGGATTCTATTTCCCTCCGATTTCAGGGGTTGCTCAATCCTATAATTTCTATCCGGTTTCTTATATGAAGCCGGAAGATGGGGTTGTCCATATTGCATTTGGCCTCGGAAAAACCGTTGTAGAAGGAGGCGCCTCTCTTCGTTTTTCTCCACGATATCCTCAATTTCTGCCCCAATACTCTACCGTGGATGATATCCTCAAAAACTCGCAAAAACTTTTTTATGGACTGGACATGTCCCATCTTCCGGATGAATTTGGAATTTCTATACATGAAGATGGTTTTGCCGAACTTGATTCAACCCTCACACAGCTCGAAATAAATGATTTTGAATTGACCATAGAAGCCCATAGCGCGCTGCGAAATATGTTCAGCAGTTACCTCTCCGAGGATCATCGAATTCGTGACACCTATCATGCCAACACCCAGCATGTCGTATCCTTTTTCAATATTTTAAAATACAATGAATACCCACTCCCGGATCTTTTAATCGCGCTATTGGAAATCGGACAAACCGGAATGGGAGCTCCGGTTGAAATTGAATTTGCCGTTACTTTCCCTGCTGAACATGATCTGAATGAGAAAAGGAAAGGACCGGAGCTGGTTATTCTACAGATCAGGCCTATGGTGATCAATAGACGAAATATCAATATTCAGATTGAACAAAAAGAGATAGAAAATTCCTTCTGCTTTTCCGACAATGCCCTTGGGAACGGAATCATAACTGAAATATATTCAATTATTTTTGTAAAACCCGAGTCATTTGATCCTGCCCGG
Organism: Desulfosudis oleivorans; assembly: GCA_020723305.1. Taxonomy (GTDB): domain Bacteria; phylum Desulfobacterota; class Desulfobacteria; order Desulfobacterales; family SURF-7; genus QZKS01. The sequence goes on from DYJC01000010.1 coordinate 120,743, forward strand.
ACAGTAGAGATTGCTTCTGAAATTGGAAAATTGAATAAAATCATGATGGAGAAAAAAGAAAAATATCTTTTAATCGGGCCGGGAAGATGGGGATCAGCCGATCGATGGCTCGGCATTCCGGTGAGCTGGAAAGATATTTGCGGGGTAGCTGCCATTATTGAAACCACTTCTGAGCTGCTAACGGTCGACCCGTCTCAAGGAACTCATTTTTTTCATAATATCACATCACTGGGAATCGCCTATCTCACGGTTGGAAACAGTGGCCAAAGCTTTTTGGATAAGGACTGGCTTAAATCGTTACCTGTTCAAAATGAAACCACTTTTATTTGTCATTGTCGAGTACAAAACCCGTTAATAATCAAAATAGATGGTAAAGCATCTTGTGCTGTAATTTTAAAACCACCTTCCATATAAATCGCTGTTCAACTTCTTTACTATAAAAAAAGTGAGGGAACAATGAATTCAATACTAGACAAAATAAAATCAAGAGATCCCGGAGAAAAAGAGTTTCACCAGGCCATCAGCGAAGTCATGGATTCCATCATGCCCGTACTTGACAAAAATCCGGAATATCGACATGCCGGAATCCTGGAAAGAATTACAGAGCCGGAGCGAACCATTATTTTCCGCGTTCCATGGATGGATGACCAGGGTAAAACCCATGTTAACAGAGGCTTCCGAATCGAAATGAACAGCGCTATCGGTCCTTATAAAGGCGGATTACGATTTCATCCCTCTGTGAATTTATCCATCCTTAAATTTCTGGCCTTTGAGCAGGTATTTAAAAATGCGTTGACTACCCTCCCCATGGGAGGCGGAAAAGGCGGATCTGATTTTGATCCCAAAGGGAAATCCGATAATGAAGTAATGCGCTTTTGCCAGAGCTTTATGTGCGAGCTTTTTCGTCATATCGGACCGAACACGGATGTTCCTGCCGGCGATATCGGTGTTGGAGCCCGGGAAATCGGATTCCTATTTGGCATGTATAAAAAACTCAGCAATGAGTTTACCGGTGTACTCACCGGAAAAAGCCTGAACTGGGGAGGAAGCCTGATCCGTCCGGAGGCAACAGGATATGGATGCGTATATTTTGCTTCAGAAATGCTTGCAACCAAAAACACAACCATGAAAGGGAAAAAGTGTCTGGTATCCGGATCTGGAAATGTTGCACAGTTTACAACGGAAAAAATTCTGTCTCTTGGAGGCAAGGTATTGACTCTTTCCGATTCCTCAGGATACATTTTTGATGAAAAGGGCATTGATGAAATCAAGCTTAACTTTATCAAAACACTGAAGAACAAAAAAAGAGGAAGAATCAAAGAGTATGCAGACCAATACAAGGAAGCTGTTTATACGCCTGTTGATTCAAAATCGGATTGTAACCCTCTCTGGAATCATAAAGCGGATTGCGCATTTCCATGTGCTACAGAGAATGAAGTGAATGAAAAGGATGCTGCTCATCTGGTTCAAAACGGAATCATTCTTCTGGCTGAAGGAGCAAATATGCCGACTACTCCAAATGGAATTGATGTATTGACCAATAGCCATGTTCTGTATGCGCCCGGTAAAGCTGCAAACGCCGGAGGTGTTGCTGTGTCAGGACTGGAAATGTCACAAAACAGCATGAGGATTCGATGGCAGCGGGAAGAGGTAGACGAAAAACTTCGTCTTATCATGAAAAATATTCACAAGACCTGCCTTGATGCAGCTGAATCCTATGGTACACCCGGGAACTACATGAAAGGTGCAAACATCGCCGGATTCGTGAAAGTGGTTGATGCAATGCTTGATCAGGGGCTGGTATAATAACTTGATAAACACAAAAAAGGCACCTATTCTATTTCCAGTTGAGATCGCTGAACATCAAGACAGAAAATGGAAAACTTTCTGTAATAAGATGGAAGAATCCAATCTCCTGATCCCGGAATCTTCAACAGTTGTATGCGATCTCAAAACCGCCTTTTTGTTCAGTGATTTTATTTTTAGCAATCTGACCCGAAATCCTCTGTTGTTTAAAGAACTGCTTGTTAATAACTGTCTCTACCGTGCCTATACAACAGGTAGTTACGCTAGAGATCTTTCTCATATCCTACAAAACACTTCTGATGAAAATCAGATCGCCGAAAAAACAAGTCATTTCCGATGCCGCGAAATGATCCGTATTGCTTTTCGAGACCTCACGGGCTATGCAGATCTGTCTGAAACCATGTCTGATCTTTCTGCCTTTGCGGATGCTTGTATTGATGGGGTCTTTTCAAAACTATATGATCAATTCTCACTTCGATACGGCATTCCGAAAAATCAGTTGGGGAAAAATCAAAATATTGTTGTTGTGGGTTTAGGAAAACTGGGAGCAAAGGAACTCAATTTTTCTTCTGACGTTGACCTGATGCTTGCATTTCCAGAAGATGGTTTTACAAGTGGTAAACAAGAATCCATTACAAATCTTGAATTCTTTTCTCTTCTGTCCCGGGCATTTCTCAAAATCTTTGCCGGATCCTCCTCTGCCGGTATTATTTTCCGGGTTGATCTCCGTTTGAGGCCATTTGGTGAAAACGGTCCTTTGATAACAAATTTTAATTTTTTAGAGGAATATTACGAAGCTCAGGGAAGAGAATGGGAAAGGTATGCCTTAATTAAAGCGAGAGTGGTAGCTGGAGATCAGACAGCAGGTCAGCACTTGCTCAAAAGGCTAAATCCATTTATCTACCGGAGATATCTTGATTACAACGCTTTTGAATCCCTGCGCGAAATGAAGCAGAGCATCGATTTTGAAATCCAGCGCAAAGGATTTCAGGGAAACATTAAACTGGGACCCGGAGGAATCCGGGAAATCGAATTTTTCGGACAGGCTTTTCAATTAATCCGGGGCGGGGTCTTGCCGTTGCTTCAGGAACCATCCATATTAAAGGTTCTAAATACACTGGTTGAAGAAAAATATATATCTCCGACTACCCGGGATGAGCTGACCAACGCATATCTTTTTCTACGCAACACAGAACACCGACTCCAGGAGTTTGATGACCGACAGACCCATTCTCTTCCAACAGAAGAAACAAAGCTTTTTCTCCTCTCCCTTTCTCTCGGTTTTTCAGATATCGAACAATTTTCCCGTCAATTGAATGCCCATATTAAAAATGTTCATGATCATTTTACCCAGATACTTTCAACTGCTGATCAAGAGCAACCTGTTTCAGACGGGAAAAAAGTACTATCGGGAATTTGGGAAAACCTTTTTGAGCCAAAAGATGAAGAGGCTATTCTTCTTTCAGCCGGATTCCAAAAACCTTCCGACATTCTTAAACAAATTATCGGCCTGCAAGAAGACACGGCAACCAGATCTCTGAGCAGAGATGGCCGCAGGAAGCTTGATCAGCTTATCCCACGAGTCCTCGAAATTACCGGAAAATCTGAACAGCCGGATCTTTCATTTTTTCGTATTGTAGAACTCATCAAAGCAATTGAACAGAGAACCAACTATCTTTCTCTGCTAATTGAAAATCCCGGTGCCTTGAAACAACTCGTGAGCCTCTCCATTTCCAGCCCATGGATCATCAAGTTTCTCACCCAGCATCCGGTTTTGCTGGATGAACTGCTGGATACCAGAATTCTTTACACTCCTCCTGATCGCAAACAATTGACTATCGAGCTTGAAAAAAAACTGGAATCCGTTCCTATTGACGACCTTGAACTTCAGATCGAACAATTATGTATTTTCAAACAAATCAACACCCTGCGGGTTGCCGCAGCAGACATCAGTGCTAACTATCCGCTTATGCGTGTAAGTGATCACCTGTCTGATATTGCGGAGTTGATATTAACTCAGGTTTTTAACCTGTCTTATCATCATATTGGTAAAAAATATGGATATCCAAGTTGTTCACCGGATATTAAAAACAGCAAACAACGGTTTGCTGTGATTGCCTATGGAAAGTTAGGTGGCATTGAACTAGGATACGGATCTGACCTCGATATGGTTTTCCTTCACGGAGCAGCACCAGGCAAAACATTTGGAGGAAAATTTCAACCGATTGATAACAGTCAATTTTATACCCGACTCGGTCAACGGATTATTCATATCCTGACCACCCATACCCGAGCAGGCAGGTTATATGAAATTGACATGAGATTAAGGCCCAGCGGGAGTTCCGGGCCTCTTGTCAGCCACATCGATTCATTCCGTGAGTATCAAGCGAATAATGCATGGACCTGGGAACATCAAGCTCTTGTCCGCGCCCGTTTTATTTGTGGAGACCCTGCGATCTCAAATCTGTTCGAAATAATTCGAAGAGAAACGCTTATGAAAAAAAGAGATCTATCAGAATTGAAATCAGAAATAAGGACTATGCGAGAAAAAATACGGAAAGCACAAGGGATTTCTGAACCTGGCAAGTTTCACCTGAAACAGGGCAAGGGCGGAATCATCGATATTGAGTTTATCGTACAATATCTTATCCTGGCAAATGCTCATCAACATTCAGGGCTTGTGAAATGGTCTGATAATGTCCGGCAACTTGAAGCGCTTGCTCAAACCGGGATTCTCGAAAATAAAACCTCCCATTTATTAAAGCAGGCCTACCTGACCTTCCGATCCAGTATTCATCATCTGCATTTACAGGACCAACCACCTGTTGTGGATTATCCCGACCTCCAGGCAATCGGCGCCACTGTTGCTGCAATATGGAAAAATTATTTTATCTCTTGAATAACGGGATGACACTCAAGCGAAAAAGCAACAACTCTCTTTTTAAAAGCAAAAACCGACATCTGAATGTAATCAAATGCCGGTTTTTATTTTTTTTTACACTACTTTTTAAATATCATAGTAGAGGAAAAATTCATGAGGATGTGGACGAAGTTTAACAGCGTCAGACTCGTTTTTCGTTTTATATTCGATCCACATATCGATAACATCTTTTGTAAAAACATCTCCTTTTAACAGAAACTCATGATCTGCTTTCAGGGCCGCCAGTGCCTCATCAAGAGATCCTGGAGCAGATGCAATTTCTGCAAGCTCTTCCGGCGGAAGATCATAAATGTTTTTATCCAGAGGGTTACCCGGATCTATCTTATTTTCAATACCATCAATAACCGCCATCAATATGGCAGAGAAAGCCAGATAGCCATTACAGGACGGATCCGGTGTCCGGAACTCAAGCCTTTTGGCCTTGGGCGAAGAAGAGTACATTGGAATTCGAACCGCTGCACTTCTGTTTCGGCTGGAATACGCCAAATTAACCGGTGCCTCATATCCTGGAACCAGCCTCTTGTAAGAGTTGGTTGTTGGATTGGAGAAAGCACATATTGCCTTGCAGTGTTTCAAAATACCACCAATTGCATGAAGCGCCATCTGAGAAACTCCGGCATATTTATCACCGGCAAAAAGAGGCTTTCCCTCTTTCCAAATGCTGATATGAGTATGCATACCACTGCCGTTATCCGCATAAATCGGCTTGGGCATGAATGTAACCGTGTGCCCATGTCGATAGGCGACATTTTTCAAAACATATTTAAACCACGCAAGTTGGTCTGCCATTTGAACCAGTGGCTTGAAGCGCATATCAATTTCAGACTGTCCGGCAGTCGCAACCTCATGGTGCTGACACTCAACATCAATACCCAGTTTTTCAAGTGTCAACATCATCTCTGTTCTCAAGTCCTGGAACTTATCCAAAGGCGGTACTGGGAAATATCCCTCTTTATGTCTCGGTTTATATCCCAGATTCGGTCCCTCATCCCTGGATGTGTTCCATGGGCCTTCTACTGAATCTATCTCATAATAGGAGACATGGCCTGCTGATTCAAACCGGATACTGTCAAAAATGAAAAATTCAGCTTCCGGACCAATAAAAGCGATATCGCCTATACCGGTTTTTGATAAATAAGCTTCGGCTTTTTGTGCAATATTTCTGGGATCTCGTGTATAAGCTGCCCGTGTTATCGGATCTGCTATGTTACCGATCAGTACCAGTGTTGGAACCTCAAAAAAAGGATCCATTTTAGCAGTTTTTGCATCCGGAATAACCAGCATGTCACTTGCGTGGATTGGCTGCCAACCTCGAATACTTGAACCATCAAATCCAAATCCGTCATCAAAACTGGACTCGTCGAGTTCACTCAATGGCACGGAAAAATGCTGCCATATGCCGATGAAATCCATAAAGCGTATATCAACTACTCTTGCTCCATTTTCTTTTGCCATAGCGATTGCTTCTTTCGGTGTCATACTAATATCCTCCATTGTATAAGGTAATTAAATTATCAGCTATATTCAAAAAATCCCAGATCCTGGTAAGTTGTTATGTGAGTTCACTTTTCACTGTTGCCTTTCTGTACACTTGTATACCCTGTTAAAGCAAAAGCTGTTCCATTTATCGGCCAAGTATTCAGCATCTTGTTATCATAGGTTTTTTTTTATAATTCGCTCTATTCTGGAAATATTGCATTACATTTTTGTAAAAAATCTCGTCTTGAAATTGCAAATTTGTTGTTCATTTTTTTAGCGTAAACAAATAGATTTAGCTATCAACAAACCATGATGAGTTCCGGGGTTAAAAACATAAAAAGAGATGATCAAAAAGTTTCCGTATATTCATCTCACACCGAATCAGATAATCTCAGAATTCACAAGACCATATCCATGTTCTCTATGGAGAGATTTATCGAGCCCCTCCTGTTCCTCTTCTTCATTGATTCGAAACCCCACTGTTTTTTCCACAATAAAATAGATTACTGCTGTTCCTACGGCGGCCATAAATATTGTTGTCCCCATTCCCTTCAATTGTATAATCAATTGATTCCAAAGGGTCCAACTGCCGCCGGCTGACACACATGCAGATGACATCCAACTATCTCGAATAAAAAAACTGAGGATCAAAACACCTAATCCGCTACCCACACCATGTATCCCAAAACAGTCGAGACTGTCATCGTAACCCATCCTGACCTTTAACTGAAGTGCATAATAACACGCAATGGCAGACAATGCCCCCAGTGTCATTGCACCAATGGGCTGCACAACACCAGCAGCGGGAGTTATGACAACAAGTCCTGCCAGAATCCCGGATACAAAGCCAAGAGAAGTAGCCTTTCTGAAAATAATGGCTTCAATGACGAGCCAGGTCAGCGCGCCACTTGCAGCCGAGACCTGAGTCATGGTAAGGGCTCTTGCAGTTTCTAGACCGCTTTGTACCGTGGAGCCCGCATTAAACCCAAACCATCCAACCCACAACAAGCCAGCACCCATCATGGTCATTACCAGATTATTTGGATGCATTGCTGTTTTTGGATACCCTTTCCTGGCACCCATCAGAATTGCAAGAACAAGGGCACTGACTCCCGCAGAAACATGAATCACAAGCCCTCCAGCAAGATCTATCACTCCGGATGCCCCTGAATTGAACAACCATCCATCAGAAGCCCAGACCCAATGACAAAGGGGACAGTAAACCAACAAAAACCAAAGCGCGATAAAGAGGGTATAACCTTTAAAATACACTCGTTCAGCAATCGCCCCACTGATAAGGGCTGGGGTGATGATGGCAAACTTTCCCTGAAACATGGCCAAAACATATTCCGGTATTCCGTTTGTTATCCGATCGTCAATTCCCTTGAGAAAAAAGAAATCCCAATCCCAACCAATAAAGCCACCAAGAACATTCTTACCAAATGCAAGAGAATACCCACATACCACCCAAAGAACGCCTATGACGGCCATAGACACAAAACTATGCATCATTGTCCCAAGCACATTTTTCGTCCTAACCAGCCCACCATAAAACATGGCAAGCCCGGGTACCATCAATAACACCAGCGCAGTGGATGTCAACATCCAGGCAGTAGAACCCGAATCAATCACTCCATTCTCAACAGCGAATACCTTTGCTGGATAAATAAAAAGAATCAACAAACTAAGACTGAGAAACCTCGTTACCATACCCTACCCCCTACTTTTATGTTTTCCAATGTCTTACTGTTAACCTTCAATGGGGCCAGCAACAAGCATACCAGTCTTACTAATAGGACATAACCAATTAACAATAAACACTTTTGGCTATACTTGGCAGTTTGACATTACACCCGGCAATCAATTCAGTTACATATTTGTAAGCTATACTTCCGGATTATTAACAAATTTGTAAAAAAAATAAGCCGGGTATTTACACGCGGCTTATAAAAAACGACTTGTCCTGTTTTATCTATATTGCATCCTCTCCTTTTTCTCCGGTACGAACGCGAATGGCTTCTTCTACCGGCAAAACAAATATTTTTCCATCACCGATTTTTCCGGTATTTGCAGCATCCATTATAACTTGTGTTACTTTTTCTACAAGTTTGGATTCCACAACAATCTCAATTTTGATCTTTGGTATAAAATCAACTACATATTCTGCACCACGATAAATTTCCTTGTGCCCCTTCTGACGTCCATACCCCTTTACTTCTAAAATCGTCATACCTTGAATACCAATTTCATTCAAAGCTTCCTTTACATCATCCAATTTAAACGGTTTGATGATGGCCTCTATCTTTTTCATTTTGAATTCTCCCTTTTCTTAAAAAAACGATCCTTATCACAATATGTTGATCCCCCAGAAAGGCGAACGATAGATTCTCATATCCCATTAACATGAACATTGGATATGTGCAAGACGCCTGCCCAATCCATAAATCCAAGAGCATCAATCCATTTTAAATTTTTCATAACGATCTACCTTCAAGATTCGTTCAATCGCGTTTTTCAGTTGAGCCAATTTTACATTCATCTCTGGTTTGCCTCCATCAAAATCCCGAATATAAAAAACATCGACAACCTGGTCTGCTTTGGTTGCTGCCTTACAAACCATAATATCATACCCGTGATTGAATATTGTATCGGTTATCCAAAACAGAAGCCCTGGAAAGTCATATGTATAAACCTCCATAATTATAAAATAGCTCGATGTTTGGCTGTCGATAGTAACCATTGTGCTTTTATGTGGAGAAATAGTAATGACTTGCCGTTCTGTCTGAAATTTTCTATGGATTGCTTCCGCTATATTAATGCCTCCTTCTAATGTGTCTGCAAGAACTTTTTCTGCTTCCTTCCATATTTTTTCCTCAAACAATCGATCTTTCGGTGCTGTTACTTGAAAAATATCTAAAGCAATATTATTTCGCCAAGTATATGCGCCTACATCCAACACATTTAGATTATGTAATAAAAAAACGCCCGTTATTTTCGATAACAGCCCTGGTTGATTTTTGGCACAAATCGTAACAGTTCTTGTATCTGCTTCTTTTTCATTCGCTACATGCCAAACAAAATTTTTTCCGCTAAGCCTTTTAAACAGCCTAATGTGATCCACAATATCTTTTTCCTCAACTGCAAGAAGATATCTTGGTGAAAGGCTATTCATCAAGTAAATTGATTCCTCATCCTTTTCCTTTAAAATGAAGTATCTCTGGAGTGCTTCCTTTTTTTTTTGAATTTTTTTCAGTGATTGTTCTGTTGCCAGCTCTCCTTTTTCCAACACATGTAATGCTCGAAAAAAAAGATCTCTTATCAGAATCGCTGTCCAGCTTGTCCATGCTTTACTACCTGTTGATATGCAATCCGCTGCCGTTAAGAGATAGAGCATCTTTAGTCGATCAACATCCTTTATCAGGGCTGCACAAGAAATTGCCGTTTGTTCATCATTCAAATCTCTTTTCATTGCCGTTGTCTTTAAAAGAAGATGCTCTTGAATTAAAAATGAAACAACAGATATTTCCCTTTCTCCATATCCAAATCGTCTTAATATCAATTCCGCTAGATCCGCTCCTTTTTTTGAATGATCTGTGCAGAAACCGCTTTTCCCAATATCGTGCAATAGCGCTGCCCACTGAAGTAGTTTTCTATCCTTTATTTCCCGATATAATTGATAATAGAGATCTGTATCACCTTCCAGAGCTTTTCTTCCCAGGTCGTTCACAGTTCTGACCGTAAGTAGTAAATGCTTGTCTACAGGATAGTTATGGTATTCATCATATTCTATCCGATGCGCAATGCTTCTGAACTCAGGGATTAAATCCACAAGAAGACCAGAGCATAACATCGAATCGAGAATACTGTTTTTATGATCAAAAGAACCAAGAATATGCTCGAATTCAGAAATCACATCTTCCGATTTTCGGAATTCATCATCGATAAGATACGAAAGTTTTTGAACTATTCTTTTTGCCCCCCTGCTGACAGGAAGATTAATAGAACTGCTTTCCGCAAAAATTTTAATGAGAAGAATCGGATTTTTTATACACTCTTCCATTGAAGAAAAATCAAGCATATTCTTTCGTAGGACCAGACCTTTCACTTTGGTCTGTTTTTTAAAAAAATAATTTTTGATACCTGCGCTCGAACATCCTTGCACTTCCGATTGAAATAACAAAGACTGATGTTTTACGATTTCAACCTTTTTATGAAATTCACTTAAAAACCGTTCAACAGGGTGTGACTCATCATCATACCTTTTTGCAAATGTATTGGCAAGGTCATAATGAAATTCAAAATACAACCGATCACACTTTCTACCCGCTAATTGGTGAAGTTTATTTCTTACACCCCACATGAATGAAATCGAGTTATTGAACTCCTGGTACTCTATTTCCGGTATCTGCAACAGGTTCTCAAACTCAACCCGGTTCTCAATCCCATATACAACTCGAGCCATCCACAACATGGAATGGTAGTCCCTTAAACCCCCTATACCCTCCTTAATATTCGGCTCTAAAAGATAGGCTGAATCTCCAAATAAATCATGACGCTTTTTATTGTTATCAGAGAGCCAATACACTATTTGCTTTTTCTTTTTATGAATAACTTTCTTATACAGAAATTCTTTAAGTGTTAAGAAAAGATCTTCACTTCCGCTTATTAAACGTGCATCTATCAAAGAAGTCAGTATTTGAAAATCAGATGAGGCCAGTGAAATGCAATCTTTTAAAGAGCGGGTTGCATGACCAACTTCAAACTTGAGATCCCACAAAGGATATACGACATCACGGATAATCCCTTCCGCCTCAGCCGGAACCATTCCTTGAAATAGAAACAAAATGTCTACATCTGAAAACAGACACTGCTCACTTCTTCCATAACCACCCAGTGCGATAACCGAAAATCTATTTTTTGTTTCCCTAACTTTTAAGCAGGCTGTACTTTCTTTTGTACTATTAATAAAATACTCATCAAAAATCTGTGTATTCCATTTAAGAAATTCTGAACTAAAATCTTCCTGTAAATCCTTTATTAATCGATTTCTATTCATTTTCAGATTTATCGCAGAATTTTCCATAATCATTTAATTTTATTATCCAATAACTATTTTACACCGCGCACGTTTTTAATTACTATAAAAAGGTACATCCATAGTGCCTTTTGCCCTTGAAAACAGCAATCAACATGCCATACCGCCTTACAAGGATTATTCCATTAAAAATCAAGTCGTTATAACTTTTTGGGAATTATATACAATCAGATATATTGCAATTGTGTAATTTATTTGCTTGCCATTATACAGTTTCGTACATTAACGTATGTTGTTCTTAATCTTAAGAATAGTATAATGATTTTTTTAAATCCTCGATCGAGATACCATAGACATTCAATATCTATCCTATTTTACCGATAGTCGATTCGATCAAAGTTTTAATTTTTTGAAGAGATGGTTCTGATAAAAGCTGATCAGCATGCTTTTCAGCGTCATCGATGTCTATTTTTTGAATTCGTTTTTGAAGAATATATAGAAACTTAGGATCTACACTAATTTTCCGAATACCAATTCCCAACAGAAAAGTAAGATATGCCGGATCATGAGTCATTTCACCGCATACGGAAATATCAACTTTACATTGTCGAGCTGTTTTTACTACCTTTGACAGAGAACGTAATATAGAGGGATGGAATGGGCAGTAGTAATCGGATACCATTCGATTTGTCCGATCTACCGCAAGCATATACTGTATAAAATCATTTGTCCCTATTGAAAAAAAATCAGCCTCCTTTGAAAAATCTTCAATCAGCTCTACAACAGCCGGCAACTCGATCATCATACCGATTTCCGGATTTCTATTATACGGTAGCTTTTTATCAGACAGTTGTTGCATGCAGTCATAAATGACCTGCCTTGCTTCACAAAATTCATCTAAGGATGAGATCATCGGAAACATAATCCGTAAAGACTCCGATTCAAATCCTGCTCTAAGGATTGCTCGTAACTGATTTTCAAAAACCTCTTTATGTTTCAGAGAGAACCGGATAGAACGCATTCCCAACTCTGGATTTTGTTCCTCTGCCATATCAGAATAGGCCAATGTTTTTTCACCACCGACATCCAAAGTTCGAATTGTGATTTCCTTCCCTCTCATCTCATTAAATAAATGTTGATATACCAGGTATTGTTCCGTTTCAGACGGAAAGGTTGGACGAATAAGAAAAGGAAATTCAGATCGGTACAGTCCAACTCCTTCTGCTTTGAGCTGTTTGGCAATCGAAAGCTCCGTCAATAGATTTATATTTGCAAAAAGACCGACCCTTATCCCATCTTTTGTGCGCGTAACTGAATCCATTTTTATTGTATTGCATTTGACATCTTCCCGGAGTTGGTTCCTTTTCTCAAACTTTTCGATAACCTCTTTGGATGGATTTATATAAATGTTTCCTAAATCCGCATCCATTAAAATTGGTGTGCTCTCTTGAAGTTGAAGCATTTGCATCTCTTCAACAATAATCAGTGGTATTTTCAGCGACCGGGATAAAATCGAAATATGAGAGGTTACACCTCCACCCACCAAAACGATTCCTTTGACATCACTTGTTACAAGCTTCAGGATATCCGAGGGGAATAGCTTCTCAGCGATAATAATCTTTTTTTTCCCTAACTCTGCCTCATTTGGGCTTTCTCTCTGAAAATTCTTCAGTATTCTAAGCGCCAAGTCCTCAACATCATTAGCCTTTTCCGCAATATATGGATGCGGATTTGATGTAAACAAGGATATGTATTGCCCCGCTATTTTCCGAACCGCTGTTATTGGATCTGTACCATGTTGAATATCACTCTCAATTTTCTTAACAAACCCTGGGTCCTTAAGTATCATAAAGTGCGCAGTAAAAATCAGTGATGCACTTTCAGGAAGTTGGGTACTAAAATCATTTTGAATTCTTTGTAATTGACTCCCTGTTTTTTTTACAGCCCTTCGAAAATCAGATAGATTATAGCCGGAATTCTCATCCAAAAATTGGTTCAGCAGTAGCAACCCTCCCCTTTTTTTCATTACCATTGAAGGAGCAAAGGCAAACCCCCCTGACGCAGACTCTCCTTTGACAAATTGCAGCTGTTCTGAAACTGATTTTCTTTTCTCCACAACACTGTGGAGACTCAACAAAAGACGAGCGTTCTCAACAGAGGATGCCAGTTGTGAAGCAACTGTCCGCAGGGCAATAATATCTGTTTCATTAAAATATTCTTTTTCTTCATGCTGGATACTGATTACGCCTATGCTTTCAACACCTCTCTGAAGTGGAACCGCAAGAAAAGAGGTAAATCTATCTTCTTCTGCTTCCTTAAAATATTTGAACTCCGGACTATTTCCAACATCTCCGACACAAATCGGCATAACCTTTTTATGCGTGGCGCCTACGATACCTTCTCCAGGTTTCATCCTGATTTTTCCCACTGAATCAGGATTTAGCCCCTTGGTTGCCTTTAAAACCAACTCCAAGCTATCTTCATCATACATGTATATAGAGCAAACATCTGCATCCAAATGCACGGCTACCATTTCAACAACTCTTTGAAGAAAGGCGTCCATATCCGCGCTCCTTGTCAAAAGATTTGCAAGATTGCTGACATCACATAACAAATTTAAATGGTCATTTTTTTTGCCCAGTTGTTTCTTCATTAAGATATTGAATCGCTCCTGATTTGTAATAGGCTGGTTTTTTTAATTTTCACGAGCACGCTCGAAAAACATCGGCAATGCCATGTTATCTTTGCATCTAGCCAAAAACCGAGTTAGGCACTTCTACATAGGCAGATAGAATCTAATACAATTTTTTTTCTCCTCCCCTAAATAACAACTCACTCAAATCCAAATTTTTAAACGATCTCGCCCAAACCAATACCAAGTGCGCCCTTCTTTTTTATCACTAAATTTTCGATCTCCGCTCCAAATCTTGAGATTTCTGAATATTTAAAAAAATTTCGTCTAATTCTCACGCCTTTTCTATTCCATTTCGAATAAAAACCAGGCCCGCCCATCTGTTTTCAATCCACTGTCTCAGAAACTGAAAACCAGTCATCTCGTAAATCATACGAAGATTAGAAATCTCCTCCTCTTTCACACCGGACAATACCAACCCGCCTCCTGCCACAGTAAGATTCCTCAACTTTGAAACCAATTGCTTCAACGTTGGAAATCTTAAATTCGCCATGATCAGACTGAAACTTCCCGCAATTTCATTAACATCCTTATCCACAATATGAATTTGTTCAGAAAGCCCATTTATCGCGACATTTTCTTTTGCCTCTTTTCTTGAAATGGCCTCGATATCTAGTCCGATTGCCTGATGCATTCCAAGTTTTACGGCTGCAATTGCAAGCACCCCAGATCCCATACCTACATCTAAAGCTGTTCCCTTAGAAACAATATCAAAATATTCCTTCTGTTCCATAAACCAATCAATCGCCTGAAGTGATAGTCTTGTTGTGGGATGTTGACCTGTACCGAATGAGGCGCCATGCTCCAATATAACACAAATTTTTTTCCCACCGCCCACAACGTTCACACCTGCTGGAGCAAGTAAAACCCTTTCTGAAACACAACATACTTTATAAATGGACCTTTCCAAAAAAGAGCAGCCATATTGGTAGGTGTAGAACAACGCTCCCTCATCAACAAGCTCTCTAATGAATTTTTTGACCAACCCACGATCTATACCTGTTTTAGCTACAATATCTCCTAACAGTTTGTTTTGAGTATACTTTTTATCTGTATTGGATATAAGCTCCAGTGCCTCTTCTTTTATGATTTTCTGAAAATGATTCTCTGCCATCATTATATCTATTGAACAGATCTGCTTCATCTATCCTTTGAACAAATAACGATTTACTCAGCGCCGTCACCCTTATCTAATCTTGCATACCAGACCGCGAACTCATACATCCCCAAATATCGCTCCTCTTTATTCATCATTCCAAGGCAAATATCAAATGCCCCTTTTCTAAAGTCATTACTATAACCTTCCATGGGTCTGCTTTGTAAAAACTCTCGAATTAGCATATGACTGGTTCGTCTGGTTTTATCCTTTCGCATATCAATCGGATCTTTTGGGTTTTCAAAAGGATCCCAGTCAGCATATCCCTTTTTAATAATATGGTTTTGCCTCCTTGGTGACATGCTATCGAAAACCGCCTTCTTCTTTTTTTCCTCTTCCGGCGAAAGATTTGTCATTATTCTCTCCCTTTTTCCTCTTCTTTTTTAACTCCCAGATACTCATCATCATAGTCCGTAATTAATGCCATTGAAACCGGCACAAGAATATCTGCCATTTTTAAATGTTTTGATTGAATTATTGCAACAAATTCTTCGGAAAGTTCATATAAATTCTGATAAAGCTTGTCCATGCTTATCGTTGAATACTTTCCCCCTTCTACAAAACCTGATTTTCCACACGTATGGCTCATTCCTTGAATCGCAGTCGGAATTCCATATACCCTGCATGTAATCGGTCGGTATTGGTACAATTCACACCTATCCTCCTTATTCAACAGAGGACACCGCACTCTTTCTGCACCTATATCTGCAAGAATCTTGACCTCATTCTGTCCTTTTTCAATCTCTTTGTAAGCTTGTCTTTTAATTTTATAAATTTTTCGATCTGCGCTGTTGGCTCTTTCAATTATTTCCTCTCTTTTTTGATCTTTAAACAGCTCTAAAAAATGATGATTTATGTAGATCGCCTCAACTAAGGTTAAATCAAATAATGCGTGGCAGCAATCTGAACACCCGGATTTACATTTCACCAGATCTCCATTTTGTTTTTTTACCCGTTCAAAAGCGCTATCAACCAAATCAACTATCTTTTCATACTTTTTTAAAATGGGTGAATAATCAATTTCACTATGCATTGTTTTCTCCTTTTACCCCTCAGCCATTCTCCATCAAAATTGTTTCACGTGAAACACTATTTGCCAATACAAAAATCTTTAAATATTTGATCAAGAATGTCGGGGGGGGTGTTTTCACCAAAAATTTGACCAAGTTGTATGATTGCATCGTTAAGATCAAGTACCAAAAGGTCGGTTGATATCCCGGAAAGCAAGCCTTCTGAAAGCCGGAGTAATGAGGCCATGGATTTTTCTAATAGATTTTTATGGCGTATATTAGGCAGCAAAGAATCATGGAAGCCTTCAATTTTTTGGGAAATGACGTTCTCGATAATGGTCTTAAGTGAATCCATGCCTGTATTTTTAAGAGCGGAAATGAAAACAGACTTGAAACCGGTGAGTGTTTCCGGGAGGTCAATTTCACGATATTCGGCAAGCAAGTCTATTTTATTGAAAACCAGAATAACATGCTTGTTCATTATAAGCTTGCTGATACGAAGTTCGTTTTCAGTAAGTGGGTGGCCTGCTTGAAGTACAAAAAGGACAAGGTCGGCTTTTTGAATCTTGGCTAAGGCTTTATCAATACCTAAAATTTCGACCGGATCTTTTGAATCATGGAGTCCGGCAGTATCTGTAAGTACCATTGGAAATCCTATAAACTGAACATGTTCTTCAATCAGATCGCGAGTCGTTCCAGGATAGGATGTCACGATGGATTTTTCTTTACGGGAAAGACAGTTCATAAGACTTGATTTTCCGACATTTGGCGCTCCGATGATAACGGTTTGTATGCCTTCATTAAGGAAATAGTACTGATCATGGTTTTTTATCAGATTTTGGATAGGCGTAACAACACGATTATGAATTTCGGAAAAAAGCATATCTCTATTAATGGATACTGGAATTTCGTCTGGGAAATCAATTTCAGCTTGAATGCGGGTCATCATATCGATAAGTAATTTCCGAATATCTAAAATACATTTCCGGAGGCTACCTGTAATTTGTGAAAACGCAATCTCACGAGATAAGTTTGATCTTGCATTGATTAAATTGATTACCGCTTCTGCTTGTGTAAGATCAATACGACCATTTAAATAAGCTCTTTTCGTAAACTCCCCTGGTTCAGCCAATACGGCTCCTGCATCTAAAACAGCCTTGAGGATGGATTTAAGGGCTTGATATCCACCATGACCATGAATCTCCACCACATCTTCCCTGGTATACGTTAGAGGCGTTTTCATAAAGACAATCAGAACCTCATCAATGGGTGTATTTTGATGGTAGTCATGAAAATGACCGAAATAGAATCTGTGCGTTTTGTATGGAAATCGGAGGCATAAGGTTGATTCGTTGGATTTTCTATGTGGTTTGAATAGATTAAGTCCTATGGAGAATGATTGAGGTCCAGAGATGCGAACAATTCCGATACCACCTCGACCAGCAGGGGTGGCAATAGCAGCAATTGTGGAAAAAATCATGGTCTTATCTTCTTTTAATTTTTTAGACTTGTCTTGTGTCATGAGAAAATCTTTTTTGATGAAAAATTAAAAATTTACAAGAAAATAAGAACGGCAAGGAATAGATACCAATGATATTCCTTGCCGCGTTAAAAAACAGTGAAAAGTATATCAGCTGGCGTCTATGTCTTTTTTGATTGGTTTTTCTTTCTGTGATTGTTCTTTTTGGGAAAAATTACCAGTTTCCGGTAATAACCATCACCGATACTCTGCGTACGAACCTCTTTATCCGATTTCAAGGCAAGGTGGACGGTTCTACGGTCCTGTGCACTGATCTGACCTATAGTAGATGGCCGACCGGTCTTTTTTGCTTTTTCCGCTAAGCGGCCTGCAAGCTTGACAAGATTTTCCTTTCTCGTTTTCAGATACCCTTCAACATCAACTTGAATACGGATACGTTTATCACTATTTTTATTAACTATCTTATCAATAAGATATTGGATGGCTTCTAAGTTTTGTCCTTTTTTTCCAATGAGGACGCCTGAATTGCCCCCAAAAATGTTAAACAGGACACGCCCTTTATCAATTTCAATAGATACATTTGTTTCTTCAGTAATTAAATCAATAATTTTTTGCAAAGCCAGTTTACCTGCTTGAACAAAGTTGGATGAAATATCGATAGGTAGTTCAGATGGTTGTTCAACCTGGTCATTTTGTTCAATCTGTTTCTTCTTCGGTCGCGCAGGTGTTTCATTGAAAGCCTCATCCACTAGAGATTTTACATCATTTTCTTCAAAAGACTTGATCCGATCTGCCTGAGGAACAGATTGCCTGCCGGCATTTTTGGCTGAAGCGGGAATGTGTACTCTAATTTTTGCTTTTTTAGCACCTACGAGACCAAATATTCCACTGGAACCATTTGATATTATGTCGTATTGAATTTCAGACAAGGGTATATTTAATTCGTCACTTGCGGCTTGAACCGCTACTTTTACATTTTTGCCTACAAATTCTAAATTAGGCTTCATGAACTTCCTCCCTAAATCATATTTTTGTTTTTGAAACCAGGTATTGCTGTGCAATTGAAAGAATATTGTTGATAAGCCAGTATAATACAAGTCCAGATGAAAAATTGATAAAGATAACAGTAAAAACAACCGGCATCATCATCATCATCTTCGCTTGTGTGGGATCCCCAGCAGGTGGCTGCATTTTTTGTTGAATCAACATAGTGGCTCCCATAATGATTGTAAGAACGGGGACTCCATATGGTGGATCCATGAATGGTATACTGAATCCAAATTGAAAAAGACGATCGGGTGCGGACAGGTCGTTGATCCAACCGAAAAAAGGCGCATGCCTGAGTTCAATCGCTCCATATAACATTTGATACAAAGCGAAAAAAACCGGTATCTGTGCAATCATTGGGAGACACCCTCCCAGTGGATTGATCTTATAGGTTTTATAGAGTCCCATGACCTCTTCATTCATACGCTTTTTATCATCTTTATACTTTTCTCTGATCTCAGTCATCAATGGCTGAAGCTTTTTCATCTCATTCATTGATTTATAACTTTTTGTACCTAATGGCCAAAATAATATTTTAATTAATACTGTCAATATGACAATCGCAACACCGTAATTGGGTATATACCGGTATAAAAAATTCATAAGCCACAGGCAAGGTTTGGCAATAAAGTCAAAAAATCCGAAATGGATTGCCTTATCCAAATCGACATTTGCATCTTTGAGTACCGATACACTCTTGGGTCCCATAAATATTTGATACCCATTTGATTGTGCCTGACCTGGAGACAGGGATTGAATTGGCTCTAAATAATTTGTACTTAAAAACTGGTTTGCATCTATCGCCATTTCGATTGTGGCTTCTTTTTCCTGTCTGGGAATCAGGCTTGAAATAAAATACCTGTCCTGAATAGAAATCCATTTGATTTTCCCAGAGGATACGGGGGACTCCTTGATATCATCTATTGTAACTGTTGTTAATTGGTTATTAATAAGTGCTCCCGGGCCCTCAAAACCATAGCTGCTTTTCCGATGTTCAGCTATTTTATTATTAAGTGTAAGGACAAGAGTATCGTTCAAAACAGATTGACTTCGGTTTTCAATTAAAACATCCAGGTCAATCAGGTATCGATCAGGATAGAAACGATAGCTTTTTGTAACATGAATACCTGTGTTTGAAATCCAAGAAAAAGTAAGAACCTGTGGAGATTCTTTTACGACTATTTTCTGATTCGATACGGTTGAAGCAAAAAGGGCATTTTTCATATCGGGAATACTGTTTCCAAAAAAGTGGGTAAGAATGGTTCCAGCTTGATTTTCTTTTTGAATCAATTCTTTATAACTAGAATCGGCAGACGCATTTTCTCGATAATTTTTTAAAATAAAACTATTAAAACAAGCTTTCTGTTCAGATAAAACGACCGTGTATATGGGTGTATCCACGGTGATCAGTGTATCATCTTTTAAAAGCTTTTCAGGACTATTTGATGTAACAGATGATCCAGTCGCTTCATTCGATTGAGTCATCACTTTTTTTTGTTCAAGGGCTGGCTGGGTATTGGTTGCCGGCAGATTTTTTTGAACAGGAGAGTCGGCCGGTTTTTCAATAAAAAAGTAATTCCATACAAAAAATACAAGAAAAGACAGTGCAATGGCTATAAACATTCGAGCCTGTTCCATACGTAATCTCCTAAAATATAGATATGCCTACAGCATAATTAGATTCAATTACCAATCACAAAATATCAGACCTTGTCGAATTTGATAATGCGCAGACGGGAAAAAAACAGCATAATACCAATTTCCGTGATATGGCTATGGTATTGGATCGAACCCACCTGGATTGAACGGGTGGCATCGTAAAATCCTTTTAGTAGATAGGAGTAGTCCTTTCCATACCCCATACCTTAAAATAGCTTGGCGTGAATATTCGGAGCAGGTTGGATAAAAGCGACACGAGGGTCCTAGGACAGGGGACAATAAGATCTGATAAATATTAATGAAAATTAACAAAATATATTTAATGTTTATATTCCCTTACCAATACATCAAAAAGCTTTTCCAATGATGAAAATGCAATTTTTGAAGAGATAGCGGAAGATTCTTTCCTAGCTATGATGTTGATATCCCAAATACCTTTGGTACGATGTCGGTTAAGTCGAAAGTATTCCCGCGTTAAACGCTTAATCCGGTTTCGGGTAGCGGCGCATCCTATTTTTTTAGTCACCGTAATACCAAGTCTTGTTACTGTTGACCGCCCTGGCCTTACTGCTGCAATAAAATGCTCATTTTTGAGCTTGTGACCATTGTTCGATAAGCTTATAAACTCAGTTCGTTTCCGAATTCTATCCGATTTATTAAAGTGGAAAGTCTTCAATGAAACCCCTTAAAAAGTGGTTTCGGCCATATCGGCTTGCCGCATACACCCAGCTGCTTTTACCAGCCATTTGCTGTTTACATTATAATCTCTGAATACTATCAAATTGTTTTATGTTCTGTTTATGCAGATAGTTTCTTTCTCCCTTTGGCTCTTCGCCTGTTGATGACTCTTCTTCCTTGTTTTGTTGACATCCTTTTTCTAAAACCATGGGTTCTAGAACGCTTAATTCGACTTGGTTGATATGTCCTTTTCATGATAAAAACCCTTTATTATATAGATAATTCAAACAGAATCAGAGTATTCATTCTTTGTTTTTAACCTGTAAAATTAAACACAATATGCAGGCAATGTCAAGATTCATTTGATAATTTCAAAAACATCAAACTCCTCCACATGAAATCGTGAATTAGGATAAATAATAATTTGTTTATTCAACTTTTTTTCCAAGGAAGTAATAAGATTATTTTCCTCCCCGTGAAGGAGTTCCGCAATTTCGGGATTCACTCTAAGCGTAAACCGATTACCGACCATATCCTGGGCTTCCCGTAAAATTTCCCTGAAAATGTTATAACAAATTGATTGTTTCGATATTAAGTAACCATCTCCGTCACAATAGAAACATGGTTCACATAAAAGTCTTGATAACGATTTTCTTACTCTTTTTCGCGTCATCTGAATCAGCCCCATATCGGACATTGGAAGTACATTTGTTTTGCTTTTATCTTTTTTAAAAGCATCTTTCAGCGCATTAAAAACTTTTTCACGATCAGACGGTTTTTCCATATCAATAAAATCAATAATAATAATGCCGCCTAGATTTCGTAATCGAACCTGGTAGGCTATCTCTTTTACAGCTTCAAGATTGGTTTTTAAAATTGTTTCTTCAAAATTGTGTTTTCCTACATACCTTCCGGTATTTACATCAATCGCTACCAGCGCTTCTGTTAGTTCAATTACAATATAGCCTCCTGATTTAAGCCATACCTTTTTTTTTAATGCTCTTGAAATATCGACTTCAAGATTATAGGCATCAAAAATAGGTTCATTTCCACAATACAACTCGACGGAGTCTTTCAGTCCAGGCATAAACTCTTCCAGAAATGAAAGCAGTGAATGATAAGTATCTGATGAGTCAACAATGAGCTTATCCGCTTCATCGGTTAACAGGTCACGAACAGCTCGGAGCGTTATGGTAAGCTCTTTATGAAGCAGAATCGGGGCTGAGCCAGAGTGATATTTTTTTTGTATTTTATTCCAGAGGTTAACCAGGAAATGCATTTCCTTTTCAAGTTTATCCAGACCAACCCCCTCTCCCGCTGTTCTGACAATAAATCCATACTCTTTTTCCCGAAGATTAATAATCATCTCTTTTAATCTTGTTCGTTCCTCTTCATCCTCAATTCTTCTCGATATTCCAATATGATTGACTGTAGGCATCAGCACAAGAAATCGACCTGGAAGGGAAATATGAGAGGTGATTCTTGCCCCTTTGCTGCCAATCGGTGATTTTGCTACCTGAACAAGAATTTCCTGTCCTTCAGTGATTAGATCTTCAATAGGGGTGACCGGTTTATCAAAGACCGGCGGAGGGTTAAATTCATTTGGCACATTATCATCACGAATAGTATTAGCATTATTAATAAAAGCCTCCTCATATTCGTCATGTGCATCACCAATCACATCATCCACATAAATAAAAGCCGCCTGGTGAAGCCCGATGTCAACAAAAGCAGCCTGCATACCTGGAAGGACTCTTTGAACTCTTCCTTTATAGATATTACCGGCAATATTGGAGTCATCCCCTCTGTCAATGAGAAGCTCGACGATTGTTCCATCTTCCAATAATGCAACCCGCGTTTCGTGCTCTGTTGCGTTTATAATCAGTTCTTTAAACATTATTAATAATCATCCTGCCATGGGGTGTAACCTTTACAACCTTTGCTTGTCTGGCCTCTTGTTCAGACAGTGAAAAGAGATGCGTAAGAATATCAAAAGGTCGTATGGTTTTTCCTGAATCATTTCGAATCACTATATTCATCCGGTTGGTATCCAGTATATCAATACTATGAAGCATATCTGTAAGGTCGATTTTTTTCAACTTTCCTTTTTTGTCCTTATATTCTACAATAATTCCATCGCTATTGTCCAATATGTCTTTTTTGTTTTTATCCAAACAAGGCTTCGGCAGCGTAACCTCATAGCTGATTTCGGATAATTTTTCTGAGTGGATTTTCTTGGATGACATTCTGCAATCCACCACCCGAATTCCATCCGGCAGATGTTGATTCATCCTTGTAATCATATCTTCCGGCCTTATAAGATCTGCAACTCGGATCGTACATAACTCTGAGTCACTTTCAATTCCCAATGGCAAAGGATCATCAAAAGAAACTCTGGGTTTTGGATGAAAGCCTTCAGAGTAGAGAACCGGAATGCCTGCTCGTCTAATGGCTCTTAATATTGCGTTAACCATTTCAAGGTGGCCAAAATATTTGGCCTGATCTCTTTTGGTATAAATTATCCGATACATCATATCCTGATAATCGCCGACTGCTTTCCTCTCTATGACAGATGCTGGATCTACACTTGAACAAATTGCAAGGCGAGTTTTAATATTTTGAAAGTCACATACTCCGCAGTCATTACAGATACCCGTCCTGCAGTCCTCTGTAATTTGTCCATTAATGGATTTCTTCCATTCACGGAGAAGATAGTCCTTTGTAACTCTGGAATGAATATGATCCCAAGGAAGATTTTCATTCTCATCTCTTTGTCTTGTTGTGAAAAAGTTTAGATCAATTCCTCTTTCTTCAATTGCTTCCAACCATTTAGAATACTGAAATTGCTCTGTCCAGCCATCAAATCGACAGCCTTTTTGATAGGCCGCTACGATTAAATGGCTTAAACGCCTGTCTCCTCTAGCAAAAAGCCCTTCAAGCAAACTAGCTTCTGGGATTTGCCATTTGAAATCAACCCCTGGCATTTTCAAGTCCTGTTTTAATTGTTGAATATTTTCCTTAGACTGCGCGAGAGAGATTTGACCAGCCCATTGGAAAGGAGCATGGGGTTTTGGGATAAATGTTGTAACACTCACGTTAATTTTTCGCAACTTCTGTCCTTTGGCTTTTCCTTTGCGTAGAATTCGAACTAGATCTACAATCCCTTGAAGATCTTCCTTTGTTTCAGTTGGAAGTCCTATCATAAAATATAGTTTGATGATCTGCCATCCCATCTCAAAAGCCTGGGATACGGTTTCAACAATTTCCGTCTCTGTCACATTTTTATTGATAACATTGCGCAACCTTTGAGTCCCGGCTTCCGGTGCAATGGTGAATCCTGTTTTTCTCACTTCTTTTATGAAATTCAACAATTCAGGGGCTAAGGTTCCTGCACGAACGGAAGGTAATGAAATCGCGATATGATCTTTTGCGTACCTGGCCATCAACTCGTGCATAAGAGAAGATAAGCACCCATAATCTCCAGCACTCAAGGAAAGAAGTGAAATATCCTCATATCCGGTTTGGAGTATCGATTTTTCCGTAATAGATAAAAGTTTTTCCACAGATCGTTCCCTTACCGGTCGGTATATCATACCGGCCTGACAAAAACGACATCCTCTGGTACATCCCCTTGCGATCTCAAGACGGAGTCGATCATGAATGGGGCGTCCATAAGGAACAACCGGTTTTTCTGGAAAAGGCATGGTTTCCAAATCACTCTCAACTATTCGTTTTACGATACATTTCTTTTCCGGGAAAACCGACGCGAGAGTCTGATAACCATCATTGTCGAAATGGGGTTTAAAAAAAAGAGGAATATATACCCCCTCTAAATCTGACCAGATCTTCAACAGTTCATTCTTATTTTTTGAACCCGCCTGATTCCATGAAATCCATGCCTCCGCCATCTGAATTATTATTGTTTCTCCGTCACCAATTACAATCGCATCAAAAAAATCAGCAACCGGTTCAGGGTTGCTCATGCATGGGCCGCCCGCAATAATCAAAGGGAAGGTGTTATCCCTTTCCGCTGCAAAAAATGGAATACCGGAAAGATCAAGAATGGTGAGTATATTGGTATAGTTTAGTTCATACAGTAAGCTAAACCCAATGATATCCATATTTATTAATGGCGTTTTTGATTCAAGAGAAAACAGAGGTGTTTCTGATTTTCGCAGTTGATCTTCCATGTCTGTTGCAGGTGCAAACACCCTTTCTGCGGCGATCATGGAATGATTATTTAAAATATGATATAAGATCTGCATGCCGAAATGAGACGTACCGATCTCATAAAGATCCGGGAATGCCAGGCACATATGAAGTTGAATTTTGTTTAAATTTTTTTTTTGGATGTTTGTTTCCGTGCCAAGGTATTGACTCGGCTTTTCAACCAAACTCAAGATATCTTGAATCATTTTTTCTGTCATGGTATTCTATCCTGAAAAGTTCGTTTTGATATATGTAACAAATATGTTGTGTTGATCAAATTTTTTACTCCCAGAAATTAAAAAAAGCTTTTTAATATGTCAGAAATTCATCTGCTTCACAACAAAAGAATCTTTTCTCTCCTGTGGGTTTTTTTATATCTTACCATTTTTACAACCAAATCAACTGCAGAATACCCCAGACGAGATGCCATTGTAGACGCTGTTCAAAATGTTAGTCCTGCTGTCGTCAATATAAGCTCCGAATATGAAGTCCATATACAGAACAACCCATTTTCAAGGTTTGGTATGACACCCGGATTTGATTCCTTTTTTAAAGACTTTTTTGATTATAATTACAATAAAGATACTAAAAGAAGCAATTTGGGATCTGGAATTATTATTGATGGAAAACGAAAGCTGGTTCTCACGAATGCGCATGTAGTTACAAAATCTGCAAATATAACCATTACGCTAAAAGATGAGCGAGAATTTAAAGCCATAATGATTGGTGCAGATCCAGATTCAGATTTGGCGGTATTAAAAATAGAATCCGATACTTTTCTTCCGGATATTGAAATGGGACGTTCCGATGATCTAATGATTGGAGAAACCGTTATTGCAATCGGGAACCCTTTTGGATTTCAAAATACCGTCACGACCGGTGTTATCAGCTCAACAAACCGAAGCATAAAAACCGAAGAAAGAGTATTTCATAATTTTATCCAAACGGATGCTTCAATCAATCCGGGAAATAGTGGCGGTCCATTACTAAATATCAATGGCCAGTTAATTGGAATCAATACGGCAATTTATGCAAATGCCCAGGGTATCGGTTTTGCCATCCCCATCGATAAGGCAAAAAGAATAGTATCTGACCTGATTCAATATGGTGAAGTGATCCCTGCCTGGACCGGAATTATTATACAAAATATCGATAATCATCTTGCCCAATATCTGAATCTTCCAGCCAATAAGGGGGTTGTAGTCAAAGAGATCGAACCCAAAAGCCCGGCGCAAAAAGGTGGTATCCGGGAAGGCGATATAATCCTTTCTTTGAATGAACAAAAAGTTATTACTTCAGAGGACTTCTCAGCAATTATGAAAGATGTAGCTGTCGGTGAAGCTATTAATATTAAAATTTTACGAAATAAGTTAATGGAATCTTATTCCATCCAAACGATAGTGTACCCAATCGAAAATGCCATTCCTCTGGCATATCGACTTCTTGGAATTAAGGTTCAAAATATTACCTTGCCGATGAATTCTTTTCACAAGAACCGATCGACAAAAGGTGTTGAAATTATTGACCTTAGCCGTGGCTCCTATCTATATAAAATAGGCGCTGCTCCCGGCGATGTAATCCTTCAGATCAATGAACACAAAATCGATAACCTGAATGATTTTAAAAAAGCAATCATCAAATATCGAACCAAAAGCTCTATGGTCATTCTTCTCATGAGAGGAGGATTTGGATATTATATTACCATTGTATTGTAATTATACGGGAACATCCGAACCGGGTTAGGAATAAAATTATGAAACGTATTAAAATAAAAGAAATACTGAGAAGCGAAAATGAAAAAAAGCAGGTACTGGTTAAAGGCTGGATCAGAACCAAAAGAGAATCAAAAGATTTTTCCTTTCTGGAAGTTAATGATGGTTCATGCTTAAAAAATATTCAGATCATTGCCGATACAGCCCTTTCCAATTATTCGGAGATTGAGAAGATAACAACCGGTTCAGCTGTTTCTATATCCGGCAAACTTGTTGAATCCATTGGTGGTGGTCAAAAATGGGAAATCAAGGCTGAAACCATTGACATCATCAGCTTTGCTCCTGAAACCTTTCCTCTTCAAAAGAAACGACACACAGATGAATATCTAAGAACCATTGCCCATCTGCGGCCCAGGACCAATAAATATAGTGCTGTTTTCCGGATACGTTCTGAATTATCCTACGCTGTTCATAAGTTTTTTCATGATCAAGATTTTCAATATGTACATACGCCCATACTAACTAGCTCGGATTGTGAAGGTGCAGGAGAACTTTTCAGGGTAACAACCCTTGACCTAAACAATCTACCAAAATTAGACAAAAAAATCGATTTTCGGAAAGACTTTTTCGGTAAAGAAGCTAACCTTACGGTTTCCGGCCAATTATCTGCGGAAATGTTTGCTCTGGCATTTGGAGATGTATATACCTTTGGCCCCACCTTTCGAGCAGAAAACTCCAATACCGCAAGGCATGTAGCTGAATTCTGGATGATCGAACCGGAAATGGCTTTTTGCGATCTGAACCAAAACATAGTTTTGGCTGAAACCTTATTACAATATCTGGTTAATCACGTATTGGACAATTGTGACGAAGATCTCACGCTGTTTGCAAACTTTGTTGATAAACAGCTGAGATCGACATTGCTATCTATTGTGTCATCGGGCTTTATTAAACTCCCTTATACGGATGCTATTGAACAGCTCATGAAGGCAAAGATAAGTTTTGAATTCCCGGTTGAATTTGGCAAGGATCTTCAATCAGAACATGAACGATATCTTACGGAGGAGGTTTTTAAAAAACCGGTTGTTATTTATAACTACCCTAAAAATATAAAACCTTTTTACATGCGACTGAATGATGATAACAAAACTGTTGCAGCAATGGATGTGCTTGTTCCCAGAATTGGGGAAATTATTGGTGGCAGTCAGCGCGAAGAACGACTGGATGTACTTGAAAAAAGAATGGAAGAAAACAATCTTAATAAAGAGGACTACAGGTGGTATCTTGATTCAAGGAGATTTGGGTCTGTCCCACATAGCGGATTTGGTTTGGGGTTTGAGCGCTTGATTATGCTGATGACAGGAATCACCAATATTCGCGATGTTATTCCCTTCCCTAGAACACCCAAAAATATTGAGTTCTGATCGATTTTATCTTGAGATAGGTATAGTGTTTTAATGTAACACTATCCAGTATTTTCAGTTTGTTTCAGGACATCGGCTTTCGCGGGTCTAATGCTTTTCAATCGTTATAAAATATAATGGAATGCAGACAATGAATCAAGGTGTCTGAAAATAATGAATACAGGAAAAAACATTCAACCGAAAAATTTTAAAAGCAGAGACATTGAATACCATTTACTCAATATCATAGATAATTTTCCGGATATTATTCTGACTGTTACTAATAAGCTTAAAATTCTGTTTCTTAATAAACCCTTTTTCGGAGTATCTGTTCAACAAGCTTTAGGAAAAAATATTCTTGATTTGATAATTTCTGATCAAAAGGAACTGCTCGCCGAATGTATTGAAAAAATGATTAATACCGGCTGTATGGAATATGTTGAAATCGAAGATCACCATAATGAGTGGTGGATGGTTCGACTTGTTTCCATAAAAATGAATAAGAAAACGTCTAATATTTTACTTATTTTTACAAATATCACAAAACAAAAAAAGAAGGAGCTTGCGCTTCGAGAAAGTGAAGAACATCACCGGTCTTTTTTTATGAATAATCCGATTAAAACAATAATTGTGGACAAAAATGGGATTGTAACAGGATACAATAAAAAAAGATCCAATACAGAAAATCAGTCTGAACAAGATCGAGTTCCCAATATTGGGGATAGAATGTATACAGATGATTTTGCAGGTAAACACGAAATTGATATGCGTTCTCAACTAATGGAATGCATCCAAGAAGGAAAATCGAAAACCTTTTCAGAGTTGAAATATAAAAACAAATATCTTTCTATAAACATTTCACCCTATCCGTTTGGAGCCATAATAACATCCAAAAATATTACAGACCAACGTATTGCAGAAGAAGAAAGAAAAAGATTTGAATTATGGCATCTTCAAACCCAAAAAATAGAAGCAGTTGGAACACTAGCCTCTGGTATTGCACATGAATTCAATAATATTTTATGGATAATAAATGGGAATGTTGAGTTAGCTGAACACACCGTGCCTCAGGGCAATCCAGCAAGATATCACCTTGAACAAGTGGAAGAGGCATGTATAAGAGCGAAAGATCTGGTAATGCAAATTATCAGTTTTACAAAACAATCCGATCAACACATGGAACCGCTTAAAATTAGTCTTGTTATTAAAGAATTTTTCAGACTTATCAGATCCTCATTACCAGCAACGATAAAAATACAACTTAACATTTCTATTGAAAATGACCTTGTTATGGCTGATATTACCCAAATTAATCAATCTCTTATGAATCTTTGTACAAATGCATATTATGCGATGAAAGATAAAGGAGGTATCCTTGAAATTAATGTAATAAATATCGATATAGATGACGATGATATTGATCTGTATAAAAATTTGACCCCGGGAAAATACACATTGATCACGATTTCAGATACTGGTCATGGCATTAAACCAGAATTAATGGAAAAAATTTTTGATCCGTTTTTTACAACAAAAACAGATAATAAATTAACAGGGATGGGATTATTTGTGGTTCATGGTATTGTTAAAAATCATAGGGGTGCTATTACAGTACAGAGTAATATTGGAAAAGGAACTGTTTTTAATATTTTTTTACCTTGCGTTGAAAAAAAAGTTCATGATTCCATTCCCCAAATACAATCAATCTCAACCAATCATGAAAAAATTCTATTTGTTGATGATGATAAGGCAATTGTTGATGCAGCCAAAAGAATGTTGGAACGACTTGGGTATGAAGTAAGCACTGCATTAAACGGAACTCAAGCGTTGGAGTTTTTTCAATCTGAGTCCCATCCATTTGATGTTATAATAACGGATATGACCATGCCTGATTTAACTGGAGTTGCCTTGGCAAAAAAGATCTTTAAAATAGCTCCTGATTCTTCCATTATTTTATGTACTGGATTTAGCACAGCCATTAACCCTAAAAAAGCAATCGATTTAGGTTTTAAAGCTTTTTTGCTCAAACCGGTTACTAAAAATAAAATAGCTGAAACCATACGGATAGTGATCGATCAAAAACGAAATTTTTATAAATGATTAGCCGACTCATTGATTTTACTAAAAAAAATATTATCAAATATCAAGAGAACTTACTTGAAGGGCATTTTGAATGATAAAATTTCTTCTTGGTTCAACCTCATCTCCCATAAGCAATGTAAAGATTTCATCTGATTCTGCTGCATCTTCTATGTTAACCCGTAACATTGTTCTCATTTTTGGATCCATTGTTGTTTCCCATAACTGATCTGGGTTCATTTCACCAAGACCTTTATATCTCTGAATATTTATCCCTTTTTTTCCATCCTCTATTAAGTTTTGACAGAGTTCTTTTTTATTCTGATATACTTTTACGTCTGATTCAGATTCGCGATTATGGACAGTAAATGGAGGAAAATCAAACCTGGAAATTTTATCGCTCAGAATTAGACATTTTTGATATAAACTAGAATGAATGAATCCCCTGCCGATTTTAATAGACTTATAGATTGATTTTGTTGTTTCAAGTTGTTTTTTTTCTGTAGGATGAACCATAAGTTCAAATATTTTTCTTTCCTCATTCCATACGATATCTTCAACCAGATAACCACGATCTGATAATACTTCTTTTAGTTTTTTTATATTTTCTTCTTCTTGAAGAAATTCTTTACTCCTTATGTTTTCTTGAATCAGTATTTCAACAAAATCCGGATCAACACCATTTTTTTTGTGTGTATCAAGGGCTTCAATATACTCAAATAAATCTCCCATCATAATATATAATTCATACTCTGAAAGTATACGATCGTCTTTATTAATCTTTAAAATTTTTTTTTCACATACCCTTTTCAGAATATGATCTTTAAATTCGATTTCATTTTTTAAATAAATACCACCTTTTCCTTTACTGACTCTGTATAGTGGAGGTTGAGCAATGTATAAATATCCATTCTTAATCAAGTCCGGCATTTGACGATAGAAAAAGGTCAAAAGTAATGTACGAATATGGGATCCATCAACATCCGCATCGGTCATAATGACAACTTTATGATACCTAATTTTATCAATTCTAAATTCTTCAGTACCAATACCTGTACCCAATGCAGTAATCATATTTTTAATTTCTTCACTTCGGAGAATCATATCAAAACGGGCTTTTTCAACGTTTAATATTTTTCCTTTTAATGGCAGAATAGCTTGGAATCTTCTATCCCTCCCCTGTTTTGCAGATCCTCCGGCTGAGTCACCTTCAACCAAAAACAACTCCCGATCCGCTGGATCAGTATATTGGCATTCAGCTAATTTTCCCGGTAAGGTTGAATCAAATAATGATCCTTTACTTCTTACAAGATCTCTGGCTCTTTTGGCTGCATCCCTTGCTCGGGCTGCCTCAGAAGCTTTTTCGATTATAATTTTTGAAATGTTTGGATTTTCTTCAAGAAAAGAACTTAAATAGTCATTGACCAAGGATTCCACAAGTCCTTTGACTTCACTGTTTCCCAATTTTGTTTTGGTCTGACCTTCAAACTGTGGATTCTTTAATTTAACACTAATAATCGCAGACAGCCCTTCTCGAATATCGTCCCCACCTATTTTCACTTTTAAATTTTTATAAACATTACTGTTTGTTGCATATTGATTGACGGTTCGGGTTAAAGCCGCCTTAAAACCGATTAAATGAAATCCGCCTTCTGTTGTATTTATATTGTTTGCAAAGGAAAAAATGCGTTCTATAAAAGTATCATTATATTGGATTGCCAATTCAATCTGAATATCATTTTTTTCACCTGATATAATAATTGGCTCGTGAAGCGAGGTGTAGGATCTATTTATATATTGAATAAATGAGTGAAGACCTCCTTCATAAAAAAAATTGCTTTTTTCATCTGTCCTTTCATCTTCAATAATTATATTTAAACCTTTATTTAAAAAAGCTAATTCTCGAAGTCTTTTATTTAAAACATCAAAACTAAAATCATTTTGATTCATAATCTCAAAATCAGGATGAAAATGAATTTTAGTTCCTCTCTTTTCCGTATTTCCAATAATTTTAAGTTCTGATGTTTTCTTTCCTTTTTCAAAGGTCTGATAATAAATTTGACCTTTGAAATAAATTTCAACTTCTAAAAATTTTGATAATGCATTTACAACTGATATACCAACACCGTGAAGACCTCCTGATACTTTATAGGAGTCATTATCAAATTTGCCCCCTGCATGAAGTTTGGTCATAACAACTTCAACAGCAGGCACATTTTCCTTCTCATGAATACCTACAGGAATACCTCTTCCATTGTCCTCGACGCTTACACTATTATCTGTATGGATAATCACCTTAATGATATCACAATATCCAGCCATTGCTTCATCAATACTGTTATCCACTACTTCATAAACAAGATGATGAAGTCCTTCAACATCCACATTTCCGATATACATGGAAGGTCTCAAGCGAACCGGTTCCAGTCCTTCCAGTACATCTATACTATTTTCGTTATATACATTTTCCATTATAATTTCATCGGCATAATAACACTAATAAAAGATTTATCATTCTCTCCCTGAATATAACAGGGATGCTCATCATCAACAATTCTTAATATTACTTTTTCCTTATCAATAAAATTTAATGTGTCTATAAAAAATTGCGGATTAAAAGCCACTTCTATGGGAGTACTTTTAAATTGAATATTCATATCTTCTTTTGATTCCCCTAAATCAGGATTAGCAGCCCTTATAGTCAATTTATTATCTTCAAACCGGAAAATAACACCCTTATAGTCATCTGAGGTTAAAATGGACATTCTTTTCAACATCATTCTAAATGAATTTTTTTCAACCTCAACAATTTTATCATCTCCCACCGATAGTATATCACCATATTCTGGAAAATTACCTTCTAAGAGATTAATAATAATTGTTTCATTTTCTTTTTGTACTATAAAATTATTATTTTTTACTCCAATTTTTACATCTCCTTCTGACTCCAAAAATTTTATAACCTCTTGTAACCCTTTTTTTGGAATAAGAACTGTATTGTTTTCAAAATCTTTTACTTTTTCATTTACTTCAAAACAATCTGCTTTGGATAATCTCTTTCCATCTGTTGAAATCATCCTTAAAAACGGTTTATTATCTTCTTCTATATACTCAAGTTTTACACCAAGAATGTGGGCTCTTTTTTCTTCAGATGAAGCATGAATCATAATTGTTTTTTCAATCATCTGTTTCAAGCCATTTGAATTCAGATTTATAAAAATAATATCCTCATCAACTTTAGGAATCTCAGGAAAATCATCTGCATTTAAACCCAATATATGATATAAAACACTCTCATTTCCAATTTTCAGCATTTTATTATTCAATTCTTCAATATTAATTTCGTCATTTGGAAAATTTTTTACAATTTCATATATTCTCTTGGAATTAATTGTAATAATACCATCTGATTCAATATTTGAAGCATAAATACCTTCAAAACCAGTTTCCAAATCAGTTGCAGCAATAATAATTTTATGATCTCGCGATTGAATAAGAATATTTTCTGTTATTGCTAAGTTGCTCTTTCTGCTCGTAATACCTTGCACTCTGGACAATACATTTACAATATCCTGTTTTTTAATTTTAAATTTCATTCTTTTTCCTGTAAATTATAAGTAATTGTAAATAGAACTCAGTGTAATTTGTCTTATTACAGAAAAGACGCTGATTTGAAGTTTTATGAATAGTCACATATTGATAAAATATCAATATAAAAATATTTTATCAAAAATCTTTGATCTGTTTTTTTTATATATATTATCATAATATTTATATGGAATGTTAATAATATTAATAACTCTATAATATTTTGATTTTAATAAAAATTTTATATAAAATAATATCTATAAATATAGTAAGAAAAATTGGAAGAAACATTGATTATGAACTGAAAATATTAGGATGTTTATAACTCGTATGTTATGAACACCCTATATCCGGTTTTTCGTTATTTTGAAATTGGTTGAATCACAACATCTATCCTACGGTTTTTTGCCTGCCCTTCCGGTGTTTCATTGCTCGCAACTGGTCTGGTTTCTCCGTAGCCTGTTGCTTTTATGCGATCCCATGAAATATTTGAGTTGGCTATAATATACTGCCGGACAGCTTCTGCTCGGTCTTCTGATAACTTTTGATTAATTGAGTCACTTCCTAAGGAATCAGTGTGACCTTCTATCGTAATTAAACAATCTGAAAATTCTGAAAAGGCATTTTTTAATTTGGATAAAAGACCAAAAAATTGAGGTTTTATATCTGATTTTCCAGAAGGAAAGTTAAGACCATATAGACGGATTAATACGTTTTTACCATCCAGCAAGGCTTTTCCTTCATCTGAAGAAAAGGATGCGCTGATTCTATCAATTTTTTCTTTATATAATTTTTCCTGTTCTATTTCAAATTTAAGTTTTTCTTCAGAACTGGCCAAGTTGTTTAAACGATTTTCCAAATAGGCTACTTTTTCATTCAACTCTTGTATTTTACGATTCTTTTTATTGATAATAATAGATAGTTCAGATTTGTCATTTTGTAATATTTTAGTAAGATCATAGTTTTCTTTTTGTAATGATTGAATAGAATTGATGATATACTGTGTTGGTTTATCAAATCCCTCATCAAATTTTACAGACAACGATAATGAAGAAGCAATGTTTTGAAGAGGAATTTCGGAGTTTAAAAATATGGATTCAAAAGTTTGATTGTTATCTTCTAATGGTTTGATAAAGTTTGCTATGTATATCGCGTGTTTGATTTCATATTCTGCCTGGATTGCAATCTGTTCAGCATCTTTTTGGTCATATCTGTGAAGATGAAGCATTGATTCGGCTTTTTTTGCTTGATTCATCGCTTTTTTTAATGTGATAGGAGCATATTTATCAATATCCATGTTTTCAGTTTTTTTCAGTAGAGACCATACTTCCTTTAAATATTTTGACTGGATTGCCTTTAATTCCGCTTCCCGATATAACATTTCCGCTTCTTTACCAATCGTTTTTGCATCATCGGAATCACCACCTTCAAGTTGTTCAGCAGCATCTCGAAAAGAAGTTTCAGCGTTATTCCAATTATCCAAGTCAAGAAGATGGCCATTAACCTTGAGGGCATCTTCCCGTGCAACCATTGTCTCTGTGAATAACAATCCGGATAATTTAGTATCTTTTATTGCTTTTTCAAATAGTTCTCTGGATTTGGTAATCAATATATTTATTTCATCAAGATCTTCTTTATTATTAAACATTATTTCTGCTTCACGATAATATTTCATTCCATTTTCAAATGTTTCTGGAACGAGAATATCTGCTTTGGCTATTTTTGCCATTTGTACTTTTTCATCTACAGACTTGAAGAGAATATTTTTCGGTTGTAGATAGTTTGCCGAAAATCCGGTAGTTAATGTTATAAAATTAAATATAATAGAAAAAATACTTATAGAAATAATGTATTTCTGTTTCCAATTCATATGATTCTCCTTACGGTGATCATTAAAGGTTGAATAAACAGTTATATATAAAATATATTTTTGAAACAATGAGATGTGTCTTTGTTTTACAATAATTTAGGAGAGAGTAAAGGAAAAAAACAGATGAAATAAAAAAATTAGGATTGAATCCAATTTTTTATCATAGGGACAGCTTCTTTATCCCACTTGTTTGTGATTCTGATTTGAATAAAGTGATCATAAAGAGATTCAACAAGGGTAATAATTTTTTCGTATAAATAATATTTTTCAAGGACAATGCCGTCAACATCTTCCTTTTTTTCAATTTTAGCGGTTTCGGGGGTTTTTAATGAAGAAATATTTAAACTTTCACCTTTAATATTAAATTTCCATTCATATTCAGCGGCTTTTAGGGAAAAATTACATTCCGTAACCACACCACCTTTTTGAAGAGAAAGCTTTGCTTCTTCAAGACCGGCATCATCTCCTTTTATAGTGATATTTTCGATTATATTATCTAAACTGTTTTCAAGAACAATACGATTATTTATTTCAAAAGAGAGCATATCCTTTTGTAAGGATAAAATATATTTTTTATCGGTGTCGATCATAAACCATAACCAGGTTAAAAATTCATTTCCGAGAAATTTGTAACGGTTGTATAAAATAGAAATATCTAACATGGGTTAATCCATAAATTTTGTGGGAGAAATTGTTGTTAAACGGTCACGATCCTTATCTCTTAATTGTTTTGAAAGATCAGCCATGGTATAAGGAAAAAGACGGATCAATTTCAGTTTGAATGATTTTGAAAAAAGGGTTTCCAGTTCTTCATTCGCTGCTTTTTGATTGGAAAAAAACCATAGAGAATGATTTTCATAATTCCAGAGTATATCATAAATATTGGGAGCGGCCGGAATTCTAAGAGATAAAAAATTGATTATATTATCTTTTATTGTTTTTTTTTCATTTCTGGAAAGGTGTTCTCGCTCACTTTCAGCTAATTTTTTTGTCATTTCAGTGATATAAAATTTTTTGATAATCTTTGCAGGAATGTTCTTTTTATCAATTCGCAGTGAAAAAACAAAATAAGTTCCAATAATACAAGACGTTTTTTCAAAGTTTGGCATATAAGGGTTTTCAAAGGATGTCCAACCAGAGGTTTTTTCAACCGGTTCATGATCAATATCTGTAATGGAATATTTTTGTAAACCCTCTGTAATCGTGGAAATGAGATTACCACTTATTTCCCCATTTACTTTGTATCGAGTAATCGATACAGATGATGATAATAATCCCATAGAATGAAGTCCTAACTTTGTATTCCAAAAATATGTATCGTTGACGGAAACGAGATATGCATATAGCTTGATTGTGTAAGGGTTACAAGTTTTTTATAGAAAAAAATAAGTGATAGAGGAAAATAGTGAAATTTATTGCAGATCTTCATATTCATTCCAAATATTCCAGAGCGACCGCAAAAAATCTTGATTTGGAAAATATCTATATTTCAGCTCAAAAAAAAGGGATTACCGTAGTTGGAACCGGGGATTTTACTCATCCTCAATGGTTTTCTGAGTTGAAAGAAAAATTAATTCCTGCAGAACCGGGTTTATTTCAATTAAAGGATGAGATTGCAAAAAGGTGTGATCAGGAAGTTCCAGATTCCTGTAAAGCACCTGTTCGGTTTCTTCTGGAATCCGAGATAAGCAATATATATAAAAAAAACGGAAAAACGCGAAAAAACCATAATCTTGTCTATTTTCCAAATTTTGAAAAAGCAGTTATTTTTAACCATAAGCTGGACCAAATCGGCAATATCAAATCAGATGGAAGGCCAATATTAGGTATAGATTCAAAATATTTACTTGAAATAATGATTGAAATAACAGATGAAGCTTACTTGGTCCCAGCTCATATCTGGACACCATGGTTTTCACTATTGGGATCCAAGTCTGGGTTTGATTCAATTGAAGAGTGTTTTGAAGAGTTTAGCTCATATATTTTCGCAGCTGAAACCGGGCTATCATCTGATCCAGCTATGAATAGACGGGTTTCAAATCTCGATCGAATTACACTTATATCCAACTCCGATGCACATTCGCCTATGAAATTAGGTAGAGAGGCAAATCTATTTGATACGGATTTGGATTATTATAGTATTAGAAAAGCAATGGAAACCGGTGATCCGGATCAGTTTTTAGGTACATTTGAGTTTTATCCGGAAGAAGGAAAATATCATCTGGATGGGCATAGAAAATGTGATGTTCGATTTCGGCCGGAAGAATCAAAAGAACACAATGGAATTTGTCCGGTATGCAGAAAGCCTCTTACACTTGGAGTTTTATACAGAGTTGAAGAATTGGCGGATCGGAAAGAAGGATATGTATCATCAAATCATCATCCGTACTATAGCATTATTCCTTTACAAGAGATTCTATCCGAATTGTTTAAATTGGGCACACAATCTAAAAAGGTGAATTACTTTTATGAAATGATAATCCAAAAACTTGGGTCTGAATTTGATATATTGCACAAAGTTTCATTGGATCAGGTTGAATCTGCAGGAGTTTCAAATTTAAGGAATGCAATACAAAAATTAAGGGAGGGGAAAATCACATTGTTTCCCGGTTATGATGGAGAATTTGGAAAAATCCAGATCTTTTCAGAAGATGAGATTAAGAAACAACAACTCCAAAAAAGCCTGTTTATTTCTCCCGAAATCCCAGAAAACAGAAAGCCGAACAATACAAATAAAAAACCAGAAAAGATCAAACATTCAATTTTATTGAATGAAAAGGCACCGGAAAATATAACAAAAATTGTTTGTAAAAGGAATGAACTAAATGATGAACAACTTAATGCAGTATTATATGAGGGATCGCCTCTTCTGATTGTTGCCGGACCAGGAACAGGCAAAACACTTACCCTTACTCATAAAATAGCATATTTTATGAATAAAAGGAATGTGTTGCCTGAAAATATTGTTGCTGTAACTTTTACGAATAAAGCATCACAGGAAATGAAGGATCGATTAAAACGTCTTTTGGGTGATTCCCGACCACTGCCTTTTGTGGCTACTTTTCACTCCCTGTGTTTCTCTATTTTGAAGGGGTCGGAAAACAAGAAACAACACACCATTATTGATGAAGAGAATCAAAAATATTTTATAAAAGAGGCATGTACTCGTGTGAAGGAAAAAGGAATTAAAATTGCTCATTCAGAGAAGTTTTTTTCACAAATGATTGTTGCAGCAAAACAGAATATTCTTGAACCGCTTGATAATCTAAAGCCGATCGCCGATGAATATGATTGCAGCCTTGATTTATTACAGAAAGTGTATGGAGAATATCAGAATATTCTTTCCGCCCAGGGAATATATGACTATG
Source organism: Desulfosudis oleivorans (assembly GCA_020723305.1). Classification (GTDB taxonomy): domain Bacteria; phylum Desulfobacterota; class Desulfobacteria; order Desulfobacterales; family SURF-7; genus QZKS01. The sequence goes on from DYJC01000010.1 coordinate 159,955, forward strand.
AGGATTTGATTGTTAAGGTCGTGAAGTTGTTTGAAACAGATATAAATATATGTCAAAAATACAGAGATATATACACACATGTTTTCATTGACGAATATCAGGATTTAAATCAAGGTCAGTATCGCATTGTTAAAGCGCTTGCCCCGGATAATAAGAATCTGTTTGCAATCGGTGATCCGGATCAATCTATTTATGGATTTAGGGGTTCAGATGTTCAATATTTTAAGAAGTTTCTAATTGACTATCCTCAGGCAAAAATTATTAACCTGACGCGTAATTATCGTTCCACAGAAACGATTCTCCAGGCTTCTTTTCATATCATAAAGGATCAACATGAAAATCCTACTAAACAAAGGGTTTTTTCTGAAATTGATGGCAAGAAAACGATTTCGGTCATGAACTTTTCATCCGAAAAAGCAGAGGCTGTGGCCATAGGAAAAATTATTGAACAGATGATCGGTGGTTTGGCGATGCATTCGATCGATTTTGGAATGGATGATGATTTAACCGGAAACAGGGAGATGTCCTTCTCCGATTTTGCGATTCTGTTTCGAACCAATATGCAAGGAGATGTTTTTAGAGATGTGTTTAATAAAGCCGGTATTCCATATCAAATGGTCAACCGTGATTATGCATTTACAAAACCTGGGATAAGGGAAATCATATCTTTATTTAGAATTGTTTCTGGATTTGGATCCAGTGCTGATTTTCAACGAGTGATACAGATCTTTGAAAAAAAAATAGACCTAAAAACAAGCAGGCTTTTCAAAAATTGGTGTTATCAGAATCAATTCAGCCTGGAACAGGCCTTAAATTATGCATTACGATTTCCCGTACCTGGAATGAGCAGGATAAACCAAGTTAACCTATATGAATTTATAAACAAAATGTTCAGTTTCAGACAAACGCTGCAAAATATGAAAATTGATCAAAGACTGCTTTTTCTCTGTGAACAATCTCCAAAAATAATAAGACTCATTCATCAAAGCTCCTGTACAGAAAAATCTTTTTCACGATTGTTGGAAATGGCAAATTTTTATCAGAATAATATTGATGAATTTTTTGAGATGGTGTCCTTGAGCGCAGATGTAGATATCTATGATTCGAAAAGTGAAAAGGTAACCCTTATGACAATGCATGCTGCAAAAGGTCTGGAGTTTCCGGTAGTGTTTATTGCTGGTTGTGAAGAGGGGTTTATTCCATATAAAAGAACAGAACAGGAAAATACAGATATTGATGAAGAGAAGAGATTGTTTTATGTGGCGATGACTCGGGCAAAGGAACATCTGTTTATTACACATGCTGCAAAAAGGCAGGTGTTTGGAAAAAGTATGGTTAGAAATCTATCACCCTTTGTGTATGAGATTGAAAATCAATTAAGGAGTCATGAAAAATCTATAACGAAAAAAACGAAAAAAGAAAATCATCCAAAACAGGTTCAGTTGGAACTCTTCAGTTAGTAAATAACGGAAGTGTTTTCTTGTGAATAAAGTGATATTAATAAAAAACAAAACCGGCTGCAACCTGAGTAAAAGGCGGACAGTGCTTTTTATGTATTCAAAAATCATAATGCTATTAAGTTCAATTATATTTTCATCAGCAATGGTTTCACACGCAGACATCTATAAATATATTGATAGCAAAGGCGTCCTTCATTTTACCAATATGCCGACATCTTCCGGTTACGAAATTTATATTAAAGAAAAACCGGATAGTAATGAAAGTCATGAAAAAACAACGGATCTTTTTCTATCTTCCGAATATGATGTTTTTATCAAACAGGCGTGTGAAACACATGGAGTTGATGTTTCTCTGGTAAAAGCGATGATTAAGGTGGAGTCTGATTTTAATAACTGGGCGATATCTAAAAAGGGAGCCAAGGGATTAATGCAGATTATGCCGGACAATTACAAAAAATTAAAAATAGAAAATCCGTTCAACCCATGGGAAAATATCATGGGAGGAACAAAATATATGAAAATGATGATGGAACGGTTTGACGGAAAACTTCCCTTGGCCCTGGCTGCTTATAATGCAGGTCCGACCGTGGTGGATAGATTTAACGATATACCTCCATATAGTGAAACGGAAAATTATGTTAAAAAGGTGATGGAATATTATAATTTGTTAAATAAATAAGATCGTTTTTTTATTGCATTGGGTAAGTATAGATGAATAAATTTAGAATTGTAACTCGTCCTGATTTTGATGGTATTGTGTGTGCCGTCATTTTGTTTGAGGCTGTGACGATTACGGAACCGACAAAATGGATAGAACCAAGTGAACTGCAGAAAAATCAGGTCAGTATTCAACGATATGATATTATAGCCAATCTTCCTTATCATAACAATTGTTATCAGTGGTTTGATCATCATTACTCTAATCGAATAACACAACCATTTGAAGGTGGGTTTGATATTGCTCCTTCGGCTGCTGGAGTTGTCTATCGTTATTATAAGGATAAAATAGAAAAAGATTTCAGCGAGTTGATTCATGAGACGGATCGTATTGACTCTGCAGACCTGAGCCTGGATGAGGTTGAATACCCGGAAAAATATCCATATGTTCTTTTATCCATGACGATTTCCAATCAAAAAAACACAGATGATCTCTATTGGAATCGGCTGGTTGAATTGCTTCGAAAAAATAATATTCACGATGTATTAAAAGATTCAGAAGTGAAAAAACGTTGTATGGCTGTTGTGAATCAGAACAGAGTGTTTAAAGAGCATCTTTTACAGAATACCGTGCTAAAAAAACATGTATCCATAACTGATTTTCGTGCCTTTGATCAGGCACCTACCGGAAATCGTTTTCTTGTATATTCTTTATTTCCACAGGCTGTGGTCAGTATGAAAATCAGGTTTGATAATCAAGATAAGGAAAAGGTGATTGTCAGCGTAGGGCATAGCATTTTTAATCGAAACTGCAATGTGAATGCCGGGCTGATGCTTTCAAGTTTTGAAGGCGGAGGCCACAGGGGGGCTGGGGCATGCAGATTTCATGTCAGCAAGGCGGACAGTTATCTGCCTAAAATTATTGAGATACTTTTAAAAAATGAAAACAATGAACAAATTGTAAAGATGTAAAAACTGTTAGGTGATTTGTTGGCTGAAAACAGGTTGAGGTATACACAACAGGTGTATACCTCAGCTGTAATTCATGTATTAATCTGAAATTTTTTCGATCCAGCCTTTTGGTGCCTCCACCTTTCCGTATTGGATATCTGTCAAGTCTTTAAAAAATCGCTTGGCAATCGGACCAACTTTCCCATCACCAATGTTGATTACCTTTTCATCATATCTGATTACACCGACGGGAGAAATTACAGCAGCCGTACCGGAACCAAAAGCCTCCTGCAATGTACCTGCAGCATGGGCATCGAATAACTCTTCAATGCTGATTTTGCGCTCAGTGACTTTCATGTTCTGTTTTTTTGCCATGGCGATGACCGAGTCGCGTGTAATCCCTGATAAAATGCTTCCATTCAGTGCCGGTGTAATCAATTCATCATTGATTACAAAAAAGATGTTCATGGAACCCACTTCTTCAATGTATTTTAATTCGACTCCATCAAGCCAGAGCACCTGTGTAAATCCATTTTTATGTGCTTCTTCCCCGGCAAACAGACTTGCTGCATAGTTGCCTGCAGTTTTTACAAAACCGACGCCACCCCTTACCGCTCGAACATGATTTTTTGTCACCCAAATCTTTACAGGGTTGAATCCTTCTGCATAGTAAGCACCCACTGGAGACAAAATAATAAAGAAACGATAAGTATAGGAAGCCCTCACCCCTAAAAAAGGATCCATGGCTACAATAGTCGGCCGGATATACAAAGAGGTTCCTAATGTTTTTGGGACCCAGTCTTTTTCAAGATGGATCAGTTTTTTCAATCCTTCAAGAGCCAGTTTTTCATCAAACTCCGGGATACACATGGTTCTGGCTGAAAGATTTAATCGCTTAAAATTTTCCTGAGGTCTAAAAAGTTGGATCTGGTCATCTTCTGTTCGAAAAGCCTTGAGTCCTTCAAAAATGGCCTGACCATAATGCAGAACCATTGTGGAAGGTGGCATGATAATAGGCTGATACGGCTCAATCCGTGGATTATGCCATCCATTATTAGGATTATAGTCCATGTTAAACATGTAATCTGTAAATACAGTTCCAAATCCAAGCTCGGTATCTTTTGGATGTGGTTTTAGCTGGTTGGTCTTGGTTATAGTAATGTTCACATCAATTCTCCCTGTATAGATATTATCGCCAGTTTGCCTTTTGTAAATCAATTCATATCATTGGTCAAGGATTGTGCATATTCCAGAGCATCAGTCCGGTCTGGTTGTCATGTTCACGATGAAGTGGTTTTCCGGAAAAGGTTTGGATACATATTTCACCTGCGAAAATAATGGTTTCTGAGAAGATATGTCCTCCTAATGATAGACCTTTTTCATTAGTAAGCACAGCGTGTGCATGAACGAAGATTTGATCATTTTTTTTGGAAATATTGCCGGAACAGGAGGCAATTTCAAGGTGCTCATCTGTTTTTGAGGTCACATAAACCATTTGTTTCTGATCATAATACCCAAGTGTAACAGATGATACAGCGCCAATGAGAGAAAACCATCCCATTTCAATATGATTTTGAATACAAAATTTTTCAATCGAGGTAATCATGTCATGATTGTGGGATAAGCGGCCGATAAAAGATCTTTCATGTTTAATTTCATTGTAAATCATCTAAGGGATTCCTCTTGACGATAAGTATGTTATCTCCTACCCTTACCATAATATTGAAAATATAAATATTTGTTTGTGAAATCAAGAAATTTATTCTTTCATATCCTCTGACTCATACATGAAAATGATGTTTTTCGTGCTTCATGGATAGGCCTCATTGTTATGAAAAAGAAGGATTTTGGCTTTTTTGAACCGGCGATTGATATTTGACATTCGAATGATCCTTGTATATGAATGACGATTTCTTTGCATCGAACAGAATATGTGAAAAGGAGATTGAATATGGATTTTCCAGTAAATGAAGCAGGCATTCAGCCGATACGATTTGGACCGGACAGCAAGTTCAAATTTAAATGCCATAAAGATGTAAAGTGTTTTACGAAATGTTGCCGGGGAATCAATATTATTTTAACACCGTATGATATTATTCAATTAAAAGGCCGCTTGGGAATAACTTCAAGTGAATTCCTGGCTATCTATACGGTTCCAAAACTGCTGGAAAAAACCGATCTTCCGGTAGTAACCTTGAAGCTTTTGGATGATGAACAGCAATCGTGCCCATTTGTAAAGGATGACGGATGTCTGGTTTATGAAAATCGACCCACAACCTGCCGTTATTATCCTCTGGGAGTAGCATCTCTTAGTCATAAGGAAGGCGCAGATGATGAGGGGTTCTATTTTTTTGTCAACGAGCCTCACTGTTTGGGATTTGAAGAGGACAAGGACTGGACTGTTATTGAATGGAGGAAAGATCAGGGGGTTGATATTCAAGACCAAATCAATGCCGGGTGGACAGATCTGGTTGTGCGAAAACGATCCTTCCCGGCGAATGTGAAACTAACGGAAAAAACAAAAAAAATGTTTTTTACCGCATGCTATGATATTGATCAGTTTAAAGAGTTTGTCTTTCAAAGTTCATTTTTGAGTTTGTATCAGATTGATGAGGAAACCATCAATAACATCAAGCATGATGAAGTTGCACTTCTTATGTTTGGATTTCAGTGGTTGAAATGGGTTTTATACAAGATCGGTAATTTTAAGATCAATCCGGATGCTGTTCAGAAAAGGCAGGAGGAAAAAAAATAAAGCCTTTTGTTGTCTTGTTGCGAAAAGGCGGGTTTTTCAGAAAATTATAATAGGCTGACCGCTATGTCCATCACTCAGTCAGCCCGAAGCATAACATAAGGTATAATTATTTATCTAAGGAATAATGGTATATCAGTATATGGCGTACCTGAAATTGTAAATTATGAAATAGAATACCGGAAACCTAATATTCAGAATAGTAGAGACCTTCCAAACAATTGTCGGAATTCAGTCTTGCATCAATATCAATATTGAAAAACTCAGCAGCGGAGTGAAAAATTTCAGGATTTTCCTTGTGAATTTTTCTGGCTGCTTGGATTACTTTTTGAATCCCATTTTTTGTCATTTTTCCTAATGGTTGTCTGCATCTTCCAGATGGCATGCCCATGATCGACATCAGTGTTTTTGTTGCCAGGGGATTTCTGGCTCTGCATTCTATTTTCCCATGTAAAGTGGATTCCATTGTTTTAACGGTTATTAGCTCAAAAAGTGGTTCAAGTGCAGCATTTATGATCTTTGCAGGTTCGTACTCGCCTGCTGATAGATAATGAACCATTTCAGATACCGCTTTTGGAGCAATGTTGGAAACAACGGAGATCACTCCAGTGCATTGCACTTCCGGATCCGTCATCATGGCAAAGGTCAATCCATCATCTCCGGATATGATGGAGAAATCGGGACCGCAGCATTTTTTTGTTTGTTTCATGTTGGTAAGGTTTCCGGTAGCTTCTTTTACAGTTCGGACATTTTTATAAGTATTGGCTAAGATCGCAAGGTCTTCGGGAAGCAGTTGCGTTCCGGTTCGTCCTGGAATGACATATGGAATAATATCTATGGATGGAAAGGCTTTGGCGACTGGTTCAATATATTCTTTCCGAATTTCAAGGGAACTTGGGCCATTATAGTATGGATCTACCAACAAGACCGCATCCACGCCTGCATGAAGTGCGTGTTCGGTGGCCATTAGTGCCTCGGCCGTATTGTTGCTTCCGGTTCCAGCAATGCATAGGCATTTGTTTTTTGTCATTTCAGCTACTTTTTTTACAACTGCATTGTGCTCTTCCCATGCAAGCGTCGGGCTTTCACCGGTTGTCCCCACTGCCAGAATTCCTGAGATTCCATTTTGAATCTGGAAATTCACAAGTTTTACCAGGCCGTCATAATCGACTTCATTTGTTTTTGTAAAAGGTGTTATCAGCGCAGTAAATGAGCCTGTTATCATCTCCTCCTCCTTGTGTTCGAATAAAACCGGAATAATTGTTGGCAACACACAAACTGCTTGAGATTTGGACAAAAATTATGGATGATCGGTTTGTCCTATCCGGGCAGTTGTGAGATTTGTTTTTACTTGACAATATGATTTGATCATATTAACCAGCAACGTTTTATTGATTTGACTCAAGTAAATATTATTAAATATGATTAAAGTAAATACAAATAATGGATGTTGACGGATAATTTAAATCAGGTATTTTTAACTCTGTTTGTGGATAGAGGAAAACAAAATGGAAAAATCGAGAAACGCGGAAGAGTATATTGCAAAGCAGAAAGCTGCAATAGCTGCAAATCCAGAGTGTGGGACATCTCACTATAACCTGGCAGTGGCGCTTTTAGGACAGAAAAAATATGATGAGGCGGAGCAAGCGCTGATTGAGGCGATTAACTGCAGCCCAAATCTAGCCGAGGCCTATGTACAACTAGGTGGTATATGTCTGAACCGCGGAGATCTCGATGGATGCCTGAAATATAATAAACAAGCAGTGAACTCCAGGGCAGCCTTTGCTGAAGGATGGGGAAATATCGGGTTTGTAGAACTGCAGAAAGGGAATCTGGAGGAGGCGATCCGGGCTTTAAAAAAGGCGATTATTTACAACAATAGATTCATTCAGGCATTTACTACTCTTGCCAATGCATATTTGATGTCCGGTCTGTTAGAGGAGAGCATTGAGACAAATTTAAAGGTTCTGGATATTGAACCGAATTTCTCGATAGTACACAATAACCTGGCGATCTGCTATCTGGAACAGGAAAATTATGATAAAGCCATAGAACACTGTGATCGGGCAGTTAAGCTTGGTTATCCGGTTGATCCAAAAATCCTGAAGGAGGTTGACGATCATCGGTAATCTGTCTGACACCCGCCTTGGGTTCAATTTTTTTTTATCGGATACACACCAACCGGTTTCAAGGGACAGCAAACTTTGGAAACAGGAAGTGCCTTTAAACAGGAAGTGCCAAAAAACAGACATAGGTCTCTCTGTTACTTATGGTGAGTATTTTGAAGCCGCTATAACATTTCTGGAAGAAAACAATCAAAAGGTTTTACGGGAAGCGATTTCCCAGCAATCCCGGAAGAACGTTTCTTTGGACCAGACCAAAGCCGGAAATATTTATTTGGAAAAACATGGCGAATTTTATCATCCTTCACGAGTCGAGCTTGTGTTTCCGGAAGAGAAAATTCAGTTCGTACTTAACATCGCTGTTTCTGAAGCCGGTCGTACCATCATTGATCAAGAATATTCAATCTTAAAAAGACTTTATCGGGAATCACAAAGCCCCTATACACCAGCGGTTTATGGCAAAGGTTCTGTAAAAACAGACCACGGCATATTGTCTATGTTTATAGGACAATGGTTTGAAGGATTTCATGAATTTCATCTTTCTGAAATATCATCGAAAAAGAGAAAAATCGTGGTATGGGATATGGTTCACGGAAACCAGTGCCTCTCTGACAGACAGACAAAGGAGTTGTATCACAAGGCTGCATTGATTCTGACGAGCTATTATCATCCCATAACTTTTGAGCATATCTTTCCCTGGCATCATGCAGCCGGAGATTTTGTTGTCCGCTTGCGCGATACCAAAGTGGATCTTCGTTTGATAACCGTTAGAGGATATTCATCCCTTGATGCGGGCAATGTTGATCCAAACCTGCAAACCATTATGGAAAAAATGCTGGTGTTTTTTCTGATCCTGTCTATTCAGATGCGAATCGACAGGCTGGATGGTGTGAAAGAAATTGTTTGGGCAGAAGATTTTTCCGTTATAGAGATTCTGAACGGTTTTTTTGCGGGTTTGGAAAAATTGCCATTGGATAGAACAAGAGGAATTCCTCTTGCAGAGTGTTTTGAATACTATCTTTTTTCAATGGATGATATGGATCTGTTAAAGTTTACCGAGGGAATTGTTGACGTCTATCACATTATGTCTGAAGAACGAAGGATTATTCAGAAAAACTTAAAAGAACATGTTGCGGGCATAAAACAGGGATTAATCAAAAGGAATCTGTGAAATTAATAATGAAGAATATCACAATATGTAAAGTTTTTTTTATAATGAGCACAACATAAGGTATGTCTTGAGCTTTCCATCATGAAGAGCAAACAGGATAATGCCATGAAAATATGCCTTTTTTATTGACAAAGCTAATGATTGATTTTATATCTGACAACTTAGTTTTATGACTTTTATTTGAGAAAGGCAGATGTTGACCTTTCTTTAAAATTTTTAGATAGTTAGTCGTTTGTGTTGCTTTGATGATCTTGAAAAAGAGGATAATGTTTTTTTGAGTCAAGGTTGATTAAATTCTTATTTAATGGAGGTTAGAAATGGCAAAGCATAAAACCCCTTTATTGGATCAGCTTGAATCAGGACCATGGCCGAGTTTTGTGTCCGACCTCAAGCAAGAGGCTGAAAAAAGGGCGAAAAACAAGAAGGGCCTGGAACTTCAGATTCCGGTTGATGTTGTCGAAGACCTTCTGGGTGTTCTGGAGCTTTCATACAAGCATGGAAGAACACACTGGAAACACGGAGGAATTGTAGGTGTATTTGGCTATGGCGGTGGAGTTATCGGAAGATATAACGATCAGCCCACAATGTTCCCGGGTGTTGCACACTTTCATACTGTACGCGTGGCCCAACCGGGCGGTAAATTCTATTCTACCGAATACTTGAGACAGCTTTGCAATCTCTGGGATTTCCGAGGAAGCGGTATTACCAATATGCACGGTTCAACCGGTGATATTATTTTGATTGGTACAACAACCCCTCAGTTGGAAGAAATATTTTTTGAAATGAGTCATAACATGAATCAGGACCTTGGCGGTTCCGGATCCAATCTGCGTACCCCGGCTGACTGTATTGGTCAGGCCCGTTGTGAATTTGCATGTTATGATACCCAGGCGCTTTGCTATGATCTCACCATGGAATACCAGGATGAACTTCATCGTCCGGCCTTCCCGTATAAATTTAAATTTAAATTTGACGGATGCCCAAACTGCTGTGTAGCATCTATTGCCCGTGCTGATATGTCTTTTATCGGAACATGGAAAGATGACATCCGGATTGATGCAGAAGCTGTCAAGGCCTATGTTGGCGGAGAAATCAAACCCAATGGTGGTGCCCATGCCGGTCGTGACTGGGGTAAATTTGACATCCAGAAAGAAGTGATTGGACTCTGCCCCACAGGCTGCATGAAATATGAGAATAATAAGCTCACAATCAACAATAGAGAGTGTACCCGCTGCATGCATTGCATCAATGCAATGCCTCGTGCATTGAGAATCGGCAAAGAAACCGGTCTCTCTATTTTTGTTGGTGCAAAAGCCCCGATATTGGATGGTGCACAGATGGGTTCCCTGCTGGTTCCGTTTGTCGAAGTAAATGCGGATGATGATTACCGGGCCATCAAAGATGTTGTTGAAGCTGTATGGGATTGGTGGATGGAAGATGGTAAAAACCGTGAGCGTCTGGGTGAATTGATTAAACGCCAGGGTTTCCAGAAGCTGCTTGAAGCAACCGGAATCAAACCAGTACCGCAACATGTTAAGGAACCTCGCTCCAATCCGTACATCTTCTGGAAAGAGGAAGAGGTTGAAGGCGGATGGGAACGTGATATCGACGCATTCAGAAAAGATCATATGAGATAAGGGGGTAATAAAAATGGCATTTGTATCTTCAGGTTATAATCCTGACAAACCGATGGAAAACAGGATATCGGATATCGGACCCAGGAAATTTGATGAATTTTACCCCGAAGTTATTAAAAACAATAAGGGTAAATGGCTGTATCATGAAATTCTGGAACCGGGTATTCTGGTTCATGTTGCCGAATCCGGAGATAAAATTTATACAGTAAGGTGTGGTGGTGCTCGTCTGATGAGCACAAGCCTGATCGAAGAGATTTGCGACATCGCAGATAAGCATTGTGATGGCAAACTGCGTTTCACTACCCGTAACAATATTGAGTTCATGGTGGATAGCGAAGACAAGATCGCTCCGCTGAAACAAGATCTCCAGAGCCGCAAGTTTGCCGGCGGCAGCTTCAAGTTCCCCATTGGCGGAACCGGAGCTGGAATTACCAATATCGTTCATACCCAGGGATGGATTCATTGTCATACACCGGCAACCGACGGATCCGGTCCGGTTAAGGCTACCATGGATGTTCTTTTTGATGACTTCCAGGATATGCGCCTCCCGGCACACCTTCGCGTGTCTCTGGCTTGCTGCCTGAACATGTGCGGTGCTGTACATTGCTCTGATATCGCGATTCTCGGATATCACAGAAAACCGCCGTTATTGGATCATGAGTACCTTGATAAAATGTGTGAAATTCCATTGGCGATTGCTGCCTGCCCAACTGCAGCCATCAAACCGGCGAAGGTTGATTTCAAGGGTACGGAACTAAAGAGCGTTGCGGTTAACAACAGCAGATGTATGTTCTGCGGTAACTGCTACACCATGTGTCCGTCCATGCCGCTTGCCGACAAAGAAGGCGACGGTATCGTAATTATGGCCGGTGGTAAGGTTTCCAACAGAATCAGCGCACCCAAGTTCTCCAAGGTGGTTGTTGCATTTATTCCCAACGAGCCTCCGAGATGGCCGCAGACCACAACCGTAATCAAAAACATGGTTGAAGCCTATGCAAAGAATGCCAATAAGTATGAGCGTTTTGGTGAATGGGCTGAAAGAATTGGATGGGAAAGATTCTTTGATATATGTGAACTAGAGTTCACCCATCATTTGATTGATGATTTCCGTGATCCGGCTTATTATACATGGCGTCAGACAACTCAATTCAAATTTTAATTTGAATAAATTATATGCAGGGAGAGGGATCATCCCACTCCCTGCATAACCCTTTTTTGTAAAGCGAGGAACGAATTATGGATCAAGCAGAAGCCCAGGAAAAAATTGTTGAGGCCTTAAAACAGAAATTGAAAACCAAATCCAAATTCTATTTCAACGACCTTTCCGCTATCTTGGATATGAAACCGCGAGAAGCAAAGAAATATATCAATAAAATGGTAGAAGACGGTGTCCTTGAATACTGGTCAAGCGGAAGTACTTCCATGTACGGTCTTCCCGGAACCGGCAAACAAGCCGGCGCAGAAAACGAAGGATAAAAATTCAGGGTAACCCTGAACCATTTTTCACTTTGAAAAAGTCTTCAACGCGACAGAGGAATTTGACTGTTCCTGGAGTGGTGATATCCGCCCTCAAAGGCGGGGCTGGAAAGTCTATCCTTTCCATTGGACTCATCAATGCATTGCGGGACATGGGAAAATCTGTCGCTCCTTTTAAAAAAGGACCGGATTATATCGATTCAGGCTGGCTGGCACTTGCTGCCGGCCAGCCTTGTTACAATCTGGATCTTTTTCTTATCGACAGCCATGTCGTAAAAAATTCCTACATACAACATGCGAGTCTGTTTGATTTTTCACTGATTGAGGGAAATCGGGGCCTTTATGATGGTATTGATGTAGAAGGAAACACCAGTACTGCGGAAATTGCCAAGCTTCTCGATCTGCCGGTTGTGATGTGTGTGGATTGCACAAAAACCACAAGAACCATGTCTGCAGCCCTGCTTGGATGTTTGCATTTTGATCCAGGTGTGAAAATAAAAGGGGTTGTGTTAAATCGGGTTGCCGGACCAAGGCATGAAAACATTCTCAGACAGAGCATTGAGTATCATTGCGGCATACCGGTGATCGGAGCCATCCCCAAATTGAAAGCCAGTGATTTTCCGGAACGGCATATGGGTCTAGTCCCTACCCCAGAGCATGCATGGGCTGAGCAATCCATTTCAGCCGCATTGAAGCTTGTAAAACAAAATGTCGATCTCCATACACTTGTCCGGATTGCTGAATCAGATAAAGGGGTTCTGAGTGACCAGTCCAATGAGGAAACAGAAGTTTTCGAAAAAAAGAATATAGAAATACACCCAAGGATTGGTGTGATCCGGGATTCGGCGTTTCAATTTTATTATCAGGAAAATCTGGATGCTCTTGAATCTGCCGGTGCTGAGCTGGTGTTCACAAGTCCTCTTTCTGATAAAGAGTTACCTGAAATTGATGCGCTTTATATCGGCGGCGGATTTCCGGAAACCCATGCTCAACATCTCTCAGATAATATAGCCTACCGGAACAGGATAAAAACTCTTGCAGAACAAGGCATGCCGATTTATGCAGAATGCGGTGGGTTGATTTATCTTGGAGAGAGTCTGGAGATGGAGGGAAAGACCTATGATATGATTGGAATTTTTCCTATTGTATTCGGCCTTTCCAAAAGACCGCAGGGTCATGGCTACACGATCATGAGGGTGGATCAAAAAAATGCTTTTTTCCCGATCGGCACGGAACTGAAGGGCCATGAGTTTCGGTATTCCACGATTAAAGAATGGCGTGGTTCGGATCAAGATATGGTTTTTTCAACTGTCCGGGGAACGGGCTTTCAGAATAATCGGGATGGTCTTACCTACAAGAATGTTCTTGCTTCCTATACCCACATCCATGCGTTGGGAACGCCCTCCTGGGCTCCTGGGCTTGTAAGATCGGCGTTACAGTATTATCAGAATAAAAAATGAAACAGATATAATTCAGTCAGCTTTTCATCTCTCGTAAAAGATCTGCATGAATTTGTCCCTCAATATACTTGGCAATGGCTGTCATTGCACGGTCAGCCGTTCTGAAAACAGGGATATCTCCCCTTTCAAGGGCTTCTGCCAGGGGGTCATAGATCGTTCCGCCATCAACAACAGTGATAATGGGCTTATTGGATTGTTTTACCAGTTTAGGCAATAACACCGCTATGCTCATTTCGGAAAACTGATTATCTGTTCCTGGTTCAGGAAGGGTTTGCATAGCCGGGGACATGGGGACAATCCCGATCATGATACAGTCAACAGATGGATCCGGCAAAAGTGCTTCTGTTATCTGGACATGGAGAAGATCGTTTGCGGCCGGATTGATATCCATCGGATTTTTGATATCCACTAAAGATTCAAGGTGATGATCTTGGATCAGTTTTTCCAGCCGGGAAACAGTGGCGGCTGAGAGAGAAGACATTTGGAGAGAAAAGGTTTCTCCCTGTATGTTGTCAGCCATTCCTACAGCGACAAATCCAGCACCGCTGAGAACGGCCAGTCTGTTGCCCGTAATTTTTTTATTGTGAAACCTGGTGGCCAGAACATAGAGATCTTCAAATTGTGAAAAATTTTCAGCAACCATGGCGCCTGCCTGCCTGACGCAGGACTCACAAACCGCGTAATCACCGGCAAGGGAGGCTGTATGGCTGGAGGTTGCGGTTTTCCCTTCCGGGGTTCGGCCGGCTTTGTAAAAGATTACCTGTTTGCCTTTTTGGACAGCCTGCCTGACGGATTGACAGAAGGCCAGACCATCCATATCGTTGAATCCTTCCATGTAGATTGCGATAATATCGATATGATCCAGATCTTTCAGAAAGGAAACAATGTCTCCTGCGGTCAGGTCTGTCTGGTTTCCAATGGAGATCATATACCCTGGATCAATATTGGGAAGCTTTCCCGTTCGGGTGATTAAAAAGGCTCCGCTTTGGCTGATAAAGGCTGAGTTACGTATGGCCGTCGCCTGTTTTCCGGAAAGTTTTTCCTTTGGAACAAAAACAGTGTCATATTGACCAGGATAGGAGATGACTCCCATGCAATTGGTGCCGAGAAAGATCGGACCGCCATTTTCAGATAAATGAGCAGTGCTGATTTTTTGTTGTAGCTGTTCTGCTTTTTTTTCACTGCCTTTTTTCTCTCCGATTCCACCGGGAATAAGCATAACCGACTCTGCGGCATCCAGTGCAATAACCTGCTCAACAAGTTCGGGAACATTTGCTGCAGATACGGCAACGACAAAAAGATCAACCTTTTTTTTCATGGCGGAAAGGTTTTCCACACAGGATACGCCTTCAATTTGGGTTGCATCCTTATGGATAATAACAATATCGGATTTGCGGAATCCGGCATCCAGAATATTTTTCAGTATGATTTTCCCAAAGTTATTTCTGGAGATTGACACGCCGATAATGGCGATTGTTTTTGGATGTAAAAGATTATCGATTTTTTGAGATGGCCGGGCGATGGGAAGCGGATTGGGAAATGAAAAACTGCAAAGTCCGTCCAGGGGAACCATCTGGTAGTCGGTAAAGGCAAAGGGGTTGATTTCAAGTTCTTCAATAATAACCGGTGCATTCACATTTAGAGGAGAGTAGTAGTTTGCCATGGAGATAAATGAGGTAAAGCATTCAATCAACTGTGCATCGGAAACAATTCGTGTTTGACCTCTCGAAATCCCAGCGAGTTTTTGATACGCAATGGTTTGCTGAAATAGACGGAAAAAGGAGTCTCCGTCAATCATTTCTGTGGAAGCGGATACGATGGCCTGCCCTTTTCTGAAACGTGTTGCATAAAGCTCTGTATCGGTTCCACCAAGGCCTGCTGTGATAATCATGCCGAACTCTCTGGTTCGTCGAATACTGACAAGCAGTTCATTTCCAAAAGCGTCCGTATCCGGCGGCATATACTGACAGAGTAATACACCCTGTATGTCATTCCGGATGGCCTTTTGTAATTCATCCCCGGAAAGCATTATATAACAATGGGGGCATAGGCTTTTGTTTTTTTCTATCCAGGAGGCGTAATTTTGTGGGATTTCATCCATCATCCTTCGCCGGCCGGAACGAATTTTTGCAGGCTGATTTTCAATTATCTTGACGCCATTGACCTCGGTTTTATGAACAATTGTTGGAGAAACAATTTTGAGTACGATTTTTTCACCTGGAATGGAAGACAGCGCCTCTTCTGAAGGGTGAAGGTCTTTTTTCAGGAAATATACCTGAGGAGGACTTTCAGAGCCGGAGTTTTTTAGCAGATCATAAATTTCAAATTCATATAAAAAATTGCGGTTTTCCTGGATCGCTTTTTGGAAGGATTGTGTGATTTTGTCGAAGTTGATCTGGATATCCATCTAATTTTGAAGACCTTTCCTATACAAAGATCGACAAATCAACAGCGGATCATCCGTGATTTTGTTTTGCTGATGCAACCGAACCCTTCGATCAAATGAAGACTTTCTGCGCTCCATCATATTGTTTTCCATTCTGCCTGGTTGACCCTGTCGCCTGTCCAGTTTTGTTTTACGATTGTTTCTTGGATATATAAAGGATTTCATCGGTATATATTCTCTTTTTGCATACAAAATATCAGGATCGGAAGCTCATGGAACCAATACGGAAATATGCTGCTTCCTGAATGCAGATAATTGTAATTGAAAAAGTGGATTATATGTATCTAGTAAGATAAAATCATTTGCTTTTCAAGATATGTTTTCAAAGAAGGTTGTATCTGTAAAAATAAAATTTAAGGTTTTCATAAAAACGTCCGATAACAGTCGGTAGTGCTATGTTTTCAGGAGCATGGTGATTGCAATGTTGTAAAAAAAAGGAAAAAGCAGGGGGACATTATATGATTCAAGGAATTTCACCGGCGATTTCAGCGATCGATAATTTGGGGAAACGGATTGGAAATGTTGCCAATAATGTGGCCAATGTTTCAACATCCGGTTATAAGAAAAGCCAGACTAGCGCAAGCCCGCTTCCAACATATAATGTGAGTACAGCGTCCGGAACTTCCCAGGTGGGTATGGGATCCGCTCTTGGAGATATTTCACAGATATTTCAGCAGGGTGCCTTTGAGCCCAATGCTTCGCCAACCAGCATGGCCATCGGCGGGGATGGTTTTTTTGTTGTTCAGGATGGAGAGGGAAGATCATACTATACCAGAGAGGGAAATTTCAGCTTTAATCAAGCCGGAAGCCTTGTAAATTCTCAAGGTTTTACAGTACAGGGATGGAGGATTGATCCTGGGACCGGATCATCCCAGGGTTCGTCGGGAGATATTTCCATGACCCGGTTTACCTCTCCTCCGGAAGAGACAACCGCCATAACCCAGATTATTAATTTAAATTCAGGAGCAGCGAATCATTCGCCGGGTGCAAATGGACTTTCCAGTGCATGGGATGGCGCAGCCCTGAACAGAGATTTTATCTCGGATCAAAGATATGAATATCAGACCACATCAAAAGTGTATGATTCCCTTGGCGCAGCACATGATATGAGTATTTATTATGATAAGGCAGACACGGATTCAGCATGGGAATTTTTGGTTACGGTGAATCCAGCCGAAGATAAACGGATAAATGCGAGTGGTGAAAATCTGGGGCTGTTGGCCAGGGGTGTGATGCAGTTTGGCAGTTCAGGAGAAATGACGGGTATGTCACTGGAACTCAATGATGGCGCCGGGAACTGGACGCCTCAGAATTTTTCATCTGATTTGAGCAATGGCTTTTTTCAGGTAACGCCGGATTTTCTGGGAGATGCAAACAACCCAAACCCCATGGCGGTTCAGCTCAACTTTGGTGTTTCGTATAACGGAAACAGCTGGGTGAAGACCGTACCGACCTCCACACAATATGCAGCCGCTTCCTCTTCGATATTTTCAGCATCAGACGGTTACAATGCCGGTGAGCTGGAATCGATTTCGGTCAGTCCGGATGGTGTCATTACCGGAAATTACACAAACGGCAATCAGGTTGCGCTTTTTCAGGTGGCGACGGCAAAATTTCAGAACCCCAATGGTCTGGAACAACTTGGAAACAACCTGTTTGCAGAAACAAGAGATTCCGGTGCAGCCATTACCGGAAGCCCGGGTACCGGAGGATTGGGCCGTATTGTACCCAATGCTTTGGAGATGTCCAATGTGGACCTTGTGGAAGAGTTTACAAATCTCACCTTGTTTAAGCGGAATTTTCAGGCCAATTTAAAAGTGATCGAGGTAGAGAATGAACTGAAGGGGGATGTCATTAATATCATTTCCTGAAGAAAAGAAATCAGCTTGAAAGGATCAAATGGACTTACGGACATCCATCAGCAGCCGGATATGGTTTCTTTCTTCATCACAAATTGTTTGAATGGCAATTAAATCTTTTTCTTTGAAAAGTTTTTTAATTTCATGAAAATACAACAGGGTATCTTTTTCAAACTGAATAGCGGTGTGGATCAATTGATCCAGGGTCATCGACGGGTCAAATTTCATAGATCCTGTAATTTCTGAAACCAATAACCGGATAAACATCCCGTATTCTCCAAACAGTTCATCCTGCAATGCTGAATCACCTGTGATTTTTTGGGAGAGTGTTTTATACATGGTTTCATGTTTCTGCTCCTGTTCGATCAGAAACAATAGCATGGATTTAATTTCATCATTATCCCGGACCGATGAAACGGCATTTTCATAAAACTCCTTTCCTCTTTTTTCCAGCCAGATGGCCACATCCAGAACCGATTCTATGGATTTGATACTGTCAATGAGATCAAACATTTTTATCTCCTCCGATGACGTGATGAGATGGCTTTTCATTTCATGATAATGAATGTCATAGAAGGCAGATACTATTTATGAAATAGGGTATCTGCCTTTTTGAAAGAGCCACCAATAAATAGCCATTAATTTTTAGGATGGCATTTTTTGCATACGACAGGAGCGGCCTTGGTATCATTCTTTTTGTTAAATTCCTTATGGCAGCCCTGGCAATTCATATGGATGGCTTCATGATGAAAGGTCAGTGCATCTTTTTTGGAAAGCTTGCCTTTGGGTTTTTTTTCGGTTTTGCTGTGACATTCAATACAGTTTTGAACATTATCCCCTTCTTTCAGGCTGGTCAAGGGCTGGCCTTTTTCATCGTGATGACAGTCACCACAGCCGGCTTTGTATTCAACAACATGTTTTTTGTGGGTAAAGTCAACGATTCCTTTTGTGTGCTCCTGATAAGCCTTGTTTTCCATCTTGATCACATCCTGAACTGCCGTGCCCGCATAAAGGCTTCCCATACCGGCAATAAAAACAACAGCAACACTGATCAGCGTAATTTTGAACAAAGATTTCATTTTTCTGCATTCCTCCCTAGAATCGGTTATTATGTGAAAGAAAAATTTCAATAAATACTTAGGTATTAGGCAGATAAGATGACCGAAAATCTATCAAGTACATGACGGAATGTCAATTCAATATTAGCTTGCGTGCAAGCCCGGAGAGGCGTTCTCTGGGCTTGTCGTTATTCACGGCAGTGGATAATGCCTTGCGTGTGCCGATGAGGATGACCAGATTTTTTCCCCGGGTCATGGCCGTATATAAAAGGTTTCGTTGCAGCATGATATAATGCTGGGTCAGTAAAGGCACAATCACCACCGGATATTCCGATCCCTGGGATTTATGCACGGAAATCGCATACGCCAGGGATAGCTCATGCATCTCTTCAGCTTCATAAACGACCGTCCTGCCTTCATAATCGACAGTTACCTGCCGGGTCTGGTTGTCGATGGATGAAATGGTTCCGATGTCCCCGTTAAACACCTCTTTTTCATAGTTGTTTTTCAGGTGCATGACCTTGTCGTCTTTTTTATAGGTAAACCCCATGCTTTCCATTCCAACCTTTCCCGGATTCAGGATGTTTTGAAGTTCCTGGTTCAGATTGATCGTACCCACCAGACCTTTGTGCATGGGGGTCAACACCTGAATATCCCGTATGGGGTCATAGCCGAACCGATTGGGAATCGAATCCGAACAGAGTGTTTTGATCGTTTGGACTACGGTATTGGGATCGCTTTGCTGGATAAAATAGAATTCCGAGAGCTCATCATCTGTTCCGGCAGTATGAAAATCAGGAACCTCCCCTTTTTGATTCCAGTCTCTGACCATGTGGGCATTGATGATAATCGGACTTTCTTGTGCCTGCCTGAAAATGATTTTCAGATAATAAACAGGAATGACGTTGGATTGAATGATATCTTTCAGTACATTTCCCGGTCCAACCGAAGGAAGCTGAAAAACATCCCCGACAAGGATCAGAACAGAGGTCACCGGAACAGCCCGGATCAGATGAAACAGTAAAAGTGTATCCACCATGGATGCTTCGTCAATGATGATCACATCCGCGTCAATGGGGTTGTTCTGGTTGATCTCAAACCGCTGCTCTTTCAGATTGTATTTTAACAAGCGATGGATGGTTTTGGCATCTCGCTGGACAACTTCGGAAAGACGTTTGGCAGCACGTCCGGTTGGGGCGGCAAGCACCACGAGTTTTCCCATTCGCTCAAAAATGGCATTTACAGACCGGATCAGCGTGGTTTTTCCGGTTCCGGGCCCTCCGGTGATGACAGCGGCACGATGGTTCAGGATCTGTTCCAGAACATTCAGTTGTCCGAAGGAGAGCTGGATGGCAAGTTTTTTCAATATTTCCTGGGTAATCTGTTCCGGATTCATACAGAGCGGGGGCATGGGCACAGATAGCAATGCCTTGAACCGGTTGGCGATTCCCTGTTCAGCCTGATACAGCTCTTTTGAATACACGGCTTTTGCATCTTGATAATCTTCGGTCACCAGGGTGCCTTTGTCTGCCAGTTCGTTCAGGGCGAAAGCTGCGGTTTCCGGATCAATGTGGAAGGTCTTATGACACTGATCGATGATGGTTGTGTCCGGAAGAAAGGTGTGGCCGTCATTTTCCCCTTGGCCGATGAGGTGTTGAATGCACCCCCGAACCCGCTTTGGGTCGGTTTTGGAAGCGCCGTTGTGCTGGGAAATTGCGTCGGCTATCAAAAAACCGATGCCGGGAATATCTTCGGCAAGCTGAAAAGGATCATTTTTCAGGATATCCAATGCACCCTCTCCATATTCTTTTAGAATGATGGCACTGTAAGAACCTTTGATTCCCCTGGTTTGTAAAAACTGCATCAGTTCCCGTACAATATGATGCCCTTTCCATGAATTTTCAATCCGGCAGGCTTTTGCCTTTCCGATACCATTTACCTCTGTCAGCCTTTCCGGATGCTGTTCGATGATTTCAAGTGTTTTGGGGCCGAAATGCTGGACAAGGCGTCTGGCGATCAATGGGCCGATGTTTTGAATCACGCCGGATTCAAGATATTTTTGAATCCCTTCGACGGTTTCCGGCAGACTGACCTCAAAGGTTTCGATCTTGAACTGCTGTCCGTACCGGGGGTGGGTTTCCCAGTTCCCGCATACGCGAAGGGTTTGTCCAGGAGAAATGCCTGCCATGAACCCGACTATGGTGATCATGGTGTTGGATTTTCCGGTGGCCAGCCTTGCAATGGTATAGTGGTTTTCTTCGTTCTGAAAGGTAATCCGTTCCAGGTTTCCTTCGATCATGATCATGTGGTTTTTACACCCCTGATCATCCATTGGGCAGCATCCAGAAGGTTTTCTGCCACATAATCGAGAAAAATCTGTTTTTCAGCCAGTGTTTCCATTGCTGCCAGGCCGTTTCCGGTTTTGACAAGGATCAGCTTTCCACATCCGGCATTTTGTGCACATTCAATATCCTTGGCACTGTCCCCCACCATGAATGCTTTGTCCATGTTGATTTCATATGAATTTTGAGCCTGTTGGATCAGGCCGGGCAGGGGCTTGCGGCATTGGCAATGTTCATCCGGAGTGTGCGGGCAATAAAAGATATCGGTGATATGACCGCCTGAGCCTTCAACCTCCTGTTTCATCATGGAAAACATATGTTCCAGCACGGAAAGCGGAACCATACCCCGATTGATCATGGACTGGTTGGTGATCAGAAAAATCTGAAAACTGTTCCGGGTCAACAGCCGGAGGGCTTCCAGGCTTCCATCTATAAAGGCAAACTCCTCCCAGCTTTTGATATATCCGGGAGAATCAACATTGATCACGCCATCCCGGTCCAGGAATACGGTTTGTATCTGTTTTTTTTTCATGTCTCTCAAAATCACTATTCAGCAACAATAAAAGCATCAGTATAACCCGCCTCTGCTAGCAGGCTTTCCTCCTTCATGATCTGCTGAAGAGAGGTGTATTTCCCGACCCGCACACGATAAAAAATTTCCTCTCCGGCATCATACAGGGAGATGTGAGCATTCTTGTATTTTGTATTCAGGTTCTGCACAAGTCTTTCTGCATTGTCTTTGTTCTTGAATGCGCCAACCTGAAAGGTAAATGTGCCGGAATCATAATTGACAGGTATAAATTCTGTCGGTGTTTCCGACGGCCGGGTCGGATTTTTTGCAGCACCCAAGGCAACCACAACAACCGGCGCTGTTCCCGGTCCGACCATTTCAAGTTTTCTGGCAGCTGTATAGGAGAGGTCAATGATCCGGCTTCCTACAAACGGGCCCCGGTCATTGATCCGGACAACCACTTCCTTATTATTGTTTTTATTATACACGCGAACCCAAGTTCCAAGAGGAAGAGTTTTGTGTGCTGCTGTAAGGGCATACATATCATAGATTTCACCGTTGGAGGTCTTGTTTCCGTGAAACTGTTCTCCATACCAGGATGCAATTCCGTCCTGCTGGAAGTCTTTGGCGCTGGGAACGGGTTGATACCATTGTCCCAGAACCTTGTATGGTTTTGGATGGCCGGGTAAGGTTTTTGGGGGTGGCGGCGCGGTTGGCCGTCTGGCACATCCAAAAGCAAAGGCCATGCAGAGAAGCATGATAACGGAAAGTCTGATGAAACCGGAAAACGGGTTCAGGGTAAAATGTCTGTTCATGGACAACTCATTATTTATTAAGAATAAAGGTTCTTTTAGGCCTTAACACAGGTTTTAATAATGATTCAAACTGTTTTATGGATCAATAGTGTTTTTTTAAACGATCGGATAAAAATCATATCTAAACTGTTGCTGAACGACGGACTTGCAACCGGCCGAGGTGAGTGTTAATAAAGGTCAGAAGATTTTACCTCAGCACTTTTTTATAAAACCTGGATCTCACAGGTCGGTCAATATTGAATTTGTATTATAACCTGCTGTGTTTACTAAAAAGAGAGGAAATAAGATGATTACTTATAGCCATTTGTATCGAACTTCGGTCATCCTGACTGTTCTGTTTTGGATTTTCAATTTCAGTGCAATGGCACAAGCTGATCCTTTATCTGACCTGTCAGCCACAGACCATCTGCAATCCAGTCTGGTGTTGACCAGAGAAGATATGTCACATCTTTTTACCGGAGATCCGAATGAACCGGTTCCCAACCTGGAACCAGGTAGCGCCGGGGTTAATTTTGGAAAAGTGCATAAATACCTGGGCTTCAGCACCATTCTGCTGGCAGGAGTGGCGGCGGTCACAAGCTCAACCAAGTCCCTCCATTATGGTGCGGCTTATGCGACTACGGGAGCCGCCCTCGCAACCTGTTTTACCGGGTATTATGAATATCGCGATCGCTTTGATCTGGGAAATGGGTTATTAGACGAGGATAATCTGCATATTCTTCTCGGAACATTGGGAACACTTGGTGTAGCAACGGCGGTTGCCATTGCGGATTCCGGTGAAAATAAGAGTCATGCCGGTATTGGAATAACCGGTGGCGCTTCCATGATGGTTTCTGTTATTGTGATCAAATGGTAGTTTTGACAAGGGTAGACTGTGACAGTCGTAAGATTGTAATGACATGATCCGTACGATCTTCACTGGAATTATACTGGGCCTTTCCGCAGGTGTATCCCCCGGCCCTCTTCTTGCCCTCATGATCGCAGAAACACTTCGTCACGACATCAAGGCCGGCATCCGGGTGGCGCTGGCACCGCTGATTACGGATTTTCCGATCATTGTAATCTCGGTTTTTGTGTTAGGTCATTTTTCCCGATTTCATTTAATCCTGGGGTGCATCACCCTGGCCGGAGCCTGTCTGGTGCTGTTTCTGGGATACGACAGCCTCCGGGTCAAGCCAATTGAAGTGAATACAACCCTGGTAAGACAAAGATCCCTGTTAAAGGGGGTTGCGGTGAATGCCTTGAGCCCGCATCCGTATCTGTTCTGGTTTAGTGTTGGCGGTCCGATCCTTTTGAAGTCGTTGGAAAAAGATCCTACGCCCGGAATCTTGTTTTTATGCAGCTTCTACTTTTTTCTGGTTGGTTCAAAGGTGGCGATTGCTCTTCTGGTCAACCGGTCCCGCTCATTTCTTCAAGGAAAAATCTATCTTGTTATTATGAAGATCCTGGGGCTTCTCCTGATTGGATTTTCTTTTTTTCTTTTTCAGGAAGGTCTGGTATTGTTGCTTCACACATGAGCACTATTTCAATATAACTGAAAAACAGGAAGAGAAGATGCTGGATAATGGGTTGAGAATCGCAAGTCAGATCGTGATTCCCGTCAGAGAGATCGAGGTGAGTGCGATACGTGCCCAGGGAGCAGGCGGTCAGAATGTCAACAAGGTTGCCTCCGCCGTGCACATCCGTTTTGACATCAAGGGATCCTCCCTTCCGGAATTCTGCAAGAACAGGCTGCTTGGTACAAGCGACCATCACATCACAAAGGAAGGAGTGATTGTGATCAAGGCGCAGCAGCACAGAAGCCAGGAGAAAAACCGGGATGACGGGTTGAATCGTCTCAGACGGATTATTCTGAAAGCCATGGCCGTGCAGAAAAAACGGAAAAAAACCATGCCCACCCAAATCTCACGGATCAAGCGCCTGGATGGAAAAACCAGGCGGGGTCAGATTAAAAACCTGCGCAGAAACATCCGGGAGATTTGAAAAAAAATTTTTCATTTTACGGAAAATCAGCAAAAAATTCAGATTTTCAAAGAAAAGAGAATTGTCAATAACTTGTTTATTACTCCATAACAACCTGGAAACAAAAATAAAAAACAGCATTCATTTTTTCTGAATCGATTCTTGGGAGAGAAGAAAAAAAACCTGTTATGTCAAAATGATATTATCTGTCAATAATTGTCCAGGAAAAAGCGCACAATATCCGGATTATCCGGTTTGACAAGTCTGCCTTGTATTCCATATAGGAGCTAACATAAAAGCAATTCCCAATTCTGATCCATTATCCAAACAAACTGTTATGCAAGAAGGAGTTAGAAAATGATTTCACCGTCCTTTGATATCTATCAATTCATTGAAAATGTGAAAGAAAAAGATGCCTCAGACCGGGTAAATCTGGCAGAGCAGGAAGCGGTTCAAACCTGGAGACAAAGCTATACCCGAAACGGTTCTCTGTCTGAAGAACAGAAAAACGGAATGTTATATGAGAATAAGCTTCTGAAAATTATTGACTATATCCGGTATGGCATCGTTCACAGGGATATTTCGGAAATCGATCCGGAACTGCTGAGCGCCATTCGATAATATCCCGAACACCAGGCTGCCCCCAAACAGCCTGGTGTTTTTTATCCAACAGCCTGTTTACCCTCCCCTATTCCTGAATGTTCCTTCCCGTCAACTGTTGTTTTCAAGCCATCTCCAATAACCCTTTGAATTTAAGAGTTTCATATTTCATTTTTAGGTGTTGACTAACCATGATGGTCATGATTGTTTAAACATCAGTTTCATTTTTCACCAGCCCAGTGTTTGCGATGGGGCAGACCTGAAACCTTGGAGCGATAATGGATTTATTCGATATCGTTAAAATCATTTGTTTTTACGTTCTTGTTGCTTCCGGAGAAACTGTAAATGGAATATACAGAACGCTTTATCTAAACAGGCGAATGGGTATCAAAACTGCGAAAAACGTATCGATTCTATCGGCTCTGTTCCTTTGTTTTTTGATATGTTATTTTTACGTTCCAATTATTGGCATTACAAGCGATACTGGGCTTATTCTACTCGGTATTTCATTGTCAGTATTCATGCTTCTGTTCGACATTATACTGGGTCGGTTCGTTATGAAGGTAAGATGGTCAGTAATAATGGATGATCTGAATATTTTTAAAGGTAATTTCCTATGCATCGGTTTGATTGTTATGGCGGTTTGTCCATTGCTGGCAACAATTCTACACCGGAAGCTCTAACCTACAGTAGATTATTATGATGAAACAGATGAAGAACCGTCTAGAGCTTGCGTGATAGTTATCCGGAATAATTCATTTAGTGAAGGAGTCTCAAATGCGCCTGGAAGGTAAACGAATCGCCATTCTCCTTGCAGATGGCGTTGAAGATTTGGAATTCTATGTCCCCTGTATGCGCCTGCAAGAAGAAGGGGCGGAAGTAATTGCTGCTGGAATCACGTTGAATAAGGTTCGCGGGAAAAACGGCTTGGATATCACTCCGGTTGCGACAATTGAGTCCCTGCAAAGCCGGGACTTGTTTGCGGTAGTAGTACCAGGTGGATGGGCGCCGGACAAATTGCGTCGATATGATGCGGTACTCAACCTGCTCCGGGAGATGGATAGCGAAGGCAAGATTATCGGTGTCATCTGTCATGGAGGACTTGTGGCCATATCCGCGGGAATCGTTCGCGGTCGTCGCGCCACAGGATCCCTTGGTATTAAGGATGACCTGGTCAATGCCGGGGCAAGCTGGGTGGATCAGGCGGCGTTTCGGGAAGGTAATCTCATTTGGGGCCGGATCGTGGCTGATATTCCGGCATTCTGCCGGGAGCTGGTTGCAGCTTTAATTGAAGCTGCCGGGACCGCATAGCAATTCCATTTTGCCGTCAAGATGGCATGACGCGAAGGGGCCGTCCCCCTGTGTCTGCCATTTATGTGATGGTGTACGAAAGCAATTCCGAATTTGAAGAACACTTGAGTCCGGATAACGCGGAACAATTGGCTGATGGAGAGATAATGAAAAAAAACATACTTGTCGTTCTGGGTCATCCTGACGGGGATAGTTTCTGTGGGGCATTGGCCAAGGCTTACATTGACGGTGCAAAGGGTACGGGGGCGGAAGTTCGTGAACTTAAGCTCGGTGAACTGAAGTTCGATCCCATACTTTGGAATGGTTATAACAAGATTCAGGAACTGGAGCCGGATCTGGTAAAAGCCCAAGAACTGGTCCAGTGGTCCAATCATCTGGTTTTTGTATATCCAACCTGGTGGGGAGCGATGCCTGCTTTACTGAAAGGTTTTTTTGACCGGGTTTTCCTGCCGGGTTTTGCCTTTACGTTCCGTGAAAATTCGGTGTATTGGGATAAGCTGCTTTCAGGACGTACTGCCCACCTGATGGTAACCATGGATACTCCCTCCTGGTATTATCATTGGGTATATCACAGACCGGGGCATAATGAAATGAAGAGAACGATTCTTGGTTTTTGCGGCATTAAAGTCGTTAAAATATCAGAATTCACACCAATCAAAAGTTCAAGCCGGCAAAAAAGAGAGAAATGGATTGCTGAGGCAAAAGGACTTGGCTCAAAAGTCTGACTCCACTCTTATGCCGGGTGTAAATCATCAAAATACAACTTGCTATCATGAAAAATAAGCACTATAATTGATCCATAATTATGGTCTAAATAAAAAACTTATAGGTGTAATCATGGAATCCGTATTAGCGAATTGTTCAGTAAGTATATCAGAGTTGAAGAAAAACCCTTCCGCCCTCATTGAGCAGTCCGGCGGTGAGCCGATAGCCATTCTTAATCATAACAGGCCAACAGCTTATCTCATCCCGGCGAAGACATACGAAGCATTACTCGAAAAAATTGAAAATTTTCAATTAGGAGTGATTGTTAAAGAGCGTCAGCACGAAAAAATTTCAGCCGTGGAAGTAACATTGGATGAGCTATAAATTAAAATTTCTTCCAACAGCACTGAAGGAATGGAAAAATCTCGACAATGCGGTCCAGATTCAATTCAAGAAAAAGCTACAGGAGCGTCTTTTGTCTCCACATGTGCAAAGTTGTCGGCTTTCAGGTTTTAAAAACCATTACAAAATCAAACTCAGAGCGAGTGGATACCGACTTGTTTATGAAGTAATCGACAAAGAAATTTATGTTTTGGTAATTGCGATCGGGAAAAGAGATAAAAATAGGGTCTATAAAAAGGCCAGAGAAAGAAAATAAAAATGATTGCTTCATTTTATTTGGCTGTACACCAGCTATACACTCAAAGCACAGGGTTGTCTATTGTATGCCCAATTACAAATACAGTCCATTGTACTTGCTTTTTTTGAAATAGCTGTAAAATATTGATATATGCCTAATTGTTGACTCGATTTTTTCTTTCATCCTTGGGGGCATAGCGCGAGACAAGCCATGAAACCGAAAAAATTCATTGATCCAGTTGCAATATGTTTTGTCTTTGTGGATTAAATGCTGGTGTGATCGTATGATTTCGCAAATGTCATCAAATAATTATCGATCATTTTTTCTTGACATAACAACAATATAATGGTTTTGTAAATGCGCCGCTGACGCTGGTCGTGTCAGTGCGATGTTATGTATAAAATTTCAAAGTTACCAAACGATTTATTGCCATAAGGAACAGGCAAGGTAAATATAGAAAAGCTGGATTTGATTTTTAATCCGTTGTTTACAAAAACATAACTTGAGAAGCTATCCGGTTTATATCAAACAATTCAGTAAAAATGAACAAGGGGTCATTTTTTACTCTTGACTATTAATAAAAAGAGCTACTGGAGGAGTAGAAAAATAAAAAAATGGAGGATCTTCTATTGAGAAGTAAGCCCTTAAATTTATTAGTCTTGGTTAATCCTTGGTACCATTTTTCCCAAAAACAGATATTCTTGGGGTTTGCGCTTACAACCCCATTTCGTGGCCAAGATTATCTTGACACATAAGATCAATTTTTTTATATATTTAAATAAGACATTAAGATTATTAAGTTATTTTTTGGTATACCTCTTAACAAATCACAGCTAAGTTTGTATAAATAACTTTAAAAATGGGCACATACGAAAATAAAATAGTACAATTTGCCTCTGGACTATATAAGCAAAGGATCAATGAGCTTTGCAGCTGTTAATAGTTTAGAAGCATATTAATTTTTAAAAAAAATAAACTTCATGATATATCTATTCCAAACACAAGATAACCAGACTAAGCTTACACCAAACAAGCTGAATCAAGAAATTGAACGTTTTGTTAAAAAAAAGAACCAATTAGAATCCACAGATAATCTCAAGTGGGATAAAAAAGTTTTTATTGACCTGTCAAAAATAGAATGGATAAACACCTCTGCTCTAGTTGAACTCATTCTGATAATTGAGAATTTTATTGAGGATGGCATCAAGGTAACTGTAGCGCTTCCTAACAGGAATATATTGTCAAGCGAGGAACGAAATTTAAAGGATAACCCTGAAAATATAAAATATATTGAACATGCTATTGAGAAAAGAAAAGATGCGAGAGAATGGCTCTACAGGCTAAATATAATTAAAGCATTATCATTTGAACATCAGCCGGAAAAGATCAGATCGAATATTAAGGTGTTAGACGTATTTGACAAAGAAAAGTTTGACCAAAACCCGGTTGAAAAAGAATCTGATTATTTTAAAAAACACGGACCATTAGATGCTAAACAAGGATATATTAAAGAAAAATATCATGTACCGTTGTTATGGACTAAGGGTAACGATTATCATTCAAATCTAATAAAAAAAGTTTTAAATTTAAGCCTTAAAGATACCTCTCATGCTCAAATTATAAGCGATATTGTTATAAAAGAGTTGGCAAAAAATGTAGAAGTGCATTCTAATAAAAAAAATGGCCTTTTTTGTGCAGTAGTTGGAAAATGTAAACCGAAAAAAGTCTTTCCAACTGATTACTATCAAAGCGATATACCATTTTTAGAAAAATGTAATGAGGGTGAATATATTATTGAAATTGTTTTTGGTGATAGTGGATATGGGATAATAAATAAGCTTCAAGATTATGCGGGCGGGAGAAAAGGTGTTGATCTATTGCAACATTCTTTTGACAAATGGTCAACATCGAGTCCTTATCAAGATTATCAAAGTTACATTGATAGAGGGACACGAGGGTTGTACCATATTAGAAGAGTAGTCCAGAACTATGATGGAATGGTCGCTATTCGGAATAAAAATTTTTATGCGGGTTTTAATGATCTTACTAGTGACCCTTTTGGTGAAGAAAAACTTCATGAATTTAAAGGCACCTTATTATCATTAAGACTTTTACCAGGGAGAGGAAAAACATTACACGGGAGATACTATCCGAGTACTCAATCGGATGCAGTGGGGGCTTCAGAGTGTGAGCAATTAAGCATTGATATAAGCAACATAAGTGAAGGCTTAAATAGCGTTGGTGTTAAAAGTAAAGAAAATAGCAAGAAAAATTTTCTAATTTCACTTGATTTCAGTAAATTATCAGATGATATACTTTCAGACGAGAAGCAAATTAATGCCGACCTTCAAAAGCTTCTTGAGTCTCTTTCCAAACTCAGACATCCTAATGTTCATATAGTATATGGTTTTCCGGCAAACTTCGAGAAGACGCAATCACAAAATTTCGAGGTCCCCCGAATTGAAAAGATAATAAACAGTGTAAACGAAGCAGTTAAACTGAAAAAAGAAAAAGATGAGTATATGGTTTTTGATCCAATTATGATAATTGGGCCAACGGGAAGTGTTCACTGGGTTGGTGTGCAGAACCAAAAACTTGTATTGGCTTTAAACAAATTGATGGAAGCTGAAGATTTAAGTTTGCCAATAGACTACATAGATCAAAAAGAACTTATAGAATATATTAAACAAGATGCAGGTCTTTTTAGTATCCAGAATGAATGCATTAAACTTAACTTCAATAAAAGTGCTCCTATAGAATATTTTATAAAAAAAATACAAACAAAAATAAAAGAGTTGGCGATAGAAGGGGATCAAAGAATCCTTATAACCCCTCACCTAAAATACGTTAAGGGTTGGTTAGATATAAATGAAATTTATAAAGACTATAAAAATGAATATGCTTTATCCTTGTATTCGTTATGGCATAACCATCGTTTTGAAATATTAAAGACCCTATTTCCAGATAGATTATTAAAGAAAGAAAAAAAACAAGATTGCAGTAATGAGGAGCTTGATAACATCCAGAGAGAATTATTAGAAACCAACCTTAAAATACTTGTTGGAAGTGAAGTTGATATTCCTTCAGGTGAAATATTCCTCCATTTGTTAGATATACGTGATCAAGGTAAACTTAAAATATTATCCGATGAGGAGGACAGCAAAAAGCCTCGGAGGAATCGGTTATTTGATAAAGATGATTATGTCATAATTATCACCTCAGTTGTTTCAACAGCGGAAACGGCAAAAAGCCTTATTAAATCGGTTTTAAGGTCTAATGCCACGCCCGTATGCCTTCTTTCGCTAGCTAATTTTTCAGGAGATGAATTTGCGAAGGATCAAAAACCAATTGTGCAATGGGGAAACTCAGTTTTATTTTATTCTATAATTACGAGTAAAGACCTCATTGCTTCTAAGCCTCAAAAAAATATCGGTTATAAAAGTATCATCGGAAATGAAGATGAAAAAATCCCTCAAAAGGATTCTTTTTATGTTGAGGATGAGCTCAGAGAAATGATACTTGCTTCAAAATCGCTTCATTTTTCCCATATTGGTAAACCAAATAAACGTCATTTCACTTTTTACTTCAATGCAAAGAGATTTTTAAATGAAATAAATGAAGAACACACCACGAAAATATGGAATAAGTTGAAGGAGGCAATAAATAAGTTTTACAGAAGTAGAGATATTAATTTAGATAGTTTAGATGAAGGTGATAAAAAAACTGTTGGGGAGTGCAC
The DNA here is from genome assembly GCA_020723305.1 of Desulfosudis oleivorans. Classification (GTDB taxonomy): domain Bacteria; phylum Desulfobacterota; class Desulfobacteria; order Desulfobacterales; family SURF-7; genus QZKS01. The sequence continues at coordinate 191,630 of DYJC01000010.1, forward strand.
ACCCATCTGGTACCCTGATCGTGAATATAAAAAAGGATATCAAGGACAGGGAGATGACCTAAGTGTAATTATTAAAGCTGGTCTTAAAAAAGATTATAATATTGATATAAATGAAGTGAATTCAGTCTCTAGAGATGATACTTTGACTATAGGCTATAATCTTAAACCAGACAAACCAGACAAACCAGACAAAGAAATTTACAACATTATTGTAGACTGGGGTTCAATAACCGGAGAGTCTATAGAGAAGCTTATTTATAAAGCCCACAAAAATGGATTTAATAATATTTTTGTATGCATTTTTTTAAATCAGCTTTCAGGTAATAAAAAAGCATATCTGAAAAGTATTTCAACAATCACAAGTGATCCTCCTCTTCCTTCAGATAATGAAGGAACACATCAACCTATTGCTGTAACAAATACGATTGAATTATTACATAATCAGCGCACTAAGCCCCCAAAGCAATTAGAACTTTTCGACGAAAAGAATTTAGTCGAAAGGGAGCCTAAAATCGAATTATTTAATACGAGCAATTTATCTCACCCACAACAGATCGATAGTTGTGGAAATCAACCAGAAATTCTTACCGAGAAGAGGTCTAATAAAGATAACTTTAAAACTGAACCATTTATATCAAATGTGCACATTGAGTTTATTAACGATTTCCCATTAACATGCTATGAGTCGGATTATGAATGCAATGTATGTGCACTTCGTGAAGATTTGGAAAAATATGAAATCCCAAATACAATCCTGGAAGACTATGCCAAGAAGAGACGATGGGTGCTAGATATAAGACCTCGCAAACAGACTTTGCGGGAGCCCTTTGACTTTTACAGTGAAGACCAGAATGAAATAAGTCTTGATCAGGAATTCATTCTGAGGATGTTTGAGTTTAAAACGTTGCTAATGAATGCCCAGTCAAGTACTTTCTGGAGGTTTAGAATAAAAGTAGAGTTAATTAAAATACTAAAATCAATAATAAATAATAGGTACAGTGAAGGAAGCAATTCATTATCGAAGATAGAAATTGAAATTTGGAAGAGCATAACTATAAACAGTAATGATATTACGAAGAATTTTCAATTTATGTTCCCGGAAATGTGCGATTCTGAAAAGATTGACGACTATAATATCGATGCCATGGATTCCAGAACTCATGCTATGATTTACTTTTTATCGGTTGAAACCTCATGGATACAAAAACCACCTCTTTCAAATGATGAATTTCGAAAAATGCTTTCCCTCATTTCTCGGGCAATTATTTTTAATAGCAATTTAAGATTATCAAGGAATGGAAAAAAAGACACGAATGTTATTAGAATAAAATACGCTGCAATTACTGTTCTTCGAATGGCAGATAAAAATGATTTTATTGAAAATATTTTTGCGATTTTAAATAATACACAAATTGATGATATAGGGTCGAATTCGATAATAGAAAATATTTTATTTCATATTAATACTTTTATTTCAAAAGACTACCATGCTAAGCATGAAGATTTAATTGGATTGAAATCAATTTTGGATCATGTAGAAGAAGCTTTTTATAAACATCCATCATTAAATAAATGGCGAAATGGTATTTGGTATTTGAAAATTTTAGTTAATAATTTAAGAGTGAGGGGTATTTTTAGGCATTATAACAGCGCTGAAATAGTAAAAAGTTGCTTGAAATCTTATAAAGAAACTTTTTTACATTATCGTCATTCTGAGGTAGAAACTAAATTTAGAAAACTATGCTTTCCTGTCTCTTTCTTGAATCCAACTGAGCTTAAAAATTATGAGCTTAGAATTAATGAACTTCATAAAAATTGGGAATATGTTAGCGATACAATCAGTAATTTATATATCTTGACATTGAAATCTATTCCCAAAATATTAGCATCCGAATGGTTGGCTGGTAATGATACTTATAAAGTAGGTCAGCTTAACCTTAAAGAGAAGATCGGTTACGATGATGAGTTTTCAAAACTACTAAAAAGAATTCAAGAAGATCGAACTTTATTGATGAATCCAAATTTCATGGAGAATTACAACCACCAAATTAATTTAATAAGAGATTTTTTTATTATTCATCCGAACTCAACCAACACAGGGGAAAGTGCTCGAGTATTCTCTTTTCTTGATGCCATAAAAAGTAAGTATTCTGTTGCGATTAAACTTGCTCGGGATTTTCTTGCAGAAAAGCAAGATGGGTGCACTACAACAATTGGAGAAATAGTAACGATTAATAATCAAATAGATAATCCGCCAACATTTTTTTATCCTCAAAAAGAATTAAACTTTCTTTTATCACAGGTGGTTGAAAATTGTTACAAACACCGAAATACAAATTTTAATAAAGTAATTGTTTATATACATGGTTCTTTTCAAAATAAATATTACAATATCAAAATAGATTGTTTTGGAACTAAAACTGAAATTAGTAGTAAAGAAGACTTATTACAACCTAAATATCAAGGCCATGGTTTAAATAAGATTATAAATAGCCTTAATTCATTTGAAGGCAAAGTCGATTTTAAACGAATTAGAGATGGTTATGAATTTATTTTTGAGATATTGTGCATATGAAAAAAATTAAAATATTACATTGGGATGATGATCCAGGGGAACGTACTGATGTCGAGGTTGTGCTTCGGCGCAATTTCAAAAAAGAAGATTATGATTATCAGTTTCGTAATTCAAACATTAAGGAACTTATAGTACAAATTATTGAACGTGAAGAACATTTTGACTTATTGATATTAGACCTTTTTGACCAAGAACGACATTTAGTTGCTGATGAATTATTAAAACAACTTCAACCGGCTCATAAAGTAATTGTACTAACTCAAAGTGCTGATTGTAGCGTTAAAAATGCATTGAGAGACCCCTTAATAAAAGTTAATTTTGATTTGGTCTTTAAAGCTCAGTTAACAGATGAGTTTTTAACCCCTCTCATAGAAAAAAAAACTGGGTTGAAAAGAAAACAAGAAAGTATCCTTGAATTGGTCTGGGAAAAGAATGATATTTTTACTAACTATCAAATATCAATAGTCACTGAAGAACATCTTGTTAATTTGTTAACAGCGTATTTAAATTATAAGAAAAAAAATTATCACGATATTAAGCCAAATGTACTAATTAATCCTATAGTAAGTGGCTTTTCTGGAGCCTTGGTATTTCGAGTTGAATTTTTTTTTGAATCAACGGATAGTATTAATATTTTATTAAAAGTTGATAAAATCAAATTAAATCTAATAAATGAATTAAAGTTAGCTAAAGGTTCAAGATATCAACAAATTAATTTAGACTATAGAATCGAATATGACGATATTATTCTTGCTTCTGAAAAAGACGATTCATGTTGGTATGCATTAACGTCGAGTTTTATTTTAGAGGGGGAAACATTAAAACATAGAATATTAAGAGATGGTGATTTTGATAAAATTGAAGAATTAATTATAACGCTCTTTAATAAGTGTTTAAGTAATGTCTATTTGAAAAATGTTAAGAAAATACGACCAGACACTCTTGTTTACCCAGTAAAAGAAATAATGAATATAATTACAAACAGAAAAAAAGCATTTATATCAAATGCTGGAAAAGAGTTATTTAAGTTGTTTGAATTATCTGAAGAAGATACTGAAAAAAAAATAAGAGCTATTTTTAGCTTTCCAGATGGGAAGAAAGCCTTAAGTTCATTTGAAAATAATGGTTATAAAAAAATCATTTTATCACATGGAGATATGCATGGTAACAACATTATGGTATCAAAGGATGGCCAAATTAAAATAATTGATCCTGCAAATATAGAGCATGATCACTGGGCTCGAGACCTTTGTATGTTAATTGTAGATTTGTTCGCTTATGGAATTGACTATGGAGATAAAGAATATTTTGGAATAAGTAGGATTGAAGATTGGCGAACAATGGGAAGTTGTCTTTTTGAAGGAACTAAAATTAAAAATGGTGTTAAGAACAAAGCGGTTTGTAAGATTTTATCAAATCTTACAGATGAGAGTTATATTAAATCTATTTTGGGCTTTGACGAATGGTATGAAGACTGGGAATTTCAACTTTCTCTTGTTATCGAATTTCTTAGAATTTCTTACAAATCAAATCAACTTCCTGCTGGAAAAAGAGCAGCTTGTATGTTAATAGCTTTCGATGGCTTTGAAAAAGCCCAAAAATCTTATAGAACATTTATTGAAAGTTAGGATAAATGAAAAAAATCATTGGAATACCAGTTACACTACATAATACTGATTTTCTATGCGCCAGTTTTAAAAAAAATGAAGAGGAAGCCCTTTGCATATATAAAGGCATCCCAGAAGGTTTTGCTAATGAAGATGTAATAGTTCGAATCCATTCCGGATGTGTGACTAGTGAAGTTTTTGGAATGGAAAACTGTGATTGCAAGTGGCAATTGGAGAGAGCGATTGAAATTATAGCCTTTTCATCAGCAGGAATTATTGTCTATTTACCCGGCCAAGAAGGGAAAGGGAATGGACTATTCAACAAGATCAAAACTTTTAAATTGCAAAACGTTGGGTTACGCTCAGCAGATGCTTATGAAATGATAGGGTTACCTTCTGATGCCAGAAAATTTGATTTTGCAATTAAAATTCTCAAAGATTTTGGCTTGAAATGTATCAAGCTTATTACAAACAGTCCTGCCAAGATTATGGCTTGTGTCAATGGCGGACTTGTTGTATCAGAACGAATTTCTGTTGTTATGGACAACCCGAACAAGACAATAAGACAACTTTTAGAAAATAAAAGACAACATTTTAACCATTTTATAAATTAGATTTTAATATTTAACCATAATGAAAAACTACGCTGATAGATTAATAAATGCTATTGAAAAAAAAGGTAATCCTTGCATCGTTGGTCTTGATCCTAGAATTGATCAGATGCCGGATTTTGTTCAGCACAAATATAAAAATCAATCGATATCTGATAGGATTATTGGAGCAATTAGCTACTTTCATAGAATTATCATAAATACAATTGCTGATATAGTTCCAAGCGTGAAGCCCCAGATAGCTTTTTATGAGCAGTATGGTTTACCAGGAATGAAGGCTTTTGAGAACACATTAGTGTATGCAAAGGAGAAAGGATTAATAACGATTGTCGATGCAAAGCGAAATGATATTGGGTCAACAGCCCAAGCTTATTCAAATGCCTTTTTAGGAATAACCAATATATTTAGCAAAAAAGTTCCTATTTATGATGTTGATTGTATTACAGTATCTCCCTTTTTAGGTGAAGACACTCTTATTCCATTTGTTAAAGACTGTTCTGAATATGGTAAGGGAATATTTGTTCTGGTAAAAACCTCCAATCCAGGCTCTGGCGATGTTCAGGATTTGAAAATATCTGAATCTGGAGAAGAAATTTATATAAGTTTAGCTAAATTGGTAAAGAAACTTGGTAAGAATTTAATCGGGAAGAAAGGGTATAGTTCTATTGGGGCAGTAGTTGGGGCCACTTATCCGAAAGAGGCAGAATTATTGCGTGAATTGATGGCAAATAATATCTTTTTGGTTCCAGGCTATGGAGCACAAGGTGCAACCGGGAAGGATATTGTAAATTGCTTTAATCCAGACAACCTAGGGGCTGTAGTGAATGCATCACGAAGTATCACTTATAATTATGGGCCTAACACAATTTCAGAAACCGATTTTGTAAAAAACATAGAAAAAAATATTCAAGAGATGATCGCTGATGTCAATGGCGCATTAGATAAAAAAATAAGTTTTTTATAATGAAAAAGATATGTTTAATCGGCTGTAATGGTGGAATAGGTTCGGCAATATGTGATTCGCTAAAGGAGAATGGATACTACATAATAGGTATAGATAAACAAGCTTCTCAACTACATAGTGGAGTAAAGCAATATTATAATGCTGACCTCAATACAACAGACCAAACATTAAATGTTTGCCAGTCTATTAAATCAAAGGGCGAACTATGGGGTGTAATATTTTCAGCTGGAGTTTATCCTATAAAAAAGTTCGAAGATTATAGCATCGATTTATGGGAAGAAGTAATGAATGTTAATCTTAAATCATGCTTCCTTATTACACAAGAATTGAGTCCTCAAATTTCAATGGGAGGAAGAATAGTATTTATCTCATCTGGAGCATCCTATTTAGGAAGCCATGATATTGGCTATTCAGTTTCCAAGTGTGGAATACACGGACTTGCAAAAGGCTTGGCAAAACATTTTGGTCAAAGAATTTTGGTTAACACTATTAGTCCTGGAGTTATTGAAACGAAAATGTCGGATCGAATGGATGCAGCCAGAAAAAAAGAGACATTAGAAAGTTCACTTTTAAAACGCATTGGTAAAGCAAATGAGTTGACTGCTGCTGTGATCTTCCTCTTGGATGAAAATAATAGCTATATGACTGGAGCAACAATAGATATAAATGGCGGCTTATATAGTAGATAACAAGCCTGAATACAAACCTTTTTCTTCTCTCCTGGTATAGGTTAAATTTAAAAAACTTATGCGCAGAAAATAAGATGGCTTAGATAGAAATATGAATAGTGATCTGTTGATTGAAAAAAAAATGAAAACAAAGTGTCTCAGTAAACCTGCCCATGAATTTTTTTAACTGAAAATTGGAATGCCCTAAACAGATTTTTTCTTCTACCCATCGATCGAAAACAATTTTCATTATATTCGAAGAATCTTTTTTAATATATAAAAATAATAGGTGAGTTAAGGTCAATAGTTGTGTTCGGGTGCGGTGGTGGAACAGAAGAACTGCATCGCTCCGGAGCCCGTGCTTTTGTTCAATATCCAACCGATATGGTAGAAGTAATCAATGATCTGTTTCAAACAGGGCAATGCAACAGCGCCTCTGATGCGGCCCAAAAAATTTAATCGAAAAAGCGAGGAAAAAAATGGGATTTTTACGTATTGATGAAAGCAAGTGCAAGAAGGACGGTATCTGCGTGGGTGAATGCCCGCTGGTCATCATCTATATGAAAGACAAGGAAAGTGTTCCGGAAATGGTTCCGGGCGGTGAACAGGTCTGTCTGCTGTGCGGTCATTGTGTTGCGGTTTGTCCGCATGGAGCCCTTAGCCATGAGAAGATTCCGATTGAAGCCTGTTCGCCCATCAACAAGGATCTGGTGATCAATGAGGAGCAGGCAATCCAGTTTCTGCGCTCCCGCAGATCGGTCCGGTTCTTCAAGGACAAGCCGGTAGAAAAGGAAACGCTTCAAAAACTGATTGAAATCGCCCGCTATGCGCCAACAGGCAGCAACAGCCAGCTTGTGGAGTGGACGGTGTTTACGGATAAAGAGAAAATCCGCAACCTGGCAGGTCTGACTGTCATGGCCGTCCTAAAAATGCAGTAACCCTTCCGGAATGAACATGTCAA
>DYJC01000033.1 GCA_020723305.1 Desulfosudis oleivorans
GTAACTTATTGAAATATAAAGATGAGGCTACCGCGGAGCGGTTCAGTTCAACCATATGATTATCAGGTCAAATATTTCCCTAATATTGACTGCTTTTCGGGCACTTTTGCCCTGATAATAGCCAAATCAGGGTGTTTTCGGGCACTTTTTCCCTGATAATTTTCCCTGATATTATCGCAATAAATCATCTGAAAAATAGGTGCTGTTTCATATGAGACAATCCCCGATTACCAGAACCCGATCCCTGCCGATGTATTGTTTTTTCCAACAGAACCATTTTACAGAAATCTTGTCAATACAAAATGTTGGAGAGGGCTGGGTGTTGTTTCATGAAGATTGTTTCTCTCTGTTTCAGGAATTTTCAGAAAATCGGGGATAGCCGCGATCTTGTTTGGGTGGAAGCAAAAAATTTTGGGGATTCCGGAATTTCGGGGATATCCAATTTAATAAAAGGGCAACCACAAGGGATTGCCCCTACAATCAAATTGTTGAAAGGTTCCAAAGGATTTATATCGTCCGGCCGTGAGGATACATTCCTGGAAGCAGCGTTTTGCCGCTGGTCGCCTTATGTGATTTGTAATTGACAAATAGGTCTACCATATGTAAGATAGCAACATGAACATAGAACGAGATATCGCCTCTTCCATCCGCGCCGTGTTGGATTCACCGGAAGCTATTGTGGTCACCGGATTGCGTCGCACCGGTAAAACCACGTTGCTTCGCATGCTGATGAATGTAGTTCCCACGGAAAATAAACTTTTCATAGATATGGAAAATCCCGCCAATCGCAAACTGTTCGATGAGTCCAATTTTGACCGGATCGCTGATAACCTCCGTTTTCTCGGACTGGATATGAAAAGCAAGGCATACCTGTTTCTTGATGAAGTGCAATTCTTACGCTCTATTCCTTCGGTCGTCAAATACCTGATGGATCATTACAGCCTTAAATGTATCCTTACCGGTTCGGCTGTTTTTTATCTGAAAAACCAGTTCAGCGAATCAATGGCAGGAAGAAAATACAGTTTTGACCTGCACCCTTTATCATTCAGGGAATTTCTCCGTTTCAAGGGAAATCCCGTCAAACTCGATGCACTGCCGGAAACAGTTACGGAAGCCATGCATGAAAGCATAAGCAGATGGTATGATGAATATCTGTTATATGGGGGATTTCCGGGCGTTGTGCTGAAGGAATCGATCAGGGAAAAGGAGATGATGCTCGATGATATATTTACCTCTTATTATCAAATGGAAGTGATGCAGTTGGGAGATTTCCGGCGGACAAATGTCATCCGAGATCTGATTCTGCTGCTCTTGGAGCGAAGCGGCTCGCGCCTTGATGTGCAGAAGCTTGCCAAAGAGCTCGGAGTCGTGCGCGAAACCATGAACAACTACCTTTCGTTCCTGGAAGGAACATATTTTATCAGCCTTATCCGTCCGTTCTCCACCAATCGAGATACGGAAATTCGCAGCCAACAAAAGGTTTATGTATGCGACACCGGACTGATGAACCGGTTTGCGAGGGTCGCGAGCGGATCTCTTTTTGAGAATGCCGCTTTTCTTGGGCTCCGTCAGCGAGGAGCTGTTTCATATTACATGAAGAAAAGCGGGGTGGAAATAGATTTCATTCTAAACGGGACAACTGCATTCGAGATCAAACAAAAAGCGGAGACAAAAGATTTGTCAAGGCTGAAGCAAAGAGCCGCCGACATCAATATAACAGAAAGCTGTATTGTATCACGTCGCTTTTGCGGAGTTGATGGTGTAATTTATGGGTATCAGTTATAAGCAAGGTAAGCCGGGGAAACTTGAAGTTCAATTCGTTTGTAGTGGATTACCGTGGTAGATGGGATGGCTGCTTATTGCCCTGACTTTGGATAGAATATTTACATATTACTCCGGCAATTAAATATAGTGAAGAAAAAGACCTGCTGGAAAAAGAAATCCCGTTCGATGACTATATGCAGAACTGCCTCACCGATCACGATCATCCGCATTCAGAAATCCCGGATCCTGATAAATCTCTGCAAACCGTTTTCCTTCCGTACTGTTCTTTTTGTAGAAATCAATGCATTTTCTTACAACTTCCAGGACTTCATCTTCATTGAACAAGCCGGGAATTTCACTGGCAAGTCTGGGATGCCTCCCCAGTTTACCGCCGAGCTGAATTCGAAATCCTTTCTTTTCTTCTGCAATGGTTCCAGTCGGACATACGGTAATGCATTTCCCGCATTTTACACAAAGTTGAAAATCAATGACCGCTTTCTTTTCTTCTGCATGGATCAAAATCGCATTCTCTTTACAAACCTCTTCACATGCACCGCAAGCAGTACAAGGGATATCCGAGATCATGGGAAGCGATGCGCCCAGAATCCCGATATCCTTGATCTGCGGCTGGGAACATGCATTCGGGCACTCGGAAACACTGGTTCGGAATTCATGGTGAAACTTGAGTGACCCTGGAACACTCTTTCGTAAAAAACCGAGGATATCTTCTTTTTCAAAAAGGTCTTCTATTTTTTTGAGAAGCATTTCACTCATCACAATCCGGTTGGGGCAGCCACTCTGCCCGAAACAGGTATCTGCCTGATACCCTTTGATCTCCGAATCCATTCCTGAAACAAACCGTGCACGTGTCGTATTGACCTCCACCATGGTGATGATCGTTTTTCCCTCAATGGCCGCTTCCTTTTCGATCCGGCCGATGACTTTTTTCCGGACAAAAAAAGGAACTTTTTTTATGGCATCTTCCGCCTCCTGATTCCATTTCATGGCTGCTCCGCAAGGTTCATTGTATGAAAAGATCCGTACTGATATACCGTTCTCCAGTACTGGGGATTATCACAACAATCCTTTTCCCTTTCGCATCCGGACGTTTGGCCACCTTGATCGCTGCACAGACCGCTGCCCCGGAAGATATCCCGCATAAGATACCCTCGGATCGGGCAAGCATTCTTGCGGTTTCAAATGCTTCCTGATTGGTTATGGTGACCACTTCGTCGATAATGGATTGATCCAGAACACCGGGTACAAAACCCGCACCGATTCCCTGAATTTTATGCGGCCCTGGTTTTCCTCCGGAAAGAACCGGAGAATCCGCAGGCTCAACCGCAATCGCCCGGAAACCCGGTTTTCTCTCTTTAATGACCTGGGAAACACCGGTGATTGTTCCGCCTGTACCCACTCCGGAAACCAGGATATCAACGGTTCCGTCCGTATCCGACCAGATCTCTTCTGCCGTGGTTTTCCGATGAATCGCAGGATTGGCAGGATTCTGGAACTGATCCGGCATAAAACAATTTTCCCTTGAAGAACACAGCTCTCTTGCTTTTGCGATTGCTCCTTTCATCCCTTCCTTTCCCGGAGTCAGAACCAGTTCCGCACCCAGATGGGCAAGCAGCTTTCTGCGCTCAACGCTCATGGTTTCCGGCATGGTCAGACACAGCTTATATCCCTTCTCGGCGCAGATAAAGGCAAGAGCAATACCTGTATTTCCGCTGGTCGGCTCTACTATCAATGTCTGTTTGTTGATGAGAGATTCTTCTTCCGCAGCGGTTATCATGGCTCCTGCAATGCGGTCTTTTACACTCCCCAGCGGATTGAAAAACTCCAGCTTTGCGATGATATCCGCATGTATCCCCTGGCCGAGTTTATTCAGGCGTACCATGGGGGTCGAACCGACCGTATCGCTGATCTTCGAAAATAGTTTCATAAAATCCTCCTTCACTTATAAATAAGCTTTGGTTCTTCCATCAGAACTTTTGTGTCCGGTGGAATCGATTTGATAATCCATACATTTCCGCCGATCACGGATCGCGCTCCGATGGTGGTGTCCCCGCCCAGTATCGTTGCCCCGGAATAAATAATGACATCATCCTCTATGGTCGGATGGCGCTTTTTCCCCCGGAATCTTGTTCCAGCTTCGGGAGGAAGAGAAAGTGCTCCGATGGTGACTCCCTGATAGATCCGAACATTTTTTCCGATCACTGCTGTCTCGCCGATCACAACCCCTGTTCCATGATCAATGACAAACCCCTCACCAATACTTGCTCCCGGATGGATGTCAATTCCTGTAACACTGTGAGCATGCTCGGTCATCACCCGGGGAAGCAGGGGGACACCATACTGAAATAATTTATGTGCCACCCGTTGAACCGTCGTTGCAAATATCCCCGGGTAGCTAAATATGATTTCATCATGGCTCAAGGCTGCCGGATCTCCATCAAAGGTTGCTTTGACATCGGATGCCAGCACTTTCCTGATCTCGGGTATGGAATCCAGAACTTTCAATGCAATCTCCTGGCCTCTATCACAGCAATCTGAACACTCACTTTCATATCGCAGGCAATCATGCCGGATGCTGTTTGCGATCTGTTCGGAAAGGATATCAAACAGGACCGAAACAGTCTGACCCATATTATATTTCAGATTGGCCGGATCGACCTTGCCGGCTGAAAAATAGCCCGGAAACAGAATCTGTTTGAATTTATCAATAATCTCAATAACAGACTGGCTGGACGGGATGGGATCATAATCAATATGCGTATAGCACGCCTCATCACTGCAATTATCAATAATCTTCTCGGTAATCTCCGGAAGTTTTCTCCGATAAGATGAAAAGGTATCTGCTCCTGTCTTGCACTGCTGCTCACTCATTTTATCATGATGTTTCATTTTCTATCCTCTTGTCCACTTCTTATATAAATTTCTGCTTACCGATCATAAAAATTCCATACGATGCAAAAAGGTTGGGATAGGTTGTAACAATATCTCCGTTCTGATTCATATCCCGCAATACAATCGCGGCCTCTTTCAAAATCCTGAAATTTAACCTTTCTACAAACCTGCGAAAATCATTAATGCTCAGTACACGGATGTTCGGTGTGTTATACCACTCATAGGGAAGCTCTTTTGTAACCGGGACATGGCCGGAAAAAAGCAGCTGCATCCGGATTCGCCAGTGGCAGAAATTGGGAAAACTGACAATAGCCTGTTTTCCGATTTTCATCATCGAACAGATCAGGCTTTCCGGTTCAAACACCTGCTGTAATGTCTGACTCAAAATCACATAATCAAAATAATCAGGTGGATAATCAAGAATCTCTTCGTTGATATCTCCCTGTAAAACCGATAACCCTTTTTCAATACAGGTTCGAACTCTTTCCTCTTTGATTTCAATGCCTGTCTCCTTCACCTGCTTCTTTGTTTTTAAAAAATACAGCAGTTCTCCTTCTCCGCATCCCAACCCCAAAACCCGTGATTCCGGTTTGATCCAGGATGCGATGATACGAAGATCATACCTTGTGTTCTCACCTTCCGATATCATTGAAAACCCCTTCCAGAAAACCGCTTATCAGCCGGGTCAACCTCTCATTCGGCAAAAGAAATGCATCATGGCCGCAATTGGCCTCGATTTCGCAGAAACTGACATCGATTCCGTTCTTTTTCATTGCTTTCACCATGGTTTTGGACTGGTATGTCGGGTACAGCCAATCTGAAGTAAAAGAGACCACCAGAAATTTTGCCGGCACTCCTGAAAATGCCTGGACAATGGATCCTCTTCCATGCTGCTGTTCAAGGTCAAAGTAATCCGCTGCCTTTGTGATATACAGGAAGGAATTGGCATCAAACCTTTCTACAAATTTTGATCCCTGGTATCGCAGATAGCTCTCAACCTGGAAATCCGCATTAAAACCATAGGAAAAATCGCTTTGATCCTGGAGACGTCTGCCAAACTTCTGCCGCATGGATTCATCCGACAGATAGGTGATGTGACCGATCATTCTCGCAACCGCAAGCCCCATGTCCGGTTTCTTTCCGGAATAGTAATCTCCATTGCACCAATTCGGATCCGCCATAATGGCCTGCCTTGCCACCTCGTTAAACGCAATGGCCAGAGCTGAATGCTTTGTCGTTGTCGCAAGAGGGATGGCCGAACGAACCATTTCCGGATACCGGACACTCCATTCCAGAACCTGCATGCCGCCTAATGAGCCCCCGATAACCGACAACAGTTTTGTGATACCGAGATGATCCATCAACTCTTTCTGAGCCCGAACCATATCACCTATCGTCAATACCGGAAAATCCATGCCATATGGTTTTCCTTTTTCCGGATTCAAGGAAGAAGGGCCTGTAGAGCCCATGCATCCCCCCACGATATTGGAGCAAACCACAAAAAACCGGTCTGTATCAATACCCTTTCCAGGCCCGATCATGATATCCCACCATCCAGGCTTGGCATCCTCTTCGGAATACACGCCTGCCATATGGGAGTCACCGGTCAAAGCATGGAGAACCAGAATCACATTTGTTCGGTCCGAGTTCAGCTTGCCGCAGGTTTCATAGGCAAGTGTAATGGGTCCGAAATGAGTGCCGTTTTCAAGCACCATCTTTTCAGATGATTCAGCAAAGGTATAAAACTTTTTTTCAACCTGTCCGACACTCTTTCCTGCCCTGTCATGTTCGATATATTCACTCATTTCACCGCCTTTACGACGATTTTATTCGGAAGCTTCCTCCACAAAATCAAACCCGGCAGACATCACTTCACAGACTCTACAAATTTGAATTTTCTCTTTCCATGTTTTATATGCATGTCCGGCACATATCGTGCCGTTAATAAACCAGCAAAGCTTCCCTGCTTTGAACTCCCAGGCCGGACAGTTATATTTTCGATCTTTCGGGCATTTTTTAATAACCCAGCATTGTTTTTCCGGATTGACTTCTTCAAAAACCCTGGATATCAGGAAAAACAACTGACGTTCGACATGTGCGGGAATCGTGCGCCAACCCTGTTCATAACTATGCACTGCTTTTATGGATACCCCTAATAGCTGAGCCATCTGTGCCTGCGTCTTGCCCAGTTTTTTGCGAAGGCTCACAAATGTGTTTCGATTCACAGTATCTCTCCAGACATTTTCAGATATTGCCATTACCACCTATAAATACCACATTGTGGCACAGTAAATCTAGATCACCCTGAATCACTTTTGTCAATAACAAATAGATGAGCTGTATCTGAGAAACAAGGGATTGTTTTTTTTTGCACCTTCTGTTCCGATGATTATCCTTAAAATTAGTCAAAAACTCAAGTTTTTCTTTTCCGGAATTCGAATATCGTATTGACATAAAAGCATCTTTTAACCATAATGTCCAATATATCCATTCACAATATCTGTTCATACGGTGTAACAATTTTTACTGTTATCGCAAGTACTTCCAAAATAATTTTTCAATGAGGTACCTATGAGCGTATCTTTTATGGAAGGGAATGAAGCCATTGCAAGGGGAGCGGTGATTGCCGGATGTAATTTTTTTGCCGGGTATCCCATCACTCCTGCAACAACCATTTTCAACACCATGCTGAAACTTCTACCACCTTCAGGAGGGATCTGCATGCAGGGGGAAGATGAAATCGCATCCATCGGCTTTTGTTTAGGAGCATCCATGGCCGGGATGAAAACCATGACGGCTACTTCCGGACCGGGAATCAGCCTTTACAGCGAACAGATTTCATTTGCAATCGGGAGCGAAATTCCCATTGTAATTGTGGATGTTCAGCGGCTGGGGCCATCCACCGGGTCTGCCACCCTTGGAGCAGATGGAGACATACAGTTTCTTCGATGGGGAAACAGCGGAGGACTTCCGGTTATCGTTCTCTCTCCAACCGATATAACCGATTGCTTCCTATTAACAATACATGCATTTAATCTGGCAGAAAAATTCCGCTGCCCTGTGTTCATTGCCTCCAACAAGGAGATCGGAATGACCCGGGAGAGCATTGATATCCGGAATCTGCCCCTTCCTGAAATCAAATCCCGAAAAACAGCATCTCAACCAACCGGTTTTCAGCCCTTTGCCGTGCATTCAGATACCGGAGTTCCCGATTTTCTGCCCATTGGCGGCAGCATTCCGGTAAGGCAAACCTCTTCCACCCACGGACCAGACGGATATATCACCAATGACCCGAAAGCGATTGAAATAAATCGAACCCGTTTGGCCGGAAAACTGAAAGCCATCTCAACAGATCATTTCTTTTATGAAGCTTATCCTGAGAAAGATGCAACCACCCTCCTCATAACTTACGGTGTCACAGCCAGAGCTGCACGACAGGCGCATAGGGAGGAAAAACAATCCGGGAGACCGTTTTCCCTGCTGATTCTGAAAACCCTCTGGCCGGTCCCGCAGGATCTCATCCAAAAATATGCCAAAGGAATGAAAAGAGTCGTTGTCGTGGAAATGAACCTTGGCCAATATGTCAAAGAAGTTGAATGCATCCTTCCCGGTATCCCGGTCCTGTTCCTCGGACAGATGAACGGCTGCCTGATTACACCCTCACAGATCAAGGAATTTTTAAACCATGGTTAGCCTTCTCAATCAAAACAGACCTCCTGCTTTTTGCCCAGGCTGTACCCATGAAAAAATTGTTCAGATGCTGGACCGATCCTTCCAGAATATGGGTCTTGCCGGAAACCGGATCGCCATCATCAGCGATATCGGGTGTTCGGGGCTTTTTGACACATTTTTTCATACCCATGCTTTTCACGGACTCCATGGAAGGGCA
This sequence comes from Desulfosudis oleivorans, assembly GCA_020723305.1. Classification (GTDB taxonomy): domain Bacteria; phylum Desulfobacterota; class Desulfobacteria; order Desulfobacterales; family SURF-7; genus QZKS01. Next base: position 8,564 of record DYJC01000033.1, read on the forward strand.
CTAACCTATGCAACCGGGATTAAAATGGCCCGGCCTGAACTAACGGTAATTGCCACCATGGGTGATGGTGGGCTTGGAATCGGCGGCGCACATCTTCTTGCGGCCTGTCGAAGGAACCTGGATATTACCCTGCTGATCCTGAACAACTTTAATTTCGGCATGACCGGAGGTCAGTTTTCCGCCACAACCCCCATGGATGCTGTTGTTGAATCCGGTTTTCTGAACCAACTCGAAAACCCCATCGACATCAGTGAAGTTGCCCGGTCTGCCGGTGCGGAATATGTGGTAAAATGCTCCGGATACCAGCCGGATCTGGACAAAGAACTGGAAAAAGCCATCCGGTTTCCAGGATTTTCGGTTGTGGATATTTGTGGAATATGTACCGGGCGATATGTCCAGAAAAACAGACTTACCCCGAAAAAAATAGAAACGCTTGTTTCAAACCATAATCATACAATATCCAGCACCCCCCGAAAAGAGTATTACAGCCATTATAAGGAATTATCCAAAAACCAGCCCCCGGCAGAAAACCCGATCCCGATATCTCCTGTTTTCAAACCGCTCCAGCCCACCAGACAGGAGATTGTTATTTTAGGAAGTGCGGGCCAGAGAATTTTAAGTGCCGGCGAAATTTTGTGTCTTGCAGGACTGACTGCCGGGCTCAACGTATCCCAGAAAAACGAATACAACATCACGGTGCTGACCGGTCCCTCTATCACAGAACTGATATTGTCTCCGGATCCGATCGATTACACCGGCATTGATACCCCTTCCATTATCCTTGCACTCTCTTCGGAAGGCGTTGAACGCCGGAAGTATCTGTTTACTAACACAACACCGGATACGATTATTATCCATGAACAGAATGTGAAAATCCCTTCCTGCAATGCCTCGGTTCTTTCGGTTGATTTCAAGGGAAAAGGAATCAAACCGAAGGAGTGGGCGCTGGCATCTCTTGCCGTGCTGGCCGGAATGAACAAGGTGATCTCCCTCGATATGCTCCAGAAAGCCATTGAACTCCGGTTCAAAGAGCCGATTTGCTCAAAATCGATTCACCTGATCCGGAATATGGTATAGAGTCAATCCATGATCGTTTTTCTGAAATTACTGACCACTGCTTTTATATGGGGAGGAACCTTTATTGCCGGCAGAATCATTGCCAATCACATGGGACCGTTTTCAGCCGCATTTCTTCGATTTGTTGTCGCATCCAGCATCCTGTTGCTCATCACCCGGAATGTGGAAGGCAGGTTTCCGCCTGTCAAACGGAACCAGCTCGTTGCCATCATATTGCTGGGTCTGACCGGCATTTTTTTTTACAATGTATGTTTCTTTTATGGACTGCAAAGAATCCCTGCCGGAAGGGCCGCTCTGATTATTGCAACAAATCCGGTTTTTATCTCCCTTTTTTCCGTGTTTTTTTTCAAAGATAAAATAACCCCTGTCAAAACAATCGGAATTCTGTTTTCCACAACCGGAGCCATCATCGTAATATCAAAAGGGGAACTGTTAACCCTTTTTTCCCATCATCTGGGATGGGGAGAGGTCTTTATTTTCGGATGTGTCCTGAGCTGGACAGCATTCTCATTGATCGGAAAAACATTGATAACAAAACTATCTCCCCTGATATCCATCACCTATGCCTCGGTAGCCGGCATGCTAAGCCTTCTGATCCCCGCCATCACAGAGGGAATGATCACCCATATCCCTTCCTATACAGGGATGGATTGGTTTTGTGTTGTCTATCTAGGGTTATTTGGAACTGCTGTCGGATTTGTCTGGTACTATGAAGGAATCAAAAAAGTCGGGCCTATAACCGCCAGCCAGTTTATCAATTTTGTTCCTGTCAGCGCGGTACTGCTCGCTTTTTTTCTGCTGGATGAACCCATCACGATCTCCCTGCTGGTCGGAGCCGGCTTTATTGTTTCAGGTGTTTTTCTGATGAACGCTGCCGGAACTCCTTTCCGCAGGTATTTCTCCGCCTCTATCCATAAAAACCAATAAAATGCAGAGAGGTTTCGGAGCTTTTGTTGCAATCGCCATAAATCATGGATGAGACTATCTGTTTCATTCTATCTGAACTTTCAATGAAGAATCTGGCTGATAAACAGCCTGGAGCGTTCATGCTGGGGATTTCCAAAAAATTCTTCCGGTGTGTTTGCCTCCAGAATCTGTCCAAAATCCATAAACAACACGCGATGGGCAACACTCTTGGCAAAACCCATTTCATGGCTGACCACAATCATGGTCATTCCTTCACGGGCAAGACTGATCATTACATCCAGCACTTCTTTCACCATTTCCGGATCCAGGGCAGAGGTTGGCTCATCAAAAAGCATGATATTCGGTTTCATGCACAAACTGCGGGCAATGGCCACCCGCTGCTGCTGACCACCGGAAAGCTGACTCGGATACTTCTCGGCCTGTTCGGAGATATGAACCTTATCCAGGTAATACATTGCTGTTTCCAGGGCTTCCTTTTTCGGGACTTTTCTCACCCACATTGGCCCGAGTGTCAAATTTTCGAGGATGGTCAAATGGGGAAACAGGTTGAAATGCTGAAACACCATTCCCACATCAGCTCGAATTTTTTCGATATTTTTCAAATCATTGTTGAGCTCAACACCATGAACAATGATCCTGCCCCGTTGATGCTCCTCAAGACGGTTAATACAGCGAATCAGGGTTGATTTCCCCGAACCGGAAGGGCCGCACACAACTATCCGTTCTCCTTTTTGAACCGTAAGGCTGATATCTTTTAAAACATGCATCTCTCCATACCACTTATGCAGGTTTTGAATTTCAATGATCACCTCGCTGGATTGCAATCCATCCGCTTTGTCTGATTTTTCCTGACGCATGGTATATCTCTCGATTCTCATTTTTCCCGGGCTATCCGGATATGCATCTTCCGGTTAACCTGACATTTATATTTAAAAAACCTTTCTGATCCAGCGGCAATGACTACCGGTTGGACCGATTCAACTCACGCTCCAAACGCCGGCTGTAATTGGACATAAAAAAACAACAGATAAAATAGATGATTGCAATAAAAAGATATGCCTCGGCAGAGAACCCCATCCACTCCGGGTTTGTCAGGGTTGATTGGGTTGTTTTCAGCAGATCATAAAGAGCAATGATCACAACAAGGGAGGTGTCTTTAAAAGCCGAGATCAATATGCTCACGGATGGCGGAATCACAATCTTCAGTGCCTGTGGGAGAATCACAAGACGCATGGTCTGGTAATAATTCAATCCAATCGATTCTGCTGCCTCATATTGTCCCCGATCCATTGCCTGTAATCCCCCACGAACCACCTCTGCAATATAGGCTGCCGTAAACAGAATGATTGCGATCTGCGCGCGAATGATCTTGTTGAAAGTGACCCCCTCTGGAAAAAACAGAGGAAAAACAACGGATGACATGAACAAAAGACTGATTAGGGGAACACCACGGATCAATTCAATATAGACAATACACAGAGACCGGATAATGGGCAGTCGGGATTGCCTCCCCAATGCCAGCATAACACCTAAGGGATAGGCTGCCGTCAGCCCGAAAACTGAAAGGATAAGGGTCAGGGGAAGCCCTCCCCACTGGATACTCTCAACCGGCACCAATCCCAGAATGCCCCCTTTCATCAAAAAACCCATCAGGAGCAGTCCAAGCATCCAGCTATACGCCAGATATATATTCCAGTGATTCCGATTCCGGCTGAAAAACAACAGACCAATCAGCATCCCCATTGCCAAAAGCGGTCTCCATTGCTGATCATGGGGATAAAAGCCGAAAAGAATAAACCGGAAATTTTTTAAAACAACTGACCAGCATGCGCCCCCGGCTTCATGACATTCTGCACCAGTGGAAAACCACAAACTGTCTATAAAGGCCCATTGAACGAAAGGAGGGATGGTTTTCCAAAGAATATAAACGGTAATAACGGTCAATATTGAATTAAACCAGCTGCTGAAAAGATTTGTCCTGATCCAGCCAATCAGGCCGATATTCACTGCCGGCGGTTTGACATTTTCAGTAGATACTGATTTAAATTTTTGATTTTCAGTTCTCATTTATCTCTCGACCAGTGCGATTCTTTTATTGTACCAGTTCATAAAAGCTGAAGTCAGCAGGCTGAAAAAAAGATAAACAATCATGATCATGGCCACTCCCTCGATGGCCTGTCCGGTCTGATTAATGGTCGTTCCGGCAACGGAAACAAAATCCGGATAGCCGATTGCAACAGCCAGCGAACTGTTTTTTGTGAGATTCAGCATCTGGCTGGTCAAAGGTGGTATGATCACGCGCAGCGCCTGTGGCAGAATGACAAGTTTCAGGATATGGCTGGGTGTTAAACCCAACGCCATTGCCGCTTCGGTCTGTCCATGACTGACGGATTGAATCCCAGCCCTTACCACCTCTGCCACAAATGCCGATGTATATAAAACAAGACCGAGCAAAAGTGCTGTGAATTCAGGGCTGATATTGGCTCCCCCCTGAAAATTAAACCCGATTAATTCCGGAACATCCATCTGGGTCGGAGCTCCGCTCAACCACCAGGTCAGCAAAGGGAATCCGATAAGAAGCGCCAAAGAAACCCGAAATAAAGGAAAAGGCACCCCTGTTTTTTCATGCCGCTGTCTTGACCAGCGTCTTAAAAATGCTACGGCCAGACAAGCAATACCAAACGCAATGGCCATATAAATGTGTGCGGAATGAAATACAGGGATCACAAAAGATAACCCCCGATTGCACAGGAAAATTCCACCAACCGGATTCAGGGCCTGTTTGGGAGAGGGAAGGATTTCATAAAAAAAGGCATACCAGAAAAACAATTGCAGCAATACCGGGATATCCTGAAGTACTTCGATATACACAGCAGCCAGATGGGATACAAGCCAATTTTTCGAAAGACGGGACACCCCGATAACCGTGCCCAGTATGACGGTCAGAATGATACCGATAAATGAAACCAGCAAGGTGTTCAGTATGCCGACCCATAAGGCTCTGGCATATCGATCCGCCGCTGAATACGAAATCAGCGATTCTCCGATCTCAAAAGAAGCCTCTTTTTGCAAAAAGCCGAATCCGGTAGCAATCGACTGACGTTCAAGATTGTGTGTGATGTTGGAAAAAAGATAGTATCCTAAAAGACCAATCAGCAGCAAGGCTTCCAATTGATATAGTATAGATCGTTTGGCTGGATCATTCCAGAATGACACCTTGCCTGAAATTTTGCTATTTTGTTTTCCTGTCATTCCTCACAATATTTTCATTGCATTATTGATGAAAAAGGCAAGACGCATCAGGTTGACGCGTCTGCCTGTTATATTATTGCACATTCTGCTCCCGAATCCGGAACAAGTAATGATTCTTGAGGAATGATATTCAATTAAATGGCGGCGAATACATCAATCCGCCATTGGTCCAGAGAGCATTCAACCCTCTTTGTATACCGAGCGAGGAATTTACACCGACATTTCGTTCAAAAACTTCTCCATAATTGCCGACCTGCTTGATGATATGATAGGCAAACTTTTCATCAAGACCCAGCGCTTCGCCATTCCCCGGAGTAACACCCAGGAACCGTTGAATTTTGGGATCATTGCTCTTCAGCATCTCATCCACATTCTTGGATGTAATTCCAAGCTCTTCTGCATTGATCATCGCCAGAATGGAATAATTCACAATATCCTTCCATTGGTTATCCCCATGGCGAACAGCCGGGGCAAGAGGTTCTTTTGAAATAATGTCGGGAAGAATGATATAATCTTTCGGGTTTGGTGAAACCGCCCGGTTGCCGGCCAATTGGGATGCATCAGATGTCAGGCAGTCACAGCGTCCGGAAAAAAATGCCTTCGCAAGTTCCGCTGTGTTTTCAATGACAACAGGTTTCATCTTAATATTATTGGCTCTGAAAAAATCCGCCACATTCAATTCCGTGGTGGTGCCTGGCAGAACGCAAACCGTAGCACCATCCAGTTCTTTGGCGCTTTTCACACCCAGTTTTTTCGAAACCAGAAAACCTTGACCATCATAATAGTTCACCTGACAAAAATCGAGCCCCAGTGCGGTATCCCGGCTTAATGTCTGGGTGCAGTTCCGGGTCAGAACGTCAACCTCCCCGGATTGCAGTGCCGTAAATCTTGTTTTGGCTGTCAAAGGGGTGAATCGCACTTTATTGGCATCTCCAAAAACAGCAGCCGCAATGGCTCGGGCTGTATCCACATCAAGCCCTCTCCACACGCCCTTTTCATCCGGTTTTCCAAAACCAAACAGATCGCCATTTACCCCAGCCTGGACAAAACCTTTTGCCTTTACATCGTTAAGTGTTCCGGCAAAGACCAGTCCATACGCCAAAAAAACCCATACCATGCTCATAAAAAAGAATCTGACAAGTTTCATATTCCTTTTCTCCTTTGCAGTTTATAAGTTCACTTTCTGGGAAGCACAATACAATATGCAATTTCTATGGGTTGTCGAATTTCTATACAAGCAATTACGATTCTGGTGCAATTGATTTGATACCATCAAATCATTGGGTAACCGTAACCACAAAATGTGGCTTACATGGAGCAAACTGGAACAGTGATTGATTTTGATTTTTTTTTGCATAAAGAATGAACTTTTGCAAGGGGAAAAAATCAAGACAGGATTGTGTAATTATGAAAAAATTCTCCTGCCTGTGCTGCCGATCATTTGTATTTTCATTGACAAAAACGCAATTATTATATATGAACATTGTTTAGAAACAGATGATTATTTGCTTTTGGTAACAATTTGTTATTTAATTATAATACAACAAAAAAAATCGGTGTTACATAAACGTCATTCGCGGAAAACCTTAATAAAAAAATATATGGAACAGATGAAATTATATCATTTCCAAAAAAAACGTAACAAGCCCGCGAACCTGCTTCTGTGCATTTTTTTTATCTTCCTTGCCATTGCCGGCTGTGGATCAGACAGCTCAACTACAGACGCGGATACCAGCCGAAACTTTCGGGAAAGAGTGACACCGAAGATCACTTCCGCAAGATTGATTGATGCCAAGGGCAATGATGTTGAAACCCAAATGATCAACGGAAACCTCGCCATTACTCCGAGAGAAGGACAGCAAATCGGGTTTGAAATTACCTTTATTGCTTCAAAGGATGTTGCTGTCTCGGTTATTGTCAATCAATATACTCCGATGGATATAAAAACGGTTCCGGAACCAATATATTGTGAAGGCTCGGGATGCCCGGACCCGGAAAAAGGAGAGATTCCTTACTATGGTGAGGAAATTTTTTATGAATTCGGGAGCAACCATTTTTTCCCCATTACCCCATATGACGGGCCGCGACGGTACTCCATCCCGACGGACATCGAACCGGACATTGTGGTCTCGGAGGATCAGTTCACTGAGACTGAAACCGAAACACATATTGAATATTTTCTACAAATAAAAGATTATTACATCATTGACGGTCCTGGCTATGAAAGAATGTTTCGGTTCCAGGTTGAAGATAGTGAAGGGTATATCAGTCAAGACCACATTATTTATACAAATATCCCTCTGTAGCGAGGTTCTTTTTTCATTCGTTTTTCAGCCGATTAGGTTTTCATGGAGGTTATTGAATGTTGGTAAACCGAGAAGACAATCCTTTGACATCCCGATGGTTTTCTATTTTTTCCCCCCTCGCCTGTCTGCTCATCATCATGACCATCATGACAAGCTGTACCCCCTGGCAAAAAAAATATGATTTAAAATCAAAAGAAGAAATGGCAGAGCTTGAAGCCATCCCAAAATTGCTCAACGCACTTGAAGATAAAGACTGGTTCATACGCAAGGAAGCAGCCAAGGCGTTGGGGAATATCGGACCGGAAGCGGAAGAAGCTGTTCCGGCTCTGAAACTGGCATTAAACGACCGTCATTATGAAGTAAAAAATGAAGCTGCCAGAGCGCTTGAAAATATCGGTTCCGAGCTTGACCCGGATCTGCCTGTCCTGATCCTTGTGAATTCACTTCAATCCGAAGGCTGGTCAAGGGCAAAAGAAGCTGCACGTGAATTGGGAGAAATGGGCCCCAAAGCCAAAAAAGCAGTACCGGCATTAATCACGGTGATTAAAAATGATGATCATTACATGATCTCATATGTTTACACACGTATTGAGGCAATCCGTACACTTGGCAAAATCGGGCCTGATGCTGAAATGGCTGTGCCGGCACTGACCAATCTATTATCAGACTGGAGTCCTTTGATCCGGTCAGAAATCTGTCTGGTACTCCCGAAACTTGGCAAAGAAGCAAAAGCGGCAATCCCCGGAATTATCGACCTTTCGTTAAAAGACCCCAACATCCAGGTTCGTGTGTCGGCAACTCAAGCCCTTGGACTTTTCGGGCCAGACTCAAAATCAGCCACGTCGATGCTGGCAGATACTTTTGAAAATGAAAAACTCGTCTTTATTTGCGAACAGGCTGCTTTTGCCATGAGCAAGGCGGACCCATCCTCAAAACCGGCAATCGATGTTCTTGCGCGATCCCTGAAAGATCCGGACCCTCTCATCAGAGGCTATGCTGCCAAAGCCCTGTCCAATATGGGAAAAAACGTAACAAACGCCGCTCCGGCCCTAACATATGCCTTGGCAAAAGATGAAGATGCAGAGGTCCGCATCAATGCTGCCAAAGCTCTGGGAAATATCGGTCCGGAAGGAAGATACGCTCTGCAATCATTGACAAGTGCGCTGGAAGGCAGCAATGAAAATCTCCGAAAAGAAGCGGCAATCTCTCTAGGCAAAATCGGTTACCGAAGCAAAGAATCTACCATAGCCCTTACACGAACCTTAAAAGATCCGGTTGCAGAAGTCAGATTGGCTGCGGTCAACACCCTCATGAAAAATAATTTCAAAGATCCGGATGTTACTGCAGGGCTTGAAAAAATGATGGCGGAAGAAAAAAATACAGAAATAAAAAAGGCAGCCGAAAAGGCGATTCAACAACTGGGTACTCAAAAAAAATAGAACCGCAATTTTGACTCCATCCCTTTATTTTGCAAGGATGGACAACTGAACATCCAGCTTTTCGGTAAAAATCTTACCATCCAATACAATGGTGACCTCCACACCTTGTCTGCCGGGCTCCATCGGCATCTGTGTCCACTGATTCCGTTCCCCACTTGCCAAAACACTGGGCCATATTGTTTTTATATAAATATCCCATGCCCTTATCTTTTCGGGACGCTTCAGGCCATTTCGGTTTTCATAATCGACATCATCAAAGATAAAGCTTCCCTTTCGTTCATTGTCTTGAAGATAGTGCGTTTTATTCCAGTCAAGGATCATTGTTTTGCTTGTTTTGTTTTTCAGAATAAGTCGAAAACCGCAATGCCGTTCATTTGTGCTTAAGGGGGTTATACTCAAATAATAATATTCATTTTCAATTTTCGAATAATATGGTGAGCTGGTTGACACCATTCTTGTGGCGCACCCGAAAAGTGAAATCGATAACAGAAAAAACAAAAAAAAATAAACGTTCTTTTTCATAATCCCATCACCATTGCCGCTGTTTCAGACAGATATTCATTCCTTTCATGCACAGGCAATTGCCCTTGGAACCCGTTAAAAAGCCTTTCCTTTTCTACGGCCTGATATTTAAAACAGATAGCATAAAAAAACAAGAGCCCCCATACACAATCGAGAAGGTATTGACACATATATACCCTTCGCATATACTTAACGACTAAAAAAGGTCTTACACTTTCTTTGGGAAGGTTTCTTTTTCATCGAGAAATACTGGACAGTGTTACACTTTACTTCGAGTCCGGCTTTCGCCGGAACTACAACAACAGACTTTTGAAATTGGCTCCTGTATTTGGCATTTTTTTCACCTGTAGGGAATTAAAGAATCTATGACATTTCGTAAACCGGTTATCACATTTGCCCTATTGCTTTGCAGCATTGTTGTTTTTTCCTGTGCTCAGCGGAAGATGCCCCCATCCCCTCCCACTCTGGCTCCTCCTGGAGAAAAACTGTTTCAGCGAGCTGAAATGAAATTTCAATCAAAGGAATATAAGGCTGCAATTCAATTATATCAGGACTATATCAATATTTTTCCGGAGAGTCCGCTTGTGCCCTCCATATTTATGAAAATCAGCACAATGTATCTTGTACAGAACCGATATGCAGAAGCTCGAAAAAACTATCAAAAAATGATCGATACCGTGCCGGAAAATCAATTCATAACCGAAGCCATATTCGGCATCCTGACAACCTACTATCATGAAGGCGATTATAAAGAGGTACTGAGTCAGGCAGAAAAACTGGATGATCAATCCATCCCAAGGGATATTTATTTAAGAAAGCATGCAATCCTGGGAGATGCATATCATGCAACCGGGCTGATCTTCAAATCCGTTGAATCCTACATCAAGGTTTATGTGGCCACTGAAAATGAAGAAGAAAGAATCAAAATTCTTGTAAAACTGGAAAAATACGCATCGGATTTAACTGCTGAAGAGATTCAAAAGGTTTCTCTCCTGATTGAAGACTATAATCTGAAAGGTTATTTTGAATACCAGCTGGGATTAAAGCTTGCACAAAATAAACAATATGAAGATGCGGCCAAACAACTGACCCATTTTACGATCACCTACCCTGAGCATCGATATGTTGAAGATGCTCATCGGTTTATGGAAACCCTGACCAATAGGTCTGAATATGAACAAAACGCAGTGGGGTGCCTGCTGCCTTTGAGTGGGCGATATGAAACCTTTGGCGCAAAAGCGCTGAAGGGAATCGAGCTTGCACTCATGCAATACGGCAATTTAAACCCAAAGGTCGATATCAAACTGATTATTCGGGATACAGAAGGAAGTCCGGATACGACCGAAGCGATTGTGAACGAGCTTGCCGACCAAAAAGTTGCTGTCCTGATCGGCCCGATTATCAATGCAACCGAAGCTGCCAAGCAAGCCCAGTCCCTTCAAATACCAATCATTACCATGACACAAAAAGAGGGAGTTGCAGATATCGGAGATTATGTTTTCCGGAACTTTCTTACACCGGAGATGCAGATGAAAACCATGGCATCATTTGCAATAGAACATTTAGGACTCAAAAAATTTGCCATCCTATACCCAAACGAGAAATATGGAACAACATTCATGAATCTCTTTTGGGATCATGTAATCGCACACAACGGAGAAATCAGTGGTGTTGAACCGTATGAGCCTGATCAGACTGATTTTACAATACCCATTAAAAAATTGACCGGCCGATATCACAATGTTTCCGGTAAAGAACAATCCGATAAACCGGTTGTGGATTTTGATGCCATATTCATACCCGACGGCCCTGAAAAATCCGGCCTGATCCTTCCCCAGCTTGCTTATTACGATGTAACAAACGTCTATCTTCTGGGCACCAACCTATGGCATTCCGACAAACTGATTCAAATGGCACAACAGCATGCGCAAGGGGCAATCATGCCGGAAATCTTTTTTGCAGAGAGCTCCAATGAAACAGTTATCAACTTTGTCCGTAACTTTACAGAAACATATGGTGAACAGCCTGGATTTATTGAAGCGATCGCATATGATACCGCACTGATGGTATTTCAGACTCTTGGCAGCCCGGATCTGCAATCCCGTGATTCCATAAAAGATAAGCTTCTCAATATGAATAATTTCCAGGGTGTCACGGGAAAAACCTCCTTCAATCCAAATGGGGAAGCAAACAAGGAATTATTTATTCTGCAAATCAACGGGGACAAATTTTCAGAGCTTCCATATGAATAAATCCTTACCCGGTATTGCAAAATGAACTTTCCTTATTCCATCTATCGCTATCTGACAACTGGACTTTACTATTCATTTTCTCCGGCATACCGGCTTTTTCAAAAAGTGAGCGGAAAATCCTATCCGGATATGGATCAGCGTCTTGGGAACTATGGCAAGCTGGTTTTTCACAAGAAGCATCGTCAGCCGGTCATCTGGATCCATGCAGCATCTGTAGGCGAGGTCAATGCGGCAACCGGGATTATTGAAAAACTGCTTGCAATTGTGCCGGACTGCACGATTGTTTTTTCTACCACCACGAAACACGGACAATCTTCTGCCATTCAACTTCTCGGGAAAAAGGTTTATTGTGTTTACGCACCCCTGGATTTTGTTGCATCCGTAAGAAAAGCACTTCATTTTTTTACACCGGATATTCTGGTGTGCATTGAAACGGAAATTTGGCCAAACTGGCTGTATGAAGCACACAGGATGGGGATGAAAACCGCGATTATTAATGGAAGAATATCGGCCAGATCCATTAAAAATTATGTTCGATACAAATCATTATTTAACAATATCCTGCAACATGTTGAAGCCTTCAGTATGATTCAAAAGGAGGATGCGGAAAGAATAAAACTGCTTGGTGCACCTGCGGAAAAAGTTCAAATCAATGGCAATTCCAAATATGATCGACTTGTCCAGCCGTCCATTGCTGAATTCAATAAAAATAAAATGAGTTCCATTTTCAAGTTAGATCTTCAAAATAGAATTTTTGTTGCAGGAAGCACAAGAAAAAATGAAGAAGAGATCATACTCGATGCGTATGAGGGTGTCTGTCAATTTTTTCCAGATACAAAACTGATCCTTGCACCTCGTCATATTGAACGCACACCGAGTATTGAAAAACTGATGCACAGCAGAGGTTTGGATTATCAACTCAGAACAGCAATTACGGGTGACCGAATGATCCCCAAGGTTCTGATTCTGAATACGATCGGAGAGCTTCAAGCTGCCTACAGCATAGCTTCAGTTGCTTTCTGCGGCGGAAGTCTGGTGCCCCTTGGTGGACACAATATTTTGGAGGCTGCTGCTGTGGGCACTCCTGTTTTTTATGGCCCTTACATGGATGATTTCTCAGATGCCAGAGAGCTTCTGGAGACTCAGGGCGGCGGCGGCGTGGTCAGGGATGCAAAAGAATTGACTGCAAAAATTCTGGATCTTTTTCAAAACCCCCGGAAAGCCGCTGATATGGGAGATAGGGCGATCCGTGCGGTATCTTCAAATCAAGGAGCTTCCGAAAGGCATGCCTTTGTTATTAAAAACATTCTGAACAATTAATAAACGTACCTGGTTCAGAGATTCAAAACCTCATTTTGTCATTCATTTTTAAGAGAGCCTTGCCCGGTTGATTCCAGAACGGTTTGCCACAATTTCCCGTCAGGACTGACTTGCTTGCGTTTTCCTGCCGATGTATCAATAGGGACATGAACAAAATGGTTGTTCCAATGGCCGACGATGAGCTTTGTTTTGCCGGCCATGCCGGCATGCACAGCATCCCTTCCCAGAAAACCGCAGAACACACTGTCGTTTGCATTGGCAGGAAGACTTCTGATCATATAACTAGGGTCAATATATTTCAGCGAAATATCAATATTTCTGTCTTTAAAATAATCATTGATTCTATTTTTCAGATAAAGCCCGATGTCTTTCAAGCGAATGTTACCGGAAGCATCTTTTTCATCTTGGTTTCCCTCGAAAAATTTCTGACCGGCTCCTTCTGCAACAACGATAACAGCGTGATTCCTATCTTTCAGCCGCTTCTCCAGCCTGGCAAGCAGGCCCTTGGGGCCGTCCAGGTCGAAATCCACCTCCGGAATCAATACAAAATTGACCTCCTGTTGAGCAAGCACCGCAGTTGTTGCAATAAAACCGGAATGCCTTCCCATTAATTTGATCAGCCCGATTCCATTTGGATAACTTTCTGCTTCATTATGTGCGCCCTTGATCGACTGGGTGGCAACATCAACTGCCGTATCAAAACCAAAGGAACGGGCAACCATATAAATATCATTGTCAATTGTCTTTGGGATACCCACAATACTGATTTTCAAATTTCGATCCAGAATGTTTTCTGCGATCTTTTTCGCTGCCATCAATGTGCCGTCTCCCCCAATCATAAAAAGGATTCCGATATTCATCCTTTCCAGACAGTCAACGACATCATTAATATCCTGCTCTCCCCTGGAAGAACCCAGTATTGATCCTCCCGTATCCAGAATATTTTCAACCGTGCTCGGTGACAGCGTTTCCACATCGTGACCGTATCTTGGAATAAACCCCTGCAAACCGTATCGGATACCATAGATGTTTCGAACCCCATATCGATGATAAAGTTCAAGGACAATTGCCCGGATAATATCATTCAGTCCTGGACAAAGGCCGCCACAAGTAACGAGCGCACATCGTACCTTGCTGGGATCGAAATATATTTTGCTCCTGGGACCTGCGGTTTCGAAAGAAGGTATCTCCTTTCCATCCTTTAATATTTTACAGATTTTTATGGTATTTACATCAATTAAAACACGGTCATCATCCTGGATAAAATAGTCTCCTATAACACTTCCCTCATTATAAACAGGAGATGGTATTTTGGGTTCACCAATATTCAGTATTTTTGTATCAATTGAATGAAAGTCCATAGATTCCTCTCTAATTTATTTGGATTTTACAAAAGACATGCATAATACATATCAAAAAAAACCAGCTGCATTACTGAAGGATGATTATATCATTTATGTATTCTTGTTATAATTGATGGCAGGACGGTTTCCGATTTCATCAACCTGATCAGTTATAGCCGGTTTGGATTGTATACTTTTATTATCATGAAAGTCAATATGATAAGCACAACATGCCCTTTTTGATTGGATCATGTTTTTTGGGGATATTTTTCAAACGATTTTGAATCTAATTGAAATAATTGGATACCGGCCTTGTTGACCTCATTTTTATTATCATTCCGGGGCACCATTAAATTTATACGCTCCTTTACCAAGAATATCATGCAAATGAAGTATCCCCTCCACCTTGCCGGCTGTATCTGTAACAGGCAATACAGTTATCTGGTAATGCTCCATTATATTTAAAGCATCATACACCGGTGCACTTCGGTTTATGGTACGTGGATTTTTGGTCATCAATTCATCCACCATACAATTTCTGAACGATTCCTTTTCCGATACAATTCTACGAATATCACCATCTGTAATTATCCCGATCAGGGATAAGTCATGATTCAGAATCAATGCCACTCCCAACTCAAAATGATTCATGATTTTCAGGGTATCTGTAATACCTGTTGCTGTTGAAACCATCGGCAGATCTGTTCCATTCAACATGATATCCGATACCTGCAGCGACAGCCTCTGCCCAAGTGCTCCACCCGGGTGTATCTTTTTAAAATCAGTCGACTTGAACTTTTTCTTATGAATCAATACAACTGCTAGTGCATCGCCCATTGCAAGGGCAGCCGTTGTGCTGGCTGTTGGTGCAAGGCCAAGTGGACAGGCTTCCCGTTTAACCCCGACATCAATGACAATATCACTCAGTTTTGCCAACAAGGAAGTTTTTCCGCCGGTAAATGAAATGATCTTACAACCGATCTCACGAATTACAGGAACGAGCATATTCAATTCTTCTGTTTCACCACTATTGGACAATGCCAAAAAGATGTCATCCTTACCCACAATGCCAAGATCTCCATGCATTGCCTCAACCGGATGGAGAAACAAAGCCCGTGTCCCGGTACTGTTCAGTGTTGCCACAATCTTCTGCCCGACAATCCCGGACTTTCCGATCCCGCTCACAATCAGTTTCCCGGTTGAATTGCAAATGAGTTCAACCATTTCAGCAAATCGGTTGTCCAAACGATCAATGAGGTCAAGTACTCCCTCTGCTTCAATTTTCAGAACTTCTTTTGCTTGTTCGATAACCATCGATTTTTCATTACCTTATCATACTGATCCCATTTTTCTATCCGAATGAACTTCTCATCAAATAGAACAACAGCCTGCCAATTATTATGATGAAAATCAAGAGCCAATTTCAAAAGGGGTGCAATTAAAAGTGTTGGATTTCGATTACCCAATCGTTTTGATTACACCCTTTCAAAAGTCTGTTGTTGAAGTTCCGGCGAAAATTAGGCAAGCAGTGCAGTTTTCCAAGCCGCAAGGCGCAACCGTAGCGCTATCCCGTATTTTCGGCTCTTTTCCGGGCAATGACTTTCGCCGGTGTGACGCTTTATAATCGTTTTGAAATTGGCTCAAAAACGCTGTCTTATCCTGCCGGACATCTTAATTCTGAAAAATGAAGGTTGACAAGTTTTTTTACCTGGACTATCTTATATGCCTTCGTAATACTCTTTTTATTAATTATTTTAGAAAAAAACAAGGGTTGGAAACAATGGGAAATATCGTTGAAAAATGCAAAGGCTGCGGGAAAATAGACAATAATGAAAACTGTTTGGTATACCCGAACCCCGCCATTCAAATGAGATGGGTGGATGGTGACTCTAAAATAGGGTGTGCATTCAATCGCAGCACTCATATCGTGGAAAAAGCACCTCAACAAAAAGTCCGTGTAGGACAGCAGAAACAGAAGAAAAAATAGATTTTCGGCTATTCAGATCTGAGTGTTGCATTGAACACAATGACGGCATATGGCATTCTTGAAAGTCAGGCAACATTCAGAACTTCTTCGATCATCTTTGCAGCCTCCTGCTGGGTGTATGGTTTTACAATATAGCCATGTATGCCCAGCATTCTTGATCTCTCCAGTGACACCCTTTCATTTAAACCAGTGCACAGAATGATCGGAATATCCTGACGGATATTTGCTATTTTTTTCGCCAGTTCAACACCTGTCATATGCGGCATGGTCATATCCGTTATCACCAGGTCAAATATTTCCGGTTGTTTGCGGAAGAGTGTAAGGGCTTCAACCGGATTTGAAGTTGATTTGACTTGATAGCCCAATCGTTTTAACATTCTTTGACCGGCATCAATCAGCGCTTCTTCATCATCAACAAACAGAATGGTTTTGCCCCTTCCGTTCTCTGTGATCTTTTTTTCAGAAGTCAATATAGCCGCTTCCCCATCATCGATGGTCGGCAACAGCACCCGGAAAGATGCCCCTTTTCCCGGTTTGCTTTTAACCGCTACACTTCCCCTGTGCTTGAGTACAATGCCATGAACTACGGAAAGCCCCAGACCGGTTCCTTCTCCGGTACGCTTGGTCGTAAAAAACGGGTCGAAAATTTTCTCCTGATTTTCAGGTGCGATACCAATTCCATCATCCGCAACGATAAGTTGAACATATCGACCTGCAGAAAGCCCTGTGGTATTGATCGATTTTTGATCCAGTACGATATTCTGCAAGGAGATATCGAGTTTGCCTCCCTTTTCCTGCATGGCATGGGCTGCATTGGTGCAAAGATTGACAATCAACTGTTGAATCTGTGTTGGATTTGCCATTACTGTCCATATATCCGTTGAAACATCCTGCCGGATCACAATGGTTGAAGGCAGCATTGCCCGCAGCATTTTAACGGTCTCTCTCACGACCGAATCAATCTTCAATCTTTTACGAATCACTTCAGCATTTCTGCTGAAAGTCAGAATCTGATCCACCAGTTCCTTTGCCCGCTGGCTGGCCTGTAATACCTGGTCCAGGGCATACTCGGTTTCTGTTCCCACCTGAATATCATCCAGGGCCAATTCCGTATTTAACACAATGGCTCCCAGGATATTGTTAAAATCATGTGCAATACCACCGGCAAGGGTTCCAATCGCTTCCATTTTCAGGGCATGCTGGACCTTTTCTTCCAAAGCCTTCTGAGATGTGATGTCCCGGACAAAAGAAAGAACAGCCGGTCGTTTGCTCCAGGTAATCAGGACCGCCCGGACCTGAAGCATCCTCTCTTCACCGGATTTGTTGATCCCCCGAAACACCAAAAACTTATCACGCTTTTTCTTGCTTTTCGTGAATTCAAGATAATAGCGAAGCAGCGCCCGCTGATCTTCCGAATGAACAAATTGCCGGAGGGACATTGTATTGATGATATCCTTCTTCGAATAGCCCAGCATGGAATACATTTTCTGGTTGGCAAATATAACCGACTTGTCCTGCATAATGGTGATACCATCTGTTGCATTTTCCACCAGGAACCGGTATTTCTCTTCCGATTCCCGGAGAGCGGCCTCAATCTGTTTCCGCTTGGAGATATCCCGTATGATCCCCCGGAATCCGATTGGATTGTTGAATTTGTCCCGGATCAGGGAGATGGAGCCTTCTGAAAACCGTTTTTCACCCCCCTTGGCAATAACCGGGAACTCGTACCGCTTGACCGGTATTTGGGTTGAATAAACCTGATTAAACTCCTTCATCATAAACCGGGCAGTATCCGGATCCGTATACTGCCGATAGTTCATTCCAATCAATGCAGCGTAAGGATAGCCGAAGTTCTGACACAGCGATTGATTGATAAATGTAAAATTACCCTTCAGATCCACCTCATAATATCCGTCCTCAATATCATCCATACTGGTTTGGAACTTTTCCTGAATCTCTTTCAACAATTTTTCGGTCTGTCTGTATTCAGACATATCGATCACTGTGATCCGGAGAAGATCGGATCGCCCTTCTTCATCCTTCACACCGATACACCTTAACCGAACCGGCAGAGCACTTTCCGGAATATTCACCAGTTCAATCCGAAACGTGTTTTCCACATAACGGGCAAGGCAGTCTTCCACATGTCTCCGGAAACGGGAATGATCATCCGGATGAATAAAGTCTGAAAAAGACCGGCCGATCAGATCCTTACGCTCCACACCAAACATTTCCGCACCGGCAAGGTTCACACCATAAATCCGCCCGTCTACATCCAGGGTGAAATATGAGACCGGTGCCTTGTCAAACAGGTCCAGATATCGATTGCAGGATGTTTCAATCCTGGCCTTTGCAGATAGTAGTTCTTTAATAAGCCCCTTGACTTCGAGCTGATTGGATTGAATGTTTTGAATCGCTTCCTGCCGCTGTTGTGGTGACAATCTTTCAAGGTTCTCAGGCTCCGGACAGCCAAGAAGATTTTCCAAACTTTCTTCCAGCCGCTTCTGTTGATCTGTTTTTCTGAATTCTTTCACAATCAACCACCTGATTTTTTGAATGGAACGGTTATTGAGTCATGCTGCATTGATTACAGTTTAAACGACTTTTTAATTCAAATAAGAATGCAGCAGTCCTGCCTTTTGAGCAAGTCAATGGAATCATTTGTATCAATTCATTCAGCTATGACACGCTATACAAGAATCGCTGCTGTAATGTGGTTGAGAATAGGACGAGATCCGGACCGGTTGTGCAGAAGTAGGAAAAAACCATTTTTTCAGCAAAATTGTATCATGCATTTTGGATCGATTTCTGATTTGCTGCACTTTATATTTTTTCATCTCAAAATGTCAAGTGGAAATAACCAATCAATTTTTCAGCAAATTTTTATCTGAAAAACAAAAAGCGGCTGTTTTGAACAACAGCCGCTTCACGATTCGGTTTATTATGGAGAAAAATCAGATCCGGTTGATCAGATCTATAAAATCTCGATAGCGCAAGCCATGGACACACCGCCGCCGCCACACAAGGTGGCAAGGCCAAGGGATTTCCCTCTTTTTTTCAATGCATAAATCAAAGTGGTCATGACCCGGGCGCCTGTTGATCCAACCGGATGCCCCAAACCAATACCGGAACCGTTGACATTCGTGATTTCCCGTTTCAGACCCAGCTCCTTTTCGCATCCAATATACTGAGCGGCGAACGCTTCGTTGACTTCAACCAATTGAAAGTCCGCAATTGTCAATCCGCTGCGTTTCATAAGCTGTTTTACGGCAGGCACCGGCGAAACCCCCATGACCGACGGATGACATCCGCCCATACCGGTTGCCACGATTTTGGCTAGCGGCTTCAGTCCCAGCTCTTTGGCTTTATCTGCGGACATCAGAATCATTCCGGTGGAGCCGTCATTCAATCCGCTTGAGTTGCCGGCCGTGACCTTGCCGGTCTTGGGAATAAACGCCGGAGGAAGGGATTGAAGATTTTCGATGGTCAGTCCGGGCCGGAAGTGCTCATCCTTATCAAAAACAATCGGCGGTTTTTTCCGTTGCGGAACATGGATGGGAACGATCTCATCTTTAAAAGAGCCGTCATTTGTTGCCCGTTCCGCTTCATTGTGACTGCGAAGCGCGACCGCATCCATCTCCTCTCTACTGATTTTCCAATGCTGGGCGATAAACTCCGCGGTATGCCCCATGATATAAGGTTTCCCCTTGAAATAGCAAAGAGGCGCTTCCTCTGCATTCACCGGGCCGTCTTCCGGATTGGGCATTACATAAGAACCGCAATGCAATGCACGAATCATGGTATCCACCATGGTCTGATCCTGAAGTCTTGCGCCCCATCTTGCTGAAGGAACAGTATAAGCCACGCCGGACATATGCTCCACACCGCCGGCAAGAATCACATCCGCCATGCCGGCCTGAATCATCGCCATGCCGGAAAGAGCAGCTTCCATTCCGGAAATGCAGACACGATTTATGGTTACAGCTGTACTTGAATCCGGAATCCCGGCCAGAAGCGCTGCCACCCTTGTGACATTCAAGGTATCGGCCGGCTCCAGACAGCATCCATACCGGACGTCATCGATAAGCCCCGGATCAATACCCGCTCTTTCAATCGCACCTTTCATCGTAACCTTTGCGATATCGGCTGCAATCATATCCCGCAAAGTTCCGCCAAATGTCCCAATCGCCGTCCGGCAAGCCGAAACAATCACCACATCTTTCATGTTGCTCTCCTTTGATATCCTGAAAAATAATCCCAAAAGCCTGATTCCACGCGATTCTTTCCAAACAACGATGTGTTCATATTGTGACGCTTCCCGAATGCAAGGTCACGACAGCGCAGAAACATTGCCCGTATTCACCTGTAAAAAAACAAGCTATTTACATAAAGCTTTTCACAGCAGGGTGTCAAGAAGGGATTTTTTAATACAAAAAAGCCTCGTAGCGCTCGATCTTGTTCACTTTGTCAAAAAGCCCTTTTCCCCAGCGTGTACCGCGTTCCTTTTCCTTCTCCTTCCTTGCTTAAATATCCATCCGATACCAATTCACGTAGTCTGACCTTGATTGTGTTGCGGTTGGCTTTGGTGATGGCATGAATATCCGATATTGTCGTTCGACCTTGCGCTTTAACAATCTCAAGCAGCTTGTTCGACAGATCCGGAAGCTTCCGCAAGACATTCTCCCAATCAATCCTTTGAGCCAGGTTGTCTTTCTGTTTTTTCATACAATTGAGGAAAAACAGCAGCCAGACTTCCAGGTTGGAATCTTCCGTATCCAGCGATTTTTGAGATTGTCTCAATGAGAGATAATATCCTTCCTTGTTCTGTTCAATGATACTCTCCAGAGAGCTGTACGGAACATACAAATACCCGTTTTTCAGCAAAAGCAATGTGGTCAGTATTCTCGAAAGCCTTCCGTTACCATCCTGGAAGGGATGGATGGCCAAAAAGTGAAGCGTAAAAACGGCAATGACCAGCAAAGGGTGAAGGTCGCTGATTTCAAGATGCTGATTTGTCCATTTTACAAGAGATTCCATTTTGATCGGCGTATCAAATGGAGAAGCAGTCTCAAAAATCACCCCCAAGCTTTTTCCGTTGTGATCAAAGGATTCCACATGGTTCGGCAATTTTTTATATTCTCCCCGGTGCCGAACATCCTTTGAAATGAACTTCAGAAGTATTCGATGCAGTTGTTTGATGTGATTTTCCGTCAGCGGAATCTCTTCAAATGACGCAAAGACCAGATTGATGGCCTCGGCATATCCTGCCACCTCCTCTTCATCCCGTGAACGAAAGGAACGGATATCAAGCCCGGCAAGAAGGGCTTCCACTTCCTGATCGGTCAGCTTGACCCCTTCGATCCGGGTGGATGATCCAACAGACGCGATGGTGGCGATTTTTTTTAAGGCATGCAGCCGATCAGGTGCCAAGTTACCAATGGCTTTCCATTCACCTTTAAATTCATCCATCTCAGAGATGAGCCGTAGCATATCATTTGTTATGTTTACAATGGGTTCTCTCATATCGTATCCTCCACCTATCCATAAATATACCCATATATACCCATAAACATTATAAGATTTCAATATTATATGTTATTTGTATCCATTTTTTAGTGATTAGAAACGTTTTTGTTATGCGAATCTGAAAAATCATCGGACAACTGTCTAACTTCTAACTTCAGTCAAGCTCCGCCAAACACCGCTCCATGAATAATTTTAAGACTTCGTCGTTCAAACTCATGAATAAGGGCTCGTAAGCAAAAAACAGGAGTGTAGAATTTAAAGAACGCCCGCAAATCCGCCAAAGATATCAGAATCAAATTACAGCCGGGAAATGAAGCTGTTTTTTGCCGACGAGCCCTAATTCATTCAGACAGTGAACGACTTCGCTATAAAATCATTCATTGCGCTCCGGCTCTAAAAATTAATTGGATTATGGTGGTTATTTGAAATGCTTTGTATAATTTGTCAACAACGTGCCATAAGCTCCTAATTCAAACTTGCCCTATCATTTATTGTGTGGTAAACACAATTCTGATTTTTTTCTTATAATAAATTGTTTTAAGACAGGATTATGGGTTGCTGGATGAGAGATTTAATAAATTTAAAAACAGACTGGAATATTTATAAATTTATATTGATTATAACACTTACTGCTTTTGTTTTGTTTGGTTGTGGTGGTGGTAGTAGTAGTAGTAGTGACAGCAACACTGAAAATAGCACTTATAGGGTTCATGATGAAATAGACTTGGATGCTTTAATTGGTGTTAAAACAGTTTATGGAGATTTAGTTATACAATCATCCAATTTGAACAATCTTAACGCCTTAGAAAGCCTTGAAACCGTTAGAGGCAGCCTTTACATTTCAGATACCAATTTGACAAGCTTGAAAGGTTTAGAAAATCTTTCTACTGTGGGTAAGGATTTATACATTCAACGTAATGATAATCTGACCAGTCTTGAAAGCTTGAGGAATTTAAGATCTGTTGCTAATCAAGTCTTTATTCAAAGCAACAAACTTATAGAAAATTTTGCGGGACTCGAAAGTCTTTCCAGCATAAATGAGCTATACATAGGCTTAAATAATTCTTTGGTTAACCTTACGGGTTTGGAAAATCTTAATTCCGTGCAATCCTTTTTTACAATTCAAGATAATTATTCTTTAACAAGTCTTGACGGATTAGAAGGACTTACAAAGATACGCTATCTAAGCCTTTCAGGAAATGGAGCCCTGTCCAGCATAAAATCGTTAAAAAATATTGGATCAATAGATGGTGGCTTAGCTATTTCCGAGAATGATTCTCTGACTACCCTCGAAGGTTTAGAGAGTCTTGCTACCATCAAAGAAGGTGACCTGAAAATAATTGACAATAGTGCAATTATCAGTCTTACCTGTTTAAAAAATCTATCTACAATTGGTCGAAGTCTAATTATCTCATCCAATTCTTCTCTGACAGAACTTGGTTTAGAAGGGCTCAATTCAGTAGGTAATCTTATTTTACCTGCTAATGTTGCTCATTACCAGTTTCAAATCTCTAATAATAATGACTTGTGTACAAGTCAAGCAGAAGATCTGAAATTTCAGATTCATGATGCTGGTGGATTTGGCCCAAGCTATCTTTTCCATGAGAAGACTGTGTCAGACAATAAACCAGATTGTTAAATTATATTATTAAACTCGATGTTCAAGTTTTTTTTTTGTCATTCCGGCGAAAGCCGGAATCCAGTGGTTTTGATGAATCACCTGGATTCCGGGTCTCCGCTTTGCTCCGCCCGGAATGACGGGGTTTATTCCTTTTCAGAGAATTAGAATTATGGGGACGTTGTTGACAAATTGTACAAAGTTTTTCGAATGACCAGCATAATCCAGTTTATTATAGGACAAGCGGAATGAATGATTTTATAGCGGAGTCGTTCACTGCCTGAGTGGGTTAGGGATCGTTAGTAAAAAACAGCTTCAACTGTAGACCGGGATATATTAACCCGGCAAAAAAATACTCGAAATTATTTTAATTTTGTGCTATCGTCTAT
>DYJC01000011.1 GCA_020723305.1 Desulfosudis oleivorans
GCCATTGACGAAGCCCATTGCATATCCGAATGGGGTCATGATTTTCGGCCGTCCTATTTGAAATTGCCCTGGATGCGACAGGAATTAGCCAAACAAAATCCGGAACTGAGTCTCATCTCCCTCACAGCAACAGCAGGGCAGCAGGTTGAAAAAGACATACGGAACATTCTTAAGCTTGCTGAGTCCGATGTTGTGCGTGATACGGTGGCGGACAGGGAACGTTTCAGTTTCCAGATTGTCACTGTCAATGATGGGGAGAGCAAAACAAAGGTTTTTCATAAAATACTGCTGAGTGATTTGCCAAAGGCTCTCAAGCAAAATTCATTCTCTGAAATGCTTGATCGAACTAACAGTCGCAATGAAAAGGATGTCGGTATCGTATTCTGTATCTATGCAAATCCGCATGGGAAAAGTACGGTAAAAGATGGAACATCGCACTATCTCTTTGAAACCATGCAAGATGTTGAACCAAATAAGGTTTATATGACCCGGCGCGGGAGATATCCCAAGTACGACCTTGGTGCATTTTCCAGCGGTAAGGTTCGAGTGTTTGCCAGCAAGCCGCCGACTTTGTGCCCTTATTGTCACTCTTATAATTACAACAGTCAGGGAAACGTTCCAATCAGAACAAATGACTATGACGATAATATGGATATGTTTGACCAGGAAGACGTTCCTTCAGTCAGGATTGCCGGGCAAAAAATCTGTCTTCGGTGTGGCAAACGATTTTTTGATAATGATTTGAAACCATATAGTGTTAAAGCCTGGGAAAAGATTATCGGGACAAACCAGGTTGATTTTAAGAACAGTCATTTAGACATTCTTATTGCCACCAAAGGGTTTGGTATGGGAATCGACAAAGGTAGCGTGCGATTTGTCATCCACACATCTCTTTCATCCGGTATTGAATCCTGGTATCAGGAAGTCGGTCGCGCCGGGCGGGATAATGAACGCGCCCATATCGCTTTGATTGCTGATTCGCCTAGTGAGATATGCCGAAAAGAACTCGAAAACATGGACGGGGCAAAAAGGCCGTCATGCAGTTGGACAGGAAGATGTCAGCACAGCCGGAATTCTATTTGCGATTATGGCAAACAACATATTTTTATCACTCGAAGTTATCCAGGTGCTGAAACAGATGCTGTTTACACACTGAAAGTGCTGGATAAATTATTGACAAGCTATGCCAAAACGACTGAAGAACCAATTAAAATTAAATTCTTGTATAGGACGGGTAGTATCAGCCGTCGTGAAATTGCACTTTATCGGCTGATGACATTGGGGCTGGTTAAAGATTATATGGTTTCCTATGAAAACCCTCCCTGCTTTGAGGTAACGTTATGTTTGAAGGGATTACCTGACACCGAGGAAGATGTATGTCTTTGGAAAAATCGAATGCAAACCAAGCTGATTGCATATATGAGCCACAGGGATGATGACAAGAAAAATCCAATCAGTCTTAGTCGAATTAAGGATTACAGGCCATTATCCGATTTCCAGGCAAGAATAAATAATTTTGCAACACTGCCACAATTCCCGCATTTTTTTCAAACTGTTTATGAACACCTTCTCTTAATATTAGATCATGTTTACAAAGATGTTGTTAAGATGCGGTATGATATGCTGTGGAATCTTTTCAGTGTTGTTAGCAGCGAGAAGTGCCAGAGGAAAATAATTTTGCCACATTTTGAGAAAAAGGACAGCGTAGAAGAAAACTATGAATGCGGGTGCTGCAATGTTTGTTCTCCAGAGCTGGATTTTCTTGATCGTGTCCGGCCAAGAAAGAAAAATCTGAGTGTGGAATCAACAAATCTTGAACTTGATGAACTGTTTAAGCGTAACGAGTTGGATATCGATAAGCTGAGAAAGATTTGTGAGGTATTTAGCGAATATCGTACCGCAACATACAGCAGAGCCCGCGCTGTGATAGAAGGCAATCCAAACAACCTCCCGGCTCTTTATCTTACAAGGGAATTTTCACCGCAGGCGGAATTGGGAGCCAACACTAGAAGGTTGTTGCGGACCGCTAACGAAAGGATGATTTCTCTTTTGCAATTGCGTGAGTTATTTAAAACTTCCGATCCACAGTTCAAACCTGACCTTTTGCTACTTTTGAATGTCGAGGATACGACCTGCGATTCCCTGGAAGGATGGCAATTCCTGATAGAAGAAATTAGAAATTTGCGACATATAGATAATATTCAGATTTTCGCGTTGTATGATTGTCTTGATTTTTTTGTCTTGATTGATGAGATTCTTCCGTCTGATACAGATAATTATCGAAGGAAAGCGGAAAAAATGGAGGAAATACTGAATGCCTGAAATCACCAATAGAGAAAGAATTATAAAAAAACTTCGAGAGTTTGATGAGCGTATGGACGGGGCCATTACAGCTGCAAAAATATTGGCTGAGGTAAAAGCAGATGCACTACAAAAAAAAGACTTTTCAGAGGGCATCTGGCGGGAAATTATAGAAGCACAGGAATCTCTTCAAGATATTCATGTGGAATGGGACGATTTAAAATCGGATATTACAAAGGCAAGGGAGAGTCTAATTAACGAAATCCATCAGACCCTTATTAACCATCAAGAACTTGAACTCTTGTCTCGGGAACATCAGAAGAAAACAGCGGTCGACCGTGAAACAATAATTGCACAGGCTAATCAATTGCAGCGATTATTGAATAGCTTGAGACAGGACTTGGGGGTCGAAATTAAAGGAAATCTGAGCCAGGCAGAGAAATTAATTCAAATCAGGATTGATGAAATTGAAAAGGATTTTAGGGCGAAAATACAAGTTGCAGAAAGGGGAATAGAAGAAAAAACAGAAAAACTACATGACAGCTTGCATGGGGAAATGGAGGTTTTTAAGAAATATGTCAAGAAAGAATTGAGCGAGCATCAACAAGGTGTTGAGCGAAATCTGACTGATTTTTTAAATAAACAAAATATCTTGGTACAGAACCTTACTCAGCAAATAGATGGTTTTCATCGTTCGGCCCAGACGCTGTCATCGCAACAGGGGCAATTGCAAATAGAAGTTGCAGGGCTGGAAGAAAAAATTACGAATCATTCAGCAAGACAAGATGCTGGAATTAGACGTATTAGTGATGAAATGAGTGTGATTGCGCGACGATTGGAACAAGTCATAACACGATTACAAGACAGACCGTTATTGGGGCGCTATTTCAATAATATTTAATCTGATAATCTATCACTATAAAGGTGGTAATCTTTTTTAAAAAGGAAAAAAGATTTCATATATCTGAGCCGGTGGCGGAATATAGAAAGTTTTTCCCTTGATTCAATTCACTGTTTTTCTTATAATCGGATAAACATACACCTCAAACGATGCCAGATTCTCATCTCCATTCCAACTGATTCTCAATCTATTGATATGTAATCGGTTTTTTTTGTTTCAGGGGCTTTCTTTTCATACGATTTCTGATTCGTTGATTCATTTAACGAAATAAGACCGGAGACCATATTCGAATTCAAGAAAACATTTTTTACGATTGTTGAGAGGAATTCGAATGACAGGTGAAAGGAGCGGCTTATGATGACCAAAAAAAGAACAATTCAGCAGATAGTCGAAGAACAGTCAAAGCGCTGGGAAAGGATGAAATCCAGTACAAAACACGACAGTCATGATGAAATTTCTGTTATTACCGTATCCAGGGAACCTGGAAGCGGAGGTAAACTGATCGCGCAGAAGATTGCAGATAAGCTCGGCTTTGATCTGTTTCATCGGGAAGTGATTCATGAGATGGCGGAGAGTGCACAGGCAAAGAAAATGCTGTTGGAAACCCTGGATGAAAAAGGTTTGTCGGTGATCGAAGATCTGATCTCTTCCCTTGTGTATGACCGTTATTTGTGGCCGGACGAATATCTGAAACACCTTATGAAGGTTATTGGAACGATTGGAAAACATGGCAGAGCAGTAATTATGGGACGGGGAGCGAATTTTATCCTTCAGAAAGAGAGAGCTTTCCGGATCCGGGTGATTGCACCCCTGGATCGAAGAATCCAGAATGTAATGAAGGAATACGGCTCTTCGGAAGAAGAAACCAGAAGACGCGTTCTGCGAACCGAATCAGACCGTATGTCGTTTATTCGGAAATATTTTAATACCAGTATCACGGACCCGATGAATTATGATCTGATCATCAATACCGATACCATGAATCTGGATATGGCTGTTAAAGCTGTGACAGGTGCTTTGGGGAAATAGAAGGATACGGTAGGGATGCCGTGTAGCTGGTATCCCTACCGCTTCACGTCTGATACGATTGTGTGGTTATTTTTTCAACCTATATGCTTCTCGCCGATGTCTAATTCTTAAAATCAATACTGTATCATCAACGATTGAATAAATTATTCGATAATCTCCAATCCGAAATTTTCGCAGGCCTGAAAATTTTCCGGTTAATGCGGGAAAACTGTCTGCCTTATCAGGTAGTTCCTGTTCGATTTTTTGTAAAATTTTATCGGCTTGATTCTTATCTATTTTTTTTAGATCACGAGCGACTGTCTTTTTGAATGCAATCTTATAACTCAAGCTCTTTCCTCATATCTGCAAGAGAAACAACTGGATCAGAAGTATCGTGCAACCGATCAAAGGCAACTTGTAAGTCGGCAAGCTCATTTAAATATGTCTCCAAGGCTTTTTGAACATGAAAAGACTTTGGTCGCTCAGTTTCTAATGATATTTCAGATAGTTTTATAGCAAGGTTGTCAGGAATCCTTACTGAAATCGTGGTACTCATAAATCACCTCCTGTGTCCTTATATGTAATACAAAGTAAACGTTTTGCGAGTGTATTACAACTTTTTTCTTCATAAATGCCATATCTATTCAACATGTGATCAGCGTGCCTGGGAATCAGCTTGTTCAATCATTTCATTGAGTATGTTCTGTAATCTGACCGCATGATTTGAAAAAATCCAGTCTATACCCCGGTTCAGTTCCCGGAACAGGACATTCCGGGAACTGATAAAACCCGTACCGGTTTTCTGGCCGATATTTCGATGTTTTTTCAATAGAAGGTTGGAAAGAAACAGATAATGACCGGATATTCCGCAATAGCGGTTTTTAAAAGCCAGCCGGCTCAAATGGATAAAATTCATTTCCGAGACCGGAAGGAATGCGGATTTGTGTACAAAAGTCAGGATGGAAAACATTTCAGGGCACAGGGACAAGATATGGAAGTCTTTTTTGGGTGTTAAAGGGCTGAAAAGGGTTTTCAGCACCTGATTCTGATATTCCGGGTCCGGGTATGCCTCTTCTTTAATCTCCACCATAAGATGGAGGGTTTTTCCATATTTTTGAATCACATCAGATAGCGAAGGAATCATCGGGAAATCCTGTTTAAGCTCATCCCGTGAGAGTTCGGAAATTCTGCGGCTTGTATGAAACAAACGGATCAGGGTTGGATCATGAGATACAACCGGATAAAGATCTTTTGTCCAGCGGATGTCAAACTCGATTCCCCATACGCCTGCCTTTTTTGCAATATCAAAGGCCTGCATGGTGTTTTCAATAACCGTCCGGTTATCGTGCTCTCCTCTGTGCGATATGATTTTACAGTCTTTCAGTTTTTCCAGTGTCGGGACCGGCTGAGGCCATCCGGCAAAAAACAGGTCGACGAGAAAGTGAAAACTGTTTTCAATCAAGGGGGAAACGGACATTGGATGTTTTCTCCTGGCCGCAAAAATCAATGCAGTGTTGGTTTGTCATTGTCCTTTTTTTCACCATTGATTACCCGGAAGCGTGATTTTTTTTTCTTCAACCGCCATTCCAGATAATGCATGTGCAGGCGGCTTACGCTGAAAAAATGGTCAGGGCCGATCCAGTAAATCCATCCAGCCAATATTCCCCCAAGATGGTATGCTCCATAAGGATTTGCCTTGGCCAGAAAAGTCAGTGCCGTGACCAGTATTGTTCCATAACTGATATATTTTGCCTTGACCGGAATTACAAAGAACAACAGAATGCTGGTTTCCGGGTTGAGCAGACCAAAAATCACCACAAGTGAAAGAAGACTGGAAAGCATTCCCATAAACGGCTGATGAAAGCCGGCAACGGAACTGAGCAGCAATCCAAAGACAGCGCTTCCAAGCGCGGAGGTGTAGAAAAGGATCAGGAATCGTCTGGCGCCCAAAGAAGACTCGATTGAACCGGAAAAAAAGTAGAATACAATACTGTTGATCAGGAATGCGATCGGTGCCGATGGATCATGAATAAACGGATGGGTAATGACCTGCCAGAATCGGAAATCCGGATGCTGCAAAGGGTAGAGCTGAAGAAACGCCACAACAGGAATATTCAGCCAGTGTTCGCAGACCAGCTCAATCACATAGATTACCCCGTAAACAATCAGAAGCTGCTTTCCCAGTTTTGTAAAATTGGAATCAAACCTGTACGATATCTGCATTGGCCCTTGTCTCATCACAACCTCTTATTGCCTATCCTGTTTGATTGAATGGATCCGTTGGCAGATCGAATCAATGGCCGGAAGTTCTGCCGTCAGAGCTGATCCCTGAAAGCTTTCCATGAAAATCTGATCATTCTGCGGAATTCTTGCGATGATTTTTTCCTTGTCAAAATTGCCGGTCATGGTCTCCTCGATTCTGGGGTCCACCTTGTTCAGGATGAAAAAAAGGTTGACTTCTGCCTGTTCAGCCATCTCCTGAATTTTTTTTGACATCATCAGGGATTCATAGGTTGGATCGATCACGCCGAGAATCAGGTCGCATTCTGCATCCACTTTCCTGCCAAAGTGTTCG
Organism: Desulfosudis oleivorans; assembly: GCA_020723305.1. Lineage (GTDB taxonomy): Bacteria > Desulfobacterota > Desulfobacteria > Desulfobacterales > SURF-7 > QZKS01. Next base: position 6,786 of record DYJC01000011.1, read on the forward strand.
ATGCCGGCCTCGGTATCGACAATCACGATTTCGTTTTTTTCAACTGCCAGACTGGACAGAACCTGCTTGGACAACATTCCAATGGCACAGGCGCATCCTTCTCCAAAATGGTGGATCTTTCCGATTACCGCAAGCCGGATTCCATTGGCTTCCGTAACACAGATCTCCGGCAGCTCATGGGTCTCTGTTTTCCGGCTGAATGGTTTACTATCCGAAGGAAAGGTCTGGTTCATTTTTTTCTTGAATGCCTGTTTCCCGCCCAGATTGCTCATCATGTCCTGGGGCAGGGGCATGCCGGCCAGCCGGTGCAGTCCAAAATTGGACTCATCCGCATCAACCAGCAGAACTTTGTATCCCATGGTATTCAGTTTTTTTGCAATCAGAACCGATAAGGTGCTTTTCCCGCTCCCGCCTTTGCCGCAAATCAATATTTTCATGATCCAATTCATCCTTCCGTTAATACAAGTCAGGCGAGCTAATTTCAAAACGTTCGAAATCGTCACACCGGCGAAAGCCGGTGTCCAGAAACACACTGAAAATATTGGATTCCGGCTTTCGCCGGAATGACAAAAACAGACTTTTGAAACTGGCTCGGGCGTTTTAATTTCTATTGAACGCCTTCCAGTTTTTGTAATAGATTCCTTGCATTTTCCATCGCCTTCCGGGCTTTTTGATTTTCCGGCGCCAGTGCAAGGGTTTTTTCCCACTCGGCTATGGCTTTTTCCAGGTCTTCATTTACAAAAAAAGTAACGCCGCGTCGATAATGAATCTCGGATTGGTTTTGCATCGCGATTCTGAGATCGGATTTCAATCGATCCATTTCTGTCAGCTCCATTGTGACCTGATTCAGCATTTTCATGGCCGGTATAAACTGTTTTTTCTTGAACAACAGCTTCCCCTGATAATAACAGGAATAGTTATACAGTTTCATCACCTCCGGATCATCCGGTTTTTTTTCAACCATCTCCTGTGTAAGGGGAATGACCTTTTCATATTTTCCTTTTTCAAAAAGCTGTTTGGCCAGTGCCCGTTTCTGATCATCCTTTTCATCGTCCGGTTTTGACTTCACGCTAGTGATCGTTACTGTTTCCCGGCGGGGATGCTGTATCCATTTTTTTTCGAGGACCGGAAGATGGATCAGGCAGAGAGATGCTTCTCCTCCCTGTTTTTCGGCTGGGATAAAGTATTCAACCAGAAAAGCCAGGTCTGCATTATTATAAACTTTTTCTGCTATGGTCCGGGGGGTATCCCCTTTTTGAATAGAATAGGTAAAATGGGTTTCCGGGTGGATTTTATTTTTCAGACTGTTCAGGGCTGCTTTATGTTCCGGGAAATAGCGCAACACGGTTAAGAATTCTTCACAGGCCGATGACCGGTCATGACGTTCCAGGGCAGCCGATCCCTTTTTGAAATGATGATCTGCTTTTTTGAATATTTCATCTTTTACCATGTTTATTTTCAGTGATATTTTTTTGTTTTCAGTATCCAGTTGCCGGGCGATTTCAAGATAGCCGGCTGCAAGCTGAAGCTCGTCCTTTTGGATCAGGTTATCGGCCTTTTCCAGATAATAACCGGAACCGGATGCTCCTGAACCAGGTGATTCCGTGAATGTTTCTGAAAAATGTGCGCATCCCGCAGCCCAGAAAACAGACAGGAGGATGATGGGTATATGGTGAAGGCGCTGAATCATTCTATTTTATGCTTTTGAAAAACCTTTAATAATGTTTCAAATTTCTTTTCATCCAGATCCAGGGATACCTGGGAACAATGAATTCCGTAAGGATTTGTAAAAAAAGGATTGTCACCTTCCTGATCCATGAATGCGCCTTGAAAGCCTTCTTTTTGTAGAATATGGACGATGAGTGAATTGTGATTTCCAGGTGGATAGAGGAAGAAGCCGCATCTTTTATTAAGATTCTTGTCCATAAGGCCGGCTGCCTGTTCAACGGCTTTGCTCAGTTTCTGAAAATATCCATAAAAAGTGCTGTCTGAAGGGAACCGGTATACATCATTTTGTATCCTGCACTGAATCTGGATTCTGTTTTCCGACATCCGGGCGATCTGTTTCCAGTTCATCATTTTTTCTTTTCCAACCTGGTTCGGTGTGATGAAAACAACTGCGGGGAACTGATATTTCCGGAGTATCGGAAAAGCATGATCATATATACTCTGATCTGTGCTGTCGATGATCAGAAGAACCGATTTTTTATGAGGGTTTTCCTTGAACTGGAAAAAAGAATATAGCTGGTCCAGAGAGATAACCTGAAAATCATTTTTTTTCAGATACGCCATCTGTTTTTCAAAAGGCAGTTCTGATGCTTCTTTGGAAAAATCTCTGTAGGCAAGAACAGGTATGATCTGATATCCTTCCGGTGTAATTCCTCCCAGTTGATAAGGTGAAAGGGGAATGACAATATCCTGGCCGGGAATCACTGAATCCACCTGGTTAAAATCCAGTATCCGCCATTTTTCAGATGGATGTTTCAGATATTGCATGGCCAGTTGATCCGGAGAATCCTCTTCCGTGGTATGGACGATGATGAAATCATCCAGTTTGCGTTCCCGCGGGATGGATGAACATGCGGAAAAAAGAAGGGGAATCAGTATGGTAAAAATAAAGAGAATCACTAAAAATTGGAATTTAAATCGTAACATTCGGCCTTTCATGAATATTCAAAACCTTAAATACCTCGATCGGTTGTGTTTTGCCTTTTATGTTCTGGACCGGCAAAGCCTCGATCTCAATGATTCCCTCTATTATGGAAACGACATTCCTGCTGATGATAATTTCACCGGATCTGGCAAGTCCGTTCAGCCGGGATGCCACGTTGACACTATCGCCGATTACTGTATATTCCATCTTGGCTTGAGATCCGATGTTGCCTGAAACAACAATCCCGGTATCAATGCCTATGCCCACAGCAGCATACAATTTGTTATCAGTTTTGCTCGCTTCCTGCAACTTCTGCTGTAACCGGAATGCCGCCTTAACCGCTCTCTCCACATGATTTTTACGATACACCGGGACACCGAAAACACCCAATACCGCGTCACCGACAAATTTATCAACATATCCACCGTATTCAAGAATGGCATTGGTCGCAATCTCAAAATATTTATTCAGCATGGCAACCACCTGTTCCGGTTCCTTTGAATCGGAATAGGAGGTAAACCCTCTGATATCCGCAAAAAGAATAGTCGCTTCATTGCGATGCCCTTTCAACCAGGTGTTCTGGGGATTGGCCATGATCATTTCAAGGATTTCATTCCCGACATATTTTCCAAAGGATTCCTGCATCAGGGAGTTTTTCCAGAGTTTTTCGTTCATCTCATTGAAAGCTGTCGCGAGATTTCCCAGTTCATCATTCCGTTTCAGGATAACCTTGTGGCGATAATTGCCGTTGCTGGTTTCTCTGGTGGCAACCATCAGTTTTGAAATCGGTATGGAATATCGAAAACCCATAATGACCGACATGATGATACCCAGAAGGACAATCAACAGGGTGATGAAAATAATGGAGGTTTCTTCTTTTTGGATCATTTCCTCGATAAAATCGATAGATACCCCAACGTGAACAAATCCAAGCGGTTTGTCTTGAAAATGAATTGCCCGGGTCAGATTGAGGATCTGACTGCCGTCATCCGGTGTATGAACAAAAAAATGGTCATTTCCTTTGCTGGTTTTTTTCCGGATTTTCTGAAACACATCCATTGGCCGGCCGATTTTTTGAGTATCGGTGTGTGCTTTTATTTTATTCTGATTATCCGTGATAAACGCATATTGGATTCCATCTACCTGGCCGGCATTTTTTACCAGTGTATTCAGTTGCAGGACATCGTCTTCAATCAGCGGAATCTTGGCGTTATTGTCAAAATAATTCAGACTCACCATGCCGATTTTCACAATCTGCTGGTATAGGTTTTCTTTCTGGCGCTTTAAAAATACATAATTGAAAACCAGTGCAGTTAATGAAACGACAAATATCGTAGTCATGGATAACTGAAACCAGATCGGTATTTTCGGAGTCGGGAGCCTTTCTGTAAACGTGCCCCTGACTTTACCGACAAGTTCCCGAATGTTATCGGAAAGTGACGATACGGAAAGATTGTAATGCGCATTGACCTCTTTTACGAGTTCATTTTCCGAAGCATATCCCAACTCCACAATGATCAGGCCCAGCGGGATGGCTTTACCCATTTCAATCAGTTTTTCCTTTTGGGCAGACAATGCGGTCTCAAGCTGTTCGGCGGTAATGATCCCGCTTTTCAGAAGGACTTCGCCCAGTATCATGTCGTCATTGGAATGTCTGCGGAATTTTTTGAACAATCGATTGGAGCGGATTGGTAAAAATGGAATTTTAAGATGCATAAGTAGTTTTTTTCTTCCCGGCAGAAACGGATTTTTTTTGCAATACACCCCGAATGGTTTGCCATTTGTATTACCGGAATGGCCTGAGTCTCCGGCAAGGGCGGCATCAACATGTTTTGGAATCAATATATTGAATGCAACCCTGAGTGTCAATCCGGAAAAAACCGTCCTGTATTCAAGAAAGATCCTTGTTTATATCAAATTGGTTTTAGTGGATGTGTAAAAACATGCACTCGCTTGTCTGAAGCAAATTGACATATGGGGTCAGTTTGCGATATTATTCATCAGATGGTTCATCCTCCTCCCCGGAATCCATTATCGATATGGCAGAAAGTTTGTCAAAATAATAAAATCAGGGGTACATCCATAACGTCTGTCCAGGAGATTGCATGAAGAGAGAATTCAGTATCTCCCTTAAAATATGGCTCAGTTTGAGCATTCTTGTATTCGGGTATATGATCTCCATGGTATTAGGCTTTGTGCTGGGCCAGAAAATGGAATTACGTCTGAATATCGCATCCGAGCATCTATTCCCGGCAACCCGGCAGAGTCAGCTCGCACTATTGGCATTTAAAGAACAGATAAAATATTATGATGATGCTGTTGTGCTGGGAGAGCCATCCTTTATCGATTCTGCTGAATACAAGGCCAACAATGTACGAAATGCCCTGGAGGTTATTATCAGCCTGGAGGGAATCCCGCAGGATAAAAAGAAAGCATTAAAAAAGACGCTGGATCGCTTTAATGAATTTACTGCTTCTTCATTGACCGTATATACGAAATTAAGTTCCTTTCTGGACTCATCCGATAATTTTGAAGGCTACAACACCTCGGAAAAAGATATGCTGTTAAGAGGAAAAGCCTATAAGCTTGCCCAGGATACGAAGGATCTTCGAATTGAACTTACGAACTGGTCCAATGAATTTGCAGACCTGTTGAAAAGGGAGCTCGCAGATATCAGTCTGAGTACGATGCGGCAGCGGTATCTGGGGTTGATCGTTTTTTCTTTGGTTGTTGTAACCGCCTTGTCCCTGATTGCCATTATTGTGAAACGTTCCATCAGCCGGCCTTTGGAAAAGACATTCATGCTGGAAAAGGCTGTTGAACAATCCATCGATGGAATTGCCGTATCCGACCTGTCCGGAAAGATCAGTTTTGTCAATCAGGCATGGGCAAAAATGCATCAATACACCCAGTCAGACCTGATTGGAAAGCATATCTCCTTATTCTATTCAGAAGAGCATTTCCAAACCGATGCCATTCCTTTTCTGAAAAAAGTGGAACAGGAAGGTGCATATGCAGGAGAAATAAGACACAGGAAGCAGGATGGCGAAGAATTCATTTCATTGATGACAGCCACCCTGATGAAGGAAAATGATCGTGAGCATACTAGATTGATGGCAGTTGCCAGAGATATTACCATCCGGAAACAGCAGGAAAAAGAACTTCTGGAGGCAAAGGATAATGCGGAAGCAGCCAATCGGGCCTTGCAGGAGTCGCTTGAATTTATCAAGAGAACCCAGCAGCATCTGGTAGAGTCTGAAAAAATGGCTTCACTGGGTGGGCTCGTAGCCGGTGTTGCTCATGAAATCAACACACCTGTCGGGGTTGGTGTCACAGCCTCTTCCTTTCTTGAAGACAAGACAAAGGTTTTCAGTGAGAAGGTGAAAAACGGTGATCTGAAACGTTCCGATCTTGAAAAATATCTGGGTGTTGCCACAGAAGCCTCTTCCATTATCCATAAAAATCTGAACCGGGCGGCGGACCTGATCAGAAGTTTCAAACAGGTTGCTGTGGATCAATCCGGAGAAGTGAAAAGGATGTTTAAATTAAAACAATATATTGATGAACTGTTTATCAGTCTTCGTCCGAAACTGAAACGTACATCTCATCAAGTTCAGATTCACTGCCCTGACGACCTTGCCATTGACAGTTTCCCGGGTGTTTTTTCCCAGGTTATTACCAATTTGGTTTTTAACTCTCTAACCCATGGTTTTGAAGAAAAAGAAGAGGGCCTGATCACACTGGATATATGGGCGGAAGAGGGGGATCTCTTTGTCATCTATAAAGACAATGGGAAGGGGATGGAAGAAACAACGTTAAAAAAAATATTTGATCCATTTTTTACAACAAAAAGAGGTCAGGGCGGGACTGGTCTGGGCATGCATATTGTTTATAACCTTGTAACCATCACGCTGGGCGGGCAGATAACCTGTCAAAGTTCACCGGGAAACGGGACACAGTTTTCGATCCGGATACCGCTTTGAAAAGATTGAATTAACAAGAAACAAACAGGTGATGATTCTTGACTTACCTTATCCCTTATAATAGTCTTTCCGCGACAGAAGGTACAGCGATAACCAATGAATATTTCAACAAGAGCGGGCAATCATGAATACCAACAAGGCATCGGAACACCGTGGGGAAAAACTGGTGAATCTTCTTTGTGAAGAAGAGAAGAATATGCAATTGAAACAACTGGCCATGAGCTTGCCGGATATCATCCTGAATGATCGCCAGCTTTGTGATCTTGAGCTTCTTGCAACCGGGGCTTTTTCTCCTCTGGAAGGATTTATGAACCGGTCAGACTATGAATCGGTTCTGGATCGGATGCGGTTGCAGAACAATCTTCTCTGGCCGGTTCCGGTGTGTCTGGATATTACGGAAAGTATCGCCCGCAGTATTGAATCCGGACAATCGGTTGCCCTGCGAGATCCTGAGGGATTCCTTCTGGCAGTGATGCATGTGGAAGATAAATGGCGTGCGGATAAAAAAAAAGAAGCAGAGACCGTATACGGAACCATGGATATTGATCATCCAGGAGTTGATTATCTACTTAATATTTCAGGTGATTTTTATATTGGCGGCCAGTTGGAAGTGATCAGCCTGCCATTGCATTTTGATTTTAAGCAGCTTCGCCAGACACCAAGGGAAATAAGGGATATCTATAAAAAAATGGGATGGAAGAGGGTCGTCGGATTTCAGACAAGGCATCCCATACATCGGCCCCAGTTTGAAATGACCCTTCATGCAATGCGTGCAACCAAAGCCAATTTATTGATCATGCCTGTCTCCGGAATGACCAAACCAGGGGATTTTGATCATTATACACGGGTTCGGTGTTATCGAAAGGTAACCCATCATTATCCGCCGGACTCCTATCTCCTGAATTTATTGCCGTTGGCCATGCGGATGGCCGGCCCCAGAGAAGCGGTGCTTCACACAATCATCTCAAAAAATTACGGATGTACCCATTTTATTGTCGGTCATGGTCATGCTGTACCGGATCAGTCTCCAAAGGGTGTGCAATATTATCAAAATGATGAACCGAGAAAGCTTGCCTCGGATCTGTCCAAAGAGATCGGTGTCACCATTGTTCCGTTTGAAGAGATGTTGTATCTTCCTTTTGAGGATGAGTATCGTTTTGCGAGCCAGATAAAGGAGGGTACGGAATCCATCTCTCTTTCCGGAACCGATATACGGAAACGGGTGATTGCAGGGAAAAAGATTCCCTCTTGGGCTACATTTGATGATGTTTCAAATGAACTCAGAAAGGCATACCCACCGCCACGAAAACAGGGGTTTACTGTTTTTATGACCGGATTGTCCGGAGCAGGCAAATCCACCATTGCCAAAGTTCTGTATTCAAAATTTCTGGAAATCGGAGAACGGCCGGTAACCTTGCTGGATGGGGATATTGTCCGGATGAATCTTTCCAGTGAATTGAAGTTTTCCAAGGAACATCGGGATATTAACGTCCGTCGGATCGGTTTTGTCGCCAGCGAGATTACCAAAAACAGGGGGATTGCGATCTGTGCCCCGATTGCACCATATAAAAAGACCCGATCGGAAATACGAAAAGTTATCGAAGCATATGGAGGGTTTATTGAGGTCCATGTGGCAACGCCCATTGAAGAATGTGAAAAAAGGGATCGGAAAGGGATGTATGCCAAAGCCAGGGCCGGCCTTATCAAAGGGTTCACCGGTATTGATGACCCCTATGAAATTCCGGAAAATGCGGAAGTCCGTATCAATACAACCAGCCTGACCCCTGGGGAAGCTGCGCAGGAAATTCTGCTGTTCCTGGGTCAAAAGGGGTATATCTGAAATCTGTCTTGGAGAGACAAATTAAGAAATACGACTTGTAACCCTTCATGCCGATTCAAAATATGGTATACACAAATGTATTGACACACAAAATTTCTTCAGATAAAGTCAGGGCAAAAAATAGATTCCGATTGTTTTCAGAAAGTTAATTTTGCTTATGCCTTTTACAAGACTATTACATTCTCTTACGGTTCTTCTCGCGTCGCTGATTATAATGGTGCAGCCATCTGCCGTTGCTGCGGCCAATAAGACGAAGCTTGATAAAAAGCCTTCTTTTCAGGGTTCCAAAAAAAATAAATCCAAAAGCGTAAAAGAAAGCAAATCCAAATCCGGAAAAGCGAATAAAAAGGTCAGTGCAAAAAAAAGTAAGTCGAAATCCGAAAAAGCAAATAAGAAGGTCACTGCAAAAAAAGGCAACTCCAAATCCGTAAAAGAAAAGAAAACTGCTTTTACAAAAGCCAAAAACAAACAATCTGCGAAAATAAACAAATCGGTTTATGCAAAAGGGAAAAACTCCAAAACCGCCAAAGCGAATAAGGCTGTTTACTCGAAAGCGAAGAAATCCAGATCAAAACAATCCATCCATGCGAAAAGAATTAAAAACGGGAACTCTAAAAAATATCAGACCAAAAATTCAGAATGGCTGAAATCCAAATATCTGATAGCAGACTCCATCCAGATGACGGATGATTCTCAATGGAATGATGAAGATGTCGAAGCCAGACTTTATGAAGAAGCGGAAAAGCTTTTGGGAATTCCCTATCGTCCGGGTGGTGCCGGGTTAAGAGGAACGGATTGTTCCGGACTGACCAGACAGATTTATGCCAACCTGTTCGGCATCAATATTCCTCATAATTCCAGAGACCAAAACCGTCTTCCTATCCTGAAAGATGTATCATCCGATGATCTCCAGCCCGGCGACCTGATTTTTTGGGGTCCGGGGAAAAAACGCATTAATCATGTGGGAATTTATCTGGATGATGGAAAGTTCATTCATGCTTCCAGAAGATCCGGAGTTACCATCTCCAGCCTTTCGGAAAGTTACTGGCGAAATCGTTTTATCGGTTCCAAACGGGTCAAGGGATTGGCTTCTTACGCAGACAGCATCCGGGCAGCATCTCAAATGGAAGAGGATTTCTATGTGCCCACAGATCAGACATTTGAAGTGGGTTACAACACAACACTATTCAGTGATATCACGAATTTGAAGATCGGTGCTTTTATGGAATTCAATCAAGGTGAAGCAGCGGCCGATTGGGACTACGTTGGTTTGAACCCATCGTACCGGTCTTATGATATGGATTTCCGCAAAGGAGCCTGGGTTTCAACCCATACCAGAATTATGGATTGGTTAGCCATTTCTCCATCCCTGGGATATGTTGACGGATACTCATCCTTATATGATAAAGACGGCACAAGACAGATCCTGGGGTTAGGGGCTCAGATGTCACCACTCAATTCAAGATGGTCACTCATTATGTCTGCGGCATACAGTACGATGCCGGATGAACCATTGGAATGGTCAACTCTCTACCACAGTGACTGGAAAATGCTGGACATGACTTTTGGGTTCAGTTACACCTTTACCGACTTGCTGAGGTTATCCGTAACCGGAACCAGGGCAGCATCTGGCCAGGAGCTTGATGATAGCCAACAGCGTTTGAACGAACAATTAAGGCTGGATGATATTCTTTTCCGGTTTGATTTGGGGTTCTAACCAAAACGCATTTCCATCCATCTATCGTGGTAATAAATCGAAAAAACATCATACTGAATTATTAACCCGTTAAATATATACAAGAATTTGTCGTGCCGGATGGATATGGTCATTCAGCGACGCCTTCAGGCAATATATGCCTGAAGGTGTCGATAGTCTGAAAGATGATTCTTAGCGCTGAGCGGATCGGGGAGCTTTTCCAGCCAGCGGATTGTATAGTTTGATGATGGCAACTTTCATGACATCCAGGGTTTTCATCTGACTGATGATATCCAGGAGTTTGTTCTCAGCCTCAGCCGGCAGAACATAGGCATTGGATGAATCAATCTCAAGATCCGGAAAGCCTTTGGATAATTTTTTTTGTTCTTTTTCCGAAACCTTCACTTGAATCACTTTTTTTCCCCCAATGTCCTTGACCTGGCCGGCCAGCCCGGCACCTTCGATTACTTGCATTTTTTTGTCATCCAGGAACAGGTTGATTAGATAATCCGACATAATATACACTCCTTTTTTTTAATGGTTGAGTTCAAATAAAATCGGTTGTTAATTATTTTCATGGTCTTTTATTCGGAATTTGCGTGTTTGTCAAGAACACATGATGCGGAAAACAGGATAAAGCGGAGACAGGCTCTGCTGGGAAGCAACCTGTCAAGGAATAGCCGGATGTGGGGGGGCAAAAAGCCGCATTGTATTGTTGAAAACCACAGGCCATCCGCCTTGGGCAGATGGCCTTCTTCTTTACTGAATAGTGTTTTTAACAATTAATCATCGGTTTCTGCGACGATCTGTTTTAATTTTTCTGCGATTCTTTCCTTATCCTCCGCAGCCTCCATTTCCTTTGTAACAATGGTCATGCATCCCAAAGATAGATGGATTTGATCGGTTTGAAACGATTCAATGGATGCCTGATCTTTCAGCCATACAGCCCGGCCTTTCTCAAACAATAATTTATAGACGGCTTCGGTATTGCCTTTTTTTCGCGTTTCCTGCCGTATTTTTTTCCTGGAGCTGAAAAGCTCCTTTTTATCCACAACCTTTTTCTGGATGTAGATATAATTATCCGCATAGTCATATTCCCGGCGATCAATAACACTGTTCCGAAAAGCGCCGCTGATTTCAGCGGGAGCACATTTCATCAACCTTGTAAATTGCTTGCTGACAAATTCATACCAGATTGTTTTATTGCTGCCATGCCATGCCGCCAAATAGATAATGGCCGGCATATCAATCTCATCCAGCAGTTGGAGCCGGTTGATGTAAAGGGCTACTTTCTCTTTTAATTCCTGGCTATAATCCCCGTTTAAAATTTTTCCATAATATTGATCCGGATTTATCCTATCCATTGATATATCATTTGTCATGTCCACCCCTTATGGCTCCGAAATAGATTTATCACTGCAAAGTCTTGTATCGTTATTCGCATATCAAGTCAAGTTTGTGCTGCCATGATTGTTCCCATTATTCATGATAGTTGTATTTTTTTAAAAATGTTTTCTTGACAATCGGATGGTATTTCTTTATTTTTAACATATTGATAATTCACAATCTATGAAAAGGGTATCTGTCTTGCCTGATCAGGTCCAAAAAAATTGAGGTTTCTCAACATTATTTTCAAAAAGGTTCACAACTCTCTATAGCCTACATTTTTTTAATAACCGATAAAAGATATAAAGCCCTGTTATGGTTCTTGTTCCGTGTTAGATTTCTATATCCGATAGTGCTGGAGATACAGTATGGTTGAAAGGGATAAAAAACGGTTTACTGACAATGATGAACTTCTGTTTGCTCAAGAGGAGTCAACTGGTGACAATGAGCTTGAAAATGAAACGGAAAAGCCATGGAAAATCATCATCGCAGACGATCAAGAAGAAATCCACAGCGTTACAAAGCTTGTTTTGGATGATTTTACATTCCAGGATCGTGGGTTACAATTTTTAAGTGCATATTCAGGAGAAGAAACCAAAAGGTTTGTCCGGGAAAATGGAGATGTCGCATTTATCCTTCTGGATGTCGTAATGGAAACAGATAACGCGGGTCTGGAGGTCGTCCGATATATCCGTGAAGAATTGAAGAATACCATTGTTCAGATTGTTTTGAATACCGGTCAGCCAGGTCAGGCACCGGAACAGGAAGTCATTACCCGTTACGATATTAACGATTATAAATCCAAAACCGAATTCAATGCCAGAAAACTGCTGACTTCTGTTACCGCATCTCTGCGTGCGTACAGCATATCCCACAATCTTCATCAGGCAAATCTGAAACTCAGCCGGTATCAGAACCATCTGGAAGAGCTGGTAAAGGAACGTACGGCAGAACTGGAAGAAACGAATCAGAAACTTAAAATTGAGATAGAGGAACGGATCAAGGTGGAAAAGGAGCTTCAACAAAGCAATGAAGTTCAAAGTAATATTCTTTCTGCCTCACCCATAGGGATCTGCCTGGTTAAAAATAAAACCATTGAATGGATTAATGATGAGATGGTTAAGATGTTCGGTTTTTCTTCAAAAGATGAATATAAGGGAAAAAGTATACAGATTTTTTATCCTTCTGATAATGAATATAAACGGGTTAAGGCCGTTATCAAAGAAAACCTGAAGGCAAACAAGCCTATTCAGGTGGATGTGATTTTTCAACGTAAGGATCAAAGCACATTTTCCGGAAATTTGAAAATCAGCAGTCGTGATATGTTTAACTACATGGATCAATCTGTCATCACCATATCGGACATTACGTGGAGAATGCAGGCTGAGCAGGACCGAATTCAAAAAGAAAGACTTCAAGGTGCCCTTGAAATGTCGGGTAGCGTTTGTCATGAACTGAATCAACCCCTGCAATATGTTTCAGGGGCTACGGAGATTTTGCTCATGGATCTCCCTGAAGATGATCCATTGCAAGAGACCATGCGAAAAATTAAATCTCAGGTGGACCGGATGGGGTCTATTACAAAAAAATTGATGGGGATAACGAGTTACAAAACCAGGGAATACGTTGGTGGCCGGCAGATAATTGATATTGATAAGGCTTCTGAATTTAATATGAATGATATTGAGAATAAATAAGTAATTTATTCCATCGAATGAATTTTTACAGAAGGAAAAAGAGAAGGATCCGTATGAGGAAAAAATCCGGCAGCACTGAACCGGTTCATAAAATCCTGGTTAACATTCAGTTCCATATAGGTTACCCGATCTTTAATCCTGGAAATTTCCTCCATCGCATTCCGGTCTGAGAGAAGCATTGACGCTCCCTCCAGGGAACTATTCCCCAGTACGATATAGCGCTCTATCGGTAAATCAGGCAGCATCCCAATGGATATAGCGGATTTTGGATCAATAAATGAACCGAATGTTCCTGCTACATAAAAAGTGGAAAGCTCTTTCAGATGAATTCCGACCGAAGCTGAAATAGTTTCAAGTATGGTGTACATGGCAGCCTTGGACCGTGACAAGCTATCCAGGTCTGTCTGATGGATGATCAGGTCCTGGTTTGTAGCAGATTCCTTTCCAGGGACCAGTGTAAAGGCTAAACCATGAACCGTTTTTTTGATATGGGAGCCCGCTACGGAAGGGTTTAATTTTCCCCTGATGTCCATCATACCCGAAAGGAAGAGCTGTGCGGCAAAATCGATCAGGCCTGATCCGCAAATGCCGATGGGCGGGGTATCACCGATTGTATGAATATGGATCGCCCGTGTTATCGGATCAATTTTTACCTTATCGATAACGCCTGGCCCGGCCATCATTCCCATTTTTGTGACACCGCTTTCCAAGGCCGGACCGGCAGCACCGGCACAGGCGATCAGCCAGTTCTTATTGCCAATCACAACTTCAGCGTTTGTCCCTACATCAACCAGGATGGCTGTCTCATCTCTTTCATATATCTTGGAAAACAGGATCCCTGAAATCAGATCTCCACCAAAATAGCTTCCGATATTTGGAAAAACAAATACCCTGCCGGATGGGTTGATGTGAATCCCCAGCTTTTGTGCTTCCATTGTATCCGGAGCATTGGTTACGGGGATATAAGGTTCCCGGATGATGTAGTGCGGTTTTATACCCATGAAAAGATGTGTCATGGTTGTATTGCCGGCGATGGACATCAGATAAATGTTTTCCGGTTTGAGATTACAGGAATGACAGATGGTGGATATCTCACGATTGAGTTTGCTGATAATCAAATGATTCAGCTCCTTCAACCCCTGATCTGTAGATGCGAAATGAATCCTGGTTAATATGTCCGGTCCAACGGATATTTGCGGGTTGTCAAATGATGTTTCGGATAACGATTGACCGGTCACCAGATTAATCATACGAATCACAACCCTGGTCGTACCAAGATCAACTGCTATACCGGCAATCGTGGATGGGTCGTCAGGGTCTGATATATCCGTTAGTATCCAGCGGTCATAATTTTTAAAAAGAATACAATGGATATTATATTTACAGAAACGGATAAGATCCGGCAGTTTTTTCAGCAGGAATAAATCAATATCAATCTGATTCGTATTCAGTTGTTTTTTTAACTTTGAAATCAGGCGATCCGCGTCAGCAGTGTTATCTAGAATCGTTGGAAGGGGAAGGGATACGGTTGTGATCCATCTTTGGTTTATATCTTTCATAATCAATCAAACTACAACTGAAAAGTCATATCCCATGCAACAGCAAAGCAATCCAGATTATAGTTTCGATTTTTTATGATTTTTTTACAATCTTTTTCGATTTGATCCATTTCCGAGTCTGTTCGTTCCTGGTTGATATGGAATAAACCAAGCTGTTTTACTCCTGCGTCATGTGCCAGATCCAGGGCATCTATATAAGTGGAGTGACCCCATTCGATCTGTTTTTTATATTCTTCAGGTGTATATTCGGCATCGTGAATCAGCAGATCCGCATCAGAACAGAATTCAAGATAGGCGGACCGCTCAAGACCTCCAAAGTGAATGTACCCTAACTCATTATCGGTTAAAAAAATAAATGTTTTACCTTCTTCTGTAAACTTATAGCCACACCCACCGTTTGGATGACTTAACCGGATTGGGGTCACAGTTACAGAACCGATATCAAATTGATTCGGGCATCCGTCCTTATATACAATTTTAGCACTCAACTCATTGTATTTTTTTGGGAAATTTGGCGGAGCCAGCAGCTTTGTTATCATTTTTTCTGCATATTGTTTTGGAAACGGACAGCGGAATATATCGATTTCCGTTTCCTTAATGAACAACGGTTTGAAAAAGGGGAATCCAATCAGATGGTCCCAATGAGCATGGGTAAAAATAATGTTGTATTGATATCTCTTTTCTTCAATCAATTGGTTGCCAAGCCTTCGTATTCCAGTTCCGGCGTCAATAATGATGATATCGTCGCTTTTGGTTCTGATTTCCAAACAGGTCGTATCTCCGCCATATTTATTGAAATTTTTTCCGGAAACAGGAATAGAGCCTCTCGACCCCCAGCATTTGATAAGCATGAGTTACCTTTCAGGTTGAATTATAGATTGATTGTTGTTCCTAAAAAAGTATGCCATACACCATCTCGATCCCAGGTTTTTATCATTTTTACAGGGAGTCTTTTTAATTGATCCGCGACTATTCTTGCTTCGCTACGTAATAAGCCGGACAGAATAAAATAGCGGAACGTAAGAAAAGCCTCTGTTTTTATCAGATTTTTCATCACATCATAATGGATGTTCGATATCATGAGGTCTAGTGGTTTGTCCATGAATTCTTCGGCTCGTCCACGTACCACGATTATTTTTTCTTCCAGCCGGTTCAAACATACATTATTATGAGCGGTTTTTGCAGCCAGATAGTTGAAATCCACTGCGAGGGCTTTCTTGCAGCCTAATTTTGCTGCTGCTATCGCAAGAAGTCCTGTTCCTGTTCCTACGTCCAGAATTGATTCTATTTTTCCATCATACCATAAAGTGATGAGTGCTTCAAGGCAGTCGTTTGTGGTTGGATGGTTTCCGGTGCCAAACACAAGTCCAGGGTCAAGAATAATTTCAAGATCATTTGTTGTTACGCTGTTCTGATTTTGTTTTTCCCAAGGGGGGATAATGATAAAACGATTCACACGAAAGGTTGTTATTTTATCACCATGCCACTCTTCATAGGTCATTGTATATTTATCGAGAAATTGTATATCAGGCAGAATGGCGATCTGCTTTTCGATAAAATGATCAGCAGACTCGGAAAAGAACAGAAAGGAAAAGCCATCCTCTTCCCAGTTACCCAGAAAATGATTCGCCGAATCTGTTGCCTTGCATGGCAGATGCCCCTTGAGGTAATAGATATGAAGATCTTTTTGTGGCAACGAATCTGGTGTGTAAATCATTCTGTTTTGTATTGTTGATTCAGGCATATTGCTTTTTTACGGAATGATTTTATCAAATATTTGAAATGCAGCTTGAATCGCGTTGTTGTTCTCCGGTATCTCAACGGTCGGTGTTCCATTCAGATCAAATTCATAGACAGCGTTATCTTCAGGGATTGTTCCGGCAAACTCCAGATTTTCGCCTTTGATTAAATCCAATACCACATGAGATGGAGCTTCTTTGCATTGATTGATAATCAGATAACTTTTTTCAACACCGATATTGAGGGTTTTTGCCAATTGATGAATCCGAATGGCGGCCTGAAGCCCTCGCCTGGATGTGTCTGTGACCGTAAGAAGAACATCCACGTTTTTGGTCGTAAAACGGCTGATATGCTCCATGCCTGCTTCATTATCCATAACAATATATCGATAATTACCGGATAGTTTTTCCAGAAAACCGGTCAGAAGTGTGTTTGCCGCACAATAGCAGCCGGATCCTTCCGGTTGACCCATGACAATCAGATCATATCCCTCTGCTTCGGAAATAGCCTGTTCAAGCTTCATGGACATAAAAACATCTTTTGTCATGCCGCTCGGGACGATTCCTTTTTTCATCTCTTCCCTTGCGTTACCCAGTGTATCAGACACTTCCAGCCCAAGAACTTCATTTAAATTTGCATTGCTGTCCGCATCCACTGCCAATACAGGCTTTTTCCCTCTGCTGACGAGGTATTTAATGAGCATCCCGGCAACGGTCGTTTTGCCTGTGCCTCCTTTTCCGGCAAGTGCAATTGAAAAGGGCATAAAAAGTTTCCTCACTTTACGTATAATTAATTATTGAAAAAAATTCATTCAACCTAAAATAGCTAAGATGAACAGTCAAGTAAGTTTTTACAACCATCTGTGTTTTCTATTCAGTATCGAGGATATTAAATTTTGTTGTTGGGTTCTCGGTTGCTTATGTTGTCTGACCTTTCTTGACATCGTTTGGTTATTGTCTTAAAAAGAGCTTTCTGATAATTCCCATGTATGCAGGATTATACAGGGCTATCAAAATTTTTAACAACATAAAATGAAAAAATATGAGTCAATTACAAAACTATCAAAAGGCGTCACACCGGCGAAAGCCAGTGTCCAGAAAGGAGCCATAATACTGGATAGCGCTACGCTTCACTGCGTGTCCGGCTTTCGCCGGAATGACAATAATGTACTTTTGAAATTAGCTCATACGTTATTTATAATATAATTAAGGAGACAAAAGAAAAATGGCACAGTTAATCGCAGATCGTCGGGATGTTGATTTTGTTCTTTTTGAACAGATGGAAGCAGGAGAGCTTTCTAAAAATAAAAAATTTACGGAATTTGATAAAAAGACAATTGATCTGATCGTTTCAGAAGCTCGCAACCTTGCAATCAAGGAAATATTACCCACTCAAAAACCAGGAGATGAAGGATGCCGGTTGGAAGATGGAAAAGTATTGGTCCCGGAATCTTTTCATAAGATCAATAAGCTGTATAATGAAGGGGAATGGCTTGCGATGACGGATGCCCCTGAATGGGGAGGACAAGGGATGCCGAAGCTTGTATCCCTTGCAGCCAATGAATATTTTCATGGTGCCAACGCTGCATTCATGCTTTATCACAGCCTGAGCCATGGAGCCGCAAAACTGATAGAAACTTTCGGAACGGACAAGCAAAAGGAACAGGTCTTGAAGAAAATGTATGCCGGTAAATGGTCCGGAACCATGCTTCTTACCGAACCGGAAGCTGGATCGGATTTGGGGGCTCTGACAACTTCCGCCAAAAGAAATGATGACGGAACCTATTCCATTACAGGGTCTAAAATCTTTATTTCAGGCGGAGAGCAGAATATGGTGGAAAATATCATTCATCCAACGCTTGCAAGAATTGAAGGAGCACCGGAGGGTAGCAGGGGAATATCTCTTTTCATGGTTCCAAAATTTCGTATTCATGATGATGGCAGTATCGGCCAATTCAATGATGTGGTTTGTACCGGAATTGAAGAAAAAATGGGATTGCATGGTAATGCTACCTGTTCTCTTACTCTGGGAGGAAAGGGACAATGTATCGGGACTCTTCTGGGAGAAGAGAACAAAGGACTGTATGCCATGTTTCAGATGATGAACGAAGCGCGTCAGTTTGTTGGTCTTGAAGGGTTTGCGGTGTCCACTGCAGCTTATATGTATGCATTGAATTATGCCAGGGAAAGAATTCAAAGCAAAAACATCATGAAACCCAAAGAAGGGTCTGTGGCCATCATACAGCATCCGGATGTCCGGCGACAATTGATGATCATGAAAGCGTATGTCGATGGAATGAGAAGCCTGATTTACTATACCGGGAGATGCTATGATCGTATGGCTTTGGCTCAAAGTGATGAAGAAAAAAAGAGAATAAGCGGAATCATTGAAGTGCTGACTCCGATTGTCAAAGGCTATATTTCCGATCGAGCTCTTGATGTCACCAACCATGCTGTTCAGGTCTATGGCGGATATGGCTATATTCAAGAATACCCGGTGGAGCAACTCATGAGAGATTGCCGGATTTTCATGATATATGAGGGTACCAACGGTATTCAGGCCATGGACATGCTTGGACGAAAACTGGGAATGAACAATGGAAAAACTTTCATGGATTTTCTGGGTGAGATTCGTACAGGCATCAGCAATTCAAAAGAAATTCAAGGTATTGAAGCGTTATCAAAAAAAGTGGAGGAAGTTTTCAATAAAGTCAGTCAAGTCGCGCTGACGTTGGGGAAAAAAGCGATGTCCGAGAAGGTGGAAGTCGCTTATGCATTTGCTCATCCTTTCCTTGAAGTTATTGGAGATTTAACAATGGCCTGGATGCTTTTGTGGCGGGCGACGGTCGCAGCGCCTAAGCTGGAGAAATTGGCAGGAAGTTTGAGCCCGAATGATATCATCGCAAAGGCGTCACAAAATAAAGATGCTGCATTCTATGATGGCCAACTCAAAACAGCGCAATTTTTTATTAACACCATATTGCCCATAACCATGGGGAAATTGGATGCGATAGAAATGACGGATGGGGCGGCTGTTGAGATGCTGGATTCGTCATTTGGAAGTAAGTAGTTGATTTTTTAAAAAAAATGTTTTAAACTTGACGTAAAGGCAGATCAGAAATCAGAGCAAGCGATGGCATTCTCTTGCAGGGAAGATCTATGATGCTTCATGCAGGGAGTATAGATAAAAAGTATACCGAAATCTCAGAAAAGGAGGACTGGCATGACCGACCTTATGAGTGTTGTAAAAAAAACGATGATGACAGGTATTGGACTTGCCTTGAAAACAAAGGATGAGGTTGAAGATTGGGCGAGAGATTTGGTAACCCGCGGTGAAGTTACTGAAAATGAGGGTGAAAAATTTATTGATGAGCTTTTAAAACGCTATGATGAAGCCAGAGAAAATCTTGAAACAAGGATTGAAAAAGTAACTCAGGATATTATTACAAAAGCAAAGGTTGCATCCAGTGAAGAAGTTGCGGCACTTCGAAAAGAGATTGAAGAGTTGAAAAAAGAGAATGCCCGGTTGTCCCATCCTGACAGGTAGCAGGCTATTTCAATACGATGCTGAGCATACAAAAAATTGGTGTGATTGGTCGCACCTACCGTCATTTTAATCGTTATCGTCAGATTCTATCTGCTTTTTTCAAATACGGTTTTGGTGACCTGCTAAGCCTGCTCAAGATTGATCAGTATATCGAAGCCGGCTTGCAGATCATTTCTAGAAATCGGCGTGATCGTGTTGAAAAATTAACCCGGGCGGAGAGGGCTCGGATGGTTTTCGAAGAACTTGGACCGACTTTTATAAAACTGGGACAAATTCTTTCCACAAGGCCGGATTTAATCCCTGCTGAATTCGTAGAAGAACTGTCAAAACTTCAGGATAAGGTTCCACCTTTTCCGTATCTTCATGTACAAGAAATCATAAAGAAGGAATTGGGACATGAGCCGCTGGAGATTTTTTTATCATTTGAAGAATCCCCGCTTGCATCCGCATCCATTGGTCAGGTACATCGAGCACGTTTAAAGGGCAACGAAAATGTTGTCGTAAAGGTTCAGCGCCCTGCCATAAGAAATTTAATAGAAATCGATCTTGAGATCATGCTGCATCTTGCAACATTGCTGGAGAAGAACATCGAAGAGATGTCTCTCTATCGTCCGGTAAAAATTGTTGAAGAATTTGCAAGCACTCTTGAAAAAGAAATCGATTATACGATTGAAGCGACGAACATGGAAAGGTTTGGCAGGCTTTTTCACAAAGACCCCACCGTGTACATCCCAAAAGTTTATCGCGAGACGACAACTGCCAACGTTCTTACCATGGAATACATTGAGGGAATCAAGGCTTCTGAGCTGGATAAGCTGAAACAGGCAAACCTGAACCCCAAGGTAATCACCTCCCGTGGTGTGAACCTTACCTTAAAACAGGTTTTTACATATGGTTTTTTTCATGCAGATCCACATCCGGGTAATTTTTTTATTTTACCGGGAAATATTATTGGATTGATCGATTTTGGTATGGTTGGTGTTGTAGATCGGCACACCCGTGAAATTTTTGTCGATCTTCTGGATAGTGTTGTCCACCGGAATGCGCCGGTTGCAGCGCAAGCCCTTCTTAAATTGACAAGCTACGATGAAGAACCGGATATCCATTACCTCGAAAAAGAGTTATCCGATTTTATGGGAAGGCATTTATATAAGCCCCTGAAAGAGATAGAACTTGGAAAGTTGATGCAGAATCTCGTTGAATTGATGTTTCATCATAAACTTGTTCTTCCGCCGGATATTTATCTGATGATCAAAGCGCTGGCAACAGTCGAGGGGGTAGCCAAAAGACTGGATCCGAATTTTGATATGGTGGCACAGACAGCACCTTTTATCGCCAGAGTCAAATTTGCCCGGACATATCCGCAGCGAATTGCTTCAGACCTTATTGACTTTGCGGGCGAGATGAATACATTTGTTCAGCAATTTCCAAAAGATCTTCTGGAAATTTCAAGGCTTCTGCGGCGTGGGAAGTTTAATATACAAATGGAGCACCGGGGGCTGGATAAACTGATCGCAGCCCAGCATCAAACAAATAACCGGCTTTCCTTTTCCATTATCATTGCAGCGCTTCTTGTCGGATCAGCATTGATTGTGATTTCAGATACGCCACCACTGCTGTATGGCATTTCTTTAATCGGGATTATTGGTTTTCTTGCAGCTGCTGTAATGGGCATCTGGCTCCTGATCGCGATTTTCCGCAAGGGCTTGTAGCAGTTTTTTCTATTCTTTGTTCAATTCTGTTTTTAACAGTTCAATATCCAGGGGAAGCAGTTTATTCGGATCTTTGTATAGTGTAAGCGCACCTGCCGGACATTGTTCAACGCAAAGCTCACACCCCATACAGGCATTGATATCATATGAAAAAGTATTTTTGTCGACTTTTATTGCTTCAAAGGGACAGATCTTCTCGCACTGTCCGCAAAGCGTACACAAATCCGGGTCGTGTTTTATAGAATAGCCGGAAGGCGCATACTGAGAAATATTGGGATCAATTTTACGGGACAGTTTGGTCGCCTCGATTTCAACGCAGCATTTGGGGCAGCAATTACAGATAATCCCGGTGATTCCACCGGTAGCTACTTTTAAAAACGCATTTGTGACATGACCGGTCTTCCTGGACTCTCTGATAATGTCAAGCGCTTCTTCCTGGGTGATCTGAATGGCATTGTATTTTTCCTTACAGTGCTCAAGCCAGATGGGCGCAAAATCCTCTCCAATGGCAATACATTTTCTCAACGGCGTGCATCGTTCCGGCCCTTTCTGGTTCAGTGCACAGGGGCAATCCATTGTGGCGATCAATTTCGGGTTTCGGATCAGTATTTTGGTGGCATATTTGAAGGGAAGTACCCGTTTATTCTTATCTGTGCCAAGATCGATGTCTTCGTTCAGGCTTAAAATTTTGGTCACATCACCTGTTGAGAGAATTTTTGAATGATAACGGTTAAAAACAGCATTTGGAATCACTTTGATCGGTTTAAACCAGGATAAGAGCAGTACGGTTGTTTTTGTCAGAAGCCGCGCTCCTGCAACATAAGTTTTGTGAAAGTAAAAATAGCAGAAATTGTGTATCGCCCTGTCAATTCTCCATCCATGTCTTTTTATGATATCTTTTGAGGATTGTTTCATCTGGATTTTCTCCTGGAGCAATACGATGTTTCATACTGATATTATAAAAGGAAAAAGTGCCTGAAGTATTCAGGTGTGTGATGTCAGCCAGTTGTTTATGGTTTGATAACTGAATAACCAAAGGCACTTTACTCCCTCTTACCGCTTGAAAATATGAAGAGCCATTGCCGCAGCGTCAACGCCGAGAATGCCTCCTCCATTATGCGTCATTCCAACTTTTGGGTTGGCTACCTGCCGTTTGCCTGCGTTACCTCGAAGCTGTTGGACAATTTCGTGAATTTGTCCTAGACCGGTTGCTCCGATGGGATGGCCTTTTGATGCAAGGCCTCCTGACGTATTGGATGGTTTTCTGCCATTCAACTCCAGCCATCCCTCGTCAATAGATCGAGGAGCATCTTCTCCGGGAATAATGCCAAGTTCGATCAGCGTGATAATCTCGGAAGGAGAGGTTGCATCATGAACCTCTATGAGATCAATATCTTCAGGGCTGATTCCGGCTGCTTCAAATGCCTTTGGTCCCAGTCTTTTTGTGAGTGTGTCTCCCAGATCATGACTTACTCTTCCGCTTCCAACCACGGAAGCTTCCACCCATATGGGGGTAGTAGTGAATTGGGAGGCTTTTTCTTTGGAGCAGATGATCGCAGCGGCAGCCCCATCGCAAATGGGCGAACACATCAATTTTGTTAAAGGAAAAGATATATCTCCGGAGTTGATCACTTCTTCGATAGTCACTTCTTTTTGATACTGGGCATGTGGATTCAGGGCACCGTTTTTATGGCTTTTCACGGCAATCTTGGCAAAGTGTTCTTGTGTCAGACCATATCGTTCCATATAGGTTCTTGTGTAGTAGGCATACATATCCATGAAAATGCTTTTGCTTTTTCCACTCTCGGCAGACATGATGCTTTCATTTTTTCCCTGTTTTTTCATAAAATCTTCTAAAAACCGGGTGACATTTTCAATATCAACGGCAGTACCCAAGGCAAGGAAAGATTTCATTTTATCCTTGTCGTATAGCTTTTCAAATCCAACGACGAGTACGCAGTCATACATACCGGCACCGACAGCAGTATAGGCAAGATTAAAAGCCGAAGATGAACTTGCACAGGCATTTTCAATATTATACATCGGGATCGTATCAATGCCCATCGCGCTCAGTGTAACCTGTGCTTTGATCTGCTCCTGTCCGGTCATGATGCCGGGAGCAGCAGAACCGACATATGCAGCTTCGAGCATGGCCTTGTCAATGCCGGCATCCTTGAGCGTTTCGGTCACGGATTCACGAACCAGATCTTTTATGCCTTTTTCCGGGTATTTTCCGAATTTAATCATTCCAGCGCCAACAATTGCTACATCTCGCATGAAATACTCCTTTATTGAAAACAATAGTTGTTTATATTTTCTTTCAAGATACTTTGATAAAAGATTTAAGACGATTTTTTACATCTTCCACATAGTTCGGGTTGTTGAGTGAAATATCAACCGCATTATTTGGGCAGGTTGTCTTGCACCTTCCGCATCCAACGCAGTGATCCAGATGGAGGGAAGCCCCATTTTGAATAACGATATTATCAAAAATGCAGGTTTCAATGCACGCTCCGCATCCGACACAGTTTTGATTTACACGGACATACAGACCCTCAACAGGTTTAAACAGCTTATTCTGATGCTCAGGCGAATGCTTGTAATATCCCATCATGCAGCAGCAGTGACAGCAGAAGCAGACACTGAAAAGCTCCTTGGTATCCGGAGTCAGAAAACCGAGGTTATCCACATTTACTTTTCCGGTCATGGGGATCAGACCTAAGCCAACCGCTCTTTTCACATGGGCATGAGCCTGTTCTCCGGTCACTTTTCTTCCGAGTCCCGGAGGGAGTTTTTTGGCTGTTTCTCCCATGAACATGCAACCCACTTCATTTGTAAAGTTTTTACACTGATAACCGGTACGGCAGATGCATGTGTCCATGATTATGTGGTAGGAGTACGTATCGATCATATCATCCAGAACCTGCTGCGGCAGTATTTCATTTACGGTTTCCCCCAGACTCTGATTGACCTCAACGATTTTCGGAGCTTTATCCACAATATTTTTATTGATGGGCAGATAGCTCATGTTGTTTTTTTTGGGGTCTGTAACGGGTATGATATTTCTTAAAAATGGTGTCTTTTCTATGGCATAAAAAAGAGCATTCAGGCCCTGAAGACTGAGCTTGGTCAGCCATGGTGTTGTATAAAGAAAGGTAAGAAGGGCCTGCTTCGGAGTATCCTTTGCATCCCTTTTCCGGGATTCCACAAATTGCATGAATGCTTCTTTTGAAGTATGTTTCGGTTGCCAGTCCGCGGCTTTTTTAAATTTTTCCGTATTGCAGAATATTGTATACTCACTCATGCTCACCCAGCCTTCACTGGCAGGGAACAGATGAAGTTTAAAAGCAATATTTGCAACCAGTTTCAAAATCAGAATCGGCAATGGAATGACAATGGCTCCGGTGGCCTTGAAACACCATCTTGTGGAGACCGCGTCATCGCCCGCAACATTGTAAATGCCCGGAAGGTTTTTGACAAAAGGAAGATACATGGCTTCGCCGAGGTCTTCTTCGCTGATCATCTGGTTATGTGTTGTTCTTCCTGCAGGCAGTGCAGAAATTTTCATCGACCATAAGTCTGAAAACATGTTGTTGATGTTCGGCCCGACCAAAAGCCCAGCCCGGAGGATGGTAAGCGTGATGTCCGGATGATCCTTGAAAAAGTTGTTTACAAAATTTTCGACATCTATTTTGCTGGAGTTATAGTAATTGTCTTCATTCCGTGTCAGTTCGGAATCCTCTTTGAACCCTAAAATATTGTCTCTATGAGATCCGTAGGCGGTCATGCTGCTGGTATAGATTACTTTTTTTACCTTGTTTGCAGCGCAGGCTTCAAACACATTTTTAGATCCATTGATATTGATATCAAGGGTTTTTTCTTTGTCATGTATTTCTCCGACAATAAAGGCAAGATGGTAGACTGTGTCCACTCCCTTGAACAATTCGAACATTTTTTTGCTTCTGATGTCTTCCCGATAGTATGTGAGCTTGTCAAATCCACCGGTCCAGGGCCGCCTGCCGATCCCGATAATCTCTTCGACTTCAGGGTCTGCCTGGAGCTTTGGTAGCAATGTTAAAGCAAAATAACTTGTAACTCCCGTGATGGCTACTTTTTTCCCCATTGTGTTTTACTCCATAATTTAATGAAAAATACCTTCATGGTGTTTCACGAGTACGTATTCACAACGATTATGTTGTTACTTCAAATTGACTCTCAGGTCAAGAAAAAAAACCATCATTTCTATCGGGCTTTTGTAACCGCCCAATTAGAAATGATGGTTTTGATTAAAATAACCTTATTTATCAGTAAGTAATGTTATTAAGGGTTGTCTGGCTGCAAATAGAGTATGAGGATTATATGTATAGTTAATGTATAAAATTGTTCCTTCACGCAAGGAGTGCCCCACAACCCGGACAGAATCGGAAGGATTCTTCTTTAATCGGTGCCTGGCAGCCGGCGCATTTTTTGGGTACATGACCCAAAACCACCAGCAACTCGCCTTCCCGAACCGGCACCATTTTTTTATCGTCTTTAAAATCCGCGGTTTTGAGTACCCTTTCAACGATGCCGTCCATGGGGGCCAGTACCGCTTTTTCTTGTTTCATGATGGTTATGTTGAACAATTCCTCGCCTTTTTTTACAACATCTCCGGGTTTTACGTACATAACCCATAGATCACCGGTACTTGGTGACCCCACATGGCCGGGATTGGTACTATCCACGATTTCCATGGTTCCGCCCTTGGCGGCGATGGACTCGGCCACTTTGACGGGATAGGTAAAGGTCTCATCGTCCAGTTCGTACCGCACCAGGCTCATTCCTTGCAGATCGGCCGTACCGATATCCAGAATCATCATCCGATGGGGCTTGCCGTCGCTGTCGTTGAAATACAGTTCACGATCAGGTGTGAGTCCCTCGAACCATACATCCAATGGCAGCTGATTGGGGTTGCCGAATTCTTGGCGAAAACGGATGGTTTTCAGGGCGTCACCCGGATGATTGAGATACATCACCAGCTCTTCCTCCGTTGGTTCCCGTTCGATCTGACGGGTTAAGCCGGCGCGCTCCGCGGCAACATCCATTTCGACAAGGGATGACAAGGGTGATGTTTGGGTACGTTGACTCAGGGCCTGCCGATATTTATCGCCGAAAACACTTTCGTACACCCAATCCGGCGGAAAATTAAGGGGCAACCGGCCAAACTTTCCCATCAGGAGATCCCGGAAAGCGTCGTTGCTTTCCTTGTAAAGCATGAGACGTTCCTTTTTCAATTCTTGGTTCAATCGCTCTTCGGGAACACCGGCCACGGATTCCAGCACCCACAGGAGGTGACGGACCTCTTCCTCACCGCCCCGCTGAAAAGCGTGGGTTACAGCCAGAAAGGCGGTATTCCAGGTGATCTGGGATCCGGGCGTAACATCATGATAGCGGACGATGCGGCGCGTTCCGGCCAAAAACCGTAACATATAAGGAAGAAGATGGATATAGCCTTGCTTCATGGCGCCTTCCTGGGATGAGGAAGTGGCGCCACCGGGCATGCCGTGGGAAACGACGTCATGGTCGATTCCGCGAAAATATGGGGCCGTGTATCTATCGTAATACGGCATGATCTGCTTGAGTACGAAATGACAGGTTCGGATCATCTCCTTGTTCAGGGAAGTTTTCAGCCCCATTTCTTCTTCAATATAGGCGGCAGTGGAAAGGACTTCCCCTTGACCATACCAGCGAACGGCTGCGCCGATGGCCGTATCCACGATATGCGCCCCGGCTTGGGCGGCTGCCCCGCAGGCTGGTACAAAAAGGCCGTCGGTGAAATGACGGTGATAATGGATTACCAGTTCAGGATATTTTTCCCGTATGGCCGTGACCAAAGCGCGCATGAAACGTGGCGGACAAACTCCGGCCATGTCTTTAAGCCCGATAATGAATTGGAGCACGGCCTGATTCCTTGGAAGACCACTGACATGGGCTACCATGTCCACCATGGCATCGACTACTTTCATGTAGTGGGGGACGTCGAACCCTTCAGCCCAGGATAGGGATACAGCCGGCTCAAACACATTTCCATGCGAATTCATAACCACTTCCGCCAGCGGATACATGTTTTCCACATGATTCAAAAAATCAAAACAGCGGATGACATCGTGAAGCTCACAGATTTTCTCACCGGTTAATTGCATCAGATTCCGGGGCTGGGGTTTATAGCCGAGCAGATTGGTTGATCGGACCAGAATTTGCTTCAATGTGGTCGGAGCAAACTGGTTCCAGCTCCTGGCCTCATTAAAAGGATAGGTCATGTTGGCCATCATGGCCACATGAAAATGGGCGCCGCCGCCGTTCTCAATTGAAAAAAAACCGCAGCGGTCCAGATAGGGACCGATCAAGGCATCCTCGGCCAGGCGGAAACGATTGCCGCTGTTGGATTGGGTGATGTCCCGCGGCGTGGTATCCGTAAAATGAATGCGGTCGGAATCGCGAATATAATCCAGCAACGCTTTGCGATCTCCCCGCGGATAAACCGCTTTTATTTCTGCCCGATCAAGCACCGGAAGAACCGGTGCAAAAGGAGACAGTCGCTTGTCTCCGGGTCCCCGGTATTCTCCCAACTGAACGAAAGGATTATACCCCCTTGCGGAAATTTCAGCCACGAGTCGGCTGGCGCGCACTGCTTCCGGCTCCACATCACGATAGTACAATAGATCCGGCGCAGTTTCGATAAAGCGTGTATCATATTCCGCGGATCGAAAGCGGGGATTGTTGATGATCCGGCGATGAAAGGGAATAGTGGTCTTCAGCCCGCCTACGATATATTCGTTCAAGGCTCGGTCCATAATGGCAAGGGTCTTGTTCCAATCCCGGCCATACGCGATAAGCAGGGCTGCTGCAGAATCATAGTGGGGTGGAAAGGCATAGCCGCCTGAAATACACGAGTCGAGCCGTACGCCCGGTCCGCCGGGAGAGATATAACGGGTGATCAAACCAGAGTTGGGCGCAAAGCCGTTACGGGGATCCTCGCAGTTGATTCTGACCTGAACTGCATGGCAAACCGGCAAGGTCCGCGCCGGACTGAAACGCAGGGCGGCGCCGAAGGCAACGGCAATCTGCTCCTCCACCAGGTCTAAACCATAACGGCATTCGGTTATACCGTGCTCCACCTGCAGCCGGGTGTTCACCTCGATAAGATATTCATTCCCACCGGCATCCACTAAGAATTCCACAGTAGCCAGCGAGTGATACCCGACCTCTTTAATGAGCTTGACGGCATATTCCTTTAACCTGGAACGGCGTTCTTCGGTCATCCCGGGCCAGGGTGAAGGGGTAATCTCCACAAGTTTTTGGTGATTGCGCTGAACCGTACAATCCCTTTCATCAAAAGCAAAAACATTCCCATAGCGATCCGCAATCACCTGAATCTCGATGTGCCGCACTGAAGTCAGCAATTTTTCAACAAATAAGCGCGGATTGCCGAAGGATGCCTGGGCCAGGGTAGAGGCCTTCACAAAGGCGTTTTCCAGCTGCTCCATACTATAGACCTCATAAATGCCGCGGCCGCCGCCCCCGCCTTCGGCCTTGAGCATCACCGGCAGTCCCATATCCAACGATACTTGCCGAGCCTCGGCGATATCCACCGCGCCATAGGATCCCGGCACAACGGGGATATCAAGAGTGCGGGCCAGCTCCCTGACCTTAACCTTATTGCCCAACAAACGCATGGCCGTAGCGGAAGGACCGATAAAAAGCAGGTCGGCCTCCTTGCATTTTTGCGGAAAACCGGAATCTTCCGAAGCAAATCCCCAGCCTGGATGCACGGCCGCGATTTTATGCTTTTTGGCCAATGCAATGATGCGGTCGATGGCCAGGTAGGCTCTTGGATTCTCTCCCAAAAGGATCAATTCCTGGGCTCCGGCGGTAAACGGTGCGGTTTTGTCCGCATCAGTTACGGTCAGCACGGGAACAGCGTTAAATACCTCCCGGATGGATCGCATGATACGTCGGGCGGTAATCCCCCGGTTGGCCACCAGGATTTTCTTCCCGCGGATTTCGGCTGCAACTTGTTCAAATGTTTTTATCATACTGTCACTCCTAATTCAAACTTGGTGTCGGCAATGATTATTCCCCTCGATTCGGCAAACTCAGCGGCAAAAGTATATAATCGTAAGCTCAGATCCTTAACTTTTTGGGCGATTTCCTTCCCGACTAAATCCACAGCTTTGCTTAAAGAAATATTTTCGTCGTGCCGGCCCGGCCCGGCCTTGGTGGAAGGAGTGAAAAGAGGTTCCGGAAGCTTGTCGGCTTCAGCCAGACCTGATGTTAATGAGATTCCGCACACAGAGCCCGTATGGCAATATTCCTTCCAACCGGAACCCACAAGATAACCGCGGACGATCGCTTCAATAGGCAATGGTTCCGCTTTTTTCACCAAAACAGTGCGGCCCCGCAAAGCCTCGCAAACGCGCTCGGCATGACCGTGCCAATCGCTACTGTTCACCGGATCGATATCCACTAAGTGGTTTGGAACAATATGGGTGGTTTGGTCAAACCAAAAATTTGACATCCTTGTAAGAATTTCTCCTTTGCCGGGTACCGGCGTCGGTAAAACATGATCAAAGGCGGAAATACGATCACAGGCCACGATGATTAAATGCCGTTTATCTTCAACACGATAGACATCCCGGACTTTTCCCCGCCGGACAAGCGGATATTTTATACCCTCTGACTGAAACAAGGTTTGCATAATTCTATTTTTCTCCATACCTGTTTATTGCGGTTTTTCTTCTCTCCTATTATTGTTAATCGCATGATCGATTTGTCAGAATCCCACCTGAATTCCAGTTTGCATCCATCGAAACAGTAATTTGTATCTGTTGTTTTTCGAGATTCGATTGAGATACCTCCGTTAAAAACAGGTTGGTTTTACGTACGTTGGCAGCAAATCCCGATTGCTTATCTGTAACCGGCATCAACCTGCGTGCGGCTTCGGCATCGCAGATCGCCGTCATGGAAGGCACTAACACGCCTTTGGGAATAGATGTATCCTGAACCAGCGCCTGATGCATCACAACAGACCCGTCATCTATGGACGCGTTGAACACCACGCTGTTGAATCCGACAAAGCAGCCAGCACCGATCTCACATGGACCATGAATCACCGCAGCGTGAGCCAGCGAAGAGCCTCTGCCGATTTTTACACCGGTCCCTCCCAGAGCATGAATAATGACCCCGTCCTGGATATTGGCTTCCATCTCAATGACAATTGCCCGGACCTTGCCGTCCGGTCCGGGCTCATCGGATCGGATCACGGCATTCGGCCCGATGAAAACCCGCTCTCCGATATCCAGGTTACCGATAAGAACAGCCGATGGATGAACATAAGCAGATGTTGCGATCCGGGGCATTTGCCCGGCATGGTTTTTTTGAAGCATGATTTCCCTCCAAATCCTTACCTTATGGGACACTCGAATCTATCCGCTGCATCTTTTCCTGATTTCTTATCGCCGGCAAAAAAAAAGGCCATATTCGCTTTACGAAACGAATACGGCCTTCCATTTCTTTCACACCCCCTGCCCAATAGGCCTGGGGCCCTACGAACTCTCCGGCGATGCACTTTAATATTGTGCTTATCATCCTTCCAGCAGGATTTGCCGAGGCACTCCCTGTCAGAAAGATAATGATCAGCCTTTACAAATATTCGCTAAAAATGTCAACCAAAAACTGAAAGTAATAACAATATGGTTATTATATCATTTCAAAATTATACTATCTGTATTTAGAAACCGACTCTAACGTAAAGATAATCACACGCTCACCGGTAATCGTACTGATATCGGTGTGCAGGCTTTTTACTTTGATTCCTGTAATGGTCTCTACAGCTTCTTCCAGCAATGGGCGCCCTTGCTCAAGCAATGTTATCCGGATGCGTTTGATCAATTCACGCCCGTCATTTTGTTTTGATGCATCGGCCAACCGGTGCTCAGCCTGGGTCAGCACCCCCTTTAGACGTACCAAAACCATATCATCGATAATGTAGGCTTTTGTCTCCAGAGGACCGCGGCCCATATATTCCTTTTCAAACTTGATTACAGCTTCGCTGATTTCAGCCTCGACCTGACCTTTGGATTTATTCATTTATCTTGTATTCCCCTTTTGCTTTGAAAACGATTGTAAAATTGAGCAGCTTATATTGTTTTAGATAGCTATGATCTTCCCCGAATGCCATTGGTGATCAGACTCAGATAGTCATTCCAGAGGGTGTTTGGATGGACATCTTTTTCGATCATCGGCAGGTAATTCAAACTTTCCATCGCCCCGATTAAAAAAGTTGCGGCAATTTTAGGATCAATTTTTTTAATCAGTCCGTCGGCAATACATTTTTCAATATCCGATTCCAATGGACTTCGAATTGAAATATAGGTTTGTTCTCCCAGATACTGGAGTTTCGGATCCGGGTCTTCCATGGCTTCTTTGCATAATTGAATGATGGAACAGAATTCAGATAAGACCGGCAATACAGTTCGGGCTCTCTGCTCAAGACGCTCCAGAGGGTTTTTAATTTTTCTCAGTTTTTCCCAGCCCTCTGAAAAAAGTTCACTGAATATTCTGGGAACACATTCCAGCAGAAGCTCTTTTTTATCAGAGAAGTAGAAATAAAATGTGCCTTTACCCACGTTCATTGTTTTTACAACATCGCTGATCTTTGTTTCCTTATAACCTTTTTCTCTAAAAAGCCTGCAACCTACATCAAGAATCGACTCTCTCGTCTTTATACCTTGCGACTTTTTTGGATTACTGCTTTTTAAGGTTTTCTGGGTAGTTTTTGGAAACGAGTTATTGGTGGTGTCGCCAAACACCTCTGGATCCACTGTTTCCATGCTTTCCATCTCTGCTTGAATGGCTACCAGGGGCAATCCCTGCATTTTCGTTTTTTTAATAAATGCAAGTTTTTTGATATGAGATTCATCATAATAAGACATGGTTTTTCCGGTTTTTGTCGGAGGATGAAGCAGTCCCTTTTGAAGATAAAAGTGGATTGTTCTCCGCGGTATATCCGAAATACGTTCCAACTCCGCTATCCGAACCCATTTTGAACGATTCTTCATGTTGTTACCTTTTAATTAGGATCAATAAAAACATATGGACTTTATCTATATTTAGCTATTAACTATACATATATTAGATATTTTATAAAATTACAAGTATTGAAAATCAATGATAATTACTTATCGAAATATATATAATATTATTAATGTTTATAACTATTTGATAAATTTTTTCATTTTAAATGATTCATCAATTTTCAATTTCATGAAAAAGTTTTTCTCTTTTTTCTTGACTGTATAGTCAGTTCGATTTATAGTTTTGGAAAATTTTTACAAAGATAAACTCAATTCTTAAAATGGAGCCTGAAAATGCTTTTTGAAAAATACAGGTTAGTCGCTATGCCGCCCGCAAAGTGGGCTGAGCTGATAGTTGATCATGAAAAGTGCAATGGTTGTGGACGTTGCGTAAAAGCTTGCCCGGTTGGACTTTTGGAAGTGTATAATAACGTTTCCAGATCCAATTATCGTTATGATGCATTTCGATGCCTCACTTGCGAGAATTGTGCAGTGGTATGCCCTGAAGGAGCGATCCGAATTGAAAGAGACTATCGTGTACCAAAAGGTTTCTGGAAAAATGAGAATCTTTTTACAAGCACAAAAACATTACCGGATCCATTTGGAAAAAATCATGGAGCCGAATTTGAGTCATATCAGGATAAGCTGACAGAAGTGGAGCGGGTTATTTACAAGAGACGCAGCAATCGTCTTTTTAAGAAAAAACAGGTTAAGCCGGAGCTGATCCATCGAATCATTGAAGCTGGAAGGTTTGCTCCGTCTGCAGGCAACAACCAGCCATGGAAATTTGTGGTTATCCAAGACCCAAAAGTGTTATATGAACTTAACCTCAGGAGTAAAAATACACTGAGGTTTTTCAGCCGTCTCTGCATACCGGATACATGGATGGATAAGCGTACTCCAGGCGATAAAAAAGCAAAATTGAAAAGATGGCAAAGGTGGCTTCTCTGGATACTGGTATGGTTTGTCGGAGGGGATGCA
Organism: Desulfosudis oleivorans; assembly: GCA_020723305.1. Taxonomy (GTDB): domain Bacteria; phylum Desulfobacterota; class Desulfobacteria; order Desulfobacterales; family SURF-7; genus QZKS01. The sequence continues at coordinate 40,693 of DYJC01000011.1, forward strand.
GATCAGCGAGCCCATGGCGGCTTGAATGCAGTTACAAGCGATCCGGATTTTGAGATTTTTTTTAATGCACCAACCATGATTATCTTTCTGGCAGACAAACGGGCGATTGGCGGAACAAAACTGGACATTGGCTTGTGCGCGCAAAACATGGTTCTTACCGCCCATTCTTTAGGCCTGGGGACCTGCTATGTCGATCTGATTACAAAAGCTCTCCAGTATGATAAAAAATTCAGCAAAAGGCTGGGTGTCGCCTATCCTTTTGAGGTTGTGACCTCCCTTGCCATTGGCTACCCACAAGGGAAAATCGATGGGATTGTCAGACGGGAAAAGCCCAGGGTAATCTGGATCAAATAGGTTTCAATACGGTTTTGTTTAGCCCAGGATCTCAATCTGTTTTGCAATCAAGGGCCAGATCTCCGCTTGTGATTCCTTGCTGACGATCATTCCGATATGATCATAGTCTTTGGAAAAGCCGGTTTTTTCTCCTATAATGGTAAACTTTTTTTGTTTGCTGCCAATATGGTTATACAGTATTTCGCAACCTGCCGGCGGGTCATTTTTATCCGCAGCAGCTGCAAAGCAGCAGACAGGAATCTGAATCTGCTTCAGGCCTTCCCAGTATGAAATTCCTTCAGAGTTAACCCATTTACCCCTAAATTTTTTCCATTCAATAACCTCGATCATTGCACCGGCAGCTTCCACTTCCGGTCCCATCCCGAAAAAAGGAGCTGGAAAATTGCCGAGCATTTTTAGAATCCCCTTGCACAGCCAGGCAAGGGGAGGGATTTTCAGGAAACCCTCACCTCTGCTGATCTGGCTTCCAAAGGTGAGTATCCCGCGGATCGGTTCCTGGTCGAGCCATTTGCAGGAAAGAGATGCCAGGAGGTAAACACCGCCAAAAGAGTGGCAAATCCACGTAACCGGAGTCTGGGTTTTCTGATAAACAAAATCCTGTATGGCCGGGATATCAAAACGAATCTGTTGTTCAGCCGTTATGGAGGAAAACTCTTTTCCTTTTGGTGAGAGACCATGCCCTCTGAGTTCCGGAATCCATATGTCAAATCCATTGTCCGCCAGGTAACTTCCCAGACCAATGCCTTTGGGTGATATCCAGAAGTTTCGCATGGAATAGGTGCCATGGAGAAGGATGATCGGCAGGGATTTTCCCTGGTGATTTTGTTGCTCAATATGACTCACCGCTATTTCTGCATTGTCTTTGGTTTGAATCCAATGGACGTTGACAGGAATATCTCCCAGTTTTTGAAATTCTGCTTTTATCGGGTTGCTTTTATTTTGCATCAGAAAAGTACCCCGTATCCCGCATCTCAAAATGCGGTCGCCGGAAAGATGATCATCGCCCTGTACCTGTTTATTTGACCACAGTGGCGTTTTTCTTTAAGGTACTCATTGCTTTGGTCAGTTCCAGCAATACGCCAAGACCCTCCTTGACTTCATCGTCGAATCCAGCTGTGATCATTCCCATCAAACCGACTTTTTTGCTGTTGGAAAGGTCTATATTGGCCGGTAATTCCGCCGCCTTTTCCAGAAATTCCATGGCCCTGGGATCGGACAGCTTCTTGGCGAGCCCCAGCAGTGCCACCATAACATCCCCGATTTTATCGATATCTTCAGCGTTATAAGAGGATGCAATTTTAGCGCGCACATCCATCATGGACTTGATGATTCTGAATACGCCCCTACGTTCCAGATCATCCAGATGAGCGATGATTTGGGGAACGGCTGATTTCATTAATGGCTCTAGATCCCTGACGAATTCAATGATGCTGGACATCTGCCGCAAAGCGAAAATCAGGTCCCTGGTGCTGCGCATGGTTTGTTTGATGAGCAGAAAAAGATCATCCAGCTCAAATCCGGCTTCGACTTCCTGTAATTCGTTGATTACGAGTTGCACGGCCGTATTGCTCAAAGGAACCATGTCATCTTTCAATTCCTTGATGCTTTGTCCGAATTTGATGACCGGAACGATGTGTGATTCCAAATACTCCAGTTTCTGAAGGATCAATTCTTCATTTGTCATGCCCGCCTCCTATTCAATGTCTATGCGCGGCCAGTTTTTCCCGGCCATATTCATCTGAGGCTCAAGGGGCATTTCCTGACCCGTCAGCAGCATATTCCAGTAAACCCATTTGAACATCATTTTGCCCCAGTAGTTGATATAACTTTCGCCGACCAGATCAAAAGGCCCAAGACCCGGGAAAGGAAATTTACCGGGCAGCGGTTCGGTCTTGTAGTTAAAGTCAAACAGATAAGCCTTATCATAACCGGAAACGATGAAACAAGTGGAATGGCCGTCATAAGAAGGTTTGGGTGCCTGGCCTTCGATTTCCAGAATCAGATTCTCGACAACGATTTCTGCCTCATAGTGCGCCACTGAACCGGCCTTGGAGGTGGGAACATTGGTGGCGTCGCCGACTACATAAATATTGTCATATTTTTCGGCTTTGAGGGTGTGATGGTTGGTCTTAACATAGCCCATGCCGTCTCCCAAGCCGGAGTCATCGACAAATTCAGCACCGAGATTGGGCATGGTGGAAACCAGGAGGTCATATTGAACTGATTCACCTTTGGCGGAATGTATAATCCCATTTTCCGGGTCCACTGAGGCCAAATCAAAATTCGGGGTGACTTTGATGTTTTTTTCATTGGCGGCCACACTCAATATTTTCGTGGCAATAGGTTTGGTGAAAATACCGGTGTTGGGTGTTACAAATTCAATTTCAATATCTTTACGGACGCCGTTTTTGGCAAAAAACCAATCGGCCATAAAGATGAATTCCATTGGCACGACCGGGCATTTGTGCGGCATCTCGGCAATGTTGAAGACCAAGCGTCCGGATTTAAAGTATTTCATCTTTTTATGCAATGCTACCGCGCTTTCCAGGGTGAAAAAAGTATGCTCCTTGCGCTGGGGATCCGGTTTCCATGTATCCAAGCCGTCGATTTCCTGGGGAGCGATGCGGCATCCTGTGGCGATTACCAGCCAGTCATAATTATAGCTGCCGTTTTTGCATTCGACTTTGCGGGCATCTGGATCGACTGCAACCACTTCATCCAGAATGAAATTAACACCCTTGGGGATGAAGTCTCGTTTGGGTTTCATGCAATCCGCAGCCGTATAGATACCGAATGGGATAAACAACCATCCTGGTTGGTAGTGATGCATTTCGTCATTGTCAATGATGGTGATTTGCCATTCAAGGGGATTCAACTCCTTCCTCAATTTTGCGGCAACCATGGTTCCGCCGGCACCGGAACCTAAAATCAATATTTTTTTCATTAAATTCCTCCTGTTAGGCAACGCCCTTTTCCCGGTTATTCAATTTTTGTTATGCGCCTGCTGTTCGGCAGGTAGTTCATTTGTCTTTCTTTTTCAATAGATCACTATATATAACAAGATAATCTATATAAAGAGCATATAGATTGAATTTGCTGACAAATTTGTCAAGAGATATTTCACATTGTGGTACTTGAAGGTAAATGAATTTGTTGTGGATAAAGCCGATGACATGATATATCCATTTCTGGCGGTTCACTTTAATTTGTCGACTCAAGCATACCCTTGAAGAAGGAAAACAAATGGCTTATACATATCTTCTTGATATTTATCAATTTTTGAATCAACGGTTGACAGCGGCAAAGGCTCAATTGACGGATTATGAAAAAGAAGATCCGCTCAAGCACGCTATTGATGGCCGGATCAATGCATTGCTAGATATAAAGGCATACTTAAGCCGAAATTTTGATGTAAAACTGCCCCGACGTATCTACAAACAGCTTTGTCTCAATCAGGAACTTTTTGAGGATAACGAAGCTCACACCACGGTCGTCAGTCGTGAGCCATGATGCTGATATGGAAGTTTTTGGCAGCTGCTGCACTATCCGATCCTGTGATGGTGGTTGTCCGCTTTTGATGGTGGCCAATTTATTTTTGATTGCAAAACGAATAAAAAAAAGTTCATTGTCTATCAATCATCACTTGACACAAACCATGATAGAATGAAAGTAACACTCGATGTTCAAATTTTAAATATTTATACAGGTTCAGGATAATTATGAAAAATCAGGTAAGAGCGATTTTATGCCCTCATTGCGGAAAGATTACCGATATTGCCGAGGCACGCTGTATCTGGTGCGGTGGCGCAACCGGATATCCTGCAAGGCTGAAAAAACGATGGATCAATGCCCTCAATGATTCTGAGATGCTGATACAGGGAGTGATGTTTCTGAATATCGGAATGTTTATTCTTTCCCTGTTTTTAAATTCCAGTATTCCGGAAATTACCCTGAATCCTTTTACTGCATTATCTCCGGATACGTACAGCCTTTTGTTGCTCGGTGCAACCGGGACGGAGCCCGTTAATAATATTGATCTCTGGTGGTCTCTTGGCTGGTTGACTTTTCTTTCCGCAAACTATCTTCATGGAGGAATCCTTCACATCCTGTTCAACATGGTGGCCTTAAAACAGATTGCTCCTGTTGTTGTCCGGGAATATGGGGTGTATCGTTTCCTTATCATTTACAGTATCGGCGGTGTAATCGGGTTTTATTTGTCATACCTGGCTGGTATTTCTTTGACCATTGGCGCTTCTTCCGCAATTTGCGGTTTATTGGGAGCGCTTCTTTTTTTTGGATGGAGCAGGGGAGGGCAGTATGGGAATCTGGTATTCAAACAGATAAGCTCATGGATTCTGATGCTTTTTATTTTTGGTTTTTTAATGTCAGGGATCAACAATTGGGGGCATCTGGGTGGTATTCTGGGTGGGGCTGCCCTGGGTTGGATTCTGGGCTACCGTGAAAAAAGACCGGAGACTCGTCTGGATCGATTTGTGTCAGGGATCATTGCTGTGATTACCTTGCTGGTGCTGGGCTGGAGTATGGTTACAGGAACCCTGGTGCGGTATGGTAATATATGATCACGTCTAACCCGATTTTTTATTTGGCACCAATCCAAGGTATAACCAATTCAGTATACAGAAATATTTTTTCACAATTTTTCAATGGATTTGATCTGGCAGTCGCTCCTTTCCTATCCACCACCCAGGGGAAAAAAATCAGCCGCTCCTACATTAAAGACGTTCTCCCGGAAAATAATACAGGTTTACCGATCGTTCCTCAGTTGATGAGCAACCAGGGAGAAGACTTTATCCATCTTGCCGTCATATTATTTGATCTTGGATATGATACGGTGAACTGGAACCTGGGTTGCCCGTTTCCCATGGTAGCCAAAAAAAAACGCGGCTCCGGACTGCTGCCCTATCCGGAACAGATTGACTCTTTTTTATCCCATGTGATTCCGAGAATACCCGGACAGATTTCAATAAAGTGTCGTCTTGGAAGAAATCAGGATGATGAGATTTTTCGATTGATCCCTGTGTTTAACCGATATCCGCTGAAAGAGGTGATGATTCATCCGCGTACCGGTACTCAGATGTATGAGGGACCGGTCAACATTGACCGGTTTGAAACCTGTCTTGAACAAATATACCACCCGGTTGTTTACAACGGTGATATCCGATGCCTGAATGACTTTCTGGTTTTGTCAAATCGCCTGAAAAAAGTGGACAGATGGATGATCGGAAGGGGCGCGCTGATCAATCCTTTTCTTCCGGAAATCCTGAAAAAAAAGGAAGATTCCATTACAGGGAAATTACAAAAAATAAAAGAGTTCCATGATTCCTTACTTGAACAAAATAAGGCGTATATGAGTGGTCCGACACATGTCCTTGATAAAATGAAGGGGTTCTGGTACTACCTTTCACAGGCTTTTCAGAATCCGGATCTGATATTTAAAAAATTAAAAAAAACAAAATCCTTAGACAAGTTTGAAAAAATGGTATCGGATTTTTTTGATCATGAAGCTGTTCTACTGATTTGAATTGTATGGAAAGGAAGGCAATATGCAAAATCCCATTGGACATTACTGGATGATCCGGCTTGGCGAGGTGAAACAGGCACTGGAAACAAACCATTTTAGAGCCTATGTTGCTGAGAACTCTGTGGAAGCAAAAAGAATTGTGCTGGAGGAGATTATTCCGGAGATTGCACCAAAAACCGTTTCCTGGGGAGGTTCCATGACCTTTACGGAATCCGGTATCTATGAATCGATCTGCAATAACAGGAACATCACTGTTCTGGATACGTTTGATAAAAATATTTCCAAGGAAGAATCACTGGAGCGGCGCAGGCAGGCGTTGATGGTGGACCTTTTTATCACCGGTACCAATGCGATTACCGAAACCGGAAAACTGGTCAATCTGGATATGATCGGGAATCGTGTGGCCGGCATAACCTTTGGGCCCAAAAATGTCATCATACTGGCAGGCAGAAATAAAATTGTCCCGGATATTGAAGAGGCGATTTACAGAATTAAAAATTATACGGCACCGGCGAATGTGATGCGGCTGGATAAAAAGACTCCTTGCTTACAGACATCCCATTGTGAAGAGTGCAACAGCACGGAACGGATTTGTAATTCCTGGACCATAACCGAGAAATCCTTTCCCAAGGGTAGAATCCGGGTTGTCCTGATCAATGAAGATCTGGGGATTTGATGCCGGGAGCCGTAATTTCTATTTCGACTTTTCCTTATTCCGGAATGCCTGTTGCAGTTTTTCGCCAAGCGAACCGGTCTGACTGGATGATGCATCTGCTTTGTAACTTTGCCAGTCTTCAACATCGGACGCATCCGCAGGAACAAGGGTTATCCTGCGATCTTTCATATTGACCTCTTCCACCTGGACATGGATTTCATCACCGGATTTGAGTTTATCGATTCCCGAGGCATCATAGGCTTTACTGATTTTGGACTTATGCAACAGGCCGGTAATCCCGGGCTCCAGGATAACAAACAGACCAAAGGTTTCCCTTCTTTCTACTTTTCCGGTGACTGTTTTCCCGGCCGGATACTTGTCCTTGACATCAATCCATGGATCTCCTTCTGCATCTTTGATGCTCAGGGAGATTCTTTTTTTTGCAGGATCAATCTCCTTGATCAATACGGAAACCATGTCGCCGGGGCTGACCACATCCTGAGCTTTGTTAACCCTTTTGGTGTAACTCATTTCGCTGATATGCACCAAACCTTCGGTTCCAGGAGCGAGTTCAACAAATGCGCCAAAATCCAGGCATCGTGTCACCCGTCCTTTGATCATGTCACCGATGGCAAACTTTTCAATGGCCGTATCCCAGGGATCACCACCTGCCTGCTTCAGCGAAAGTGCAATTTTCAGTTTATTCTTGGAATCCTGTTTTTCAACCTTAATCACTTTTACTTTTACAAGCTCACCTTCTTTTACAACTTCTTTCGGGTGATCAATCCGCGACCAGGAGAGTTCGGAAATGTGGATCATTCCCTCGATACCCGGGAACAGTTCAACAAAAGCGCCAAAATCCATAAGCTTGATGATATGTCCTTCAAGGATAATATCAACGGCAAGATCCGATAGAAATTGATTCCGTGCATCCTTTAAATCCATTTCCATAAAATTTCGTCTTGAAACAACAATGTTTCTCCCGTTTTCCTCAATCCGGCTGATCATGAACCGGTAGGTGTTTCCGACAAAATCTTCCGGTTTGGTTACAAATTTAAGATCCATCTGACTGAGGGGGCAGAATGCGGATTTTTTCATGATTTCAACACGGAAACCGCCTTTGCATATCTCCGTGACTTTACCGTCCACCGGAATTTTATTTTTTTGAGCATCATAAAGTGCCTGTTCCCCTGAATCTCCGGAAAGGGATTTGGAAAGCCGGATTTCACTTTCAGAAGAATGCACCACATAAAGATCCAGTACATCCCCCTTTGCATACGGGAACTCACCATCATCATTCAACAGCTCTTTTTTTTCAACAACACCATCCACTTTTGTTCCGGTGTTGATAAAAACCGAATCCATACCAATCTCGATGATTTTTCCTTTGATTTTATCACCGACCTGTATCTCTTCGTTCATTCCCTCATCATATGATTCAAGAAGCTTGGCAAAGTCTTCTTCGTCTTCATTATTCGTATTTTCCAATTCATCATCAAATTGATCATTCATGAAAAGATCTCCCGGATAGAAATGTTTTTACAGAAAATTTCAGCCAGCAATATATGCCCTAATGCTGTAATGGGTCAACAGGTATCTTCCGAAGCATTATTCTCTTATTTCCAGCCGGATCAGATGGATGAAATAATTCCTTGCAAATTTTGAGGTGTTGCGATTAAATCATTCCAGATTACCAGAGCCAATTTCATAACGATGAAAAACCGTCACACCGGCGAAGGCCGGTGTCCAGAAAAGAATTGAAAATACTGGATAGCACTTTACTTCTCTGGATTCCGGCCTTCGCCGGAATGACAATAACAGACTTTTGAAATTGGCTCACCAGATATGAAATCCGGAGATGCCTGTCGGCATTTTCATCCGGATACCAGATAACCAGGGAGTATGAATGACCATGAAACAAAAACAGGAAAGAATCGGACGTAATGAACTTTGCTTTTGCGGCAGCGGGAAAAAATTTAAAAAATGCTGTGCAATGCAAAATCATGAAGCATTGGGTTCGATTCAAAAACACTATCTGGACAGGTTCGGCATCCGGTTGAAAAACGAGAAGGATATCGAGTTTTTGAGAAGAGCCGGAAAACTGGTCTCCGATACCCTTTCTCTGGTGGAATCCGCCATTCATCCGGGAATGACAACAGAAGAGATCAATACACTTGTGCATGATTACACCATAAAAAACCACGCAATACCAGCTCCTTTGAATTACAAAGGATTTCCCAAAAGTGTTTGCACCTCTGTTAATGATGTTATCTGTCATGGTATTCCCGGTGACCGGATTTTGAAGGATGGAGATATTATCAATGTTGATGTTACTTCAGTTCTCGATGGTTATTTTGCGGATGCAAGCCGTACTTTTTTTGTCGGAACACCGGGTCAGGATGCCGTCAAGATTGTGAATGTTGCCGGAAACAGTCTGAAAACCTCGCTGGAATTGGCCCGGCCCGGAAATCGTATCGGAGATCTGGGATGGGCTATTCAAAGGTATGCGGAAGGGCAGGGGTGTTCGGTTGTCCGGGAATTTGTCGGGCATGGAATCGGGTTTGAGTTTCATGAAGCTCCCCAGGTTCCTCATTTTGGCAGAAAAGGAACCGGGGTTGAACTGGTTCCCGGAATGGTGTTTACAATTGAGCCCATGATCAATCTGGGCGATTATAAGCTGAAAATTCTGGAAGACAAGTGGACGGCAATCACAGCCGACGGGTCGCTCTCAGCGCAGTTTGAACAGACGATTCTGATCACGGACACCGGATATGAGAGTTTAACGCCTTACGATCTGTAATGTGGGGGACGCCCTTTGCATCTTTATATTTTCATTCCGGACAGTGGTAAAACATAGAAATCATTTATTCCAAACGCTAAATATAAAAATATAAAGAATGTCCTTAAAGTTTAATTTAGCCAGTTTTCCAGATGCAGATCAGCAACTCTTTCGAATTCTTTGGTGTTGTTAGTCACCAATGTCATATCTTGTGATCGGGCAAGACCTGCTATTAGAAGATCATAAGGGCCTATTGATATCCCTTTCTTTTCAAGTTGTGCACGAATAGCTGCGGCTTCAATAGCAGCGGAACGGTCCAGGTCAATAATGTTCAATGGCAGAAGGAATTTGTCAAGGGCATCCTCGGAACGTTGCCTGAATTGACTTTTTTCAACCCCGTATTGAAGCTCAAAGAGTGTGATTGTGGAAATTGCAACATCCTGTGGTGAATGCTTCCGGAATTTCTCAAGAATCTCTGGCGAGTGTTTTTTTATGAGGTATATGCAAATATTGGTATCAAGCAGATAGCGCATCAGATAGATTCTCTTTTCTGCATGCCGGGTTGATTGCGACCGTCCTTCATAAAATCTTCTGGAAACTCATTGAGCGATTCAAACAGCGGGTCCCAAGTCGTTTCTATGGGCTCGAGTATAACATGACTGCCTTTTTTGAATATTTTTACCTCATTTCCAGGGATTCTGAATTCCTTGGGCAGCCTTACCGCTTGAGAACTCCCATTCTGAAACAATTTTGCTGTTACCATTTTATCTCCTCCAGATATCATCTATACTTTTAGTATATACACAGATGATCTTTAAATCAATTATTATTTCATCTTGCTGCCAGGGCAGGGAGCGAGGAGACCTGATGTTATGGAGAAAATAGGGGCTCTGTTGGTTGGACAACACGCTCTTTTTCACCCGCATTATACAATACTTTTACAACTTTCCCCTTTTTTCATGGATACAATACGTCAATAAAACATGCGGCACTGCTGTCTCCGCTGGAAACAGCAACCCCATCGTCATCCGTATTGTCATCGATTGTCTCGGACAGACTCAACCGGAGACTGTTATAGAGATTGAGCCTTCCTCCGGACAGAACCTTGTTTTCAAAAGCAGGAAGTTGATCCACACCATTGATCAGGGAATTTTTTACCTGGGCGCTGGAAAGACCGGGAGTGTGACTCCATAGTAATCCGGCAGCGCCGGTAACAAAAGGTGTCGCTTCGGAAGTTCCGCTGAGAAACTGGTAATGATCGGAAGCCGGGTCCGGATAATTTATATCCACGGCGAGAATGGTCAGGTCATCTATATCCCAGCCATCGTCCTGATTGCTTGCATCTGTGCTGAAACGAAAACGGATATAGGCTGTTGCCGCATTATTTAAATCGGTTATGACCGAAGCAGCATCTGCCCAGGCAGGATAGGTTCCGCTGATCCCATCATCAAAATGTTTTTTGCTGCCGGTGAGGGAAACAACATCAACCGATTGATTTGTCCATGGCCCGTCCAAAGAGGTTGACGTTTCCAGGTACAATATATCATTATTGCTTTCCGAGCTTCCTCGAATCGCAAACGTCAGGATCGCCGCGCCTCTTTCTGTAAGATAGATCACCGGAGATGTGGCTGTGGTTTCCCTATTTGGAAAATAATCAACAGAAGGGCTGTCTGTCAGGTATGCCGGCGAGAGTGAAACCCGTGCCCATGATCCGGTGAGGGTCCAGCCGTCGGCGCTGGTGTCAAATGTGGAACTCCATACTGTTTCCCGGTTGGGATAGGATGAATAGACATTGCTGCCGGGAGCGGCAAGATCAACCGTGGTTGCCCCATAAACCGACCAGTCCGGAAGCTGATCATCCTGATCCGAAGCAGCAACCGTAATGATATTGTTCAGATCATATCCTCCGGGGTAAATCATGTCATCCAGCGCCTGGGCGTCATTGTCAAACCCCTGATTTCCGGAAGCGGCCACATACAAAAGGCCCGCACTGTCGGCAGCGGAAATGGCATCATACTCACCTTGCAGATATCCGGATTCTCCAAAGCTGGCGTTAATGATCTTTGCATGGTTTGCGACAGCATATTCAATGGCGCTGATTTCATCCGAAGTATTCCCGGTTCCGCTGGTGTTCAGAAATTTCAGTATCATGAGTTTTGCCGACCAGCAGACACCGGTTATGCCGACAGAATTGTTACCCTGGGCAGCAATCACACCTGCCACATGCGTACCATGATCGTTTGAATCCGAAACATCATTGTTGTCATCCACAAAATTCCATCCATGTATATCATCAATAAAACCGTTTTGATCGTCATCAATTCCGTTACCGGCGATTTCACCGGGGTTGGTCCACAGATTGTTTTTGATATCCGGATGATTCAGGTCGATACCCGAGTCAATAATGGCAATAATGACATTGGAACAGTCTGTTGTGGTTTCCCATGCTTCCAGTGCATCGATATCCGCGTTTTCGGTTCCGGGGATATTGTTTACGGATTGCCCGGTATTCTGCAATGGCCACAGGGTGGTAAAAAAAGGATCATTCGGCGGGGAGAGTGCCATAGCCCTCCGGATATAATTGGGTTCCACCCACTCTACATTTGGATCACTCCTGAATATGTCAAGCGCATCATTCACCGGAATACTATCCGGAATACCGATATGTTCGGCATCAATGATCTTGAATTTTTTGATTGTCATGGCTCCAATCGTCTTCTTCAAGGCAGATGCGGTTTTCCGATGGGTGCCGGGTTTGTATTTTACAATCAGTTCATGACGAAAAGGAACCGGATTGCTGATGATTTGTGAACTTTCGAAAGGTGTGACAGATTCTCCGGATATGGGGAAAAAGACAGTCAGGGTGAAAAACAGAGAAGTGAGAAGTAATTTTTTCATATGTCAGATGCTTACCGAATGCTGAAAATGTTGAAATCCGTGGTTTCAATTCATCGCAGGGTGAATCGAAGGCATTATAATTAATTCGATTTAAAACTTTATCACAGAGCAAGCACAATTTCAATTACCATCACGTGATATTATTTTGAAAATAGTTGATATGATCAGCCGGGTGTAATCAAAACTGTTGGGTAATCGAAACCCAACTCTTATAATTGCAACCTGATCAGCCACAGGTTTTGACTTCGAAAGTCTTTTGAGTTATGAAGCATGAAGTTGAATATCATGATTGCGATGAAAATTGAAAAACATATTCTATCGATGGAAGGCCCCCATGTTTAAAATCTCTGCCATATTAATGGTCTGTTTCTGGATCTCCCTCTCGTCCCTGTATGCTTCAGAGAAGGTATTTACAGCAGAGCATTCCTACGAAGTTTCCGATAATGAATCCAAAAATGATGCCGGAAGAATCTGTTTTCGATATGCAAAACAGAAGCTTCAGACCGAGGCGGTTGAATTTTTGATGAAAGAAAGATCAGAAGAGATGGAAGCGTTTGCCAGGAACGATGTTGAGCAATTTTGTGCTCTTCTGATTGAGGTTAAAACAAAATCGGAAAATTGGGAATACACGGATAACAGATTTTCATTGCATATGGTCGTTGAATCAACAATTGATCCGGAGGTTCTGGTAAAAAGGATTTCTTCTTTTGAACAGGATGTTGAGTTGAAAAAAAAGATTGGAAAAGATCAGGATCAATTAAAAATTCTTGAAAATAATTATCTTGCCCTTGAAAAACAGATATCTTCCGCAAATGAGGAGAAGGTTGTCCCGCTTCGAAAAGAAAGGCAGATTATTTTTTCGGAAATCGAAAGGCTTGAAAAAATACAATACGAAATTTCATCCAAAACAAAATTGGTATCTGAAAATATCTCAACCGGAATGACCATTGAGGAGCTGATCACGATTGCAGGTCAACCCCGATCAACCGCAACCTGCGAGAAGCCGGATTTTTTAAATTATGGAGATATATGGGTACGGATCGATAACGGGATTGTCGTTGGTAAAATTCCCGTGGATAAATGGTCCGGGCCCTGCAATCGATATACTTCTGCCGAAAAAGGTTCAGATTCAGCCGGCAAAACAAAAGCGTTGGAAGATGAGGATACAATTGAAAAGCTCAACTATTCAATTATATTAAAAACAGGTCAGACCATTAAAACATCGTCTTATTATAAAGTGGATGATGTGATCTATTATAAAAAATATGGTGGTATCATCGGTATTGAAGAAGAAAAGGTTGAGACAATCGAAGAGATTAAATAAGCTTACTTTTTTAAGCTTGTTCCTTCTGATAAAAGAACCTTCCTGATAATATCGATCCCCATTTGTATCTCATCCCCTGTTACAATCAGGTGAGGCCGAAAACGGATACCCTGATTGCCGCAACCCAGAACCAGAAATTTTTCATCAAAAAGGCGCTGTTTAAACAGATTTCGTTTGTTTTTGTCCGGCAGGTCAAAAGCACACATCAGACCCAGACCCCTAGGATTTGACACTATATCCGGATACTCATTTGCGATCTTTGTGATTTCCGATAACAGAAGGCTCCCTTGAATCCGTGCGTTTTCCAAAAGGTCATTCTCCTGAATAATTTTCAGGATATGGGTAAACCTCAGCATGTCGGTCAGATTGCCGCCAAAGGTTGAGTTGATCCGGCTGGATTCCTTGAATACATGATGTTCCACTTCATCCACCCTTCTGGATACCAGGATTCCGCAGACCTGGGATTTTTTACCAAAACAGATGATATCCGGTATCATATCCATGTGTTCATATGCCCAGAATTTACCGGTAAGGCCAACCCCGGTCTGAACCTCATCCAGAATAAACAGGATCTCATTTTCATCACAGATCTGCCGCAGGGTATGGAAAAATTCTTTCCGGAAATGGTTATCGCCGCCTTCCCCCTGGATGGGCTCAATAATCAAACCGGCTATCTCTTTTCCATGCTTGGAAATGGCCTTGTGAATCTGTTTGACGGCTTTTTTTTCGTTTTGCTTGGTCTGGTTCAAATTTTCTTCGGATAAGGGGAAAAAAAGCTTGGGGTTGAGGATTCTCGGCCAGTCAAATTTTGGGAAATACTCAGTTTTTCTGGGATCACTTGTATTGGTGAGGGAGAGGGTATACCCGGTTCTTCCATGAAACGACTGCTGAAAATGGATGATTTTTGAACCAATAGGTTTTTTATATCCTTTCTGGAAGTTTTTTCGAACCTTCCAGTCAAATGCTGTTTTCAGCGCATTTTCAACAGCCAGGGCACCGCCATCAATAAAAAAGGCATACGGCAGTTCCTTGGGAATACCGAATTGATCAAAGGTATCGACAAACTCAGCCATGGTGATGGTGTAGGCGTCTGAATTGGAGGGTTTCTGTATGGCCAGCCTTCCGAACTCTTCTTTCACTTCCACCAGTTTCGGATGATTGAATCCAACAGCCATGGAGGCAAACATGGAAAAAAAATCAAGGTACCTGGCGCCGGTAATTTTATCCACCAGCCATGAGCCTGATGAGTTTTCAAGGTCAACAATGATATCCAGTCCGTCCGCCAGAATGTGTTTGGCCAGATTTTTTTTTACATCTTTGGGGAACATGATTTTCCTCTTTTTTTATAATTCAAATTTGATTCCCTGGGCCAGAGGAAGCTGATCGCCAAAATTGACAGCAATGGTTTGACGCCGCATATAGGCTTTCCAGGCATCTGAGCCGGCTTCACGGCCGCCGCCGGTCTCTTTTTCACCTCCGAATGCGCCTCCGATCTCCGCACCGGATGTGCCCATGTTTACATTGGCGATACCGCAATCTGATCCACATGGGGAAAGAAACTCCTCTGCGGTTTGAATGCTGTTTGTGAAAATGGAGGAAGATAATCCCTGTTTGACCGAGTTTTGAATCCGGATGGCATTTGAGATGTGTCCGGAATATTGGATCAGATACAATATGGGTGCAAACGTTTCCTCCTGGACTATGGGAAAATGATTTTCAGCCATCACAAGGGCGGGTTCGACATAGCAATTGGACTTGTAGGAGGAACCGGTTAATACTTTCCCCCCCCGGATAATTTTTCCCCCCTGTTTTTTCACCTGTTCCAGGGCGGTTGTAAAACATAAAACCGCTTCCTTGTCGATCAACGGGCCTACATGAACGGACTCATCCAGCGGATCACCGACTTTGAGGCTTGCGTATGCTTTGATCAATGCTTTTTTTACCGTATCAAAAATGGATTCATGGATGATCAGCCGTCTGATGGTCGTACACCGTTGTCCGGCAGTACCGACCGCCCCGAATACAATGGCGGGAACAGCCAGTTTCAGGTTGGCATCCGGAGCCAGGATCACTGCATTGTTACCTCCCAGTTCCAGGATCGATTTTCCGAACCGGTTTGCCAGAACCGTTGCAACATGTCGTCCGGTTGGAATGGAACCGGTGAATGAAACCAGTGGAATCCGATGATCCTGGATGATTTTTTCCCCAATGGTTTTTCCTTTTCCGATCACAAGAGAAAAGATACCTTCCGGCAGACCTTCGGCCTTTACAATCGGTCCGATGATTTTCTGGATGGCGATTGCGGTCAGCGGAACCTTTGAGGACGGCTTCCAGAGAATTACATCCCCGCAAACCGCAGCGATCATTGCATTCCATGCCCAGACAGCTGCCGGAAAGTTAAAGGCGGTCAGAACACCAACCACTCCCAGGGGCTGATACTGTTCAACCATTTTATGCTGCTCCCGCTCTGAGGCAATGGTCCGGCCATACAGCATTCTGGATTGACCGACCGCAAAATCGCAGATATCAATCATCTCCTGAACCTCTCCCCATCCTTCCTGAAGGGATTTGCCCATTTCATAGGAGATCAGTCTGCCTAAGGGGGTTTTGTGTTTTCTCAATTCGATTCCAATTTTGCGGATCAGCTCTCCCCGTTTAGGCGAAGGAACCATCCGCCAGTGAAGAAAAGCGCGCTGGGCAACTTCTATGATCTGCTCGAACGCTTCAGAAGAACAGGGCTGAATTGCAGCAATCGGCTTGGCATCAACAGGGGATGACACCATGAGCCGGTCCTGTTCGGATGCAGATAGCCATTGGCTTCCGGAGGATGCTCCGGAGTTGACTTTTTCAATACCCAATTGTGCCGGAAAGTCCATTTTTCCCTCCGGAATCAAGTTTTCAGGATGGTTTGACTTTTGATCCAATTTCAAAATGATTTAAAAGCGTCACATCGGCGAAAACCGGTGTCCAGCATTACCAAAATATTCTGGATGCCGGTTTCCACCGGCATGACGAAAAAAGCCGGAGCTTTCGTTCAGACATTTATTTTACAAGACATTGTATTTATATGCTTCTCGTGGCAGTTTGTTTGCTTTAATTATATCGTCAGGATAACCGGCTGTCAAGAAAAGGATCAATCGAAAGGATCAATTTATTGTAAAAAGGAGATGGATTCACGGCTATTTCCATTCGGATTCAATCTCCAGGAATTTGTGATTGGATCCGCGTAATATATGCATGACAATTGCCTTTGGTTTTTCCGAGTTCAGTTGTTCCATAGTCTTCCTGAACTGGCTGACATTTGTGATGGATTGGCTGTTGATTTCGATGATCAGATCATCAACGGATAGTTCTCCAAGTGCCGCCCAACTTCCGGGCTCCACTTCTTCCACAATTACGCCTTGCTGATCCAGGGGCCACTGGAGATCGATTTTTTTCATAAACCAGAGATCGCGCACCGTAAATTCATAATTGTCATCCTGATATTTTTCCATTTCACGGGCGGGTTCGGGTGAACGCGGCAATGTCACGGAAACAACCATTTTCTCATTGTTCCGGATGATATCCAGATTGACGGTTGAATCGATCCGGTATTGACGTATCATACTGGAAAAGACTTCAGAATCTTCCGGAAAGGCTGCCGGGATTTTTTCACCATCCAGTCCGATAACAAGATCGCCAACAGTAAGGCCCGCATTTTGACAAAATTTTTCATCCAGGAGCCTCGTGATACGAACCCCGGTCAGATCCGGCATTTTCATAATCTGTGCGATTTCTCTTGTGATGACCTGGGTGTTCATAGGTATCCACGCTTTCCTGACTTCGCGACCCTCGTCACTGGTTTTTTGAATACCAACCGGAATAACACTGATGTAGGACTGACCATCGCGGGTCGCTTCAATCAGTGTGGGAACCGGTTCTGTTTTGTCTCTTGTAAGATCACGGGTGAGGGAAAGAAACTGTTTTATGTTTGGAATCGGCGTATTGTTAATTTTTTTAATAATATCTTTGGGCATGACAACTGGTTTGGCCAATCCGCTGGGCCCTCCGGGTCTGACCGATGTCACCAGAACACCATCCTGGTTTTTGAGCTTCAGTTTCTTACTGGCTTCAGAAGAAATGTCCCGGATTGTAATTCCCCATGGTTTTGATTCAATTGTTTCCGGCTCTGCGGGTTCACGCAGGGATGGCGTCACCAGTAGAACAACACGGTCTTTGTTTCGTAATACTTCAGCCTGAATGGGTTTTCCAATCGGCAGGTTGGCAGTCATCTGGTGGAAAAGCGGCATTTCCTCATAGTAGTGGAGCTTGACAGGATGCTCTCCGATCTTCAACAATATGTCGCCTGATTTGAATCCGGCATTTTCTGCAGGAGACTCCTGAATCACTCCGCTGATGATTCCGCCATTTTTGATCTTCGAATATTTTAACAGGGGTTGAACTTCTATACCCAGATAACTTCTGGTTACGGTTCCCTTTTTTTTCAATTGGATAGCAACCTCTTTTGCCAGGTTGGACGGGATCGCACCACTGAGCCCGAACACAATCTCATTGATACCGATTATTTCACCTTTCAGGTTTACAAGCGGTCCACCGGAATTTCCCGGATATATTGCCGCATCATGACCGATCCATAATACAAAGCTGCCCACATCCTCACCATCCAGGCTGAAGGTGTATTGATCTTTTCGATAGGATTTTGGGATGGTCATGCCGATATTGCTGATCACACCAAAAGTCACGGATTGGGATAGTGATATCGGACTTCCCATGGCAATGATTTTTTCACCGACGTTTACCAAAGAAGAATCACCAAACGTAGCAAAGGGATAAATCCTGTCTTTCTCCGATCGAAGGCGAATGATGGCAATATCCGATAATGCATCTGTGCCGATAATTTCAGCTTCGATTTCTTCATTATCCGAAAGCGTACATCTCAGCCGAACAGCATGCCCGACAACATGGTGGTTGGTGATGATGTGACCGTTCGGTGAGATTATGGTGCCGCTTCCCGTAAATTCATTTTTGATTTCTCTGCCTGCATTGTAAGAGGTGGAGAGGGCATGAATTTTAACCAAAGCGGGTTTCACCATTCTGATTGCCTGGTCAATGGACTCGCGGTCAGGGGTTGCGGTGGTATCAGCGTAACAGGGATGCAGGCAGGCAACATAGATTATGAATAGAATTGCCAAGAACGGAATACTGGATTTGATATGGCTCACGATTGCTCCCGAATAATGTTCAAATGTGTGAATCACTCTGGTGTGGCTGCTCCAACCTCTGGTGCCTGAGCGGCAATCTCCATGATATCTTCTGCCGGCAGAATCACAAAAATAGCTGCCGGAAAAGTGTTACCGGACTGATTATACCGGATCAGCATATTACCAATCCAGTCGCCGTTTTCTGAGAAAAGAGGAGATCCCAGCTCCCTTGTAAAAAATGGAATATATACGGTTCGGGGTTTTTTAACAATTGCATGGATTCTGTCCAGGGAGATCGTCGCTGTGTGACTTCCCAGTTTCCCAAGCCTGCCAAGGGAAAAAACAAGATCCATGATTTCAGGTTTGCCTTGTTTAACAGCACCAATGGAATGGAGCGGAAGATCAACCTTTTTTGCCGGTCTGATAAATGCAAGATCCAGATCGCGGTCCCGCAATACAATCATGCCTGGTATCTCTTTTCCATCCGATAGAATAATTTTGATATCTCCCAGCTCGGATTCAAGTTTCATTTGTGAGCCGGATTGGCGTTTGATATTTTCTTCGGCCATTTTATCCGGTTCTGTTGTGTTCAGGGAGATCAGGGTCAGACCCGAAGGGGACAGAACGGTTCCGGTTGTTTCGGTTTTTGACTCGCTGTTTTTCTTTTCGTTTCCGTTCATGAACAAACGGAATTTGATGATCAATGTAACTCTTACAACAGCATCCTGATGTTTATTGAAAATTGCACGGCCGGCAGCAGCAATTTCATCAGCAGCGGAAAGTGTTGAAAACATGGTGAAATAAGTTGTAAGGATAAGAATTCCTATACTTTTTTTGAATAACATGCAATAAGCCTTCTGGTTGAAATAAATATTGAATGAATTCCATACGATTGAATCATGGTAATGGACGCGAATATATTTGTCATAGGGCGTTGTGTCAAGCCGGAAGATTGGAAAATACCAGACCGACAGCGTTATGTTTTTCTTCTCTTGTCCGGTAATGTTGATTCGAGCCAATTTCAAAACTGTTAAAAAATGTCACACCGGCGAAGGTCAGTGCCCCAAAAAGAGCCGAAAATACTGAATATAGTTTTCGCCGGAACGACAACAACAGACTTTTGAAATTGGCTCATTCATATGCGTTTTGATAGGAATAGTCAGGGATAGTGAATATGGGCTGGATGGGAAAGCTTGTCGGCGGTGCCATTGGATTTGTATTGGGGGGCCCCTTAGGTGCTGTTGCCGGCGCAACGTTCGGGCATGCATTCGATACCAGTGAGGATCGATATCTTTCGGACGGAAACCGTTTATTGTCATCAGGAGAAACATCGCAGCTTACTTTTTTTGTAGCAGCATTTTCAATGATCGCAAAGCTTGCCAGGGTGGATGGCCGGATATCAGAAGAAGAGATCGATTCCATCCGGGCAGTTATGGTAAAAGATTTAAATCTGGATATACAGGGCCAGAATATTGCCATTCGGATTTTCAATGCGGCAATCCAGTCACCGGAACCATTCAACGAATTTGCAGCCCAGTTTTTCAAACAGTTTCAAACACAACCGCAGTTACTTGAATTAATGATTGATATTTTGCTGCGGGTTTCCGTAGCAGACGACCGGATGAACCAACAAGAAGAAAATCTCATACTGGAGGCTGTAAGAATTTTCCGTTTTCATCCGGATGCTTATCAACGTATTAAATCCAGATATGTAGATGATTTCCAAAAATATTATGCGATTTTGAACAGTGAAAAAACAGATTCCAATGAGCAGATCAAAAAACAGTACCGGAAACTGGTCTTTGAGTACCATCCGGATAAAATCATATCCAAAGGACTGCCGGAGGAGTTCACGAAGTTTGCAAATGAGAAATTTCGTGAGATACAGGAAGCTTATGAAAAGATTCGAAAGGAAAGGGGGATATAGAGGTTATGATTCCACTGTACCCAGAACTGAAACGGAATCAATCTGTTCGATAATTTTTGTTTGGATTATCTTTTTCTTCAATGAATCCGGTCCTTCAAATAATACCGTTATGTAATTGGATGTCATTCCTTTTAACAAATTGGTTTTTTTATCCCTGGTTTCCTCGGCCAGAACATCCACGATTCGGCCGATGAATTTTTCTAAAAACAGGTTTTTCTTCTGGATTCCCAGATTCCTTATTTTTTGACACCGTTCTTTAATCGTCGGCTGGGAAACCGGATTTGGATATAGGGCCGCAGGAGTTCCTTGTCTTGACGAATAGGGGAAAACATGCAGATAGGATATTGGAAGCGCCTGGATAAGCTCATATGTGTTTTGAAAAGCGCTCCGGTTTTCGCCCGGAAAACCGACCAGAATATCCACCCCGATAGAAACATCCGGAATTGTTTGATGGATGAAGGAGATCAGGCTGCTGAACTGTTCACCTGAATAGGGGCGTCTCATTTTTTTCAGGATTGTATCGTCTCCGCTTTGAAGGGGGATATGAAAATGCTTGCACAACCTTGAGGAGGAAGCAACCAATTCAATGATGTCTGTTGTCAGTTCATGCGGTTCGATGGAAGAGAGGCGAACCCGTTCTATTGTACTTCTGTTATCTATCACTTTAAGAAGCTTATACAGAGAATTTTTTCCGGTTGGAAAATCTTTTCCATAGCACCCTAAGTGAATTCCGGTCAGGACAACCTCCTTGTACCCAGCGGCTGAAAAAAGTTCAATCTTCTGAAGCACATCATCCGCAGGCATGCTCCTGCTCCGTCCCCGTGTATAGGGGACAATACAGTAGGTGCAAAATGCATCGCATCCATCCTGTATTTTTAAAAACGGTCTTGTCCGGCTGCCGGAGATACCCACCATGGTCTGCTTGAAAATCTGTTCCCGGTTGATATCCGGGATAATCACAAGGGGAGAATCCGGTTTTTGTTTTCCGGCGGTTGAAAGGAGCGCCTGGGGAATGCGGTGCTTGAGAGCTGATCCGATAATATCATGGATTCCGTTAATCTGTTTCAGCTCTTCTGCGCTGTTTTGCGCATAGCAGCCTGTTACCACAATCCTTGCATCCGGATTGGATCGTATTGCATGACGTATGGACTGACGGGATTGCATGGAGGCTTTTTGGGTTACAGTGCAGGTATTGATGATGACAACATCCGCTTCTTCATCTGCCTGAATGGACAGCCAGTCCGATTCTTTGAGAAACTGGCCGATTGCATCGGATTCAAACTGATTCACTTTGCAGCCCAGGGTGATGATTTTATACTTGCACTTTTGATTCATAGGGCCTGGGTTATCCATCCTCCGCCAATAACTTCGTTCTTGTTGTAGAAAACAGCTCCTTGTCCCGGTGTTACCGAGAGCTGGGA
The DNA here is from genome assembly GCA_020723305.1 of Desulfosudis oleivorans. Classification (GTDB taxonomy): domain Bacteria; phylum Desulfobacterota; class Desulfobacteria; order Desulfobacterales; family SURF-7; genus QZKS01. The sequence goes on from DYJC01000011.1 coordinate 62,794, forward strand.
TGTCTGGAAACGAATTGTGAATTGTTTTGTATCATCGGTATCGATTGTCGCCGGAGCCGGCTTGTGCTGATATCTGATTTTTACGCTGCAAGTGATCGGAAACGGTGACGGTTCGATAGTCCAGTTGACATCTTTCACTATGCAAGCGGATGAATAGAGATCCTGTTTTCCGCCTACGATGATTCTGTTGTTTTCTGTGTCCAGTCGCAATACATAATATGGTTCTGAAGATGGACAGTTTATTCCCTTTCTCTGCCCAATCGTAAAATAGTGAAGCCCCTTATGCTCACCCAGAATGTTGTCGTTCTTGTCAACGATGATGCCGGGTTTGAAAAGAATGTTCTGGTTATGCAGAAAATCGATATACGATTTTCCATGGATAAAGCAGATGTCCTGGCTCTCTTTATCCGTGACAGGCTTCAATCTGTTTTCCATTGCGATTTTTTTTACCATGGATTTATGCATCGATCCCAATGGGAAACACGCATCAGCCAGTTGCGCCTGAGAAAGAAAGGCAAGAAAATAGGATTGATCCTTTTGTGGGTCGTCCCCTTTAAACAAGTGGGGTGCATCATTCCGGTCCAGTTGTTTTTTTACATAATGACCGGTTGCAAGCTGACTGGCACCGATAGATTTTGCATATTTAAGGAGTATACCGAATTTGATCTGAGGATTGCAGACCAGGCATGGATTGGGTGTCTGTCCCTGTAAATATGAGGAAGTGAAGTATTGGACAACCTTTTCCTGAAATTCTTTTCTGCAGTCCAGAATGGTGATGGGAATGCCGAGCTGATCCTCAACTGTTTTTATTTTTTTTTGTATAGGATGATTGTTCAAATATCGGGATGCCCGGTCTGGTTGATCGATCAACTCCGTTTCAAACCCGGTGATAAAATGGATTCCGATTACATCATAGCCTTCCTGTTTCAACAGAAAGGCCGTGGTCAGGGAATCAACACCCCCGCTGATCGCTACCGCAACCCTTGGTTTCATTTAAAAAAAAGCTTCAGAGGTGGGTTGAACCTTCATTGCCCGGGTGGGGCAGGCAGGGACACACAACTCACATACGCTGCATTTCTGGATATTGAAATCAATACTCAGATCCGATCGTTTCACAGACAGTGCCCCGGTAGGGCACACGGCAGTACAGGCCCCGCAATGGACGCACTTCTCCTTATCACGGTTCACTTCCTGGGATGCGTTTTGAACCTGAATCCCCTGATCCCTCAGAAAGGCCATTCCTCTTTTAAAATCCTTCTTGGCACCGGTAACTTCGATTACCAGAATCCCTTCTTTTCTGGGCAAGATGGTTGCCTTCAGGATGGTGAATGTAAGATCATAATCTTTAGACAGATAACATACGGTCGGTTTTGAAACACCGGTATTGGGAAATCGAAGTATAAGAATTTTTGAATACAATCCAAACCTCCAGGATTTTTATTATGCTTCATCAGCTTTTGAAAAACAGTGAGAATTTAAAAGTAATCTCAGAAGAAGTCAATATCAATCATGGTTTATTCCAGGGCCGGTGAGCCGGAGAATGTTTTTGTTCTTTACTGTTTTTCCAAGCGGTTTGAAACTTTTTCAAGTCATATTCGGATTTGACTTAAACTGTTTTTTCTATTACAATTTCCAAACATAATAGAGAAATTTCTTTATCTGATTCCGGAAACAATCGAATCCTTTTGATATGGAGGGACGGTGATGGACAATTTCGCATATCGCACCAGCAAATATGCAATCCGGGCTTTATCCGGCCTTTCAAAAGCGCAGATTCGAATTCACGGTGAAAAGAATATCCCCAAAAAAGGGGCGATCATTTATGCAATCAATCATTTCACGCGTATAGAAACCCTTTTTATTCCTTATCATATCAACAGAATTACAGAAAAACCAATTTGGTCGCTGGCTGATTACAGTTTGTTTCAAGGAGGTCTGGGAGAATACCTTGAGAAGGTTGGAGCCGTGTCCACCAAGGACCCCAACCGGGATCTGCTGATTGTGAAAAGCCTGTTAACCGGAGAAGCTTCCTGGATAATTTTTCCGGAAGGAAGGATGGTAAAAAACAAAAAAATATATGAGAGAAAGGGGAGAAAGAGGGGAGAGTTCATCATCTCCTCGCCGGACGGAAAGCGTCCGCCTCACACCGGGACGGCAGCACTTGCTTTGCGGACTGCTTTTTACAGGGAACGGCTTCGAAGAATGATAAAAAATTCACCACAGGAAGCAGAACGACTAATCAGGCTTTTTCAAATTCCCGATATCGAAACGGTTCTGGATATTGAAACCTATATTGTACCGGTAAACCTGACCTATTACCCCATACGGGCAAAAGAAAACCTGTTGAGCCGGCTTGCGGAAAAGTTTGTGGATAACCTTTCCGAACGGATGCTGGAAGAGATCATGATTGAAGGCACCATGCTTCTGACCGGTGTGGATGTGGATATGCGGTTTGGAGAGCCCATCCGAATCCAGCAGTATATTAAAAGCCCAAAGATTCAAACCGATATCAATGACATTTCACCCATCAATTTTGATGATTCGCTTTCTTCCAAACGATTTATGAAGCTCGCAGTTCAGAAAATCATGGAACGTTACATGTCCAGTATTTACAGCATGACAACCGTGAATCATGACCATATTTTTGCAACGCTTCTGAAATATCTGACCAGCAATGAGATGGATGAACATGATTTCAGGCGGCGGGGGTATCTTGCCGTGATTTTAAAACCCGGAAAAGAGGAAATTTACCGGCATCATGGTCTGATGGGGAATCAGATCAATTTACTGACCGATGATCGCTACCAGAAATACCGGAATTTTTATACTCTTGCGGTTGAAAAGAAAGTGATCGTGGCCAATGAAAGGATGATGCTCAAAGATCCGGATTTTTCCGATCGTTCGGAATTTCATCAGATCCGGATCAGTAATCCGGTTTCGGTTATGGCCAATGAGCTGGAGCCGATCTCTTTTTATCAGGATGCATTAATGACAATCGCACGGCAGCCTGCTATCAGAATCAAACACCTGGTTGTTAAACATCTTATGGAAAAGGCTGTTTTTGATTTTGAAAAGGATTATGCCCATTTTGCCGTGGAAGGGGAGTCCAAAGATAAAAGTGTGGGAATGCCGATTTTTCTAAAAGGGAAATCCATGGATACCGGGGTTCTGCTGATTCACGGGTATATGGCGGCACCATTGGAGGTACGTGGGCTTGCCGAGTATCTGAGCAATATCGGATACCGTGTATATGCACCACGGTTGAAAGGGCATGGTACTTCACCGGATGATCTTGCCACTAGAAACTATATGGAGTGGGTCGAATCAGTTGAAGAAGGGTATGCTATCCTGCGGAACAATTGCAAGAATGTTGTGGTCGGCGGTTTTTCTACTGGAGCGGGTCTGGCTTTAGACCTGTGTTCCCGTGTGGAGGATGTGAATGGGGTTTTTTCAATCTCACCGCCATTAAAGCTTCAGGACTTTTCAGCCAGATTTGTTCCGGCTGTAAACCTCTGGAACTGGCTGATGGACAGGGTCAGTTTTGAATCTGCAAAAAAAGAATTCGTGGTCAACAATCCTGAAAATCCGCATATCAATTATACCCGTAATCCGGTTGCAGGTATTCTGGAACTGGAAAGGTTGATGGATTCTGTTGAGGGGAAACTGGAGAATATCAAGATCCCGGCACTTGTTATCCAGTCAAACCGTGATCCAGTGGTGAATCCGGATGGGTCCAGAAGAATTTTTCAACTCCTGGGCTCTGAGCAGAAGGAATACCTGGTCGTAAATTTAAAACGGCATGGCATCATTCTGGGAGAAGGGTGCGAAAGGGTGTATCAGGCAGTTGGTGATTTTCTGGAACGGATAAAGCCGCGTGAGGAGGGAAGCCCCACCGGCGGGTAAGCATAGTCCGCCTCGTCAGCAGGAAAGTAGGAAGGAATCCTTCCCACCATTCTCATTGTTTGTCCATTATTCAAAATTCAAAACAAATTTACATTTATCAAAAATTTACATACTTTTATGAAAAAAGTGTAAAATTTACTTTACATTTTTAGATAGGGCGATATAATATTATAAACAAACAAAGGCCACATAAAGGCATAGGGGGAGCCATGGAATGGTTGGGCGAAAAAATAAAAGAATTAATAAAGGAAAATAATATCTCCGTCGTTAAACTGGCTGAAAAAGCGGGTGTATCCAGACAGACAGTGAATGACTGGATCAATGGGCAGGTCCCCAAAGGAAGCCACCTAATCATTCTTTGCAAACTTTTTAATATCAATCCGGATTATTTTTTTAAAAATGAATTTAACGACTCCATCACTGTTCCGGTTCATCGCACACGGAGGGCAGCCAAGGTGACGGCCGGCATGCAGAAAGATGCCGTCAATCTTGCAAAAGAATACGATCTGCTCTTCCGAAATGATGCGGATGTCGGAATTTTACCAGTCATGAGAGGCTATGGCAGGATTGAAAAGACCATACAAAAAGTGGCGAAAGAATTAAGAAGCAGAGCCGGTATCCCCAATGATCTGCCTCCTAGTTATGAGCACACGTTCACACTGATGGAAAATCTTGGGATCAAGATTATTTTCAGAGATTTCCCTCAAAAGATAAAAGCCTATGCATTTTATACAAAAATTCATAACCACAGGGTTGTTTTTGTAAATATCACCACCAATATTCTTGATTTGATTTTTCCATTGCTGCATGAGTCCGTTCATGCAGTTCGCGATGAATACCGTGTAAATGATGGATTTGATGAAGAAGAAGAACTCTTTTGCGATAATGTGTCAAACCATGTTCAATTTCCGGATGAATATGTTCGAATGGTTTATGCCGTTATCAAAGATTTAAAACCGGCGATGCAGATCAATAAACTCAAATCATTTGGAGAACAATACAGCCACGCCTTGTTCGGGCTGATGAAGCGGATTCAAGATATCGATCCGGTGTTTGCTCTTGGTATAGGAGGCGCTGATACAAACCTGAAAAAAAGATTTCCAACAATCGGTGAAATCCTGTTTGGTGAAAAAGAACCAAGAGATTATATCAAAATACTTGCTGAGTTAAGTCCGCTTTTTGTTCGCACCATAATTGGTCAGCTTGATGGACTGACGGACAGGAAACTGGGGGAATTGCTCGGCATTGATACAGTTATGGATGGGAAACTAATCAAAGAGGAACTTCTGCGGTTGAAAAAGGCTGATTTCTGAAATGGTTATCCTCTGCGATACATGCAGTATTCTTATGCTGATTCGAATAGCACCGGACATGTTTACAGATCCTCGCTATGAATGCGCTACCATACAGGAAGTATACAGGGAGTTGTTCCGTACACAGAAATTCAAAACCAAATATCCCTGGAGAGAACGATATAAAAATAAAATAACTGCACTCGGAGAAACAATAGTCAAAGGATCTGACTTTAATCTTAGTTTTAGCCTCATCCATAACCTTTTAAATACCGGTGTAAAAAATAAAAAAACCGGTCATTTTTTTAATCTCAGCAAAATTGACCAGGTGATTGCCGCCTGTACGATTGCCCATAACTATAAGTTGACTACGGTGGATGATGATCTTGCAAATTTTCTAGTTCAGGAATTTTCATGCGATATCATTTCACCCCTGGGCATGATTAATGACTGGATGGAAAAAGGAGTGGTTCAATGGAATGATTATCTCCAGATTATCATTGAAGACTGGGATAAATGCAATGAACATCCTCAACCGGGAAAAGAGGTTAAACGTTTTGAAAAATTGTCCGGGTATCATTATGTCGGTCCGAAGTGACGAGAGTGTGTTTAAAAATATAAAACAACATCAAGGGCATTGACACACAGACAGCTATCACCTATAGTCATCTCCAAAAAAAACAAGCTCTTATTCTCAATACTTCATTCAAGAAAACGAAAAAAACCAATGACCTCATCGATTTGGAAAAACAAATTGATTTCATAAAAAAAGGAGGCGGTCCGAGATGAGCAATCGATTTTATTTTTGGGTTATTTTTGGGTTCTTGTTGATTCTGATTGACTTGATCGGCTGCAGCAGTGTGGTAAAGCCGGTTTCATGGGAAGCGCCATCCAATCCTGGCTATACGGGCGTCTATGCGGAAAATGAAATTCTGAAAGCCGTCGAACATTTTTCACTGGGTGGAGAGGAAGGGCCCGAGTGCGTTACCGTGGATGCCGAAGGACGGATCTATGTATCCGCCCTCAATGGAAAAATCGTCCGCATGGAACCGGACGGTTCCCGGCCTGTTGTATGGGCGGAAACCGGCGGAAGACCGCTGGGGATTGTTTTCGATAAATCCGGCAACCTGATTGTAGCGGATGCATATCGCGGTCTGCTGTCCGTCAGTCCGGATGCCGTTGTGAAGGAGCTGGTCACCGAAGCCGGCGGTATTCCCATCCGGTATGCGAATGATGCGGATGTGGCGGCTGACGGACGCATCTATTTTTCCGATGCAAGCACCAAATTCGGAGCCAGGGAATTCGGCGGCACCCTGGAAGCCTGCGTTATGGATACGATGGAGCACGGCGGGCACGGACGGCTGCTCTGCTATCATCCGGATACCGGGCAGGTGGAAACGCTGCTGACGGGTATCAATTTTGCCAACGGTGTCGCCGTCAGCCATGACCAGCAGTTTGTGCTGCTGAGCGAAACAACAAACTATCGTATTATTCGCTACTGGATCAGCGGGGAAAAAAAAGGTCGGCACGATTACATTCTGGAAACACTGCCGGGTTTTCCGGATAACATCACTACCGGCATGAACGGTCTGTTCTGGATCGCGCTGGTATCCCCCCGCGTCGGAATGGTCGACAGCCTGTCGGAATCCCCGACCATACGATCCATCGGAGCAGGGCTGCCCGGATTTATGCTTCCGGGGCCGAAAGACTACAGTCATGTCATTGCCATCAACCGAAAAGGGCAGGTGATCTACAACCTGCAGGATCCGGACGGCCGCTATCCCATGATCAGCAGCGCCCGTGAAGCTGAAGATTATCTGTATCTGGGGAGCCTGACGGAAAAAAGTATCGGCCGTTTGAGTAAAAAACATTTTCCGCCCGTGCCATAGCCCCAAAACTCTGCAATTCAGACTGTCTGCCTCTCTCCTTGCAGGAGGCAGACAGTCAGGAGTTTATAAATGATTTGTTAGGATCTACATTTTTTTAATCAACATCGTAGAAGGATCAACCACAAGTTTTGCGGTATTCGCTTCCCCTGACCCGCCTTTCAAATTATGGATACAGATCTGTTCACCTTCCGGATGAAGTTGAATGATGGTATCAAAAAGATCTTTTACATCGGTTATCTGGATTGGAAATCCATCCGGGCCGGGTTGTTCGTGCCGGTGTGTTCTTACTGTAAACCAGACATGGGCATTCAGATTCTTGATAAAAGGCTTGAGTTCAAGAAGGGTGTCTTTGACCGGTTCGTCAAACGGAAGCCCGTCAATGATGATCATGCGGGGCGAAAAGATCTCCTGACCGATCAGATCTTTTACCCTTTCTTCCAGTCTCGGGACACTGAATTTATCCACTTTTAAAGTAAGGATGAACCGGTAGGGCAGGATCGTTTCCCAAAGCTCCCGTTCCTGATCAACCTTGAACTCCTGAACCAATAATTGAAACATCTCTTTATACCAGAGGTTGATTTTTTTTACCGGGGAATCCAGACTGATATGAAGCACAGGCTGTTTCCGGATCATGGAATTTAATGCAATCTGAACCAGCAGGGATGTTTTTCCAACACCGGCACGAGCCGAAACAGCACCAAAACCACCATCCGGAAGGATGTTATCTGTCGAGTATCCAAGCCATTTCAGTTGATTGACTTCAATATGGTTTGCCTGTTGCATTTTATTGCTCCTGTATTGTTTTCGATTGATTATTTTGCTTGTTTAATTTTATCTTTTGCTTGGTTTTTCTGTTTGATCAGTTCCTCTGCGATAGGTTTGGGCACTTGCTTGTACATTGCAAATTCCATGGTAAACTGTGCTTTTCCCTGTGTCAGGGAGCGGATGACAGTCGAATACCCGAACATTTCCGATAAAGGCACCTGGGCTTCGATCACACTCATGGGCCCATCTTCCTGTGATCCTTCGATAATGCCACGTCTCTGATTCAAAGATCCCATTACAGGCCCCTGGAATTCCGTCGGGGTTTCCACCGCAACCTTCATGATCGGTTCATGAATCACCGGATTTGCCTTGTTGTACCCTTCGAGAAATGCTCCCCTGGCTGCTGCCTGGAAAGCCATATCCGATGAATCAACCGAATGAGATGCACCGTCTGTAATTGCGACTTTAACACCGGTAACGGGAAATTCCAGCTTCGGTCCTTTCTTCAAACACAGCCGGAACCCTTTCTCACACGCAGGTATATACTGAGTGGGTATGGAGCCGCCGGTAATTTTATTTTCAAAAATGAATTCTTCATCAAAACACGGCTCCATATATCCTGCGATACGACCGTACTGACCGGAGCCGCCGGTCTGTTTTTTGTGAGTATAATTGAATTCCGCTCTTTTGGTGATGGTTTCCCGGTATGCAACCCTGGGCTGACCGGTTGTCACCTTTGCATTGTATTCCCGGTGCATTCTTTCAACATATACCTCAAGATGCAGTTCCCCCATGCCTTCGATAATGGTATCACCGGTTTCATCGTTAACAAAACTCCGGAAGGTCGGATCTTCTTTGGTAAAACGGTTCAGGGCTTTGGACATATTGATCTGGGATTTGTTGTCTTCCGGAATAATGGCAAGTGAAATCACCGGTTCAGGAACATACATGGATGTCATTGAATAATTGATTTCCGGACTCACAAATGTATCGCCCGAAGCACAATCCACACCAAAAATTGCACCGATATAACCCGCAGAGATGGTCTCGATATCCTCCATCTGGTTCGCATGCATCCGGACAAGCCTTCCGATTTTGATTTTTTTACCGGTCCGGACATTGACAACCGTGGAACCTTTTGCGAGTTTCCCCTGATATACGCGGATATAGGTAAGCTGACCATACTGACCATCTTCCAGCTTGAAAGCCAGTGCAACATCCGGTTTATCCGGATCTGTTGACAGAACAACAGGCGCTTCGTCTTTATCCATATCAAGGGCTTCATTCTGAATGTCGGCCGGGCAGGGAAGCAGGTTGTTGACCGCATCCAGAAGGGGCTGGACGCCTTTGTTCTTGTATGCGGAACCCATGAAGACCGGCGTGATTTCACGCGACAGGGTTCCTTTGCGGAGTGCGCCAAGCAGCATCTTCGGGGAAATTTCCTTTTCTTCCAGAATCGCCTCTGTCAATTCATCTGAAAAGAGAGAAGCTTTGTCAATCATCTCCTCTCTCTTTTCCGCTGCCTGGGCTTTCAGGTTTTCAGGAATCTCTTCAATGCGGAGAATTTCACCATTATCTCCATCAAAATAAATGGCTTCCATGTTGACCAGATCGATGACGCCTTCCAGATCTCCTTCCAGGCCGATTGGTATCTGCATGGCAACTGGATTGTGACCGAGTTTATCACGAAGCTGATCGATCACGCGGAATGGATTGGCGCCATTCCGGTCACATTTATTCACAAATGCGATGCACGGAACTTTATACCGTTTCATCTGCTGGTCAACGGTGATCGACTGGGATTGCACCCCTCCAACAGCGCAGAGAACCAGCACGGCTCCGTCCAGCACACGGAGAGAACGTTCCACTTCAATCGTGAAATCAACATGTCCCGGTGTATCGATAATATTGATGTCATGGTTTTTCCATTCACAGAAAGTCGCTGCCGAAGCAATGGTGATCCCCCGTTCTTTTTCAAGCTCCATCGAATCCATGGTCGCGCCGACACCATCCTTGCCTTTCACATCGTGAATGGCATGAATTCGTTTGGTATAGAAAAGAATTCTCTCTGTTAATGTGGTTTTCCCGGAATCGATATGAGCACTGATTCCGATATTCCGAAGTGTGGATATTTCATTTTTCATAACATTTCATCCTTTGACCTGTTCACGAAATATGTTGAAATGATAATCAGGGAACATGGCTCAGAAAAAAGAAACAAAAAATTACAAGTAAGCAGTATTCTGTTAGAATTGATTTTTCTGTATATGCAGAAAACAAATTTGATCAGAAAAGATGTTACCGAAGAGAAGTTTCTTACATAATTTACAGGCAGTGATCCAAATTCTGTGATCCGCATGGATGATTAGCGGTTTTTTCGATGGTATCGGCACCTGTTGACTCTTTTCTTTATGTTCAACCTGGCTAAAATTTAATCATTCATTCCTGATTCAATGGTTATATGTTCATTTTTCTCATCCAAATCCAGACAAAGAGTGATGCTAATAGTTGACATTGGATTGAAAGTCAAGCCTTTATTGATAAGCTAACCAAAATAAAATATCTCGTACAGGCTTTGGTCTCACGATTTGTTATCAAGGAATGTTAGTAAACCCACTATACATATATTGCGCTTTACATGCAAAACAAATTTTGATTTTTTGAAATCAATGATTTCGTTCCGCTGGGAGCGACGGTTTGACATGATCCGACAAAATGGCCCGCCAGTCGGCGGCGGCGTTCAAGCGGCACAAGTTCCCGAAATGCCCTCCGAAGGTGCGGTCTATGAATATGATGTCTTTGGGAAACACCAGAGACATGGACTCGCTGATATGCTTATACCCCAGGGCTTGGATTCTCTCGTAAATCCGATGGTCGTCGCCGAATGAGTAAACAACGCCGGGTTCAATGAATTCATAAAACACTTCGGCAAAATCCGATACCATTGCCGAGGAAATCGGCGTCCCATCTGCCCGGTGCACGCCCATGGACTGAAGAATCCTCGGAATCAGATGAATGTCCTGATTCAAAGCCGCCTGGATCAGGCAGACATATCCCTTGCAAATGGCTTCCGGCACCTCTTTCATGCACCCGAAATCATATACGATGATACCGCCGCTTTCCATAAATGAAAAATTGGCGATATTGGGATCGGCATGGAGAAACTTAAAGTCGAACAGGCCTTTTAAAACCAGCCGCATCATGGATTCGCCCCACGCGTTTTTGATTTCCTGGGAAAAAGAACCCTCGGACAACGCGTCCGGTGAAATCCCGCTCACCAGCTCCATCCCCAGCACATGGCGGCTTGACACTTTATCGATAACTTTAGGGATGATGATATGCCGGTCATGTTTAAAAAACCGGGCCATGCGCTTCATGTTGGCCGCTTCTTTCTCATAATCGAGTTCTTCGAGAAGGCGGTCATTGAGCTCCTGCCATACCGGTTCCATGTCCATGCGGGTGAACATGGAGAACAGAAGTTTTAGAATCCCTTTTAAATTTTTCATGTCCGCCCGGATCACTTCGTCAATCCCCGGGTACTGGATTTTAAGGGCAATGTCTCGTCCGTCTTTGAGCCTGGCCCGGTGTACCTGGCCGATGGATGCAGCGGCCAGAGCGGTTTCATCAATGTCCGTGATATGCGTAAACCGCCTGCCCAGCTCCGAGCGAATCATGGTTAGAATGTCTTTAAACGGCACAGTCGGCGCTTTTTGTTGGAGAGAACGCAGCACCTGGGCCACTTCCTCGGGAAACAGCTTCTCATGAAGACTGAGAATCTGGCCGATTTTCATGGGCACGCCTTTGAGCCGGCCCAAAGCCTCTTTCACCCGGACGGCGTTTTTAATCAGTGCAGTCGCCTTGTGCTCGACTTTGCTGTCTGCATCCCGAAACAGGTTGGCCATGGCGTTTCCGGCTATGGACACCCCGACGCGGCCGGCCAACTCGCCCAGACGAAACAGCCGCCCTGCAGCAGATGTGATGAGTTTGTGGTTTGACACGAAATCCGATCCCCGGAAAAAGTTATTTGAACAACATTGATTTGAGATTATCCTGTTTATGTGGATATTTCAATTGACGTCTTGCCGGTGGCGTGTAATCAAAACTGTTGGGTAATCGAATTATGTGGGAGCGGCTTCCAGCCGCGATATGGCTTTGTTCAAGATATCAATCAAGACAGTATTGTCGCGGCAAGATGCCGCTCCCACAATGAAAGTAATCAAAACCCAACACTTTTAATTGCACCCTTGCCGGTGCGACGCTTTTCAATCGTTTTGGAATTGGCTCCATGGTGAATCTGCGTCATTTTTTAATGAGTTCCTCTTTTTCCCGGTTTTCCGATGGTAAAAAAGCAGGATTTTTTTATATATCTTCTGTATTATCCTCGGAAGCGGCCGGAAGAAGAATGGTCACCTGCGTCCCGCGGCCGGGTTCCGACCGGATTTCGATCTTGCCGGAGTGCTTGTCCAGCATCTCCCTGACACTGCTCAACCCGAGACCGGTTCCCTTACCAACGGGCTTGGTGGTAAAATCAGGCAAGAAGAGCTTCGCGAGATTCTCCGGTGCGATCCCCGAACCCGTGTCACTTATCTGAATCTCCACATTCTGGGCTGCACAGACGGTGCGGATGATCAGCGTCTTCTCCTCCGTTTCTTCCATTGCATCAATGGCATTTTTCACCAGATTACCGACCACCTGCTTCATCTGAACGGCATCTGCCATAATCATGGGTAGGTTTTCCGCCAGATCGATATTTTTATTTACCTTGTATTTATACAGGGTATTGAGTTCAAAAAAGCGGAGCTGGCTGAGGATGATCCGGTTGATATCCACCTTCCGGAAAAACGTCTCACTCTCGTTTCGGGCCTGGAGCAGGATGCTGGCGATGATTTCGCCCAGATAATCCGCACCTTGTTTGGCATTGTTGCAATAATCATGGATTTCCTGACGGTTGGGCTCCACCGCTTCCAGTGCATCGTGGATCAGTTCCAGGTTGCCGGCCACAACATTCAAGGCGTTGTTCAGGTTATGAACCAGCTGCGAGGCATATTTCCCAATCTCCGCATTGTTGGCTTCGGCCAGGAGCTGCCTTGTCCTTTCCACAACTTTCTGTTCCAGCTCGGCATTCGACCTCTCCAGACGGATCAGCAACTCCCGTTTCTGCCCTTGAAGTGCCGCCAAATCAACGGCATGCCGGATTGTTATTTTTAGCTCATCATCGTTCCATGGTTTTAAAATGTACCGATATATGCTCCCCTGGTTAATGGCGGATATGATGCGTTCACTATTCGAACTGCCTGATAACACGATTCGGATGATATCCGGATACTTTTTTTCCACCTGTTTCAGCAGTTCCAGTCCGTTGATACCCGGCATGTTTAGATCAGACACAATCACACTGATATCGTTATTCAGAAGCGCCACAAATGCTTCATGGACGTCACATGTAAAATATGAGATGTAAGGTTCTTTTTTTACTGCCCGTTTTAAAGCTTGAATGATTTGTTCATCATCATCGACAAAAAGGACGGAACCGGTATTCATTTTATTTTGATCCTGTTTTTGTAGGATAAGACGTTTATTTTTTTAGGAGATGAACATATAGGAAAGGTACTTGAGTGTCAACGGCAATAACGATGCAACATGTAGAGAGGTGTTTGAAAAGTTGAAAACAGTTGAATGAAAACCGGAGCGGCCCCTCAGATGGCTTGGAGTAATGTCCCGCCTTAATGGTTCTATTGCCTGTAAAACAGCTATTGGTTGCGATAAAGTGGAGGTGAGAATTGAAATTGGTTATTGAGTTTAATTTTTATAATGACCAATTGTTTTTGATGGCAAAACGAATATTGATTTTTTACATCCGTGATTATATTTGGGTTCGATGTTCCGGATGATAGAAAAGCACAGGGAATAAACTTACAGATTGGAAACTGCTCATGAACAACGATAAAAGGCAGATACTTTTCGACGGTGTCCGGGCAGGATTGCCTATCTGTCTGGGGTATATCCCGATCGGTCTTGCATTTGGCGTCATTGCCCAGAAGGCCGGCCTTTCTCCACTGGAGATCGCCCTGATGTCCATATTGGTATTTGCCGGGAGTTCCCAGTTTATTGCTGTTTCCATGATTTTTTCCAATGCGGGAATTCTGTCCATCATCATGACCACATTCATGGTGAATCTGCGTCATTTTTTAATGAGTTCCTCTCTTTCCCGGTTTTCCGGTGGTAAAAAAGCAGGATTTCTTTCCATTTTTTCCTATGGGATCACGGATGAGAGCTTTGCCGTCAATCTGGTGAAGTTTCATCAGGGCACTTGGGACATGAATCGGGCTCTTGTGGTGAATCAATCCGCAAATCTGGTATGGATTATCAGTACGGTTGCAGGCGGCTACGGCAGCCGGTTTATCCCGGAAAATGCGTTTGGGCTGGATTATGCCTTGTCCGCCATGTTTATCTGTCTGCTGGTGTTCCAGTTGCGTGGATTCAAGTATATCATCACGGCAGTTTGTGCTGCCATAACAGCCATAATCTTATCCTTATGGATTCCAGGCAACAGCTATATCGTGATCGCATCCATAATTGCAGCAACACTGGGTGTTTTTTTCAAACCCGATAAACCGGGAAAGTGATTATACATGGAAATGAATGCGTATCTTATTTTGCTTCTGGGTATGGGGGCGGTGACATATATACCGCGATGGTTACCCATGTTTTTTCTTTCCGGGAAAAAAATGCCACAGTGGTTTTTAGACTGGCTCGATTTGATACCGGTCGCCATTCTCAGCGCTCTTCTACTTCCGGCTCTGATAACCTCGGGTGAACCCAGGCATCTGGCAATTTTTCAACCCAAAATGGTTGTGGCAATTCCAACCTTCCTGTTTGCATTGAAAACCAGATCCCTGGCCGGAACCGTTGTTGTCGGAATGAGCTTGTTCTGGCTTGCGGAACAGATTATCCAGTAGTGAGTGATAACACCTTATCCACCAGTTTTTCGATCCCAACTGCAATCTCTTTGATGCCTGGTCCGATCATATAGGCTGGAGTGGTTACCAGTTTATTGAATTCATCCACATGAATTTCATCTACAGCACAATTCCGGTGTTTGCCTCCCATCTCTTCTATTGTTTTTGATACGGTTATATCATTGCCGACTGTAATGGACGGACTTATTTCAGGAATGGCTCCGACCAGGGTTGCCGGAGCGATACACAAGGCTCCGACCGGTTTTTTCAGAGACACCATTTTATGGACCAGTTGTTTTACATCCGGGTTGACCTTCATATTTTTGCCTCTGGATGCAAAATCAGACAAATTGCATACAGCACCAAAACCGCCCGGCAGGATCAGACCGTCAATGTCTGAAGCTGCAACATCTCTGACGTTTTGTATGTTTCCCCTTGCGATTCTGGCGGATTCAACCAGTACATTCCGTTTTTCCATTGTTTTTTCACCGGTTAGATGATTGATCACCTGATTTTGTTCCACATCCGGCGCCATGAATACAGCCTTGGCTCCTTTTTGTTCGATAAATAAAAGGGTTAATATTGCTTCATGAATTTCCGATCCATCTTTTACGCCACAACCTGAAAGTAAAATACCGATTTTTTTCATATGGTTCTCCTGATCATGTTTTGTTTCAACAACCGTTTTGTGAGCGGTTGGCATCTATGTAAAGATATGGATACGCTTCATTCCATTCTGGTATTTGAAAAAATCATCAATGATTTTTTCATGATCAAAAACAATCGGGTTCGGCAGATTTTTCTGAAAAAAGATACCAAGGTTTTTGGCATCATCCGCTGCTTTAGGAATATCATGGGAGTGCGCAATAAAAACGGTTGAAATCGTATGGTGTCTTGTGTCCCTTTTCGGATCCGAATAGGTATGAAACTGTTCTTCCAACGTTACACAGAGAGAAGTTTCTTCTTTTGCTTCCCGAATGGCGGCCTGTTCAATGGTTTCTCCATAGTCCACAAAGCCTCCCGGCAGAGCCCAGCCATAAGGAGGATTGCGTCTTTCAATCAATACGATACCACCCTGGGTTTTAATGATGATATCTACCGTTACCAAAGGATTTTTATGGATAGTAGCCATACGTTATTAAAAACCTATTTTTCAGATATCAATGTCATTGTTTTGACTTTTATTAAAAACACAAATATATAAAAGGTTCAAATAAAAAAACAGGCGGCAGTGAACCGGTCAAACCCTATTCCAGGTTATATTTGACTCAAATCAAAAGAAATTGTTATAACCGTTGAATCCGAAACCAGTTAATCATAAAGTGACCAGCAGAGAGAAGAAGCATGACGAATATTAATTTTGATGTAATTAAAATCGGTTTTGTTTTTGGTGGATTGGTTTTTTTTCTGATTCTGGAGCTTATTGTTCCGTATCGTGAGAATTCCATATCCAAAATCAGGCGGTGGATGAATAACCTGACCTTGGGAATCATCAACATCATTTTTTATCAAGTGGTTGTTGCATCCTTACTGGTTACGACAGCCTTTTTTGTGACAAAAGAGAATATCGGCCTCCTGAATCTGGTGGAAATGCCAACCTGGTTAAAGATTATCGATACCATTGTTTTTATGGATCTGATGTTTTATTTTCTGCATATCCTGATTCACCGTATCCCGCTTTTATGGCGCTTTCACCGGGTTCACCATACAGACCTGGATGTAGATGTTTCCACTGCCATGCGATTTCACTTGGTCGAGATTGTTTTTCGTTCCTTAGCAGGGATCAGCATGATCTATTTCATTGGAGCAGACCCTTTGGGGGTGTTTATTTTTGAGTGTGTATTTTTATTATCCTTTTTATTCCAGCACAGCGGAATCAGGCTGCCAAGGCAGATCGAGAACCTTTATTGGATTCTTTTTGTTCCGCCTGCCATGCATCGGATTCATCACTCGGTGGATCTGGAAGAGCGCAATACAAATTTTGGCGCAATTTTTTCCATCTGGGACCGTATTTTTGGTACGCTTCTCACAGGTGTGAATCAGGACCAGATCTGGATGGGTGTGGATGGTCATATTCAGGAGAAAAAGCTGGAAATCTATCATCTGTTGTGGATGCCGTTTACACCAGCGGTGAAATGAAGTTTTTCAGGAATACCCTTCAGGTAACTATTCGAAGAACCTTTTCTCGGCTATACAGGAACCTGTGTAGCTAACCAGGCTGCTCCAAATACACCTGCTGAATCGCCGAGCTGGTTTTTCAGTATAGGAGTTCGGATATCCTGGTGAAATGCATAATATTTTATCTTTTCTACCCCATCCGTATATAATTCACGGATGTTGGAGAGACCCCCGCCGATCACAATTGCATCCGGATCTATGGTGGATATCAGTCCTCCGACACTCCGGCCAAAATCATCGATGAATTGTAAAAATATCTCTTTGCAATCCGGTATGCTATTGCGGTATCCATCAACGATCTCTTTCATGGTGAGATGTTTCCCAAATCTGGCAATGTAGGATGCTTCCACACCAGATCCACTGATTTTCGTTTCAATACATCCCTTTTTGCCGCAATAGCAGGTGGTTCCTTTTGGATCAATTCCAAAGTGACCCCATTCTCCGGATATATCGTGAGGGCCGTTTCTTACAGAACCGTTTATGCAAAGTCCGCCGCCGCATCCTGTGCCCATAATGATTCCAAAAACCAGACCATACTGTTTTGCAGCTCCAGCTCGACATTCCGCAAGTGTAAAACAGTTTGCATCGTTTTCCATGCAAATCGATTGTCCAATCCGTTCTTCAAGCTCTGCCCGAAACGGTTTTCCGATCAGGCAGGTTGTATTGGCATTCTGAACCAGTCCGGTCAGGGGATTGATTGTACCGGGAATACCGATCCCGATTGAATAGGTATTTCCTTTTGGGATAATTGCAGTACAGCGGTTGATCAGCTCCATCAGGGATTCTACGATTGCAATGTACCCCAAATGCTGTGGTGTACGGATTCGTTCCCGGTATTCGGTATCGTTTTCAGCATTCAGAAGAATTGCTTCTGTTTTTGTACCTCCTAAATCGATCCCGATTTTATAGTTCACCATGGGTTATGCTGCCTCCTAACTTATTGTAGTTACGGATCTGTATATTGCTATGAATGTAATAAACCAGCTATGCAAATGATAAAGGATGCATTACTTTCTCTTTGACATCAGGTATTTTATTTTTTATACTGAAAAACAAATTTCTGCAAACAAGAAGCATTTCTTACTCAAATCAGAAGAACAAAAAAAAATCGACTCAGCATAAAGAATAGACCTTAAAAATTTAAATTATATGGATTTATTAGCCTCCTCTATCAGGGATTGGTTTTCAGATCTTTTGCCGATGGGATGATGACATCATCAAAGGGGAGGAATTTTTAAGTCAAACAGGAGGAAATCGATGAAACTTGATATGACCATGAAGGTAATGATTGTTGATGATTCCGGTACCATGCGAAACATGATGAAAGATATGGTTGCCAAACTGGGATTTCAGAATGTTATTGCCGCATCCGATGGAGCAGATGCGATCAATATGCTGAAAGAACAAAAAATCGATTTGATCATCAGCGATTGGAATATGCCGAAAATAGATGGAATGGGTTTGCTCAAATGGGTCAGAAACAATCCGGTTACTAAAAATATCCTGTTTATCATGGCCACCGCCCAGGGAGATAAAACACAGGAAAAAGCAGTGAAAGATGCCGGGGGAAACAACCATATCGCAAAACCCTATACAGAGGAGATGTTAAAGGAAAAAATCGATGAAATTTTTGGATTGATCGATAAATCAAAGCCGGAAAAGCGGGTTCCCCGGATGATAAATGGAAAAGTCCAGATGAAAATCGGGCATATTCAGATCACCGATCATCTGACTCTCGGAATTTTGAAACATCAAATCAATACCGGTGAGGTTTCACCCAGGTTTTTTGATCTTGAAACTCTCTGTATGCCTGGTTGGAATCCTGTACAGGAGGCTCTTGAAAAAAATACAGTTGACGGCGCATTTGTCCTGGCACCGATTGCCATGGATCTTTTTGGTTTTGATGTACCCATTCAAATGGTACTGCTGGCTCATAAGAATGGAAGCGTTTTTGTCCGGAACAGTTTATATAATGTGGATGATTACGGGGAGGTTAAAAATTTTTTCAAATACAAGGTAATTGATATTCCGCATAAAATGTCGATTCACAATATGCTTGCCCATAAATACCTGACCGGTCTCGGATTGAAACCGGGTGTTCCGGGTCAACAGAATGCAATCAATGTCCGTTTTGAGGTCGTACCACCGATCCAGATGCCGAAAATCATGAAAGAAAATAACAATGTCGGCGGGTTCATTGTGGCGGAGCCGATCGGATCCAATGCCATTGCCAAGAGAATTGCCGATCTGCAGTTTCTTTCCTCCGAAATATGGGATAATCATCCCTGTTGTGTTACCGCAATGCAGAAGGATTTTATCGATGCCTATCCGGAAGCTGTTTTTGAGTTCACATCGCTTTTGGTGAAGGCAGGGAAATTCATAGAAAACCATCTGGATATGGCTGCAGAAATTGCCGTATCTTTTCTGGATCCCCAAAAAACACTTGGATTAACCACGGAAGTGTTAAAAAAAGTGCTTTCAACCCCAAAAGGAATCAAGATGAATGATCTGTATCCTGTATTGGAGGATCTGGATTCCATTCAACGGTATATGCATGACTGTATGGATATTGGCGTATTGATTGATATTGTAAAATTTGTGGATTTGCGGTTTGCAGATGCTGCATGCCGGTGACGGAATCTTGGTTTATTCATTCTTGTCCTTGATTAATCTTATATCCGGTTATATTAGATTGAGGAAAATTGTTTGGGTGTTTTTAAAAAATGGACATCGGCTTTAATCTTTGCTAACCACACAGATTGATGACCTGAAATGATTAAACTTCCTCAATAGGCAGATTGTTTCAAATGCACCACAGAAGAACGATTGACCGATACAGACCATTTGGAAGCGCGTTTGTAATTTTTGAATCTCCTAGATTGTATAATTTTGGAAAACCAAGAATCATCAGGATGGGGCCTATATCCGATATCAGCAGGAAGGGTCTTTCCGTTGAGTATTATCCTCACAAAGATCATGAAAGGGATTTTCAGGAATTATCCATTCTGGTTCCCGGACAAGGCATGGTTGTCTATCGAATTCCGTTTCTGAACGTTTCCGATACCGTTGTTTCAGGCTCGAAAAAGCAACCCCCGATCATGAGAAGAGGGATGCAGTTCGGCAAGGTGGATGCGCAGCATTCCGATCAACTTACAGCGTTTCTTGAAGTCTATACCAGAGGGGTTGTTCCGGATCGTCGAAGTGGTTATGAAAGAAGGTGCGACCAGAAGACAGATGCTCCTTTTCATGTTATTCAGAAAGAAGATAAAAATACAGGACGTCGTGTTGGAAAGGATAGAAGGATCGGAGACAAAACCGCTTTTTTAGCTTTATATCACACTACCTCTCATAAGATTCAAGAAAAGCCATAACAGCCTCATTGCTTCTCCTGCATGCCAAAGGCAGATCCCATATAGATCGATTTCTTTCCCCAACCATATTACTTGCAGCACGAATTTCCAGAAATGGAATATCATAATGAATGCAAAGGTGAGCTGCTCCGGAACCCTCCATGTTTTCCATAATTGCCGAGTAGTGATGAAAAAGGCTTGCGGCTTTTTGATCTGTTGAAGTGATGGTTGAGACTGTGACAAAAGGGCCTTTTTTTACCTGGATTTCTTGATCCTTAAATTTTCCGACAAGAGATTGAACAGCACAATCCGTGAGCAATTGATCGCATTGGTATCGATTTTTGAGTTCAATACCATTTTGTATTGCTACAGGAAAAGGAAGCTCAACCACAGCATCGTATGGCGATGCAGGTTCGATTCCCAAATGAATGTCCACTTCCTCGCCGGCTACACCGATATCTCCGAGCCTTAATCCGGTTTCAGGGAAAGCACCTGCGCATCCGGTTTGAATGATCATGGAGGGTTTTGAATTTTCAACAACAGCCGTTATGGCCTGGATGGTATTTACCATTCCCGGCCCGGATTCCAGTAATCGGATATGGTGATTCCCCAGAATTCCCTCAATGATTTTCCGGTTGCCGATACAACGCCTGCTAACCTGCTTCATGCTATTCGAAATATATTCCAGTTCCGGATTGATTGCAGAAGTGATGAGGATATGATGGGGCATTTTTTCTACCGGAAAATCAGTTTGTGTTTCTATTGTTGGATTGGCAGCTTGATTGAGAACCAATACCGATATTGATCATTTCAACAATATCATGAATCCAGGAAGCAATTACCGATTCATCGGCTTTGTATACACCCAGCTCAGCATCCAGGTGGCGAATGGTCTGGGTCTGGAGGAACCGGTCCAGCACCGCATCCAGAACAAAACATGCTTTATCCAGATCAAGATCCTCTCTGAGTTCGCCTTTTTCTTTTGCCGTATCTAAGAGGGAGCGAAGATACTCAAAGCTGTAACTGCGGAGCGACAGCAGAATTTCATCCCGGAAAGGGATTCTTGAATCATAGAGAACCTTTAAATACAGTTTATGGATCAGCGGATGGTCCTGAATAAAATATACACCCGCATTGAGGCTTTGTTCCAGACGGGAAAGGAGTGTGTCATTCTTGGTCTGATCCCGGATCACCCGAAGCCTTTCTTTGACAAGCTCGGTAGATTTGTTGAAAATAAACAAAAAAAGACCTTTTTTATCTCCAAAATATTGGAAAATCGAACCCTTTGCAATTCCAAGGCTCTCTACAAGTGCATTGATGCTTGCACCGGCATAACCTTTTTCACTGAACTCATTGATAGCAGCTTCCGTAATCCGATCCTGTTTTGCCTTGGAAAGGTTTTGAAATGTGGTTAGCGGTTTTTCCATTGATTCATTTATCCGATTGTTCTTCTGTCCGAATATGGTTTTTAGTAAAACAATCAACAGCCTGTCTGTTGAATTATCATGATAATACAAAAAGTTCTATAAAAAAATAGAGCTTGATGAAACCGGATTGCATTGATATATAACCAAGCTGTTTCATAAGAGATCGGTTTTGACAATAACTTTACTATAGCGGATAAAAAATGAACGAATCATTTAAAAGGAAAATTCTTTGTATTGGCGCTGGATACGTAGGCGGTCCGACCATGGCAATGATTGCCCATAAATGCCCCCAGTATAAAGTTACGGTGGTTGATATCAATCCGGATCGAATCAATGAATGGAATTCCGAAAACCTTCCGATATATGAACCCGGCCTGTATGAAATTGTGAAGTCATCCAGGGGTAAAAATCTATTCTTTCATACGGATGTAAAAAAAGGAATCCAGGAATCGGATATCATTTTTGTCAGCGTGAACACGCCTACAAAAACATTTGGTGTGGGTGCCGGCATGGCTGCGGACTTGCAGTATTGGGAAAAGACCGCCAGACAGATATTGGAATGTTCTCAATCTCCGAAGATTATTGTTGAAAAAAGCACATTGCCGGTAAAGACAGCGCTGGCCATGGAACGGATTCTCTCCTCCGCCAACAGCGGAATTCATTTTGAGGTTTTATCCAATCCGGAATTTCTTGCAGAAGGAACCGCCATCAAGGATCTTGAAAACCCGGATAGGGTGCTGATCGGATCCTCGCAAACAGAAAGCGGCCTGAAGGCAAGAGATGAGCTGGTTGAAATATATCAAAACTGGGTTCCCCGAAAACAGATCATCACATCCAACATCTGGAGCAGTGAACTCTCCAAGCTGGTAGCCAATGCCTTTCTTGCGCAGCGGATATCCTCAATCAATTCGATTTCAGACTTGTGTGAGAAAACAGATGCGGATATCAGCGAGGTGGCTCATGCGATTGGCATGGATAGCAGGATCGGAGACCGTTTTTTAAAAGCCAGTGTGGGTTTTGGCGGCTCCTGTTTTAAAAAAGATATTTTAAATCTGGTCTATCTTTGCAGGAACTATGGACTTACGGAAGTTGCGGATTACTGGGAGAGCGTTGTCCGGATCAATGAATATCAAAAAGAGCGTTTTATTTTAAACATGCTGAAAGCGATGTTTAATACCCTCGCTGACAAGAAAATCTGTCTTCTGGGATTTGCATTCAAAGCAGATACCGGAGATACCCGGGAAACACCGGCGTTGTATATCGCAAATAAACTGCTTGAAGAGAATGCAAAGCTGATCATATCGGATCCCAAAGCCTTGAAAAATGCAAAGAAGGATCTCAAGGGAGCCCAAGGTGATATTTCCTATGTTGAAGATCCCTATGTGGCTGCCAAGGGGTGTCATGCGCTTGCGATTTTAACGGAATGGGCCTTATATGCTGAGCTGGATTATCAGAAGATTTACAATTCAATGGAAAAGCCGGCGTTTCTTTTTGATGGCAGAAATATTGTTTCCCATCAAGAACTTCATAAAATCGGGTTTAATGTCTATCCTATCGGAAAACCGGCACTGAAACATTTTTAATCAGGAGAGTTTAACAATCCGTGAAATATCATTCAAATAAACGAGTTTTGATAACCGGTGGTGCAGGTTTTTTAGGGTCCCATCTTTGTGATCGGATGGTGGACAAAGGGCATGAGGTACTTTGCCTTGACAATTTTTTTACCGGAAACAAAAAGAATATCCAACACCTTTTGTTAAAACCGAATTTTGAGTTGATCCGGCATGACCTGGCACAGCCAATTTTTTTGGAAGTGGACGAGATTTATAACCTTGCTTGCCCGGCATCTCCGATTCATTATCAGCACAATCCGGTCAAGACCATAAAAACAAGTGTGCTGGGTGCGATTCATATGCTGGGATTGGCCAAAAGGGTGAATGCCAAAATACTTCAGGCGTCAACCAGTGAAATATATGGAAACCCCGAAATACACCCTCAGAAGGAAAGCTACTGGGGGAATGTAAACACGATCGGTCCTCGTTCCTGCTATGATGAGGGAAAGAGATGCGCGGAAACACTTTTTTTTGACTACCATCGTCAGAACCGGGTCAATATCCGGGTTATCCGGATTTTTAATACATACGGCCCCCGCATGCATCCCAATGACGGCAGGGTAGTGAGTAACTTTATTGTGCAGGCTCTGTTAAACAGGGATATCACAATATATGGCGATGGCACGCAGACCCGGTCATTCTGTTATGTGGATGATCTGGTAGACGGAATGGTACGGATGATGGACGGGCCGGATGAATTCATCGGACCGGTGAACCTGGGGAATCCAAATGAATTTACAATTCTTCAGTTGGCGGAGAAGGTCATTGAATTAACAGGCGCTGAATCTCAAGTGGTGTTCAGAGAACTCCCGGTCGATGATCCATTACAGCGGCAACCCGATATCCATTTGGCAAAGGAAAAACTGGGCTGGCAGCCTCGAGTCCAACTAGAGAAAGGGTTGCAGAAAACCATTGATTATTTTAAAGGCATTCTTTCCGAATTCCGTTAAAGGCAAACCCAAAGCAAGGAGAAGATTTTTGAAAAAAAGAGCTCTGATAACGGGTATTACCGGTCAAGATGGTGCATATCTAGCTGACTTCCTCTTGAAAAAAGGATATGAGGTGCATGGAATCAAACGAAGATCCTCTTTATTCAACACCCAACGGATCGATCATCTCTACCAGGACCCTCATGAGGAAAAGCGTAAGTTTTCATTATATTATGGCGATTTGACCGATGCTACCAATATTATCCGGATCATTCAGGAAGTAAAACCCAATGAGATTTACAATCTTGCCGCACAAAGCCATGTCAAGGTTTCTTTTGAAGCTCCTGAATATACGGCAAACACAGATGCACTGGGGACACTGAGAATCCTGGAGGCTGTCCGGATGCTGGGGCTGACCCAAAAGACCCGGTTTTATCAGGCCTCAACTTCCGAATTGTATGGAATGGTGCAGGAGGTCCCTCAAACGGAAAAAACACCATTTTATCCCAGATCTCCCTATGCCTGCGCAAAACTTTATGCATACTGGATCACGGTAAACTATCGGGAAGCCTATGATATGTTTGCCTGTAACGGGATACTGTTCAATCATGAATCCCCGTTACGGGGAGAGACATTTGTCACGCGTAAAATCACGCGTGCCGTAGCCAGGATTGCATTGGGTCTGGAAGAAAAAATTTATCTTGGCAATCTCAGTTCTCTTCGGGACTGGGGACATGCAAAGGATTTTGTCCGTGCACAATGGATGATTCTTCAACAGGACAAACCCGATGATTTTGTAATTGCAACCGGAGAGCAGCACTCTGTCAGAGAATTTTGTGAAAAGGCGTTTGCTCAGGTTGGTATTCTGTTGAGATGGGAAGGAGAGGGAGCAGAAGAAAAGGGAGTTATTGATCGGAAACAGCCTTCTCCTCTGCTGGATCAATACGGTTCATCCAAAATATTGAGCCAACTGAAAGAGGGAAGGGAGTTGATTTCAGTAGATCCACGTTATTTCAGGCCAACAGAGGTGGAAACCTTGCTGGGGGATCCGGCAAAAGCAAAATCGGATCTTGGGTGGGAACCGGAAATCTCCTTCGAAGATATGATCCGGGAGATGGTTGAAAATGATCTTCTTGAGGCTTCAAGGGATGATGTTTGTATTCGAAAAGGCTTTTCCGTGCCCAGCAGCCTTGAGGCAAATATGTAAAACAGGGAAACGGTTTATTCAATGAAAAAAGATGCAAAGATTTATGTGGCTGGACATATGGGCCTTGTCGGATCGACCATTTGTCGAAAACTGCAGAAAGAAGGATACCAAAATCTGCTCATGAGATCGATTGATGAACTTGATTTGATGCGTCAAGCCGATGTGGAACAGTTTTTTCAAAAAGAAAAACCGGAATATGTTTTCCTGGCTGCGGCCAAGGTCGGAGGAATCCTGGCAAACAATACCTATCCTGCCGAATTTATATACAACAATATGACCATTCAAAACAATATTATTGATTCATCATGGAAAACAGGCGTAAAAAGACTTTTATTTTTAGGTTCATCCTGTATTTATCCCAGAGACTGCCCTCAGCCCATGAAAGAAGAATATCTTCTGACCGGTCCTCTGGAGCCAACCAATGAACCCTATGCCATTGCAAAAATTGCCGGCATAAAAACATGCCAATCCTTTAACCGGCAATACAACACCCGATATGTAGCGGTGATGCCGACCAACCTTTTCGGCCCAAACGACAACTTTGATTTGAAAGCCAGTCATGTATTACCCGCACTCATTCGTAAATACCATGAAGCAAAAGCAAGGAGTCATCAGACCGGAAAAAGGCAGACTGTTGAAATATGGGGAACCGGTACACCCCGAAGGGAGTTTCTGTATGTGGATGACCTGGCGGATGCCTGCTGTTTCATCATGAATCTGGATAATGACCGGTTTGAACCGATTTTTCAGGACGGACAGACTCCGTTGATCAACATCGGATTTGGAAAGGATATCTCAATTCAGGAGTTAGCTGTGATGATCCAGGAAATCGTCGGGTTTGACGGTGATATTCATTTTGATTGGACAAAACCGGATGGCACTCCACAGAAATTATTGGATATATCGAAAATACAAAATCTTGGATGGAAGCCAACGACCTCTCTGAAAGAAGGGATTCGAAAGACGTACACATGGTGTGTTGAGAATTCAATTTTTTAATACAAAAGGGCCTGTTAAAAAAAATGAGCGTCAAATCAAAAAGAATGACGCTCACTTATCGATCATCTGTTAGAGGAGTTATTTAAGTTTTTTTAGCAGTGCAAGTGCCTTGTCTTTAAAATAAGTTGATTCGCTTTTTGCAGCATTCTCCAAAAGTATTTTTGCCTCTGCCTCATTTTTATCACCGCCCAGATCGATCAGAAGTTCAGCAACGTAAATCGGTCCGTCTTCGGTGGCAACCCCAAAATGCTCGGTCTTCTGGTATTCTCTGTAGTATTTTTCGGAAAGTTCTTTATCATTGAGCGGCCAGGGGAGAACATACCAGAAACGTCCCAACCCGAGAATCGAACCGGCTTGTTCATGCATTTTATCCAGTTGGTATGTTTTTTCAAAACTGCTCTGGGTTTTATCTTTCAGCCCTTCCTTGAGAGCCGTCAGGATACTTACACCGTCAGAGTAAATCCCAACATTCAAGGCATACCAGTAATATCCGTTTGGTTTTTCCGGCTCAAGTGTCATGGCTTTTTCAGCGTATCCCATTCCCTTCTTTCCATATTCAGCACAAACATCTTTCCAACCATCTTTGCCTTCTCTTTTGGACAGTTCACCAAACCATCGAAATGATCTTGCACATCGCCAGTTCATCTCAAAATCATTTGGATTTTCTTTGAGTGCCTGTAGGCAAATTTCAATGGATTGTTTGTAATTATCAATCGTTTTTTCATCATCTAAAGCATCCAGTTTGGCCAGGTTCGGGTTTGCAAAAACAAGGGATGAAAGCACGAACATGGTTACAATTGTAAGAATGACAAACGTGATTTTTTTCATTGAACAACCTCCTGATAAATAGAATTGATATGGCTTTCGATATTGGATAGTGTTCGGTTATGAACTCTGTTTTCCGGGAAGTAAAGAACAATACAAATCCAATGTCAAGAAAAAATATTTTCCCTTTGGATAATGGATTGAATCCAACCTGTTTAATTGACATCATAATCCGGTTTGTATGCGATATCTTGCGGACAGCATAAATATTTTTATAAGTTCTACTGGAAAAATAAAAAAAAACATGATAATGCCTTGAACACTGTTCGGTAGTGATAGTGTTGTTTTGTAGGTGTGTTTCTGTTTGTTCCATTTGTAGGTAGGTTCAAAGAGCCCTGTGTTTTGAAAATGATTACCATTTTCAGAATGCGGGGAATCCAATTCTAACTCGTAAAATGAAAAGAGGTGTGTGATGATGAAAAAATCAGTTTTGCTTGTTTTGGCAGTACTTCTAATAGCCCCCTCAGTTTTTGCTATAGAAGTTGGTGGAAAAAATTTACCGGATACAATCACAGTCGGGAATGAAACCCTTCAGTTGAATGGCGCAGGAATTCGTGAAAAATTTTTTATGGATATTTATGTAGGCGGTCTTTACCTGAAAAATAAAAGTTCTGATGCAAATCAGATCATGAATGCTGATGAACCCTATGCCATGCGACTTGTTGTAATTTCAGGTCTGATGACTCAGGAGAAAATGGTCGCTGCCCTGAATGAAGGTTTTGAGAAATCAACCGGTGGAAATATCGATGCATACCGGGACAAGATCGATAAATGCATCGCCGGCCATGCAGGCGAAATCCTAGCCGATAACGTAATCGAATACCAGTATGTTCCAGGCGAAGGAGTCAGCATTTTCCGGAATGGTGAAAAAAGAACAACCATAGCGGGTCTTGATTTTAAAAAGATTTTTTTGGGAATCTGGATTGGTGAAGAACCTGCGCAGGAAAGTTTGAAAGAAAAAATGCTGGGCAAATAAATTATAGTAGAATCGGGAATCAGAACCAAATTCAATTCCGTGGTTCAACATCCCATATTGCATTTTAAAAAAGCTGAAAGGGGAAACCCTTTCAGCTTTTTTTCTCCGGTCTACAATACCTCTGATGCCAGGTAAGGCTTTTCTTTCAGGTATTCAAGCCGATTCAGTCCATTGATATACGCTTTTGCACTTGCGGTTATAATATCCGCATCCACCCCCCGGCCCAGTGCAACCAGACCGTTTTCACGAAGACGCACGGTTACCTCACCCTGCGCGTCTGTGCCGCCGGTCAGGGCACTGACAGAGAATCGCAGCATATCGGATTTGGTACGGGTCAGTTCTGCGATTGCATTGAAAGCCGCATCAATGGGTCCGTTACCGTAAGCAGTCCCATCGACTGGCCTGCCATTGATCTTCATGGTGACACCTGCGATGGGTCTGACCGTAGTCCCGCTGCTGACATGAAGATATTCCAGGCGGAAGATATCGGTTGTCCGCAATATGCCCTCATTCACCAGGGCCTCCAGATCTTCATCAAGGACATGTTTTTTCTTGTCCGCGAGCTCCTTGAATTTTGAAAAAATAAGATTGAGTTCCTCATCAGAGAGGTCATAGCCCATTTCTTTCAGGTGCGATTTTAACGCATGCCGGCCTGAATGTTTTCCAAGTATGAGTTTATTACTAGAAAGACCAATGGTTTCCGGTTGCATAATTTCATAAGTCATTGGATTTTTTAACACACCATCCTGATGAATTCCGGCTTCATGTGCAAATGCATTCGCTCCTACGATTGCCTTGTTGGGTTGAACAATGATTCCGGTAATCATGCTGACCAGACGGCTGATGGGAAAAATTTTTGTACTATCAATATTCGTGGTCATTGGAAAAAAATTGGGTCTTGTCTTCAACGCCATAACCACTTCTTCCATAGAGGTGTTGCCGGCTCTTTCTCCAATTCCATTTATGGTTACCTCCGCCTGCCTGGCTCCGGCAGCAATTGCTGCCAAAGTATTGGCGGTGGCAAGTCCAAGATCATTGTGACAATGCACGCTCAGCAAAGCTTTATTGATATTGGATGTATTTTTTATTACATATTTGACAAGTTCTGCAAATTCATGGGGAATCGCATATCCGACTGTGTCCGGAAGGTTGATCGTCGTCGCACCTGCGGATATGGCCGCTTCAAACACCTGACATAAAAAATCCCGGTCGCTTCTTGAACCGTCTTCAGCAGAAAACTCCACACTGTCGGTAAAGTTTTTTGAATAGGTTACGGCTTCTATCGTTGCCCTGATGACCTCTTCACGACCCATATTCAATTTATACTTCATATGAATATCGGATGTGGCAATAAAGGTGTGTATTCTGGGTTTTGCCGCATGGGAGATTGCAGCCCATGCTCGATCAATATCATTTTTTGAAGTACGGCAAAGCCCTGCAATTTCACAGTTTGTAATTTTTTTTGCAATCTGTGAAACAGCTTCAAAATCACCTTCCGATGCAGCCGGGAAACCTGCTTCAATAACATCAACCCCCAGTTTTTCAAGTTGAGTGGCAATCCGGAGTTTTTCTGCTGTATTCATGCTTGCCCCAGGAGACTGCTCTCCATCCCGTAATGTTGTGTCGAAGATTTTTACAATATCACTCATATATTTAACTCCAGAATTTGTTATCGATTTACGTTGTGTGAAAGTTTATAATGAAAACTATCCGCAAGGGCCTGCCAACTGGCCTCAATGATATCCTCTGAAACACCCATAGTGCTCCATAAGCTTTCTTCATCCCTTGACTCAATTAATACCCTTACTTTGGCAGAGGTGCCATCTCTTCCATCCATGACTCGAACTTTAAAATCAACCAGGTGCATGAGGTTAAGATCTGTAAAGAATTTACCCAATGCTTTTCGCATTGCATTATCCAATGCACTTACAGGCCCGTTTCCCTCTGCAGCGGTGATCTCCTCCTGACCCTGTACGGATATTTTAATCATGGCATGGGATGAGCAAGGACGGTCTTTATTTTTTTCAACAGTTACCCTGAAGGATATCAGCTCAAATTGTGGAGCAAACTGGTCCGTGAATTTTTGCATTAAAATTTGAAGTGATCCGTCCGCAGCTTCAAATTGATATCCTTCCATCTCCATATTTTTTATTTCATTTACAATTTTTCGATAATCAATTTTTTCGTCCGAGAGATCGATTCCCAGTTCCTTGGCTTTGTATTCAATATTACTTTTTCCGGATAGTTCGGATACAAGAACACGTCGTTTGTTGCCGACAATTTCAGGATCCATATGTTCATAAGCCCTCGGAACCTTCATGATTGCACTTACATGAATTCCTCCTTTATGAGCAAAAGAGCTCTTTCCGACAAAGGGTCTGGTGCTGAGGGGAATCATGTTGGCGATCTCACTGACATATCTGGATAATTTTCGTAATTTTTTCAGATTCTCTTCTGAGATACATGGATAGCCCATTTTGATGGCAAGAATCGGAATGATTGTAATCAGGTCTGCATTCCCACAACGCTCACCATATCCATTGATGGTTCCATGAACCATGGTTACTCCTTCTTGTACAGCGGCAATTGAATTGGCTACTGCCAGGCCGCAGTCATTATGTGCATGAATACCGATTTTTAAAGAAGTGGTGGATGGGGATGATTCGATCTTTAAAAATTTCCGGACGTCCTTTATGATCGCTGTTATTTCAAAGGGTAGAGTACCGCCATTTGTATCACAGAGTGTAATGCAATCAGCGCCATTTTCAAATGCCGTCTTCAGGGTTTCTAATGCATAATTTCTGTTTTCCTTATATCCATCAAAAAAATGCTCGGCATCATATATTACCTCGCGTCTGCTTTCTTTTAGGAAGAGAATGCTTTCTCTAATCATTGCAAGATTTTCTTCCAGAGAAGTCTCCATAATCTGTTCGATATGAAGGTCCCATGTTTTTCCAAATATGGTAACAGTCGATGCATTACTTTCCAATAAAGAAAGAAGGTTTTTGTCCTTGGAAGGCGAAATCCCTGGTTTCCGGGTGGAGCCAAATGCGGTTATACGGGATGTCTGAAACGAATCCTTTTCCGCAAGTTTAAAAAATTGCATGTCTCTTGGGTTGGAGCCGGGCCAACCACCCTCAATATAATGAATGCCCAAATCATCAAGCTTGTGTGCAATTCTGATTTTTTCTTCAACCGTAAAGCTGATGTTTTCTCCCTGGGTTCCGTCCCGGAGAGTTGTATCGTATATCTGGATTGGGTCCATATGCAGCTCTTTTATTTTAAGAATAGTTTGCCTGTTCGCCCGTTATCCGGTTCGCCAGTTACCAGGTTAGCCCGTTATCCGGTTAGCCGGTTTTATGGCAACAGATTCCCATAGTCACTGAGTAACAGGAAAACGGGCGAATCTGTAAAAGTTATTTTTTCCTGTTTTCAGGCCGTAATGCCCTGACCGCAGCACCGGCTTTCCACATTTCAGAATTTTTTATCGCTTCCAATTCTTTGCCAAGCTTTTGTGCATAATCCGGTGCACTGCTCACCGAAAGAACTCTTTCCGTTTCCTTTCCGGATTTAACACGTGCATAAAGTTCGTCAAATACCGGTGCAACCGCATCACGGAATTTGGGTGACCAGTCCAGTGCGCCTCTTTGTGCAGTCTGGCTGCAGTTTGAAAACATCCAATCCATACCGTTTTCCGCTACAAGGCGGATCAGGCTCTGAGTGAGTTCTTCAACGGTTTCGTTAAATGCTTCACTGGGGGAGTGTCCATTCTTTCTCAGAACATTATATTGTGCTTCCATTGTTCCGGCAAGGCATCCCATGAGAACACCTCTTTCTCCGGTAAGGTCGCTGTATACTTCAGACTCAAATGTGGTGGGGAATAGATATCCTGATCCAATTGCTATCCCAAGAGCAAGCGTTCTTTCCGTGGCTCGTCCGGTAAAATCCTGATGTACAGCATAACTCGAATTGATTCCACTGCCATCCAGGAAATTCCTTCTGACATTTGTACCGGAGCCTTTAGGAGCGACCAGAATTACATCAATGTTTTCCGGTGGAATAACTTGCGTCTGATCTTTGTAGACAATTGAAAAACCATGGGAGAAGTAAAGAGCATCCCCTTCATTCAGGCATTTTTTCACTTTGGGCCAGATTGCTTTTTGACCTGCATCCGATAACAGCATTTTGATGATGGTGCCTTTTTTTGCTGCTTCTTCGATCGGGAACAGGGTTTTTCCTGGAATAAAGCCGTCGGATATGGCTTTTTTCCAATATGCATCACCTTCAATCTGACCGAT
Organism: Desulfosudis oleivorans; assembly: GCA_020723305.1. Classification (GTDB taxonomy): domain Bacteria; phylum Desulfobacterota; class Desulfobacteria; order Desulfobacterales; family SURF-7; genus QZKS01. The sequence goes on from DYJC01000011.1 coordinate 95,404, forward strand.
GATTACATCAAAACCATTGTCTTTCAGATTCAATGCCTGTGCAGGGCCTTGAACGCCATAACCCAAAACAGTAATAATTTCATTTTTTAAGATCTCTCTGGCTTTTTCAAGAGAGAACTCTTCTGATGTTACAATATCTTCCTTTACTCCTCCGAAATTGATTGTCGGCATGATTTATCTCCTCTGATTTTTTTAAGTAAAAAAAATAACTGTTAACCTGGCAAATAAATACTATAATTTCGTCATGCCGGACTTGATCCGGCATCCAGTATTTTCAATCCTATTCTGGACACCGGCTTTCGCCGGTGTGACGGTATTTAATCGTTTTGAAATTGGCTCTACTGCTTTGGTTCCCGTAACAAAGCAATTCTACCGGATCTAGTAATATTTTTAATTCCCATTGGTTTTAAAAGCGTGATGATCGCATCTATTTTGTCCTCAGTTCCTGTAACTTCAATTGTATAATGGTCAGATCCGACATCAACAACCTTGGCTCTGAAAATATCCACAATTCTGAGGATTTCAGCACGGTGATTTGCTTTGGCTGAAACCTTTATCAATATCAGTTCGCGTTGGATACTTCTCTCATCGGTGAGGTCATAAACCTTGATCACATTGATCAATTTAAACAGTTGTTTTTTAATCTGTTCAATGATCTGAGTATCCCCCATTGTGACCATGGTGATGCGGGATATCGCCGGATCGATGGTTTCTGCGACACAAAGGCTTTCAATGTTATAGCCCCTTCCGCTGAATAGTCCTGCAATTCTGGATAAAACTCCCGGCTGGTTATCCACCAGGATGGAAAAAATATGCTTTTTTTCAGTCATTATTCATATCCTTATTCTTGGTCATTACACAAGAATCATATTGGTGATGGCCGCTCCGGAAGGAACCATCGGATAGACGTTTTCTTCCTGCTCAACACGGAAATCCATGATTACGGGTCGAGGAATCGACAGCGCTTCCCGAATCACCGGTTCCACTTCGCTCGATTGAGTCGCCCGTAAACCAACTGCTCCGTATGCTTCTGCTAGTTTAACAAAATCCGGTGCAAAATTCATATTGGTCCAGGAATAATTTTTTTTATAAAAAAGTTCCTGCCATTGCCTAACCATACCGAGAAAACCATTATTTAAAATTGCGATTTTTACCGGCAGGTTGAACTGAACCGCGGTTGCAAATTCCTGGCTGTTCATCTGGATGCTTCCATCTCCTGCAATATCAATGACTGTTTTGGTCGGGCAGGCAACCTGTGCTCCAATTGCTGCGGGCAGTCCAAATCCCATGCATCCCAATCCTCCGGATGAGATAAAATGATTGGGTTTATCAAAATGGTAATATTGTGCCGCCCACATCTGATTTTGTCCGACTTCCGTGGTGATAATGGCTTCTCCTTTTGTCAGTTCATATATTTTTTCCACAACAAATTGTGGTTTAATCAACCCATTCTGAATATATTTCAGCGGGGTTGTTTCTTTCCATTTTCTGATTTTTTCCAGCCATGGTTTTCGTATCTCATCCAGATCTCCCAGTTTGACCTTATGTATCAGATTGTTTAAATGCGTAAGAGTTATTTTGCAGTCCCCGACAACCGGAACGGCAACCGGGATGTTTTTATGGATGGATGTGGGATCAATATCAATATGAACAATCTCTGCATGCTTGGCAAATTCCTGCACTTTGCCGGTAACACGGTCATCAAACCGAACCCCGGCCGCTATCATCAGGTCAGCCTCTCCAATGGACATGTTTGCACGAAAAGTTCCGTGCATCCCAGGCATTCCGAGCCATAAGGGATCGGTTCCCGGAAATGCTCCCAAACCCATCAAAGATGCAGTAACCGGAATTTTGGTTCGATGCGAAAATTCAATCAATGCATCAGAAGCCCTGGAAAGGATAATGCCACCGCCTGCGAAGATAATCGGTTTTCTTGAATTTTTTATCAGTTCGATCACTTTTTGAAGCTGTCTCAGGTTTGGCTCATATGTCGGATTATAGGATCTTAAGCTTATCGTATCCGGCGCATCATAAATCGCTTTTGAATTGGCAACATCTTTTGGGATATCGATCAGTACAGGGCCGGGACGACCGGATCTGGCGATATAAAAAGCTTCTTTTACGATTCTTGCCAGATCCTTTATATTTTTCACCAGATAATTGTGTTTGGTGCATGGCCTAGTGATACCGACAATATCCACTTCCTGAAACGCATCGTTTCCGATAAGCGCGGAAGGGACCTGGCCGGTTACCACCACCAGCGGTATGGAATCCATGTTGGCGGATGCGATGCCTGTAACCGTATTGGTTGCTCCAGGTCCGGATGTTACCAGACAGACACCGACCTTTCCGCTGGCCCTTGCATATCCATCAGCAGCATGAACGGCTCCCTGTTCATGGCGAACCAGGATGTGTTTGAAGTCTGTGCGTGACAATTCATCATAAAAATCGAGAACAGCACCACCCGGGTAACCGAATATTGTATCCACTCCTTCTTCTTTGAATGCCCTCATCAGGATTTGTGCGCCTGTCAGTTCCATGTATATTTTTCCTTATTCATACAAATTATGTAGACAACTACCTGTTATTTGAATACTGCACCTTCGCTGGCTGAAGAAACCATTTTCGCATATCTTGCCATGTAACCGGTCGTCACTTTGGGTTGAGGAGGCTTCCAGTTTGAAAACCGCTCCTCGATCTCCTTATCGGTCAGTTGCAACATGAGTTTTTTATTTGGGATGTCTACTGAGATCAAATCTCCTTCCCTTACAATGGCAATCGGGCCCTTCTGCATACCTTCCGGTGAGATATGACCGATTGCTGCACCCCGTGTTCCGCCGGAAAAACGGCCATCGGTTATCAACGCAACATGGGCATCCAGTTTCATTCCCGCAATCGCTGAGGTCGGTGTTAACATCTCCCTCATTCCCGGACCGCCCATAGGGCCTTCGTACCGTATGACGATTACATCGCCTTTTTTAATTTTACCGCCCATAATAGCGCTGGTGGCCTCTTCCTCTGAATCAAATACCCTTGCCGGCCCTTCATGTTTCATCATCTCTTCACAAACTGCGGATTGTTTGACGACACATCCATCCGGTGCAAGATTCCCAAAAAGTACAGCCAGTCCTCCCTGTTTGTGGTATGGGTTATTCAGTGTCCGGATCACTTCCGGCTCCAGGATTCTTGTGTGTTGAATATTTTCCTCCACGCAGTTACCTGTCACGGTGATACAGTCCCTATGGATTAGTCCATTATCGGATAAAACCCTAAGAACAGCACTGATTCCGCCCGCTCTGTTCAGATCTTCTATATGGTGTCTGCCACCTGGGCTCAGTGAACAGAGATGAGGCGTTTTTCCGCTGATTTCGTTGATCATGTTCAGGTTGATTGGAATGCCCGCTTCCCGGGCGATGGCCGGAAGATGAAGAACCGTATTGGTCGAACAACCCAATGCCATGTCAACAGTCAGTGCATTTTGAAAAGCTTTTTCAGTCATTATTTTTCTGGGAGTGATCTGTTTATCAAGAAGTTCCATAATCTTCATCCCGGCCATTTTGGCCAGACGCAGGCGGGCTGCCATAACGGCAGGTATCGTACCATTACCCGGAAGGCCCATTCCAATGGCCTCGGTCAGACAGTTCATGGAATTTGCGGTGAACATTCCGGCACATGAACCGCAGGTCGGACAGGCCTCGTCTTCAATCATATTCAGCTCATCCGGGGTCATGTTGCCGGAAAGCACAGACCCAACCGATTCAAAAACCGTAACCAGATCCAGTTTTTTAGAAGGGTTTTCCGGATGTCTTCCGGCAAGCATCGGGCCACCGCTCACAATAATGGTCGGGATGTTCAGCCGCGCTGCTGCCATTAACATGCCTGGTGTTATTTTGTCACAGTTTGTTACCATGACCATGGCATCGAAGGAATGGGCGGTTGCCATGATTTCGATGGAATCAGCAATCAGCTCCCGGCTTCCCAGGGAATATTTCATTCCCGTGTGATTCATTGCAATACCATCGCAAACCCCAATTGTTCCAAACTCCATAGGAGTGCCACCGGCCATGAGAATACCGGTTTTTACGGCTTCGACGATATTGTTCAGGTGCATATGGCCGGGGATGATCGTATTGGCTGAATTGGCGATACCAATCATGGGTCTATCGATTTCGGTGTTGGTATATCCCATGGATTTGAATAAAGACCGGTGAGGGGCTCTTTCAATTCCTTTTTTGACGGAATCGCTTTTCATTATTTTGACTCCTTTAAAATAAAAAAACCGTTATCAGTTGATTCGGACTGATAACGGTTTTTAATGTTGATTTATTTGACTTATGCCATTATCAGCCCTTTTCCTCGCAGTAAGGTACGACCCTCACGACGAGGATGATAATAAGGATGAGGACTAAATTGATAATGACTGAATTTTTCATAAATTCCCTTAATCTTTAAAAGAGATATAGCCTCTATCATGAATTGCTAAAAAAAGTCAAGAATTATTATGGTTTTTTTTGTGGATTATGATAATCACTCCACTGATCGGATGAAACGATAGTTGTTTTCAATGGGAATCAATTTTGATATGCATAAATTTCTTTATGGTATCGGATCAAACCGGAGGCACAAGAATGGACAGGTTAAAAGCGTTATCCGTACTGGATGGAAGATATGAACCCATAACAAATCCACTCAGCGAAATTTTTTCCGAATACGGGCTGATCAAGCATCGAATTATTGTTGAAATTCAATGGCTGAAATTTCTGACAAACGAGTTAAACCTTGCGAAAATCCAGACCCAGGATCTTCAGAAACTGGATACCATTATTGCAGACTTTCATTCCGGTTCTGCAGAACAGGTGAAAGGGATTGAAAAAACAACCAATCATGATGTAAAAGCGGTCGAGTATTTTATCAAGGAAAAACTCTCAACTGCCGGGCTTTCATCCATAAAGGAATGGGTTCATTTTTCCTGCACTTCGGAAGACATTAACAATACCGCATATGCATTGATGTTGAAAAAAGGAAGGGATTTTGCTGCTGAAACAGTGAATGAGCTTCTGAAGCGGATGGAGGATCTGGGGCGGCAATACAAATCAATTCCGATGATGTCCAGAACCCATGGTCAGCCTGCCTCTCCAACCACTGTGGGCAAGGAATTTATCAATTTTGCATGGCGGATTCGCGAAGAGATAAACAAATTCAAAGAAACGGACATTCAGGGTAAATTCAACGGCGCCACTGGAAATTTTAACGCCCATGCGTTTGTATTCCCTCAAATTGACTGGATCGAGGCGAGCCGGAAATTTCTTGGAGAATATCTTAATATTACACCTCTTTTATACACAACCCAGATTAATCCCTATAACTATATCTCCATCTTGCTTCATAATTTGATTCGTATCGCAGCAATTACCATCGATCTTGACCGGGATATGTGGGGGTATATCTCACTGGGTTATTTCAAACAGAAGGTAAAGAAAGGTGAGGTGGGTTCCTCGACCATGCCACATAAGGTCAATCCTATTGATTTTGAAAACAGTGAAGGGAACATGGGAATAGCGATTTCCATGGCGGAACACCTTGCTGTTAAGCTCCTGCAATCCAGATTTCAGAGGGATTTATCAGACAGCACAGTTCTGAGAAACCTGGGTGCCATATTCGGCTATTTCCAGATTGGCCTGAAGAGTACACTAAAGGGGCTTGGCCGAATTGATCTTAACCAGGATATCATTGAAAACGATCTGGAAAATAATCAGGAGCTGCTCGCAGAGCCGATTCAGACCGCTATGCGTGTTTTTGGGGAAGAAAACCCCTATGAAAAATTGAAAGAGCTGACACAGGGGAAAAAAATCACCAGAAAATCGCTGGATGCTTTTATTGATAAACTTGAAAAAGTTCCACCGGATTTTAAAACCAGAATGAAACAGCTTTATGTGAATAATTATGTTGGAATAGCAGAAAAGCTTGTGGATGAATATTTTTTAGAATAGCAAAAAAATAAGACTTCAACATTATCTTTGTCACCCGAATAATCTTGACATCAATTTTTAAATATGTTCAATTGCTGAACGCAAATAATGATTTATAAATAGAGCCAATTTCAAAACTATTATAAAGCGTCACACCGGCGAAAGTCAGTGCTCAGAAAAGAGCTGAAAATACTGGATTTTAGTTTTCGCCGGAACTACACAACAGGCTTTTGAAATTGGCTCAATATTTAAAATAGTAATCCTTAGAAATATTTCCTTACTCTGCTGTAAGCCACCAGGCGGAGCTGTCTTGAGACCTTTGAAAAACTATCCGGATTAAATTTCTCCTTCACTTTATATGGTAGAGGTTTTTAAACTACCAAATACTAATTTTCGAAACCCGCAGTCAGAATTATTCTTACAACGATCATACTAAGGTCTCACGAAAATGGACCAACAAGAGCTAAGAACGCTAAAAATTCTTGAAGAAATTGAAAGGGATCAAAGTGCCGGTCAGCGCGAGCTCGCCAAGAAACTTAATATTTCGTTAGGGCTGGTGAACTCATTTATTAAAAGATTGGTTCACAAAGGCTATTTCAAAGTCACGATGATACCAAAAAACCGAATCAAGTATATACTCACTCCTAATGGATTCGCCGAAAAATCTCGTCTTACATATGAATATTTTAAATTTTCATATCGATTTTACAAGGATGCTCGTTTCAAGTTGAATGAACTATTTTTAAGGTTATCGAATAAAGGTATAAACAGAATTGTTTTTTATGGATTAAGTGATTTGTCTGAGATAGCCTATTTATCCCTGCAGGAAACCAATATTCTTATGGTCGCAATTGTGGATGAGCGGAAAGTCGGCGAAAGATTTTTTCAAACAACAGTAAAAGATCCTATCATATTAAAATCGATATCTTTTGATAAAATTTTAATAACAGCCGATGAACAATTGGACGACAATGTCTTAAAAATTATTAACTACAACATAAATCAGGACAAGATTGAATCTTTACTATAACATATCATATATTCAAACATATAATAAATGTTTGTCTGCCTACGATGCTTAGTTATTTCTACTATGCAAATTCAACATTTAACTGTTTGTAATGGGAATAATAATTGAAAAAAATATTATTAAAAAATAAAAGTATCTTAGTGTTTACGGATATTATGCTTCTGGCAATAGTATATATTTTTTCATACGTACTAAGATTTGAAGGCAAACTTGATGACCAAACAATTTTTAATGTGAAATATACTATTCTTCCGATCATTTCTTGTAAAATAGCTATTTTTTCGTATTTCAACCTCTATAAAGGAATGTGGCGATATACGGGGATCGTTGATTTAATTAATATCATTAAAGCTATTGTGACAAGCAATCTGATTATTGTTGCATTTATTCTAATGTCTACAGGATTTATTGGTTTTTCTCGATCCGTTTTTCTAATTGATGCTGTTTTTTCATTGCTGTTTATTGCCGGAATAAGGTTGGTAATCAGGCTAATTCTTTCCCCTTCAATTCAAAGTAATAGTTTTTTACATAGCAAACAGGAAAATGGATTGAAAAAATTGATAATTATTGGAGCCGGTGATGCCGGCGAAAAGGTTGTCAGAGAAATCAATGATAATCCAAGAATGAAATATAAGGTTGTTGGCTTTATAGATGATAATAAAAAAAAATTTGGAATGCATATCCACGGTATTCAGGTTTATGGCAGTGTTGACAATTTAAGCAGCGTTGTTCAGGAAAAAAAGGTTGATGAAATTCTAATCGCAATTCCTTCTGCCGTAGGCGAGAATATGAGACGCATTGTGGATGCATGTAATTCGATTAAGATTCCGTTTAAGACGTTGCCGGGCATGGGAGAACTGATTGATGGGCACATAAGCATCAAAACAATTCGAGATATTTCCTATAAGGACCTGTTAAAAAGACATCCTGTTCGATTAGAGAATAATAAAATTTCAGAATTTTTAAATAACAAGTGTATATTTGTTACGGGAGCCGGTGGCTCTATAGGATCAGAATTATGTCGGCAAATTATAAAGTATGAACCCGCCCTAGTCGTATTATTTGATGCGAGTGAAAGCAACCTATACTCTATCCAGATGGAATTAAAACATGATAAAACATACCTTAAATACAGAACGGTACTGGGACGAATACAGGATCATTTACTAGTGGATGACCTGTTTAAAAAATATAAGCCCAATATTGTTTTCCATGCAGCTGCTTATAAGCATGTCCCTCTGGTTGAAAGGAATCCTTGGGAAGCGATCTACTCAAATATTATAGGTACTCAAGTTTTGATAAATGCTTCTGTAAAGCATCGAGTTGAACGATTTGTTTTAGTATCTTCCGATAAAGCAGTTCGTCCTACGAACGTTATGGGAACGAGTAAAAGAGTGGTTGAAAAGTTACTCCAGCTTCAAAATAATAATACCACAAAATTTATGGCTGTACGATTCGGTAATGTGATTGGCTCTTCAGGGTCGGTAGTACCTCTTTTTTTAAATCAGATAAAAAAAGGTGGTCCCATTACAGTCACACATCCTGAAATAACACGTTTTTTTATGACCATTGAAGAAGCGGCACAACTTATCCTTCAGGCGTTTACAATGGGTGAGGGTGGTGAAATTTTCATTTTGAAAATGGGGACTCCGATAAAAATAGTCGATATCGCAAATGATTTAATCAAATTATCGGGAAATGAAATGAAAGATATTAAAATTGTTTTCACCGGCCTGAGACCAGGAGAGAAGCTTTATGAAGAGTTAATCACGGAAGGGGAGGGGATCGTCGAGACGGATCATGAAAAAATATTAGTATTGAAGAAAAATGCGTGTTCGAGTGAGGATATGTCAATTGAAACTCAGCAGGAGTGCATCTCAGACATTGATTCTAAAATTTCAAAATTGATACAATTGGCGGAAAAGCATGATTCCAGGGCAATCAAGGCGACATTAAAAACAATCGTTCCGGAATATGTAATTCATGATGATGAAGCGGTTATCTGATACTTTTTATATTTTCACTGTATCTATATGGACAGATTGCATTGTTACGGGAGACAAAGAAATATGAACCTGACGAATAATCAATACGAAAAAGAGATCACGCTGATTGACTGTTTTCGATTTATCTGGAAATGGAAATTGTTAATCATTTGCTTTTTAGCCATTTGGACGATCGGGGTTTCTTTTTTCATCGCAAATACAGATGGGAATAACCGAAAATACCGGGTTGAGATGGTACTGGAACCAGGATTAAAAGGAATCGACGAGAACGGGAAATATATTTATATTGATTCGCCATCACAAATCAAAGCCCTTATTGAGGGAGAGATAATATATGATTTAATAGATCAGATTCCCAAAAAAGACCTTGTGAAACCAACAGAAAAAATTAAAATTTTTCCATCACTATCCAAGTATTCAAATAGGTTGGATGTATACACGGAAACAAGTCATGCAGAAGATGGCTTGACTATTTTAGAATTATTATCAAGACTTATAACAAGTCGATATGCTCAAATCGCAACGAATCTAAAAGAAGCTTTACAGAAAAAGATTGAAGTTGAAAAGTTAAAAATTACATCCCTTAAGAAGAAGACTGAATTCACTAATCAAAATTTAAAAAGATTAAAAAAATTATTGCCTTTAATAATGAAAAGAAAAGAAGTGATAAATGATCTGGATGCCTTGCAATTGTCTAAAAAAGATAAGAAAAAGGAACTCAACTATACCAAGGGATCTGAATTCATCCTCATGTATGAAGCTGATATAGCAATGAGAAAACTCATGTATGAAACTGATATGGTATTGAAAAAACATGAATTAGAAAATTACTACATGACACAGATGGATGTTGCTTTATCAGCAATAAGATCAGAGGAAGCCTTATTGACTGAAATTGATAATGAAATTGAAAGCATATCAAAAATGATTCTGAATTACGAAAAAGAAAAGAGCTTAATCAAAAATATACAAATAATCGTACCCCCTACAGCGAAAGTAGAGTCGCCTTATAAAATGGTAATAAGCAATTTGCCGCTCATTGTATTATTCGGTTTGTTTTTATCTATTACTATTTCGTTACTTATTGAATATATTGGTAAGTATAGAAGTGCGCCGATTAAGTAATCTTTTATCCAAACAGACACCTTAAAGTGGTTATAAATCATCATGGAAACAAAAAATAAATTTAAAAAAGATTTTATCGCTGTCTTTTTTGCAAAAATCGGTTTTGTTATACTAAAAATAGCGATGGGGATTTTAATCGCCAGAGTCCTTGGACCTTTTGGGAAAGGGATATACGTTGCTGTCGGGCGTTTATCGGGGATTTTATCAACAATCAGCTCATTCAGTATTGGTGAGTCTTTAATCTTCTTCTTGGGACGAAAAAAGATCAAGTCTCTTGAAATTGTAGGAACATCCTTTTTTATATCCATTGTTTGCTCTCTTCTTGCACTTGTTGTCCTTTTTGTGTTTCAAGATACCATCGAACATCACTTTTTTAAGGAATTCAAGGCTAATATCTATTGGATAATTTACCTGCTGATACCCTTTACGATGTTTAACAGCTTTGTCGCTTACGCCTTAAAGGGGCTTGAAAAATTTAAAGATTATAACACGCTAAGTATAATTATTACGATTGTAAAAATATTGTTAACGGCTTTTTGTTTCTATTTCATTGCCGGGGATTACACGACTGCACTGATTGCGCTTATAGCGGTCTCAGCGATACAAAGCATATGGGGGCTTATTCTACTTTTCAGATACTCAATGGGTCGCTTTCGTGTTTCCTGGAAAAATTTATATCCACTCACACGATATGGTCTGTTGACTCATTTTGGAAGTATTTTTGATGAGCTGGAAAATCAGGTAGATATTTTCCTGCTGCTTTACTTTTTATCTCCTGCAAGTGTTGGGATCTATTCTGCTGCCTGGGCGATTGCCTCATTACTCCAATATATCGCCAATTCACTCAATGTGATTTTATTTCCAAAGATTTCTTCGATTCCTGAAAAAGAAGTCGCACTTGATTTTACCCATAAGTCGATTCGGTGTTTGTTGTTCATTTGTTTTGCGGCTTCCGTTTTTATCGTGATAACGGCATATCCCCTTATACGCATTTGTTATGGAGCTGAGTTCATTGATGCATTTTGGGTTACCATCATACTCCTTCCCGCCATGATTGCGGATGTGGTTTTCAGGACGCTTTTTTCATGGTTTAAAGGTACTGGGAAGCCTTTAGTGACAAGCGTTTTTACCGGGTTAAGTGTGCTTATCAATACTTTCTTTAATATTTTGCTGATTCCTCCTTACGGGATTACAGGTGCTGCGATATCCGCCGTTATTTCATATAATCTCAGAACTATACTTTTGGTTAATTATTTCATTAAAATTACGGATTCGACTTTCCGGGATACGATAGTCATTAAAAGAAATGAAATTGAGATTATTACTAAATGGATAATCAGTTACATTCACGGAATCGTCAAGATCAAAAAAACGGTGCCAGAGCAACCGCTTGTGAAGCCTTTTGAAGGTATTAAATAAAAGATTATCTACTCCGGATCAATAATTTGAAAAAAATAAATGAAAAAAAAATTCTTTTTTTAGTACCATCAATGTCAGGTGGCGGTGCCGAAAGATTTCTAACTACCTTACTGAAAAATATCGATCGGTCAAAATATACGCCTGTTTTATGTTTGCTTCAGAAAAAAGGACCATTTCTTACTGAACTTCCTGCTGATTTGGAAGTCATTGATCTCAACGTAAAAAGAGTGCGCTATGCATTGTTAAGAATCATAAGGGTAATTCAACAATGCAAGCCTGATATTGTTTTTTCTACTTTAGGTCATCTCAATCTTGCAATAATGATGATCAGGCCTTTACTACCCAAAAAAATTTTCTTTATTGCAAGAGAGACCAACATTCCAAGCATCAATACAAATCAGAGTCCTTTCCCCAATTTGTTGCCGATATTATATCGAAAATTCTATCCTTTTTTTGATAAAGTCGTATGCCAGTCAAATGACATGCAAATGGATCTGGTTACCAATTTCAGGTTTCCTTTACAAAAAACCATCGTAATCAACAATCCTGTCGATGTTGCATATATTCTCAGCCGTACTGTTGATGATAACGCGATCCTGCCAAAAGGAAAAATAAATATTCTTGCTGCCGGAAAATTGAAATACCAGAAAGGATTTGATCTTTTAATACAAGCATTCTCAAAACTAAAAGATGAAAGATTTCATTTGACTATTTTGGGTGATGGCCCGGAATTGAACTTTTTGAAACATTCTATCTCAAAATTAAAATTGGATGATCATATTACGTTAGCCGGGTTTCAGAACAATCCGTTTCCGTATATGGCGCAGGCGGATTTATTTGTTTTAAGCTCTCGGTTTGAGGGGTTCCCAAATATTGTTTTAGAAGCCTTGGCTTGCGGAACTCCTGTTATCGCCTTTGATTGCAAGGGGGGAATTTCAGAAATTATTGAAGATAGATTCAATGGACTGAAAGTTGATCCTGAGAATATTAATGAGCTTTCCGAAGCAATTTGTAAAACCATGGGAATTCATTTTGATGCGGATGATATTCAATCCTCTGTTGGGAAAAAATTTGGTTTGAAAAAAATTATATCTGAATATGAAAAGCTGTTCGATGAATATAGTTACGATTTGCAAAGAAGTATATGATATTTTTTAGAAAACTTATTTAATTCAATAAAATAGTGAGAATTTAATGAATAGTACTTCATTTCATCAATTGGAATCAGATAGGGGGCTTAGCAAGAACAAAAAAATATTTTGGCTGTTGCTCAATTTCTTAAATAATAACTGGTTTCCGAATAAAAATATTGATCATCTGAATATAAAACGCTTCTGCCCCAAATTGCATGAGAAGGATTGGGAAGTACTTCATCCCAAAGGATCACCAGCGCGAGCCTTTTGTGATTTTTTTTGGTTACATCTTGACTGGGAAGCCATAAGAACTGAATTGGGTGATATATGCGTTTTTGATACCGGTTGTGGTGCAGGAGGATATTCATTAAAACTTAACGAATTTTCAAAGGGAATCAACAGTTATTTTGGGGTAGATATAAAACCGAATCAAAACTGGGAACAGATAACGAAGATGTATAAAACGTTCCGGTTTCAGTGTCAGACATCAAACGAAATTTATGGTTCAATACCAAAAGACACAAATTTTTTTATAACGCAATCCGCCATTGAACATTTTAAAAATGATTTATTATATTTTAAACAACTTAAAACTTTCATAGATGACTCCCAGAAAAATACAATACAAATCCATTTGTTTCCTTCAAGTGCGTGTTTGAAATTATATCTGTGGCATGGTGTCAGACAATATACCCATAGAACAATATACAAAATTACCAGTATATTCGACTCACATAACGATTATTCCATTCTATATAAGCTTGGAGGTGCTTATTCCAGCAGATTACACTTTCAATATATTACAAAACCGGCAAGAATTATGAAACAGAAAGATTGGCGGTTTGTAAAAAATGATGAATACCGAAGACTGTTGAAGGAAGCTGTTGAAAAGGATATTCAATCCGCTGATTCTAAGCCTCTTTTTTATGCATTAATTATTCATTCAAACTATAAAAATAAAATATTTTAAACAATGACCCTTTAACAATACAATTCGGATAGAATATAATTTTTGAGCTGTAAGAAACTATAGTTATGATTAAAGTATTGCATGTTATTAACTGGCTACGCAGAGGAGGTGTTGAAACCCAGCTTCTCGAAATTCTGAAGATATATGATTCCGAGAAATTCCATATAGATGTGTGTTGTTTTGGAAATGAAAACGGTTATCTGGCTCCGGAAGCAATCAAGCATGGCGCAAAGATTTTTAACTGCCCAAAATCTCCTAATCTTTATCAATTTTCAAAAAGATTCAGCAATCTGTTAAGAGAAAATCAGTATGATATCGTCCATTGCCATTCCGAGGCATGGAGCGGAGCAATATTGCGAGGAGCGAAACAGGCAGGTGTCCCGGTTAGAATCGCCCATATCAGAAGCAGTATGCCTCAGGGCTTTAAAATTCAGAACCGCTTAAAAAAAATTGCAAGAAACATAGTCGTATATTGGGGACGAATTTGGCTTCTTCAAAACGCTACCCATATTTTTGGGGTCTCTGCATCAGCCTTGAATGCAAGGTTTCCGGGGTGGGAAGAACAAATTACTTTTTCACTGTGGACTCTCGGAATTGATACAGAGAAGTTTTCAAAAAAAAGTTTTACAGAAAAATCTTTGAAAAGCAATCCGGTAATAATCAGTGTAGGATCATTTATTCCTCAGCGAAGACAAGATTTGTTAATCCGGATTCAGTCGATTATTTCCAATCAATTTCCTGAATCCAAACTATTGCTTGTCGGTGAAGGCGAATGCTTTAATCAATGTAAGGATTTAGCCAATCGTCTTAAAATGGATAATCATATTGAATTTGCCGGTTTGAAAAACAACATACCGGAGTTACTTCATAGCGCAGATTTATTTATAACAGCCTCTGAGGTCGAAGGAATGCCGAATGCCTTGCTTGAGGCACAATCTGTGGGCCTTCCGGTTGTAGCCAGTGACATTCCTCCCCATAGAGAAGCTGTTGCTGAAATCGCCAAGCCTTTTCTATTCAAATCCGGGGATACGAAACTGGCTGCTCAACATATTTCGCAAATTTTAAGCGATAAGATTCTCTATCAAAACCTCAGTGAAGCGGGCCGTAAAAATATCCTCTCCAATTACAATGCATCTACCTCCATCCAACTGCTGCAAGAGCAATATGAAAAATGGATAACATATGACATTAATTGATTTTCTGATTTTTGTGGGCATTATATTATATATCCCAAGATTGGTAGAAAAACATCTGGCCCCAATCGGTTTTTCTCTGGAAATACGGATTATCGTTTTTTTGGGAGGGATATTGTGGCTTTTTATTTCATGCGGTCATAATTTAAGTTATTCAATTCTTGGTATCGTAGATTCAGATGCTAGAAATTTTGAAAGAATGGCTTATGAAATTACAGGCGAACAGTTACGAAGCGGCAATTATAAACAACTGATTGAATATTTTTTTTCACCCGGCCGATGGTTTTATGTAACATACCAAGGTCTTTTTTACTACTATACCGGCGGTACCGTTTTTTCCATACTTGCCATAAATGCATTTATGGCCTTCTGGGGCGGGTTGTCATTATTACGACTTATATATTCTTTTTATGGATTACCGAGCCACAATGGAATAATCCTCCCAGTTTTTATTATATTTACTCCATCGGTAGTTTTCTGGAGTAGCTCCAATCTTAAAGAAGCGTTAATGTTCTGGTCCATTTGTCAGGTTTTTGCATTTCTGAGGCCGGCAGCTACGAATAAAATATTATTTCAAAATTTTATCATGACATCGTTGGGTGTTATATTGGGGATGTTAGTTCGACCACATATGATGGCAATTTGGATATTTGGCGTTTTCACCATCAAACTGTTGCAACCACGATTCTGGATCTACACCCTTTTCTTATTACCTTTGGCACCCATCATTTTTGATCAAGTCTCAAAAAAGGTGGATATCTCATCAATTGATGTAACTGTTGAGATTGCTGAAAAACAGATGCAAGGTCTCATCGCAAGGGGTAAACAATCAACATTCAGCTATGGTGAGACTGGGCCGATTCCGATTATTTCCGGTTTGCATTCGGTTTTTTTTCGACCCTATTTTTGGAAGGTAAAAAATAGCAGATCGATGTTTACCGCAATTGAAATTTGGACTATCAGCATCGGTATCTTTCTTTTATGGATAAAGGGCAGATACCATACGGTCAAAAAGATATTACGGAACCCTGCTATCAGAACATCTCTCCTGGTATTAATACCGTTTGGTTTATTTTTTTCCTATTTTCCAAACGAGGGGCTTATTGCTCGACATCGCATTCAGGTCTTTCCCGCACTACTCGTCCTGCTTAGTACACCGCTACTACAGTTGCGGTACAATTTATACTTGACGTTTGGGCAAAAGAGAGGTTGAAAATAGATAAATTCATCAAAATCTATTGGTTAAATACTTTAAAGATTATCAAAGGATAAACAATGATTAAGGTCGGAGTCATCGGATGCGGTTATTGGGGCCCAAATTTGATCAGGAATTTTGTTTCTTGTCCTCAGACAGAACTTGTTTGGGCTTGTGATTTAAATGAAAATAGTCTAAAAGGCGTTTTGCGGCCATATCAGGGAGTTAAGGAAACGACTGATTTTAATCAGATTTTGCAGGATAAGGATGTGGATGCCGTTGCCATAGCGACGCCTGTTTATACACATTATGATATCGCCAAAACAAGCTTGGAACATGGAAAACATGTTCTGGTAGAAAAACCACTTGCAATGAATGTCGCCGAAGGTAAAGCACTGGTTGAACTTGCGAAAAAAAATGAATTGCAATTGATGTGTGACCACACATACTGTTATACAGGCGCAGTTCGAAAAATAAAAGATATCATAACATCCGGAGATCTTGGGAAAGTCCTGTATTTTGATTCCGTGCGTGTCAATCTGGGGCTGTTTCAGCAGGATGTTAATGTAGTTTGGGATTTGGCCCCTCATGATCTTTCGATAATTGACCATATCATTGATGAAAAACCTGAATATGTCAGTGTGCATGGAATGAGTCATGCCGGCAATGGCCTGGAAAATATTGCCTACATTTCACTTCGCTTTAAAAGCCGCTTTATTGCACATATTCATGTGAATTGGCTATCTCCTGTAAAGGTCAGAAAGACAATGATCGCCGGCAGTGATAAAATGCTGGTCTGGGATGATCTTGATCAGGCAGAAATCATTAAGATATATGATAAGGGGATTAATGCAAAGATCAGTGAGCGTGAAAAGAAAAGACAATTTTTGATATCCTACAGATCTGGTGACATGTGTGCGCCGCGAATTGAACAAACAGAAGCATTATCCCTGATGGTAAAAGAATTCGCCGATTGTATTGTGGAAAAAAGGCCGGCCCTGACTGATGGGGAAGCCGGTTTACAGGTTCTGAGAATCCTGGAGGCTTCTGAAAGGTCGATCAATGCAGATGGTGCTAACGTACGTATTGAATATTCGGATGGTGGAACAAATGGAATATTGTCGCATTAGTGATGATGTAAGACTTGGGAAAAATACTCAGATTTTCGCGTTTGTTAACCTCTATGGGTGTATTATCGATGATAATACAAAAATTGGAACTTTTGTTGAGATCCAGAAAGGATCAAAAGTAGGAAAAAATTGCAAAATTTCCAGTCATACATTTATTTGTGAAGGAGTAACGATAGAAGACAACGTTTTTATCGGCCATAATGTTACGTTCATAAATGATAAATACCCAAAAGCGATCAGTATCGGTGGAGAACTGCAAACGGAAAAAGATTGGGAAGTTATCCCGACTGTTATAGAAAATGGTGCTTCCATCGGCTCCGGTGTTACCATTTTATGCGGTGTAACAGTCGGCAGACACTCAATCGTTGGTGCTGGAAGCCTGGTGACAAAGGATGTTCCGGTTGGAGAAATATGGGCAGGCAATCCTGCAAGATTTATTAGAAAGGTAGATATGTGATGGAAGTTCCGTTTCTTGATCTTAGAACACAAAATAATGGTTTATACGACGAAGTATTTACATTATGGCAGGAGATATTTAAATCAGCAGGATTTATTGGTGGACACCACGTATCTTCATTTGAAGAAGAATTTGCCGAAGCTTGCTCGGTAAAACAGTGTGTTGCCGTGAATAGCGGGACGGATGCGTTACGATTCATTCTGATCGCTCTTGGGGTAGAAGCAGGAGATGAAATCATTACGGTTTCCAACACCTTTATTGCTACAACGGAAGCAATTTCTCAGGCGAATGGAAAAGCCGTATTTGTTGATATCGATCCCGAAACATACAATATGGATCCCGGGAAAATAGCTGCCGCCATTACACCCCGTACTAAAGGGATAATACCGGTTCATCTTTATGGTCAAATGGCTGATATGGATCCGATTCTGGAAATCGCAAAAAAAAATAACCTATGGGTTGTCGAGGACGCATGCCAGGCCCATCTCGCCGAATATAAAGGGAACAAGGCCGGGTCTATGGGGGTAGCTTCCGCATTCTCATTTTATCCTGGTAAAAATCTGGGGGCGTGCGGTGATGCCGGTGCCGTTACAACCAATAACGCTGAACTCGCGCTGAAAATTCGTTCCTTACGAGATCATGGCCAGAAAATAAAATACTATCACGATATAGAGGGATATAATGGTAGATGCGATGCGATTCAGGCCGCCGCCTTACGTGTAAAATTGAAACATCTTCCCGATTGGAATAATAAACGACGAAAAAATGCCAAACTGTATGAAGAAGGGCTTTCTTTTCAGGAAGGTTTACTACTTCCAAAGGTGTTAAACGAATGCCTTCCGATATATCATCTATTTGTTATTCAAGTTGACAACCGTGACTCAGTACAGTCAAAATTACTAAAAATGGGCATTCATACAGGTTTGCATTATCCTGTTCCACTTCATTTACAAAATGCCTATTTAAAAATGGGACTCCAAGAGGGGGCATTCCCTGTTACAGAGAAATCCAGCAAAAAAATACTTTCGCTGCCAATGTATCCTGAACTAACAAGTGAGCAAATAGGTTATGTGTGCAATTGTATGAAGGAGATTGTGAATGGAGCTTAATGGTAAAAAATGTTTGGTAACAGGTGGTGCAGGTTTTATAGGCTCCCATCTTGTTGATCTGTTGATGAAGAAAAAATGCAGTGTAAAAGTCATAGACAACCTCTCAAATGGGAAAAAAGACAATATCGCACAACACCTTGGTAGCCATAATTTTGAATTCATCGAAGGTGATATCACCGATTCAGATATTCTTGAAAACGTATTGAAGGGTATTGAAGTCGTATTCCACTTAGCATGCCTTGGGGTTCGTCATTCCATTGCAAATCCTTATCAGAATCATCTCGTAAATGCTGAAGGGTCTTTATTACTCTTAAAAGCCTCATACCAGGCAAAAATTCATAAATTTTTTTACTGTTCATCATCAGAAGTATACGGGACAGCTCAGTATGCTCCCATGCCGGAAATTCATCCTACAAATCCATGCACTGTTTACGGAGCCAGTAAGCTGGCTGGGGAGTCTTATGCCAGGGCCTTTTACAAAACGTATGGAATGAATGTTGTAATATTGAGACCGTTCAATGCATATGGACCCAGATCTCATCATGAAGGGGACTCTGGAGAAATGCTGCCTAAATCTATTGTCAGAGCCTTGAATGGCAAACCTATTATGATATTTGGAGATGGCTTACAAACACGTGATTTCACGTATGTTGAAGATACGGCAAGGGCCATTGCTAAAAGTGTTGAAATAGATGAAATGGTGGGGCAAACATTCAATGTCGGAAGTAATTTTGAGATTTCAATAAAAGAAGTTGCAGAAAAAGTTATACAGGAAGTGAATAATCCGGATTGCGAAATTATTTTTACAGACCAGAGACCGGGAGACGTACTCAGACTTTTTGCTGATTCAAGCAAATTTATGGAAGTAAGCGGCTGGCAACCAAGGATTGATTTTAATACTGGACTTGAAAAGACTGTAGCTTATTTCAAAAATCATCCGCATGGGTTTTTGAAATTACTGAGCAATGAATCCGGCAGGAACTGGAATAATTTATCTGAATAAAATTGTAATAAAATGAATATCCTTATTACCGGAATAAACGGCGCCCTTGGTGTAACGACGGCACGAGCAGCTATTCGGATGGGACACAATGTTAAAGGGTTCGGCCATCCATCTCTTGTTCGAAAAAAAAAAATAGAAGAAGTTGAGTATATAGAAGGAGACCTGCAAGATAAGCATAAATTAAAAAAATGCTTGCGTAATACAGATGTCTTGATGCATTTCGCTTCCTTGACCGGATTTCATAAAGGATTGAGTGGTTATGTTCAATCGAATATTTTGGGTACGACAACCCTTTTGGACGTCATTGACGAAGAAAATTTTCCCGTTCAGAAAATAATTTTTGCCTCTAGTGCTTCTCTTTACGGTGAGGGAGCATACCGCTGCCGCATACATGGTAACATATTTCCTTCAATCCGTAGTACTGAACAATTAAAGCAGAAGAAATGGGACCATTTCTGTCCTGAATGTGGAGAAGTGATTGAACCTGTCCCTACGCGTGAGGATAAGAAAAAGGTAAATGGCCATATATATGCAGTCACAAAACAGGTTTGTGAAAAAATTATTCATGATTTTGCGGTAAGGCATAATGCTATCGGCGTCTCATTAAGGTTTTCCATTCTGTTTGGTCCCAATCAATTCAAAGGCATTATTCCATTATTTTCTTCAAAAATTACTTCATCTGATTGTGTAACATTAAGTGAAGATGGAAAGCAGATCAGAGATTTTATATATTTGGAGGATGCTGCAAAATCAGCTATTTTAGCCATGAATGCCATACCGGAAAGTGACTCTTTCAATGTGGGATCAGAAAGGCCGGTTTCACTTATTACACTGCAAAGGCTTTTAGAACAAAATTTTGGAATAGCCTCACGATTGGAAATTTCGAACGACTATCGGGAAGATGATATCAGGCATTTATTCCTTGATTGTTCTAAAATAAAGGGATTTGGATTTTTGCCGGAAATATCTCTTGAGGAAGGAATTCGCAAATATATTAATTGGTATAAAGATCATTATAAATAATTTTAATATCATATGGGGTTAACAATGAACAAAAAAAATATAATCTGGATTGTGACCGATAGTGTTCGAACTTACCGCTCGGGGTATGATGACAGAGACAGACTCGATGTTATGGATAAAATCGCTACAGAGGGTGTTGAATTTTCAAATGCATTTACCTCGGCACCCAGTTCAATTTTGGCAGCATCCACAATGTTCACCGGTTTACCCGCATGCTATATCAGCCGACATTATAATGATTTCAGTTTTGATGACAATGAAATCGATTCACTTCGAAATTTACTAAAAGGTTTTGGTTATCATGCTTATTCCATTTTTGATGCAAAAGCCTGCAGGTGTGCATTACATTCAATGGCTGGAGCATTACCGTCGAAATATTTTCCTCCGAAAGTTACCCACGATGAGTGGTGGCCAAATAAAGAAATTACAAATATCTTAAAGCATCTTTTTGATAATCAATATGTAAAAAGTCCCTCTATATTTCTGCTATGGTATAACTGCCGGCATGATCCGAACACTTCTTATGAAATTGAGCGTGCGATCAATATATTTAAAGAGAATGGTGTCTATGATGATTCCATTTTGGTGATGTGTTCGGATCATGGCTATCCCGATCCGAAATCCGGTCTTACCGCTGAAACAATGAAAAAATACAGCCATGATATGATCATTACGGATGATAATATCAGAGTACCGCTTTTGATTAAATATCCCGGTTGTCCCAAGGGTAAAAAAGTGGAAAATGTGGTACGAACTTCAGATATTTACTTTACTCTGCTTGATATACTGGATGTCAGTGTCCCAAATCGAAACAAGATGAATTACAACTGTGAATACAGAGGTAAATCTTTGCTTGAGTATTTAAATGGCAATAAGGTAGAGCCTAGAATTGCAAGGACCGACACTCGATTGAGGCTTGCATTCGGCAGGGTAACTTCATTGAGGTCGGACACCTTCAAATATGTTTATTACTGTGATGAGCATAAGGAAGGCCTCTATGATATGGTAAATGATCCCTCTGAAATGATAAATTTAATTGATTCAGACAAATTAATCCACAAAGAAGAAATTGAAAAATTCAGAAAAATGCTGAACGATATGGATCAATCCATCAATCATTATCATTTGGATCAATTAAAATTAAATCTTCAGAAAGAAATTCGGAAACGATATACGAGTGATGCTGTCGGACAGGTAAAAAGGATTTTAATCCATACGTCAATTTTAACACCGGCATCTGTTTTACTTTATCTTATTGAGAGTCTGCAAAATCACTTCAAGAACGCCTCTATTGATTTTATAGGTGATCCTGAAAATAAAGTTAAATATCAGGATGGAATATTCGACAATATTTACACGATAGAGCAATCGGACGATCTGAAGACAATGGATAAGGGGGTACTCGAAAATAAATATGACATCACTATTTATTTCACTGAAAATAGCCGCTACCTGTTTATTGATCCGAATGTTGTCAGTATGCTGAAAAAAGTGAATTCATCAAGAATATATATGATGGATTACAACTTCTCAATCTACTCCAACCTGTTCTCAAAATGGATTACCCCATTCATACGGCTATATAAAAGAAATCGTCAGTTTTACAAAGGTGAACCTTTATTGTTTTTTAAAGAATTATATTCAACGATTAAGGCGGGTATTAAACTACATTTTTTAAAACATAAGGAGCAAACCTTTGATACGGAACAGATAAAAATAATGCGAGATAAAAATGTTGCGGTTTTTGATGGTAAAAATCCGTGGATTTCCGACAGAAGTGAAGACAAGGAAAAGCGCGATGCCTTTAACCTTGATTATATAAATAAATTAGGAAAAGCCAAGGAATGATTCTTAAATCCAACGACATCGTTTTTCATTGTCGAATGGAATACTAAAATAACATTTCGCTACATGAAATCCCTTTTCAAAGAGCGATTACACCGTTGAAAGGAACTGTTTTGAAAATTACACTAATCAACCCCCCGCAATTGAATGTCCTTGATGATAGGCAATACGCTCCTATCGGTCTTTTGTACCTTGCCTCTGCACTTCGGCAAGATAATTTCGAAGTGAATATAATCGATTTGGCATCCAAGAAGGTCCATGAATGGAGTGATCTGATCAATGATGATGCTGATATCTATGGTATGATTTGTTTTACACCTGCTGTTGGCCATGTAAAAAAACTCGTATCCATTTGTAGAGAAAAAAATCCGGAATGTTTAACGGTGGTCGGCGGCCCTCATGCCAGTGCCGTACCGGAAGACACTCTCGCATTTACCAAATGTGATACAGTTGCAGTGGGAGAAGGAGAAGTTTCTTTTCCGAAATTTGTCAAAAGATATCAGCAGGAAGGAAAATATGAACGAATCTTGTATGGATCCAAAATTCAGGATTTAGATTCTCTAAAATATCCTTCAAGAGATTTGGTTGATAACACTACATATACCGCAAGACTTTTTAATAAAAAAACGACCGGTATTATTTCGGCCAGAGGATGTCCATATAAATGTTCCTTTTGTGATAAAGGCGTATTTGGCCCAAACATGAGATTCCGGAGCGCGGATAATTTTTTAGGAGAATTAAAAGAAGTAAAAGAAAAGTATGGATATGAATCATTCTTTTTTTACGATGATATTTTTACAATCAATCACAAACGATTAAGAAAACTTTTAAAAGGAATTGAAGAGCTGGATATTCAATTCATAAGCGCGAATAGGGTCAATCTTATGACCAAAGAAATATTACGAGATCTTCACAAAGCAGGATGTGTAAAAGTTGCTTATGGAATTGAATCCGGTAGTCAAAAGGTTCTCGACATGGTGAATAAGAAAACAACTGTCCAGCAACAAATTGATAGTATTAAAGCCGCGAAGGATGAGGGGCTTTATGTGAAATGCTACTTCATATTCGGATTGCCTGGTGAAGATGAACAAACTGTAGAAGAAACTAAAAAACTAATCGAAATCGCACAACCGGATCAGGCAAACCTATATACGTTTCAACCATATCCGGGAAGTGACATATGGAATCGGCCTGATCATTATGGCGTTGAAATTGTGAATAAAGATTTTGAAAATTATTATATGGTGAGTACCGATGGTACCGGCGGGATTAATTATCGTTTGAAGAATATGTCCGATGAAAAATTCATAGAACTGAGAGATGATCTGGCGCGATTTATTCGGAGTAAAGATATTAACCGTCCTGAACCAACAAGCAATGTTTAGTCTGAGAGTGCGGCATGAAATTACTTCTTATCGGTGGTTCTTCATTTATCGGAAAAAATTTAATCGAAAATGTTCCAGCTGCTTGGGAAATTGAAGCGAGTTATTGTCATTCAAAAGACTTTTTAAAATTTGTTTCAAAATTTCCAAATGTAAAACCGTTTTATCTGGATTTAACAGAAGTGAACCAGATACCCGAATTCGGAGAAATTGATGTCGTTGTTTACCTCGCTGGAATTGGTCCCGGTCAAATCACAGGCAATACGGAAAATGATAACAATCTGATGTATCGTCTGCATTCCGAAGGTCCATCCCTTGTCGCAAAAAAGGTTCAATCATGCAGGCAGTTTATATATATGTCGAGCGGGGTTTTTTATCTGGAAAATGACAATTCCGTCTATCGCAAATCAAGGCTTTTGGGTGAGGCGAATATCCAGGCTAGTGCAATGGTAAACCATTTTTCCTATTTGATAATAAGAAATATGGAAATTTTTGGTCCTTATATGGCTAAACACAAAATTTACCGACGTCTTTGCGAAGCATGCTGTTTAAAACTGGAGAAATTTGCGATAAACGGTGATGGGAATAATCTGGTCGATACAATGTATATTGATGACTATATTAAGATCTTATTGAAAATAATAAATTCAGATATTACAGACGAGATCATTCCGGTTTGCAAATCTCAACCGGTAACTATTAAAGTATTGGCAAAGGTTGTCACTGAAGTTTTTTCAAATCCTGAATTTACTCTATTTTTTAATGGGAACCCAACTGAAAATACACGGTTTGTATTAGATAATACTAAAATGATTGATCTATTTGGAATACAACCGGAAACATCTCTGAAAGAGGGACTTCAAAAATGGAAAGACAGGGGGTTACCCTAATTTGAAGCTGCTATTAGGAATTAAATTATGGATATAATGGAAGAATTGAGAAAAAATCGAAAAAATATCTTGAATTTATTTGAAAATAGATTGATTGGAGCAAATGGATTACCTGTTCTTTCAGTAGATGCTTTAACAGGGAGATTCGTCGATGAGACGTCTCTAATCTCTGAGTTGGGAGATTATTTACCTTTTCTATCATATTTTGGTAAAAATAAATTTGCTGACTCTCAATTACAATTAGTAGAAGACCATTTTAACACAGAAAAATTTATTTGGACAAAACATCCAAAGCTTCCTGTTCATTCCTGGGCTTTTGAATATACGGATTTATTACTTGGTTTAATTATCTGTTATGAAATATACAAAAATGATCGTTATTTAGTTACAGCGGAAAAAATAACCGATTTTGTTCTTGAAACTTTTTATAATCAAGGCTTTATAACTACTCATCATTTTGAAATTTTTAAATATTCTCCACCAATCACATCATCTTTGTGCCTTATGTTTGTAGAGTTGTTTGTTGATATCTATATGTATACGAAAAAGGGAAAATACTTATCCTTAGCAGAAAAAATAATGAATAATATGATCAATACGGAAGGCTTCTCAAAGTACGGTTTATTTCCCAGTTATTATCTATTACATAAACCCATGAGAATGGTAACAGGAATGTTTAATATACTAAAAAGATATGATGCAACGAAGTATAATGTGACAGCAAGCCAAAGCCTATTGGCTCTTTACGTAGCGACAAAAAAAGATGAATACCGCAATGCATATATGAAGTGGTTTAATGGTGTTAATCAATACCTGAAATATGAGGAAGGTGGTTATGCTAAAAGAGTAGTAATGAACAACCATAAAACAAAATTCGGTTTAGATCTGAAAAATTTTCATTTTATTGAAACATTTGCAGATATGTATTATTTTTCGAAGGAAGAATCCTTATTGCATGCTGCCGAAGAATTAGCAAATTTCTGGCTAAAAAAACAAGGTGCTACAGGCTTAATACCATTTAACCCCCTAAATAATAAATCAAGATTGGACCCAAATGTCGATTTCAGCATTGGGCTATGTAAGCTGTATGAACTGACAAAAAAGGAATTTTATAGAGAAAAAACCGACCAGATAATTAAAGGTATTTTAACATATCATATCGCCCCATATGGAATGGTTGAATCCGTTGACATAAAAACCGGTGAGTTACTTGATCCAATAATTTCAATAAAATTTTTGAGCTTGTTTTTAAAAATAGATATTCTTTATGAAAACAATTTTCAAAGTTATAATAACCGATTATTGTATTCTATTTTAAGAGATAGATAACATATAGATTTTTTACGGGATTTGTTTATGGATGTTTTGGATGCAATTAAAAATAGAAGAAGTATTAGAAATTTTTCAGATAGAGAAATTGAAAAGGATTGCATTGAACAAATAATTGAATCCGCTCAATGGGCGCCTAGTGCCTGTAACAAGCAAGCATGGAAATTTATTGCTATTACAGATAATAAAATAAAAGAGTCTTTGGTACAAAATGCAGGATCTCTCAATCTTGTAAAATCAGCTCCCTTAACCGTTGCGGTGGTTTATCATAAAAAAATAAATGAATATCACGATGCAAACATCCAAAGTGCATCTGCAGCTATACAAAATATGTTGCTGTACGCGCACAGCATAGGCTTGGGTTCTCTTTGGGTCTGTTCATATGGTGATGAAAAGAAGATTTCTGAAATATTAAAAATTCACAAGGATTACCGCATGATTGCATTTGTATGTATCGGCTATCCTAATGTTAAAAGAAAAATAACACCAAAACGGAAGAAAATTGATCATATTGTTTCATATAATCAATTTAATTTTGGAGATGTTTATCCATCGTCATACAATTTAAATAACTGGAGTTTTAAACAGGCTGTAACCTATTGGTCTGATACGATTTATGCTTCCAGCCCAACACCTGATGTTTACATGAAAGGTATTGTCGGTAAAGAAGTTTTGCAGCAGGTGGATACAGTAGTTCCCATACTTTCTGAGAATGATAAGGTTTTAGAAGTTTTTCCCTATGCGGGAAGTTTTGGTTTAAATATTTTAAAAAAAAAGAAACTGGATTATTCGATTTTAGAAACCGATGATAAGATATTAAAATTTTTTAATGAAAGGAAAGAAGCGCTAAATATCAAGCAGGATATCAAAATAAAATTAGTAACAGATGATTTAAAAATTCCGATGGAAGACAGTTTTTATGATAAAGTTCTGCTATTTGAAAGATTAAATTTTTTTCCGGAGCATGAAAAAATTATTAATGAGATTTTCAGGGTGATGAAACCAAATGGGACCCTTATTTTATCTTTTAAAAATAAATTTAGTTTCACTTATATTAGTCACCTTTTGTCGGGTAAGGGGGAATTATCCCCATACGAACTGCTTTCGATACGCTATATAAAAAAATTACTGAAAAGATTTAAAATAACAAAAATGGATGGGTATAGCTTAACACCAATAACTATTGCCAAAAAGACTTTCTTTAAAACATTTGGCAGAGTCATTATGATTTATTGCGTTAAAAAGCAAA
Organism: Desulfosudis oleivorans; assembly: GCA_020723305.1. GTDB lineage: Bacteria > Desulfobacterota > Desulfobacteria > Desulfobacterales > SURF-7 > QZKS01. Next base: position 122,861 of record DYJC01000011.1, read on the forward strand.
ACGAATGAGCCATTTTCAAAAGTCTCTTGTTGTAGTTCCGGCGAAAACAAAAATCCAGTATTTTCGGCTCTTTTCTGAGCACTGACTTTCGCCGGTGTGACGCTTTATAATAGTTTTGAAATTGGCTCAAATAATATTTCTATCGACATCGAATCTTCAAGAGATCCAGCGCTCAAGCCTCATATGAACATGTGAGGATAGTGTGTTGAGATAGATCTTTATTCCCCTACTCACATGAAAGTGAAGTTATAAATTGAATCAATCTACTCAATTTTTTAATAAAGGACATTCAAAAGCATTGATTCCCTTTGTTATCGCATTAATTATGGGAATTCTTTTTATCATTTATAAAACTCCCCCGATTCGTAGAGATTCTTTATCCTACCATCAAATGGGAGAACAGATCGCTGCAGAAGGTTTAATAAACGTATATGATAAATCAATAGGTGGTGTTGCACCTGTATATCCTGTGTTCCTTGGAATTTGTTTTAAAGCATTTAATGGTAGTAACAATGCAGTTCGTCTCATACAAGTTTTGCTATCTGCCGCGGTTTCTTTATTAGTGTATGTTCTCGCAAGAAGATATTATGGCGAAAAAATCGGATTAATTGCCGGACTTCTATATAGTTTTTGTCCGACTTTTGCTCACTATCCAGGTTTTTTTCTAAGAGAGACGTTGATTGTTTTTCTTTTTTTCATAAGCTATTGGATGGTATTAAATGCACTTACAAATAACAGTGTCAGTCTTTCTATTGTGGCTGTTTTTTCCCTTATAATGATTTTGTTATCGAAGCCTGTTTTCTTATTTTACGGTGCTTTTATTTCTTTAGCGCTCTATATTTATTTAAAAAAAAATATCGGTTTGTGGAATCGAAGATCGATAATTATTTTGCTGATTGTAACACTGCTGCCCATCATATTTTCTTTCGGATGGATTCAGAGAAGTAAAAAAATGAATCCTACCGTTATTTCCAGCGGCCAAACCGGAATGGTCCTTTTATTCAATGGGTCTGAATTAGCATTGACTGGAAAGGAAAGAGTTGCACGGCTGGTTGGTTTGGTATCACGTAATCTTGCTGAGAGATTATTCCCTGAGATAGACTATAAGACACTATGGCCTTATCCTGCCGTGGCAAAAAAATTGCTCGAAGACACAGAAAAAAATTATGCGTATTTACCGGATAAGCAAGGTCGTTTGTTACAAATGGTATATAAATTATATAAAGAGAATCCTTTTGGATATATAGTTAACAGGTTATCCACTTTGATGAGATTGAATGCTTTTCAGTATCCATCAAGACTAAATGAAACAGATCGGTGGAAGGATTTCTATAACCGTACAGACAATAAGTCTTTGGTAGTTGTACTTATGGATATAATATTAAAAACAATCAGCAACCCTTTTATTTGGGCTGTGGGTGGCTATATAATAATGATTAAAGAAAGGATGCCCATAGTACCCGTATTATTACCACCACTTTATATTAATCTCATTTATTGTTTTCTGGACGGAATTCCCAGATATGGTTTGCCAGCCCTTCCTTTTTATTTAATATCCGGAGCGGTTTTTTTCCATTACGGCTTTGTAAAACTTTTCCCAAAATTTTATCCGTTCAAAAAAGCCATATCGAATACTTCATTATAAAATACTTGAATAACGGAAGAAAATGAGAATATTATCAGTTCATGATGGACATAATGCGTCTTTATGTTACCTATGTGATGGACAAATCAAATATTTATTGCTTGAGGAGCGATTTACTAAAAAGAAAAATCAAGGTGGATTTCCCGAAAAAGCTTATGAATGGATTTTAAAACAAAATGATTTCCAGCTTTCCAAGATTGATTATATTGTTTTAGGCTGTTTTGACCTCCCTGTTTTTGATGATCAAACCAAGAATGATTTCATTCATAAATTATTTTTTTTCTGCGCAGAACTACTGCCCAACCAAATCATCTCATCAAACAAAATAATCGGTCCATATCTAAAACTTGTTGGGATAAAGCGTAGAAGACAAATAAGAGAATACGCTGAAAAACATTTTTTCGCTTCTACAAAAATCAAGCAAGTTGAGCATCATGAAGCTCACGGCTATGCCGCCCTATATGGTTCAGGGTTTTTGGAAAAGGGAGATCCGATTGTAATTTTTACTATTGATAATTCCGGAGATGGTCTGTCGTCCACTGTTTCGGTTTGGGATCGTAATTCCGGCTACCAAAGAGTACATGAAAATCAGAGCTACAATTCTGTCGGTGAGCTCTATGCAAGAGTGACGGAATATCTTGGCATGAAACCCGGAGAGCACGAATACAAAGTTATGGGTATGTCACCCTATGTGTCTGACTCTAGTTCAGATGAAATATTCAATATCCTAAGGGAGAACTATTTAGATTTAGATTCAAGTGGTTTAAAATTTATCAACAAAGCTTCTTATGACCGATATCTTATTAATAAGATGAAAAATGATTTTTTTAAAAAACGCTTTGATCATATTTGCGGCGGAACACAAAAACATTTTGAATATCTTACGATTAATTGGGTTCGCAATTGGGCGGAAAGATTGAAAATTAAAAGAGCGGTTTTTGGTGGCGGATGCTTCATGAATGTCAAAGCGAACATGATATTATCCCAACTGGATATCTTTGATGATGTGTTTTTTATGCCCAGTTCCGGAGATGAAAGCGCATCTATTGGAAGTGCATACAAAGTTCACCAGGATAATTCTTCTACTCCGATATCATCATTAGATCATTTGTATAAAGGTCCTCGTTATACAAACGAGGAAGTTGAACCAATTTTAAAAAAGTATACCGATAAAATTATATATCAGAAAAAAGATAACATTGAAAAAGTAACAGCCGACCTGTTGGTTGAAAATAAGATAGTCGGGCGATTTAAAGGAAATGCTGAGTGGGGAGCCAGATCGCTGGGTAACCGCTCGATACTTTGCAGGGCTGATGATTTAGGAATCATCCATAAATTGAACAAGGCAATTAAAAAGAGAGATTTTTGGATGCCTTTCGCACCTTCCATTTTAGAAGAGGATGCAGATAAATATATCTTAAATCCAAAAAAAATTGAGGCCTCATTTATGACCCTTAACTTCCCGACGACATTAATCGCCCGTAATCATCTTGCTGCCGGTCTGCATCCTTTTGACCATACTTGCAGACCTCAGCTTGTTTCGAAGAAATGGTCCGGTGATTATCATCGTTTGATCACATATTTTAAAGAAAAAACAGGCATTGGCGGCATATTAAATACCAGTTTTAATTTACACGGTTCACCTATTGTTGGAACGGTTGAGGATGCAGTGGAAACGCTATTGAATTCAAAACTGGATTATGTAGCTATCGAAGATTATCTGGTGAATCCCAAAGAAGCTTTATAAATAACTTCACTTTTCTAGCTTACTACAAATTAGTGTGAAAAATAATATACTGACAATTGATTTTGAGGATTATTATGCTAGCGCATTGATGACATATCAAAAACTAGATTTAACAACTGATGAATCTATAAACGAAGGGAAAAGACTTCCGCAAACATTGTTTAAAACCCTTCATCTTTTAAAAAGATATAATGCAAAGGCAACCTTTTTTATTGTGGGCCATATTGCTGAAAAATATCCTGATCTAATTAAAAAAATTCAGTCAGATGGTCATCACATCGGATCTCACAGCCACAGCCACCGGCTTATTTATAATATGTCCCGCACAGATTTTTTGAATGATTTGAAACAATCCATAAATGCCTTATCGGCTGCCACTCAAAAGGAAATTGATTCCTTTCGAGCCCCGGCATGGTCCTACAGTTCGCAACAAACGGAGTGGTTTTGGGAAATCTTGAATGTTTGCGGGATACAATATGATTCAAGCATTTTTCCTTTCAAGAATCAGCTTTATGGGGAAATGAATGCTGAGAGGCATATCCATAAAAGAGGTTTCAATATTACAGAAATACCTCCATCAACTATGAGGTATTGCAATGTAAATATCCCTTTCAGCGGCGGATTTTATTTAAGAAGTATGCCATACCGGCTAATCAAACACGGAGTAAAAACAATACATAGATCAGGTCATCCAGCTGTCATTTATATTCATCCATATGAAATGTTTGAAAAGCTTAGAAAGATATCGGGACAGAAGTATATCGACTATTTCATCCATCATTATAATATACATACTACGATTTATAAGATGAAGAGATTGTTAACTGATTTCAAGTTTTGTTCGATTGAAAATTTTTTTAATCAAGAATTAAATTAGCAAAAACGATTGGTTCCGTTCACCAATTACTTATGGCAAATATTACAATAGAACAATTAAAACCGAATTGGTTGGAACAATATTCAAGTTATGTAGAAGGTCATCCCAAATCTCGCTTTACACACTCGATAGAATGGAGCCGATTCCTTAAGAAGACACTCGGTTTTAAACCGCTAACACTTATTGCGCTTCAGGACCAGAAAATAGTTGGTATTTTACCCCTTTTTCAATCCTTTTCATTAATAAACGGCAAATATTGCAGTTCTTCTCCAATCCCTACGTATGCGGGACCGTTAACTTCATCTTATGAAGTATTACTACTATTTATCCAGGCTGTAAAAAAAATTTGCCCTACTTTTAATTATATTAATGTTTATTCAGGAGATTCACTTGATAACGCCATATCAGTAAACCATAAAATTCTAAATGCAAAAAGAGATGTCACCTTTTTTTTAAAGTTAGGTAGTGATATTCAAGAGTTGTTTTATCACCTTAAAAAGAATATTCGTCGAGATATCAGAAGAGGGGGACGGTTCGGTTTTAAAACGGAGATAGTTGAATCAATCAGCAATTCGAAATTAAATCAATTTTATCATCTGTATTTACAAACTTATTGCAAGAAACATGGCCTAATTCCACATTCTAAATTATTTTTTATAAATTTATTTAAGTACATGCCTTCCGGCACCGTGAAGCTTTTTTTGCTGTACCATAAGAGTCAATGCATTGCCTCAGTGATTACATTAAATTATAATCAAGAGATTTATTATAATTATTCTGCTCATGATAATTCCTACAGCAATTTACAACCTATTACTTATTTAATATGGGATATTTTAAAGGATGGTATAGTAAAGGGATACAAAATTTTTAATATGGGGGAGAGTTCAATACGAAACCCAGGTTTAACCAATTATAAAAAACGATGGTGTTCTGACTCTCAGCTTACCAGTTCCTATTTTTTTATGGGAAGGATGAAGGAAATACCCATTTCTTTTGCAGATGAGTATGGATGGCAAAAACGACTAATACAAACTATGCCTATACAAATCACTCGATCCTTTTTAACTCCTTTTCTACGATTTATTTTTTAACGATTAATGAAAACGAATTTACCGAAGAATAATTTCAAACATATATTTTTGATGATACTACTTATTTTTATGGTAGTGATTGGGCAGAATGTTTCGAAAATGGGAGCACTTATTGCCAATAATACTGGAGTCCCGATTAATTACTTTTTGGTACTTGCTTATGTTATTCTACTTCTCCGTGGTTTTGTCTGGATTCATATTTTAAGTACAATTAAATTAAGGGTTGCTTCTCCCCTCATCAGCATAACCTACGTTTTAATGTTACCTTTCTCGCATTACATTTTTGGTGAAGAAATCACGGAAACGAAAATGATCGGTTGTTTCCTTATAACATGCGGAGTCATTGTAGTAACTCTTGGAGAAAAGGCGTCAAGTGGAACAGTTTTTGAGTAAATATTTCTGGCTGATGGTAACTGTATTATTGACTACATCAGGGCAACTGTTAATCAAAATCGGAGCAAAACGAATACAGCTCAAATCCAGGGATCATAGTCTTTTACAGAGACTGTCCAATGCATATCTTATTTCAGGAGCAACCTGTATTTTAGGGGCGCCTTTGTGTTATTTCATGGCGTTGCGAAAGGTGGATTTAAGTGTTGCATATGGCTTTATGGGATTAACATTTGTTTTCGTAATGTTGGGAAGTTCTTTGGTTATAGGAGAAAAATTACATCTGTTTCACATCATCGGCACCCTGCTTGTTTTTTTTGGTATCGTTTTTATTGGGAGATAATGACTAAAAATAAAAATAAACTTTTTGTCATAGCGGGTATGCCGAGGAGTGGAACTACCTTCATGTACCACAATTTACAGAAGCATCCGCAATTGTTTCTTCCTTTCAGAAAAGAAATCGGTTATTTCGGTGGGAACTATGAACGCGGGGAAAGATGGTTTCAAAAACATTTTCAGAAAATAAAAACAGAAAAATATTATGTTGATATAACCCCTGATTACGCTCTTAATCAAGAGGCTGTTCATAGAATAAAAGATTATTCAGATGATGTATTCGTTGTTTTAGGTATACGGAAACCAAGTGAAGTTGCTCTCTCACTATACTATCAGCTCTCATTTTCTGAAAAAATGCCGCCCTTTAAAGACTTCGTCAATCGGTATACTTTCCTGATTGGTTGGAAAAAGCTTAAAGGAGCATATTTAAGCGTCTCTCTTAAGGAGGGCGTGTTACTTGAAACCATGAAGATTTATCAAAAATCGTTTACAGATCAGTTGCTTTTATATGACTATGAGCTGTTTAAAAAAAATACGTTTATCGTACTTACAGCCATTGAGATTTTTCTTGGAGTAGATCCATATTTTACCAGAGATAACTATGATGATATCATAATAAATGCCAATAATAGAAATACTCTGCCATATACAGAGGTACTTATTAGAAATGAAATTCTGGTTTCTTTAATAGGAAAAATGCTTCCACGTAATATTGTCCATTTAATCCGAGCATATTTTGATAAAGCAAGACAACCAGTAGAACGTGCAGCATATAAGCCTATCTACTCTGAGGAAGAATTCGCCTGTGCCAATGAGCTTTTTTCAGAACAGGATGCGGAGTATCAATCCATGTTCTCTGATTCGAAATTAATTTTAGGAAGCGGTTATCCTTTTGGTTTTAAGCAGAAATATTCATAAATTATTTGTTCTAAACGTTCAAGTGAAATGCATATGGACGTGATAAAAGAAACGCGATTAACTCATAATTTTTGTGACTGCTGGAAATGTTTATTGGTAGAGCTGTATAATTACAAATATGAAGGTGATTTTGTTGTTGTAAAGTCAATATTTAATAAAAAAACATATTCATACTTGCCTTTGACCAACTATACTGATCTAACTCTAACGCAAGCAATTGAATTACGATCAACGCTATCTCCAATGGATGATTATCAAATTAGAGTGTTAAATTCTGAATATCAAGGCTTTCGTGAATCAGATACAGTAACAATGAGACTTGATTTAGAGAAATTAGATCATGAGATTTTATGGAAGGAAAGATTAGATCAAAAGTGCAGAAATAAAATAAGGCAAGCCAAAAAAAAAAAAATAATCGTTAGAAAGGGCCGTTATCGTAAAATTATTGATGACTTTTATTCTCTATATACCGTCGCTATGCACGATCATGGAACTCCTTCATTACAAAAAAAATATTTTTTTTTAATTGGTGAATTTTTTAATGCAAAGTATTTTGTAGCTTATAAGGGCAAGACTCCAATCTCCGGGACTGTTGTGATCCGTGATAATGATTTATGTATGGCGCTTTTCGGCGCATCAAATCGGGCATATCTTTCCTATCGACCAAATAACTATATTTATTGGGAAGCAATAAAAGATTCAATCCGTGAAAATATAAAAATTTTTGATTTCGGTCGATCCGGATATGATAGCAGTACGTATAACTTTAAAAAACATTTTGGTGCGATACCTGTTAAAATTGATATACTGAAACCCCAAAAAAGTGATATCTATCTCAAGTACAAATCAGCATCGAACCTATGGCAAAAATTGCCCAGAATAATCACGAATCATTTAGGACCAAAACTATCAAGATATTTATGTGATTTATAACTGTTTATCATCAAAGATCAATTCATATTGACGGAAAATTTATAAACGGAGATACACCAGGTGCAGCGATTATTAAATAAGAATTATGTTAGACTCTTGGTTCCTTTTGTTATTGCATTGATCATGGGGATCCTTTTTCTGATATTCAAGACACCACCGGTGCGAAGGGATTCCGCATATCATCTCAACAAGGGGATTGCTGTTGCAGAAAAGGGGATTTCTCATCTCCTTCATGAACCGCAAAGTGTCGAACCAGGATATCATGTTTTCCTGGGATTATGTTTTCGAATGTTTCCGGATAATGATATGGCGGTTCGGGGTGTCCAGGTGCTGCTTTTTGCAATGACCAGTCTTCTTGTATATGCTTTCGCAAAACAATACTACAGCGAAAGAGTCGCTTTTACCGCAAGTATGCTATACAGCCTGTGCCCGACCTTTGCCCATTATCCCGGTTTTTTTTTAACCGAGACCCTCGCTGTTTTTCTATTTCTTTCAAGTGCCTACTTTTTGTGCCGAACCATTGAAACAGCCCGTTTGTCATTATCTCTCCTTACTGGAATCGTTCTCTCAATATCGCTTATGACCAAATATGCTTTTTTATTTTTTGGATTATTTTTTGTGATTTTTTATCTCCCGTCCTCCCGGAAACGTAATTTATTGCGGAAAGAGACGGTAATGCCCGTCATTATTGCGCTGGCCATACCGTTTCTCACCTTTGGATTATGGTTGTATTGGAATGTATATAAAATCGATCCTGACGTGAAAAGTAAAAGAAGAATCGGGATCGTACTCCTTTACAATGGTTCGGAGATCGCGTTAACACCTGAGGAAAAAGTCGCACGGTTGATCGGTCTGGTTTCAAGAAATCTGAGTGAGAAAATTTTTCCTCAAATTGATTATCAAACCTTATGGCCTTATCCATCTATTGCGAAAAAGCTGTTCAATGAAGCGGATAAAAAATATCAGTATATTGAAAGCGAAGATACGCGTTATACAAAATATGCGTTTGACCTGTACAAACAATATCCGGGAAGCTATCTTATCAATCGAATAACAACGCTTATGCGGTTAAATGCATTCCAATATCCTTCACGATTAAATGAGACGGACCGCTGGAAAGATTTTTATAACCGGTCTGATAATAAATCCTGGGTCATGATCATCCTTGACCTTTTGTTAAAAACAATCAGCAACCCTCTCGTTTGGGCACTTGGCGGATTTATTATGCTGTTCAAAAAAAGCATGCCGTTACATCCATTGCTGCTACCGCCACTGTATATAAATTTGATTTATTGTTTTTTAGATGGTATCCCGCGCTACGGCCTTCCGGCACTGCCGTTTTATCTGATTGCCGGAGCAGCGCTGTTTTCGTTTGCATTTGAAACAGTATTGAAAAAATACAACTCGCTGAAGAAGGTTCCTGAAAACATTCATTAGATACAGCATCTGGTAAATTTTTAAACAATATAGAGGTCGATTCTGTCTTTAAACAAACCATATAAAGTAATATTCTTAGGTTACAGAACCTCTGAATTTACGGTAAATTTTTTGAAAGAGCTTCATTCAATCGGTTTACACGTTGCGCTTGTTGCTACTACAAAAAAAAACATTGTCAATAAAAGATCCTTATCGGCCAGTCTTTATAATGGTTTGAAGTATTTCACAATTGATGAAGTTGTTAAAATCGCAACTGTTTCGATTTGTGAAAAAAAAAATCTCCCTGTAGCGATGTGTCGCAATCTCCTTAAAAAAAACTCATTGCGTTATCATTGTCATCGATTTGGATATTGTTTTAAGGAATACAATTCAATCAATGATGATAAAGCTGTTCATGAAATTCAATCGATTAACCCGGATCTGATTTTAGTTCATTCTTTCCCGGAGATTTTAACCGAAAAATTATATTCAATTCCTAAAATGGGGACATTTAATTTTCATACCGGAGCCTTGCCGGAAAACGGAGGGCCGAATTCCATTGAATGGACGGTTTTGAAAAATGATTCTAAAATTACAACATGCTGTCATTTGGTCACAGCTGAAATAGACGCAGGCGATATTGTGTTATCAAAAAGTGTAGAGCTGCTGAATTCGAAAAACTGGAAAGATGTAAAAAAAAAATCACAAGAATCTACCCGGTTGGCACTACGTGAGTTTTTTACTAAGATTGATGAGCAGGCGATAAGTTACACACCACAGAAATACAGCGAGCGTGTATTCAACAAGCGTTTAACTGCAAGGCAAAAATATAGAGTCCGTTTTTTATCACGATATCAATATAATCCAGTTAGAAAAAAACAATCATGACGGCAATGGAATCCGGTTAACATGAACATACTTGTTGCAATCATCGCCTACAACGAAGAAGCCAATATCGCAGACACGATCCATGACCTGCAGTCCAATAATTTCGGATATGATCTGATCGTTATCGATGATGGTTCATATGACCGAACCAAAAAGATTTGTCAGGATCTGAATGTTCCTGTTCTTTCACATTCCATGAATATCGGCAGTTTTGGAGCGGTAAAAACCTATTTCATTTATGCTTTCCGTTATCAATACGACATCTTATGCCAGTTTGACGGAGACGGCCAGCATATTGCCGCTGAACTGTCCACCATCATTGATCCGATTCGCAACAAGCAGGCGGATTATGTCATTGGTTCCCGATATATTGAAAAGCATGGATATCAATCGACAGCACTGCGAAGAACAGGCATCAAACTGTTTTCAAAGTTGGCCTCCCGTACAATCGGTAAAAAAATTACCGACTCGACATCCGGATTTCGGGCATATAATCGCAACGTGATCGAGTTGTTCGGAAAACGATACCCCTATGAAATTCATGACACCATTCAACTGCTCCTGTTGGCTCATTATCATGGAGCCCGCATTCAGGAAGTACCCGTAAAAATGAAAGCAAGACAGCATGGCACATCCGAATTTAATGCAGTCCATTCCGTCAAATATTTTTTGCGGGTGTTTGTGAATTTTATTGGATGTTCCTTACAGAAAAACCAAATTAGATAAAAGGATGGAAACCAAAAATGGGGCTGAAAATAAAAATAATCTCTTTTGTGGTCGGTTCTGTCTTTTTTTTGTTTATCCTGTTCGCACTTAAAAGAAACAATATCTCTCCATTGCCGACTTGCCTGTGGATCATAATCTCATTATTTCTGCTTTCCGTTCCAATACTGGAGCCATTTTATAAATGGATCTCCGTTTCGATTATCGGCATCCAGGATGCCAGACATATTATTTACATTGCAATAATCGGTTTTCTTATGGTCTATGCATTTGCTCTCGAATTGAAAGTAAATCGTCTTTCAGACAGGGTTCAGAATTTAATCAGTCATCATGCGATTATCGAGCACCGGCTGGATGAAAGAGAGAAGCATTGTTGAAGGAGAGAAAAATACGCATTGTTCAGGTGGCGACCGTTCCTGAGTTTTTCTGGTCTTTTTTCAAGGGGCAGGTTGAATATCTAAACGATAATCGCTTTGATATTCATCTGGTATGCTCATCCGGTGAGTTGACGGAAGAGCTTGAGGGTTGGCCCGGGCAGGTCCATAGCATTGAAATACTGCGTAAAATATCACCGCTGCAGGATCTGGTAACACTGGGGAAGATTATTAAGCTGTTGATCCGTTTGCGGCCTGCAATCGTTCATGCCCACACCAGCAAAGCCGGGTTGATTGCAATGATTGCCTCACGGCTTACTTTTGTTCCGGTTTGCATTTATACCATTCACGGTTACCGTTGGGTCGGTTTGAAAGGAACCGGCAAAGCACTAATCAAGGCGGCCAACCGCCTGACCTGTTTTTTGGCCGACAAGGTCTTTTGCGTCAGCAGATCCAATTTTCAGGTTGGCTGTAACAATAAAATTTTTAATCCTTCCAAAGCATCGGTTTTATGCCAAGGGAGTATAAACGGCGTTGATTCGAGTTTACGGTTCAATCCGGCTGTCGTGAACAAAAGAGGGGTGATTCGTTCCAGGTTGGGAATCGGGAAAAATGAAATCGTTTTCTGCTTTGTCGGAAGAATCGTTCGCGATAAAGGTGTTCACGAACTTGCAGCAGCCTGGCAGATGTTACGAAAGGAGTATGATCATGTTCACCTCGTGATGATCGGCAAAATAGAAGCCGGTGATCCTGTCAACGATAACTCAATGCAAATTCTCCGTAATGATTCCCGTGTGCATTTATTAGGCTTTCAAAAAGATGTTCCGTCCTACTTCAGTGCGGTTGATGTTCTTGTATTGCCGACGTACCGGGAAGGTTTCCCTGTAACTCCCCTGGAAGCTTCTGCAATGGAACTACCGGTAATTGCTTCAAACATACCGGGATGCATCGATGCTGTAAAACACGAACAAACAGGGTTGCTCATAAAACCCAAAAGTATGGAAAGTTTAAAAAACGCTATGCAGTTTTTTATTCAACATCCGGAGTTTATAAAAATTTATGGGAAAAATGGTCGGGAATTTGTTATGAAAAATTTTCGTCCGGAAAAAATATGGGAAGCGATAGCAGGCGAATACCGCCGGACTCTGGAAACAGACGTACAAAAAAAAGTGCTTCCGATGCAGACGTTGAAACGGTTTATGGACATTTTGATCGCTTATTCCGGATTCATCATTTTATCTCCAATACTATTGTTTACCGCAATCGCCATATATTTCAGTATGGGACGACCGCTCCTGTTTTACCAGCTACGTGCCGGAAAAAACGGCAAATCCTTCTATCTGATTAAATTTCGAACCATGACCGATGGACGTGATGTAAACGGCAATCTATTGCCTGATGATAAGCGCCTTACCAGAATCGGGAGACTTATCCGGGCAACAAGTTTGGATGAGTTGCCGCAATTAATCAATATCATCCGGGGGGAAATGAGTGTTGTCGGACCACGTCCTCTGCCGATAACATATCTGACACGTTATACGGATGAACAGAAGCTACGGCATGAAATGAAGCCGGGTATTACAGGTTGGGTGGCGGTCAATTATCGCGGCAAAGACAAATCTTGGGATGAAAAGTTCGCACAAGACGTCTGGTATATAAAGAACTGGAGCATTACCCTGGATATCAAAATCATAGCGTTGACGTTTCTGGTGATGTTCCGAAAATTTATCATTAATCGTACAGGGGAGACGACATCGAGTGAATATACCGGTCAGTCGATCTGAAAAATGCCCTATGGATCTATCTGAGAATGAAAAAATATAAGGAGATGAAATGGTAATACCTAAACGACAACGGGGAGGCAGCATTACCGCGGAAGATATCAAGCAAACATTGCAGTCTGAAGGAATTCAGGCCGAAATTGAAGGGAACCTGAATGCGCTGCCCTCGCATGTTGCACCTTTTGACAAGGCCGGAAAAGGTTCGCTGACGTTTTATCTGGGAGATGATGAAGATGCCGTGTCTCATCTGGCGGATTGTGTCATGATTTGTAAGCAGCCTTTTAAATCCATTCGTGACCGAGTAACTTTCATTCTGGTTGGAGATCCGAGATTGTGTTTTGCGATTATTGCACAGGAATTTCTTCCTCCCCTGCCGCAACCCGGAGTTGACCCGACTGCGATCGTAGATCCTGCATCAGACATCCATCCCTCAGCCTACATCGGCCCTCATTGTGTAATCGAGAAATCCAAGATCGGGGAAGGTACAGTCATTCATTCCGGGGTGAAAATCTATGCCGGGACGGAAATCGGCCGGAATGTTGAAATTGAATCCGGAGCGGTTGTCGGAGCATCCGGTGTCGGACGATCTGTCGGCCCGGATGGGCGGCATTGGCTTTTCCCTCATTTTGGGAAAACAATCATAGAAGATGATGTGTTTATCGGTTCCTGTTCGATTATTACTCGTGGAGTGCTGGGGAATACCGTTCTTGAAAAAGGATGTCGAATCAATGCCTCGGTTGTTATTGCTCATAACTGCCGGATCGGAAAATATACCGTGGTTTCAATCGGTGTTACCATTTCAGGCAGCAGTGTTGTGGGCGATGGATGTTTTATTGGAAGCAGTTCCGCTCTAAGGGAAGGGGTCAGACTGGGCCGGAACATTGTTGTCGGGCTCGGGGCGGTTGTTACAAAAAGTTTTGAAGAGGATGACATTGTGATTATCGGCAATCCAGCCAGACTTTTGAAAAAAGAGTAGTGATTTTCAACATCAAAGGGACAGTATATAAAATGAATAAAATACTGATAATCGCCCCTCATCCGGATGATGAAATATTAGGGTGTGGAGGGACAATTGCGAGGTGTTCATCGGCAGGAGATGAGGTTTTTGTTTTAATTGTTACCAAAGGTGACGACCTGTTCGATTCCAAACTGATTGAAGATGGAAGAAGAGAAACCATAGAAGCGGACCAGTATCTCGGAGTGAAACAAACGTTTTTTTCTGATCTGCCATCCATCAAGTTGGATACATTACCGCAATATCAAATCAATGAGAAAATATCCGATTATATCAAAAAGGTTTGCCCAAACATTATTTTTATCCCATTTTATGGTGATTTGAACCAGGATCATCAGATTGTACATAACGCCTGTATTGTCGCCTCCAGGCCAGGGTTGTCTTCCGTAAAAGAAATATATTGCTATGAGGCCGCTTCTTCGACCAACTGGAACATACCTGGGATTTCGGTGAACTTTACCCCGAATGTTTTTTTTGACATTACGGATACTATTGAAAAGAAAAAAAAGGCATTTCAGATTTTCAAATCACAAATTCGTAAATTTCCACATCCAAGATCGACCGAATTTATTGAAAGCTTGAGCATGTATCGTGGTGCATCGGCGGGCGTTAAGAATGCAGAAGCTTTCATGCAGATACGGAAAGTACTCTAATAGACATAAAGAGCGATTACCCATGGAAAACATTCTGATTGTTGGGGCCGGTGGGCACGGTCAAGTCGTTGCGGATATTCTCCTTCAAAGTTATCGATCCGGAACTTCCGGCAAACCGACCGGTTATCTGGATGATGATCCCGAACTTCAAGGAAAAACTTTTCTTGGTTTACCGGTATTGGGACCATTTTCTTCCATTTCGGAGATACAGCATTATGCCGTCATTGTCGCAATTGGAAATAATCAACTGCGGAAGAAGTTGTTTCTGCAGTATCAGGAAAAACAGGTTCGATTCGTTAATGCAATCCATCCAAAATCGGTCCTGGCCAATGATGTCAAACTTGGTGTCGGGAACATGATATGTGCAGGGGTTGTCCTCAACCCTGGAAGCGATATCGGTGATAATGTGATTATCAACACCGGCGCAACCATTGATCATCATAATCAGATTGAAAGTCATGTACATATCGCACCCGGAGTAACCATTGGCGGTGAAGTAACGGTAGGGGAGGGTACCTTGGTCGGAATCGGTGCAACACTTCTTCCAAGAGTTAAAATCGGCAGGTGGTCCACGGTCGGAGCAGGAGCTGTCGCATGCCGTGATGTGCCGGATCGGACAACGGTAGTCGGAGTTCCTGCGCTAATAAAAACGGATAACAATTTAACAAGTTGATCATTTCATGACGGAAAAATACGATATCTTTTTGTCACCGCCCCATATGGGCGGTGAAGAGCTGAAATATATCCATGAGGCATTTGAAAGCAATTATATTGCACCTCACGGATCCATGATTGATGCCTTTGAACGTGACATGGCCGAACTGACAGGCTTTCCACATGCAGTGGCAGTCTCGAGCGGCACTGCGGCGATGCATCTGGTGATGTATATTTTGGGTGTAAGGCCCGGTGATGAAGTGTTTTCATCCTCTCTGACCTTTATCGGAAGCATCAGTCCGGTTTTGTTTCTTGGAGGTGTTCCGGTTTTTATTGATTCGGACTCCACAACCTGGAATATGGATTTGAATCTGCTTTCTAAAGAGATGGAGTACTGTGCAAGAAAAAACAGACTTCCGAAGGTTGTTGTATCAACAGATATATACGGTCAATGTAACAGCATTTACGATCTTCTTCAGATATGCAATCGATATGAAGTCCCATTAGTCATTGATGCTGCTGAATCACTGGGGGCGGAATATAAGAATATCGACGGTAGATCCGACAGGGATGGGTTACGGGCACTTATCTACTCATTTAACGGCAATAAGATTATCACCACATCAGGCGGCGGGATGATCGTATCGGATGACGGCTTGCTGGTTGAATATGCCCGCAAGCTTGCCTCACAGGCTCGCGAACCGTTCCCGCACTATGAACATATTGAAGTCGGGTACAACTGCCGGATGAGCAATATACTGGCAGCGATCGGAAGAGGACAACTGCAGGTATTGCCGGAACGGGTGGCGCAAAAGAAAAAAATTTACAACTATTACTTTCAGGCACTGCATGAAATCCCCGGTATTGACTTCATGCCGGAAGGCCCCTTTGGGATTTCCAACAAATGGCTTACCGTAATTTTAATTACACCTGATCTTTTCGGAGCCGACAGGGAACAGGTTCGGAATGCTTTGGAGGCCGAGAGGATTGAAAGCCGTCCGGTATGGAAGCCAATGCATATGCAGCCAATTTTTACCAATGACTCGTCTTCATTAAAAAAAACGTATCGCGCCAGAACAGTAGGCGGCAAAATCTCTGAAGATCTGTTCAACCGCGGATTGTGTCTCCCTTCCGGAACCGCGCTTACCGAAGACGATCTAGACCGGATCATCCATGTCATAGGCAAACAACGAAAAAATGGGTAGAATCAACCAAATCGGTAGTCAGATGATCCTGGGAATGATGATTTTTCTGTGGCTGATATCGGTCGCAATTTCCCTGAATCATCTTTTTTTTGATCACCGCATTCTTGTATTACCGGTTTATACGATTGGTGTTATCGGATGGCTCACACTCATTATTACCATCGCCTATCTTGGATTTTCCTGCTGGAAACAACTACTGCTCATCGGGCTGTTTTTTTTTTGCAGCGGTTATCTGACAGGACCTTATCTGGAACCGCCATCCGATCCTCTTGAACATACGCGATTTGCCTACCGGTTTTGTGAAAAAAATTCACAGGAATTAAAACTCATCAGCGATGATCTCTGGCATTACAGCATGATGACCGTCTTTATGTGTAATTCTGCACGTTCTCAGGATCCGGATCATACACTTTTACACCTGGATCTGCTGAACGGAGCCATCTGGAGCATTCTAATGTGCGGACTGTTTATCCTTACCCGATCCGCTGGTGTTCCGGCCCGTTGGGCTCTGATCGGTGCTGTCATTGCCTTTCTTTTTATGGGAACCAATAGATTTAGTTATTTTTCCTACTATTCGTTTTCGGCAGGTGCCTCTTCGCTCCTTATTTGCTGGTTGTGGACGGCAATGTTTTTCTTTCAAAAAAATGGGAAATCGATTCTTGTCGGTGTAACCTGTTTTCTCATCTGCTTGCCGGTGCTGCTCAGCAATCATAAACAGGAGGCAGTTTTTCTCAGCTTTATCACAGCTGTATGGCTGCTGATTAATGCCCATCAGCGGATATGGCAATTGCTGAGACAGGCCGGTTTCCGTAATCCGGAAGGAAGTCGAAATCCGATCCGGTATACTTATATCCTGCTTGTATTTTCTGTTTTCTTTCTATTGCCGCAGTTCGAGTGGTTTCAAAAATTTTTTACCATGACTTTTATCGGCAATAAATGGGATGCAAATCAGGATCTGGTCTATTCTGTTCATGGGATTCATCTTTTCGGTAAAATCTGGGCAAACCGTGTATTTGAAACATTTGGTCTGCTTGGTTGGATGCCCATTCTTCTGATTGTTCCTTTTTTTTGGCCGGGATTGTTTTCAGTGGATACGGATAGAAGAAATCGATGTCTCCTCCTATGGCTGTTGCCCATTATCGGATATGGTGTCCCTTTGTTTCATTTTATATGGGCATCCAACGTGGATGCCGGTGTTTACTATCGTCTTACATACTGCTCCATGGCATGGGTGCCGATCACCTTTTTTTTCCATCAACTGGAGCATCGATTTTCACTTGTTTTTGAAAATCAAGATGAAAATAAAAAAACAACCCGAAGGATTTTCTGCACAGTGTGTCTGGTCTTCTTATTTTTGACAGCCACCGTCCGATCCGGTCCAATATACGGAAAATTTGATCATATTCTGATGGAGACACGGCCATGGTGGCCGGCATGGAAAGATATGATCTCTAAAATACTGCAAGAGCGTGACAACCGGCCGGTTTTTACAGATCCTCAGACATCGTCGGTGCTCGCCGGTGTATTTAATTATCCGATTGCATACAAATTCAGAGAATTCAGAAGAAAAGATATTATCGATTTAAAGAATTTTGAAAAAAACTATCCAAACTTCAGATGTATCGTAAACCTGATCGGGTTTACGCCATCATGGCTGCCTGTTGAAACCGTTCATTGGATACCGGATGTTGCGAATACTTCCCTGTACTATTCTTATGAAGATATCACCGGCAATGAGCTGAACGAGTTGCTCCGGAGAATACAACCTGCCGGATACCAGGTTTTTTACGAAAAATGATGAATGGATTCCTGATGGATCAAAGGGGAAAATGGTTATTGTTTTTGAAAGACAGTCTGATCGCCGCTATTATCATTACAGTAATTACCGGCATTCCTGATCTGGTTTACTACTGGATGGAAGCGCGGAAAATCCATATAGCGGTTGATATTAAATCCTCCGAAAATTCGGTAGCACAATTATATTACGATATCGGCAACCAGTTCAACGAAAAGGATTCAGACTCCAGGCCGATATTGTCCGATATCGGTTTTCAGACTTTACGATTTCAGCTTCCGCAACAAGCCATCTATAATCTGCGGTTTGATCCCATGATGAACGCCGGAAAATGCGCTTTACAAAACATCCGGGTAGTTGACGGATTCAACCAGGTGGTCCGGATAATAGACCTGAGTGTGATGCAAAGGTTGGATCAAATTCAGAACGTTTCGATTCAAAACGGTCAAATGCAGTTTGAAATTCAGCCGGGAAGTTGTGACCCAACGATATATTTTGATTTGAAATATCCTGTATTCTTTCAGTCAAATACAAGTAAGATCGGTTTTGTAAAAAAAGCACTCATGAGTATTGCCCGGCCCATCATTGCGGTTTTTTTACTGTCATTATTTTGTATGATGTTCATCATTGCTGATTTGAAAGAATCCTCAGTCGAACCGTTCATATAAGGAAATATGTTTCTTAGCACATCTCAAAACCTGATAGAAGGAATACGCAGTTTTTATAAATTCATTTTATTAATCCTTCAGCAGAAAAAACTTATATTCACGCTGGCCAAGCGAGAGGTGAGAGCCCAGTATGTCGGTTCGTTTCTAGGTTTGATCTGGACGATTATCCACCCGGCCGTGCTTATTTTTGTGTTCTGGGTTGTGTTTAGTGTCGGTTTCAGGGTCAAACCCATGAACGATATTCCATTTGTTGTCTGGCTTACGGCGGGTCTGGCGGCCTGGTTTGTTTTCTCGGAGATTGTCGGCGGAGCAGCCGGTTCCGTCATTTCTAATGCGCACCTGATTAAAAAAACATTATTTCAGTCACAAATTCTTCCGGTTGTCAAAATCGTTTCCTGCCTGATAACCCATTCCATATTTCTCTGTGTCTTATTTCTGCTGATTGTCGGAATGCGGTTGCCATTCAGTTTGTTTTTCTTCCAGTTTTTCTATTATCTCTTCTGTCTGGCGATACTGTCCCTGGGAATCAGCTGGGCCGTGGCCGCCCTTAATGTTTTTATCCGGGATGTGGGGCAGATTGTCGGTGTTGCACTGCAAGTCGGAATGTGGGCGACTCCCATCTTATGGGATGCCCGGATCATGCCATCTGTCGTTCAGTCGCTACTGAAGCTGAACCCCATGTATTATATCGTTCAAGGGTATCGCGAATCATTCATCTATTTTGTACCCTTCTGGAAGCATCCGGTACTGACTTTATATTTCTGGGTTTTGACCCTGACGATTTTTTTTTTCGGAGCCTTTGTATTTAAAAAGCTGAAACCCCATTTTGCGGATGTCCTGTAGGTATCAGAGAAAAACCGGATATAATGATCATATCAGTAAAAAATATTACCAAGACCTATAAGCTGTACACCCGCCACAGGGATCGGGTAATCGAGACGTTCAGTCCGTTCGGGAAAAATCGCCACCACCCCTTTTGCGCATTGAAGGATATCACATTTGATATCCAAAAAGGCGAAACGGTTGGTATCGTGGGCCGCAACGGCAGCGGAAAATCCACGTTGCTTCAGATTCTCTGCGGTATTATACCGCCTACATCCGGTATCATTGAAGTTGAAGGAAAAATATCCGCTCTTTTGGAACTTGGCGCAGGATTCAACCCGGAATTTACAGGAAGAGAAAACACATATATCAATGCTGCCATTATGGGGCTTACGACGGAAGAAATCGACAGCTGTTTCGATGATATCGTCGACTTTGCCGATATCGGTGAATATGTTGATCAACCGGTAAAAACGTATTCAAGCGGAATGTATGTGAGGCTGGCTTTTGCTATTGCAATAAATGTCCACCCGGATATCCTTGTTGTGGATGAAGCGCTGGCCGTCGGTGATACGCTTTTTCAGGCCAAATGTTTTCAGAAGTTCCGCCAATTTCAAAAACAAGGTGTTACCATTCTATTTGTCACCCATTCCCTGGATCTTGTTACCAAGTATTGCACATCTGCAATATTACTGGAAAAAGGAAAACTGTACTACAACGGTAGCCCTAAATCGGTTGTGGATGAATACAATCGGCTGATGGTCAACTGCTCCAGATTGCACGGTGACGAACCTTTACCGTCTCAAGAAGTCGATCTTTCTGTTCATGATGCACCGGGACATCCGGAAGGGGATACTATGGGCAGTGTTTGCAACCCGGATGAAAATCGCTATGGCAATGGAAAGGTTAAAATCGTACATGTGGGACTTTACACCCAGGAAGGGGAGGTCACGCGAACAATTGTCCATGGACGTGAGTATGAATTCCGGATGAAGGTGGAATTTTATGAAACCATCCGGGAACCGATATTTGCTTACACGATCAAAGATGTAAAGGGCTATGATATATCCGGAACCAATACGTACTATCAGGATATTGATACGGGAACGGTTCGGGAAGGTAGTATTGTAACGGCAAGATTCCGCCAGATAGTGCCCTTGAATACCGGTGGATATCTGATCTCTTTTGGATGTGCCGGCTTTGAAGATGGAGAATATGTCGTATATGAGCGCCGATATGATTGTGTTACATTTGAGGTTGTTTCAGACCGTCCAAGTGTTGGTATTTTCGATTTACATTCAGCAATTACGATAGAAACTGGAATTTCATGAAGCATTTACAATCAGGTTCACTAACCGAAATCAACTGTATGACCCAAAATAATTCCGGGATTTGGCAGAAAACCGGAGAAAAAGGGATCGACTATACTGAAGGAGCACCAGCCGAGGAATATCTTAAAAAAATTCTTTCGTCGATATCGGATGTCGGTTCGTTGTCTTCCGATCTTGATCGAAGTGTGATCGATTGGTCATCAGAGTACCATCTTAGCTCAAGCAGGGCCAACCTGCTTCGTAGCGTTGTTTTGGATCCGGTCGAAACCGCATTGGAGTTAGGATGCGGATGCGGGGCCTTGACCAAGTACCTGGGCGAACTGAACATTCAAGTCGATGCGGTTGAAGGGAGCTATACGCGGGCTGAGATTGCCAAGCTTCGGAACCGTGCGCACCCGAACGTAAACATTATTCATGCGAATTTCAATGAGCTTCGGTTCCCGGAAAACCATTATAATGCGGTTTTTCTGATCGGCGTTCTGGAATATGCAAGTAAATTTACGGATTCCGCTTCCGGGGATACAGATGCGCTGATTCAGATCCTGAAGATCGCAAAAACGGCTGTGAAGAAAAACGGGCTGCTGTTTATCGCAATAGAAAACCGTCTTGGTCTCAAATACTGGATGGGGGCGGCTGAAGATCATTACGGAGTACCATACGCGGGCTTGTATAATTATCCAAAGAATCAGGGGATACGAACATACAGTCTGACTGAGTGGGACCAATTGTTGGCAGCTTCCGGTATTCAGCATTCGCGTTTTATTTACCCGTTTCCGGATTATAAACTGCCCGGTGTCGTTTTATCTGGTGAGTATCTCCAGGATGAAAAATTTGCTTACAATCATTTGTATCGCATAAATTCAAGGGATTATACAAATGACTGGCGTCATGGATTGGACGAGTTTCAGCTCTGGAAATCCCTGCACCATTCCCGCTGTGTGAATCAATTTGCGAATTCATTTTTCATTGTTTGTGCAGATGAAACAGATATTTTGTCAGATGTATTCCCATATGATTTCATTCATTTTTCATCCGCATCAAGGGACCGCTGCTTTAAAACAACGACGTGGAAAAAGGCGGGTGAAAACCACATCTATAAAACAAAAGAAAACGTAGAAGATATTTTCAATGCCCGTTCATTGATTGAGCATACCGTGTCCGAGGATCAATTTTATCAAGGCCCGCTTTTATCTGAGATGTGGATACTGTCACTCTATAGTGATGACTCGAAGCAGGGCTTCTGCACGTTGTTGAAGTCGTTCTATAATTATTTGACAACAATAGACCGCAGCCAAAATCCTGCTTCGTGCGCCATTGATATCCTGCCCTCCAATATCATTGTACAAGAGGATGGTACCTATACGATATTTGACCAGGAATGGCGAATTGAAAAAAATGTGACCATCGAGTTTCTTTTGTTTCGGGCGCTGTTGTGGTTTGCTCACCACAATCGGGGATTGGTCGCAGCAACCTTTGCGAAACAGAATATCCGGAATATAATCGAATTTATCGAACATCTTTTTACCGCACTGAATCTGAATCTTTCTAACACGGTAGATGCTTATATCGCATTGGAACAGCAGATTCAGAATTCGATTCATATTCACAATACGGATGGACAGATTCACAATATCCTATACCAGTCGATCACACAATCCATCCTACCGTCTACTGAAACGATGGCTTTACAGGCGAGATTATTCTGGGCGGAAGGAAGGGACGAAAGTTTTTATCTGGAAAAAAGTATTTTACCAACCGGCATGGATCAGCAAAATGATTTCGTCCACTTGACTTTTCGGCTGCCATCTTCCGTTACCCGGATTGAGAGACTGAGATTCGATCCCATGGAGCAGGGGGGACTGTTCCTGTTGCGAGAGATTCAACTGGATTGTTGTAACACCGATGAAGGTAAGCCATTTCGTATCTTCCGTTTCGACAACAGAGCTGACCTGTCGGCGAATGTCGATCTGGTCTATATTCATTCGGATCCATCCACATCCTTTGGTTTTTATTCCGAAAATGAGGATCCGCAATTCATATTCGAGTTGCCGGAGCCTTTGCTCACACGCATCGATGCCGATTTTTTTCAGTTGAGCGTAAAAATCCGGTATCTTACTTCACTTCATAAGGTAAGTGAAGGATATTTAAATCTGTTGAATACATATCGGTATGAACTGGAGGAGCAGTATCATACGATCTGCAGACACGAAAATGAACTGGAAATAATAAAAGCATCCAAGGCATATCGTTTCAACCAGTTTATCCGTTACTGGGCTTATGAAAAATTGATGCAAAATTCACCGTTGATAAAACGATTTGTCATGATTGCAAGCAAGGATGGAGTTATGGCTTCCATTCGACAAACATTTCATTATCTCCGAAGAAATCAAAAACTGCCCTTTCCGGGGCTGCATCTTACCGACTATGAACGATGGATCAATCAAAACAGGCTGACCGATGAACGAAAAAAAGAAATCAAAGAATTGATTCGCGCATTTTCATATCAACCTAAAATCAGCATTATTTTGCCGGTTTATAGGATTGAAATGCGATTCATCGAACGCGCGGTTCAGTCGGTTATCGGTCAACTGTATGAAAACTGGGAAATTTGTATTGTTGATGATGCTTCAGGCGATGTAAAACTTCAGCACTTTCTTCAAGATATCAGTGATGCCAATCCAAAAATTTATGTAAAAATTTCGAATGACAATAAAGGAATTGCGCAGACTTCAAATGCAGCGGCGGAAATGGCTGACGGAGATTTTGTTGCATTTCTAGATCATGATGACGAATTATGCACGGATGCGCTATTTGAGACGGTTCGGGTGTTGAACGAAAAAGAGTTTGATATTGTTTATTCGGATGAAGATATCATTGATGTTGATAATAAGCCGATCGCTCCTCACTTTAAACCCGATTTTTCAATGGATTTATTGCTTTCACACAATTATATTACACACCTGCTGGTTGTTCGCAGAGATTTGTTCCGGAAGGTGGGCGGCTTTTCTTCCGCGTATGATGGAGCGCAGGACTATGATCTATTGCTTAAGCTTTCTGAGGCAACTGATCGAATTTGTCATATTCCGAAAATTTTGTACCACTGGAGAAGCGCGCCGGACTCGACAAGCAATGTTCCTGAACAGAAAAGTTATGCGGACGATGCCGGGAAAAGAGCACTGGAGGGTGCGTTAAAAAGAAGAAAAATCAGCGGTTCCGTATTGCATGCTGATCGAAGACACTTCTACCGGGTCAAAAGAACAATACATAGCCGTCCGCTTGTGAGTATTCTCATCCCCTTTAAAGACAAATCCGAGTACCTGGAACAATGCATACATTCCATAATCGAAAAAACCGCCTATCAGAAATATGAAATCATCGGTATCAGTAATACGAGTGAAAAGGCAGTCACGTTCGAAACCATGCGCAAACTGCAGAAAAAGTATAAACAGTTGCGGTTTTGTGAATATAACATCCCTTTCAATTATTCGAAGATCAACAACTATGGGGTTCGGCAGGCCGAAGGCGAACATGTTGTTTTAATGAACAACGACATTGAACTGATCAACGATGACTGGCTGGAAGCACTTCTGGAACATTCCCAACGAGAGGAAGTCGGGGTTGTCGGAGCCAAGCTGTACTATCCTGACGATACCATTCAACACGCAGGTATCATCTGTGGAATCGCCGGTTTTGCCGGACATTCTCACCGCCACTATGAACGCAGTCATCCCGGTTATTTCAACCGGCTGATGCTGACGCAGAACGTCAGTGCCGTAACAGGCGCCCTGTTGATGACAAAAAAACAGCTTTACATAGACGTCGGAGGGCTGGATGAGAATAATCTGCGTGTTGCGTTAAGCGATGTGGATTTCTGCCTGAAAATTTTGAAACGCGGCTTTCTGAATATATTTACACCATATTGTGAAGCATACCACCATGAATCCGTTTCCAGGGGGTATGATGACACGCCGGCTAATAAAAGCAGGTTTGAGCTTGAAAAACAGTTTTTCATCCGGAAATGGAAGCCATTCCTGGAACAGGGCGACCCATACTATAATCCCAACCTAACACTTGAACGAGAAGATTTCTCCATTCGAATCTGATCATCCTGCCCTGTAAAGCAAATGGATATCCGAATAGATTATCTATCCATATGAATATAAACCATTCAATCAACAGTCGTATTTCTTTTTCCAATCATCACCGGTGTCTCCTGGTCATCGTTATATTGTATTGGGTCGCGGCGGTTTCTACCGGCATTCACGGGTTTTCAATCACCAAGTGGCACGAGCTCATTGATGGTTCCGATCAGCATGAAATCATCTTGGGAGAAGCGCAGGCAATTCGATCCGACGATTTTATCGCAGAACTTCCTTTGATGATCGCCCAATGTACGCATGACCCCGGCTTTCCAGTGATGAATCGGAATATCGGGCTGGGTGAAAACATGCTTGCCAATGCTGTTAAACTGCCGGTTTTTCATCCCCTGACCTTTTTCAGACCGCATGTCTGGGGTTTTTTTATCGGACCGAATACAGGCCTGGCCTGGCTGTGGAACAGCTATACGGTGGGTGTATTTTATTCATTTTTCCTGCTGGCGATGTTGTTTTCCGGTAACCGTTTCTTCCTCTCACTGGCAGGTGCTGTTTTCTTTTTATACTCCCCATTTGTCCAATTCTGGAGTTTCCACTATCTGGAGTTGACAATGTTTGCTGCTTTTATACTTATCAGCTTGCACGGCATAATTTTTTCAAACCGGAAATCATATATGTTTGCACATATGATGGTGCTGTGTTGGTCAGCCTGCGGTTTTATGCTGAATGTCTACCCGGCCTATCAGGTGCCCTTATCATACCTGATATTGTTCCTTCTTATCGGGTTTATACTGAATCGTTATTATTTTACAAACAACAACAATTGGCGGGAGCTTTTTTTAAAGAGCAGTGTACTTGTTTTTGCAGGCGTAATCGTGCTTATCATCGGGTTATACTATTTTTCGGAAAATAAAGAGGTGATTTCCATCACCCAAAACACCATCTATCCAGGCATGCGGTTTGAAACCGGAGGAAATTTTACGCTCCAGAGGCTGTTCAGCAATCTTCTTTTCCCATGGATAAGGGATAAAAGCCTTGTGGAATTCGGCAACATCAGTGAGCTGGGGTCTTTTCTATTCATTTTTCCATTGATTTTTATCATCCACTTGTACAACAGAATCCAGCACAAAGAAAAAATGGATGTGATCACAGCTTGTCTGTTCCTATATATTTTCTGCATGCTGATCTATTTGTTTGTTGGGATTCCCAGGCCGGTCAGTAAATATTCCCTGATGTATCTTGTTACGACCAACCGGGCGGTTATCGGGATCGGGGTGGCGAATTTTTTACTCATCCTTCGTTATCTCCATATGCAGCAGGACGTGAAAAGCAAATCTCTGAAGGGATTTGTCAGTCTGACAATCTTTATCATGATCGTTATTTTCGGGATTACCATGGGAAAAAAGGTCAGCGGGATTTCAACAACCCATATTTTTATTGCTGGTATTTCGTATGGATTATTGACCTATTATTTCATGGATCAAAAAACGAAAGTCGGTTCATTTATTGTATTGACCGTCATCATGATGTTTTCGACTTTCTCTTTCAATCCTG
The DNA here is from genome assembly GCA_020723305.1 of Desulfosudis oleivorans. Taxonomy (GTDB): domain Bacteria; phylum Desulfobacterota; class Desulfobacteria; order Desulfobacterales; family SURF-7; genus QZKS01. The sequence continues at coordinate 149,774 of DYJC01000011.1, forward strand.
TTGTGAGAAATGGGGCCGACTTTATAGCAGACAATCCCTTGTCAAAAAAAATACTGGAAATAGAAAAAGAGAAAAAAAATACCTGGACAACGTTCGCACCATGGCTGCTTACCAATTACCTCCGGATGATTGGCGTTCAGTCGATCAACGGCACTCAATCATATCCGCAGCAGGAATTATGGAGAGCGTTTGATCCAGAAGACGCATACTCAAACGATTATAACCGGTTTGGCCATACAACGTTTACCGCCATTCCCAATACTGAAAAAAAACGCATCCTATCTCCGTTTCCCAATCAGATAGAGGTATATATCCATCCGAACGACCCTGTATTTACATCCTTGGGCGTTGATTATTTTCTCGTGAATCAAGAGAATTCACCTGTCTTTGATTCCATCAGCAGTCTCAGAAGAATTTATTCCTATCACAATCTTCATATCTATCAGACAGTCAATTGAAACCGGATATTTTATCCGATGAATACAAGAATTTTATCTGCCTTCCAGATGCAGATTTTTTTTAATTTTCAAGCGAGGTATGTATGTCAGGAAAAAAAGCCGTGATCATTGGAGCCGGCCCGGCAGGTTTGACTGCCGCATATGAACTATTACACCGAACGGATATTAAGCCGGTTGTTTATGAGATGACGTCGGATATCGGCGGGATTTCCAAAACCGTGAATTACAAGGGCAATAGAATGGATATTGGCGGCCATCGTTTTTTTTCCAAGTCTGACCGCGTCATGAACTGGTGGCTGAACATTTTTCCGGTTCAGGGCGCGCCCTCCCGGGATGACCTGATTTTAAAACGAAAAATACCCCTTTCAACTAAGCCGGGCGCCCCTGATCCGGAAAAAGTAGATCGGCTCATGCTGGTCAGAAACCGTCTGTCCAGAATATTTTTTTTGCGGAAGTTTTTTGACTATCCGATTTCATTGAATCTGAATACATTTTCCAATCTGGGGATCGTAAAAATATGTAAAATCGGATTCAGCTACATCCACGTGAAGGTGTTTCCCATTCGCAATGAACAGTCTCTGGAAGATTTTTTAATCAATCGTTTCGGTAAAGAGTTATATACGATTTTTTTTAAAGACTATACAGAAAAAGTATGGGGTGTTCCCTGTGAACTCATCAGTGCCGGCTGGGGTGCACAGCGAATCAAAGGTTTGTCCGTTACCAAGGCACTTCTGCATGCCGTCAAACAGATGGTCAGAAAAGACACGTCTATTGAGCAAAAAGATACGGAGACAACTCTGATTGAACAGTTTCTTTACCCCAAATATGGCCCCGGACAGATGTGGGAAGAAGTTGCCGAAATTGTAAGGCAAAAAGGGGGAGAAATCTATTTGCAGCATGAAATTACCGGGTTGACCATACAGAATAACCAGGTAACCAGTGTCGAAGTCAGCGTGGGCGATGAAGGAAAAAAAGAGGTTGTTCAGGCCGACTATTTCTTTTCCACCATGCCGATCAAAGATTTGATCGTTTCCGTACAAAACGGTGTGCCTGAGCGAGTTCTGGAGGTGGCTAGCGGATTGATGTATCGCGATTTTATCACGGTTGGATTGCTTCTCAAGAAGTTGAAAATACAAAACCAGACCCGCCAGAAAACGATAAATAACATTGTCCCGGATAACTGGATATACATTCAGGAGAGGGATGTTCGGTTGGGTCGACTTCAGATTTTCAACAACTGGAGCTCCTATATGGTCAAAGATCCGGATACGGTCTGGATTGGTTTGGAATACTTCTGCAATGAGGGTGACGAACTCTGGAGTCAATCCGACGAGGACTTTATCCGTTTTGCGATCCAGGAGTGTGCGAGTATCCATATTATCGAAGAAAGTGACGTTCTGGATGCGACCATCATTCGTATGCCCAAGACCTACCCTGGATATTTCGGTACCTATGATCGTTTTCAAGAGATTCAGGATTACATTGAAAAGTATACGAATCTTTTTTTGATCGGGCGAAACGGTATGCATAAATACAACAATCAAGATCACTCGATGTTAACTGCAATGGTTGCGGTGGATAATATCGTTGCCGGAGAATTCTCAAAGGAAAATATCTGGGCTGTAAATACGGAAGAAGAATATCATGAGGGATAGGGCTCTCCCGCAGTTGAATTTTCTGGGAGTCCATATTTTCCGGACCGCATTTTCTGTACGGATAATTACAGCTGTATGTAACTGACCCATGACCAACAGGATAGTGATATTCGCTCATTTTGATCGGGATCATCTGATTGATGATTATGTGATCTACTATATCCGCGCTCTGAAGGAATTATCAAAGGCAATTCTGTTTGTTTCTTCCTCATCGCTGTCTGGAACTGAAATATCGAAAGTCGGGAAGCTCTGTGACAAGGTTAGCACCAGACATAACATCGGATATGATTTTATGAGCTGGAAAGCCGGATTGGATTCGATCCGGAATCTTTCCGATTATGATGAGTTGATTCTCTGCAATGACAGCGTTTATGGCCCTCTTTTTTCACTTCAAGATCTTTTTCAGAAGATGAAGGGGAAAGCGGATTTTTGGGGAATTACAGCCAGCCAGGCAAAAAAAAAATATCATATCCAAACATATTTTCTCGTTTTTACACCGAAGGTTTTTCTTTCCGATGCGTTTCAAATTTTCTTTGCGGGTATTCAACCGCATACCTGCAAAGAAAAAGTCGTTGAATCGTATGAGGTTCAATTAACCCGCCGGCTCCATTCCTGTGGGTTTACACATCAGGTGTATATTGACAATCCTGCAACAGCTCTGAATATTTTGGATTTGAAGTTGACCCAGATAAGAAACCGTGGCTTCTATCCGGTCTTGAAAAAACTAATATCGATTTCCAGCTATCAGAAGGACAGGTGGACCCCCAATCGAGTGAACACCACCATGCTGCTCTGGAAAAAACTCATTCAGGATCATCATATGCCTTTTGTTAAAGTATCTGTGCTGCGCGATAATCCTGGAACCGTTGATATCAATGACTATAATGAGTTTATTCGGTGCAATACCGAATATGATCCGGAACTGATTCGGAATCACCTATTGAGGCTTAAAGAAAGTGTGCCGGGCTGAGATCCAAATCCTTCTTTCGACCTATAACGGAGAACCGTATCTTGAAGAGCTGCTAGAATCGCTTATCCATCAGACGTTTCATAATTGGCAACTGTTGATCCGTGATGATGGTTCAACAGATCAGACCGGGATAATCATTGAACGGTTTCTTCTTCAATACCCTCGGAAATTCATCCAAATACAGGATGCGGATCACAAAAATAACATATGCCTCAGCTATAACGCACTGTTGCGATCCGCCACCGCACCGTATCTGATGTTTTGTGACCAAGATGATGTCTGGTATCCGGAAAAGATTGCGCTTTCCTATCAAAAAATGCGTGATGTGGAAAAAAAGTCGCCCGGCAAACCGATTATTATCCATTCTGATCTGGAAGTCGTGGATCGGAATCTGGAAACAGTTTCCCGTTCCTTGTGGAAATATCATCGAATCGATCCTGATCTCGGGTATGATCATAAAAATCTGCTGGCATACAATGTGGTCACCGGCTGCACCATGATGATCAATCAACCGGCAAAAATGAGTGCCATTCCAATTCCGGCGCAAGCGTACATGCATGATTGGTGGATTGCAATTCATGTGTCCCGAACCGGCTTCATCGAGTATATCGATCTTCCACTGATAAAATATCGGATTCATGCGTTAAATGCATCCGGTACCTATCATGCCTCACGGCGTTATTTTCTGCGGCGGGTGTTTCAGTTACGGTCTATTTTTGTGGAAAATCTAAAGATTTTTCGAATGTTGAGGTTGTTGGATTTCAAGGTCGATTGGGGGGATGTTGTCATAACAAAGCTGCGTATTACGGCATGGAGGGTTATCCATGCTCTATTAAGGACCTGATTGGAGATGATTTCGTTTTTGATTGTAAACTGGAATGGAGGAGATATTTTCAAGCAGTGCATTTGCTCCATCGAAAAAAACATAATCCAGGCCGGGATTAAGAAATATGAAATCGTTGTGGTGGATAATCACTCATCCGATTTTGACCAGGAATGGCTTCTCTTTAAAAAAAATATTCGATTTACTAGAAATCAGACAAACCTCCAGTTTGCGACCGGAACCAATCAGTGTGTCGATTATTCAACCGGCGATATTCTTTTTTTTTTAAATAACGATGTAATCTTGGGTGACAATTGTTTGTCCGCTCTGCTGATATGTCTTAAGTCCGGTCGTGCAGATGCGGTCGTGCCAAAGTTGCTGTATCCAAATGGAGACATCCAGTACAGTATCAGGGGATTTCCGACTTTGTTCAATATATTGACGGCATCGATCGGTCTGCATCTTTTTGTGAAGCGACTGGACACATGGTTGTTAAGGAGTTTTGATTACAGCAGAAAACAACACGTGGATCAGCCGATGTTTTCAGCAGTTCTCATGAATCGGGTTACCTGGGACCGAGTCGGCCGGATGGACGGAAAATTTCCATTGCTCTTTAATGATGTCGACTGGTTTTTCCGATTCCACCGGCGGAAACTGAAATGTCTGTATCTACCGGAGGCGGAAGCGATTCATATACATGGAATGAGTGTGAATAAGAATATGTTTAAGAAAATCATCAGATCCGTAGCATCTATGATTTGCTATTTTAAAAAACATAAACACCTTGGCAAGTTCGGTACTATTTTATTATATGGCATATCTATCATCATGCTGATTGTTCGGATATTGCGTGAAGGATTCATTTGCGCAGGGAAAACCACCCAAAAAACCATCAAAGAAACTCAAGGATAAGACGGATATCCGTATCGAACATTCCTATCGTCTATCAAAACCGGAGGATTGAATACACATGAAACTCAGTATTGTTGTTCCATGTTACAATGAGGTATCTACAATATCCAGTATCATCCGGAAAATACAGGAAGCTCTATCCCATGATATTGAAATTATTGTAGTCGATGATGCATCAACAGATGGTACGATCGAAGTTCTACGGAAGGAAATAGCACCTTTAGTGGATAAGGTGATTTATCATGAAGTTAATCGGGGAAAAGGGGCAGCCCTCAGGACCGGCTTTATCCAAGCCACCGGTGATATCGTAGTCGTTCAGGATGCGGATTTAGAGTATGATCCCAAAGAGCTATTGCTTTTAATGGAACCAATTTTAGAGAACAAGGCGGATGTTGTTTTTGGATCGCGTTTTATGGGCGGAAGACCTCACCGGGTAGTATATTTCTGGCATTATATCGGCAATCGTTTTCTGACATTGCTTTCCAATATGTTTACCAATATCAATTTAAGCGACATGGAAACCTGTTATAAAATGTTTCGCAGGGAAATCATTCAGTCCATTGAAATTCAGGAAGACCGTTTTGGATTTGAGCCGGAGATTACGGCAAAAATCGCCAGAAGCGGTTGTCGGATATATGAAGTCGGAATATCCTATTATGGGAGAACCTATCAGGAGGGGAAAAAAATCGGATGGAAAGACGGGTTCCGTGCGATTTATGCCATCCTGAAGTATAATATCTGGAAACGTTGATTGGCAAGATTGTTAACTTCTTGCAGTGCCGATTTTGTTTTTTCAATAATCATCAATCGTATGCATCTCCTGTCTTGAAAAATAAATCAGATATTTCCATACAAGCCAATAACCTTGACAAACTGACCCATAACAGGCTTCTGGTCAAAAACGTATTCCTGAATGCCTTCGGGTTGTTTGCACCCTTACTGGCAGCGCTTTATTCGGTTCCTGTCATCATTAAAGGCATCGGGACAGACCGGTTCGGATTGCTGACCCTGGCATGGGCGGTAGTCGGATATTTCAGTCTGTTTGATCTAGGTCTGAATCGGGCAATCATCCAGATGGTTTCTGAAAAACTCGGAGCTGGAAAGGATCATGAAATCCCTGAATTGATCTGGACTGCTTTTTTTTCCATGTTTGCTCTTGGACTCACGGGTGCGTTGATCAGCATTCCCTGCATGCCCCTTATTGTCCAGCACATACTGAACTGCCCTGAAACTCTGAAGAAAGAGGCATTGCATTCGTTTTACATGATCGGCGCTTCGATTCCTCTTGTTGTGATTCGATCCGGTTTCCGGGGGGTTCTGATTTCCTACCAGCGGTTTGATCTAACAAATATCGTTCGAATTCCATTGGGCTTATTTACCTTCCTGGCGCCATTATTTGTTTTGCTTTTTTCCAATTCGCTTTTTCCTATTGTTTGTACTCTCATGGCCGGTCTGGTTCTTTCCTGCATTGCATATTTTTTAATGTGTATCCGAATTGTTCCGAATCTGGGTGAAAAAATTCTTGTAAAAAAACATCTCGTTCTTCCTCTGTTTCGGTTTGGCGGGTGGATGACTGTGACCAATATTATTGGCCCGGTTATGGTTTATATGGATCGTTTTTTTATCGGAGCCATTCTGTCATTAACCGCGGTTGCTTTCTATGCTACCCCTCATGAAATCGTAACCAAAATCATTTTAATACCCAGTGCGATTACAGGAGTACTATTTCCAGCTTTTTCAGCGAGCTATTTAAATGACAGGCAAAAACTGACCACGCTTTTTGAACGTGGTGTGAAATATATTTTTGTTATCGTATTTCCGATTATTGTTGTCATGGTTACCTTTGCCCAGGAAGGATTGGTCTTTTGGCTGGGGAATGAATTTGCAAAGAACAGCATCCATATTTTTCAATGGTTATCGGGCGGTGTATTGTTTAACTGCTTGGCCATGGTTCCGTTTTCCCTGATACAAGGCGCTGGAAAACCAGACCTGACAGCAAAACTGCATTTGGTTGAATTGCCATTATATCTCTTTTTTTTGTGGGGGTTGATCCTGGTAAAAGGTGCGGAAGGAGCAGCGATTGCATGGAGCGGACGCATTGTGCTGGATACCATTCTGCTGTTTGTTTTTTCCCGCAAATTTTTAAAATTGGATTACCGTTCTTTTTTAATCAAAATGACTGCGTTATTTTCTACCAGTCTGATACTGGTTCTCGGATCGATGATAACCGGAACAGGGAATCGATTCATCTTTCTTTCCGGCTTCTTGATCTGTTTTGGATTGACAACATGGTTCTTTCTGGTTGAAAAAGATGAAAAGGAATTCGTTCTGGAAAATTGGAAAAAATATGTAAAGAGATAATTTTTTTTGAATATCCGCTTCCTGAAAACAGGATCAATGGAAAAGAAAAAATGACGATTGTTGATAAAAAAAATATTTTAAACAATCTGGATGCTTCACGGAAAGTCATACTTGAACTGGGATGCGGAAGTCAGAAGAAGCATAGTGAAGCAATCGGGATTGATGCCATTGACTATGATTGCGTGGATATTGTCGGGGATATTTTTGAAGTGCTGAAAAAAATACCGGAGCATACCATTTCGGCGATTTATTCCTATCACTTTTTTGAACATGTCCCTGATTTGTCCGGACTGATGAAAGAGTTGGAGAGGGTAATGGTTCCAAAGGGGAAACTTCTGGTCGTGGTACCACATTTTTCAAATCCATATTTTTACTCGGATTATACCCATAAAATCAGTTTCGGACTGTATAGCTTTTCTTACTTTGCCAAAGATACACTTTTTTCGCGTAAAGTTCCTTCCTATGAAAGAACACCGGCCTTCACCCTTCTGAATGTCGACCTGATCTTCAAATCACCGGTTCCTTTTTATTTCAGATGGATTGTGAAACGGTTTTTTCAATATGTGTTTAACCTGAACACATATATGAAAGAGTTTTATGAGGAGAATTTCTGCTACTGGATCCCTTGCTATGAAATTCAATATGAGTTGATTAATTTCATTGAAGAGCCAATTTCAAAAGCCTGTTGTTGTAGTTCCGGCGAAAGCCGGACACGAATGAAAGCATAACACTATCAAACATTTTCAGTTCTTTTCTGGACATCGGCTTTCGCCGGTGTGACGCTTGTCAATCGTTTTGAAATTGGCTCTGAAGAGTAAATATTGATGAAAATTCTTCTCCTAAGTCGATACACCCGTTTGGGTGCCAGCAGCCGTCTTCGGTCTTATCAGTATCTTCCCTATTTGAGAAACCTTGGCATCGAGGTTGACGTCGCACCCTTGTTTGGTGATAACTATCTGAAGCAGTTATACCAGGGGAAAACGAAAAATCGGAAACAGGTTCTCCGTGCATATATTCAAAGAATCCGCATCTTGATTCAATCCGGACAGTATGATCTTTTATGGATTGAATATGAGCTGTTTCCATGGCTGCCTTCTTTTGCTGAAAAACTTCTTTCTTTGTGGAATATCCCATACATTGTTGACTATGATGATGCTGTTTTTCATCGGTATGATATTCACTCGATGCGTTTGATCCGGATTCTGCTGGGACAGAAAATTGATCGCATCATGCGTAATGCTGCTCTGGTTCTTGCCGGGAACTCCTATTTATTGGAAAGGGCCAAAAAGTCAGGAGCAGATCGGGTCGAGTATCTTCCGACAGTGATTGATCTGGAGCGTTATTCCGTCCGGGAAAAACACAGATCCAAGGAGTTCAACATCGGATGGATCGGTTCCCCCTCAACCTCCGGATACCTTCAGGATCTTCAACCGGTTCTTTCTGAACTTTGTGAGGATCAGCATACCTTTGTTACGCTTGTCGGTGCAGCAATGGATTCCATTCAGGGTCAAAGAATTCGATCACTTAAGTGGTCTGAAGCCTCGGAGGTTCAGGATATCCAGCAGTTTGACGTAGGAATCATGCCGCTGCCGGATACACTCTGGGCAAAAGGAAAGTGCGGTTATAAACTGGTTCAATACATGGCCTGCGGTGTCCCTGTGGTTGCTTCTTCCATCGGTGCCAACAGGGAAATTGTGGAAAATGAAAAAAACGGTCTTCTATCCACAAACCTTCAGGAATGGAGAGACCATCTTATCCGGCTGAGAGATGATGCAGGTCTGAGATATCAGCTCGGCGGCAATGGCCGGAGAACGGTGGAGGAGAAGTATTGTTTGCAGGTTAATGGTCCCCGGCTGGCTTCACTTATTCAGAATCTCATTTAACAACCCCTCTTGTTCCGGCAGGAAAATTTTTTTAAGCCTTGTAAAACTGAGGACTTCATGTGTGGTATTACAGGAATGATTCAACCGGATCATTCAAAAGATTATTGGACCGATGCATTGAACAGAATGGCCCTGACAATGTCTCATCGGGGACCGGATGATGACGGAATCTGGTTTGATGCAGTGTCGGGAATCGGTCTTGCACACCGGAGACTTTCGATCATTGATCTTTCTGAAGAAGGCCATCAGCCCATGACTTCCCATTCCGGGCGATATGTGATCGTGTTCAATGGGGAAATATTTAACTTCAACGATCTACGAAAATCACTCCATGCAGAACAGATTCAATGGAAAGGCAACTCGGATACGGAAGTGATGCTTGCTGCATTTGATGCCTGGGGAATTGAGAAAGCAGTAACGCGGTTTATCGGCATGTTTGCTTTTGCCGTATGGGACAAGCAGGAACAAAGGTTGTATCTTTACAGAGACCGGCTGGGAATCAAACCCTTGTATTTTTCCCGGATTCCAAAAGGACTTCTGTTTGGTTCAGAACTGAAACCGATCATGAAGCATCCTGATTTCAATCCCCGAATCGACAGGAATGCGCTCGCTTTATTTTTCCGGCACAGCAACATACCTGCACCATATTCCATTTTCCAAAATACATGGAAACTGCTACCTGGAACCTTTCTTTGCCTATCGCCGGAAGAACTCTGTAAAGACTCCTGGAACCCTAAACCAGAGGCATATTGGTCGGCTCTGGATGTAGCAAAATCCGGACAGAAGAATACTCTTTCCATTCGCTTTGAGGAAGCAGTCGAACGTCTGGATTCTCTTCTTCGGGACGCAGTGCGGCTTCGAATGATCAGCGATGTGCCTTTGGGGGCTTTCCTTTCCGGAGGAGTAGACTCATCAACAATCGTTGCCCTGATGCAGGCCCAGTCCACCCGGAAAGTGAAAACATTTTCCATCGGCTTTCATGAAACCGGCTATGATGAAGCAGGTTATGCAAAAAATGTTGCCCGGCACCTGGGAACAGACCATACGGAATTATATGTTTCTTCTGAGGATGCTCAGCAGGTTATCCCTGAATTGCCGGCTTTGTTTGATGAACCATTCTCCGATTCCTCACAGATCCCGACCTATCTGCTTTCAAAACTGACACGCGAGCATGTCACGGTTTGTCTCTCCGGGGATGGAGGGGATGAAATCTTTGGCGGTTACAACCGCCATTTTTTATGGGAATCGATCTGGAATGTGATCCGATGGATTCCTGTTCCGGCAAGAATCGCTTTTGCCCGCATTTTCCAATCTGTTCCGCCGGAAGCATGGGACTCCTTGCTTTATAAACTGATTTCAGTGCTGCCTGAAAAGTTCAGACTGGATACCCCTGGAGATCGAATTTACAAACTATCGGAAGCCATTACTGCCGAAACTCCTGAATTGATGTATCACAGTTTTGTCTCTCACTGGAAAAACCCGGAATCCATCGTAATCGGAAGTCAGGAGCCTTTTACCAGGATCACGGGCAATCATCATGACTTACATTTCCGGAATTTTACCCATAAGATGATGGCTCTGGATCTGATCACCTATCTGCCGGATGATATCCTGACCAAGGTGGATCGCGCTAGCATGGGAGTAAGCCTGGAAACCCGTGTTCCCATACTGGATCACCGTGTTGTTGAATTTGCTTGGAGCCTGCCCCTTGAAATGAAAGTAAAAAACAGACAGGGAAAACGGATTCTTCGTGAAGTGCTGTACAAATATGTACCCAGAACTCTGATCGAAAGACCCAAAACCGGTTTCGCGATTCCCCTGGATACATGGTTGCGGGGGCCTCTCCGGGACTGGGCTGAATCGCTGCTGGATAAGCGTCAGATGAAAGAACAGGGTTTTCTGAATCCAGGCCCGATTCATCTCAAATGGGCTGAACACCTTTCCGGAAGACAGAACCGGCAGCATGAGATATGGGATGTGCTGATGTTTCAGGTATGGAAAAAACACTACAATATATGAAACGGATTCTCATTACCGGCGCTTCCGGGTATATCGGAAAGTCATTGGCCACGCGGTTGTCCGGTAAAAACAAGATAATGGGTCTTTATCATCATCATGCCCCGATTGCAGACAATTCAATCATCTGGGAAAAATCCGATCTGTCCAGTATCGAAACCATAGAAAAACAGATTCAAGATTTTTCTCCGGATATTGTCATTCACAGCGCGGCCATCGCTCACCAGAGTCTTCAGAAAATAGATCAAAAAACCTATTTTGAAGTCAACAGCATTGCCACGGAAAAAATCGCCAGAACCGCATATCTGGCCAACCCGGATGTGCAGTTTATTTTTCTCTCTTCCATCTCTGTTTATGGCGAGCATGGGTTGACCATACCTGTAACGGAATCCCATGTTTGCAACCCCACCAGTGACTACGGCAAAAGCAAACTGGATGCCGAGAACCGTTTGCTGAATCTGCTGCAAACCGATCAGTTGCGATTTCTGACCATTTTCAGGCTAGCGCCGGTGTATGATAGCGCTTGGAGTTTGAATCTGGATCGAAGAGTATTGGCGCCGTTCAAACTGGCCTATCTGAAATTCGGCTCAGGTAGACAGATGATGTCAGCCCTGGCAAAGGCCAATCTGGCTGATTGGATCGAGTTCTGGATTGAGGCAGAACAATCCGGAATGAAAAAACCCTTGATATTCAATGTATGTGATCAAAAACCCTATTCATTTATTGAGATTATCGACATTTTCCGGAAGTCATCAGGTCGGACCGCTTTGCCGGTGCTTTCCTGCCCATTGTCAATTATCTATGCTGCGACAAGAATGATCGGGTTGTTTTTCCCGGGAAAAAAAGAGTGGATTCATGCCTGCTATGAAAAGCTTGCATTAAATCTGGTGTTTGATAATAAGAAAATGCTTGAAACCGGTTTTACTCCGGCCCACGATCTGGAAACGGTTTTTGGTTCAGGATGAAAATGCCGTGGCATTAAAAAAAATTACGATCCGTCTGGATTGACAGGAACAATATGAAGGAAAAAAAGATTTTAGTTACCGGTGGATCTGGATTTATCGGTTCCAATTTTATCCGGCATACATTACAGCTCAGACCCGAAATCCGGATTTATAACCTGGATGCCTTGACCTATGCCGGCAACCCGTTGAATCTCGAAAATTTGCCGGAAAGTCAGCAAGCCCGGTATTGTTTTATTCATGGTGATATTTGTGATGCCCAACTGTTGAAATATCTGTTTCAGAAGGAGAAATTCAACGGGGTCATTCATTTTGCCGCCGAGTCCCATGTGGACCGTTCCATCCACGGACCGGAAGAATTTATCAAGACCAATGTGAATGGTACATTTCAACTCCTGGAAGCCGGCCTTGCCATGTGGAAACAAAATGGACAGCATTCCGATTTCCGTTTTCTGCATATTTCAACGGATGAAGTATATGGGAGTCTGGGTGCAAAAGGGTACTTTACGGAGAAAACGCCATATGATCCATCCAGTCCTTATTCTGCATCCAAAGCCTCTTCGGATCATCTGGTAAAAGCGTATTTCAGAACCTTTGGTCTTCCGGTTCTTGTGACAAACTGTTCCAACAATTACGGCCCATATCAGTTTCCGGAAAAATTGATTCCGCTGATGATTTTACATATCATTGAAAATAAAGAACTGCCTGTTTACGGGGATGGGAAAAATGTCCGGGACTGGCTTTATGTGATAGATCATTGTGAGGCTTTAGTAAAAGTTTTTGATGAGGGGATTGTTGGTGAAACTTACAATATCGGAGGCGGAACCGAACTCCAGAACATCCAGATCGTTCACCTGCTTTGCGATCTGATGGATGCAAAACTCGGCCGTTCCGGGAAAAATACCAGCCGGAATTTAATCCGATTTGTAACTGATCGGCCTGGTCACGATCGACGGTATGCCATTGATGCCTCAAAGATCAAAAGGGAACTGGGCTGGAAAGCCAGATTTGTCTTTCAGGATGCAATCGCAGAGACCCTTGACTGGTATATCGATCATATGGACTGGGTAAACTCGGTTCGAAGCGGTGAGTATCAAAAATGGATTGAAAACAACTATAAAAGACGATGAATGGGCGGGCACAGGGTTCTGCCTCTACGATTTATTTCAAAGATGAAAGGAATTGAATAGGATGAAGGGCATTATTCTGGCAGGTGGTTCCGGTACCAGACTGTATCCGATTACAAAGGTTGTCAGTAAACAACTTCTGCCGGTTTACGACAAACCGATGATTTACTACCCTTTGTCTGTTCTTATGCTTGCGGGCATTCGCGATATATTGATTATTTCAACCCCAGAGGATCTTCCCAATTTTAAAAGACTTCTGGAGGATGGTTCTCAATGGGGAATCTCTTTCACCTATGCTGTTCAGCCGCATCCGGAAGGATTGGCCCAGGCGTTTACCATTGGGAAAGAGTTTATCGGTGGTCAGAACGTCTGCCTAATTCTGGGGGACAATATTTTTTATGGACATGGTTTGATCGAACAGTTGAAAGATGCACTTGTCAGAAAAACCGGTGCGACTGTTTTCGGATACTGGGTGAAAGATCCGGAACGATACGGGGTTGTAAAATTTGATAAAAACGGTCAGGCCATAAATATTGTGGAAAAACCCAAAGAACCGCTTTCCAACTGGGCGGTAACCGGCCTTTACTTTTATGATAATCGTGTTGTGGATATTGCCGCTGGTCTCAAGCCGTCTGCCAGGGGAGAGCTGGAAATCACGGATGTCAATAAAACCTATCTGGAAATGGGAGAATTGTATGTCCAGAAATTGGGCAGAGGCGTTGCCTGGCTCGACACCGGAACCCATGAAAGCCTGATGCAGGCTTCCAATTTTATTGAGGCCATTGAAGAACGGCAGGGACTGCGCGTTGCCTGCATTGATGAAATCGCATACAAAATGGGATATATCAGCCGGACACAGGTTGAAGTGATAGCAAGAACCCTGGCCAAAAATAATTATGGCCAGTATTTGCTGGAAATGCTCAAACATGATGAGAAGTTTATTCTATGAAAGTGATACCAACTAATCTGGAAAAGGTGTTCATCATAGAACCCAGGGCATTTTCAGACAGCCGCGGTTACTTCTATGAAACCTATCATAAGGAACGATATGTTGAACAGGGTATTTGTTCAGATTTTGTCCAGGATAATTTTTCCTATTCAATCCAGGGCACCTTGCGGGGTCTTCATTATCAGTTCCCAAAACCGCAAGCCAAGCTTGTTCAGGTATTGCAAGGAGAGATATATGATATCGCCCTGGATATCCGAAGGGGATCACCTACTTTCGGGCAGTGGGTCGGCGCTTATCTGAGTGAACAGAACAAACAGCAGCTCTACATTCCGGAAGGATTTGCCCATGGATTTGCGGTTCTCAGTCCGATCGCACTTTTTGCATATAAATGCAGTGATTTTTATGCACCTGAATGTGAAGGCGGTGTGATCTGGAATGATCCGGATCTCGGGATAGAATGGCCTCTTGATAAGCCGATTCTGTCTGAAAAGGATTCAAACTACAACCGTCTGAAAGATATTGAACCCGGTCGATTACCGGCCTATGGGGAATACAGATGACCATTCTCATTATCGGATGCAAAGGGCAGGTCGGAACAGAATTGTGTATCCAGATGGAAAAATCGAAAACCGATTTTGTTGCAGCAGATCTTCCTGAAATCGATATAACCGATCCATCATCCGTTGAAAAATATACGGGTCTGCCTCAAATCAAACTGGTCATCAATGCAGCTGCCTATACAGCCGTGGACAAGGCTGAATCTGACGAAGAGACTGCTTTTGCCGTGAATGCCAAAGGCCCGGGTTTGATTGCACGGTTTTGCAAAGTCAAAGATATTCCACTCATTCACATCTCAACCGATTATGTGTTTGATGGAACCAAGAGCGGCGACTATCTGGAGGATGATCCGGTTTCTCCAGCCGGTGTTTACGGAAAGAGCAAGGCTGCCGGAGATGCCCTGATTCAAACTATTCTGGAAAAACATATCATTATCCGGACCTCCTGGCTGTGCAGCGCACATGGCACGAATTTCGTTAAAACCATGCTCCGTTTGGGCAGGGAAAAAGAGACCATCAAGGTAGTAAACGATCAAAAAGGGTGTCCCACATTCGCATCCGACCTTGCAGAGGCAATTACAACGATCACGAACAGGTACTTTACAAACAAAGACTTGCCATGGGGGATCTATCATTTTTGCGGAAAAGGAGAGACAACCTGGTTCGCATTTGCCGAACAGATTTTTAAACTCGCAGGCCGAAATCAGACATTCAGGCTGAAATCTCTGCTGCCGATTCCATCCTCAGAATATCCAACCCCGACAAAAAGACCGATGAATTCCGTATTGAATTGTAATAAGATTATTGAAAATTTCGGGATTCAACCTAAACCATGGAAGGAAAGTTTACAAAAAACCCTCTTGGATTTACATCAAAAAGAATCCGATTGCACACATCTTTAGCCCCCGTTCATCATCCAACCATCTTCTTGTCCTTTTTATAAAAATCACTTATTCTCAATTTGTTAAATAAGGATGCACCGGAAATTAGCAGTCAGTCTGTGGGGTGTGAGGTGAACATTACAATTTACTTTTTGTTCTGACTTTTTGATACTGGAGATATAAAATATACCCACCCCAGGCAAATGATGCCAGCATTAAAAAGACACCAATCCCTTTAGACATTGAAGCGATGGTATGATCCCACCTGAGCCAGCCCATTTTGCGCAATATAAATTCCCAATCATGATAATCAACGGTTTCCCGGCCTGTGACACCACCCAAAAGAGTTAATTTCAAAGCCCTTGCATCATTGATATACGGGGCGATATCCATAAAATTCTGGCCAAGCCACCAAAGAGCGACTGAGCCTCCGAATGGATCTCTGGTTTTAATGAGAAACACAATAAGGCAGATCGCAGGCATCATTAGCTGGCCTAAGGTCCCACCAAGAGTGTGGATAAATTTTCCAAATGGGATACAAATGATATGCCCGGCTTCATGAAAGGGCAGGTTAACCAGGTGAAGAAAGCTTTCTCCTACATAGTTGCACTCTATTGAAGACACTACGAATTTCCATCCCCAGATAAAAAGCAATGTAAATATAATAACTCTGCCTGTTAATAGCAGGCCGTTGACCTCGGACTCCATATGGAACAAAATAAATTTTACTGTTTCCATACTACTTTGATGTTCGGCTGATTTATGTGATGATCTTGCTGAAGATTGTTGAGGATTGGATTGGTATGCCCGGAATTTTTTAAAAATTATCCCGCAGTTCACGCACTCTATATTTGTGTCAGCCTGTTTAAAGTCACATTTTGGGCAGTCCACTTATTATCCTTTTATATCCGAATAGATGCTGAAATCGTTCAAAGGGAAAGATATAGATTGTAATATGTTTTGTTAAACCATTTATATATAGGATGAAACAATTCTGTTTTCAATCATCATTTGAAGTAGGAGTAAATTCTTCCAAGCAATGAAATAGAATGTCTGATTTTTATTTGACAAGCGAAAAAGAGAATGATAGGGCCAAAAATGAAAAATCGTATGAAAATCGCAGAACTCTTTATGCGGCCGTTAGAATTACATATGGCGGATTCGAAAACAGACGCGATGAGACGGAACATTATTCCTTCCTTGTGTTTGAATTTCAGTAAGTTATAAAACTTCACACGATAATACAATACTGAACTTTATGAAGAAATCTTTTTACACCGGAATTATGCTTGTTTTTTGTATCGCATTAATACTGTCGATAAAATTTTGTAAGGTTGATGGCAGCAGAAAAAATCAAACAGAAATTACTATCCCTCGAACCATTCGATACAGTTTTACCATCCAGAATAATGGAAACCAACTTGTAAAGAACGGCCTTTTCCGTACCTGGGCGCCTGTTAAAGACACAACCACCCAGCATTGCGAAAACATCAATGCTTCCATGCCTTTTCAAACCGTCTCCGATGCTCTGGGAAACCAGATGCTTGAATTTATGCTCACGAATATTCCCCCCCATGGTACAAAAATTATCACGATAACAGCAGATTTGAAAGTGTCTCTGGAAAATAATCTACTGGAGAATGATAATTCACAAATCTTTCTCAGGCCGGAACCGTATATCGAGTCCGATCAATTGGATTTGATTCATAAGGCAAACTCATTGAAGAAGGACGATACCTTAGCGACTGCTTCTGCGATACATGATTGGGTAGCCGGTTATATTGAATACAATGGTTACATCAAGCAGGATCGAGGTGCCCTTTATGCCTTAAACAAGAAAAAAGGGGATTGTACCGAGTACATGTACCTTTTTGTTGCACTTTGCCGGGCATTGGAAATTCCAGCCCGTGGTTTCAGCGGATATATTTGCAAAGAAAATTCCATATTGAAACCAGCCGGGTTTCATAACTGGGCAGAGTTCAATCATAAAGATCAATGGATTCTATCTGACCCTCAGAACCGGGTTTTTCAAAAAGGTGCGGAAAACTATATTGCAATGCAGATATTGGGTACCGGCGGAAATAACCCTCAAATGAGTTTCGATCGTTTTCATTTGGAAGGTGAGGGGTTATCCGCAAAAATGAATTGATAAAAACAGGGAACAAAATATGAGCAGACTATTCACCATCAGACACATCACTACTATTATCTCAATAATTATACTCAGTCTTTCACACCTTTTTCCTGGGAATGCAAATGCTGCGGAATCCCTTTGTGCTGAGGTTAAGCTTGAGATCAAGCAGGAGGTTTCCCTGGAACGTCAGGCTTTTCTGGCTCATATGAAAATCAATAATGGACTGACAAACATATCCCTTGAGGATGTGGACATTGATGTCAATTTCACCGATGAAGACGGCAATCCGGTTGTTGCAAGTTTTGATCCCAATGCCGACCCGGAAACAACAGGCGCCCGTTTCTGGATTCGTGTGGATTCAATGGAAAACATCAATAATGTGGATGGCAGCGGTCGGGTATCTCCCTCAGCGTCCGCTGATATCTACTGGCTGATTATACCGGTTCCGGGTGCTGCGGATAGCCGGCCCCAGGGCAAACTTTACTATGTGGGTGCAACGCTGACATATACTATCGGAGGGGAAGAAAACGTAACAAAGGTAACACCGGACTATATTTATGTAAAACCAATGCCGGAGCTGATGCTGGATTATTTTATCACAAAGAATGTGTATGGGGATGATGCATTTACAACGCAAACCGAACCATCGGTGCCATTTACGCTGGGATTGAGAGTAAAAAACACCGGGTCGGGAATTGCAAAAAATCTGAAGATCGATTCTGCCCAGCCGAAAATAAAAGAAAATGCACAGGGTCTTCTGATCGGATTCGCTATAGAAAAGTGTATGGTCGATGACAAACCTGCCGCCAACACATTACTGGCCAATCTCGGTGATATAGAACCTTCGACATCCGGCATGGCAAGATGGATCATGACCTGTTCCCTTTCCGGAGAGTTTGTTTCCTTTGGCGCAACAGTTTCCCATTCAGATGAACTGGGAGGAGAGCTGACATCCATTATTAAACAGGAGAATATCCATACCCATTTTCTTGTTCGTGATGTGCTTACAGATTTTCCCGGAAGGGATGGCATCCGGGATTTTCTCTCAATAGCCGGTTCCAGCTACAAGCTGTTTGAGTCGGACAGCGAAGACTCGGATGTGACCAATCTTTCTTCATCTTCTTCCATCCAGTTTCAGAAAACAAGCGGCACCGAAATTTTTTATACCCTTTCCACGAATCCCCAGACCGGCTTTGTCATTATCAAACTCCCGGACCCCCGGAACGGGCAGATGATCCTGAAAAGCATAACCAGTGCCGGAGGGAAACAGATCAAGGATGAGAATTTCTGGCTTTCCAAAGAACGGAAAGCAAATCCGGCAGATGGTTGGAATCATTTTATCAATCTTTTTGATGTGAATCCTGCGTCAAACTATACGGTTGTTTTTGATGATCCTGGTACAATGCCGCAAGCTCCGGTAATGGCGTTTATTCCGGATCGATCCGTAATCGAGGGACAGGAAATTTCATTTCTCGTAGAAGCATCCGATCCCAATGGAACGATTCCGGTTTTGTCTGCGCCTTCTCTGCCGGTTGGCGCTTCTTTTACGGACCAGGGAAACGGTACCGGCATTTTCAGATGGACGCCTTCAACAGGACAGGCAGGGATCTACAACAACTCATTTACCGCTTCTGACGGTATCCTTGCGGATACCAAAAGAGCGATGATTACCGTTAACTCCCATGATGATACGGATGGCGACAGCCTTAACGATGACTGGGAAATGGCCCATTTTGGAACCCTTGACCGGGATGGCACTGGAGACTACGACAATGACGGTATTTCAGATTATATGGAATACCTTTTGGGGACAGATCCAACCAGGAAAGACACTCCGCCGTCCGTGCCGGTTATCCTTTCTCCAGCAGCAGGGGATGAAATAACATCCCTTACCCCGGTTCTTACCATCGAAAACAGCACAGATCCGGACAGTGATGTCCTTACCTATGATTTTGAGATTTTTACGGACGAAACACTATCTCAAAAGGTCGCAACATACTCCGGGGTTACAGAAGGGGCAGGGAACACATCCGCCACAGTGTCACCGGCGCTTTCCGAGAACACTTCCTATGTATTTCGCGTACGGGCCTCAGATGGTGTTGCCAGAAGTCAGTGGGCATATGGATCATTTCTGGTAAACACAGCGAATAGCGCGCCCTCGGCTTTTTATATCAGTTACCCGAAAAACGGAACAGATGTGAATTCCCTGACACCGATGGTGCAAGTCTCTGCGGCGAATGATCCGGATAGAGATTTGCTCACTTACAATTTTGAGATTTATGCAGATAGTCAGATGGCCAACCTGGTTGCATCAGCCTCATTCACTCCGGAACCTTCCGACCGTTTTATTTCCTGGACAGTGAATCAGACCTTGACCGATGGATCGGATTACTATTTCCGGGCGACAGCATCCGACGGTAACGGCGCCCAAACCGCAACCGCACTCAGCATGTTCAGCGTCAATACCGGAAACCATGCGCCGGCCATACCGGTAATTTCATCACCGGTAGCACAGAGTGAGCAGAGTTCTCTTTCCGTTGATCTTGTTGTTCATAATTCAACCGATGGGGATGGTGATACGGTAACCTATCTGTTTGAAATCGATACGGCAGCCACTTTTGACAGCACTGGAAAAATCATATCCGGCCCGATACCGGAGGGCAATAGTCAAACAACATTTCACACAACAGGCCTTACCGACAACACCATGTATTATTTCCGTGTAAAGGCTTCTGATGGTGTGACAGAGAGTCCCTGGGCATTGGGAAGCTTTTTTGTAAACACACACAATGAAGCACCGCAAAAGGTTATTCTAGAAAATCCAGGAGACCTTTCCTGGGTGACAACCCTTACCCCTGTTCTTTCGGCTGCTCCGGCAATGGATCCGGATGGGGATACGCTTTCTTACCGGTTTGAAGTTTATCTGGATCCGGAACTAACCAATCTGGCAGCAGAAGGGATGTCAGACCAGCGGACGTGGACTATTACAGAGGCGCTTACCGACAACACCCGGTACTTTCTGAGGACCCAGGCGCAGGATCCGGATGGTTTGACCGGAGAGTGGTCGGAAACCGCCGCTTTCTTTACTCAGATGGCGGAAACACCGCAAACCATCAATGTGACCCTTCAGACACAAGATGGAACACCTCTTCCGGATATCCGGATATACGCGTTCAATGAGGCAGGGTCTTATCTGGGGTTGAATGCAGATACGGACCAAAACGGCATTGCCGTGTTTAATCCTGCTGATTTTTCCCAGGGCAATGTCAAGTTCCGCGCAGAATATCTGGGTACCCGGTTCTGGTCTGGTGTGATAACCCTTCCCGGGACTTTTTCAGCAACCATTTCGATTCCGGTCGAGACGGTAACTGTTTCTGTTGCAACCGCGGCAGGACCGGCAGAAAATGTAAAAGTGTATGTTTTCACCGCGGCTGGGTCATACCTGGGTCTGAACGGAACAACCCTCCTGGACGGCACAGTAGTGTTTACCCTTCCCGCAGGTGCTGGTTATGATTTCAGGGCTGACATCATGGGTGGCCAGTATTTCAGCCAGGACAATGCAGTAATCAGCGGAGGCAGCAATCAGTTTTCGGTTTCTGCCGGTGGAGGATCATTCACCATAACCGTTCAGGAGAGTTCAACCGTTCCAATGGAAGGTATCCGGGCTTACCTGTTCAGGGAAAACGGCAGTTACCTGGGGGCAAATAATGTTACTGATGGAGCGGGCAACATCTCATTTAACGTGCCTCAGGGGATATATAAGGTTCGTGCTGATTATCTGGGCCACCAGTTCTGGAGTGCAGAAACCTTGATAAATTCGGATACAGGAATCGATCTGACCATACCCCATCAGGATATAACCATAACCGTAAGCGGGCTCTATGATCAGGCAGCAACCCCTGTTGAAAATATTCCAGTTTATCTGTTTACGGAAGCAGGCTCATACATGAACCGGACTTTCCAGACAAATTCCGCCGGCCAGGCCGTCTTCCACCTTCCGGAAGTCTCCTACAAAGTGCGTGCCGATTATCGGGGTCTACAGTTCTGGTCCGATCCTTTTGTATTCGCGGATGAAACAATTGAGATCCCCATGGCCGATGCTGAAGTCCAGGTTGGATGGGGCGATTTTTATCTTGAAGGGGTTCGGGTATATGCATTTACATTATCAGGCTCCTATCTGAATCTGAACCAGTCGACAGACGAAAATGGAATGGCTGTTTTCCGTCTGCCGTCTGCCGGTAATTATAAATTCAGGGCAGATTACCAGGCCGGCCAATACTGGAGTGAGAACACAACCCTTGTTGCCGGTCAGGTCAACCAGGTACCCATCACAACCGGTGGCGGCACCTTCTCCCTTTCCGTCTTAAAAGGGGCGGATGATCCGCTGGTCGGGGTCATGTGCTATGTGTTCAGTGAATCCGGGACCTATTTTGGTACATACGGACCCACCAGCAGTGAAGGTGAGGTCTCTTTTGATCTTGCCGATGGTAACTACAATATCCGTGTGGATTACCTTGGGTATCAGTTCTGGAGTCCGGTATTGTATGATGTGCCGGAAACCCTGTACGGAACCATTACTATTCCTCATCAGAATGTAGCCATAACCGTAAGCGGAACCTATCAGGGTACCCAACAACCGGTTTCTTCCATCCCGGTCTATCTGTTTACACCTACCGGGAGCTACATGAATCTGAATACCCTGACGGATTCCAATGGTCAGGTGGTTTTCAATCTGCCGGATAAATCATACAAAGTCCGGGCGGATTATCGCAGCCGGCAGTTCTGGTCAGGGGAATTCATCCAGACCAATACAATTGTGGATATCCCCATGGCCGATGCTGAGGTTACTGTCTCAGGCGGTGGACAGCCGATTCCGGATATTCCGGTATATGTCTTTACCGGTTCCAATTCCTATCTGAACATGAATCAGCATACCAATACAGAAGGAAAAGCTGTTTTCAGACTACCGGCATCCGGCATCTATAAGTTCCGGGGAGATTATCAGGGCAGTAATTACTGGTCCGATGAAGTCTCTCTGGTTCAGGATCAGGTCAACCCGGCAGCCATCTCAACCGGCGGAGGACCGTTTACCTTTACGGTTCTCAAAGGGGAAAATACCCCGCTGACTGGAGCGAGTTGCTATGTTTTCAGCGAAAGCGGTACTTATCTGGGGATGAATGCGGTCACCAGCAGCGAAGGCCAGGTTTCTTTTGAACTAGCAAACGGAAACTACAAATTCAGGGTGGATTATCTTGGATACAAGTTCTGGAGCACTGTCTACAATGTGCCGGCCATCCTGAATGATACAATGACCATCCCACATCAGGATGTCGTTGTTTCCATCAATAGTGTATTCCAGGGTGTTGCAGCACCGCTTTCGGGTGTTCCGGTCTACCTGTTTACTCAGGCCGGATCTTATATGAGCCAGACTCAGACAACAGATTCAAACGGCCAAGTGGTCTTTAATCTGCCAAACAAGGCATATAAAGTCCGGGCAGATTACCGCAATCAACAGTTCTGGTCAGGGGAATTCATCCAGACAGATACCGCTGTTGATATCGCCATGGCCGATGCTGAAATTACGGTCACAGGAGCCGGTCAACCGCTCTTCTCCGTACCGGTATATGCGTTTACCGTATCCGGCTCCTATCTGAACATGAATCAGTCAACCAATGCCAACGGTAAAGCTTTATTCCGACTGCCGGCAGGTGCGTATAAGTTCCGGGCTGATTACCAGAACAACCAGTACTGGTCGGGAAATGAGACGCTTGCGGCCGGTCAGGTCAATCCCATACCAATCTCGACAGGTGGTGGCGCCTTTACACTTACGGTTCTCCTTACCAGTACAGATCCACTGGTTGGAGCGCGATGTTATGCCTTCAGCGCGCAAGGATCGTACCTGGGAATGTCCGGTACCACCGATACCAATGGGCAAGTCACCTTCAACCTTGCGGATGGTAATTACAAATACAGAGTCGATTATCTGGGTTACCAATTCTGGACCGGTATCTACTCGGTACCGGATACCCTGTCAGACAATTACCTGATCGCGCATCAGGATGTCGTGGTTACTGTAGAAGGGTTGTATCAGTCAACCCCAGCGCCCCTATCCGGAGTAAAAGTCTATCTGTTTACATCCGGTGGTTCTTACATGAGTCAGAACAAGACAACCGATGCCAATGGCCAGGTGACTTTTAATCTGCCTGCTGTTGCATACAAAGTGCGGGCTGATTATCTCGGCTACCAGTTCTGGTCTACTCCTTTCACCGCAGAGGATGTCGCCGTAACCATCAATCAGGGACTTGCCAGGGTGCATGTAACCCGTTCAGGATCGGATGTCCAAAATGCACGGGTCTATCTCTTTACCGGTGCGGGTTCTTACATGAACTGGAATAAATACACCGATACCCTCGGAGTTGCTGAATTTCTTATACCGGACAGGGCTTATAAGTTCCGTGCAGATAAAGATGGAAAGCAGGTTTATAGTGCGGTGGTTACTATAACACCGAGTGTTGAAAATATGGTGGAGATTGGATTGCAGTAAAAAGAGAACCACAGAGACACGGAGAACACAGAGAGAATAATAATTTATACCGGCCGGAGATACGGCCGGTATAAACAAATCCAGGCTACGCCGGATGTACAAAAAGTATGTATGTCCAAAGAAAACATGGTTTTTTTATTTTCCGCTTGTCTCAGCGGAAAATAAAACCAAAAATATCTCTGTGTCCTCTGTGTCTCTGTGGTGAAAAGCATTTTATTTTGAAAAAATGACCATTAATGAACTCACAGGATTAGTGATCGGGGCCGCCATAGAAGTACACAAAGCCCTTGGGCCGGGCCTGTTGGAATCTGCATATGAAAAGTGCCTGAGTATTGAACTCAATGAAAGAAATGTTGCCCATGAAAGACAAAAGGAACTGCTGGTTGAATATAAAGGGCGTAAACTTGATTGCGGGTACAGGCTGGACTTGATGTTTCCAGGCAAATTGATTGTTGAGCTGAAAGCGTGTGAAAGTCTGATGCCCATACATGAAGCGCAACTGATGACATATTTGAAATTGACTAAAATTCAAACCGGCCTTCTGATTAATTTCAATGTACCGGTATTAAAGGATGGAATTAAACGAATAAAAATGTAATTTGTCCAAACAACTCTGAACCCTCTGTGTCTCTGTGATAAAAAAATAAAACCACAGAGACACAGAGTGCACAGAGGGAATAAAATTATTACCGGCCGGAGATACGGCCGGTAATAAAAATCAGGCTATGCGATAGCTGAATCAAATGAATAAAATGTAATTTGCCCGGAGGGCTGTGTTTTTTTATTTTCCGCCTGTCTCAGCGGAAAATAAAACCAAAAAATATCTCTGTGCCCTCCGTGTCTCTGTGGTAAAAAAAATAAAACCACAGAGACACAGAGTACCCAGAGGGAATGATATTATTACCGGCCGGAGATACGGCCGGTAATAAAAACCAGGCTATGCGATAGCTGAATCAAATGAATAAAATGTAATTTGCCCAGAGGGCTGTGTTTTTTTATTTTCCGCCTGTCTCAGCGGAAAATAAAACCAAAAATATCTCTGTGCCCTCCGTGTCTCTGTGGTGAAAAATTAAAGTCTCTATGATGAAAAATTGAAATTATGAAACAGAAAATAATAACAGTTACTATCATTTTAATGCTAATTCCTATTATATCTTATGCGAAGGTGATTGCGCCTATCAGTTCCGTAACATCCACGCTTCAAAAGTATAAACAAGATAAACTATTTCTTATTGATACCCGTTCAAAAGAAGCATACGACAAAATCAGAATCCCAGGCTCCTTGAATTTTCCTCTTCACGCGATCAAAACCAAGCCGTTCCTAAAAACCAAACCTGTTGTTCTCATCAACAACGGCTTTTCCACCGCTCTTTTAAAACAGGAATGCAGCAATCTGAATCAAAAAGGTTTCAAAGCCTCGGTTCTGACCGGAGGCCTTACTACCTGGAGACATCAAAATGGTCCGCTGGAAGGGGACCTCATCGAAGCGAACACATTCAGCCTGGTTTCACCCCAGGATCTTTTCACCGAAAAGACATCAGGTGATATAATTGTTATCGATGCTTCCAAGAAACCGGATCAAGGAATCAAAAAACAATTTCCCGAAGCACATAATCTATCATCCCTATGTGATAATTATCCCTCCAATCTCTGTGCCTCTGTGGTGAATCAAATTAAAACAAGACCAGATTCATCCATCCTCATCCTCAACCAGGATGGAAAAGAATATGAAACCATAGAAAACTTATTCTCAAAAGCCAACATCGGCCCTCTCTTTTTTCTCGAAGGAGGGCTGAACAGTTATGAAACATACTTGGAACATCTTTCTCTTTCACAAAAACCCAGAGAGGAGAGACTGAAAACCATTGGAAATTGTAATACCTGTGGGAAAAAAGACAGCGAAAATGAAAACAAGTTAAATGAAAAAGAACAATGAAACAAATAATGTGAAAAGCATTTGAATTGGTTTTAAACTATAAAACTATTTAAACAATAAACAAACAGAGGAACTCATGTCTGTAAAACGTCAATCAGCAACCGCAGCCCTGTCCAACCCGGATTATCATCAACCTGATTTTCGAAGAATGGGAAGGACTACCAGTTTCATTATCTATCTGATGATTATATTGAATTTTTTAGTCTTATCATCAGGGATTGCCAAAGCAGACAATCTTCTTATTTCCACAAACACCACGATAGAAGAAAACGATACAACATATGATAACCATTCCATAACTGTTGATGCGTGCACCTTGACGATAAAAGGGTTTCATCAATTTGAAAACATATCGCTTATCAATGGGGCAAATGTGACCCATGTTTCCAATAGTACCACGCAGCAATATATTTTAGATATTGGAATTACAGGTAACCTGACAATTGAATCCGGTTCTACAATTGACGTTAACGGGCGGGGTTATTCAGGTGACTATGGCTCTGGTAAAGGAGCTCAAGGGGACAGTGGTGGAGGTGGAGCCGGTCATGGCGGAAATGGGGGAAGTGGTTCAGAAGGAACCGGTGGCTCTTCCTATGATGCAATAGGTAATCCATCCCAGATCGGCAGTGGTGGCGGTCGCTCAACCTACGGTACAGATAGAGCCGGTGGAAAGGGTGGTGGCGGAATCAAACTTAATGTTGCCGGGACATTGACCAATAATGGTGCAATTCGGGCTAATGGAGCTACAAGTGCATTTACAACAGGATACAGTGGCGGTGGCGGGTCAGGTGGTTTTATTAATTTGACAGTCGGTGCGCTTGCCGGATCTGGATCAATAACAGCAAATGGCGGTAGCGCAGGATATGTGGCTAACGGCGGCGGCGGAGCTGGTGGAAGAATTGCGATTTTTTACAATTCAAACACTTTTACAGGAACAGTTTCTGCTTTTGGTGGTGCAGGTAAACAGTATGGTGCTTGCGGAAGTATCTATCTCAAATCTGATGCAACCGGAGTGGATCAGGTCATATATGACAACAATAACAATTATGGTGCAGTAAATTATGTTTCCGGAACCTTTCCGGACCTGATTGTCCGGAATAAAGTCTTTTTATATGCTGATCAGAAAATTACGGCCGAGAACCTTACCATATCAATAGGTTCGTATCTCAGACATTCTGCAAACAGTACCACCCAGCAATACAAACTTGATATCGAGGTTACCGAAAATCTGACTATAGATTCAACCTCTTTTATAGATGCTAGTGGTCGTGGTTATGCTAGTGATAATGGCCCTGGTAAAGGAGCTCAAGGGGACAGTGGTGGAGGTGGAGCCGGTCATGGCGGTAATGGTGGGAGTGGGGTGGAAGGGGTCGGTGGATCATCCTATGACCAAGTGGCTGATCCATCCCAAATCGGCAGTGGTGGTGGTCGCTCAACCTATGGTACAGACAGAGTCGGTGGAAATGGTGGTGGTGGAATCAAACTCAATGTTGCCGGTATATTGACCAATAATGGTGCAATTCGGGCTAATGGAGCTACAAGTGCATTTACAACAGGATACAGTGGCGGTGGCGGGTCAGGTGGTTTTATTAATTTGACAGTCGGTGCGCTTGCCGGATCTGGATCAATAACAGCAAATGGCGGTAGCGCAGGATATGTGGCTAACGGCGGCGGTGGAGCTGGTGGAAGAATTGCGATTTTTTACAATTCAAACACTCTTACAGGAACAGTTTCTGCTTTTGGTGGTGCAGGTAAACAGTATGGTGCCTGCGGAAGTGTCTATCTCAAATCTGATGCAACCGGAGTGGATCAGATAATATATGATAACAATAATAACTATGGTTCAGCAAATTTTGTTTCTGGAACCTTTCCGGACCTGATTGCCCGGAATAAAGCCCTTCTATATGCGGATCAGAAAATTACGGCTGAGAATATTACCATATCAACAGGTTCATATTTTAGACATTCTGCAAATACCACCACACAACAATACAGCCTTGATATCGAAGTGATCGGAAATCTAACTGTTGATTCGACTTCATTTATTGATGGAGATGGCCGGGGTTATTCAGGTGACTATGGCTCTGGTAAAGGAGCTCAAGGGGACAGTGGTGGAGGTGGAGCCGGTCATGGCGGAAATGGGGGAAGTGGTTCAGAAGGAACCGGTGGCTCTTCCTATGATGCAATAGGTAATCCATCCCAGATCGGCAGTGGTGGCGGTCGCTCAACCTACGGTACAGATAGAGCCGGTGGAAAGGGTGGTGGTGGAATCAAGCTCAGTGTTGTTGGGATACTGACCAACAATGGTGCGATTCGAGCTAATGGAAATACTAGTAGCTACGCAACAGGATACAGTGGTGGTGGCGGGTCAGGTGGTTTTATCCATTTGACAGTCGGTGAACTTGCCGGATCTGGATCGATAACAGCAAATGGCGGTAGCGCAGGATATGTGGCTAACGGTGGCGGTGGAGCCGGTGGAAGAATTGCGATATACTACAATTCCAATACTTTTTCCGGAACGACATCCGCTTATGGCGGTGCCGGAAAACAATATGGTGCTTGTGGAACTATCTATTATAAATCCGAAGCAAATTTAATAGACGAGATAATATACGATAACAACTCTCACTCCGGAGCTTGGAATACAGATTCAGGCACCTTTCCCAATGTGATTATTCGAAACGGAGTAGTTTGGGGACCAAGTCAAAAAGCTAAAGTGAACAATCTCACATTATTAAACAATTCATTTATCAGGCATTCTGCCAATAGTACCACACAGCAATACAGTCTTGATGTCAATGTTGTCGGAGATCTGACTGTGGATTCAACCTCTTTGATAGATGTGGATGGTCGGGGTTATTCAGGTAACTACGGCCCTGGTAAAGGAGCTCAAGGGTCCACTGGTGGAGGTGGAGCCGGTCACGGCGGAAATGGGGGAAGTGGTTCAGAAGGAACCGGTGGCTCCTCCTATGATGCAATAGATAATCCATCCCAGATCGGCAGTGGTGGTGGTAGTTCAACCTACGGTACAGACAGAGCCGGCGGAAAGGGTGGTGGTGGAATCAAACTCAATGTTACCGGCACATTGACCAATAGTGGTTCAATCCGAGCCAATGGAACTACAAGTGCATCGTCAACAGGATACAGTGGCGGTGGTGGTTCCGGAGGATTTATTCATCTGACGGTTGGAACACTTACCGGCACAGGATCAATAACAGCAAATGGCGGTAACGCAGGATATGTGGCTGACGGCGGCGGCGGAGCCGGCGGAAGAATCGCCATATACTACTATACCACCCGGCCTTCGGACAGTTTTAACATGGCCAATATTAGGGTTACCGGCGGTGACGGCAAGCAGGACGGCGGCATCGGCACAATCTATATCCCGGAAATTGCCAATCCGTATATTTCCAACAATAATGGTAATAATTTTGTTACGGATAATCCGGAATTGGTGTTAGAAGGCACGTGTTCGAACAACACGAATCAGATTATTATCAACAATTCAACAACTGGTGTGAATTATACATCCGGCAGCACAACCTGGAATTATCCCGTAACCCTTATTGAGGGTAAAAATACGTTTGAGGTGTATGCGCAAAATGAATTTGGGATTCAGAGCGGTGTAACCTCCATCCAGATCATTCTGGATACCACGCCTGCGGTTGCTCCGGTGATTACGACAAACAGCGGTGGCGATTTTACAACACAAAATGCTCAAGTCGTCCTTGAGGGCACTTGTACGGCGGACACTGTTCAGATACTGGTTAACGGAGCAGCTACAGGCGTGAGTTACACGCCAGGCGCGACAACATGGTCCTATACAGGTGTGCTTGCCATTGGTGAGAATATCTTCTCGGTAGCCGCAGTTGATGCAGCATCAAATGTGGGGCCGGCGGACACGATAAAAGTGACGTTTGAAAACACGCTTCCCGCGCAACCTCAGAATCAACTGCCGCTGAACGGGGCTTTGAATGTCAGCTCAATGGCTGTGCTGAGCGCTTCGGCATTTTCCGATCCTGATTCAGACACCCATGCCGCCTCGCAATGGCAGGTAAGTGTAACATCCGGCGATTATTCAGAACCTGTATTTGACAGCGATGAAAGCACTGCAAATCTGACCCAGATAACCATTCCCGGAGGGCACCTGGACTGGTCAACCACCTACTATTGGCATGTCCGCTATAAAGACAGCCGTGGAAGCTGGTCCGCTTATTCGGATGAAACATCATTCACCACAACCCAGGATAATCTTCCTCCGGAAGCAGTGACCCAACTCCGTGTTACGGCATGTCAGGATACCGGACTGGGTATTGCCTGGGATCATTCTTCAAACTCCGCAGGGGATTTGGCTTCTTACCGGGTTTATGTAAATGGATCAACTGAGTTTACCGAGGTATCGGGTGACATCAATACCTATCAGATTACGGGTTTGACTGCCGGCACACAGGTCGAAATCAGGGTGACAACAGTAGACACAACCGGGAACGAGGGGAATGGTACGGTTATAACCGGATGCACCTTGCTTGCAAATCCGGCCAATCTGACTGCATCTCCCCGGAGCAAAGCTGTTACACTCTCCTGGGACAGTGTATCCTTATCCCAACGCTATCATGTATATGCAAAGGCGGATTCCTCTTTCAGTTCCATCAGCGAAGAGGGCGTCTCGCGGGTGGCGACCGTACAGGTGAGGGTGGCCAATGTATCTGGTTTAACAAACGGTTCAACCTGGTACTTTGCCGTTACCAGTGAAAATATTTCCGGTTGTGAGCGTCCGGATGTCATCGCTGTACCTGCTGTTCCATCTGATCAAATGATTGCTCATTACACCATGGACAACAAGAGTGGCAGCACCTTGCCGGATGAAACCGGAACCCATAACGGGGTACTGTACGGCAACACCCAGCCGGTTTCAGGGTATATAAACAATGCCATGAATTTTGACGGCAGCGGTGACTGGATCGGTGTTGATACCTTAC
>DYJC01000012.1:0-84579 GCA_020723305.1 Desulfosudis oleivorans
TGGAAGATTATGTTAATATTATATATATGTCAATAAAAATAACTTAGCGCTTATGGGGGCCAGGGGGGTGTCATATTAATTGATCATTCTATGCTGATGAAACCGAAACCCGAAAGTTGAGTTATTTTTCTTTTTCAGCTGTTTCCTCAAGCTGTTTTATTTTTTTTTTCTGGATCGATATTTTTCCAAACGCATCTTCTATTTTGTAAAGGAGTTCATCGATGTCGACAGGCTTCATGAGATAATCAAACGCGCCCAATTCCATACCCTCCCTGGCAACTTCTAGCGATGCATGGCCGGTGAGCATAATGACTTCGGTAAGCGGCCACTGTCTTTTGATTTCCCTTAGCATCTCAATGCCGTCCATACCCGGCATTCTTACATCCAATACAACAATGTCCGACGATGATTGCCGCAAAAGCCCAAGCCCTTCTTCTCCGTTTCCGGCTCCACGAACATCAATACCCCTTTTGGACATTCGTTTGAGAAGCGTATTGAGAAAATCGATTTCATCATCCACAAACAAAACGTTGAAACGACTCGAATTCATTTGATGTTCTCCTTATGCTTCATGCCTACGGCATCGGATATTTTTTGAAGCAACTCGTTTAATTCACAAGGTTTGGTCAGATAATCAAAAGCTCCCAGATGCACGCCTTCCTGGGCTGAAGATTCGGAGCCATGTCCTGTCAACATGATTACCGGCATCTGCGGGACCATTTTTTTAAATATTTTTAAAACTTCGATGCCGTCCATATCTTCCATCTTCAGATCGAGTATCGCGACATCAAAATCTTTTGATCGCAGAAGCTGAATCGCTTCCGATCCACTGCCGGCGGTTTCAACAATAACGCCTCTTTTTCCCATGCGTTTGCTTATTACCGTCGAAAACCCGACTTCATCATCAACCAGTAAAAGTTTGATTGGTATGTCGGTTTCACGGGTATCCTGCATTTGATTATCTCCCAATATTATGTCCTCCGGGATGTGATTTCTTTTATGCGGGCTTCGGCGATACGTTCTTCATGACGCCTTTTTTTGGCGGCGGCTTCATCCACTTTGATCATTAAAACGTCAATCTCGCAGGGTTTCATCAAGTAGTCGTGTGCACCCCATTTCATTCCCTCTATGGCTGATTCTACAGTCGCGTGTCCGGTCAGCATGATCACCTCGACCAGCGGAAAGCGCTTTTTAATTTCTTTGAGTGTTTCGATGCCATCCATACCCGGCATCTTTACATCCAGGATAACGACTTCGATATTTTTTTTATTTTCCAGTTGCTGCATAGCATCATTGCCGTTGTTGGCAGTAGAGATATCGAGATTTCTTTTCATCAAGCGTTTCGTCATGGTTTCCACAAAAGCTGTTTCGTCATCCACCAGAAGCACATTACAAAGTGTCATTGTTTTCTCCTTTTATTAAGGTCATGAATAATCGCATTTGAAATAAAAATTACCGTCTATTCAGGGTTAATGTTTTTTATTATAGTTTCAATCCGCTTTTCGAAAGTCGGCAGCATCACCAGAAATGTTGTTCCGAGGCCGACGACGCTTTTGACTTGAATATTTCCACCGAGCTTATTGACAATGCCAAAGCAGATGGAAAGCCCCAAACCAGTGCCTTTCCCAACCGGTTTTGTGGTAAAAAAGGGATCGAAAATTCGTCCCAGATATGCCATGGGAATCCCCGGGCCGGTGTCGGTGATCTCTGTTACAACCATATCCTCTGCTTTCTGTGTTGAAATCGTGATGGTTCCGCCACTTTTTTCCATGGCATCAATGGCGTTGTTGATCATATTTAAAAGAATCTGCTGCATTTCTGTGTTGGACGCCCTCACACTCGGGAGGTCCGAATGAAGATTGCTCTTGAAAACAATCCTGCTGTATTTGGCGCGCTGCTCGGTCAGGCCGATAATTTCCAGTATCAGTTGATTGATATCTACTTCTTGTGTTCGGGAATCGGTCTTGCGTGCAAAACTCAACAACTTGTGCGTGATCTCCTTACAACGTTTTCCCTGGTTGCTGATCTGCGTTAGAGCACGTTGAAATTCTCCCATATTTTCACTCTTCCTGAACTCTTCTTCTTCCAGGAGATCTTTTATCCATCCGGCTTCTTCCACCATTATCGCTACTGGATTGTTAATTTCGTGAGCAATGCCTGCTGCCAGTTCGCCGATGGAAGCCAGCTTTCCGCTCTCAATAACCTGCTGATTCATCATTTCTTTTTCCAGATTGGCCTTGGCGATTCGTGAAACCGTCCGGCGCGACAGCAGGTAGGCCATGATCACAATACCGAGGCTGCCGAGCATGAAAATCAGTAAGGCAATTCGAAATGCCCGTCGCACAATTGAATATGCATCCGCTATATCCTGCTGATAAATCAACAGCCAGTCGCCGTTTTTTAAAAACGAGGTCACATATATACTGGTCCTGCCGGATGAATCTTCTTTCCTGGATATCTGCACTTTTTCCGGATGTGCGCCTCCTTCCAGCAAAAGTTCATCCAGTATTTTTCGACTAGGCAGAGAATCGGTGTGGGGGTTGGTCTGGTATTCTCCGGATCGATTTAAAATAAAGGCATAACCGGTTTTACCAATACTGATGTTTTCCACCAGATCGTTAAAAGCCATAAAATCGATGGTGGCTCTTATAATCCAGTCATGACCTTTATAGCTCTTTTTGATCGACAGGATAAAATGAGGCAGTCCGCGTAACCCCAGAAATACATCACTGATAAAAAACGGTTGCTTAATTGCTTTTTTAAACCAGTCGGCTTCATGATAATCAGCCTTTCCCAGCTTAAAGGGTCCTGCATAGGCAACCTGTTTTCCTTCATCGTTGACAATTCCCAAATCCACAAAAACAGGTCCATATTCTGATTGAAGGATGGCAAGTCGTTCATTCAAAAATTGTTCATTGCTTAACTGATCGATATCAAATATTTTTGAAAAGTGTCGAATATTGAATAACCGCTCCTTCAGAAAGCTGTCGATGTTTTGCTTGTGCTTCAAGACCAATTCTTTCAGGTGTGCTTCCATCTTTTCCTGATAGGATGTCTGGAATTGATTCAGGAGTAAAATGATTACCAGTATTGTCGGCGTTATTGACACAAGGATAACCGTCAGCACCATATTTCGCATCAAGGATTGATAAAAGGGGTTTTGCAACAGTTTGTTGTTTTTCATTCGGTGCTTCCTATCCTTGGATTCATTGTCAAAAAAAGGCTTTATTTTTTCAAATCAATTACGTTGTATGGATGTTGAAATTCAGCAACGACTATGCCATTTTATTTTGGAGTTGTCAAAGCAGTCGAAGGTATACTTGAATCGTACTTATATTCGAATAGTTAAAAAGATTACCGGTTTTTCATCTTAAAACTGAATTGGCTCCGGAGAAAAAATCAGGATGGTATAAACTTATAGTCTTCTCTAATAAAGGCCTCTGAGAGACTTGTAATACTTTGTTCCGTATTCATCAGCATATCCATCTGGCGGGTGTAAATAAGAAGCCTTCCGACTTGATCAAGCTTTTTCCGGATAATTTCTTCCGGCTGTTTTGAAAACCTTGCGGTTACCCGATCCCCGTAAACCTCTACCAAAAATTCCAAGGATTGCAGAACCTGCTGGATGAGCCTTGCCCTCCGGCTGCGGCGAAGCAGATCCGCAGCACCTCCCATGAATGTAAAATTGATATAATTCATGTTGGGCACCGGCCCGCAATAGGCGTCCAGTATACTATAATGGTATCCCACCCGTGAACTGAAATTCATGTATTTGTCGGATATAATGGCGTAACTCTTTTCGCCGAACCGGTTTAAGCTGTTTCCCTGAGGAGAGAGCATCTGTTCACTCATGACGGAAATAAATCCCTTGAAATTTACCGGCCTGGGTTCGTTTTGGATCAGGCCATCATGCATCATTCCCGATAGAATCGCCCTGAATGGAATGGAAACCACCGAATCAACGGAAACTTTTCCTCTTTCAGCCTTTGCTCCGGGAAAATTTGTGAGTCCATGGCCCAGGTCGATCACATACAAGTCCATGGGCAGGGGGGCGTTCAGTTTAAACGAAATATTTCCGTAATCGGTTGTGTAATCTGAGATATTGAACATCTCGGAATAAGAGCGCTCATGGATGAAACGCATTATGTCATGAACTGTTTTGCAGTTTTCAGGACTGAATTTCGGAGAATTGGGATTGGTCAGATTCAGGGGGATGATATTTTCTGAATAGAGCTTCAATTTTTTGTAAACCGGGTTATATTTGATGGTAGGATGTTTGGGACGCCTCTGGTTGATCAGTTCTGCAACCTCTCCTTGGTAAATCTTTCCATTATCTGCATCCACGGTTAGTAAGTCGTTTTTTTGGATCAGGGACATTGCGTTTTTCATGTTTAACAGGGTGGGGACGTGGAATTCCCTTGCAAGGGAGGCCATGTGACCGGTAATGCTGCCGGACTCCACAATGATGGCAGATGTTTTCTGCATGGCCATGACATAAAGAGGTGATGATTGGGTTGCTATCAGAACCCCGCCTTCAGGGAAATCATTTAATTCCTTTTCACTTCGAACCGGAAAGGCAGGTCCGTATCCTATGCCGGGGCAGGCAATATCACCGTCAGCCAGAATAACGGCATGGCCTGGATACTCCCTGACTGTTGCATCGTTTTCACAGCGGTCTTCAACACGAAGCGGTCTGGCCTGCAGAATGATCACCTGGTCGTGTTCATCAATAGCCCATTCAATATCCTGAGGGAAACAATAGTGATTTTCGATTATGACAGCATAACCGGCAAGCAGCTCCATCTGTTCAGGACGTAAGCAGGGATTCTTCTGAAGGGTTTCTTCAACAGGCTTTTCCATCACATACCCGTCAGGATGGATGGTCACCTGACAGGACTTGCTTGCGATATTCGCTGACAGGAGACTGTGCCCCGGTTCCTTGCTTAGTTTATAGACATCCGGCGTGGCCTTTCCGTCAACCACGGAGGTGCCTAAACCCCAGAGGGCATTGATCAGGATATTATTGTCCAGAAGATCACAAGGGCTTGCCGTGTAAAGAACGCCGCTTGCTTTTGAATTGATCATTTCAAGGCAGCCTACGCTCATGTCCGCTTCTCCAAAGGGGATGCCCATATACAACCGGTAAAAAATTGCTCTGGGTGTAAACAGGCTGGCCAGAACTTTTAGATATTCCTGAATGATTTTATCCGGAGGCACATTTAAAACGGAAATATACTGGCCGGCAAACGACAAATCGGAATCTTCTCCGATTGCACTGCTTCGCATGGACACACAGGTTTTTTTCTGATCATCCACAAAACGTTCATAGGCATCCAGAATCGCCTGCTCAACAGGCGGGGGGACAATTGCTTTCAGAAAAAGGTCTTGTATATTGCGACTGGTCTTGTCAATGGATTCCGGATCATTGGTGTTGAGGTCCATTTTCTGCATTCTGATCTGATCCAGAAGGTCATTTGCCTGGATAATTTCTTGGAAGGCCGCGGTGGTAATGGCAAAGCCTCTGGGAATAGGAATTCCAAGGGATTTCACTTCACCCAGATTGGCATTTTTCCCGCCCACTGCCGCCACCATCTCTTTGTTGATGCTGGTGTATGGAACCACATAATCCTTTGTAGCTGGAACTGCCTTCTGATCGCGCTGTGCAGCAAAAAGATCGTTAACCTGGTTCAGCATTGTCCGAAAAGGCGGATAGGGACGGCCGGATAACTTTTCAAAATTTTTGACCATTCGCTCTATATGAAATATCACTCTGGCGGTTTGAGATCGAATGTATGACATAGGGAAAAAACTGTTTTCACTAAGTTTTTTTTCAAAGTCAGATATGATTTTGAGAAGCTCGGAATTGGATTCCAGGATGGATTTAAAATAGGTGTATTTTTTTCGGAAAATTTCGTGGGCCTTGCTTCCTGAAGCAGACCGGCTGCGTAATATCTTAAATCGGGAAAGCAGGCTCCGGAACATAACTCCTCCTATTTTTCATGCAATGCCGGATCTGCAGCAATAACCGCATGAGAAATTTCCTTAGAGCGGAGCCGTTTTATTGTTATTTTTGCGATGATCAGGGTTGGCACGCACATGAGGGTGAAACTCTTGATAAATGTCGGTGTCAGATTCTCCGGTGTCTGCTGACTGCAAAAATACATGCTGATGCAAAGTTGAGCAATCAGTAAAACGTCTGTTATGATCACAGTGAGTTTCTGGTACAGATTCATGGGGCGCCTCTGTCTTTACTTTCATGGATTGTAAAAGATATACCGGATGAGGGAGTTAAAATCAACCCCTCATCCGGCGTTCAACCTATTTTTTAAATATATCTGTTTTGCTGACATTCATGAAACGTAAGGATTTGCCGGGTTCCTTGTAATAAATACGAACCTCGTCTCCCGGAGTCCATGTCTCCTTAGGCATGGCAAAATATTCATCCGGAACCGAAAAGGTCAACAAGACTTTCCTCTTCGATAGGTACAGTGTAATTGTCTTTTTTTCTTGATCAAAAGCAGGAAAATCTCTGTTTTTCTTGGTGCCTGGATCAAAAACAAGGGGATCCTTTGAATCCACCTTCTTTTTTTCTTCCACGATGGTGAAATTTACAGTGGCAAACGTATTTAAATCCTTCAGAAAAATAACGGCTTCCTTTTTGTCAAGATCAATCTTCATCAGATTGCCGGCCTTTGGTGCTGGACCGGTTTCATTTGGATCATCCGGCAGCTTGTAGGAAACAGGCGGCAGGGCTGTGTAGTCTGGTTTTTTTGAATCTTCACTCTTATCCTGTATTATAACGACTGTCTTTTCATCTTTATCATAAGCGATCACCCTTCCCTGATCAACCTGGCCGAATTTGTCGCAGCCGGATGCAGTAAGAACTGCCAAAAGGATGATGAAAATCATATGTCTGGCCATATACTTCCTCCTATTACAATGGGTCGAAGATGATTAACCTCAATTTTATTTCTTTGCCGCTATTTCCGCTTTTGCACCTTTGATCATCATGATGAAGATATAGGCGGACATCGCGAATACCAGCCCCAGGATCAAGGCCGTGGCAGTCCCGTCAAACAGGCTGCTGTATGCCGGAATTTGTTTGGCAAGAAGTTTTAACACAATGGAAATGGCGCAACCGATAACCGCATAGCCAAAAACAACCCGGATGCCATAGCCTTTGATATATTTGGTGGCCACGGTTCCGACCTGGGCGCCGATGGAAGCTCCCACCAGCATGATGATGGCTGCCACCAGTTCCGTACGGCCTTTGAATGTATACGTTGCAGCGCCATAGAGTCCGGAAATCATTACTTCAAAAAGGTCCGTTCCAACCGCCACATGCGTCGGGCACCCTACCAGATAAATCAGGGACGGCATCCGGATCAGACCGCCGCCGATCCCCAGGATTCCGGCCAGCCATCCGGTTAAGAAACTTACCATGATGGGCAACCATGCGGAACAATAAATACCCGCTTCTTTGAAATGCATCATCGGGGGTATTTTTATTTTATGAAATGTCTTATGCCATTCAATTCCTTTGGCTTGCTCATTTGTTTCACCGGAATGCAGATTCTCTCTTTCTTTCCGCTTAATCTTGGCCACATCTGCAAATACCAGCCAGGCGATACCGGTCAGAAGGAAGAGATACAGATAGCGCACCACTACCTCCACACTCCCCAATCGTTCCAGCCACATGACCATCTGGGCGCCCAATTCAAATCCGACAACGGTGCCGACCAGCATAATGAGGCCAAGCTTATAGTCAACATTTCCGAACTTGCCATGGCGCATGGTGGCGATAAGGGATTTGCCGGCCATGTGTGCAATGTCGGTTCCAATGGCAAAAGCCATGGGAAACCCAAGGATGTTCAATCCAGGGGTAACCATCCATGCGCCGCCCATTCCGAAAAATCCGCCGATAATACCGACACCAATCCCTAAAATGATCAATCCCGGCCAGAATATTTCCACTCCTGCAATCGGCATGAGAACATACAACCAATCCATATAATACCTCCTTATATAAAACGTCTGTTATTGGTAATCAATGTTCCGCCAGTTCGCGGGATTTAAGGTCAATGCCGATATGGGCCATGATAAAATCCGCAACCGTACCGAACAGCACTCCGATGATGGGGATTAATACAATGGTAAGCAGCATGAAATACACATGGCTTTCATTGTAAAGATTTCCCCACCAGGCCATCATTCCGGACAGTTTCCTGGTATCAGCCACAATAACAATGGCTTCCGCTTTTTCTCCGGCAGCCCAGAGCAGGCTGGGCCAGAAAAAGACTCCCATGACAATCCATTGAATCACTCTTTTTATTCGTTTTTTTAAAGTCATTGTTCCTCCATCTGGTTCAGGTTATCGAACTGTTCAGCCGGAAATTCTCCGGCTGTAATTTGTTTCATTACCATCTTGCATCTGTTAAAAAAGTTGCCATGATGGTTTGAGCAAACCGTATGCCAATGAATGTTTTTTGGTTATAAATTATAACAATATGAAACCATGGAATAATATTTTTTATACCTCAACCCGCTTCCACATGAAATAAAATCCGCTGTCGAAATTTTTTACAGCTTGTAAAAAGCCGGGTCAATAGAAGAACAGTAATTGAAGGTGCAGGATATGGAAGGCGAAATGGCGGGGAGGAGATCCTTTGATGGACTGTCCTGGTTTGGATATTCCGGTAATAATCAAGAGGGAATGATTCGGCAGGGGCAGGCCCCTGTGCCTGCCCTTTGTGATACCCAATATGGTGTCAACATAAAATCAAGGATGATCTCCTTGCCTCTACCGATCGTTATTTACCCTTTTCTTTTTTTTGTTTCCGTTTTTCTTTCAGTGTGTGTTGACTTTTTTTCTGATCTTCACGTTTCCCTTTATCTCTTTTCCCTTTGTCTGCCATTATAGCCTCCTTTCTTCTTTATGGGTGCCCTTGTCCGCTGGAAAGGGATTTAACACCTAAAGTTTCGATCAACTGGTTGATGTTGGTAGTTTTGAGATTCATACCACCTTCTGAAACCGGAAGCAATATGATGGATTTTCCCTGAAGCGCCTCGGCGATCCGAAGTTTTACAATTGCTTCGCCTCCTGATCCGGCCAAAGCGTTGTTCATCTCCTGGATTCCGTTTGCCTCTGCTATGCCTTCAGCCTGAATTGCCTGGGCCAGAAGCTTTTGCTGTTCAAGATACACATCTGCTTCGATTTTGGCCTTGAGGTATTCACCGTCCGCATCGGCCACCATCTTGTTGACTTCTCCTCTTGCTTCCTCCAGTTTGCGTTTATACTCCTCTTTGGCAGCATGTTGCGCGGACTTATTTTTTTCCACCTGCTGATCAGCCACTTTTTTGTCCTCAATGGCCTTGGTGTATTCCGCGTTAAACCGGTAGTCATTGGTCAACACCTTCTCAACGATGATGCCCATGGGCCCCAGGATTTCCTGTAATGCTTCCCGTGCCTTTCTGGATTTGGCTTCACGGGATTCAGCCACATAAAACGCCTCGGTTTTCAGTTCACCGAAAATATCCCGGGGCTTGCTGCGGGCCACTGCACGTACGATGGTTCCCCGCAGGATATCGTCATTCCGTGCCACATACTGGAGAATGTAAGGAGTTTTTTCCGCATCGATACGGTAAACAATGATCACATCCAGACCGATATCGTTACCATCGGTTGTTTTAAACACCAGATCATCTCTGGTTTTGCGGTCTCCTTTTGTTTTTGAAAACGTCATTTCCAGATTCTGCAGTTTTGTATCGAATACATGCCAGTCATTGATAAACGGAAGGAAAAAATAGGTTCCGCCCGGCGCGTAGATCCGGTTCTCAACGCCCTTGGTTCCCCAGAAGGACAATTTGCGGGTTCGGACACCTACCTCCGTCAATCCGGTGGAGTGGGGGACACAGGCGCCAAGGACAGACGCAGCCACCATGAGTATGATCAGGATGAAAAACCGTTTCATTCCGCACCTCCTTTGCGGACATCAAACAAATTCATGGCTTTTCCTAAATCCAGAGGGTTGACCCCCTGAGGACCGTCACTGGGCAGAATGATCATTTCAAGCCCTTTGTATGTATCCGCCATTTTTAGTGCCACCATACGTTCGGAGCCGATCCCTTTCAGGGCGTCATTTTTCAGGCGCACCCGTTCAGCCTCTGCCAGCTTCACCTGCAAGTCCGCATTGGCTTTGATCCTGCGGGCATAAAGATCTCTTTCTGCGTTTTTCCGGGTGACATAGGCTTTGCCGTTTTCAATCTCAACCGATACGATCACCATCCCTTCCTGAATGATTTTTTTCAATTCAGCCTCTTCTTTGGCTGCCCGTGCCGCAGACTGATTGGTAAACACCATCTGATCCTGTAGCTTTTTTGCCTCAATGTTTTTTTGAATTTCCGGGCTGTATATGAAATAGCGCACCAGCACCTGGTCGACCTCAATGCCTTTTACCTTTAATTCTGCATTGAGGTTCTGTCTGGCTTCTTCTGCTTTTTGAACCCGCATCGGACTGTTGTAAAACTCTTCGGTGGTCAATTTTCCCAGTGTCTCTTTCAGCGCAGGCTCGGCCTTGGGAATGATACCGTTGTCTTCGAAAAGAGTTCCTGGGCCAATGGTTGTAAAAATCAGGTAGGGGTCTTTGATGTGGTAAAGTATGGAAACATCCACATCCACGAAAAAGCCGTCCGATGTCTGAATATGTGCGGCGCGGTCTTTTCGTGCCACCAGGGATGCGGATTCGGGAAAATTGGTCAGCTCCAGCACCTGAATCCCTTTGGGCAGGCGATACATCTGTTGAAGCCCGAAAGGCAGAACAAACGTCAGACCGGCATGATAAACCTCTTTTTGAACGCCTCGGTTCAGACCGACCCGGATCACCTTGATTCCATATTCATCCGGTTCGATGTATACGAAAAAAAGATTGTAACAGATAACCGCAAGCACAACCACAGTGATGGGGATCTTCCATTTTCCGGACAGTCTGAATTCAGGAAGAGGAAATCGGAATCGTTCTTTTACCTTGTTTATGAAAACCGTTATCTCATCTATCTGGTTGCCGGCCATTGTCGAATTCTCCTTTTCCGTTCAATCCATGATTTCAAGTACGGTTCGTTTTTTTAGCTTGGCTGAAGCTGCATTGACTATGGTGCGAAGGGCATCGGCAGTCCGTCCTTTTTTGCCGATGACTTTACCGATATCTGCTTTTGAGACCCTGAGCTCCAGTATCGACGAATGATTACCATCAATTTCCGTGACAGATACAAGATCGGGCTGATCCACAAGGCTCCGTGCTATGGTTTCGACTAGTTTTTTCATGGCGCTTCTCCAAATTGCAGGTTAATGGCTGATAGCGATTCGCTTTCGATAAGAAACAAGGTCATGATTATACAGAAAAGAAAAACATCAAGAAGCCTTAAATTTTCAGATTATTACAATGAATCCATAACAGTATGATTCTTTTCGATTATTGAAAAGATCACAAGAAACCGGCTGGGAAAATTCTGTATTCACTATCCTTATGAAATTTCTTATACCATATAAATTTTCAGATATCTATAATTTATCGGAAACAGTTGCAGATTGAAAATAGTATTCTCCATGTGCTAACCATTACTTGCTATTGTTTTTGTCAAATTCCGGGAGCACGATAAGGGCTGTGCGGGGCAAGCGATGTGCCGGTGCCTTGGTAAAGGCCATGGCATTTCTATCATAGACGGCCCGGACCTCGGCATCACTGATAAATTGTCCGTCTGAAGCGCAAATGCTCACACGCATCCCTGTCGTAAGCCCGTGCCGTTTGCCCATCGCAAAATAGAGATCTATTCCATCCACAGCCGGTTTCATTAGAAATATTTCAGCCCGGCCTTGATCCGCAAGCAGGCTCTCCTCTTTTCGTCCAAACAGGTAGATCAGGCCCAGTACCAATCCCAGTGCTGGAATGCAGCCCATGGCAACCATGCCGGGTTCGACGTTAAAGCTGCGTTGAATGATGGAAAAAAAGCTTCTCTGAAGTGCCTTGTAATCCGGATAAACAATCGCACGAAACGCAGCCACCGGTGTTTTAAATGGCTGATCGCGCCTAAATACCCGCAGATCGAAAGTCCCGGTCGTGGCATCGGAGGCTGCTCCAATGGACCCGACCCACATATTGCCGCCGAACCAAAAGCCGCTCTGAAGCCGGTCAATCTTCAGTTGCACGCCTGCACCTGGATTCTCGATGTGAAGCTCGGAGAGGTTCTTAATGTCATTATCGAGCTGTCCATCCACCTGTTCGCTTGTACCCGGCAACAGGTGTACGGTAAACAACGGGGCTCGAAACCTTGCCACACAACTATCAAGCAGCGATGCAAAAAAAAGAACGATAATCGCAGCGGAAATTTTGCCGAGATGTTCTCGCACACGGATGTATTGTTCCAATTTCACAAGAAAACCTCTTTTACCTCCCCTTGTCACCTATTACGGATCATCTCCTGTATCATTTTCAACCTAAGTCTGACAAGCGCTTTCAATCCTTATTCTTTGGAGCCAATTGCAAAAGTCTCTTGTTGTAGTTCCGGCGAAAATTAAAATCCAGTATTTTCGGCTCTTTTCTGAGCACTGACTTTCGCCGGTGTGACGTTTTATAATCGTTTTGAAATTGGCTCTTTGTATTTTTGATTTTGTTTGGAATTGAAAATCATCAGTTGACATGAGGATATTCAAGGTATAGTGTTGCCCTATGATTCCCAGACCAGAACCCTTCAGTCAAATCGAGGCTACATTTCAGGTACACCCGGTTACTGCCCTGCTCGGACCACGGCAATGCGGTAAGACAACCTTAGCACGGTTTATGGCCGAAAAAAATCTCTCCACATTTTTTGATTTGGAAAATCCTGTGGATCTCCAACGCCTTTCTGCTCCCATGCAAGCACTCAATGATCTTTCCGGGTTGGTGGTAATTGACGAGGTCCAAAGAAAACCGGAACTGTTTGAACTGCTCCGGGTGATAGTGGATCGACCAAATCAAAACGCCCGGTTTCTCCTTTTGGGGTCAGCTTCGCTGAATTTAGTTAAAGGTGTTTCAGAATCTTTGGCCGGAAGAATCGGATTTGTTGATCTGGGGGGTTTTCAACTTTGGGAAGCCGGTGCAGAATGCCGGGATAGATTATGGATACGGGGCGGTTTTCCTAAAGCCTTTCTTGCCGATTCTGATGAAAACAGCATTCAATG
Source organism: Desulfosudis oleivorans (assembly GCA_020723305.1). Lineage (GTDB taxonomy): Bacteria > Desulfobacterota > Desulfobacteria > Desulfobacterales > SURF-7 > QZKS01. Next base: position 13,214 of record DYJC01000012.1, read on the forward strand.
GCGTGAAAGCTTTATCCGGACGTTTCTTGAACGAGATATTCCTCAATTGGGAATCACCATTGCCGCGGAGACGCTCCGGCGATTCTGGACCATGGTGGCCCATTATCACGGAAATGTGTGGAACGCGGCGGAATTCGCCAGAGCCCTCGGCACCAGCGAGAATACGGCGAGGAGATATCTTGATATACTATCCGGTGCCTATATGATTCGGGTATTACCTCCGTGGTTCGAAAACGTAAAAAAACGTCAGGTCAAAGCGCCCAAAATATATATCCGGGATACAGGGCTATTGCATAGCTTACTGCAGATTTCAACATTAACCGACTTGCAGGGACATCCTAAAATCGGGGCATCATGGGAAGGGTTTGCACTGGAACAGATTATCAATGTTTTTCAAACCCGGGATGCTTATTTCTGGGCCACACACGCCGGTGCTGAACTTGATTGCATGATCACCCTACAGGGAAAACGTCATGGGTTCGAATTTAAATACGCAGATGCGCCCGGGCGAACGCGATCCATGCAAATTGCGATAGAAGACCTGGGATTGGAGCATATGTGGGTCATATATCCCGGGAAACAAAAATATAAGCTTGACAGCAAAATTACCGTAATTCCCCTTGAGGAGATACAGCAGCTAAGGAAAAAATAAATTAAAAAGATGTCACATCTTGCAGGGACATCTAAAATATAAAGGGCACATCATATAAAATGATAAGCCCTTTAAATTTATGGCGCGCCCGGAGGGATTCGAACCCCCGGCCTACGGATTCGAAGTCCGGTGCTCTATCCAGCTGAGCTACGGGCGCCTAATGTAGAACCATTTTTCAACAGGAAAGGTTTGAAATGGTTTGTTTGTTGTATGGGGTGAGTGACGGGACTTGAACCCGCGGCAACCAGGGCCACAACCTAGTGCTCTGCCAACTGAGCTACACCCACCATAGTAAGGTTCTCTGTTTACCAGATCGCCGGTTTCATTTCAAGCAGTTTTATGTGGATCTGGATTATTTTCACCGGATGATGACAGGCCTTGTTGTTAGGTCAAGGTTTTGTGCAGAGATACGCAAAGGGCGGTCTGATCCGATTCAAAAAAAGTTGGTGTTGACCAATTTTGGCATCTATATTATCTACTATTTATCCAAATGGTTACTGTATTGGCTGAACGGTTGTCCGGTTTTTTCTATATTTTTCTACAATATTTTGGTAATGCTTTCCGTTAGAGAAAGCTTTGTCCGGGTGTTCCAAAACCGGTTGCCGGCAGGCTGGTTTGATTTGCAGATGGTTTACAACAAAAGGGGTAATCGATTGGATCGGGTTCAAATTTTTGTGGTTCGGGCAATTCTGGGCATTGTGTTTGCCGTGGTATTATCCCGTTTTTTTTACCCGGACACCAAAGTTCTTTATATAATTGCACTGGGTATTTTTCTGGTCGGGATGGCCTATTTTTTTGAGTATCTCAGGGAGAATAAGAAAAATCACTGACCGGAATCAATTATTGCAATTCTTTTTTCAGGATAGCAGCAGGAGTTTTTTTTGAAGCAGATCATCTTAGGAACAGCAGGTCATATTGACCATGGTAAAACCAGTCTCATCAAAGCGCTTACCGGAACAGATACAGACCGGTTAAAAGAGGAAAAGGAGCGGGGAATCACCATTGAACTGGGATTTGCCTCGCTTACGCTTCCCAGCGGCCAGCACCTTGGAATCGTGGATGTTCCGGGACATGAAAAGTTTGTCAGGAACATGGTTGCGGGCGCGACAGGGATTGACATGGTGGTGATGGTGATCGCGGCGGACGAGGGGATCATGCCGCAGACCCGCGAGCATATGGAGATCTGTTCCCTGTTGAGTATCAGACATGGATTGATCGCCCTGACCAAAAACGATCTGGTGGATGAAGAGTGGCGTGAAATGGTCAAGGAGGATATCATCCATTTTGTTGAGGGTACTTTTCTGGAGGATGCGCCGATCATTCCGCTATCTTCCGCTACCGGAGAGGGCCTTCCGGATTTGCTGAAAGCGCTGGATGAAATATCATCGAAGATTCCGGCACATCAGTTGACCGGGCTTTTCCGGCTTCCGGTGGACAGGGTTTTTTCCATGAAAGGGTTTGGAACCGTCATCACCGGGTCACTGGTTTCCGGAAGTATTCATGTGGGGGATACCATCATGGTATACCCAAGCGGTGTCACGTCCAAAATACGGGGAATACAGGTTCATAATCAGAGCGTGGAAAAGGCTGAGTCCGGAATGCGGACGGCAATCAATTTTCAGGGCCTGGACAAGGCATCTGTCGACCGCGGTGATGTTCTGGCACTTCCCGGAAGTTTAAAGTCCAGCTATATGGTCGACATTCAACTGAATTTTCTTCAAAGCAATGAAAAACCCATGAAAAACCGAACCCGTGTTCGATTCCATACCGGAACCAGCGAGATCATGGGCAATCTGATCCTTCTGGACCGGGAAGAGCTGATGCCGGGAGATTCAATCGTCGGCCAGATCCGGCTGGATACGCCGGTTACGCTTGTCAAGGATGATAGGTTTGTGATCCGGAGCTATTCTCCGGTGCGAACGATCGGCGGCGGACACATCCTGAATCCGATTCCGGTGAAACACAAACGGTTCCGGGAGGAGATTGTTACGGGCCTTGCCGGTCTTGCGGACAGCGATCCGGCTGATGTGATTGCCTTTCATGTAGAGCAGTCCGGATATGCAGGCGCATTGTTCAGCGATCTGAAACTGATGACCAATCTGCCGGAGAAACCGCTTCAGAATGCAATTTCAACCCTTCTGGCCGGCAGGGTACTGGTTCAGATCGACAAGGAAAACCGGACTTTTATTCATCGGGACAACATCGACAGCCTGGTTGCGGAAGCAATTCAACAGCTGAAAACCTATCATGAAAAAAATCCACTAAAAGCCGGGATGTCCAAAGAAGAGCTGAAATCAAAACTCCCGTCTTCCATGGATGGAAAGCTGTTTACCTTGTTGCTGAATCATATGAAGAAGTCCGACAACATTATTCTGGAAGAGGATTTGGTCCGGCTTTTTTCTTTTACCGTATCCATGAAAATCGATCAGGAAGATGTGAGCCGGAGGATACTGGCGGTTTATCAGAAAGACGGATTGACACCGCCCTATTTTAAGGATTTGAGTGAAACATTGAATATCCAGTCTTCCGTAGCCAAAGATGTTCTCATGCTTCTGGTAGAGCAGGGAAAGATCACGAAAGTAAAAGAGGATCTGTTTTTTTCCAAACAGGCGATAGAGGATTTAAAGAAAAGGCTGGTGGATTTTTTTAAGACCAAGGATGAACTGACAACACCGGAATTCAAGGAGATTGCAGGCGTATCCAGAAAATATCTTATTCCGCTGATTGAATATTTTGATTCAAAGAATGTAACCATACGGGTAGGAGACACCCGCAGATTGAGAAATGGGTAAGGTATATTTTACTAATCAACAGCAATAACCGCATGGAGTGATTATGGAAAATCAAGGAAGCATGGATCGGGAAAGGGCAGGCGCAATTGGAATTGGTGGTTTTGCCACAAAGCAGGTCATTGTCGGGATTTTACTTCTTGTGGTTGTTATGTTTGTGAGTGGTCTGATTCTGGGATTTTTTCCCAGGCTGGATGGCGCAACAAAAGTTGCTGAAGATCATGCTTCTTCAGATACGCTGACCCGGGATACTGGAGACCATCAAAAACTTTCTGATAAAAAAACACTGGATACTCCTACAGCCGTCAAATCGGAAGAGCATGGAGAGAAGGCTGCTGATTCCAGGAAAACCATACAACAATACGCCGTCTCAACAGAAAAGGATATGTCCGGTGAGATTCCCACAGGTATTTCATTTGTTGAAGCAACGATGGGGCCTCTTCGCTATGAACTGGATCGGTTCTGGGGGTGGCGGCCGAACGATATTTTCAGTTTCGTAACCGACAATGTCAATAATTTTCAGTTGGGGGTGATTGAGGTAACAAGACGTACGGTTGAAAAACTGACGGATAACATTTCCCGAACCGGCGCAGCTTCTTCTTTTGATAAGAATCTGGAAAATGCAAGAAGCACCTGTTTTGTCATTGAGGCGGAAAGTCTGATATTCCCGTCTTCAGAAGGAAGATATAAGGATGGTCTGGAAGAACTGAAGAAATATGCAGAGAAATTGAAGAAGAAGGAGGCTCGGTTTTTCACAAGGGCAGACAACCTGATTCCGCTTCTGCGGGAGTATGAAAATCTTCTGGGAAGCTGCGATGAGAATCTTGTGAAAATGCGGGAAGAGGATGGGAGCAAGGTCAGCTTTTTCAAGGCGGACAATTATTTTTTTTATGCCAAGGGGGTTGCTCAAACCTTGATTCCGATTCTGGAGGGCATAGAGAAAGATTTTTATCCAACCCTTGATCGGAGAAACTGTCTGAAAGAGCTTCGCTATGCCATAGAATCCTGTGAGCATGCGATTCATATTTCGCCGGTCATTATTCTGGACAGCAATCTGGGCAGTATTTTTGCCAATCACCGTGCCAATATGGCCGCACATATCAGTCATGCCCGTTATTATATTGAGGTTCTGATTAAAACCCTATCAACATGATTCCGTGCAGGTCATGAAATATCATGATTGAGGAACATATCGGCAATGCTGTCCAGAAAAAGCATGCCGGATGGTGTCAGAAAACAACGATCATTTTTTATTTGAACCATCTGCTGGTCTTGTAAGATTTTTATGGTGCTGGAAAAGACCGTGTCAAATGGTTTTCCGAAGAGCTGGTAAAATTCATCCATGGAAAGACCCTCTGTCTGACGCAGGCCAAGATAAATGAATTCAATGATCTGCTGCTCTCGGTTCAGAATCTCCATATTCTCTATCGGCAGTTTTTGCTGTCCGAGATTCTCGATATATTTTGAAACCGATCGATGGTTCCAGGAACGGACATGATCTGAATAGGAGTGGGCAGAAGGGCCGATCCCGATATAGGGATGAAACTGCCAGTATTTCCGGTTATGCCTCGAATACAGGCCGATGGATCGGGCATAATTGGCGATTTCATATTGCACATATTCGTGCTGTGACAGAAATTTTTGTGTGATTGAAAACAGTTCTCCTGTTTTTTGGTCATCCAGAGGCGTAAACAGGCATTTTTCGCGTTTCCGATAAAGAGGCGTATCCGGTTCATAGGTCAGGATATAGCACGACAAGTGTTCCGGAGAAAATAGAAGTGCTTGTTGAAGATCCTTACTCCATGATTCTATGGTCTGATCCGGAAGGCCAAAGATCAGATCCAGGCTGATATTGGAGAAGTCAGCGTTGCGTGCAGCATGGATGGTGTTTTTTGAATCCTTTGCCGTGTGAATCCTTCCCAGAAACCGGAGCCGGCTGTCCGAAAAAGACTGAATACCGATGCTCAACCGGTTGATCCCCATTCTCCGGTATTCTTTCAGATCGGATAGATCAACGGTTCCCGGGTTTATTTCCAGGGTGATTTCCGTACTCGGAAGGATGATAAAGGAGGCAAAGACGGTTTCAAGGATATACCGGATTTTAGAAGGTTTCAGCGAAGAGGGTGTTCCGCCGCCGATATAGATGGTATCAAATGATAAGTCCGGTTTTTTCCGGAGCTGGATTTCCGTCTGAACTGCATGAAGAAAATCTTCGGAAATCGACAGGTCTGTAATGGAATAGAAATCGCAGTACAGGCATTTTTGGATACAAAAGGGGATATGGATATAGATTCCCCCGGGATGTTGATTGATAGATCGGATTATTTTACATTTTCTCCAAGGGAAATCCCCAGTTCAAGGGCATTCCGGTTCATTTGAATCGAATTGGCCGGCAGCCTTTCTTCAAGTATTTTCATGATGGATTCCGGTTTGACGATATTTCGAAGGCTGATTAATGCTCCGAGCATGCAGATATTGAGAACGACCGGGTTCCCGATTTTTTCCATAACATGATTATACATGGGCAGTTCGATCTGCTTTGCATCCACCTTTCGTTCGGTGGTCACATATCGTGTATCGGTGAGAAGCAATCCGCCCGGGCGGATGATGGGGAAAAATTTATTATACGCCGCCTGGGTAAGACATACCAGAACATTGGGCTGGGTTACCTTGGGGAAATGAATTTCGGAATCGGAAATGATGACATCGGATCGTGCGGCCCCACCCCTGGCTTCCGGGCCATAAGCCTGGGACTGCACAGCAATCAGACCTTCGAATATAACAGCCGCCTCTGCAAGGATTACCGATGCCGTGATTACCCCCTGGCCACCGGAACCCGACATGACGATTCTGCATTTTTCCATACCTATTTTCCTTTTACCGCTTTTTGAATGATTTTATTGTACTCACTGCAGTACTCCGGCATCTCTTTTTCAACAAAAATACCGCGTTCAATAAGATCCGGGTTTTCCCGGCTTGCTTTTGAACCAATCGGAGTGGTGATGTTTTTATAATTTTCCATCATTTCTGCGGCACCACCCTCCTTGTTTTTTCGTCCAAAGTAAGTGGGGCACTGGGTCAGTACTTCCACTACGGAAAAACCTTTATGCTGAATGGCCTTTTGTATGATATCGGTCATCTGTTTGGCATGATAGGTCGTGGTTCTGGCAACAAAGCTGGCCCCTGCCGCAATGGCCAGTGAAACCGTATCAAAGGCATGGTCGATGTTGGTATAGGGAGATGTTGTGGCCAGTTTCCCGTAACCGGTAAGCGGAGAGAACTGCCCGCCGGTCATTCCATAGATCCGGTTGTTCATGATAATGGCTGTGATATCAATATTCCGCCTGGCTGCATGGATGAAATGATTTCCTCCGATTGCCAGGGCATCCCCATCTCCCATGGGAACAATGAGATTCAGATCCGGGCGGCTCATTTTTACGCCGGTAGCAAATGCAAGCGCACGGCCATGAATGGTGTGAAGCGTATGAAAGTCGACATACCCGGATATGCGGGCAGAGCATCCAATACCGGAAACCATCACAACATCATTTTTTTCCAGTGCAAGGTTCTCAATGGCCCGGAGCATGCTGTTTAAAACCGTACCATGCCCGCACCCCGGACACCACATGTGAGGGAAAAAACGCTCCCGCAGGTAATCTTTGATCGCCATTTCAGACCCCCTTTCCCTGAATCAATCGGAGGATATTCCGGATATCCGTAGGGGTGATAAACATCCCATCAACCCGGTTAGCCAGAAAAACTTTCTCCGGGTCCTCAACCGCAATTTTTACCTCCCGAAGGATCTGACCCATATTCATTTCAACGACAAGTACATGTCTGGCATTGGCACATTTTTCCCGGACAATTCCATAAGGAAACGGCCAGAGGGTTTGCAGTTCCAGAAGCCCCAGTCTTTCTCCGCGGTTTCTTCTGTTGTTTACCAGATGAAGCGCAGACCGGGCAGATGATCCATAGGAAACCAGGATGGTTGTGGCATCTTCCAGATAAAATTCTTTGTATTTTGCAATCAGGTGCACGTTGTTGCCGATTTTATCCAGTAGGTGGCGGAGAAGCCCGTGGACGATCTGGGGATTGTCCGTGGGAAAGCCCCACATGTCATGAAAAAGACCGGTTACATTATACCGGTGAATCCCTCCGAAATCAGACATGGGAAGGCGGCCATCTTCCCTGGGGAGGTATGGATGATAATCCACACCTTGTTTCACAGAGGTTTTCAGCCGGCTCACAATCGGGATTTGTCCGGGTTTGGGGATATGGAGCCTTTCCCGCATATGACCGGTGATCTCATCCAGCATCAGTAAAACCGGTGTTCGATAGGTTTCTGCAAGGTTGAACGCTTCGACCGTGATAGTAAACAGGTCCTGGTGATTGGAAGCGGTAAGAGCGATAATGGCATGATCACCATGGGTTCCCCATCGTGCCTGATTAATATCTCCCTGGCTGGCATGGGTTGGCAGTCCCGTAGATGGACCGCCTCTCTGAACGTTTACGATTACACAGGGAATTTCCGTCATGATTGCATAACCCAGTGCCTCCTGCATCAAAGAGAATCCCGGGCCACTGGTGGCAGTCATCACTTTATTTCCGGTCAAGGAAGCTCCGATGATCGCACAAAGAGAGGCAATCTCATCTTCCATTTGAAGAAATTTTCCTCCGATCTGTGGAAGCCGAACCGCCATGTGTTCTGCAATTTCGGTTGAAGGCGTGATGGGGTATCCGGCAAAAAAATCCAGCCCGGCATATAACGCCGCTTCTACACACGCCTCATTTCCCTGGACAAATTTAATTTGGTTTTTCATGTCAACCATCCTTGAGAGAATCGGGAGGTTTGTATTTCATGTTCTATTCATCTTCTGTCTCAACATCAATGGCAAGATCCGGGCACCTCAGTTCGCAGAGTTTGCAGCATATGCAATCCTGAGGACGGGCTGCAAAGGCTTTATCCTTGTCATCCAGCTCCAGTACCTTTTCCGGGCAGAAATGGACGCAGATTCCGCATCCTTTGCACCACTCCTGCCGGATATGCAGTTTTTTCAGCTTTGGTTTCCCCATAGAGGATTCCTTTTTTCTGTTATATATTGATGATCTGTGTTTCGAATTTGTGATGATAATCGACCTGATTGATGGAACTTAACACGATTATGGTTCGGTTTCAAAAGAAAAACAAGCAAGTTATATAAAACGCCTCATCATCTCATCGATCATGGCATCCACGTTGTCAGGAGTGATGCCCATTCGTTTGCATGTCTGCTCTGTCCGGGAATAGGCCATGCTGTTTTCAATATCTTTCAGCCGGGAAAACTGCCCCAATCTTCTGCCGACCTGATAGATCATCTGTCGTTCCGGAGTCATGCCCAGAAATTCATGAAGCACATTCAGCATTTTTTCTTTTTCTTCCGGAAGACGCCCTTCAATCTCTTCAAACAGATTCAGGATATGGTCACTTTTGATGGTGCTGGTAATCCCGGAGAGGGTCTGGATGAACAATCGTATCTCCTCTGCCATCATAATATCCGTGCATTTTTCAAAGCTTCCTTTTTCATATGCATCAAACAACTCCACATGATTAGGAATGGCCAGCGTGCGAAGCCGGATAAATTCCGGGTTGATCCGGTTCAGTGTTTCAGCGGTATCAATTGCATGAATTCTGGAAAGTTTTTTTCCGCCCAGACCCGGCATGACATACTCGGAGAGCTGGATTCCGGCCTTTTTCACCTTGATTCCGGCTTTGATATGGATTTCCTGCGTGGCACCCTTTTGAACCATTTTTAAAACCAAATCCGCACCGGATTCAAGACCAATATGGATCCGGTTCAAACCAGCCCGGGAAAAATTAATCATATCCTCATCCTGAATCCGGGCAATGGTATGGGACCTTGCATAGGAGGTGATCCGTTTTACCCACGGAAACCGGTTTTTCAGATACTGGAGTATCTGGGTGAGGTCCTCGGGTTTTATGATCAGGCTGTTGGCATCCTGAAGAAAGATGGATTCCATGCCGGAATTGATCCAGTTGAGCGCAGCATGAAATGCCTGCATTTCACCGGGGTTCATACCCTGCATTGCCTTGCTGATATCCGATGATTCCACGTATCCTGTTTTGTTTCCGAGGTCTTTCAGCAGGGTAACACTTTGATGCACCTGGTCGATGTCTTTCATCACATGTTCCACCGGGCGGAGGGAAAACCGGCTTCCCTTGTAAACCGGGCAGAAAGTACATCGATTCCATGGGCAGTTTCGGGTGACCCGGATCAACAGGCTGTTTGCCTCACTCGGAGGCCGGATAGGTCCTTGTTCGAATCCCGCGTATGCTTCAACCTGTCTGCTGTTTTTTGCGTTGGTCATGGTGCTGTTTCTCCTGGAATATCCAATATCCATTCAATACGGGTGTTATCGTCTGTCACAACGGCAGCAACATGATTGTCAAAGGCAAAATGCTCGATCTGATAATCATGATCCTGAAAACAAACGGTCATATGATCTTTTACATTATTTTTTCTGATTTTACACGAGGAGAGTCCGGCAAGACCGATTCCCATAGTTTTCAAAACTGCTTCTTTGGCTGTCCAATATCGGAAAAGTAGCTCGGATCGATCATATGGATAGAGTGCCCATTCGTTTTCATCCGCCACTTTTTTTTCAAGTCCGGTTGAGTAAGGCCGTATTTTTTCAATATCGATTCCGATTTTTGTAAGGGATACCACGCCTGCCACATATTCCGGTTTATGGCTGACAGACCAGTGATATCCAAGGAAGGGCAAGGGAGTTCCTTTTTCATTTTTTGGAAATTCAGTGATGCCGATGCCGGCTTTTTCTGCAGACCGTTCCGCGGCAGACCTGGCATATTGGCTCAGAAAAAGTACTTTTTCCCGTCCTTTAAGCAGTCGTCTTTCCGGCGGCACGGAAAGTATGACCGGAAACAGGGTAACCGTATTTGGAGCTTCCGGAATCACCATCACTCCTCAGCGTCCGGGATACGTAAAATAATCCGGACATCGGCTACTGTCGCACCTTTCCCTTCAGAATAAACCAGCAGCGGGTTGATGTCCAATTCCCTGATTTCCGGATGATCGATAACAAGATCAGACAAGCTTACCAGCAGTTTATGGATGATTTCAAGATCGGCTTTGGGTTTTCCGCGGAAACCGTTCAGCAGGGGAAAACTTTTGATACTCCGGACCATTCTTCTGGCATTGTTCCGGCCAACAGGAGCCAATCCGAAAACAACATCTTTAAACAGCTCGACAAAAACGCCGCCCAGACCGAACATGATTAAGGGGCCATGGCCTTTATACCGGTTCATGCCCAGAATCACCTCATTACCGGAAGGAGCCAGTTTCTGTACCAGCACACCCTGAATCTGTGCATCCGGGTTATAGGCTTTTGCATTGTTGATGATTTCCGTATATGTACTACGGACATCTTCCCTGGTTTTTATTCCGACCTTTACACCTCCGGCATCGGATTTATGAATGATCTGGGGGGATACGATTTTCATCACAACCGGATATCCCATGCTGTCTGCAATTCCAATTGCCTGATTTTCATTTTCAGCAAGAACCGTGGGCAGGGTGTGAAAGCCGTAACACTTTAAAAGATCCAGCCCGTCCAGCTCTCCCAGATAGGTCTGGCCCGAATTCATGCATTTTTTAATGATTTCAGATGCACTCTTTTTATCATGATGGAATTCAAACTGTGCAAGCTTTTGCCGCTGGATCCAACGGGTTGCGTTATACAGTTTTCCCAGTGCCCTTGCGCCGTTTTCCGGAAATTTGTAAACCGGGATGTTGTTTTTCTGAAGAAATTTTACGCCGGCAGAGACATCCACAATCCCCATGAAACAGCATACAATCGGTTTGGGGGAATTCTTGGCGATTTTAACAATCACCTCTGCTGTTCCAATGGCGTTTGTCATGGACTGCGGGGTTAATATCACCAGCGCTCCATGCACGTTTTCATCCCGGATCACCGCATTCAGGGCATTTTCATACCGATCCTGAGCCGCATCTCCGATTACATCCACCGGGTTATGAAGATTGGCAGTCGGGGGAAGGTGGCTTGCCAGAACTTCAATGGTTTCTTCACTGAATTTGGCGAGCTCTAAACCGGATGTCACGGTTACATCGGTTGCAACAATTCCCGGTCCCCCGGCATTGGTGACAATGGCAATTTTATTGCCGGTCGGAAATTTTTTCATCGCAAATGCATTGGCATAATCAAACAGCTCAACAACTGTATCCACACGGATGATTCCGGCCTCACCAAAAATTGCATCATACAGGCCTTCGGTTCCGGCAAGTGAGCCTGTATGGGAAGCAGCGGCCTGAGCGCCTGCTGAAGTTCGTCCGGATTTAATGACCAGTATGGGGGTAGGGCGATCACCCGAGGTGATTTCCTTAACCGTTTCAATGAATTCCTGACCCGTATGCCGGAGTTCCTCCATGTAGATCATAATGACTTCGGTATGGAGATCCTGATGAAGATACTTCAAGAGGTCCAGTTCATTTACATCCGCCTTGTTTCCAATGGAAATGAACTTTGAAAAACCAAAACCACGATCCGCAGCAAAATCCAGAACAGCCGTGCATAAAGCTCCGCTTTGCGAAATAAAGGAGATATTACCCTGATTGGGCATCCGGGTGGAAAAGCTTGCATTCAGCCGGACATCTTTATGAGGGTTGATCACGCCCAGGCAGTTTGGTCCGACAACACGGATTCCGGCATTTTTACAAATCTCAACAATTTTGTTTTCAATTTTCAGTCCCTCTGCGCCGGTCTCCCGGAACCCGGCGGAGACAATGACGATCCCTTTAACCTTTTTTTCCACGCATTCCTCAACCGCTTTTATAGCAACCTGGGGCGGTAGGATAATCATGGCCAGATCGACCGGATCCGGAACATCCAGGAGTGTGGGGTAAGCCTTGATGCACTGAATGGATTTGGCTTTGGGGTTTACCGGATACAGGGTACCTTTGTATCCGCCGCGTAAAATGTTCTGAAAGATATCATGACCGACCTTGCCCTGTGTGGTTGAAGCACCTAATATTGCAACTGATTCCGGTGAAAAAATTGCATCGATTCTGTCCATGGGATTTCTCCTTATTTGTTTCCGGATATCTCGAGGATTTCCTGATATATCTGTTTTCTGGGAATACCATATTGAGCAGCCATTTTCCGTGCAAGTACTGCGGTGTTGTTTCCCGGTTTTTTAAGATTTTCCGTAATTTCATGTTTAAGATCTTCAAGGCAAACAGCACGGGTTTGCGATTTTCCGGAAACCAGCAGGGTGCATTCCCCCTTAATGGTTTCTTTTTGTTTTATTTTTTCAATAAGTTCAGATATAGTTCCCCGTTGAAACTCTTCATATCGTTTTGTGATTTCCCGTGCAAAAACGATGTCTCTTTCCCCCAGGGCATTCCGGAGCTCATTCAGCAGTTGGAGGATTCTTTTCGGTGACTCGTAGAATATAAGAGTTCCGGGAGCAAAGGCAAGTTTTTCAATCTGTTCCAGACGTTTTCCTTTTTTTTTGGGAAGAAAGCCCACTACCGTAAACACATCGGTTGGAAGCCCGGATGCGGAAAGTGCCGTAACAGCGGCAGAGGGTCCTGGAATCGGAATCGGCTGAATATGGTTTTCGATGGCGGCCTGAACAATTCGATACCCAGGATCGGAAACCGATGGTGTGCCGGCATCGGTTACAATGGCAACCGATAACCCTTTTTCAATTTCAGCAATGAGTTTTTGTGCTTTCTGCGTTTCATTGTGCTCGTGATAGGAAACCAGTTTTCCTTTAATGTTGTGATAGGAAAGCAGCTTTCCGGTATTCCGTGTATCCTCTGCGGCAATAATATCAACCTCCGATAATACCTTTATGGCCCGGATGGTGATGTCTTCCATGTTCCCGATCGGGGTTGCAACAATGTATAGATTCCCTTTATCATTCATTTTTTTATGACATCCCGGTAAGGTCGAATGCGTTTTGTATGATTTCTATCAACTGCCTGTCTTCTTTCCGGTGAATGGCAACCACATCAAATCGGGCTCTTTTATCCAGTTGATTGGTCGATTTAAGATACATCTGTGCTGTTCTGGCTATTTTTTTCTGTTTTGTCCAGGTTACAGCATATTTTGGATTGCCATAGCTGTTGGTCTGCCTTGCCTTGACCTCAATAAATACGATCACATCGCCATCTCTTGCGATAATATCAATCTCGCCTATTTTTGTCCGGTAGTTCCGTTCCAGGATTTTATAACCGTTTTTTTTTAATTGCTCTACAGCAATCGACTCCCCTTTTTTGCCTTGTTGTTGCTTCTGGTTTTGCATAAGTTGGAATGGTCTATCGTGTATTGGTTGAGTGATAAATCAAGCTGTATTCAGATACTCCCTTACGCCTTTAAAGGTCTTTCGATGAATCGGACAATTTCCATGGTTCCGGATGGCTTCCCTGTGTGATTTTGTAGGATACCCTTTATGTTTGTTAAATGCAAACATTGGATACTGTTGGTGATATTTTTCCATTAACCGATCCCGGAAAACCTTGGCGATGATGGATGCAGATGCAATCGAAATGCTTAATGAATCCCCTTTTTTAATTGTTTTCTGGGGTATGTCCGATGGTATATGAAAAATACCATCAATCAGAAGGAAGTCTGGGGAAAGATGTAAATTGTTCACAGCAACACCCATGGAAAGAAGTGAGGCTTGCAGGATGTTGACTTGGTCGATTTCAGCAGAATCGATAATGCCGATACCAATTGCTACCGCATGATCACAGATATGGGAAAAGAAATAATTTCTTTTTTTCAAGCTCAGCTTTTTTGAGTCAGTAATGCCGGAGTCCGGAAAGGATTTTGGCAAAATGACGGCTGCAGAAACAACAGGGCCTGCCAAGGGCCCTCGCCCAACCTCATCAACACCGGCAATGAAAGAAAAACCTTTGTGCCAGGCCTTTTTTTCAAAAGCCCACATGTCTGGTTCAGGAGTGATTTCCATTCAGAATCATCAAGGAGTGATCGGTATCTTTTTTTTACAACCTACGATTCCCCGTTAGTCTGTTTCCAGTTTTTTTTCAGGCCAACAGGCTAACGGAAGAACAAGTTTGTTCAGCAGGAAAAAAGGCGAATTATCGAAAACGGCGTTCTTTAATTCTGGCGGCCTTTCCTCTCAACTTTCTCAGATAGTAAATTTTCGATCGTCGAACCCGACCCAGGGTACTGACTTCAATTCGATCAATTAACGGAGAGTTTAGCGGAAAAATTCTTTCTACACCCACACCGTAGGAAACCTTGCGGACCGTGAAAGATGCGTTTGTTGTGCCCTTGCGTCTGCTGATGACAACACCCTGGAAAGCCTGGATACGTTCTTTTTCCCCTTCTTTGATTTTAACGTAAACAGTAACCGTATCTCCTGACGTAAATTCAGGGTAGTCAAGACGAATTTGCTCTTTTTCAATTTTTTCTATAATCTGCATATTATCCCCCAAGATTAATCATCTGCCGGTGTTCAGTTATTTTAGCCGGCTGATGTTGAATACCATATATACTCAAACCTGCTTTTCTTATTCCATTTTTAAGGCAATGTCCAGAAGAATTTATAAAGAAATAGGTTCATCATAAATCAGACGATCCAGAGTGATCGATACGGCGGATCGAACCGAGAGATGGTTATAGTCTGAATCAGCCATTATCGGTTCAAGAATATAATCCGCTTTCTCCACAATTTCTGCGGCAAGACCCCAGGCGGTTCCAAACAAAAGCAAATGGGGACGATTGGATTCCAGCTTTTTTCTGAGGGTTTGAAAACCAATAGACCGGGAATTTTTTTTGGCACTGGTTACAACTGTTTTTACCGGCCTTCCACTGTTGATTCCTATCTCATCCAGAACGTCTTGGATGGTATCCCTGATTCTGACAATTTCAAGAGCATCTCCCCGGATATGGTTATAGGCAGCCCCGCTTCCTGTGATCCAGTGAGACAGGATTTTTTGGGTAAGTTCTTTTTGATCCGTCAAAGGGGTTATGACGTAAAATTGCCTGATACCATAGGTTTTGGAAGCTCTTGCAATATCGTGAAGGTCAAGATTCGTAACAGCGGAAGTTATGATTTCACCATTTTTATTGACCACCGGATAATGAACCAGTGCTACGAAAAGTTCAGGACTGGAGGATGTTGTCAATTTCACGCCCCCATTTTTTAAGGATATTTGCTTCATGGTCAGTCAGGGGCTTCTTCCGCAAAAGGTCAGGTCTTTTCAACAGCGTTCTCATCAGAGATGATTCAATCCGCCATTGATCAATCTCTTTATGATTACCGGACAACAAAACATCCGGAACCTCTTCCCCGTTGAAAATTCTGGGTCTTGTATAGTGAGCGTGCTCCAGCAATCCATTTTCAAAAGAATCTTTGTCCGCGGATTCTTCTCCGCCCAGAATTCCGGGAATCAGTCTGGTAACCGTATCAACGATGATCAGGGCTGCCAGTTCACCTCCGGTCATGATAAAATCACCGATTGAAATCTCATCATCTATGAAATCGTTGCAAATTCTTTCATCCACCCCTTCATAACGTCCGCAAATCAGGATAAGCCCTTTTCTGCCTGCCAATTCACGCGCCAGTTTTTGATCAAACGGTCTTCCCTGAGGAGAAAGCAGGATGGTTTTTGATTCCGGGGATTTTTCTTTTGCCCATTGGATTGCGCCGTTAAGGGGCTCGGGCTTCATTACCATTCCGCACCCTCCCCCATAAGGTCTGTCATCTGTAACGCGGTGCCTACCATCGGCAAAATCTCGAATGTCGATGCTTGAAATCGATATCTGCTCCCGTTCAATAGCCAGGCGGATGATACCGTGTTGCAGAAACGGATGAATCATTTCAGGAAAGATCGTCAGGATTGAAAATATCATTTTATTAGGCACCATTGTTCTCTTTCAATTCCTGCTTTAAAGTCCCTCCGGAAGATCAACAATCATCCGGTTGTTCTGTAAATCGATTTGCACTACAACGGATTGTAATGCCGGAATCAGTTTTTCGTTCTCTGCGTCCCGAACCACATAAACATCATTGCTTTTGGTTTGAAAAATCGAAACGACTTTGCCCAGAGGAGCGCCATCTGTCTGAAATACTTCCAATCCAATGATTTCAAACCAGTAATGTTCGTTTGTTTCCAGATCAGGCAAGAGGGATTTCTCGATAAAGATTTCAGACCCGATCAGTCTCTCGGCAGCGTCACGGCTATCGATTCTTGCAAGAATCAAGCGAAGGATGTTTTTATAGGGATGTCCCTCCTGTATTACGTAGCTTTCCTCTTTGCCATCTGGATCTCGCAATACAACTCGGTGACCGGATTTGAAGATTGATAGGGATTCAACATAAGGGTATAGCTTGAGGGCGCCTCGAATTCCATGCACGCCTATAATTTTACCCACGGACAAAAGATTATTTTTGGTCATTCGGTCATTCGATAATTTCCAGTACCGTCCGCTTTTTAACTTTGGCAGATGCGGCACTTAAAATTGTACGCATGGCGCGAGCGGTTCTGCCCTGTTTCCCGATTACCTTCCCTAAGTCCTCTTTTGCCACTTTCAGCTCCAGTACCGAAGTCTGATTACCTTCAACCTCTGAAACCCGGACCTCCTGAGGGTTATCAACAAGTGCCTGTGCAATATACTCGATCAGATCTTTCATAGCTCATCTCCTTCGTTGGCGGTTGAGTAATTAGGAGTATCCAATGTTATACTGTTTCTGCAACAACACCTTTTGTTTTGATTAAGCTTTTTACTGTGTCCGTAGGGATTGCACCCTGAGCGACCCAATATTTTATACGGTCTTCCTTCAGGTTAACTTCTGCCGGATTGATCAATGGGTTATAGGTACCTACGATTTCCGTAAACCGTCCATCTCTGGGTGACTCACTATCTGTCACAACGATTCTGTAAAAAGGTTTTTTCTTTGCACCGTGTCTGGCCAATCTGATTTTCACTGCCATTTGATTTTTTCTCCTTTTAAAATGGAAGCATGCCCCGGCCAAGAGACCGCATGCCGCCTGTATTTAACTTTTTAATCATTTTAATCATCTGCGCATAATTTTTTAAAAGTTTGTTTACGTCCTGAACCTGGGTTCCACTCCCGTTTGCAATTCGTTTTCGTCTGCTTCCATTGATAATCGTGTGCCGCTCCCGCTCTTCCGGGGTCATGGAATTGATGATCGCCTCGATTCGAACAAATTCCCTTTCGTCCACATCCAGCTTTTTAAAGTGTTTGTTGTTTGCCACACCAGGAATCATTTTGAGCAGGTCTTTTATGGAACCCATTTTTCGAATCTGCACCATCTGGTCTTTAAAATCTTCAAGGGAAAATTGATTTTTTTTCAGCTTTTTTTCAAGTTCAATTGCCTTTTTTTCATCCACCATATCCTGGGCTTTTTCAATCAGGGTGAGAACATCCCCCATCCCGAGAATTCTTGAAGACATTCGATCCGGGTGAAACGGCTCAAGATCTTTAAGTTTTTCACCGACACCTACAAATTTAACAGGTTTACCTGTCACTGCCTTGATAGAGAGTGCAGCTCCGCCTCGTGCATCGCCATCCATCTTGGTTAATATAATACCACCGATATCAAGGCGGTCATCAAAGGACTTGGCGATATTTACCGCATCTTGACCGGTCATGGCATCGGCAACGAGCAGGATATCGGATGGGGTTGCCGTCTCTTTGATTCGGCCTAGCTCATCCATTAATTTTTCATCAATGTGAAGCCTGCCGGCCGTATCCAGTATCAGGGTATCACAACCCGCCAGTCGTGCTGCATCTTTGGCATGGTGGCAGATGTCGACCGGGTTCATGTCGGTTGTTGATGGAAACACCGGTATAGACAGTTGTTCGCCCAGTTTGGTCAATTGGTCTATAGCAGCCGGCCTGTAGACATCCGCAGGTACAAGGTACGGTTTTCTCCCACTATTCCGTAAAAAAACGGAAAGCTTTCCGGCAGTTGTTGTTTTACCAGATCCCTGCAGGCCCACCAGCATGATTGAAACGGGTTTGGAACCGGAAAGGGATAAACTTTCATGCTCCGATCCCATCAATGCGGTAAGTTCTTCATTAACGATTTTAATAAACTGCTGGCCCGGCGTGAGGCTGGATAGAACCTCCGTTCCCAAAGCTCTCCCTTTGATGTCCTCAATAAAAGTCTTTACAACTTTATAATGGACATCCGCCTCCAGAAGAGCCATACGGACTTCTTTCAATCCGGATTCTATATTTTTTTCATTGAGCTTACCCTGTCCTTTTAGATTTTTAAAGACAGTATTCAGCTTTTCACTCAAATTATCAAACATTCAGATACCTTGTATATCTTTATCTTACAGATTAAAACTAAACTGTTGAAATTAATATTTCACAAATGGTATGTCAAGCAAAATAATACTTATCAGAAAGTGAGCAAAATTGATTATCAAGAACGATATTAAAGACCTGACGAAAAATGAATTGGTACTATGGTTGCAGAATAATGAAATTCAATCTTTTCGTGCAGGCCAGATTTTTAAATGGATTTACCTCCGTCAGGCTGACACCTTTGATAGCATGACCGATATCGGGAAAACAACCCGGGAGTTCTTATCTTCTTATTTTACTATTGAACGCCTTCATATTCATAAAATAGAACATTCGGTTGATGGTTCAAAAAAATACCTGTTTCAGCTACGGGATGGAAACCACATAGAAACCGTTTTGATACCTGAAAAAAATCATCAGACACTCTGCATTTCGACCCAGGTTGGCTGCGCCCAGAATTGTAAATTCTGCCTTACGGCAAAAGATGGATTTGTTCGTAACCTCACAGCAGGAGAAATCCTGGCTCAGGTGAGGGATGTGAAAAATACCCTGAATCATCCAGAGCAGTTAAAAAATATCGTGCTGATGGGAATGGGTGAACCTCTTGCAAATTATGCCAATGTCATTAAAGCCCTTGATACGATGAGGGATGGTGATCATGGGCTGAAAATATCTGCAAGAAAGATTACGATCTCCACAGCAGGACTTATCCATCAATTTTCGGCTTTGGGTCGAGATACAGATATTAATCTGGCTATATCATTAAATGCCACAGATAACAATACCAGAAGCATGCTGATGCCCATAAATCGAAAATATCCCATAGAAGATTTGATCAAGGCATGCCAAAAATATCCCCTTGCTCCCCGGGAAAAAATCACTTTTGAATACATATTGATTCAGGGTGTCAATGATTCTCCTGCGGATGCAGAGCGGCTTATCAAACTGCTGAGACCTGTAAAATCAAAAATCAATCTGATCCCGTTTAATGAACATCCGGAAAGTGAGTTGAAAAGACCGGATGATCAGGTGATCGATCATTTTCTGCAAAAGCTTCACGATGCTGGATATACAGCCATTATCCGACACAGCAAAGGACAGGATATTTCAGCAGCCTGCGGCCAACTCAGGGCAAACCAAATCAATAAAAGTGATTAAAAACCAAGGGTATTTTCCCATTCTGTCGATCCGAAAATCGAGCGAAGGAAGCAGCTGCTGTCATCATCTTGGGTTAATGGAGTTGAAGTTCCATTACCGGAAGAACCCTGGGAGGTTTCCCAGTTTCCCCCTGTCTGTTTCTGATCCAGGAATGTTTGCAGTTCATCCGACACGGTTGTTGAAAAGTTGTTGTACCGAAAGTCGCTTCTGTCATCAATGAGGTTGATCAACAGCGTTATCTCTTCTGGAATTTGCCCTTGTAACCGGTTGTTTGAAATCAACAGGATGGTCAGGTTTTCAAGGTTGCCGATTTCCCTGGGAATGGGTCCGGTTAGCTGATTGTTGGACAAAGACAGGTAGGTCAACCCCGTAAGATCACCGATCTCAGCAGGAACTCCTCCGGTAAGTTCGTTATTACTTAGGGAAAGATATTGGAGGTTGGTCAGGCTTCCAATTGAAACCGGGATTTCATCGTTCAACAGATTGTCGGACAAAGCCAGGCTTCTCAGAGCGGTCAGATTTCCGATATTGGACGGGATGCTACTGCCAAGTTGATTGCTGTCCAGCCATAGATCGGTCAGACCGGTCAGGTTGCTGATACCGGAAGGAATGCTTCCGGTCAGACGATTATTGGACAAGGACAGGTAGGTCAGATTCAAGAGAGAGCTGATTCCGGTCGGAATGGCTCCGGACAACTGATTGTCCGAAAGTGCCAGAAAAGTCAGCCCGGTCAATGAATGGATTGAAATCGGGATGGAACCGGTAAGGGAATTTCCATACAGTTTCATCACGGTCAGGTTTGACAGGTCTCCGATGGAATCAGGGAGTTCCCCGGAAAGGTTGTTGGTATGTAAATCGATTTCAGTAATATAGTTATTCCCACTGTCACAGGTGATTCCATACCATGTATTTTCGGTTCCCGCATCTCCCAGCCAGTTTGATTTGTTCGTCCAGTTTGAGCCTCCTGTATTATTATAAAGATCAATCAAGGCATTCCTTTGGGCAGCTGGTATGGCTCCGTTAACAATCCGAAAGTGTCCTTCCGTCAGTAAAAACATGAAAAGAAAGGAGAAAATGAATCGTATCATTTTTGGTATTCCTTTTTTGAAGGGATGATGACTATGTATTGAATATTTTTCTGCGATGGGTGACACAATGATATCATACTGTGTGATAAAAATCATCAGTTTCTTGTCAAAATCTCTTGAGGATTTAAAATGTAGAGTGTTATGAAGACAATATATCATTCACTCAGGAGGAACCATGAACGCAACCAGCAAAATCTGGAGAGACCGGCATGGTGTCTGCCATGTTGAGGGGGAAGAGAAGATAACGGTTTTTGAACTGATGGGATATGCCCATGGAAAAGACCGGGGAATGCAGATTCTTTTGATGCGAATTCTGGGACAGGGGCGTGCATCCGAAATTCTGGATTCAAGCGATGAAATGCTTGCAGTAGACACATTCTTCCGAAGGATGAACTGGACCGGGGACACTTCAGCGCAGATTGAAAAGCTGACTCCTGAAGCAAAAAACATCATTGAGTCCTATTGCAATGGCGTAAACCGTGCTTTTTCGGAAAAAATTCCTTGGGAGTTCAAACTTTTTGGATACAGGCCGGAACCCTGGAAAATTGAGGACTCGATTCTGATTGCCCGGATGATCGGCTATTTGACCCTGGCCCAGTCACAGGGTGAGATGGAAAGGTTTCTGATTGAACTGGTCCAGGCAGGCATGGATGAAGCTCGTCTGAATGAGCTTTTCCCGGATATTGTTGGCGGACTGGATGTTAAACTGGTCAAACAGATCAAGCTTCAGGAAAGGCTTGTTCCTCCAACCTCCCTCTGGAATATAGCCGTCCCCGTGATGATGGCATCCAACAACTGGGCTGTTTCCGGAAAGAAGACAAAATCCGGAAAACCAATACTGGCAAATGATCCCCACCTGGAAGTCAACAGGCTCCCCAATGTCTGGTATGAGATGGCGTTAAAAATCGGAGACAAATATGCCATCGGCGGAACCATGCCCGGAGCGCCTGCCCTGCTGGTCGGTCGAAATCAGGATCTTGCATGGAGCGCGACCTATACCTTCATGGACGGAACCGATTCCTGGATTGAAAAGTGTAAAGAAGGCAAGTACTTTCGGGAACCGGACATGTGGGTGAAATTTACGGAGAGAAAAGAGATCATCAAACGGAAAAAAAAGGATCCGGTCATTGTCACCTTCTATGAAAATATTCATGGCGTTCTCGAAGGAAATCCGTATCAGGAAGGATATTATATCTCCACAGCATGGGCACCGGCTTTTTCAGGAGCGATTTCCTTAAACAGCATTGTAGAGATAATTGGTGCAAAAACAGTAGGTCAGGGGATGGATCTGCTTGGCCGTATCGAGACTTCATGGAATTTTATCCTGGCGGACAGGGAAGGGAATATCGGGTATCAGATGTCCGGTCTGATGCCGAAACGGGGGGAAGGGATCAGCGGGTTTGTTCCGCTGCCGGGCTGGGAAAAGAAAAATGACTGGCAGGGTTTTGAAGACTACCGCGATCTGCCGCGATCCTATAACCCGGAATGCGGTTACCTGGTGACAACCAACCAGAACCTGAACCAATACGGCAAGGTGAATCCCATCAATGTCGGGATGGGGCCATACCGTTCCGACCGGATCGAAGGCCTGCTTGCAGAAAAAAATGATATCGACTGTGATTACATGTATAAACTGCATTATGATGTCTATTCAACTCAGGCAGAATCCTTTATGGCGATTCTATCTTCCATGCTTCCGGATTCAAGACAGGCAGCCATACTGAAAAACTGGAATTTTGAATATTCCGCGGATTCCGAAGGGGCATTTCTGTTTGACCGGTTTTATAAACAACTGTACCGGGATGTTTTTGGCTATAATGGTTTTGGCACGGATGTGGTGGATCATCTGGATCAGCACACCGGAATTTTCAATGATTTTTATATCAATTTTGACCGGATACTGCTTTCGGAAACATCATCCTGGTTTGGCGGACGGACTCGGGAGGAAATCTACCGGCAGGCAGCCGAAAAAGCGTTGAAATCCCTACCGGAAAAATGGGGAAATACCCGAAAAGTAATATTAAAAAATATCATTTTTGACGGTAAGCTTCCAAAATTTTTAGGGTTTGACCGGGGTCCGATCACCATTATCGGAAGCCTCGCAACCCCCCATCAGGGGCAGATTTTTGAGAGTGCGGGTCGTCTCACCACGTTTGCACCCTCTTTCAGGATGGTGACGGATCTGTCTACCGATGAAATCCATACCAACATGGCCGGCGGACCATCTGACCGGAGGTTTTCAAAATGGTACTGTTCCGATCTGGAAAACTGGATAACCGGTAAATATAAAACGATTGATGTTAAACCGGAGCCGGAAAAACAGTTGTTTTAAACCAACGGGAATAAGGAGGCCACATGACCAATCCCTATGAAGCGGCGTTTGAACAGTCGATCCATGATCCGGAAGGATTCTGGGCAAAGGCGGCAGAAGACTGCCACTGGTACAAGCGTTGGGACAAGGTTCTGGACGATTCGAACAAGCCTTTTTACCGCTGGTTTACCGGCGGCCGGATCAATACTTGCTACAATGCACTGGACTATCACATTGACCAGGGACGGGGAGAAAATCTAGCCCTGATCTATGACAGCCCGGTGACGGATACGATCCGGAAATACACGTATACGGCACTGCGTGATGAAGTGGCTGGTTTTGCGGGAGTACTAAGGGCCCATGGGGTGGAAAAAGGGGATCGGGTTTTGATTTACATGCCTATGATTCCGGAAGCAGCAGTGGCAATGCTGGCCTGTGCTCGTATCGGGGCGATTCATTCCGTTGTGTTCGGGGGGTTTGCGGCCATGGAACTGGCAACACGCATCAACGACGCCAAACCCAGAGTAATCGTGTCGGCTTCATGCGGCATTGAAGTGAAGAAGGTGATTCCCTACAAGCCGCTGCTGGATTCGGCGATCAGCATGAGCGCAAGCAAGCCGGAAAAATGTATTATTTTTCAGCGGTCCATGGAGAAAGCATCCATGGCAACCGGTCGGGATATTGACTGGTCAGAGGCCATGACGACAGCCTCGCCGGCAGATTGCGTTCCGGTAGCGGCCACAGATCCACTTTATATCCTGTATACCTCGGGAACTACGGGTCAGCCCAAGGGGGTGGTGCGGGACAATGGCGGTCACGTGGTGGCGCTGAAGTGGAGCATGAAGAATATTTATGACATGGACATCGGAGATGTATTCTGGGCAGCCTCGGATGTGGGATGGGTTGTCGGACACAGCTATATTGTTTATGCCCCCCTGTTCAAAGGATGCACAACGGTTTTATTCGAGGGTAAACCAGTGGGAACACCGGATGCCGGGGTATTCTGGCGGGTGATTTCCGAGCATAAGGTCAAGGCCATGTTCACGGCGCCGACCGCTTTCCGGGCGATCAAGCGTGAGGACCCAAAGGCCGAACGGATGAAACAACACGATCTTTCTCACTTCAAGACTTTGTTTCTGGCGGGAGAAAGAACAGATCCCAACACATTGCACTGGGCGGAAGATGCCCTGAACGTGCCGGTAATAGATCACTGGTGGCAGACCGAAACAGGCTGGGCGATATGTGCCAACTGCATGGGGCTTCATGCGTTTCCGGTAAAAGAGGGGTCGCCCACCAAGCCGGCGCCGGGATGGAACCTGCAGGTAGTGGATATTAGTAACAGACAAATGGCTGCGGGAGAAATCGGTGCCCTGGTTGTTAAGCTGCCGCTGCCGCCGGGGGCATTGCCTACTTTGTGGCAGAATGATGATCGGTATGTTGAGTCCTACCTGAAGGAGTTTCCCGGCTACTATAAAACGGCGGATGCAGGATTCATCGATTCGGACGGGTATGCCTTTGTGATGAGCCGAACGGATGACATCATCAATGTGGCCGGCCACCGGCTTTCCACAGGGGCCATGGAAGAGGTGCTTTCGGATCATCCGGATGTAGCGGAGTGTGCGGTTCTGGGGGTGGATGACGATCTCAAGGGTCAGGTTCCGGTTGGTTTTATGGTACTCAAGGCTGGAGTGAGCAAGCCGGACGAAGAGATCGTTAAAGAGGCAATCCGGATGATTCGGGATCGTATCGGTCCGGTTGCGGCCTTCAAGACAGCCTTGGTAGTCAAACGGTTGCCCAAGACCCGTTCGGGCAAGATCCTGCGGGGCACGATCCAGAAGATCGCTGACAACAAGGAATACAAGGTGCCGGCAACAATCGATGATCCGACCACTCTGGATGAAATGGAAGCAGCCCTGAAAGACATTGGCTATGCCGGGGCCAGGAAGACCTGATTGTATCCAGCTGGTTTTGACTGGGATATCGGATTGCCGCCGCAACAGATTTATTTGTTTGGTTACAGAAGATTTATAACCACGAATGATTCACCCGATGGTTTGCGATGGTGATCGTAGGGGGGTATTGTGTAGGGGCTTATTGCATACGCCCTTACGGATTTTGAGGGAGAAAAGACCGGATTTCTTTGCGGATTTCTTCAACCCGGTCTTTCGTAAACCATTTGATTTCAGGGTCTGCTTTAAACCAGGTGAGCTGGCGTTTTGCATATCTTCGGGTATCCTGCTTCATGGTGTTCACTGCTTCATACCATGTGATTTTTCCGGAGAGATATGCCGCCATGTGCCGGTAACCTAAGGACTGCATGGATTTTAAATCGGCTGAATATCCCTTTCTGAGTAACTGTTCTACCTCTCCGAGAAGCCCCTGGTCCAGCATCATATCCACACGCTGGTTGATGCGGGCATACAGTGCTTCACGCTCGCATGAAAGACCGATTTTCAGCGCATGATACTTTTTCTCTGAAAACCGGTGCAGGTCGTGATAGGTGGAGATAGGTTTCCCGGTTGCTTCAAATATTTCAAGAGCCCTGATAATTCGAAAAGAATCATTGGGGTGGATTCTTGCCGCAGCCCGCGGGTCACATTCCGCAAGCTGTTTATGCAAAGCCTCTGATCCGAACTGGTCTGATTCCTTTCTGAAACGGCTTACCACTTCGACATCTGCCGGCCTTGCCCTGAACAGTCCGTGGATCAGGGCTTTGATATACAGCCCGGTGCCTCCTACGATAAAAGGCAAACGGTTACTTTGTATAAGCGAGCGGATGACACTATCCGCTATTTTTGTAAAAGTGGCGGCATCAAAGGGTTCATCCGGATGGACGATATTGATCATATGGTGGGGAACCAGTTCCTGCTCCGTTCGTGTCGGCTTGGCGGTTCCAATATCCATTTTCCGATAGACCTGCATGGAGTCGGCACTGACGATCTCTCCTGAAAACTCCTGGGAAAGTTGAATGGCTGTCGAGGTCTTGCCAATCCCTGTCGGCCCGCAAATGATAATGATTTTTTGTGGATTTCCGGGTTGCATAGATGATTTTAAAATTGAATGACCTCAGCTTTTTTGGATAATATCCGAAGCTCATTTTCCCATTTTTCTCCTCCGGTTTGAAGGGCCAGTTCATGGGCAATATGCCGTGGATGGATATGATGACCTGAATGCCTTCCAAGACCTTGAATACAGGAAGGGCAGTTTGTTAAAATCGTTATTTGTTGATCGAAATCTTTTTTTATGGAAAGGAGGGAACTCTCCTTCCGGTTTCTCATGGCAGCCGTAATATCCGGTCTGCTCAGGGACATGGTGCCGGCTTCCGCACAGCATTCCGTTGTTGTCTGCATTTTGGTATGTCCATACGTTAAAAAAAGGTCTTCAGCCTTGCCTTCTAAAGAATCGTGACAGGGCTTGTGATAAAACAATTGCATTCCTGCTTGCACCGGAATCCCATTTTGTATGGAAAAGGCGCTTACATCCATTATTTTTGTCTGAAGAATTTCATCCGCCTTTTGATACAGAATCGCTTCCCGGCATGTTCCACAACTGACAACACAGGCATCCAGAGATATATGACCGAAGGTTTCCCGTATCTGTGTCAGAAAAATGATATTTCGAAGAGTGATCCGGCTTTCCATCTCTATTTTTGCATTCACTTTTGCCGGAAAACCGCAGCAGAGAAATGGAGGGGGTAGAATGACCGATGTATTTGATTTTAAAAGGATGTAGACGGATGCTTTCCCGATGTTGCTGAAGAGACGTTCTGATCCGCAGCCTGGAAAATAGAAAACCGTTCTTTCGGTCTTTTCTGCGGGAATTAAAAGAGCCTGGTTATTTCCACAGGCTGGAAAGACATCCCAGAAGGTTGTTGAACATGCCGGCGGAATCGGTGAGGAGAGCAGTCCGGAAATGGAGGAATGATTTTTTTTCTTCCAGGGGAAATAGGATATGGTTTTTGTCAGGTTTCGCTGAACACTCCCGCCGAACCGGATGATGATTTTCCGGAAAGCGGCATTGAAAGTGCGGGACCGGCTTTCCAGGTAACGCAAGGTCAGGTCGGTAATCAATGCCGTATGTTTCATCTTCCGGGTTTCCAGGAGGCCTCTTTCCATGATGGAGACTTCTCCTGTATCAATGTCTACCGGACATGGTGTGCAACACTTATGGCAAATGGTACAGTGATCTGCGATCTCCTCCAGATACTTTAAAAATTCAAATTGCGTTGAACGGAATCTCTGGGCATCATAGAGTGATGCTTCAATCAGAGAAGCAATGGCAAGATTTTTATTCCGGGGATGAAAGAACAGATTTTGCTGAGGATAAAAAACACAGCAATCGGTTTTGCATTTGCCGCAACGGATACAGTTTGATATTTTCAAGGCCAGATCCCGCAGGGAGCCATGATGCAGAATACGGGCTTCCAGGTCGAGCAGATTGAAGGAGGGCGCGAACACCTGGTTTGGAACTTCCACGTCTGATAGTTTTCCCGGGTTCATGACACCTTCCGGATCGATTTCCTTCCTGTATTGATTCAACCGGTCAATCTGTTCCGGATCGATATATTTCAGTTTTGTAAATCCAATGCCGTGTTCTCCGCTGACCACACCGTTCAATTCCAAAGCCTTTTCCATGATCGTATCGGCTGTTTCCATGGCCCGGATCATCATTTCACGATCATTGGAGAATACCGGGATATTCACATGAACATTGCCGTCTCCGGCATGCATGTGCGTTGCAATCACAATCAGATGAGATCGGGTTTCCTGGTAAATTGCATTGATTTCATCGCATACCTTGGAATATCCGCGGAACAACACCATCATGCTTTTCAGGAGTTTCCGGGTATGGGTTTCCTGCTGAAGATTGATCTTTCCGCAAAGGGCAAGCTTTTCAATGGATTCACGAAGGATTTTTTTGGCCGCAGGGATTTTGGCCTCCATCCACTCCGGATCGGAAAGCGGTTCGGCTTCTTCCAGGTAAGAACTTATCTGCCAGGCAAAAGATTGCTGGTTTTCCCTCTCTTCCTCGATGTTACAGCGGTCTATAAAATTGGAGAATTCAGGCAAAGCGGAAAGAGGCAGAACAATATCCTCGTTCAGCTTGAATGCATTGGTTCGTTTTGCAATCGCCCCCAGTTTTTTTCGATCCTGCCAGAACCTATCCGATTCAATTTTGCTTTCCGTGAAAAATGCAAAGGTATTGTTGTAAGGTTCCAGAAGTTCGGAAAGCTGTTTTTTACCCTTTTCTAGTTGCATGGCTGTGTGGCCGACGATATCGATGAGGAGAACCGCTTTGGGGCTTTCGCTTTTAGGGGCTTTCACCTTATACTGGATTGCCCGCACATATTCCTCATCAAAATGCTCGAGGGCCATCAGTGCTTCTTCCCCTTTATTGATAAATGTTTCGGATATCGCAAGGATGACCCTTCCAGCCTCGTCCATATCCTGGCCAAAAAATTCAATGCAGCAAGTGGCCTTGAATTCATATGCTCTGTGAAGGATAAATTTTGCAGACGTGATGACACCGTCTGTTCCTTCTTTCTGGATACCCGGGAGCCCATTCAGAGCTTTGTTGGTGATATCCTTTCCAAGACCTTTTGTCCTGATTTCGGTGCCGGCAAGGGAAATGGTCTTCAGGTATCCTCCGGTTGCAACATCTAAAATATCAAATTGTACAAGGTCCTCAGGAAGAATTTTCCGCAAGGGATGTGAGACCCTTTGGATTTCCAGAAGGCGACCGTCGGAAACAGCGATACGGAATGAAAAAATATTGTCAATGGCGGTTCCCCAGAGTACTGCGGTTTTTCCCCCGGCATTTTCAGAAATATTGCCGCCGATTGTACATGCCCAGGCACTTGTCGGATCTGTTGCAAAAACATAATTTTCTTTTTCCGCAAATTTCATGGCATCGCCGGTAATAACACCTGCTTCCAGACTCAGCAGCGGTATCCGGACACCATTATGGTCGGTTTTTTCTTCAATACCAATGATGCGGTTCAATTTTTCAGTATTAATTATAATGCAGTTTTTCCGGACCGGCACAGCACCTCCGGTCAGACCGGTGCCGGCACCCCGTGGGATTGCATGGAATCCTAAGTTTCGGATGGCTGTCAGGAGACAGGGAACCTGTGATTCCTTATCCGGTCGGACAACGGCAATCGGGAGAAAAAGTCTCCAGTCGGTGGCATCGGTGACATGACTGATCAACGCAAACGGGTCGAAGCTGATATTTTCTTCACCTGAAATGGTTCCCAGTTCTTTTTTTATTTTATGTCTTTTCCGGGTTTCATTTGCGAGTTCTGCTGCAAGCGTTTTCAGATAATCTCTGCAGCAGGCGGTAATGGTTTGTATCTCTTCTATTAAGGATGTGTTCTGTTCAATACGGTCAATATCCGCATTCAATCCATGAAGAAAATTTTCACGGAGGGAAAAGTTTTCGATTAGATTCTGAAAAACATAAGGATTACGATGGAGGATAAACATGTCTCCCATGAAACGCATGATGAGTCTTACTATGGATTCTGTTTTACGCTGAAATCTTATTTTTTCAAGTGCGTACCAGGCGTTCTTACCCAGGAGGAACCGGATGATTCTGGCATCATCCGCGGATGTATAATTATAAGGGATTTCTCGGGTTTTTTGGGGAAACATGGTTCCGTATCAGCTTCAATTGTTTGTTCAAACAGGTTAGCTTATTCTGGTCTGATAGATACTTTTTATACTGGATGGTCAGATCCCCGTTTGTAAACCATTCCAGCCGGCCGCATGAGTCAACAATAATCATCGGAAGCGATCTTTCTTGTCCCGGAAATCACCTGTAAATGCGCCTGCGGCAATGCCTCGCAGTTCATCGAGAGAAACCTGAGGAATAAGGATGAGCATCCTGTTTTTTTCTATGACTGTCAGCTTTTGTTTTGGCTTTAGGTTTAGATGCTCTCTAACCGGTTTGGGGATGACCACTTGATATTTGCTTGATATTGTTGTTTGCATAATTTTCCCGTTGTTATCTAGTTTTTATCGTAAGTATTTTACCGGGAGAAGTCAAGCGTAAGTTCCGTCGTTCAATTTCGATGAATGCGGCAATACACAGAGCCAATTTCAAAAGTCTCTTGTTGTAGTTCCGGCGAAAACGAGAATCCAGTATTTTCAGCTCTTTTCTGAATACTGACTTTCGCCGGTTTGATGCTTTATAATCGTTTTGAAATTGGCTCCATAATTAATTTTTTTTCTTCCTTATATAAGCGGATATGGAAAAATTATTGACAAGTTTTTTTTGAACATATATCTAAATTCTTTGCTTAAGTTCCTTTGGACAATGATTTTTGAACCTTGGATGCGGGGGTTTTTCACAATTCAGAGTCCTTTTTTTATCACGGTGATTCATAAAAGAATTTCGGATCATCTGTGAATTTCAGGAGAATGAAACGATGTCTAAAAATATTAACGGATCGGTACTGGTCGTAGGCGGAGGGATTGCAGGCATGCAATCTGCCTTGGATTTGGCAAATTCCGGATACTATGTTTATCTTCTTGAGAAGTCACCTTCCATTGGTGGAATCATGTCTCAGCTTGACAAGACATTTCCCACCAATGACTGCGCTATGTGAATTATCTCACCCAAACTGGTCGAGGTCGGCCGGCACCTAAATATAGAACTGGTAACACTGAGTGAAATTACGGATGTCAAGGGAGAAGCTGGAAATTTCGAGGTCGGGATTCTTCAAAAGCCACGATATGTTGATGAATCCAAATGTGTTGGATGTGGCGCATGTGCGGAAAAATGTCCGAAAAAGGTTTCCGACGGATATAATGCCGGCCTTTCGGACCGTAAAGCCATTTATGTGGAATATGCCCAGGCAGTTCCGTTAAAATATGCTATTAATCCGGATGAATGTATATATCTGCAAAAAGGAAAATGTGGAAACTGTAAAGATGTTTGTCCTGCAGATGCTATTGATTATGAACAAAAGGAAATCAGAAAGACAATTAATGTCGGGTCTATTATATTGTCTTCCGGATTTACGCCATTTGATCCTTCAAAGTTTGACAACTATCAATACGCGATGTATCCCAATGTTGTCACATCAATGGAATTTGAGCGTATACTTTCCGCATCCGGGCCGACACACGGTCATGTACTTACACGACCAAAGTCATCCAAGAAGAAGGATGCGGAGAATGTAAAGACGCCGAAAAAAATCGCCTGGCTCCAGTGCGTAGGATCCCGGGATATGAATCGTTGTGATAATGCCCATTGCTCATCGGTTTGCTGTATGTATGCGATAAAGGAAGCGGTGATCGCAAAGGAGCATGTGGGAGATGACCTGGATTGCACAATATTTTTTATGGATATGCGAACCCATGGAAAGGATTTTGAGCGATATTATGATGCTGCCAGAGAAAAGCATGGAATCCGGTTTGAAAGAAGTCGCATCCACACCATAACGGAGGTTCCCGGGACCAAAGACCTTTCGGTTCGTTATGCGAATGAGAAAGGTGAACTTCGGAATGAAGTTTTTGACATGATCGTTCTTTCCATCGGGCTGGAATCTTCAAAACAGAACATTGAGCTGGCAAATAAGCTGGGGCTTGATCTGACTCCGCAGAACTTTTGTAAAACCAGCACATTTGAACCAGTCGCAACATCCAGAGAGGGCATTTTTGTTTGTGGAGCATTTCAGGGGCCAAAAGATATTCCACAGTCAGTTGTGGATGCAAGTGCTGCTGCTGAGGCTGCCGGTGCAATTCTTGCTCAGGCAAGAAATACCCTTACCAGATCACCGGAGGTTGTTCCGGAAACAAATGTGATTGGAGAGCGTCCGCGGATCGGTGTGTTTGTTTGCCGTTGCGGTTCCAATATTGCCGGTATTGTTGATGTATTAGCTGTTGCCGAGTATGCTTCTAAACTTCCATATGTCGAGTTTTCCACAGATAATCTGTATGCCTGTTCCCAGGATACCCAGGATAATATGGTGCAACTGATCAAAGAAAAGAATTTGAATCGAATTGTGGTTGCGGCATGTACTCCCAAAACACATGAACCTTTATTTCAGGAGACGCTTCTGAATTCCGGCCTGAATAAATATCTTTTTGAAATGGCTAATATCCGGAATCATGACTCCTGGGTACATAAAAATAATCCTGAACTGGCGACAAAGAAGGCCAAGGACTTAGTGCGTTCAGCCGTGTCCAAGGTGGCTCTTGCCGCACCTTTGGCAGAGGCAGAGCTTGAGGTCAATCAAACCGCTATGGTAATTGGGGGTGGGATATCCGGCATCACAACTGCAAAGAGCTTAGCCATGCAGGGATTTCGTACTCACCTGATTGAACGATCCGGTCAATTGGGGGGGCAAGCACTGAATCTTTACCATACTTCTTCAAATGAGGATGTTCAGGAAAAACTTTCGGCGATGATTCAGGATATAGAGCGGAATAAGAAAATCACGATTCATCTGAATACAGAGCTTTCCAGTGTGGAAGGTTTTGTGGGGAATTTTAAAACAACCCTTTCCTCAAAAAAGAAGAAGAAGGTATTAGAGCATGGCGTGGCCGTTATTGCAACCGGAGCGGTTCCGTTTCAGCCTGATGAATACTGTTTCGGACAGGATTCGAGAATCATTACGAGCCTGGATCTTGACAAAAAGTTTATGACCAATGATCCAATGTTACAAGATCTTGTAAATGCAGTTTTTATTCAATGCGTCGGATCCAGAGAGCCGGATCGTCCCTATTGTTCCCGTGTATGTTGTACGCACTCGGTTCATAATGCCCTGGAACTGAAGAAACGGAATCCAAAGATGAATGTATATATATTATATCGGGATATCCGTACCTACGGTGAGCGTGAGATCCTTTATAAAGAAGCCCGGGCAGCAGGAGTGATATTTATTCGATATTCCGTGAACCAAAAGCCGGGTGTGGTTTTATCGGATGGGAAAATTTTAGTGACCGCGACGGATCATGTTCTTGGTCGTCTGGTTGAAATCGAAGCGGATTTACTGACCCTCGCCTCATCCATTGTTCCATATAAAGATGAAAAGCTTGCTAAGTTTTTCAAGGTTCCGATGAATGATGATGGTTTTTTTGTTGAACGCCATGCAAAGCTCGGTCCGGTTGAATTTGCAACAGCCGGTGTTTTTCTCTGCGGATTAGCCCATTATCCAAAACCCATTGATGAGTCGATTGCCCAGGGACAGGCCGCTGCTTCGCGTGCTGTGACATTGCTGTCGCAGAAGACAATACATACAAGCGGTACTGTCGCGAAAGTAAATCCGGCAATATGCAGTTCCTGCGGAGTCTGTCTATCGATCTGCCCATATTCGGCACCTTCATATCTTGATGAGAAAGCCAGAATGTTCCGTGGAAAGGCCCAGATCAATCCAGTGCTGTGTAAAGGATGTGGTCTATGCGTTGCTTCCTGCAGATCCGGTGCGCTTCATCTGCAAGGATTTGACAATGACCAGATTTTTTCACAGATTTATGCGCTCAGTGAAGCAGGATGAACTCTGCCCATATATTTTTTTGATATCTGAACAGTATAAACTGTCAGATATCCGGAAGAAGGAGAATTTGAAAATGTCTGATTGGGAACCGAAAATTGTCAGTTTTTTATGCAACTGGTGTAGTTACGGTGCAGCAGATCTGACAGGTGTGAGCAGGATGCAGTATCCGCCGAATATCCGGATTGTTCGAATACCCTGTACCGGGCGCATGAGTCCGAAATTTGCTCTTGCCGCCTTGAGGGAAGGGGCGGATGCGGTCTGGGTATCGGGCTGACATCCCGGGGAATGCCATTACCTGGAAGGTAATTTTCATGCACGACGTAAGTTTTCTCTGTTTAACAACCTGATGGAGCATATGGGAGTTGAGCCCGGACGGCTCCACTTTTCATGGATTTCTTCTGCGGAGTCCACCAAGTTTGTCAAGGTGGTAACGGAGGTAACGGAAGCGGTCAAGGCGTTGGGGCCGAATAAACATTTTGTGAAGAATCAAGCCAAGGTAGCATAATTATGTTAGCATATATCACTAAAATCAAAGAAATCTCAGATCGGTTGCTGAAGGAGCAGAAGGTTGATTTGATCATTGGTTTCCGAAAAGGAACCATTCCGATGATGAACGAACCCTGTTTTGCAAAAACCGCCTCAGATGTGAAAAATCTGGTTTGGGACAGCAATTGCGGAATCAATCTGGCAAACTACCTCACCAATCGGAAAGAGAAGATCGGTGTGATTGCCAAGGGATGTGACGCAAGGAACATTGTGACCCATATTCTTGAAAATAAAATATCGAGGGAGCAACTGGTTATCATTGGTGTTCCATGCAAAGGGATGATTGATCGGCGAAAGGTTTCTGCAGCTTCCGGTTGTGAAGTTGCTGAAGTTTTGGAGAAGCCGGATGGGATTGTTGTGAAAGGTCCGGGTGTAGAAAAAACGATCAAAAAAGTAGATGTGCTGCAAGACAACTGCGCTATCTGCATTCACCGGAATCCGGTCATCAGCGATGAGATGGTAGCGGATCCTGTGGAGGAGCAGAAGGGCGTTGACCGGTATGAAGATGTCCGCAGGGTTGAGGCCATGAGTCCTGAGGAAAAGTGGAAATATTTTGAAGAACTATTATCACCCTGTATCCGCTGCTATGCATGCCGGAATGCCTGTCCGCTCTGCTACTGTCCAACCTGTTTTGTGGATGAATCCAAGCCGCAGTGGGTTGGTAAAACCCTGGACCCCATTGATACAAGAACATTTCATTTTTTGAGGGCATACCATTGTGCCGGAAGGTGCACGGATTGCGGTTCATGTGTGAGGGCTTGTCCCATGGGTATTGATGTCCGGGCATTTACGAAAAAACTTGAGAAGGATGCGCTTGAGTTTTTCGGTTGGGAGGCTGGAATGTCTTTGAATGAACGGCCAACTCTGGATACTTTTAAACCGGATGATCCCGATCATTTAATTAAATAAAAAAAGAGACGGTTGACAGGTTGTCATTGTTCATCTGTCACAAGTTGAACAACAGGCGGTTGGCAATTTTCAAATAAAGGTCAAAATGCTATGAAGGTCATAAAAATTGACAAAAAACACTGGGCAGGGGGAATTGAAAAATCAAGAAGTGCATATCGGCTCTTTGGCCCGGTGATGGTGGAGAATAAAGATTTTAGTGATTTCGAGGAGCTGAATGCAGGGGAAATGCCGGATATGACGGCAACCGATACGCGTACTTCTCCAAAATCGATCTGTTTTCCACCGGAAGAAGTGATGATGGAATATTCCACGGATGAGACCCGTGATGATTGTAATCTGATGAGGGTTCCTGTAAAAGATTATTCCCCTCGGGCGGTCATAGGCATTCGTCCCTATGATGCGGCAGCCTACCTTATTGTGAAGAAGAATTTTGATACGCCTGAATACAGAGATCCCTACTGGTGTGATGCCTATGCAGCTTGTACTTTCATTGGTCTGGCAGTTAATGAACCGAGCAGACTGGATTTCAGCACCAGTACGAATTCAGGGCCTTTTGATGAAAGCGGTCTGGATGTATTATTGGTGGATATGGGGGGGCATTATTTTGCAAAAGTGATTACGGAAAAAGGCGCTGCCTATCTGAAGGCTGCCGGCTGGGAAGAAGCTGCCGGGGATGGAGCTGAACAGCAGATCGAGGAATTGAAAGTCAAAGCGGAAAGAATGATTCAAACTACCATATCCTTTGACCGGATCAAGGAAAAATCCATCATGGAACTTCATGGTGCTGATTTCTGGGATGATGCAGCTTTTGCTTGTATTAACTGCGGCACATGTACCTATGTCTGTCCGACCTGCTGGTGTTTTGATATCCAGGATGAAACCAAAGGGAAATCCGGTGTTCGAATTAAAGCATGGGATAGTTGCATGTATCCGTTGTTTACCATTCATACGACCGGACACAATCCAAGAGAAACAAAGGTTCATCGGGTCAGACAACGATTCATGCACAAATTGAAATATTACATGGACAAATATGAAGATGGAATTATGTGTGTTGGTTGCGGCCGATGCGTTCGTTCCTGTCCGGTTAACATAGATATCCGAAGGGTTTGTCAATCGATGAACGGATGATAGATCCTGATGCCGTTACCCATGAGGTAAGTCAGGATATGAGGGAGGAAACCTGTGCAAAATCCATATTTACCTTATCCAGTGCGTATCGATGATATCGAGATTGCTACCGAGGATAAGAGTCTCAAAACGTTTAAATTTGTTTTTTTAAACAAAGAGGATGAAGAGAAGTTTTCATATAAGGCAGGTCAGTTTGGCGAACTTTCCGTACCTGGAAAGGGGGAAATTCCGATCGGCATTGCTTCATCACCTGTAGAAAAAGGTTTTGTTATGTTCACGGTCAACAAGGCCGGTGTCGTAACAACCCATCTCCATAACATGAAGGTTGGAGATGTTATGGGCATCCGCGGCCCTCTTGGTAACTGGTATCCATGGGAACAGTTAGAGGGAAAGAATATTCTGATTGTCGGGGGCGGATTTGCCTTCACGACGCTTCGTTCATCCATCGTATACATGCTTGACCCGGCCAATCGCTCAAAATTCGGCACAATTGATGTTGTTTATGGCGCCCGAAATCCAGGAATGCTTTTATATAAGAACGAACTCATTGAATGGGAAAAACGGGATGATATCAATATGCATATCACCGTTGACGGGACAACTGATCCGGACTGGAAATACAATGTCGGATTTGTTCCGCCTGTTACAGAAGCCAAGGCACCCAAAGGGGATGAGAATACATATGCGATTGTCTGTGGCCCACCCATAATGATCAAGTTTACACAGCCTGTTCTAGAAAAATTGGGATACACCCATGATAAAATTATAATGTCCCTTGAGAATCGAATGAAATGTGGCTTTGGTATGTGTGGACGCTGTGGAATCGGTAAAGAGCTGGTGTGCAAAGATGGCCCTGTATTTACATTGGATCAGCTCAATCGTACGCCAAGAGAGTATTAATAATATCTACGGACTATGGGTTATTCTTTTAAGAAAGATTTATAATTGTTAGAGGTTGTTTTCATATTGACATTGTACTTGGGTTAATATAAAAAAATAAACTTTGATGTGACTCAGTCACTTAATACAGGCAGAAGGCCTTAAATAATAATACTATATAAGGAGGGTTTATCAATGGCTGATGTGGAATTCAATGGCGAGACATTCCCTGTCGATGAAGACGGTTTTATTCTGGATTTCAATCTTTGGACAAAAAATTGGGTTCAGTATGTAAAACAGGAAGAGGGGATTGATGAGTTGAACGAAGAACACTGGCAGGTTATTAATATTCTTCAGGATTACTACAAGAAAAATGGAATTGCACCCATGGTGCGAGTTCTTTCCAAACTGACCAATTTCAAGCTGAAACATATTTATGAACTGTTTCCGTCAGGACCGGGTAAAGGGGCTTGTAAAATGGCTGGTCTCCCAAAACCGACAGGATGTGTATAATCCGGTTTTTCAAGTAAAGTATGATAAAAAGGTCCTGAATTTTCAGGGCCTTTTTTGTTTTTATTCTGGTTTAATGGGTTCAAAGCTGAAATGCAAGGTGATCAAGAAAAAGGAAGAGTTATGCATACCGATCATACGGATCAGGACATATATCTCGATGATATCGACAGGGAGCTTATCAATCAGATTCAGTCGGATTTTCCAATCACCACAAGACCATTCCAGATAATTGCAGATCAAATCGGTATTACGGAACAAGAAGTATTAACCCGAATCTATCAGCTTAAAAAAAAAAAAATAATTCGCAGAATTGGTGGAAATTTCGTACCGGAGAAGCTCGGATTTGTCAGTACCTTGTGTGCGGCAAAAGTCCCGGAAGACAAGATCGATGAATTTTCAAATATTGTGAACCAGTATCCGGGTGTAACTCATAATTATCTTCGGGATAACCCTTATAATATCTGGTTTACTTTTATTACTGCATCTATTGAAGAAATCGAAAAAAATTTAATTCAGATTTCTGAACTTACCGGTATCATGGGAATCCTAAATCTTCCTGCCACAAAAGTTTTCAAGATACGCGCCGAATTTATGGTGTGAGAGGATTTCATGGAAGATATTCATATTGCCTCCGTTATTTTTCATGCGCCGGTTTTAAGGGTAGATGAAAATATTGAGCAGATGGAAAGGTTTGTGAAAGAAGCAAAGAAGCAGATGGCAAAAATCATCTGTTTCCCGGAAATGAATATCACGGGATATTCCACTCGAATTGACATTTTCCCGCCAACCATTATTGATTCAGAAAAAATTTTACAGAAGCTCACCGTCATGGCGAGGCAGAATGAAATGGTCATTTTATCCGGGTTTGCGGAAATGGATGATGCAGGTCATATCTTTGCCTCTCACGCGGTTGTAAAACCGGATGGAGAGATCGGGATATACCGGAAGCTTTTTTTGGCACCTCCGGAAAGGGATGTTTTCACTCAAGCTTCAACTATTCCAATTTTTGAGGCATGCAATATCAAGTTTGGGATTCAGCTCTGCTATGACGCACATTTTCCGGAATTGACCTCTCATATGGCGAGAAACGGCGCGGATGTTATTTTTATGCCTCATGCATCCCCAAAGGGAACTCCGGAAGAAAAATATTGTTCCTGGATGCGGCATTTGCCGGCAAGAGCATATGATAACAGTCTTTTTATTGTGGCATGTAATCAAACCGGCAACAATGGTGCCGGCCTTGATTTTCCAGGTCTTGCAATGGTTTTCGATCCTTCGGGAGAATTGATTGCAAAGGATATCAGCGGTAAGGAGGGTATGGTTGTTACAGAGTTGAAACTCGGGCTTTTGGAAAAAGTTCGAAACCACCGGATGCGCTATTTTCTGCCCAATCGAAGGGATGACTTGTTTCCATTTTAAAATGGCATTTCAAACAATTTGGGAGGCCGATACAGTCCATGAGATTCCACCCGTTTTTTTACACCGTTCAAGTGCTCTGTTAACAGCTTTTCCACCATATAGCTTTCAACAAATTCCGGCAGAGCAGTTGAAAATTCTATCATTAAGGAGAATTGATAAACGGTTTTCTTGTCGTTTTCAAATGGTTCGGCAATCATGAACCCTTCTATGTGTTTAATCGTATCGGTTGGGTCCTTGACCGGTATTCCGATGAGATTGTAAATTCTCACATCTTCCGGTTTGATGAGGTGCCATTCCTGCCGATAGCGGGACTCTTCAAATTGGACATCAAGCGTAAATAAAAAATCATATAACGGTATGCTGATTTTGCACTCAATAAAAGATTGTCCGATTGCATTTTTTTGAATCGGTTTCAATGCTGCGATCGTATTATAATATTCAACGTCAGGAACAAGTTCGGCCATAAACTTCCAGTCTTTTATCACTTCCCAAACTTCTTTTGGAGGAGCATCAATTAAAAGAAGCCCATAAACCTGTTTTTGATTGCTCTTTTCATCTTTTGCAATTGTGTAATCAAAAATTTGAAGCTCATACGCCAGAAGCTTGTTCTGATCAATCACAAATTTGGATTCTGTCTCACCAGAACAAGCTGCTCCGGGCAGGCACAGGATTAAAATGAGAAGCAAGAGTTGTTTCATGTCGTGTGATTGGTTGCAGGATCTTTTTTAGCTTTCATTATTGTTTTATTCTATCACATATGACGATTGTTTTTGTGTTAATCCATATAAAGAGATCGTTAGAATCAATGGTCTGCCAAAAAGAAACTCAAGCATTTCGGAGATCATTGGATTTTTTTCAATGATCAATTGGCGCAAGCAGCTGTCAAATTGAATGATATTGTTTAATTTTTGTAAAGCCCCATGATTATTTTTATTTTCTTTTATCTGACCTGCAAGTGCTGCAACCTTTTGATAAGAACATTGGCCCTGATGGTTTTGAACCAGACTCCATAATTCGTCTATCGAAAGGATAAGTTCTTTCCGGCTGATTCTGGTTGTATCGTAAAAAGATAAAATATCTTTTGTATCCCAGCATTTTAGTTTTCTGCATTCAACAGGACGATCTGGATAGATCTGACAGCCGGAATGATCTGGATCGAAAAAAATACACTCATGACTGTTTTTTTTGTTTTTGATTTTAATAATATCTGTTTTTGCAGGTTCTATGATTTTTTTAATGTTATCAAACGATGGTTCATGCTGTCGAATTGTGAATAGATATTTCAATGGGATATTGCCTTTTTCAATCAACTCCCTGTCTTCAAAATGGATGGAGGGGCCTCCTTTTTTACAACAAACGCCACAACGAGTGCATGAGGATGTTCTGATTTGCGGATTGGTTTTATTGCCCGTACTTATTTTTCCCCGTTGTTTGATCATGGTTCTCATTTGTTATACATATCATAAAAAGACGCCCCCTTCACCATTTTTTGATAATATGGTTGAGAGGACGTGGTGATTAAAAAATTAATGAATTCTTATAATTCGTAAGGAGTATAATAAAAGAAAAAAGTAAATACAAGGGGAGGTATCGGTTTTGCCCAAGCAGTTGAAGGGATATGTTTCAAATTTTCCCATTGTATTCTTCAAGAAACTGGTTGAAAAAAATAACCATGAAGTTATGGCGTTTTTCAGCCATTCTGTATCCCTCGGCAGTCAATATTTTATCTTTTATTTTACAAAGTTTTTTCCTATATTCCCGATAGCCCGTATCCTCCTTTGAATAGGGTTTTGTGTTTTGAATATTGTTATCTGTATTGTGAAGCCTTGCCCCAAGTTCTCCGGCAAAAAGATAGGCCCTTGCAATACCCACTGCACCGATCGCATCCAGTTTATCTGCATCAAACAGAACTTTTGCTTCAATGGTTTCAGGCACGTTGTTTCCCCTGAAACGGTGTGTTTTTATGGCATGAATAATATTCATTTTTTGTTCATTAGACAAAGGAAGATCCTGAATAATGTTTTTTCCCATCTCTGCACCTTTTTCAGCATGGCAGATCTGTCCGTTGGATCTGTCCTGATAATATCGGCCGATGTCATGGAGACAGGCAGCGATGAGAAGTACGTTCATGTCTGCATTTTCAATGGGACCAATATGTTCACATAACCGTATTACCCGTAATGTGTGGTCCCAGTCATGACTTCCTTTGGCATGACTGAAACTCTGTTCGGCTATTTTCCACACCCATGCCACAGAATCAGCAGGGTTTGCTATTTTTGACATGGTTTGTGTGTTATACCTCACAATAAGTATTATTTCGATTCGATAAAGTGTATATAGGGTACCTGAAAAGATTTCAATATTGAAAATTTTATATTGAAAACTTGATAGATGATCCGCTATGGAAAAAGAGTACAATATGATTGCATTTATCATACGAACATACTCGACAATGACTCATAAGGAGAACCAATTCAATGACACCACCTGTATTATTAGAAATAAAAGAACATATCGCGATCATTACACTGAATCGACCTGAAAAAAGAAATGCAATCAGTCAATCCCTTTTGATTGAGTTGTATAATAATCTTGAAAAGATATCGGCTGACCCGGAGATTCGAGTTGGAATTTTAACAGGGGCCGGGGATACCTTTTGTGCAGGTCTTGATCTTTCGAAATTACTAACTGATAATTTAATGGATCCAAGAGGTGATGGCAAAGATCTGTTTGATATCTTGAGAAAGGTGAAGAAACCCATCATCGGAGCAATCAATGGCCATGCGATCACAGGTGGTTTTGAGCTGGCCCTGAATTGTGATTTTTTGATTGCCTCGGAGAATGCTTCTTTTGCAGATACCCATGCAAAGATCGGTATCCATCCGGGATGGGGAATGACGCAGCTTCTGCAACAGGCTGTTGGAGTGCGCATGGCCAAACAGATGTCGTTTACGTGTACCTTTTATTCTGCCCAGAAGATGCTTGCTGCAGGTCTTGTGAATGAGGTTGTCCCCAAAGATCAGCTTATGAAAAGATGTATGGAAATTGCAGCTGATATTGCTTCCGTGAATCAGGAGATGCTTGGGATTGTGAAAACTCTTATTGAACAGGGAAGTGCCGATACCTTTGATCATGGATTAGGCTTAGAGAGGAAGGGCTTTACGGATTTTCTGATGAAAAGTGGTATCTTGAAAAAGTAACCC
Source organism: Desulfosudis oleivorans (assembly GCA_020723305.1). Taxonomy (GTDB): domain Bacteria; phylum Desulfobacterota; class Desulfobacteria; order Desulfobacterales; family SURF-7; genus QZKS01. The sequence goes on from DYJC01000012.1 coordinate 55,668, forward strand.
CATTTGGCTTATACAGCAAGCAATGATCCCATTAATAAGAATTGGAATTATTCGTGATTATGAATTTTTGAGCAAGAGTATTTTTTACAAATGAGCCAATCTCAAAACGATTATTAAGCGTCACACCGGCGAAAGTCAGTGCTCAGAAAAGAGCCGAAAATACTGGATTTTCGTTTTCGCCGGAACTACAATAAGAGACTTTTGAAATTGGCTCAAATGATAACAGAATGAACAGGAGCTGCACCATGGGTAAATGGAGACAGGAACTGGAGGAAGCTGCATCGGTCTTGTCAAAGGCTACAAGAGCAACTGCCTTTTGTGGGGCAGGTATTTCAGCGGAAAGCAGTATCCCGACTTTTCGGGATCCCGGAGGACTCTGGGATCAGATTAATCCCATGGAAGCCGGCACAGTAAAGGGACTTTTACGGGCTTTCCAGGAAAAATCGGATATAATTGTTCCCATATTGATGACCATGCTGGATCGGTTTGAAAAATCAGAACCCAATGCCGGGCATCTGGCGCTTTCCCATCTTGAAAAAATGGGGATTGTAAAAACAGTAATCACTCAAAATATTGATAATCTTCATCATGAGGCTGGGACAAAAGATTTAATTGAGGTACATGGAAATCTTTTCAGAATGTATTGCTTATCCTGTGGACGTAACAAAAATGTTGACAGGAAAAGGTATGTTCAGACCATCCGTAATCGGTTGTTAAAAATATCGGTGTATGATCTGGATGCACTGATCAGCCTTGCAGTGGAATGTGATCAATGTGGTTCTCTGACCAGACCGGATGTCGTAATGTTTGGTGAGGCAGTGAAATCCTTGCCGCAAGCTTTTCGTGTTTCAATTCAATCTGATGTTATGATGGTTCTGGGGACATCCGGGGCAGTATTTCCTGCTGCATCGTTTCCGGTGGAGGCAAAAAATGCTGGGGCAAAGGTTATTGTCATTAATCCAACCGAAAATGGGTTTAAACATTGCTCAGATATCTATATTCCCATGAAAGCAGGTGATGCGCTGCCTTTTATTGTTGAGAAAATAAAGAAAAGTACTGAAAAACAGATCTGATTTTGGCGGAGCTGATGGAATCAAAAACGGGAAAAATCGCTTTGTCTATGTTTCCATCTGAATCATTAAGTAAGGTGTTGATAGACCATATCGTTTCTCGGTGAAAAAAAACACCGTTTCTGGCAGGTCTTTTAAAAGAGACTTACAATTATTTTTCACAATAAATGCTTCATAAAAAATGATAAATATTTGATATAGTTATTAATATTTTGATAACTTGCGACGCGGTCGACAGCTCTGCAATTATCAGTTCCTGAATGGATATTATCTTGTCCCACTGGATGGATCTGAATATTTTTCTTCCGATAAAGCAAACTGTCCATATTGCTTGAAGACCTAACCCGTCAAAGGGGACGTCCGCTATCATCACCAGATCCTGCAAGCTGTCATCGTCCATCCCAACATCCGACAGGAGCTTTTCCTCTTTTCGGAACCGATCCAAAACAGCGATGGAAATGAGTTACAATAAAACTCTCATACCTGTTTCTACATAATCCTGTCAGGTCCATCACCTCATCCACAGGTGTGCGCCTATAGGATATCTGTGATAATCGCCTATCAACCAGACCATCTACCCCCTCTTCTTGATAACAATTAATATAACTGCGAAATGGTCCTTTCGCACACCCCAAACAGTCTACCTGCCTCTTCCTGGTTAATCTTATTGCTGGCCCAACCATCTATGCCTCTTCAAATCTCATCTTCCGGATCTCCTGTAACTCTCATGAGCAGCACCTCCATGGTATCCATGATATATTCCATTTCGACCGGACAAATCATGTGCTACATAACCGGATAGTTTATTTATTTCCGACAAAAGAATTATTTGTCTTGACATTAAAATAAAATTTGGATATTTGGAATGACTATTATGCGAGTTAACATTGTTCTTAAATGCGAAGAAGGTTTTGAATTTGAGCCGCAAATATTCATTTTTCCAAATGGATAAAGTAAAAAAAGTAAGCTCCAACCCAATATTAAGTATTATACATGATCGCATAAAGAAAAGAACATCTGTAAGGTAATAGTTGCCAACGAAATAATTGTGCAGCAGTTATCAACAGGACCAAATATTCACAACTATTTTTAGAAAAATTTATAACACCACTCAACCTGCTGTCTGCAGTTCAAAATGATGATTTGACAGCATTTTAATTTTTTTTTAAATTTCGATTTTTGTACTTCAAGGAGCAGAGCTATATCTTAAGGATACCAAAGAACCGACAGAACCAGTTGTATCTCTCTCGCTGATGATTAAACAGGAATAGGAAGGAACCAAATGGCGATTATCGAGAATGTCAAGGCAGAAAAACCAGATGCCGCATATACACTCGAATACAATAAAACCCTTCAAGCAATCGTATGCAAAGTTAATGATCCACGAAAGATGTTTCCGTTTTATCTGGAAGTAAAGAACGTTGGTTTGTATAAAATCATGCAAAATAAGACGGGGAAAATACAGATGTGCAAATAGAATAATCATAAGCGAAAACGAAAGCAAGCAAGCAAACAGCAAATCACCAAATTGCTAAGTAGCTAGCCAGCCGAAATCACCCATAAGCGGGAGATTCGGCTTTTTTAATTTTTTGCCTTTAAAAATTGAAATTCAATATTCCAAAAGAATTTAAATTTAAAGGCAATTGACTTTCAAGAAATTCTGCAAGACCCAATTGAGTGAATCAGCATTAAAAGATGTAGTATCAGCTGCTTACATTTGAAAAAGATTATAAGTTATAACAAAAATCGGTGTTCTCTAGGGTTTAATATTTGGAGAAGTAGTATGATCAAATGGACAAAAGAACAAAAGGCGCTTAGGGATGCCGTCTTTGAAATCTCTGAGAAACTCAATGAAAAAAAGTTACAAGATGATCATGGAGAAATATTCTCGCCTATGAAATGGAAACTGCTATGCGAGATTGACCTCTGTGGAATCGTTACTGATGAAAAATTTAATGGTAGTGGATTGGATTTATTGACGACGATGTATCTTCTTGAAGCGTTGGGCTTTTCTTGTGAAGATGCAGGGTTAAATTTCTCTTTATGTACACACATTGTTAGCACTCAAATTCCGATACAGAGATACGGAAGCGAAGAAAATAAAGCAAAATATTTACCTCAACTCGCCGCAGGTAGTTTAATCGGCGCACATGCGATAACGGAACCAGATGCCGGTTCCGACGCTTTTTCGATGAATACCAGTGCTGAAAAAAAAGATGGTCATTATGTACTAAATGGGACAAAGACGTTTATTACCAATGGCCCTATCGCCGATCTTTTTATTGTTTACGCTTGGACAGATAAAAACCTTGGAACCCTTGGAGGGCTTTCGGCATTTATAGTTGAAAAAGATACAACTGGCTTTACACGTGGGAATCCTATTGAAAAAATGGGACTTACTTCTTCTCCACTATGTGAACTTTTCTTTGACGATTGTAAGATACCCAAATCAAATCTGCTTTGGAAGGAAGGTAAAGGATTCGCGATTTTTAGCTATGTGATGAATTGGGAAGTTTTGTGCTGCTCTGCAATTCATTTGGGTGAAATGCGATGTTTAATTGAAAAATGTATAGAATACACAAAGCATCGTAGGCAATTTGGGCAGGTCATTTCAAAATTTCAGACAATTTCACATAAAATTGCTGATATGAAAATCGGATTAAAAGCGGCAACAGCTGTCACCTATGATGCCGGTAATCGATTTGCACAAGGTGAAAGATGTAACATGGATATAGCAGTTGCCAAAGTTTTAACATCAGAAAATTATGTAAAAACCTCTTTGGAAGCCATTCAAATTTTTGGTGCATATGGATACATGAAAGAATACGGTATCGAGCGTTCATTACGAGATGCGGTTGCAGCCAAAATATATTCTGGATCTTCGGAAATTCAACGTAACAAAATTGCAGCGTTAATGGGAATATAAGCTTTCCTAAATTCTATATTTTTAACTAAATCTATCGGTCATAGCTTCCACTTTTACTCAAGAAAGGAGAAAAAACATGCTACGAAACAATTTAACAAACCTTTCCAAAATGGGACTCCTCTGGGCGAAACTCTATTATGCATTTGCAAAAGAAATAGTTGACCAACTCGGCCAGGAAAAAGGGGGCAAGCTGCTTGTGGATTGCATAAAAAAATATGCAAAACTCCGTGGGACTGCAATCGCTGAATATATACAAAAAAATCAGCTACCTTATGACGCAAAAAGCTTCATTGACAACTTTGATTCTTGTTTCTCAGATCTACAAAAGGAATTTTTGGAATTGTTTCCCGATAAAAGCCTGGTGCCGTGCGAAGGAACGACATTTTGTCCATATTTAGAAATATGGAAAGAACTTGAGGATGGTAAAAAGCTTGCATTGATTTATTGTGAGGAATTTCATAAAGCCATGTGGGAAGCTTACCACCCAAAACTCCGAGTTCGCCAGGATAAAATAATGGCCCGCGATGATGAAATCTGCACATTTGAGACGTATATGGAAGGAGATGAGGACAATATCCTTTTAATCTTTGATCAAAAAGTATCAATTCAATGATACCGATTTATTTCATTGTCTAATCATAATTTTAGAGGATTTAAAAGAATGAAAGTAACGAGTTCAACAGTTCTTTGCCAGAACACTACAACAAACAAAAAACAGTTTTGTTTCGCGCATAAGATACTTGAAAAAAGTGCAGAAGATTATGGAAGCTTCGAGGCTGTTCGGTTGGGGGATCGTTTTTTAACATATCGAGAGTTGAATGATAGGTCAGGTAAAATTGCAGACTGTCTACTTCGAGCTGGAGTTAATATTGGTGACAGGATAGGAATATACATTGAAAAGAGTTTGGACTTTGTGATCAGTATTTTTGCGGTGTTAAAATCAGGAGGTGTTTATGTGCCGATGGATCCACGTAACCACGTGAAGCGGAATGAATTTATAATCAACGATAGCAACATTTCGATTATTCTAACAACGTCATCTACTGTTTACGAGGTCAAAAATATCCGTAAAATAGGAAATAGTCGAGAAAAAATAATTTTGATTGACGAGAAAAGTCCACATCTCGACAAATTATCGAAAGATGATAATATTTTTGACTATCACGAAATAATCAAACAGAAACCAAAAGAAGTCCCTATCGATATCTCGCCTCAAGACCTTGCGGTTATTTTTTATACTTCCGGATCCACCGGTACACCCAAAGGTGTGATGATCTCCCATGAAAGTATAGTTGTTTTTGTTAACTGGGTGATAGACGAATTTCAAATCACAAGCAAAGACCGTTTTATTAGTATAGCTCCAATGCATTTTGACATTTCTCTGCTTGATATCTTTGCATCATTGGCTGTAGGTGCAAGTGTTGTCCTCGTACCACCTTCAAAAGTCGGAAATCCAGGATTTATCATCAGTCTAGTTGTGCAAGAACAAATTACATTCTGGCAGTCAGTTCCATCAGTCCTAATATTACTTGTTGAATATGGGGAATTCGAGAAGTTAAATTTGAACAGAATCCGTCATGTAATCTTCACTGGTGAGAAAATGCCTGTAAAGTATCTGAAAGTTTTAATTCAATACTTTAAAGAAGCAGATTTTTATAATATTTACGGCTGTACGGAAACCAACGATACCTTTATGTATAGGGTACCCAAAGATGTAAATATGATACCATCCCCGCTTCCTATTGGGAAAGCATTACCTTATGTAAACTTCCATATAATTGATGAAAACAATTGCGATGTTGGTTTTGATAAAGAAGGAGAACTTATCGTAAGTGCGCCAACAATTATGAAAGGATACCAGAAGGAAGCTGGAAATAATGAAAATCTGGTTTCATTTCGTTCATCTGAGGGCAAAGTCAAAAAATATTTTCGAACAAGAGATCTTGTTGTTCAATCAAAATCCAAGGGACTGACCCTCTGTGGGAGAACAGATGATATTATAAAAACAAATGGAAACAGAGTTAACCTTCTCGAGGTTCAAACCTGTATACAATCTCACCCTGATATCATTGAATCCGGTGTATTTTCGGTTGATGATGATTTTATCGGAAAACGAATTGTAGCAATTGTTTTGAAAAGACAGGAAATTCCATTAAGATCCTATGGATCTTAAAATTTATTGTAGCACCCAACTACCAAAATACGCTATCCCATCTATCATTAAAATTCGGACTGACCGATTACCCCAGACCAGTTCCGGCAAAATAGATCGTAAGCGACTTAAAGAAGAATATATGAAGCCATAAACAAAAAAGACATTTTCATACTTTAAAACCGAAAAAATCTATATTTTTAAAAACAAGGAGGATTTTATGTTTAAAAAAGAAACGTTGAGAAAATTTATTATAAATGAGTTTTTATCAGATACTTCTGGTGAAGAAATTGGAAATGATATGGATCTGATTGCAACCGGGATTATTGATTCTTTAGCAGTATTGAAAATAATTTCATTTATTGAGATGACAAATGATATTGCAATTGATCCGGATGAATTAGATCCTGAAAAATTAAATTCAATTGATGCAATTTACAATCTCATCGAGAGCAAAATCTCCCAAGTCGCATGAGTTTGATGAATGAGAATTGGGAGAATAGTGTATAGCGTGTTGATTTTTCCATTATGATTGTTTGCGTTATCGAAGGATAAAATTTTAAAAAATGAACGACTCATTTTTAAAAAAAATAATCAGAAATTCTGATGACATATCTATAGAGGACTATTTTAGTTTCTTACAGAAGGTTATAGAAAATAAAGCCGATAAAAGTGAAGTGATCGCCTTTGTCGCAGCGCTTTCGGCAAAACCGTTACGCGTCAAAGATTTGGTGTATTTTGTTCGTTTTATCGAATCCGTATCCCCACCAAAGGAAATCCTAAATAGTAATCAAGCCATTAATATTGTTGGGACAGGAGGAGGAATTGCTACTTTTAATATCAGTACGACGTCAGCATTTATCGCAAGTGCGGCAGGCGCTAAAGTTCTAAAAAGTGGATCATATCGTTACAATAGCCAAAGTGGTTCTTTAGATGTTTTGACTGCGCTGGGATTAAATATTCATCTTAATCTACAAGCATTGGAAAAAATGCTTGCTGAGACCGGAATAGGATTTATCAATCCGAATATGTATTCGCCTTTGCTAAGAAGATTGGCTATTGCGATACTTCCTCTTGAATTAAAAGATATCGGAGGTTTTATCAATACAATTGGCCCTCTTATTTGTCCTGTTCATGTAAAGGGACAAATAAGAGGTGATTGACTAATTTATGGTATTAATAGTATTCGTGAGGTATGTCAATGAAAACCGACTATAAGATGGGCCTTGGCTACTTGCTTGATCTTGCAACTGGGCATTACAGGTCAAAAACCCTTTTTGTTGCAACAAAGCTCAAGGTTTTCACTATTCTTGCAGGAGGCCCCAAGACATTCAAAGAAATGTCAAGCATATTGAATATCGAAAGCAGACCCGCTGCGATGCTCCTCAACGCTTGTGTATCTATAGGACTGCTGGAAAAGAATGGAGATACCTATCGCAACTCTCGTACTTCAAGCATATATCTTGTCGAAGGTGGTCCAAGATTTCTCGGACCAGCTTTTTTTAAGTTCGATGACCACAGCTACCTGCTGTTCGATAAACTTCAGGACGCCATATTAGAGGACAAACACCAGCTACCGACTGAAAACCCCGATGATCCGGAACTACTGGCTTCATGCATGCAAATTGGCAACAAAACGGAGTATGGTTTGTTCCTTTCATCCCTGGACCCGATTGCTGATTGGCCAGCCAGCATGATAGCCAGAACGTTTGATTTTTCTCGCTTCAAAAAGGTGGTCGATGTGGGGGGCGGAACCGGGATATACTCCCAGGCAATCGTAAAGAAACACCCGAACATTCAGGCTGTCGTATTCGATCTCCCTTATGTTTGCGAGATTGGACACAAAGCCATTGAGAAAAAGGGATTATCAGACCGCATTCAATATCACAGCGGAAATTTTCTTCACGACGAGTTTCCCGAGGGAATGGATCTTGCATTCTTATCCAACCTTCTTCACGGGTTTGGCCCAGAAAAAAGTACGTCAATATTGAAAAGGGTTTACGATTCTTTACCCCAAAACGGTGGTATTATCATCAGCGATTTAATATTGGATGAAGACGGATGCGGCCCGGAAATGGGTACAATGCTCTCATTTTACTTTCTATTGATAACCCAAGAAGGCAGGAACTACACATATTCAGAATACAAGGCAATGCTTGAAGATGCTGGATTCATAGATATTGAGATTTCCAGGAGCAGCGCTGATACAAAGTACATAAGTGCAAGAAAGCCTTGAATAGATAATAAGGTTATAGTCAGTTTTCATTGTTGATAGCCGACCGGTCTTCAAAACGACACAACTATCGTTCACTGGGTTGAGAGAAGGAATCCACAGTAGTTACTAGAACGATATCTTTTCACAGAAAGAATCCCTAAACGGCGGTCATTCCCTGCCGATAAATCCCAACACCTTCCAATTGACGGACGACATATCGCTAAAGACAGGAAATTCCATTAAATCCTATGGATCTTAAAATTTATTGTAGCACCCAACTACCAAAATACGCTATCCCATCTATCATTAAAATTCGGACTGACCGATTACCCCAGACCAGTTCCGGCAAAATAGATCGTAAGCGACTTAAAGAAGAATATATGAAGCCATAAACAAAAAAGACATTTTCATACTTTAAAACCGAAAAAATCTATATTTTTAAAAACAAGGAGGATTTTATGTTTAAAAAAGAAACGTTGAGAAAATTTATTATAAATGAGTTTTTATCAGATACTTCTGGTGAAGAAATTGGAAATGATATGGATCTGATTGCAACCGGGATTATTGATTCTTTAGCAGTATTGAAAATAATTTCATTTATTGAGATGACAAATGATATTGCAATTGATCCGGATGAATTAGATCCTGAAAAATTAAATTCAATTGATGCAATTTACAATCTCATCGAGAGCAAAATCTCCCAAGTCGCATGAGTTTGATGAATGAGAATTGGGAGAATAGTGTATAGCGTGTTGATTTTTCCATTATGATTGTTTGCGTTATCGAAGGATAAAATTTTAAAAAATGAACGACTCATTTTTAAAAAAAATAATCAGAAATTCTGATGACATATCTATAGAGGACTATTTTAGTTTCTTACAGAAGGTTATAGAAAATAAAGCCGATAAAAGTGAAGTGATCGCCTTTGTCGCAGCGCTTTCGGCAAAACCGTTACGCGTCAAAGATTTGGTGTATTTTGTTCGTTTTATCGAATCCGTATCCCCACCAAAGGAAATCCTAAATAGTAATCAAGCCATTAATATTGTTGGGACAGGAGGAGGAATTGCTACTTTTAATATCAGTACGACGTCAGCATTTATCGCAAGTGCGGCAGGCGCTAAAGTTCTAAAAAGTGGATCATATCGTTACAATAGCCAAAGTGGTTCTTTAGATGTTTTGACTGCGCTGGGATTAAATATTCATCTTAATCTACAAGCATTGGAAAAAATGCTTGCTGAGACCGGAATAGGATTTATCAATCCGAATATGTATTCGCCTTTGCTAAGAAGATTGGCTATTGCGATACTTCCTCTTGAATTAAAAGATATCGGAGGTTTTATCAATACAATTGGCCCTCTTATTTGTCCTGTTCATGTAAAGGGACAAATAACAGGTGTTGGTCACTATCGTTTATTTGAAATCATAAGTGAGGCGATGAATGCTCTGAAATTTCGTAATCACATGGTTGTTTGGTCGGAGATTGGATTAGATGAGCTTTCAAGCATCGGAAAGAACCATATCGCACATATTCACTATGGAATTGAGAAACAGATCATAGGACAGGAAACCCATGGACTCGATCAAAAAGGAATTCGGGACTTCGCTGGAGGTGATCCGAGCCATAATGCTGAAATAATGAAGGCCATTTTTGAAAATAAAATAAAAAACCAAGCGCTTGATATTGTTTTACTCAATAGCGCATATATTTTGCTTCTAGCAAAAACAGTGAGTAATGTTGAAGAAGGTATTGAACTTTCGAAGGATGTTATATCCAGTGGATCTGTTAAGAAACAGCTAGAAAATGCAATCGAATTTACCAATGATTATCGATGAAATGACTGATATGAATACCTTTATAACTTGCATTAAACGCAGGATGAAAAAAGGGGAAATCCCGATTATTGCAGAAATCAAGAAATTTTCACCATCACATGGAAATCTGCTGAGGGGAAGGAACATAGAAGACATAGCCGAAGCATACGTAAATGCCGGAGCTTCTTGCATATCAGTTGTTACCGGTAAATGGTACCATGGAACTCCGAGCATGCTGGAAAAAATAGTTGAAAAAGTTGAAATACCGATTTTACAAAAAGATTTCATCACATCAAAACACCAGTTAACAATGTCGAAAAAGCTCGGTGCAAGTGCAGTCCTGCTTACAAAAAAATTATTATTCAAGAAACATCTTGAAGATCTCGTGCATTATTGTCTTACAATTGATCTTGTTCCTTTTGTCGAAGTTTCAAATACGTCTGAATTGGAAGGCCTGAGATTACCTTCCAATACAGTCGTTGCAATGAATAATAGAGACATCACCATAAAAGAGACTGACAGTACGAGCATTTTTAATGGAATTAATGTACTTCCCGCCCTTAAAGAGTGCGGTGCATCTCTTTGTGTAAGCGCCAGTGGGATCAGATTTCCAGAAGAATCACGATTGCTTTTCCAAGCTGGTTTTGATGCATTCTTAATTGGTACAGCCTTAATGCAGAGTGATAATATTCAAAAAACCATTACAGAATTTTCGGTTTTATAAGGTACAAATCATTCTATTTAAATGCTACGGATTTAATAATTCGTCCTTATTTTAAGTGCGATTTTTCATTGATATGAATTGTAATTTCCTGAAAGATTTTAATTTGAGGCTATAGACAGCAGACAAATTTGAGCGATTACTTGATGAAAATCAAGATATGTGGAATAACCAACGAAGTTGAAATTTTTAACCTGGATGCGCTGGGTATTGAATTTGGCGGTCTATGGTACAACATCCCAAAAGGCAAATATAATCTCACAGAAAATCGCTTTCGAAGTTTAACCTGTATAAAAACCAAAACACTTAAATATATATGGGTGACGTTCGAGAATTCCTTTCAAAACATTAAAAATATGATTCAATCGAACCCCATTTTTGGGATTCAGCTTCATGGATTTCAATTACCATCCATTGTTAAAAATATTAATTATGAGTTTAAAGAATCAATCACTATTTTTAAGGTCATTCATATCCAGAATAATTATTGTCTCGAAGAAGAATTGATAAATCGATATGTTGACGCAGGTGTTGATTTTTTTATCCTGGATACATATTTATCAAAAGAAAAAATCGGCAGTACTGGCGTCCCCTTATGCCACGAAACTCTTAATCAATTAATTCCATTTAAAATTGATAATATGATGGCGATGATAGCTGGCGGAATAAATGAACACAACATCCACCAGATATACAGTTCATATAACCCATACGGCGTTGACATTGATTCATCTGCGCGAAAAAATGGGAGAATCAATAAAGATCGAATTTCCATATTGCTAAATAATCTCAATAAATATCACGAAAAACAATAGAAACAATTATATTAAGCATGCAAAAAAATAGAATTGAAAACTTGTTCCTGGCCAACAGAGATGTTGGCAAAAAAGGTCTTATTGTTTTTGTGAATGCCGGAGATCCCGACTTGGATGCGACAAGGCAAATCATAAAGGTACTTGACTATAATCGGGTTGATGTTGTTGAATTATGCGTTCCATTTCCAAATTCTTTTACAGATGGTGAAATAATTTTGCGTTCACACCAGCGAGCTTTGGAAAACGACACTTCCTTTTATGATGTTTTGGGTATGGTCGGAGAGCTTCGCAAGGAATGCAACATCCCTATTGTATTGCTTGCAGATTATAGTTACACCGTAAAGCCGTTGGGAATGAACTCATTTTTGAACGCCTGCAAGAAATCACGAATAGATGGAACATTGGTTCATTGTCTTCCCCCCCTTTTACTTGAAAAGTATCAGTCCCTCTCAAGTTCCATAGGCTTAGAGACGATCTTCAGCCTTTACCCAAAAAGTACGACTGAAAAACGAGAGAAAGTCTATGAAGAGACTCAGGGATTCATTTATTTGGTCACAACCTATGGAAAAACAGGCAGGACGATTGTGAATGATAACGATATCATTTCTTATATAGAGCGTGTACGTTCCGAAACATCTCAACCTTTAGCTGTGGGTTTTGGTATTCAAACGGCCGATGATCTTAATGTGATCTATCAATCCGGAGCAGATGCAGTTGTTATTGGAAGTGCAGTTTCGTCCATTATCGCACAAAATTCTATAAACCATGAACAAATACTCCATTCCGTAAATTCATTTCTCCAGAACTTATACTTTCGGCATTGGTTCAATATTGAGAAATCCAACAAGCTATATAAACCGGTTTCTCTTTCTCGATAAATTAAATTCGTACTTTTATTCATCATTTGATTCTTTTCACATGGGAGGGGACATGAAAAGCAAAGGACATAAATATGGAAACTGGGTTATCCAACATCGGTGGTTGATTATCATAGCCACGATTTTGTTTGTCGGGATCTCAGCTATCGGAGTACATCGTCTCGAAATGAACATGGATGGACGTCTATTTTTTAGTCATGAAAATCCACATTTACAAGCCCTGGATGCTTTGGAAAACACTTATACAAAGACAGAGAACGTATTCATTGCGATTGCGCCAAAAGACGGAAATGTTTTTACAAATGAAACGCTTGCCGCCGTTGAGGCCTTAACAAAATCCTGCTGGAAAATTCCATATTCTAACCGGGTCGATTCTATTACCAACTTCCAGCATTCATGGGCCATTGACGATGAATTGATTGTGGAAGACCTGGTACAAAATGCAAAAAAACTATCTCCCAAAGAGTTAGACAGAATCAAAGCAATTGCCCTTTCCGAACCTTTCTTAGTTAACCGGCTGATCTCAGCATCCGGAGAGGTTACAGGAATAAATGTCAATACGATCAAAGCAGGGCATTCAATTAAAGAGGTACCTGAAATAACAACTTATACCCGTAAAATAGTCGAAGAATTGCTCGTTGAATATCCGCATCTGGATATATATCTTTCAGGAGATATATTGATAGACGCCACGTTTGCGGAGGCTGCGGAAAGAGATATAAAAACCCTAATACCAATCATGTTTCTCGTTTTGATCGTCATAATGGGACTCACCTTACGCTCCTTCCCGGGAATTGTTTCAACCTTCCTTGTTTTACTTTTTTCTGTTCTTACAGGAATGGGATTGGCCGGCTGGACAAACATCAGTCTGAATCCGTCATCTGCAAATGCACCGATAATCATACTCACCGTGGTAATAGCAGATAGTATCCACATGTTGATAACTATTTTTGAACAAATGAGAGGTGGTGCTTCAAAATCGGAAGCGATTGCTGAGTCTTTAAGCGTAAATATGCAGCCGGTATTTCTTACAAGTCTGACAACGGCCATTGGATTTCTTTCTATGAATTTTTCAGATTCCCCACCTTTTGGAGATCTCGGAAATATAGTAGCGATAGGAGTTGCTGCAGCATGGGTATATTCAATAATGTTTATACCGGCTTTGATATCCGTGTTACCAATTCGTGTAAAAGTTGAAACACATTCGCCCGATGTCCTATACTTAGATCGATTATCCAGTTTTATCGTGAATAGGCATAGACCAATACTCTGGTTTATGACGATATTTATTATCGTTATCTCCCTAGGAACATTCAAGATTGAGTTAAATGATGATTTTTTGAAATATTTTGATAAAAGTTTCCATTTTCGGCAATCCAGCGACTTTATAATGAAGAATTTAACTGGATTGGTTACACTTGAATATTCACTGGATTCTGGAGAAGAGAACGGAATACATTCTCCCCGGTATCTTAAAAAAATAGAAGAATTTGTTGGTTGGTATAAAAAACAACCCAACATCGTCCACGTCAGCACGATTACAGATACAATCAAACGATTAAATCAAAACCTGCATAATGATAATCCGGAATTTTATCGTATCCCTGAAGACCCCGAACTTGTAGCACAATATTTACTTTTATATGAGATGTCTCTTCCTTTTGGGCAGGATCTGAATAATGAAATCAATGTCGATAAGTCGGCTACACGCATTGTAGTAACCATAAATGATGTAACCACAAAAGAAATTCGTGAGATTGACATGAACGCGCAGAACTGGTTGAAAAAAAATGCCCCCAAAAGCATGTTAACATGTGGGTCTAGTATATCAATGATTTGGGCTCATATTTCAGAACGAAACATTACAAGTATGGTGAGCTCTTCCTTTAGCTCTTTTGGACTGATTTCGATAATACTTATTGTCGCTTTACGAAGCATTAAATTCGGTTTACTTAGCCTAATTCCGAATATCACTCCGGCATTCATGGCTTTTGGTGTATGGGGATTTATTGCAGGTCGGGTAGGATTGGCAGTATCCGTGATCGCTTCTTTTACTCTGGGGATAGTTTGCGATGATACGATCCATTTTATGAGCTTCTACTTGCGGGCTCGCCGAGAAAAACAACTATCACCTGGGGAAGCAATCCAATATACATTCAGACATGTTGGGCCGGCAATGTTGACCACATCGCTTATACTGGTTGCAGGTTTTCTTGTCCTCTCACTTTCGGGATTTAAAGTCAATTCTGAGTTGGGTTTAATGACGGCTATTACGATCGCCTTGGCCCCGCTACTCGACTTCTTCTTTTTACCGGTAATATTAATTAAATTTGAAGAGAAAAAGCATGCAACGGAAACAGCCTCATTTGTAAAAGGTTTATCTCAAATTCAACTTGAAGAACGAGTGCAAGATTCTTAAGACAGCGATATGAGCTATTTAATTTGCAGTTCTGTATTCTGCAATGACATTATTGATATAAATTTAGGAGAAATTTAATGAATAAGATAATCATCACCACAATCATCGCATTGCTATGGATTTCCATCCCAAACCAACCATTGGCTTCTGAAGGCAAAGGTCTCGAAATCGCGATGGAAAGTGACAGACGTGACAACGGGTGGCTGGATCACACAGCCAAAATTCGTATGATCCTTAAAAACAAACATGGAGAGGAGGCGATCCGAAAACTCCATCTCAGTGCTAAAGAAGTTATCTCAAACGGGCAGAAGACTGACGGAGATAAAATACTGATTGTTTTTGATAATCCCCGGGATGTGAAGGGTACTGTTTTTTTGACGTATTCGCACAAACGAGAAGACGACGATCAGTGGTTGTACCTGCCGGCACTTAAGCGGATTAAACGGATCAGTGCGCAAAATAAATCAGGTTCGTTTGTGGGGAGTGAATTTACCTATGAGGATATAGCGAGTGAAGAAATTGAGAAATATCGCTATGACTGGCTGCGAGATGAAGTTTACGACAAACAAAATTGTTTTGTCGTTGAAAGGACTCCAATTGATAAGGAAAATACCGGATATCAGCGGACAGTTATCTGGTATGAAAAAGAAAACTATTTGATTGTTAAAGCGGAATTTTATGATCGTAAAAATATGCATATAAAAACACTTACATTTAAGGATTACAATCAATATCTGGACAAATTCTGGCGGGCACATGAACTCAATATGGTGAATCATCAAAACGGAAAGAGTACCAGATTGGAATGGTCGGATATCACATTTCAGGTCGGTCTGACAGAGCAAGATTTTGATAAAAACAGATTAAAAGAGGTTAGATGAAACAATATGTAATTTTATTATTATGGTTATTGGGCGTTTTGAGTGTAACTCCCGTGGTGTATGCAAATGAATATTCAGGGTTTATTTCTACCGAGTATATTGTATTTTTAAATGATCCCCTTTATGCGGATCAACAGAGAACCACAGCATCATTTTCAGCAGAACCCGAGTACTTCCATGAATTTGAAAATGGATCGCAAGTTAAAATCATACCCTTTGGTAGATATGATGCAGTTGATTCAAATCGTACTCATGTTGATCTTAGAGAATTTAATTGGATGTATAGTGGCGAATCATGCAAAGTTCTCGTTGGAATCGGAAAAATATTTTGGGGTGTGACAGAGTTTGTTCATTTGGTAGATATCATCAATCAGACGGATTCAGTGGAAAATATTGATGGAGAGAGCAAACTGGGGCAGCCCATGCTCCAGTTCTCGTATTTAACAAATATTGGAGCATTTGATTTTTTCATCTTGCCGGGATTTAGAGAACGCACCTTTCCTGGCAATAAAGGACGTTTGCGATCTTCCATAGTGGTTGAGATGGATAAAGCTGAGTATGAAAGCGGAGCAAAAGAAAAACATATTGATTTTGCAATTCGATACAACCACTCTATTGGAGATGTCGATTCTGGAATATATTACTTTAGAGGAACCGGTCGAGAACCTATCTTAGTTCCGAATTTTGATGATCCCCAAAACGTGATTTTGATTCCATTTTACGAACAAATCACTCAAACCGGTTTGGATCTGCAATGGATTTTAGGCTCATGGCTGTTAAAAGCAGAGGCCATATACCGTAACGGTAAGGGCGATGATTTTTTTTCAGGTATAGGGGGGGTTGAGTATACATTTTTTAGTATTGCCGACACCAAACTTGATTTGGGAATCATTGGTGAATATGCCTATGATGAACGTGGAGAGCAGGCTACTGTCCCTTACCAAAGAGATGTCATGGCTGGTTGCCGTTTAACCCTTAATGATATGGCAAATTCAGAAATCTTGACGGGCATTTCGCATGACATACAGAATTCTTCAAATTATTTTACAATAGAAGCAAGTCGTCGCATCGGAAATAATTTTAAAATAACAATCGAATCCGGTCTGTTTTTACATCCGGCAGTAGATGATATTATGTATGATCTGAGAGAGGATGATTTTATTCGACTGGAAGTTGCCTATTACTTTTAGGAATCGCGAAAAAAATTTTACTTTCTGAAAGCCGATTCATCCCATCTTACAGCAGTATAAAAACTCGCCAGACGCCTAATATGCCTTCATCGTTTTTTGATAATGAGGTTGAAGCCCTTAGAGAATTATAAAAAAAACGATTCAATATTTAAATGGAAAAAATATCATTAAGGAGGAAAGAAATGACACAATCCTTTGTAATTAAGCAAGAAGACAAAGTCCCAGCCAGAAGTTTATATAAAAGAGATGCTGAACTGGAAAGAATTGAGTGGTTAAAAAAGCGTAATGGACTAGATTTAAAAGCGATTTCCAACCATGGTATCGATCCAAAACAACTCAGGGGAGTAGTTGAAAATTTCATTGGTGCAGTTCAGATCCCAATTGGATTAGCCGGACCGCTGTTGATCAATGGAGATAATGCGAATGGAATTTTTTTCGCCCCACTTGCAACTGTTGAGGGAGTTGTCGTAATTTCAGCATCCAGGGGAGCAAGCGCTATCAATAAATCTGGTGGTATTCGAGTAAAAGTACTTGATCAACAAATGACAAGAGGGCCAGTATTTGAATTCTCTAATATAGATGAATGTTTGATATTTATCTCATGGGTAAAAGAAAATTTTGATAGAATAAAGGCAGAAAGCGAAAAGGTAACACGACATGGGAAAATGACCAAAATCGAAGATTATATTTTTGGAAATTCAGTTCATTTAAGGCTTTGCTACACAACAGGAGACGCTGCCGGGCAAAATATGACAACCATCATGTCTGATGCCTGTTGTATGTTTATCCGCGAAAACTTTGAAAAAGAAACAGGAGTAGCCATTCGTTTTTATATCATTGAAGGTAATATAGCAGGGGACAAAAAGTTCAATTGGTTAAATTATACTTCAACTCGAGGTATTAAAGTAATTACCGAAACATTTCTTAAAAAAGAATATATCGAGCAATTTTTGCATTGTCCAGTCAAGCAGTTTGTTGCAGGAATCAATCATGGTGTATCCGGTTCAATCCTGTCTGGTACACCAGGTGGTTTTTCCATAAATGCGGCAAACATAATCGCTGCCATATATGCATCTACAGGAAATGATCTTGGATGCGTGTTTGAATCAAGTGCGTCGCATGCTTATATTAAAGAGTATGACGACGGTGTCTATTGGTCGACGATGTTTCCAAATATTGTCGTTGGAACAGTAGCCAATGCACATAGACTTCCAACACAAGATGAATGCATTAAAATTATGCAATGTGATCAAAAAGGAGGGGCGTTAAAACTTGCGGAAATTATAGCGGCTTTTAGTGTAGCATTAGATGTATCAACTGCTTCTTCTATCTCAAACGACACATTCGGAAAAGCCCATCGCATTTGGGGAAGAGGATAGGTATACCGATCTCATAAAATCTATGCTCCCCTGAGCAGGTTGATTTTCAATCATGACAGATTGTCTGCGAAACTTAAATGCAATGAGGTTATAGGGTGTTGATTGAGAAACAATTTAGAGGAGAGGCTTATAATGGAATTGAGTCAATATGATAGTGAGATAAAGATCTCAAAGAAATGTCGAAAACATGGAATGTGCAAAATCGATTTTTTAAACACCGGAAAGTGTACCCCCGGAGATAAAAAAATCTTTGCTGCCTACTATCCTTTTGGGAGACTGAAGATATTTGAAAAATTTGTCAACGGTGAAATTCCACTTACGGATACACTGAAAGACATCATCGATTCCTGCACATTTTGCGGACACTGCAATATTCAGTGCTACTTTTTAATGGAAATGATTCCACAAAAAGTTATGGTCGCCATGAAACAAGTATTAAAAGAACGTCTTAAACATGAAAAAATTATAGAAATAGAAACAGATGAAGTATTAGAAAACCTTCGAAACATTGTTGGCAAAGGCTGGGCGACAAATGATCCGGCCATTCTTGCCGCTTATTCTTCTGTAGGTGCACTGTCAACATTGGAACGGATACCGAGTTATGTTGTTGCTCCAGAAACAACGGAAGAAACAGCAAAAATCGTCAAAATTGCGAATCATTATAGTCTCCAGTTCTTACCGATTTCAACAGGGTCTAATATGTCCATGTTGGCCATCGATAATGGGATCTTGATTGATTTGAACCGGATGAAAACATTGCAAATAGATAGATTTAATTATTGTGCTGAAGTCGGTGCCGGAATTCGTGCCTTTGATTTACAAAAGGCAGCTATGGAAAAAGGTTTGCGGATGTCTATTGGAGAATCAAGCGCAGGAGTTTGCGCGAACCAAGTAACGTCTGGCTTTCATTCTTTGTTTTCCTATCGGTATGGATTGATGGCAGATCTTTTCATAGAGGCTGAATTGGTTACAAATGACGGCACCATTATCCACACTTCTTCAATCGAGGCCCCAAACTTAATTAATAATTCTCATTTCCAGTTTGAACCTCGTATCCCCTATATCTGCACCAAGCTTAAACTCAGACTTTTCGAAGTGGAGCTTGATGAAACAATTATCATTATCCCATTTAAAGAAATGAAACAATCGCTATCTGTAATGAAAAAGATTTCAAAAAAGACGATTGGAAAAGCAATGGGATTGACCTCGGTAGAATGTTTGTCATCGGTATTATGTTTAACCATAGAGGATGAAGAAAATTTTTTAGATATCGCCAAGGATTATTTAAAAATTAATTATGGGCTGCTCATTATATTGAACCAATATGAACTTGATTATCTAAAAAAGGAATACCCAGATCTAACGTTCCTCTCTCATGAAACCTTAAAAAAAATAATATTGGGAATACCAGCAATCACAGGGCCTGAGAGCATGTTTCTCGTTGAATCGGTTATGGATGAGGAACGGCCGTATGAGATACTTTTTGGGGAAATGTTGGATTATTTTCTACAAAAAATCGAAATGAGCCCAGAGGAGGTATCAGATTTATTATCAGGAGTTGATGATGAAATTCTGCACAAAGCCTTATGCGATCTTTATTTCAAACCTGAATTTAGTGATATCCAATATTGGTTTAATTATAGAATCATTTCACCGAGAATGAATCGGAAACTTCATTTTTTCCCTAACCTTTTATTTACTACATTTGATGATTTTGAATTGCTTGAAGAAATCATTCAGCAGTATAAAAAAATATCGAAAAAATATAAAATTGAAAACCATCTCTGTTACATTGTACCAATAGATGAAGGTAAAAGGCTATCGATTGAGTATGATTTTTTTTATGATCAAAATGACAGCAGCATGATTGGAGATTTAAGAAAAACCGCTTTTGTCAATGCACATATGACCGATAAAATGGAAAAAAAAGAAAAAGGATTCTACCCTGGAATGCAAACATACTATAAAGGTTTTATGAATAAAGACCTATTTCTCTACAAATAAATTATAATGATATAAAAGGAGATTTTATAATGAACCATGATAAAGAGGAATATCTGAAACCAACAGATATGATTGACAGTGATAATGAAACAATCATTCAATACGCCCAAGCGAACTGTGGCCCCAACAAACAGGACCATCTTAAAATGGCAATCCATCTTTACAATGCGGTTAGAGATGATATCCGGTATAATCCATACTCACCGTTTTGGTTGCCGGAGCATTTTAGAGCCAGCGTTATTTTAAAAAAGAAAAACGGTTTGTGCATCGGAAAAGCAGTACTGTTATGCGCAGTAGGAAGAGCATGCGGGATACCTTCCAGATTAGGCTATGCAGACGTAATAAATCACCTTACGACCCAACAGTTGATCAATACATTGGGTTCTTCAAATTTCGTATATCACTCGTTTACAGAGTTTTATCTGGAGGGAAAATGGGTGAAATCCACACCTGCTTTTGATAAGGCGGCATGTAAACGTCATTTTGTCGAACCACTTGAATTTAATGGGCTTGAAGATTCACTATATCATATGTACAACAAGAAAAAACAGCTTTTCATGGAATACATCGAGTTTCATGGAAGTCGTTCTGATGTCCCGTTAGACGAGATTGTGAATGCATTTACAAAAGAATATGGAAAAGATAGAATTGATGAATGGATCGAGGAATGGAACCAATTTGAAAATAAATTAAGAGATTTTTATGCCGAAGATGTCATAGATGAAGTGATAACAGTTTAGAAGAAAGCAGATTCATTCTAATCATGCACACGGCGCTGGGGCGGGTTGAGTAAATGGATAAGACAATGCTTTTTTCAGACCTGACTATACGTAACGTCTGTTAGTATTTCAATAAGTTTGCGAATACAATATAGTGAATTGGCATGACCGGTTATGCATTGCACAATGAGGATGATCAATTTCAATAGGTATCAAAGACATCTGTTTTTGCCATTTTTTGCGCATTTTGCGGATTGACTTTCTTTTGCTTTTTGTAGTTATATTGATTTGTTAGTCGCATTCAACATGCTACATCGAACAAAAAAATGCTACCATAAAATGCGCTTTTTTTTGTTACAAATAGTTCAAGCCGTGGATGGGCACTATAAATAAAAATAATGGCAGTAACTATGAACTTGCAACGAGAAAGAATCAGGTTGAGATCGCGATTAAGACAGTTCGTGAAGGTTTTGCGGTTTTGAAGCAATTGGATTTTCTGATCACTCCGAGCAGACTGAACTCTTTAAGATGGATTCCGTTGTTCATCTTGACACCATTATTCAAAATGTTGCTAAATTCTTCCTTCTTTGAAATTGCAATGGCAGAATATTCAAAAAATACTGTTGGAGAGATGGCATAGTTATCTAACGAATTCAATACTCTAGTCGAAGGAACCTCAGTATCGACAACAGCAATCAACGAGTTGCGACAATTAATAACCATTGGAGGATGATAGATGAAGGAATGTAGAAAAACTAATCAAAACAGCCTGATCGAAAAATCGATTCATGTCATGGATGATAACAACATCAAGGATATCTGGCTTGCTGGAATTCGAAGAGATCCGAAAAATTATCACATAACGGTCATGTATCCTCCATTAAAAGCGATGAAAGAAATTGATGAAAACCAAATTTTTTCGCGATTTGAAAATCAAAGCAAAAAGTTCTCTTTATATATTCACATGCCGTTTTGTACAGGCAAGTGCATATTCTGTTATTTCTATCAGATTGAAAAACCTGGACAAGAACTGATCAACAGATATTTGAAAGCCATTAAAAAAGAGATTCAAATTGTTGCCGGGAAAATTCAGAACCAGCTTGGCCGGATAAGCATTCAATCCATTTTTTTCGGAGGCGGGAGCCCAACGGTCTTATCCAAAAAGCAATTTAAAAATCTATTAGGTTTTATGAAAGAGCAGTTTGATATTTCGAAAGAAACTGAAATTACAGTTGAAATCCATCCTGAAATTATCCGGAATAACGGTCAGGAACTGATAGAAACCTATTATGACAACCAGGTAACCCGGTTGAATATTGGTACCCAGATTTTTGATGATCATATCTTGAAGATTACAAACAGGAGGCACACAGCAGCAGAGGCAAAGCAAGCTTATGAGTTGGCAAGGAAGATTGGATTTGAGAATATCAATATTGATTTGCTGTATTCTCTGCCGGACTTGACTCCTGAAATATGGGAAAACACATTGAATACTGCTTTTGGAATGGAGCCTGATTCAATCACCACGTACTTTATGGCCATACGAAAATGTTCTCCTATTTATCAGATGATAAACACATCTCCAGGTCGATTCCCAGACGAATACCTGAACCATCTTTTTCGTATCATGACCATTGAGCGGGCAAAGGCTGCCGGGTATGAGCACCGAAAATTGATTGACTGGTTTGTAAAGCCAAGAGAAAATTTTCATTATCTACACCAACAAAATGAAGCGCGAAAAACCAAGGAAATTCAATTGTTATCTTTTGGCAGCGGTGTTTTTTCCTATGTGAACAATTATCAGTATTATAACATTCCAGATATCCAAAGATACTGCGATCTTTTACAAAAAGTTCAATTACCGGTTTGGAAGGGAATTTATTTGTCTGAAGAAGAAAGATTTGCAAGGGCTATGGTACTGGGCGTGAAATCTGGGAAAGTGAATACCAATGAAATTGAGAATAAATTTAAGATGAACATCCGCGAAAAATATGATTCACTTTTACAAAAATTAGAAAAACTTGGATTGCTGGATGAGGTAAACGGCAGCATTTGCCTTTCTGAGAAAGGGGTGTTATTTGCAGATGAGGTTGCCGTTCAATTTATGACTCCTGATATACGAGAAAAGCTGGGCAAAAATGACTTGTTACACAGTATCGAAAAAGACCTTATCGAGAATTATAACTTCATGTATGATATGGATGGATTGTCATTTTTACAGTAAAGGGTGAAAAATTTGATCATAGCTAAAATCCCGCCAAATGGGCTCAATTGTTCAGTGCAAGTTTCGTGTGGCGTTAAAGCATTGATTTTTCTGGCACTGGCCATGTTTTTCCTGAAGCCTTTGTTCTTGCGGTTTTTACACTTTTTTGATTTATTGGATTTTACCATCTGGGTACGTCCTGTTTTTATTGTGGAAGGCTATCACCTCCCTTTATAGCAGGATTCCCAGATGGTTTCTTTTTTATTTTTGATTCATTGTACAAAATTATAGTAAAAACAATTAGTTGTAAAACGAAACTTACTGAAAACAGCAGTTTTTCAAAGGTCTCGAAATCCATCGCCTATAACAAGCCCGTTTTCCGCCAAATGACCCACTATGGACATGTAACCCTAATATCCTTTATATGTCATCCTGGCCAACTCCTTCTCCGCCTTAATCCCCTTACGGTTTACCTCGCCAAGCTTTTCAAGAGAACCGTTTAAGCCACTCCTTCGCAATCAGTCACCGGTAGCATCCGATGATGGCATTCTTCCCAATTCCAATACTTCACACAACCACTTGTCATACCTTATCTGCCGCAAATCTTCCCGACTCCGACCGCCACCATTTCACATCAATATGAGTGGAAATATGTGTTCACTATCACGGTACCCAACACCACTGCCCGGTGCCGGTAAATATCGGTTTGACAAGTCAGCCATCTTTACTGTATGTCTCCGCTGAACTTGGTAGTTGAAATGAATTCCCTGGCTTGAGTTGTCATTGGCCATATACGTATCAAATTGGAGATTCTACCTCAGGTTGAACCTGGTTTGATACGTCACAATACAAAAGAAAAGAAATCATGAAACCTGTTGTTGCGATCGTTGGAAGACCGAATGTCGGGAAATCGACTCTTTTTAACAGAATCACCCGGAAAAAGGATGCCCTGGTTGATGATTTTCCAGGTGTGACTCGCGATCGGCATTATGGTGATGCGGAATGGAATGATGTTGAATTTTCCATTGTTGACACAGGAGGGTTTGCAGGGGATGAGGAAGATGATTTCTCAGGTTTGATTCGATCTCAAGTTCATCAGGCGATTGATGAAGCAGATGCGGTCATCCTTGTTCTGGATGGCAAAGGCGGAATTTCGCCATTTGATTCTGAACTGATTGATATCCTCCGAATAGTTACCATTCCTGTATTTTATGTAATCAATAAAATTGATGGAGAGGAGAAAGAATCACTGCTCTACGAATTTCATCATCTGGGTATAGATGATTTATATCCAATTTCTGCGGAGCACGGATATGGAATATCAGACTTCCTGGATAAGCTGGTTCCGCTCCTGCCTTGCATCCAAACGGATAAAACAGAAGCAGCAGAAGAAGAAATCAGCATTGCGGTTATCGGCCGCCCCAATGCCGGTAAATCATCGCTGATCAATAAAATTCTCGGGGAAGATCGGCATCTGGTCAGCGAACACCCCGGCACAACGAGGGATGTAATTGATTCCCTGTGCAAGATATCCGGAAAACAATATCGTCTGATTGATACGGCAGGGATTCGACGGAAAGGACGGGTTTCCGAGAAGCTTGAAAAATTTTCGATCATGAAAGCGCTGAAAAGCCTGGAGCGCTGCGATGTTGTTTTGATTGTGATTGATGCTGCGGAAGGAATTTCAGAACAGGATATCCGTGTGGCAGGGTATGCTCATGATCGCGGCTGTGGCAGCATTTTTCTGTTAAACAAGTGGGACCTGGTTGAACAGAATAAAAAAACAGCCAATCTGTTTTATGAAAAATTAAGAATGGAGGCAAAATTTTTGTCTTTTGCTCCGGTGATTACGATTTCAGCTTTAACAGGGCTTGGGGTTTCAAAAATATTCGATCTGGTTGAAACCGTTTATAAACAGTATAGCACACATGTCGGGACAGGAATGATAAATCGCATTGTTGAGCGGGCAATTGAAAAAAATGAACCGTCTCTTCACAAAGGGAAACGCCTTAAATTTTATTATACGTCTCAAGTGTCAACAAAACCGCCAACATTTGTTGTATTTACAAACTATC
The DNA here is from genome assembly GCA_020723305.1 of Desulfosudis oleivorans. Lineage (GTDB taxonomy): Bacteria > Desulfobacterota > Desulfobacteria > Desulfobacterales > SURF-7 > QZKS01. The sequence goes on from DYJC01000012.1 coordinate 81,127, forward strand.
CCGAAGCTGTTCACTTTTCGTATCAGCGTTATCTGATGAACCAGATCAGGGAACAGACCGGCCTGGACAAAACCCCGATCCGTTTGTATTTCAGACTCAGAACCGGTCGAATCGAATTTTCGGATAAAAAGAACCTGCAAAAAGATTCCGGAAAAAGAAAGAGAAAATAGGATCGTTCATAAAAAAACAACCTGATGGATGGATTCTTTTTCCATGATCATCTGTTGAATTGTTATTTTAGCCTCTTTGTTCCGGATGGGTATAATCTCAGAGATATCACTTCCGTTGCTCTTTTTTTTCTGCTTCCAGTTGACGATGATGCCGTAAACAACTGCGTAAACACAGCCGCCGGCACCGCAGCAGGTGGTATCAAAAACTGCATGGCCGGTCAGATAAAGGATTTCCTGATCGTTATATCAAAAAAAGAAAAAATCCATCACCGGTTCCGCAACGACCTTTCCATGATCCGATTATTTCGCTCAAGGAAGTTGAAAAAGATCATATTCCAAATGTTTACATCAAGACCAACCGGAATAAATCCGAAACCGCCAGACGCCTCGGGATCGGCATCAACACCCTCAGAAGAAAACTGGAATCCTATGATGAATGATATGTTCCAATACAATCTATCCCAAATTGGGATGTATTCGATTAACAACCTATATTTATAAATATTAATTTGCATAAACGTTCCAAACCAGGACAATGCAAAATTCGACCTGAACGGACTCAAAGAGCCAATCTATTTATTCCATTCATATTCAACATCCTATATTTATTTAATTTTATTTAATATCACCTGAATATCCTTATACGGCACATTCTTTGATAAGAATGTTATGGGACTGCTTGGACGCATTTTACCGGCCAGGACGTTATAGGAGATGCTCATACGAGTAATCGTGTGGAGGAAAATGAAAATCGTCTTAAAACAAGATTGTCGAAACGTTTTGATACCGGGCGTTCTGTATGTATATTGCCAAATTCCATGACACCGTGGGAGGTCAAAGAGATCGGTATGGGGGGGCTGTCGTTTGAATATAATTCAACTCACGGCGAGAAAATCAAATCTGAGATAATCGATATTGTGGGTAGTAATTGTAAAAAAGATGAACTGTCCGGCATTCCATGCAGTGTGATATTCGACTATTTTGTCCTTTCCGTAGGCAAACGATTCAGTGGTGAGAAAAATAGACGACGGGGAGTGATATTTAACAAGCTTACGGAAACGCAGGCCGGAAGTTTGGAACTGCTCTTGGATAACTTTCGGATAATACATACATCAATGCATGAAGATGAGTGATTTTCACCCTCAGTGCACAATGACAGGAGAAGGAGAAATCAATGGCCAACATTCTAATCACGGACAATGAAAAAGATGTGCGCGATGTCATGTCAAAAATGCTTTGTCAGATGAGATATAAAACCGTTGCAGCCGCTAATGGATTCGAAGCGTTGAGGTTTTTTGAAGAAACTCATTTTGACCTTGTAATTACGGATTTGGATATGCCTGTGATGGACGGTTGGATTCTGGCCGGACGCATAAAACAGAAATCTCCCAATATGCCGATACTCATGGTAACCGGTGATAGATCGACGGTAAAAACAATAGCAGTCAAACATGCACATGTCGATTCGATAATCTACAAACCATTTAAAATTGAGTCTTTGAAACAAACCGTTGAGAAGTTAGTAAATAGAAACAAGGAGTAACCAACATGGAAAACCAGGCACAGATTTTTTTAAACACTGAAAACACAGAGACAATCTCATCATCGCCCAAGTCTCTGCCGGCAGTTCACCGAGTGTCGCCCGACGAGGAGACGTGCTGTATCCTTAGATACAAGAGGCAACGGATGCGGGCAGGTGTACGAAGACGATTGGGTGCCCCGGTTATCGCCATGTTCCTGCTTCTCGGACTGTTCGGTGCGTCGGTGATCGACGGCGTCACGCCTGCGTTCGCGGCTGATGTGACGACCATCGCCGGGAACGGCCTTGCCGCTTTCTCGGGTGATGGCGGCCCCGCCACTGCGGCAGCGCTCAACTCCCCCGGCGATGTGGCCGTCGCCGCCGACGGTACCGTGTATATCGCGGACGCCAATAATCTCCGCATACGCCGCATCAGCCCGGGCGGGGTCATCAGCACCATCGCCGGAAACGGCACGTACGGCGACGGCGGTGACGGGGGCCAGGCGACCGCCGCGCAGCTCGGAGGAATAGAGGCCATCGCGCTCAGCCCGGCGGACGATGTCCTCTATATCTCCGACAGCGGCATGAACCGCGTGCGCCAGGTTGATCTCGGCAGCGGCGTGATCACCACCTTCGCAGGCCGTGGCCTGGATTACATCGGCCACACCGGCAACGGTGGCCCGGCGACAGCCGCCTCGATCGGGATACCCCGGGGAATAGCCGTCGACCCGGCCGGCAACGTGTATTTCAGCGAATTCATGTACTGCACCGTGCGCAAGGTGGACATCGCCACCCACGTCATCACCCGGGTGGCCGGCTCCAGCTTGCCCAGCGATTGCGCTTCGGACGGGGACGGCGGTAATGCGCTGGCCGCGCATCTCAGCTCGCCAAGTAGCCTGGCCACGGATGCCGCCGGCAACCTGTTCGTGATCGAGACCGGGACCGACACCGTGCGTCGCATCGACACTGTCACTAACATCATCACCACGATCGCGGGCGGCGGCAGCACCACGCCGGGCTTCGGCGCTGCAACGACCATGGACCTCGGCGACATTGAGGGCATCGCCATCGACGATGCCGACGACCTCTACGTCTCGAACTTCACCCGGGTCTTCAAGGTCGACCTCGACACCAGCATACTCTCGGTCTTTGCGGGTAGCGGGGCTGCCGGCTTCTCCGGCGACGGCGGCCCCGCGCTTGACGCCACCTTCTCGGGTATCTGGGGTCTGGACGCCAGGGGAGACAATCTCTTTATCGCCGACTCCAACAACAATCGCATCCGCGCGGTCGTGCCGTCGCCGCTGCCGGACGACCTGATTATCGATCTCGCTACCTCGCAGGCGCTCCTTGACAGCGTAAACGCCGTGCCGGGCAGCATCCTCATGATCAACGTCGACGGCCGGGAGTATCTCGTGATTCCGAACGCGACCAGCGTCGGGCTTAACGTCACCCTCACCGGTAACGACCAGCTCCTCGTCGTCGACCTCGGCGCCCTGCAGAGTGCCGGCGGCGACATCACCATCTCCGGCAACCTCGCAATGCAGAGCGTAGATTTGAGCAGCCTTACGGCGGTCGACGGCTCGCTGACCGTCACCGGCAACCCGGCGCTGAACGCGATCCTGGTCTCGGGCGTGACGAGCATCGATGGCGATCTCACCATCGTCGGCACTGCGGCGACGGTTATCGACCTGTCCTCGCTCACTGCGGTGGGCGGGTCGCTCGACATCAGTGGCAACACAGCCGCGACGGTGATCGACGTGAGCT
>DYJC01000012.1:84679-162187 GCA_020723305.1 Desulfosudis oleivorans
CAATGACCACCACGGGTGGCGACCTCGTCATCAGTGGCAACACAGCCGCGACGGTGATCGACGTGAGCTCAATGACCACCACGGGTGGCGACCTCGTCATCAGTGGCAACACAGCCGCGACGGTAATCGACATGAGCTCAACGACCACCACGGGTGGCGACCTCACTATCGTCAACAACGGCGACGCAGCGGTCGACGTATCCTCGCTCACCGACGTGGGCGGCAGCCTCACCGTCGAGACGACAGGCACGGGATCGTTCGCAATGGGTACCGGCACGGTCGCTGGTGACATCACGGTCGACGCGACCGGTTACACCGACATGAGCGGCACGACGCCCGGTGGCTCCCTCGACCTCACGGCAACCAATTCCGAAGCCGTGATGCACCTCCAGATCCAGGCGGCGACCTTCACGACGCCCGTGAGTTTCTCTCTCACCCGCACAGACCCGGTCGCGCTGGCGCCCGAGAGTGGCCTCGATGCCAACGGCTTCCCCGCGACCATCGATCCGATCGCGGCGTACCAATTCACCTTCGCGGTCCCGACGCTGAATCGCGACGCCGCGCTCTCGTTCGACATCACCGTCGCCCATCTCGACGCGGCCACCCGGACGGCGCTTCTCGGCGCCCTCACCGCGGGCACGGCGACGCTGGTGACCAAGGGCGACGCGCCGGGCAGTGCCTTCCATGCCTTCCCGATTTGCGGGGGCGCGGAGACTCCGACCGCCGGCGGCTGCGTGCGCATCGAGACCTTCGACGCGCTCGGACAGCCGACCACCGGCACGCCGGCGATCATCCGCTTCAGCAACGTGGTGGGCCACTTCTCCACCTGGGCGGTCGCGATCGTCACGAAGGCCGCACAGGACAATCGGACTGTGATCTGCTCGACACTCGGAAACCAACGGCTCCTCGATATCGACTTCTTTGAATTCAACGGCGTCAAAGGGGAGAAGGTGACTGTTTCACTCGCGCCGAATCCCGCGGGGACCTTCACACCCGGCAGGGCGACACTGGCCCTTTTCGGCCTCGGGCTGTTCAGGCTAGACGGGACGCTCCTTCCGAACACGATCACAGCGACCTTGCCCCGGACCGGAAAGTACTTTGTCACGGTCTCCGAGCAGCTCTTAAAAACAGGAAAGTTCAAGGGTGATTACTGCTTGAGTGTAGAGTCAACCCAAAACGCCTGGCAAACCTTCCACCGGAAGTAAAAGGAAGTAAAAGGAAAAAACTTTTTACCGAATCATACTGGAGAATGAAAAATGAACCCATTGCATCGCTTATTTGGGATAAAAGAAAAACCTTTGAATTATATCTGTTGCTCTGAAAGTGAATTCCGGAAAAAATTAAAAATTGAACGGAGCCGCACACATCGGAACTCACATGAATTTTCGCTTATTGTGTTAAAACTGAAACCATTAAAGCTAAATGATAAAAAAAGAGAAGATGATTCAAAACCTCTATAGCCGTATCCGGGATATCGATCATATCGGGTGGTATGATAAAAACAATATCGGAATTATTCTGCCGTATACTTCCACTGAGGGAGTCGATGGTTTTGTAAGGAGTATCCTTCAATCCATTACGGAAGTAAAACAGGACATAAAATATATCTCATATAAATATCCTCCGGATAAGAAATCAATTACAGAAAACACAGCGGAATAGGTTTTTTAAAATATAGAGTCAATTTCAAAACTATAAAAAGACGTCACACCGGCGAAAGCCGGTGTCCAGAAAGGGGCCATAATACTGGATTCCAGCTTCGCTGGAATGACAATAATATACTTTTTAAATTAGCTCTATATAAAAGTAGTTTTTCAATATGACTGATTCGCGTCCGGATTTTACCCAACCCTGTTTTTCCCAGCGGCTGATCGAATGGCTTACGGTAAATAAGGTGGTACCGGTGTAATCGGTTATGTTTTGACGGGAAAGAGGGACATCGATTTTGATGCCGTCCGGCGTTTTTATACCAGGCTGCCGCATGATCCGCAGAATAATCATTTCTTTACCTTGCTCGTCGAGTTTGGTAAGTTTCAATCGCCCCTGATTCACTAAAAAACAATGGGTCGCTGGATCACCCTGATGGAAAAAATAGGTTTTGGGTGGGATTTGTTATCTGTATGCATATTAGACGCACAAACATGATTTTGTACTGCAAAAAATGGAAGGAAACCGTTGCTTTTTATCAGAAGGTGTTACAGTTGGAGATAACGTTCTCCAATGATTGGTTTGTTGAATTTCGTCTAAATGATACATCGCGAATCAGCGTGGCGGATGAAGAAAAGACCTCTATCAAAAGTAGCGAGGGAAAAGGGGTTACGATCAGTTTGCAGGTGGAAGACAGTCAAAGGCTGCATACCGAAATGACGGCTTCCGGACGTAACCCATCACCGGTAAAATCACGGTGGGGTGCCAGGGTGTTTTATATCCATGATCCGGAAGGGAATCGAATTGAATTTTGGTCGTGAAGGATAGACTTTTTGGTTAGCAGGAACAAACCTGCAACGACCGGGTGTATTTTGGTCCTGATTTGATAGCTTTATTCTAATTTGATACGAGCGGCTATATCCGGATAAAGCTTCCGGGCACAATCCGGGCAGACACTGTGACTGAAATCGGCCTCGGAGTGATCTCGAATGTAGGATTCGATTTGAAGCCAGTTTCCATCTTTATCCCGGATATTTTTACAGGAAGCACAGATCGGCAGCAAACCTTTCAGAATTTTTAATTCCGATTGGGCCTTTTCACGCTCTTGTATCGCATCTTCACGCTGGTCCTGGGCTTTTTTCCGGAGCAATCCCAGACTCACGGTTATCCAGATCGCAAACAGGGCCAGGAAACGATTGACAATTACTTTCCACACTTCCCCACCGGACGGGGATGAAAACAAGCCGGCAATGGTTAAAATCGATGCGAGTATGCCAAAGGCCACAACCGTCTTCTTCTCGGTTGACCACAGACTGATCAGGATCACAAGGATATAGGGCACACCGCCGGCGACACCCAAGGGCAAGGCCGAATCGATGGCGAATATACATAGGGAGATAGCAATACACCAACAGATGATTTTGAAATCAGTCGTTTTGGTAGTTATCATGTGTTTTTCTCATGACTTTTTTTGATGTTTACCAATGGATGCACAATTTCAGGCGAATCGATGTTGGATATTGGATAAGACGTTCCTTTTTTTGTAGATGAATATAAAGGAAAGGCACTTGTGTGTCAACGGCAATATCTATGTAACATATAGAGAGGTGTTCGAAAAGATGAAAACAGTTGAATGAAAATCGGAGAGGCGCCTCTGATTTATTCTGCTCAACGATAAAAAAATCATTTGAAGATACTGATTTTTGACGCAGGTATCGGGTATGACGCGATGTATGATTTTTTTATTGAATCCAGTAATCATATGGTGGGATCTGGGAGTACGCATCATCATATGAGGCTTGAGTTATTACAGCAGTGATCTTTGGCGGATCATGGTTATTCGTTTAGCGCTGAGCTTCACTGCGTGTCCCAAAGGTCAAGGTGTTTCAAGACTTCATAACGGAACAGGTTATTAAGATCGGATGGCTTGGGGCAATGTCCCACCTGAAAGGTGCTGTTGCCTGTAAAACAGCCATCGGTTGCGATAATATGGAGGTGAGGATTGAAATTTTGAAAATCGCCGAAGGTCTGGACAGCGATCACCGCATCGAGATCAGCGCTGTTATCGATCAAGGAATGTTTCAAATAGACGCTCAGAATTTTCCAGGCACAGCGGGAAAGTTTGGCAAGCAGTTTTCGATCGTACATGAAATAGATTCGAAGTCGCTTGGGAATGCTGAACACCCATTGCCGGTGGGGGACAGCGCTGAGAACCTCTGTGCATAACCATTCGCCAAACTCGATGACCCGTTTCTGATGACAAGAGGGACAAAAATGACGGCGCTTACAGGAAAACGCCAGCAGGTATTCATGACCGCAGTCTTTACATTTAACCCGGGCAAAACCGCAATGTAAATCCCCGCAATCCAGATACCGATAAATAACCGCTAAGGTGTTGTTTCAGAAAAATTTAAATCCGCTGTTCCGGCGGTAAAACCAACGGTGCCCTTGAGGGCAGATGAAAGGTTGAGATGATACGTAGGCACCTGAAGAAGAACAGGGGAGGGTGTTAATTACAAATCAAGATTTTTTCCTCCGCGCATGAATATCACTCAGGGCGCTGGAAGAGACGATAAACGAGGCCGTGGATTTTATCAAAATGATTATCCATCGTTACAAGTTCTGCTCCCGTTTCCATAGTCTGTGCTGCAATCCAAATATCGTTTGAAGGAATGGGCGTTCCTTGTTGTTTAAGTTGCGCGGCAATTCTTGAGTATCTGTCGGATGTAATTTCAGATAGCTTAACAATTTCAACTGCGTGATGCGATAAGAAGAGGTTCAGTTCTTCCATATTTCTGTTAAATCGTGAGCCGTTCCGGAATCCAAACATGAGTTCACCCAGCATAATAGGAGATATAAATATCACATCCGCCCGGGTAAGGCATTCAACGATTTCGGGATAACCCAGTTTAAACCCGACGTAGGCGTTCGTGTCCAAAATAAGTTTCATTTCCACATATCCTCATCAATTTGTTCACAGGATTTGATGGAAAGTTCGAATTCAGCGGCCTCATTTCGGCTCCAACCGCCCGCCAGTTCTTTTAAAGACGATGCTGGAGCTTCATGCTTCTTAAATTCCCTATAAATGATCTCTTTGATAACCTGATTGATGGATTTCCGGCTGCCTTTTGCGCTTCGTCGAATTTCTTGCTCAATTTCAGGTTCTATGCCCCGTATAGTGATTTGTTGCATGACTCACCTCCTGATTTTTTTTACCTCAGTATACGATGCAACACTTTTTATGTCAATGGTTCCGAGAATCGTTAAAGAAAAATTTTCATGGATAAGAAGATCGATGACTGATGCTGAAATAAATATATGAAATAACGGGATTGACTGGATATGGGGAAATAACCATTTTTCCAAGCAAATGATCGACACTATTCCCGACCTGATTTTCTACAAGGATACCAATAGCGGAAGGAATTTCAGAACAGGATATTCGGGTGGCAGGTTATGCTCATGACCGTGGTTGTGGTAGTATTTAAACGAGCCTTCTCTTCACAAGGGCAAACGCCTCAAATTTTATTATGCAACGCAGGTATCAACCAAACCACCGACATTTGTTGTATTTACAAACTATCCCGAAGCAGTTCATTTTTCATATCAGCGTTATCTGATGAACCAGATCAGAGAACAGACCGGCCTGGATAAAACCCCGATCCGGTTGTATTTCAGGCTTAGAACCGGTCGAATTGAATTTCCGGATAAAAAGTACCCACAAAAAGATTCCGGAAAAAGAAAGAAAAAATAGGATCTTTCATAGGAAAACAACCTGATTGATGGATTCTTTTTCCATGATCATCTGTTGAATTGTTTTTTTAGCCTCTTGGTTCCGGATGGGTATGATCTCAGAGATATCACTTCCATTGCTCTTTTTTTTCTGCTTCCAGTTGACGATGATGCCGTAAACAACTGCGTAAACACAGCCGCCGGCACCGCAGCAGGTGGAATCAAAAACTGCATGGCCGGTCAGATAAAGGATTTCCTGATCGTTATACCGGAGCTGCTTTTCATCGGTTAACACATATCGGCCGCCGATAGCCTGCACCTCCTGATTCAGATCTTCATGAAAATATTCTTTTGTCATTTCCGGTTCCATGGAGTTGGTTACCTCAGGGCTTTTTTATCAACCTTTCCAACGGCAGTCAGTGGGATTTCATTTACAATTTCAATTATTTTGGGAACTTTGTAGGGAGCCATATTCTCACGGCAGTATTCGGTTACCTCCTGTTTGATGTCTTTGGAATCTTTTTCTCCGGCTTTTTCCCTTAATTGAAGCACGGCTTTGACAATCTCATTTCCAGGACGTTTTTCATCCTTTACACCGACAATCGCACAAAATTCAATATCCGGATGTTGGTACAATGTTTCCTCAACCTCTCTTGAAAACACCTTATACCCTCCGACAATCAGCATATCCTTGGAACGATCTACGATATAAAGGTAACCATCTTCATCCATCCGGGCGATATCACCGGTATGGAGCCATGCTTCATTTTGAAACTCTTTCAGTGTTTTTCCGGTTTCCTCCGGTTTATTATGATAGCCTTTCATGATCTGAGGCCCTCTGGCGATCAACTCTCCTTCTTCTCCGATATTGACCTCTTTTGTGCCGCCCTCAAGGTCAATCAGTTTGATCATGGTATTTTGAATCGGAATTCCCACTGAACCGATTTTCTTTTTGCCATGAATTGGGTTCATGGTAAGCAGCGGGCTGGCTTCCGTCATGCCATAAACTTCCATGATTTTTCCTTTGCCGATAATTTTTTCAATGGCATGGATGCCTTCAACGGAAAATGGCGCAGCTCCGGAAACACAGATTTTAAGGGACGAAAAGTCAAGGGTCTTGAAAGAAGGTTCATCCATCAGCATTTTATAAAGAGTCGGCACATATGCCATTACAGTTGGTTTCTTGGAAGCGATCTCTTTGCAGATATGTTTTGTATTTCTTGGGTCCGGGATCAGACACTGGGTATTTGCGGTACATAGCGCAAGCATACCAAAAGCAAGGCCGGCCAGATGAAAAAAAGGAAACCCTGAACAAAGAATATCGTTACCAATTTCAAATCCTGTCCATTCTTTGGCGTGAACATTATTGGCCACCAGATTTCGATGGGTCAGAACCGTTCCTTTGGGCAATCCGGTTGTTCCGCCTGTATACTGGATCAGACAGGTATCATTCGGCATGATTTTTGGTGGATGAGAAGATGAATAGGCTTCAGATATAAGATTTTTAAACAGCATGACCTCCTTGCCAGGGATCGGTACCATTTTTCCAGAGGGGATTTTTTTCAGCAGATTGCCCAGTATCCGTTTGATCGCCGGCAGATAGGTCCCGACATTTGCAAGCATGATATGTTTCACTTTTGGAATTTTATCCTGTATTTTTAAAAGCCGTTCTTCAAAAAGTGAGTCCATGATAACAATGCATCCTGCTCCGGAATCATTAATCTGATATGCCATCTCTTTGGGGGTGAGCAAAGGTGATATTCCGGTAACCGCACAACCTGCTCGCAATGCTCCGGCAAGGGCGATCGGGTATTCCGGTATATTGGGGAGGTCTATGCCGATAACTGAGCCCGGGCCATATCCATTCAGGTTTAAAAAGGATGCAAAATTCCGGGACAACCGGTCCAGATCGGAAAAAGTGAGCATCTTGCCCAAGTAATAAAGAGCCGGTCTTTCCGGAGAATGAGAAAGCCCTTCTTCAAGAAGATCAACATAGGTTTTTTCAGGGATCTGAATTTCCGATGATACATGATTATCATAATGCTGTAACCAGGGTTTTTGATCGTCTTTGGACATGCTGATTCTCCTCAATAAATGAGCCAATTTCAAAAGTCTCTTGTTGTAGTTCCGGCGAAAACTAAAATCCAGTATTTTCGGCTCTTTTCTGAGCACTGACTTTCGCCGGTGTGACGCTTTATAATCGTTTTGAAATTGGCTCAAATGAATATGTTATTGAAAAAATTCCTATAGCCCCATACATTTTGCAATGATGCCTTTCATAATTTCATTGGTTCCGGCGAATATGGACATGACGCGGACATCTCGAAAATCTTTCACTACCGGGCAGCTTTCCAGGGTTCCGGTTTCCCCAAACAAATTCAAACTTGTTTCAGCTATTTTTCTGGCCAGATCTGTTGTCCAGTATTTTGCCATGGAGGTTTCGATGACAACATGTTGCCCTTCCATGTGGTCAGCGATCAACTTGTTGATGAATGTTCGGCCGATTTTGACTTCGGTTGCCATCTCAACAAGTGTAAACTGAACAACCTGGGATTTGATATGAAAATTACCGGCATTATTTTTTCCTTGAATAAGCGTCAGCGTGGATTTCAGAATTTTTTCTGCTGCAGCGATACCCATAACAGCGCAGACTAGTCTTTCCTGCTGGAGCTTTTCCATCAACATAATGAAACCCGATCCTTTTTCTCCAAGCTGGTTTGTTTTGGGTATTCTGCAATTGTTAAAGAACAATTCAGCGGTATCCTGACTTTTAAGACCCATCTTATTGAGCCGGCGTCCTTTTTGAAAACCCGGAGTTCCCGATTCAACCAGATAAAGAGAAATGGCTTGATGAGGATTCTCAACAAGGGAGTCCCGTGCAGCAACAATAACGAGATCTGAATTGATACCATTGGAGATAAAGGTTTTGGAACCATTCAGTATAATTTCTTCACCATCTGTGACAGCGGTGGTCGTCATGGATGCCAGGTCGCTTCCTGCATCCGGTTCCGTCATTGCGACAGCCGTAATGATATCTCCGGAAACACATCCGGGAAGGTATTTTTGTTTTTGTGCTTCCGTTGCATAGGTGTTGATATATGGAACAATAATATCACTGTGAAGGGGTGCGGCCAGACCGGCTTCCGATATCTGTGACAGCTCTTCGATTACAACCACGGAGTAAAGGAAATCACCTCCAAGGCCACCATATTTTTTTGAAATGCCGGTACAAAGGAATCCTTGTTCTCCCATTTTTTTCCAGACCGCCCTGGGTACAATTTTGTCCTGTTCCCATTGCAGTCCATGAGGTTGGATTTCATTGGATAGAAATGAGCGTAATCTCTCTCTGAACTGATCGTGGTTGTCTGTATATTGTAACAATGAGGCCATTTTCAACCTCTGATGAAATCGTATTGAGTTGTTGCTTACTTCCATCATATGATGGAAGTACCATAAATGGTTCGATCATATCAAGTCAAGACAGATTTTTAGATTCTGTTTTTGCCAAGAGATTTTTTCGAATCAAGACGACTTAACTTTTTTCTATGTTCCGGGAAGTGTGTATGATAATATTTTTATCCAGGCTCAGGTAATATGGCTGAAAGATGGGATGAAGAATGTCAATGGATATCTCTATAAAATAGGACAGGATGTGGATCTCTTTAAATTTCAAGCAGGAAAGCATGCTGATGGACGGGCACCTTTAGCAGATCGTATGCGGCCGAAAAATCTGGATGAGTTTTTTGGCCAGTCACAAATCACCGGGGAAGGAACCATAATCCGTCATGCAATTGAGACGGATCAGATTTTTTCAATGATTTTATGGGGGCCTCCTGGATGCGGAAAAACAAGCCTTGCTTCCATTATTGCCCGGAGTACCCATTCCAATTTTATCCAGATTTCTGCTGTTTTATCCGGTGTAAAAGAGATCCGGTCGGTGATCGAGGATGCGGAAAAACAGAGAGTTTTGTTTCGTAAGCAAACGATTCTTTTTGTCGATGAGATTCATCGATTTAATAAGGCTCAGCAGGATGCTTTTTTACAACATGTGGAAAGCGGTCTGATTACCCTGATTGGAGCAACAACTGAAAATCCGTCGTTTGAAGTGATCCCAGCGTTACTATCACGTTGCAGGGTAATTGTTTTACATTCAATCTCAAATGAGGATATTTCAACAATAATCAAGAGGGCATTATCCGATGAAGAAAGAGGACTTGGGAAAAGATCAATCCGGATTGAAAAACAGGCATTGGACCATCTGATTGCTGTGTCGGATGGTGATGTTCGAACCGCGCTGAACAATCTGGAGGTGGCATCTTCTTTGTTGGATTCCAGAAAAAAGACGGATGACGATTTGTTGGATGTTGCTGTTACGATTTCTCTGCACGATCTTGAGATGGCGCTTCAGCAAAAAGCATTGCGGTATGATAAAAATGGGGAAGAACACTATAATCTGATATCCGCCTTTCATAAAAGTCTTCGCGGCAGTGATCCGGATGCTGCCGCATATTGGCTTATTCGTATGATGCAGGCCGGCGAAGATCCTTATTATATCGGAAGGAGAATGGTCCGGTTTGCATCAGAGGACGTGGGAAATGCAGATCCGAATGCGTTGAACGTCGCCCTTAATGCGGTGGAAGCCTTTCGTTTCCTCGGTCATCCGGAAGGAGATTTGTCATTACTGCAAGCGGCTGTTTATCTGGCAACCGCTCCGAAAAGCAATAGCTTGTATCAAACTGAAAAGCAGGTTTCCCAGATTGTACAGAAAACCGGTTCTCTGCCTGTACCTCACCATATTCGAAATGCACCGACCCATCTGATGAAAGATTTGGGTTATGGCAAGGGATATCTGTATGCTCACGATTATCAGGATGGGTATATACCTCAAACCTATTTGCCGAAAGAGCTGGAGGAACAAATCTACTATACCCCTACCCAGAGAGGATATGAAAAGATTATCAAGCAACGGCTTGATAAATGGAGGGAACTCAGAAAGAAAAAACGCCGGACAGATGAGAACCTCTCCTGAAAGAACTTGACAAAAGGCATGAATATATTAAAAGAGACACTGAAACGAAGTTCCAAACTCGCGTGTAATGAATTACACAGTACAAGTAAAAAATTTTGTTTATCCAGATTTGTAACAGTGTTTTTGAATTTAAACATGAATTTTGTGCCATGAAAAAATGTTTGTATTTTTTTCCTGGATGATCTGAATTTGTAACAAAAATCGTCCACTATCAACCTGCATAGGTGAGGCGGCAAACCATGAAAAATATTGTTTTTATTATTTGTGTCTTTTTATTTGGCATGGGTGTTTCTTTTGTTGAAGCCGAAGAAAAAGACAAGCCAGGGGTTACCATCAAAATTGCGACGCTTGCTCCTAAGGGTTCCGCTCTGATGAATGTACTTGAGGAGCTGAGGGATCGCGTAAGGGAAGAAACAAAAAATGAAGTGTATTTTAAAATCTATCCTGGGGCGATTCAAGGGGATGAAAAAGATGTATTGACCAAAATCAGGCTTGGACAACTTCAGGGCGGCGCATTTACCAGCAATGGGATGGGAAGAGTTGTTCCGGAGGTCAGGATAACGGATATCCCTTATTTGTTTAAGAATTATGAAGAGGTTGCTTATGTCCGTTCCAAGATAAAAGATAAACTGGAAAAGCTTTTTGATGAAAAAGATTTTGTTGTTGTTGCGTGGGCGGATATCGGATTTGTTCATCTTTTTTCAAAAGAGCCGGTTACCGCTGATAATCTGAAAAATTTAAAAGTATGGGTATGGGGAGATGATGTATTGAGTCTGACAATATGGAAAACCGTAGGAGTTACACCCATTTCTCTTTCCATTACAGATGTGCTTACGTCTCTTTCAACAAAATTGATTGATACTGCTCCCTCTACTCCCTTTGGAGCGGTAGCCTTCAGATGGTATACAAAATTCAATTATATCTCGGAAATTCCATCAACCGACCCATCTTCGGCGCTTCTGGTTTCCAAAAATACCTGGAATAAGATTTCACCGGAAAGCAAGGAAAAGATCGCCAGGATTGCAGAATGGTATCATGACACGATTACCACTACCAATCGAAAGGCAAATGCAGACTGTCTGAAAATATTAAGAGATGCCGGCATTAAAGTGGCTCCCGCAACAGAGGAAAGCATCAAGTTTGTTACGGATATGCAAATGAAAACAAGAGAGGCGCTCATTGGAAAACTTTACTCCAGGGAGCTTTTAAATGAAGTGCTGGGGTATCTGGATGAGTATAGAAAAATGAATCCGAACAGCGATTACATCAGAATCCAATAAGGGAAACAAAATGATCTGCCAAGAATGTGGAAAAGAGGTTGAAGACGATACAAGGACATGCCCGATTTGCTATGCTAGCATACTTGAAACCGACAGTTTTTTTGATAAGATTGCAAAAATTGAGGGATATTTTTTATCCGTCTGCCTCGCCATGATGGTGATCATGGTTCTTCTCCAGATTGTCCTTCGGAATTTTTTTTCAAGTGGAATCGCCGGCGGAGATGCCATTGTAAGACATTTGCTTTTATGGGTCGGATTCCTGGGAGCGGGTCTGGCAACCAGAGGTGGCATGCATATCCGGGTGGATATTGCATCCAAGATTCTTTCTCAAAAGGGGATGAGGGTTGCTAGCATATTTACCGATTTTTTTTCTGTAATCGTTGGCTGCTTTCTGGTTTATGCATCTTTTTCTTTTGTCAGACTGGAATATCAGTCCGCAGATAAATTGCTTTTTATGCACCTTCCGATCTGGGCTATGGAGAGTATCATACCGATTGGCTTTTTGACCATCACCATCCGTTTTGCATCCAAAGGAATTGAAAAATTTTTAAAGCTGGTAAAGGAAGCGTAAGATGACAACACTGATTGTTCTGGTGATCATTTTAATGGCAATCATGGGGGCTCCGGTTTTTATCGTATTATCCGCCTTTGCCATGCTTGGGTTTTATATGACGGAAATTCCACTGGCGGCTATTATTGTTGATCTTTACAGTAACTTTTCCAGCCAGCCGCTTTTATACACCATACCCTTGTTCACTTTTGCCGGTTATGTGCTTGCTGAAAGTAAAACCTCAATCAGACTGGTTAATTTTACCAGTGCGATCCTGGGCTGGCTGCCTGGCGGTCTGGCCATTGTCGCACTGATCACGTGTGCATTTTTTACCGCTTTTACCGGAGCCTCCGGAGTTACCATTATTGCACTGGGAGGTCTTTTATATCCGGCAATGATTAAGGAGAAGTACCCGGAAAAATTCTCTCTTGGATTGCTGACATCTTCCGGGAGTCTTGGGCTTTTGTTCCCTCCAAGCCTCCCCATTATTCTGTTTGGTGTTGTATCGGAAGCAAGCATAAACCAATTGTTTGCCGCCGGCCTGCTTCCAGGAATTTTTCTCATCGTTCTTCTTTCTTTATACAGTATGTTCATTGGAAAAAGGGATGGGGTTGTCCAGACGAAATTTCATTTTGTAGAAGTACTCAAGACAGCAAATCAGGCAAAGTGGGAGCTTTTTATTCCTGTAATCGTGGCAGTGGGCATATATGGAGGTTTTTTTACCTTAGGAGAGATTGCATCGATTACCGTCGCCTACTCAATAATCGTTGAGGTTTTTATTCAAAAAGATATCCGGATTCAGCAGATTCCCTCGATCATGAAAAGGAGTATGATACTAGTAGGGGGGATACTGGTTATTTTGGGGGGGGCTTATGGTTTGACAAATTACCTGATTGATGCTGAAGTTCCAATGTTAATACTGGATTCCATGCGAGTCTATATCACTTCGAAGTTTTTCTTCCTGCTTACCCTGAATATTTTCCTTCTAATTGTCGGATGTGTCCTGGATATTTTTTCAGCGATCCTTGTGACAGTTCCACTGATTCTCCCGATTGCAGAAAGTTACGGAATCAATCCTGTACACCTTGGAATCATCTTTTTGACCAATCTGGAAATCGGGTATTCAACACCACCGGTTGGAATGAATCTGTTTATCGCTTCTTTCCGGTTCAACAAATCGGTTCTCACACTCTATCGGTCAACCATTCCGTTTCTGGTGATTCTTTTTATGGCACTCATGTTCATTACATACATGCCGCAACTCAGTCTGTGGCTTGTGGACTATCTTCACATCAAATAGCCAGGCCAAAATGGTAGACAATGAAAATCAGTGTGAACCTTTTTGCTACGCTTGTCTGTTTTAAACCGGATAATACAGGAAGGGATCCATGGACAGTGGATTGTTCAGAAGGAACCACTGTCGGAGAATTACTCTGCATGTTGAAAGTTCCTTCTGCCAAAGCACGAATTTTTTTTGTCAATAATGTTCACGCCAATGAAAAAACAGTTCTGAAAGATGGAGATCAGGTGGGAATATTTCCTCCGGTAGGAGGCGGATAGATAACAAGATGAATGGTTTTGTCTTTCCATCCGTGAGATAAAAATTCTTCCGCGTCGATATCTTTCCCGAAAATTGCCTGCTTTTTACAGACAGTAATGAATCTGTCTTTTTGGTGAAGGATGAAATCTTGAAATAAGCTTCCGCTTACTCGTATGCCTGTTTTGAAAAGCCGTGGTCCCAGTTCTTTGGCAATCGTATTAAAAAGTTTCAAGGTAAAGTCAATTGCCTGTTTATGAGAAACAGTTGATTGTTGCTCATATGAGATATTTTTCCGAAATGAAGAATAGAACCCTGATTTTCGAAATGTTGCACCAACAAGCCCCGGCATGGCAGCTGACAGGGCAAGTATTGAACCTTGTTTTAAAAAAGTGTTTGTAACATCATCAACAGCCTTGCCATCAAGGAAAATGGTTTGAATGCGATGGTCAATATATTCCGGGACAATTCCAATATCGATTGTCAAGAAATGATGAATAGAGGCTCCTGAGATCGTTGAAGCTATGATTCCCTGGGCCAGCAATTGATGAAAAAAAGATATTGGATCGGCAACGATATGAGCAACGGTATCCTGTTTCATGAAGAGAGCGGTATTTGGTTTTAAAAAACCAGGGATGCCCCAAAGGCCTCCCTGGTGATTTATGGATTAGATTTTTATCCTGTTTCACTCCTTACCAGTTGAAAACCTGATCAAGTTCATCCCCGTTTACTGCAAAAGTAACTTTATGGGGTGGAAGCGGTTCTTTTAAAAAAAAGTCAGGAAGCCTGTCATGGGCGGATGTAAAGCCGGCGCGGGAATTAAAGCTCCTTTCAAAATCGAGTATTTTTTTTCCAAGTGCAACCACATCGTCCGCTGTCAGATTCTGCCCGGTGAAGGCGGATAAAACATCAAGCATATCCTGGAAGGTATCTTCCTGGTCCAGTATGGCAAAAGCGATGAACAGGCAATATCCTGTTGCATCGATCGCGGCCGTGGCAATTTGCAGATTTCGGGAAAGTTCAATCTGACCTTTTGGTTTCAAAGGGTCTACGTCACCACCAACCTTCAAAATATTGGCGGTTACAGCATATCCTGCTGTATGATCTGCGCCCATTGGCGATGTTGCATAGGTGACCGCTATCCCCTGAACCGCTCTTGGATCATAAGCCGGCATGGATTGGCCTTTCACAGTCGGAACCCTTTCCACTCCGAAAACTTTTCCGGCAACCTCTGCACCGCTGCCAAGGATACGACCAAGGTGAGAGCCTTTGCCTACTTCTTTTACAAGATTGATTGCAGCCTGACTATCTCCGAATTTCGCGATTCCGGCTTCCATGGCGATTCCGATGGTCACCCCCATCTCAATGGTGTCGATACCAAAATCATCATCAAGTCTGTCCAGTTGTGCAATCGCATCCAAATCATCGATTCCGCAGTTCCCGCCATGAGCCCATATGGTTTCGTATTCCGGCTGTTTGCTTAAGAATTTTCCATTTTTGTCTGGATATGTACCTGAACATTGGATTATACAACCGCTGTGGCAACCATGGGTTGCGTTGCCTCCACGGCTTTTTTCCGTTTCAGCCAGTGTTTCACCGCTGATCTTGGAGGCCCCGGCAAACTGGCCTGTCGAAAAGTTATTCACCGGATATGCACCCGCTTCGTTAATGATGTTTGTCAACACATTGGTTCCGTATGATGGAAGACCTTCTCCGGTTACAGGGTGTTTTTTTAATCCTTGCACAAATTTTTTATTGGCTTCCTTAAATTTTTGTGGATCTTTGGGTTGCCTGGTTTTCATTCCGGAATCATCTAGTATGATCACCTTTACTCCTTTTGATCCCATAACCGCACCAACCCCGCCACGACCTGCATGACGTGTCGGTCTTGTCTCCATATCGGTAAAGGCAACCGAGGCTACAGGCATTTTCATTTCACCAGCTGGGCCGATTGAGATATAGGCAGCTTTATCTCCATAAGTGGTTTTCATTTTATCGATTAAATCGTAATTGCCCATCATTTTAAGGGAATTATCTTCGGTGATTTCAACCTTGTCCTTGTCAATGAAAATCTTATAAATGGAATTCTTTACTGGCTTACCTTCAATTACAATCGCTGCATATCCAAGCCTTGCCAGAACTTGAGATGCCTGCCCGCCGGAGTTGGCTTCCTTGATTCCACCGGTCAAGGGGCTTTTGCATCCTACCGATATCCTGCCTGATTGCGCTGCTGCGGAGCCGCTTAAAAGCCCTGGCGCAATGACAAGTTTGTTATCCTCTCCAAGCGGATGACATGTCGGTGGCACCTCTGCGGCGATAATTGCAGAGGTCATTCCACGACCTCCCAGTCCGTTGTATCCACCGAGTTCCTGGATTGAAGTTTTTGGGCCGTTTTTTGCCCCCATGTTAATCCGTAGAATCTTATCCATACTATTTCCTCCCTTTTTATATGTGAGCAATCAAGTAAAAGATACCGGAAAACGATTTTTATAATTTGATAATGATGTGAGTCGATAAATGGATTAATTTACAAGGTTACTATCATGGGTTCGGCGATTTTTCAAGATTCAAAAAGGATTTTCTCTTTCCTTGACATGGCTGGATTGATGAGGCATTGTTGCCACGTGTTTTATGCAGGAATCCAGAAGTATTCGTTCCAGATTGTTTTACAGGTTTTTTTCATTAGGGAGAGCTTATGGAAAGCATACCTTACCACTTATCCATTCAGATTTATTATGAGGATACAGATCATTCCGGTGTTGTTTATCACGCTAATTATTTAAAGTATTTTGAACGGGCAAGAGAACACGTTATCGGGACGGATGAGCTGGCAAGATTGTGGAAAGAAGAAGGGCTTGGCTTTGCTGTCTATAAGGCGGATCTGGTCTATTCCGAGGGGGTAGAGTTTGGTGAGACCATTGATATTCGATCAACCTATAAGCTGGATAGTGATTATCGAATGATTTGGTCCCATGCGGCCTGGCGGAAAGGAGGAAAAAAACCTGCTGTTTCGTGTGAGCTGCATCTGGTCTGTCTGGATAAAAATAAAAAATTAATTCCCATTCCTCCCATCCTTACCAAATGAAAAACAGGTACATTGTAGGCAGGGAAAAAATTTTTCAAATTGAACAGGCTATTCAGGATACTTTTTGTTGATATCGAAAAAGCGGGTCATATTTTTAAGAAAGAGATCTACGAGGTAAGGATCAAAATGTTTTCCACGCTCTTGTATTATTTTTTCAATGACCTGATCTTGTGGCCATGCTTTTTTATATACACGGCTGTGACTTAATGCATCAAATACATCCGCAAGACCCGTAATTCTTCCATAGATATGAATTTTCTCTCCTTTTAAACCCTGGGGATAACCATTGCCATCCCAATGTTCATGATGTTGCTGGGCTACAATGGTTGCGGCTTGCAGGATTTTCCGTTTCGAACTTTTAAGGATTTCATGACCGATTCCACTATGGTTTCGAATGACAGCATATTCATCCAGTGTGAGTGCTGCCGGCTTATTTAAAATTGCATCCGGAATCCCTATTTTCCCGACATCATGCATAGGAGAAGCAAGTTTTAAAAGTTCTGCCTCTTGTTCATCCAGGCCCGCCAACAGTGCCATTTGGAAAGAAAATTCGGCAACTCTTCTGACATGATTGACAAGTCCTTTGGAACGGGTATCAACGAGTTCACCCAGAGTAAAAATAATTTCCTTTTGTGTATCTACGATTTCCTGGGATAAATATATATTATCATACACGATTGCAACATTGGAAGAAAATATTCTGATTAAATCTCTCTCCAGCTCTGTTAAATTTTTGCATCCATTCAGATAGATGAAATTCTGAGCTCCTGTTTTTGTGCTGAAATATCCGATATAGGCGTCATCGATAAATAATCCTTTTTTTCTTTCAAGGACGATATTTAATTGGTCTTGAATGGTGCTGGAAAGCACTTTATGGCCATCCTGATGAACTATGCTTTTAAACTCACCGGTTCCGGCCAGGATAGAGAAGTGATTGTTATCAAGTAAGGCTGCAAAACCAGAAGCCTCTGAATTGGAGGTGCTTTTATCAAGATTCAGGATGGATGATATCTGGTTCAGGACTCCTGCTGTAAAATTTTCTAAAGAGTTGTGACTGAAAATGTGTTCGGATGAGTGGATAACCAATTCTAGAACACGTCTCGTTTTATCAATTGTTATAAGATCTTTATATGCTCGCAGCGATGCAGTAACGGTTGTATATAGTTTTCTGGATGTCAGTTCTGTTTTTTCTTTATACTCATTGATGTCATATTCCATAATGACATTTTGTTCAGGCGCTTTCCCGGGTTGACCGGTCCGGAGAATGACACGGATAAATTTATTAAGTAAGGTTTTTCTTATGTATTGGACAACCTCCAGCCCGGCATTCTCAGTTTCCATCACCACATCTAAGAGGACGATAGCGATATCTGGATATTTTTCAACAAGTTCTTTTGTTTCTTTTCCTGAATAAGCACTGATAAATTCAAGCCGTCGACCATCGAAAAGGTAATCTGAGAGAACCATTTTGGTGATTTGATGAAGCTCTTCTTCATCATCGGCAATCAGAATTTTCCAGGGGTTTTCATTTTCGTTTTTCAATTTATCTCCTGATGGGCGGAATTTATTTTTATTATTACCAATTATTTAGAAAAAAAGCAATTCATCATGTTATTGTATCTGGAATGGTGACAGACTGAAAATTCAAACCTGCACTATCTATAACGATCCATGTAGCAGATTTCATATCTTTCGGGTGATTCATTTCATTGCATTTTGAAAAATCTTGGAGTATAAGATCATCCATACTGGCAAAAAAGATACGAACAGTATCCGATAATTTTAGTCTGCAAGGCCAGAATCTAAACTTTAACAAAATAACAGGAGGAAAAAATCATGAAGAAAGTAATTATTATGGTAATTGGAGTTCTTTTTTTAACAGCTTCCGTATCATTTGCGGAATCCACTGTATCGGGGAAAGTTATCAACAAGGCAGATGTTAAAGAATCCGCCAACATCGCAATCGGTGAGAATGCAAAAGCCAACATGGGTTCTGTAACCATGAAAGATTCCAGTGTATCTGGAAAGGTTGTGAATAAGGCAGATATTAAAGAATCCGCCAACATCGCAATCGGTGAGAATGCGAAAGCCAACATGGGTTCTGTAACCATGAAAGATTCCAGTGTATCTGGAAAGGTTGTGAACAAGGCACATGTTAAACAATCCGCCAACATCGCAATTGGTGAGAATGCAAAAGCCAACATGGGTTCTGTAACCATGAAAGATTCCAATGTATCTGGAAAGGTTGTGAATAAGGCAGATATTAAAGAATCCGCTAATATCTCATATGGTAAAGGCGCGACCGCGAATATGGGCGCTGTGACCATGAAGGATACCAACGTATCCGGCAAAATTATTAATAAGGCCGATGTGAAAAAATCCGCTAATATCGCTATCGGTGATAAAAGCAAAGCAAACATGGGTTCTGTAACCACGGAATAGTTTGATGAGATGACGAAATTTTTTCCAGGATCGGGTATGTTATCCCGATTCTGGAAAAAAGAAGCAAATTTTTTTCTATATGGTACGGCATTTTTATTTTTTGGTGGGAAAAAGGAGGTTATCATGCGGAGTCGATTTTTTTTAACAATCGTGATTGCTACATTCTTTTTTGTTGCAGCAGGTGTTGGAGTAGCTGTGTGTGGTGATCAGGAAGATGGTATAGCGACGGATGATAACATTACGAGTTATGATGATCTTGGAGATTCAAACCAGAATATCAATTTTATCAAGTTGAACGCAAAAAGCAGCGCAAAACAAAGAGAAAAATCAGTAAAAAAGGGAACAAAATCGGATGATGGATCAGGGAAAAACGGCAGCGGTTCGATGAATAGCGTTATTATGGGGCCTGGGTCAAACGTTAAGGGAGATATCATTATAATTGATGAGTCAAAAGGGGATAAGACACAGGTTGTTGATAAATAATTGATGAATCAAAATAGAAAACACCAATGGTGTGGTTAACTTTATTGAGCGAATACAGGGTGAAAAATGAATTATTTATTGGGTGAAATGATCAAAATGAAATGGATACGGTCGGTGCTATTTTTATCACTTTTCCTTTTGGTGCTGATTTCCTGTGCCAGTGTTGACCCAAGAAATGTGGATGTGGA
This sequence comes from Desulfosudis oleivorans, assembly GCA_020723305.1. Classification (GTDB taxonomy): domain Bacteria; phylum Desulfobacterota; class Desulfobacteria; order Desulfobacterales; family SURF-7; genus QZKS01. Next base: position 104,653 of record DYJC01000012.1, read on the forward strand.
AATCAAAGAAGAACCACCGACTGCCAAGATAACATCTTTTACCGAAACATTGCCTCTGCTTGGGAGGATGACGGAAATCTATTCAACACAGGAGTTGAGGGTTCAAAGCAAGGAAATCGCAGATAATACAGGTACATCAGGGGCAACTGGTGGCGAAATTCCACGGGATATTTCCGAAATGCTTCAAAGCACACTCAATTCCATTGGCGGGAAAGTTACATATGTTCCATATAATCCTGATTTTATTCAAAATCAAATGGTAACAGGGTATTCAACATTTGAGAATAAAACAATCCCAAACGTGGTGATCACAGGTGGAATAACTGAGTTTGACAGAGGCCTTGAAACCAGAGGGAGCAATGTGGACGCCGGGATAGCAGCAGATTTTTCCCATGCACCATCATGGACACCATCCAATACAGTAGCCGCAGATTATGGTACGGAAGAAAAATTCGGTTTGGCGAGCATCACACTTGATTTTAATATGATTGATTTTCAGTCAATGGCCGGTATTGCCAAAATGCAGACAGTGAATTCGATCAAGGTCTCCAAGGCAGTCAGTGAAAAAGAATTGGCCATAACTCTTTTGGGCCCTACTTTTGGATTAAAGGGCTCCATTAAAAAAGTACAGGGCCGGCACGCAGCAGTAAGGATGTTGGTTCAACTCAGCATGGTTCAAATTATCGGTAAATATCTTATGGTGCCATACTGGACACTATTGCCTGAAGCAAATCCGGATCCGGTAGTCATGGATGCAGTGAAAAAGGCTTTTATTAATATGAGTCAGGTTGATCGGATTATCAAGGTTCAGGAATTTTTATTTATTCAGGGATATGATGTCCGCATAACAGGCGAGCTTGATCAACAGACATTGACTGCACTTCAAAAGGTCAAACCCGGGGCTAGAACCATTGACAGGGAGACCTATCTTGCTGTGTTTTTATCTGTACCGATCAACGATGATGTGTTTGAAAGACGCATAGAGCTTAACAAGGCTTATGCAGCAGCAGCGCTTGAGCAGAAAGCCAAAGCTGCTCGTGCCAAGAGGGAGCGGGAGGTCGCTGCAAAAAAAAAGGCGGCCAGACAGGAAGCGCCGGCTTCAGTTCCAACTCCTGAGTCGGAACCTAAGCCGGCTCCAGAGCCTGAGCTTAAACCAGCTCCAGAGCCTGAATCTAAACCTGCTCCAGAGCCCCAGGAAGTCGCGAGTGCTCCTGCTCCAAAAATAGAGAAGCAAGCTACTCCAAAAGAGGATCCATCCGTCAAAGAAGAGGAAAAGAAACCTTCAGCTACCAAGAAGGGTCTGGGTGGCACAGAGCTGTCTGAAGAAGAGTGGTAGACAATGTGTGCAAGCATGAAAATCACCGTTCAATGGATTATCTTTGTTGTTTTGATTTGTATATGCTTTGCCTCATCGATTTGGGCGGGAAACAAGGCGATGGTGGAACAGAACACCAAAGAATTGGATGAAATAAACAAGCAGGCAGTCGGTCAGCTTTCTGATCTACCCAAAAATGGAACTGTAAAAATAAAGGCCAACGCAAAATATAAAGAAGGTGTTATTCAGTTTGATGTCTATGACAAAAAGATCGTCTCCGATACCGAGGAAAAAGAGATTAAATTGGAGAACAACAGTGATTTGAATGCCGGGTCAGTAAAAGAGGAAACCGTTAATATCAATAACTCAAACGACAAAACGAACAGGGAGAAACAAGGAAATGATCCCAAAGATAATTAAGTATTTTATCGTGGCAGCAGTTTGTATGGGGGTGATGGCTCACGCTGGTTGGTCAGGTAATAAAAGGATCATGACAATAAGAGCGGCTAAGGTGATGGCGGAAAGGGCGATTGTTGAATCAATATATGGATTGAAATTGAAGGCTACAGAAGAAGTCAAAGATATGATTCCTACGAGTTTCGAGGGCTCAACAGAAACCAAGACAATGGCCAAAATCAAGGGAATAAGTTATGACGATATTGTCTATGATCAGGAGAAGGATATTGCCAAAGTTACTGCGTCAGTGGCTTTGGACACCATCACCAATATTGATGGAAAGGTAATGAATCTGAAGAATAAAGTTTACAAGAGGGTAGGTTTTGCAACATCCACTCCTGAAATGGCAGGTCCGATAAAAGCTCTTCGTTCCGCTGAATTGGACGCCTATAAACAACTGATCAAACAGATTGTTGGTTTTACATTGGAAAGCCAAACCAAGGTTGAAAATTATATGCTGAAATCCGACCTGGTAAAAACAAAGGTGCTTGCTACACTGTATCTTGCTGAGGTTACGGATTATGGCTGGGATAAACAAAATGATGCTTTTGTAAAAATGTCGCTGAAGGTAAGTGAGATATCTGAAATCCTTGGAGAGACCATCGTAGATGGTGGTAAAGTGATTGAGGTTGAGGGCCAGGGGGCTCAGGAGGATGATTTTTCTGCTGTTAAAAAAGCAGAGAAAAAACAATAAAATGTTATTTTTATAATCAGTATTTTCAAATACGGTTTTCAAACAGTCAGATTTCAATTCGAGATTGTTATAAAACCGTATTTTTTTATGTAGATCAAGTTGAATATATGCATGACGGTAAAAGCGCACTACAGATACGCTTACGAGAGCTTGTAAAAGATTGGAACAGGGCAGACAGATCTTTTCCTTCTCACAGTGAGCTGGAATCTTTCGGCAGGTTGCTTCTGAATTGGAAAAGTATGGAAAAGATAAAGGGCCTTTGGGATGAATCACCCCTGATGGTATCCACAACCCTGGATGATGGATTGGGGCAGGGGTTACGGATCATCCATCTGTACGCGGAAGTTGCCGGGCTCACGGTTATGCCAATAGGCCTGCTTCAGCCGCCTGAAAAAATAATAGATGTCTGTAACAAGAATTTTCCGGATATATTGGGGTTGACAGTATTGCAATTTGATTCTGAAGAAATGGTTGTTAAAATTCGTCGGGCAATAGATCCAAACATTAAAATGATTGGAGGAGGGCCTGTTTTCTCCGCTGATTCAGAGTTTGCGAAACGAACCGGTATAGATTTTGTAGCAAAAAATGTTGCTTCCTTTTTAGAATATCTCTTAGGGTTTGCCGGATCAGATCAACGGGCAATGGCATTTTGAAATTTGATGAGTTGTTTTTCATATATATCCCGGTCATCTTCTTTTGCCAGTGAAAGTGCCTGATTTTCTGCAGAGATGGCATCCTGAATAAATCCATTTACAAAGTAGGCTTCTGCAAGTGTGTCCAGAATATAGGCTTCCCTTTTCAGTTCAACTGCTTTTTTAGCCAGTGTCAGAGCCCGTTTATGATTCTGACATTCCGGCTTCATGCTGGTGGCATAAACCCATGAAAGATTATTCAATATTTCAGGAGACTCTGGTTTTTCTGAAAGAGATTTTTCGTATGCAGCTATAATAGGAACACAATTTCTCGTCATCAAGGTTTCAAAAAGATGATAGTTTAATTTCTTCCCAGTGCTGCCAAAATTTAAATCGTATGCTGCTGCACTTACCAAAGTCATTCCAATAAGAAACAACGCGATGCTGTTTTTTACTTTCCGATGATGCTTATGAATCCATTTTGGGTTGATTTCACATTTTTTCAGGTAATCAATTCTTTCCGCAATACTGAAATGATGCCAATTGGGTTTGTCTGATGGCTGACCGCTGATAATGGATATTTTATGAAGGGATGATATGAGTGGTTTAGCGGTGCCTTGTAATTCATAGACATAGATATCTGCCTGACGCTCAAAATTCCGCATAAAATAGCCGAAAAAAAATCGGAAATAGAGAATAAAAAGGAGGATCAGAAAAAAGCTGATCAAAATGGAAGACGCAGATTCCTGATGCAGGCCGGATAATGTAAAAAAACCAACCAGCGGCTCAATGTAGATAATAAGATAGATCAGCAGGTCGAATCCGGCAAATGAAATCAGCATATATCCTGCAAAAAAGAGAAGATAGAACAAGAGATGTTTTTTCTTCACATGGCCGATTTCATGGGCCATGACAGCATCGAGTTCTTGTGGATCCAAAAATTGTAAAAGGGCCGGAGTTACCAGTATGTATCGAAATTTTTTTACAAGTCCCATGACACCAGCAGTAATCATACGACCACCGAATAAAGGCCATCGTAATATATCCGCAAACTGGACATCTGCTTTTCTGCAAAATGTTTCGATCTGAGTTCGATGAATACCCGGAGCCAATGGGACACAACCCCAGAATTTTTGAATGATTATAGGGGCTGTAATAGCGGCAACGATCAGAAAAAAAAGAAAATAAACAGCTTGGCCAAGCGGCGTTGACAACGCTTCCTTGGGGAATTTCAGCGGAAGCAGAAAAATGATATCGGAAATACCGGATAACAGAAACCAGGGAAGAATAACCGGAACTGAAAAAGAGATGTTGGAATGAATATAGTTTTTTCTGGAGAGGGATGGATCATTAAGTTGCGAATAGCACCCATAGGCATGAAACCAGATTATCGAAAGATAAACAAGGAACAGGCTGATGAAGATCAGGGCTGTCAGGGTTGGGATTGATTCCAATATGGGAATATTGATAAAAAATGTTGGTAATGACAGACAGTAGATGTTGATCGAAAAAAAAGTGACAGCCATAATGCTTTGGCGAGTGATCAAAGATTCAAATCGATGAATGAGCTGGTGCGATTTTTGAACCAGGAGCTGTTTTTCAAGGTTTTTAAAAAGACGATGCGTGATATAGTAAAAAAGAAAAAAGGAAAGAAAAAACAGGAAAAGCGTTTCAACATCTGTAAAATTTGATTTTTCAGGCGGTTGATAGGTACTGTAGATGAGCAAGACAATAATAAAATACAGAAAATTTCCAAACATACGCTTATCATGTATCCATATCTGGATGGTTAACCCGTTTGTGGGATTATTTTTTTGGGTTTGTAAAATCGATCCCTTTCACTATAGATGCAACCGCAATATTGTTGGCGATACATCCCCATGAGCTTGGATTCTTCGACTCCCTGTTTCCAGCCTATCCGGAAGTCATGGTAGAAGAAGTCGATGCCGACAGACCCACCTATATTATCGCCAATGACTTTGATTAATTCATGGTTTTGGAATTTGCTGTAGAGAAGAGTTGTGGAAAAGCAGTCGAATTTTTCTTTTTTTGCAAGAATTGCTGTGGATTTGAGCCGTGTATGATAACAGATTCTGCATCGATCGGATTCCCGGAATACGACATCCTGGATGAAGCTTTTAAGATTGTATTCTTCTTCAATGATCAGTTTTAGTTGGATTGTTTTTGCATACGTTTCAAGAGTCTCTAAGCGTTTTGTGCATTCTGTGTATGGATGAATATTGCTTTTAAAAAAATATCCGATAACATCCATATTTTCTTTTTTTAAAATCTGTATGGGAAAGATGGAGCAAGGTGCACAACAAGTATGCAGAAGAATTTTCATTCTCTTTCTCCGAATATCGCTGTCCCAATTCGAATCATGGTGGCTCCTTCCCGGATGGCAACCTCAAAATCACCGGTCATTCCCATGGACAATTCTTTCATGTCAATATTTGTAATCTTTTCATTTTGAATAATATCCCGGAGTTTCCGCAGGGTCTGAAAATAGGGGGCAACCCGCTCCGGTGAGTTGTATACAGGAGGAATGGCCATCAATCCTTTGACTTTCAGGTGTTGCAGGCTGCTTATTGCTTTTGTTAGATCAAGGACATCATCCGGGGGAGCTCCGGATTTGGAGTCCTCCATTCCGACATTAACCTGGAGGAGGATATCTTGAACTTTATTGATTTTTTGAGCCTGCCGATCCAGTTCATAAGCCAGTTTGATTGAATCAACTGTGTGGATCAGATCAAAAAGTTTGACCGCATATTTTGCCTTGTTGCTTTGCAGGTGTCCAATAAAATGCCAGGAGATGGATGAATCGGCAATTGAAGCGATTTTTTCTCTGGATTCCTGAATATAGCTTTCACCAAAAGTTTTCAAACCGCATTCAATGGCTTCTCTGATCATTTCCGGCGGGATGGTTTTTGAAACAGCAATGAGTTGTATTTCATCTATCTTACGACCATATAAATATGCGGACTCCCTTATGCGTTTCAGTATATGGTCAACTTGTTTTTTGAAGATCGGGATCATGGTTTGTTGTTAATCCATCTATTGTGATTGCACCTTTTTGCAGAAGATACTCGATTACTTCACAGACCGGCAGCCCGACAACATTGGTATAGGAACCGTTTATCCGGCGAACGAGAAAGGTGCCTAACCCCTGGATTGCATATGCGCCTGCTTTATCAAAGGGCTCTTTTGTGTGGATATACCACTCAATCTCTTGGTCGGTCAGGTTTTTAAAACAGACATCCGTTTTAATGGCCTCTGAAAAAAAATGATTTTCAGTAATACATTGAATGGCGTAGCCGGTAAATACCTGATGAGTTCGACCACTGAGATGTCGTAGCATTTTCCGTGCGTCATTCCGTGAATCTGGTTTTCCGAGAATTTTATTGTCAATGATTACAACCGTATCTGCGCCAATTACCCAGCTTTCGGGATGAAGCCTTGCGATATCAGCAGCTTTGGATTCCGCCAGGGTTATTACATAGGTTTCCGGATCTGTCATGGCCACGGAGTTTTCATCAAAATTGCTTGGTATAACTGAGAACACTAATCCAGCTTGTTCTAAGAGATATTTTCTCCTGGGGGATTGGGATGCCAGTATCAGGGAATTATAGTGAACTGAATTTTGCATGGAAAACTTGTACCAGATAGGTTATTGTTTTACAAGAATCAAAGAGATAAAAGATCTATACCATGAGCTGTATCGCGTTATGATGAGTGAAAGCCCTGTTTCAGCTCAGTAGCGCCTTTACGTGTCATGGAGCCGTGGGTGTATTTGAAAAACACTCATATTGCAAAAAGAACATGGAAAGAGTATTTATTTTAAAAAGGAGGGTTCGATGTCGGATCTGAGAAGAGCATATGATTGTATGATAGAGAATATGGGCGTACCGGGGCTGCAGATCCCGCTTACAGCCGTAAAGTTTTTCCGGGGGAGCGATGTCATACCGGAAACCGTGCTGAACTGCCGTCCACAAGGATTAACCATTACAAGTTGTCAAGCAGCCAAACAGGCAGGGCTCGGTGATGGGGTGTGTCTTACCCGGGAGACCATCGGATGTATTGCTGCGGCCATTACTTTTGGATTGGTGGGGAAGGATGAAGAAAAACCCCTTGAGGGGTCCAGGGTGTACATCGATATTATGAAAGAACATTATGAAAAAAAGGATGATTTTACATCTCCAAGTCCCATGGATTTTACAAATGGCAGCGTCTATGCCTGTAAAGCTGCCGGTCGTGAAGAGTTTGCGCTTTTTGGCAAGGAAGATGTGGGTCGCTACAAAGATGTTGAGACTGCAAAATTTGCAGTCAGCCAAATGATGGCCATTCAACCTCCGGATACTCAGGCGGTTTTCTTTTTTCCCTATGATTTTGATGAAGAGAATCTGATACCGGATGTTGTTGTGTTGAGTGTTCGTCCGGTTGAACTGACACGGATTATTCAGGCATACCAATATAATACGGGAAAAAGAGTGATCGCCAACATGGGGGGGCTCCGGGTAGTCAATTCGGATTTGATTGTTCGCCCCTATCTAACTCAGGAGATGAATGTGTCAACCTACTGTCTTGGGGCAAGGTTGATCGCACAATACGAAGGGGATCGAATGGGGATTGGCATGCCTTTTTCCATTTTTCTGGAAGTATCGAAAGGGATGCGGGATTCCCGTACGGGTTTCCCATTTCATCAATACCCAGGTGCTTGCTAATAATAATCTGTGAATTGTATTGAATCAACATGCTGAATAATTACGTAAAGACTTTTATTAATCAGATGGCGAGGCGTACCGGGATCAATTTGACGGATCTGCATACGCGGATTTTGGAATTTGCCTATCTCTATTATGAAATGCACCGTGTAGGTCCCATGTATCGAAATATTGAACGATATACCGGCGCAACAAAAGAAGACCTGGAAAGGCTTTTCCCACATGGCTTGAATTCAGTATATACATGGGTGGGTATTCCAATTCAGTCTGTGAACGATTTATGTAAACCGATTGCGGATGTTAAAGTGGATGAAGCTCGAGAGGTGTATTTTGATTACAATGCGACCACTTTTGTTCGCAAAGAGGTTGTTAAGATTCTTACGGATTATTATAACAGTAAAACAGCGTATGGGAATCCTTCCAGCAGCACCTTTCTTGGTAAAACAGCTTTTAATGCAATTCTGGAAGCCCGTAGGGAAGTCGCGGATTGTTTAAAAGTTAAACACTCTGAGATTATATTTACAGGCAGTGGCTCAGAAGCGAATAATTTAGCGGTAAAAGGGATTGGCTTTAAATATATCGAAACCAAAGGGCATATTATCACTTCCCAGATCGAGCATCCTTCGATCATTGAGCCGGTTCAGTTTCTCGGAATGTTCGGATTTGATATCACGTTTCTGGATCCGGACCAGAATGGTTTGATAACAGCCGATTCCGTGAAAGAAGCCCTTCGATCAGACACGGTTCTGGTTTCAATCATGGCAGTGAATAATGAGATCGGGACAGTAAATCCAATTTCTGAAATCGGTGAAATATGCAGACTTGCAGAAGTCCCTTTTTTGGTGGATGCCATTCAGGCTTTTGGTAAAATCGATCTTTTCCCAAAACAGATGGGTATAACAATGATGTCTCTTTCAGGGCATAAAATTTATGCACCAAAAGGCGTAGGCGCTCTTTATCTTGATGAAACGGTTTCATTGGTGCCATTAATTCATGGAGGATCTCAGGAATTCAATAATCGCGCCGGCACAGAAAATGTAGGGCATATTATTGCTTTTGGCAAGGCAGCGAAACTGGCTCACCTGGAAATGAAATCCGAAATGAAAAGGATCCAAGAAATCAGGGATTATTTCCTCCATCAGCTAAACCAATATTGTCCGGATTGTATCCTGAATGGATCGTTAAGCCATCGCCTTCCAACGAATCTTAATATCGGGTTTCCGGATATAGACAGTGGCGCTCTTTTGTTAAGCCTTAACCGGATTGGAATATATGTTTCTGCAGGATCTGCATGCAGTTCCGGCAGCAAGGAAGCGTCTTCTGTTATCAAAGCCATTGGGGTTGATACGGATCGATATGGGATTATCCGTTTCAGCTTTGGTCTGCAGACAACCAGAAAGGATGTGGACTATCTTTTTAAATATCTCCCCGGGATTCTTGATCAAATACGAAATGCCGGATAACAGTGATACCCATTTCAATATTTTTTTTCATAGGGTTTATAGACAATGGAGTGAAGTTTATTTTTTTCTTGAAAAAGAGGTCTGTATTTATTATACTGTATACGCTCGATGATTGCTTAAATGGCATGCATCGGGTCTTGTAACTTTCAAAACCGCATCTTCAAGATCATTCAGTAAATGCCCCAATAATATAGGCTTAAGGAACCATTTGCAGCTACTTCCGGGTGATTGTTTTATTACCTATGGAGGCAAAATGAATATCCGATTCAATCGTTTGCCTTTACGAAGAAAAACGTTTATTTTTGCTGCTTTGATTAGCCTCCTGTTATTGTTATTTTTCACTCTTTTTTTAATTGCAATCCATGTCTTTGAATCGAATGTTTTTCAACCCATCCCCTTGTTTTTATTGTTTGCCATTTCATTGATAACAGTGTTCCTACTCCTCAAACGATTTCAAGCTATGCTGGTTGCTCCTGTAACAGATCTGGTCAATACGGCCAGGATTGTTTCCGAACAAAAAGATTACACGGTTCGAGTATGTTCCCTATACGATGACGAGTTTCATACCATGTCAGAGTCGTTCAATGACATGCTGGATCAAATACATTCGCAGGATATGGAACTAAAAAGAAGGGAAAAAGAATACCGTAAATTGTATGAGGAATCCAAAAAGGCAGAAAAAGTATATCGATCTCTTATCCATTCGTCTGCTGACCCAATTATTATTTATGATATTGAGGGGCAGATTACATATGTCAGTCCTGCCTTTACTTCTATTTTTAAATGGACTGTCGCAGAAACCCTTGAGATGCGAACAAAGTTTGTTCCTCCATCAGAGCATCTTGCAATGCAGTCTATTTTTGCGGATTTGATAAAGAATAAAAAATCATACAATGAATATGAAACAAAGCGTTATACCAAAGAGGGCGATCTGCTGGATGTGAATATCAGTGTCTCTTGTTTTGATGATCATGAGGGAAAGCCAGCAGGTATATTAATGATGTTACGAGATATGTCAGAGCGAAAGCGGTTAGAATCTCAGTTAATGCAGTCTCAGAAAATGGAGGCCATTGGTACGCTTGCCGGAGGAATCGCCCACGATTTTAATAATATTTTAAGCGCGATGATGGGATATTCTGAAATGATGATGATGGATGTACCGGAAGATTCAGTCCATTATAATTATCTTCAGCAGGTGATGTTCGCAGGGATGCGGGCAAAGGAGCTTGTCAAACAGATTCTCACCTTCAGCCGCCAGAAAGAACAAGATCGCATCCCCCTGAAGGTTGATAAAATCATAAATGAAGCCTTAAATCTTCTCCGCGCATCTTTGCCGGCAACCATTGATATTCGTCTGAAAATCAATTCTGTTCATGGAAATATTATGGCCGATCCCACACAACTTCATCAAATTATAATGAACTTATGTACCAATGCAGCGTATGCAATGGAAAATAAGGGGGAGTTATCGGTTGCACTTGAGGATGATGAGATAATGGATTGCGGTAAACAATATGACATAATGCCGGGAAAATATATCAAGCTCATGGTTAGCGATACAGGTAAGGGAATGGATCAGGCAATCATCAAGCGGATTTTTGAACCTTATTTTACGACAAAAGAACAGGGTAAAGGGACAGGTATGGGGCTGGCCGTCGTTCATGGCATTGTTAAGTCTTATGGAGGATCAATACGTGTTCATAGTGTCAAGGGGATTGGAACAAAATTTGAAATTTTTTTTCCGAAAATAGAAACCCACATTGACTCAAAGAGTATTGACAATAAGCCAATGCCAACGGGAAATGAGAGAATCCTGTTTGTTGATGATGAAAAGGCTCTGGTTGAACTTGGCGGCAGTATGCTGGAACGGCTAGGGTATCAAGTGGTTACCCGTACATCACCCGTTGAGGCTGTAGAGGCATTCAAGAACAACCCGGACAGTTTTGACCTTGTAATAACAGATATGACCATGCCGCAAATGACAGGAGATGTCCTTGCAAAAGAGATTATGAAAATAAAACCGGATATGCCTGTAATTCTGTGTACAGGGTATAGCGAGTTGATGACAGAAGAAAAAGCGTCTGCCTCCGGAATACGTAATTTTTTTATGAAGCCTTTTGTATTAAAGGACTTGGCTGGTACGATCCGAACCGTTCTTGATTTATCATAAAGAGATTTTTATCATTTCAGAAAAGGAAAAAGCAGAAACAGCAAGTGCTGCTTCTGCTTTTAAAGGAGGTGATGATGAAAAAGAGATTACAACAATCGCCTCATAATAAAGCATAATTTATGCCATAAATAAAAAAATATTTGAATTGCCGGTTGTACATTCTTAAAGGGTAGTGCTGGAAATCCCAATTGGGTGTGTATGAAAATACATAATATTGTATGAAAAAAGATGCCTTATTGTGTGAAAAATAAGTACGTTTTTCAAATTTTCAATTCACTTTCCAAATACGGTGAATCAGTTAATTGAAGTCTCTATGGCTCATACTAAAGTGGTATTGAAATATTGGATCATACAATGAAAATGCAATAGCCCGAAAGAGAATCCGGATTTTGATTCCTTTCGGGCTGGATGTTTTTTTCTTTTTGGTTTGTGTTCTGCTATTCTGATTTCACAGGTGTGCAAAAGCCAATATCCGGTACCAGCTCACCCTTTGATTTTGTTATTAAAACAGTTGAAGTTTCGCTTTCTGTGTGTAATACAATAAAAGATCCCATATCAATTTTTTTAACGAAATCATCTAACTCTTCTTTCCGATATATGCTGTAATGTTGACCATGCATTACACCATCAGCATTTCCCTTATTAATAAAGGCAACATCTCCTTCAGCAAAGATTTTTTTGTGATTTTCTTCTGTGATGATTCTACCATCCAAATCCGCAGGGCTATCCGTCAATATTATTTTGGGGGAACGTTTTTTGTATGGGATCAGGATGTCATCAAAACCAATCGTATTAAAAGTTTTAGAGACACGTGCTTCTGCTATCATCGGATCTTTTTGCATGATTTCAGTGATCTCAACGATTCCTTTAATATTATGCTGTATGCCGACATACTGATTTGTGACATTGTCTATTATCGGCTCTTTTTGCATTTCAATTACTGCATACAGGGTTCCGGGAATCAACGCCGGAGTTTCAGTATTTTTTTGTTTTAAATAAATAATGTCATCTTCACTAATAAGTTTCTTTTCGCCTTTGATTTTAAAAACAAAGGCATGAGCTGGGACTGGTTCTTTTGTAATGAATCCTGTCCTGTCAATCTGAGTGAACAAAAAGGACGGACGTTCGATTTCCGGTTGTTTTTCAACAAAGGCTTCTTCTTGGGGCTTCTCCACGATTTCTGCTGGTGGCGCCTGTTCCGGTATTTTTTCCGGAGCTGCCTCTTGAATCACCTCTTCTGGTACCTTGGTGATGGAGATGACACCGTCTTTTTTATATATGCGAAGACGGTCCCCTGGATAAATCAGGTGTGGATTCATTATCTGGTTATTTCTTGACCATAGTTCCGGCCATACCAGAGGCGTATTAAAGAAGTGTCTTGAGATATCCCAGAGTGTATCACCTTTTTTTACAGTGTAATAAAAAACAGTTTTCTGTTCGATTTCCGATGTTGTCCCTTCCTCCGACGCTGTGCATGGTTGAAACGATAGAAATAACAAGACATATGCGAATACTGCTGTTATAGAATTGAATCGGATTTTAGAAAGCATAATTTGCCCCTATTTTTTAGTGAATATTAGTAAAGTGTATTGAAGTAAGCATTTCATACCCTTTATGACAATTATCTGTCAAGACTTTGAGCGTATTATCTTTATTTTTAAGATAGATCATATCGCCAGTTTGTGAGTGATTCATACTAAAAAAGAGGCAATGGTTGAATCGTTATGATTGTATCGATGTGTCGGTACAGAATGTGAACAGGAAGGAGTAGGAGGATGATTGAAATCAAAAATATTGTGAGTCTGCTTTTTGAAGCCAGAATGCTGAAAGAGATCCGGCGCTCCGGATATCGTTTTTTAGGTTCGGGAAATGAGACCGTAGCTGAACATTCTTTTCTGGTTTGTTTTATTGGGTATGTTATGGCTCAGATGGTTCCAGGCGTTGATGCTCTCAAATTGATTTCCATGGGTTTGGTTCATGATCTGGCAGAGGCGCGAATGGGTGATTTGGATATGGTTCAGAAACAGTATGTTTCCGCGGATGAAAAAAAAGCAATCCATCATATGACGGAAGGTTTGTTATTTGGCTCTTCAATAACAGCGCTCATAGAAGAGTTTAACGCCGGTGAAACAACAGAGTCGAAACTGGCTCATGATGCAGATCAATTGGCGTTTGTGTTAGATTTAAAATCAATGCATGATAGAGGTTTTGTTCCTGCATCCAGATGGTTGGACTCAGTGGAGAAACGGTTGAGAACCGAAGTCGGAAGGAGAATTGCGGAAGGTATCAGGGGAGTTGGATGGGATCATTGGTGGTGGAAAAATTTTCTTGACATATCGGATTAAAGGAATTAGTAACAATGTTACTTGAATATGGGAAAAAAACATATTTTAAGAGAATTTCCGAACCACCAATATGTAAATACGATATATTGAGTATTAAAAGAGAATGAGGTTTCTTTATCTGGGTATCCCCAGGAATAACCCCAGATAATATGATTGATCGGTAACAATGTTTCTGGATATAAGGTAAGCGTTTCCGGCAAGTGATTCGGATACAGAAAAAATAATTTTGATAGCGTGGAGCATAAAATGAATTGGCTGTTGGATATTATTGAATCTTCCATTGGGAAAAAACTGTTAATGGCATTGACCGGATTAGGTTTTTGTGTTTTTCTTTTCGGTCATCTAGCAGGAAACCTTACGATCTATGGGGGAAAGGATGCATTCAATTCCTACGCCGAGCATCTGCATTCACTAGGCCCTATTCTTACGGTTGCGGAAATCGGGCTTCTGATTTTTGCGATGGTACATATCTTGAGCGGCATATTTTTGTTTTGGGGAAACCTTAAGGCACGACCTCAAAGATATGTGATGAAAAAAAGTGCCGGTGGCCGGACAATCGGCTCCAGAACCATGCCCTACACTGGTTTTCTGGTACTTTTGTTTGTTATTTTTCATCTCATGAATTTCCATTTTGTTGATAAGACCAACACAACGATTTTTCAGATCGTTCAAAATGCGTTTTCCGATCCAATCTATGTCGGAATTTATATCGCGGCAATGTTGGTGGTTGGAATTCATGTAAGTCATGGGTTCTGGAGTGCATTTCAAACCCTGGGTGCCAATCATCCCAAATATATGCCACTGATTAAGGGGCTCAGTATCTGTTTCAGCCTGATCGTCGGTATGGGATTTGGTTTTTTACCGATATATTTTTTGTTTATGTTATAAAAAGGAAAAAAAATGCAGCTTGATTCTAAAGTTCCGGGAGGACCTCTTTCAGAAAAATGGGATAAACATCTTTTTGATCTGAAACTGGTGAATCCGGCAAACAAGAGAAAGTTTGAAATAATCGTTGTCGGGACAGGGCTCGCAGGAGGTTCTGCATCTGCCACACTGGCGGAATTGGGATATAATGTAAAAACCTTTTGTATTCAGGACAGTCCAAGAAGAGCACATAGTATTGCAGCTCAGGGAGGAATCAATGCCGCCAAGAACTATTCCAATGATGGAGACAGCGTTTGGCGTCTTTTTTATGATACTGTAAAGGGGGGCGACTACAGATCCAGGGAGGCCAATGTATATCGTCTGGCTCAAGTCAGTAACAATATTATTGATCAGTGCGTTGCACAGGGGGTTCCATTTGCACGAGAGTATGGGGGGCTTCTGGCAAATCGCAGTTTCGGCGGAGCTCAGGTTTCAAGAACTTTTTATGCAAGGGGTCAGACCGGTCAGCAGCTTCTGATAGGGGCATACAGCGCCCTGTCCAGACAGATTGCAGTCGGTAAGGTCAAGTTGTTTACGCGAAGGGATATGCTTGATCTTGTTCTTGTGAATGGTAAAGCCCGTGGAATAGTCACCCGGAATCTCGTAAACGGCAATATAGAAACCCATGCAGCTGATGCAGTTGTGCTGGCAACCGGGGGGTATGGCAACACATTCTATCTTTCCACAAATGCCATGGCAAGCAATGTTTCGGCTGCTTACAGCGCATATAAAAAAGGCGCTTTTTTTGCCAATCCTTGTTATACTCAGATTCATCCAACCTGTATTCCTGTGCATGGCACATACCAATCCAAATTGACCCTGATGAGTGAAAGCCTGCGAAATGACGGCCGCGTCTGGGTTCCCAGGAATCCTGGTGATAAGCGTCATCCAGGCCAAATACCAGAATCGGAAAGAGATTATTATTTGGAAAATAAATATCCCAGTTTTGGCAATCTTGTCCCACGGGATGTTGCTTCTCGAAATGCAAAATTGCAATGCGATCAGGGCAAAGGAGTTGGAGAAACAGGCCTTGCCGTGTATCTTGACTTTAAAGATGCGATTCAGAGAGATGGAAAGGATGTGATTGCCAAAAAATACGGCAATCTTTTTCAGATGTATGAAAAAATTACAGCCGACAATCCATACGAAACGCCAATGATGATCTATCCGGCAGTCCATTATACCATGGGAGGCCTTTGGGTTGATTACAATCTGATGAGTACCATACCCGGTCTGTTTGTTCTTGGAGAAGCAAATTTTTCAGATCATGGCGCGAACCGTTTGGGTGCCAGTGCACTTATGCAGGGTCTGGCAGACGGATATTTTATTATTCCCTATACAATTGGTGGCTATCTGGCCGGAACAAAGCTTGAAAAAGTCAGCACGGATGATGCCGGTTTTAAGGCAACTGCCGAAGATGTGAAAACACGGATCCAGAAACTGTTGTCAATTGGCGGCAAGAGAACGGTGGATGATTTCCATCGACAACTCGGCAATATCATGTGGGAATACTGCGGTATGGCCAGAACAGCCAAGGGACTTACCAAGGCAAAGAATTTGATTACAGAGTTACGTGCGGAATTCTGGGAAAACGTGTTGGTATCCGGATCCGGGGATCAGTTTAATCAGAGTTTGGAAAAGGCAGGTCGTGTTGCTGATTTTATAGAGTTTGGAAAACTCATGGTACTGGACGCACTGGCCCGGAAAGAATCCTGTGGCGGGCATTTTAATGAAGATTACCAGACAGAAGAAAATGAGGCAAAACGGGATGATGAGTCTTTCTGTCATGTGGCTGCCTGGGAATATGCAGGAGAAGAAAACGAACCGAATTTTCATAAGGAAGCGTTACATTTTGAAAATGTTACGTTAACGCAAAGGAGTTATAAGTGACACGGTCAAACGGTAAAAAAAATATTAATCTGACATTAAAGGTATGGCGTCAGGTCGGATCAGATGTTAAAGGCCGTCTTGAAACATATCAAGCCAATAATATTTCGACAGATATGTCCTTTCTGGAAATGCTTGATGTTGTAAACGAAGAGCTGATCATAAATCACAGGGACCCCATTGCCTTTGACCATGATTGCCGGGAAGGTATTTGCGGAATGTGCGGAGCTGTAGTGAATGGCAGGGCGCATGGCCCTGAAAAAGGAACTACCCTTTGCCAACTGCATATGAGGCATTTTTCGGATAGAGATACGGTTATTATCGAACCTTGGCGATCCAGAGCATTTAAAATCATAAAAGATCTTGTTGTTGACCGGAGCGCGTTGGATGCGATCATTCAAGCTGGAGGCTATATTTCGGTGAGTGCCGGCGGGACTCCGGATGCGAATGTGATTCCGGTTCCTCAGGAAGCTGCGGAAAAAGCCATGGATGCGGCTGCATGTATCGGATGCGGCGCTTGTATCGCAGCCTGCCCGAATGCATCGGCGATGTTATTTGTCGGTGCAAAGGTTTCCCACCTGGCCCTTCTCCCTCAGGGAGCGCCGGAAGCAGCCAGACGTGTACTGAAAATGGTACAAAAGATGGATGATTGCGGCTTTGGTAATTGCACCAACGAAAGAGAGTGTGAGGCAGTCTGCCCAAAAGAGATTTCAATTACAAATATTGCACGGTTAAATCGTGAATATATTAAGGCCGGTTTTTTATAAGATTTGAAGTTTGATTCATTCCGGCAATATTTTACTTGATTTGCATAAGGACTGAGTATAA
Organism: Desulfosudis oleivorans; assembly: GCA_020723305.1. GTDB lineage: Bacteria > Desulfobacterota > Desulfobacteria > Desulfobacterales > SURF-7 > QZKS01. The sequence continues at coordinate 122,088 of DYJC01000012.1, forward strand.
ATTTTTCCATTCAACATTGCCTCATCTATTGTTTACGGTATGGTTTTCACAACAAACACAAATAATAATTAATATTTGTTGGTAGTTATGAGATTATCACTTCAAGAGACGGCAAAACTGCTTGATCTTCCCATGGGTATGGTTGAACGATGGATTCGGCAGGGACGAATTCCCATAAATAAAATCGGGGAGGATTGTTATTTTAAGAAAGCAGTTTTGGAAAAATGGGCGCTGACCCATAACCTTTCCTTATCAAAAATGAGAGCGGATCAACAAGAAACAGAACCAATAACCACTGTTTCCCTTCGGTCTGCCATGGATTTTGGAGGGGTTTCCCATCAAATTCAAGGAAAAAATATTAAAGAGGTTCTGGAAGCGGTTGTTTCCAGAAATACCTTTTTACATGAAACAAACAAAAAGCTTCTGCTCGAACGCCTTATTGAACGAGAAAACTTAACGTCAACCGGTATCGGAAACGGCGTTGCTATTCCGCATCCACGCGTTCCTCTGCAGGAGGCGATCCAACAGCCGGCAATATCCACCTGTTTTCTTGAAAAACCAATTGATTTTCAAGCCATGGATGGAAAACCGGTTTTTGTATTGTTTCTGCTTATCAGTACTTCTATGAAAACCCACCTTCATCTTTTATCCGGACTTTCACTTTGCCTGCGTAATTCTTCTTTTATCACGTTTTTACATTCCCGGCCGGATCAAAATTCGTTGATGGAGAGAATTGCAATGTTTGAACACGCTGATAGTCTATAGGTAAAAAAAGCATGAAAAAATTCAGACCTTGGCGATATCCATCAGAATGGGCATTGTTTCGTATTGATGATCGTCTGCTATTAATTGTCATCGGAGCTGTTGTTGGTATTTGCAGCGGATTTGCCGCACTTTTATTGAATCGGAGTCTGACAGCCATTCTGGAAATGTTGCACGACTGGAGGCATTATTGGTGGGCATTTTTGCTTCCTGCAACAGGTGCGGCCTTTTCCTCACTATTTCTGGATAAGATCGTAAAAGAAGAAGCTGGTCACGGTGTTCCGGAAGTGATCTTCAGTGTTTTCCGTCATGGCGGGCTGCTGCGATTGAGATCCAGTTTTTCCAGATTGATATCATCCTGGCTTACAATCGGAAGCGGTGGTTCCGCAGGCCCTGAGGCTCCGGTGGTCATGAGTGGCGCTGCGATTGGATCTAATATCGCAAGATTTTTTGCACTGAATGAACGTCAGCGGATTACGTTGGTGGGATGTGGCGCCGCAGGAGCCATCTCTTCCATTTTTAACGCCCCAATTGCGGGCATGGTATTCTCCATTGAGGTGATCATTGGTGAGTGGTCAGCGGTAAATATTATTCCAATAGCGATTGCATCTGTTGCCGGTACGGAGATCAGCCGGACGCTTCAGGGAAACCAGATTGCATTTTCTCACAGACAGTTCAATCCGGGGACAATCGATATTGTCGCAAGCATTGGTATTGCTGTTATTGCAGCCGTTCTTTCTGTTGTTTTGACAAGGTTATTACGAAGGATGCATACAATCTCGGGAAAAACCAGAATGCCATTATGGCTAAGGGCTGCTGTGGGAGGGTGTGCGGTCGGTATCATTGGCATTTTTTTCCCGGATGTTCTGGGAGAGGGTTACCATTCCATTCGAATGATAATTGAGGGCGTCTATCCCGGTGGGATTGCAGTCGCTTCTTTTTTGATGCTATCAAAAATTCTGGCAACCTCTTTGACTATCGGATGGGGAGGATCAGGCGGTATATTTGCCCCATGCCTGGTGATCGGAAGCTTTGCCGGGGTTGCATGGCATCGCATACTCGTATTCCTTTGGCCAACAGTCACATGGGTGAATGAAGGTTGTTTTGCTTTGATCGGGATGGCAGGAATGATCAGCGGCATTCTCCAGGCCCCTCTCACAGCTATTTTTTTAATTGTCGAAATTACAGGTAGTTATGAAGAGATTCTTCCTTTGATACTGGTATCTACGATCTCAACAACCTTTTGTCACTATTTTGAACCAGCATCTTTCTATCTAAGGGATCTTGTGGAAAATCGACAGTTGCTAAGACCCGGCACGGATGGGAGAGTTCTCGCGGATCTGAGCGTCGGCGACCTTCTTGAAAAAGATTGTATTGTTGTCGGGCAGCAGATGTTATTAAGAGATTTTATTGAAGTTATAAAAAAATCCCATCGAAACCATTTTCCTGTAGAAGAAGAAGAGACAGGAAAATTTCTAGGTATGATCCAGATGGATCATATAAGGCCCTATCTATTTGATACGGTAATGTACGACACGGTTCTTCTGGAACAGATTATGGAGGTAGATGTTGTAAAAGCCTGTCCGGATGATAATTTGAATGATATTCTTAGAGAAATGGATACATTGAATCTGTTCAGCATTCCTGTGGTTGATAGCGGAAGATTTGTCGGTATGATTTCCAAGGCAACGATTCTGGATCAATATCGCAAGGAGCTACTGGTTCAGACAACCCTGTAGGCATCGGCTTGATAGGTTTCTATGCTTTTAGGCCATCCAGAACATCCCGGATGGTGGTTGCGATTTCTTTCATGGATACAGGCTTGAAAACAAATTTATGGATGCCCATGGATTTTGCTTTTTCATCGTTCATATATTCACTAAATCCAGTACACAAGATAATGGGGATTTCCGGTCTGATTTTTTTTATCTCACGCGCCAGTTGATCGCCGGTCATGTTGGGCATTGTCATATCCGTAATGATCATATCAAACTTCAACGGATCGGCCTGAAAAATATTGAGCGCATCAATGCTTCCTGCGCGAGTTGTCACTCTATACCCGAGACGCTCCAGCATCTGTTGCTCAATCAGTACGATCTCCTTTTCATCATCCACGAGAAGGATATGCTCTGTGCCCCTGGGCAATGGTTTTTTGGGGGTTATGATTTGTGATTCTGGATCATCAACAACCGGGAGAAAAACACTGAATGCCGAACCTTGGCCAGGTATGCTTTTCACAGTAATTGCACCATTGTGGCTATTGATGATTCCATGGACGACAGCAAGACCTAACCCTGTTCCCTTTCCTTTTTCTTTAGTAGTAAAATAGGGGTCAAAGATCCGTTCAATCGTACTTTGGCTCATACCGATTCCAGTGTCTATAACTTCCAGCTTTGCATAGGATCCAGGAGATAGATCTGCATTTATCTCTGAATCTTGAGCCCGAATTTCAATCGGTGAAAGGTTTACAGTCATCACTCCGCCATTTCTTTGCATTGCATGAAAAGCATTGGTGCAAAGATTCATGATAACCTGATGGATCTGGGTGGGATCAGCAAGAATCGGTTTGCATTTTTGAATTTTATGAATAATTTCAATCGTTGTTGGAATAGAAGATCGGAGAAGTTTAAGAACTTCATTGGCAATCATGTGCATTTTGATGGGTATATTTACCAGTTCTGTCTGCCTGCTGAAAGTAAGGATCTGACTGACCAGATCCCTGGCTCGTTCTCCTGCTCTCAGGATTGCCTGCATATTCTGTTTTGAAGCGGATTTGCCTTCAGACAGGTCTGCAAGGGTCAGTTCCGCATACCCGATTACAGAAGACAGAATATTGTTGAAGTCGTGTGCAATTCCTCCTGCGAGTGTTCCAATGGATTCCATTTTCTGGGCTTGTCGGAGTTGGATTTCAAGTCGTTGTTTTTCAATTTCAGCCTGTTTGAGATCTCCGATATCCATGGCAGAGACCATTATGGCATTTTCCCCTTCAAATTCAATTTTTTCTGTCCGGAAATTAACCCATTTTTCAGATCCGTCCCTAGAAATGATTTTCAATTCATGGCTGGTTTTCAAAAAAGCATCGCTCAGGTTTGTCATGCTGTTGTTCCGGTAAATATGCTTGAAATCAGGATGGATGATATCACTGAATTCCAGGGAAGACAGTTCGATCAAAGAAGCTGCCATCAGTTTTTCTGCAGCAGGATTGGCATAGATCCATCTGTTATTCTGATAGATGATGATGGCTACCGGTGCCGATTCTGTAAATGTCCGGAATTTTTTTTCACTTTTCTTTAACTCCACAGTGGCGCTGGATGCTCTCAATGCCTGACAACTGAAGGAGGCCAAAATTTCTCCGACCTCCTTATCCTGATCCACAAAAGGGGATGTCTCTTTGCTGTGAAGGGATAACAGGCCAAAAACATTTCTATTTTTATCAATAAGAGGAAAGGAGAGTACCGAATTGTTTTGGTAGCCATTCCATCCGCTTTTGCAGTAGTCGGTATTTTGGGCGATATCCGAAAGGATAAGCGGTTTTCCTGAGTTATAAACGTTGGATAAAATCGATTTTTCAGGTAAGGGAAAGGGTATGTAGTATGCGGCGTGCCCAGGATCTAGTGCATGCACGAGTCGCAGTCCATTTTTTTCAGAAAAATAAAGGCAACCCCCTTTTGCGGACATGTGATGGCCAAATTCATGGAGCAGCAGGGAACCGAATCTTCCGGCATCTGTTTCTGATGTAATTGTTTTGGTTGTTTCTACAATTTGCCGGAGGCGGTTATTCAGTTGAAGAAGATTGATATTTGCTTGTTCAACCTGTTGGGTTCTTTTTTCGACCTCGGATTCAAGATGGAGGTTATATAATTTGTTTTCCCGGATCAGACGGGCCCGTTCAATGGCCTTGTTTACCGCATGGAGAAGAACGGAAAAATCTTGTACTGGTTTCAGGATGTAATCCCATGCACCAAGCCGCAGTGCTTCAATCACATCACGGATTACACCGGTTCCGGAGCAGACAATAGTCGGTGTATCCGGTGCATGTTCGGCTGCCCAGGCGAGAATTTCAAGGCCGTCAATATCCGGCATGTGGAGATCAACGAGGACAAGATCCGGAATTTTTTCTTTGAGAAGCATCATCCCTTCATGACCGCTGGATGCTTCAAGGGTCGTATAGTTGTAATCTTCTAAAAAATTTGAGTAGCTTTTTCGAATGGATTGTTCATCATCAATAACAAGGATTGTGTACAAAGTTATATTTCCGTTTTATCTATTTTTTACAGGAAAAAATTCTCGAATGGCATCTGTTATTATATTTAAATCCGGTAATGGTTTGAGGAAAACATGATCTGGTTTCATTCCGGCATTCAAGAGCTCTTGTGAAATTTGATATCCGACAGATCCCGTATGGATAATGAATTTCATCTTGGGATTCATTTGATGTGCATTTTTGATTAACACATCCCCATTCATTCCAGGAAGCCGGAGATCAATAATTCCGACATCAAAATGATGATCTGCAATCAGCTTCAGTGCTGCCTCAGCACTGTCTGCGGATGTTACAGCAAAGTGAAAATCATCCAGGAATTCCTGCAAACTCCTTCGTATGGAAGGTTCATCGTCAACCACCAAAACCTTTATCAATGAAGAGGAGGACATTAAAACTCCTACGAACTTATTGATCCCGCATTTTCTTGAAAAAATAGAAACCAATCAATTTTTTCGGTGAATCATAGTAAGGGGAAATTTGATTTTTTCAACACCAACCAGGTCCGGGGCAGGCGGGCATTGACTGAATATAACAAAATACGTAACGTCAGTAGAGAAATAAATACCCAAGAAATTTACTTATATTTATATAGGAAAAGTCAGCGTTCGTCAAGTTTGATGCTTTCGCAACAAGCCGGTTCCTTCATTACAGGATAATATGTTCCAGATGAATTTTTTGTTTTAAGATTTTCTGAGCAGTAAGTTTAAATTGATCCGTGATGTCAGATACATAAAATTTTGATTTGCCTTTTTTTGAAAGGGAAAGATCAATTTCAGGAGAATTTTGAATATAGGTTTTAATTTGAGATGCAATGGAGATAGAGGAATCAATGATCTTGACCTGTTTCCCGATTTTATGCTGAATAATATCCTTCAACAGCGGATAATGAGTACATCCAAGAATAAGGGTGTCAATCTGTTTGCCCTTTAATGGGTAAAGGTATTTTTTTACAATCATTCTTGTTTCAGGTTTTGACATCCAGCCTTCTTCTACAAGGGGGACAAGCAGGGGGCAGGCGTTTGAATAAACGAGAGCTTCCGGATTTTTCTCCATGATTTTTTGTTCATAAATGTTGCTGTTGATTGTTGCCCGTGTCCCAATCACTCCGATTTTATAGTTTCTGGTTGCAGACAGGGCATTTTCAATGGCCGGTGTAATGACTTCAAATATGGGGAGTTTGTATTTTTCAGACAGTTTTTGAGTGGCCACACTGGATGCAGTGTTGCATGCAATAATGATCACCTTTGCTCCCATTTTAATTAAAAATTCAGTGTTTTCAAAAGAATATCCGATTACAGTCTCGCGGCTTTTTGAACCATACGGTGTTCTGGCCGTATCTCCAAAATAGACAATGTCATATTCTGGAAGCTTTTTCATCATTGTCCTTACAACCGTTAGTCCGCCCAGGCCCGAATCAAAAATTCCTATCATCTTATAACCGTTTCATTCTTATGTTCTTTTTGTTTAAAAAAAGTGATTTCAGTGTTTAAATTTATAAAAACATGGTAAGGTGGATTCTGATCTTCATGATCCATCGGTCCTTACCGATATCTGATTTCAGGATGTCTCTTATCGTCAGTTTGGATAATTTGCAAAGCCTTTTAGAGAAAAAAAGAGGTTTATATGATGAATCAGGAAATTTTTAAATTGAACCTGGAAGTGGAAGATGTCTCCCTTTATCTACTCTGCTACGGTCTTGCCAATACCGGCAACTCCATCTCTTTTTCAGATATTTTATCTGTATGGAATGGAGACCGGAAAAGCATGGAGAAAAGTATCGGAACATTAGAAGCTTTGAATATTCTTTCTGTTCATGAGGCTGAGAAAAAAGAAAATACAGTTTATTATTTAAATCCTCTTGAAAAATGGAAAATTTAATATCATTTTTTTTTAGAAAGTTCTTTCTCAACAATGGTCTTAATAACCTCATCCGGAAAATTCGTATGGATTCCAGGACATGAACCAGCCATGATTTCCCAATTTGTGATGTCCGCCAGGACCGGTTTGATAAAGGGCCATTCACGACACATTCTGGGTTTTACCGGATGAATGGTGCAGATCTTATCCCAGAAGAAACAATATCCCTGCTGGTTTTGCTTGATGACGGGGTTTTTGCCTGATATCACGCAATACTCTTTAACAAACGAATCCGGATTGGTGTGGATGTAAGCTGCAATAGCCTTGACATCGTTTTGTGTTAGATAGGTTCCACCGTATCCTTTGCAACACTCGCCACATTTTTTGCATTGGAAGATTGTTGAGGCTTGAATGGCGTCATATTTCATATCGGGACTCCATTGCTCTTTTTAAGGTAACCTGATCCACATATTTTAAATCTCCTCCAACAGGTACGCCTGAAGCGATTCGTGAAATTTTGATGGGAAATTTTTCAAGCCGGCTGATTAAGTAAGAAGCAGTCGATTCCCCTTCAACATTGGTACTGGTTGCGATAACAATCTCCTTGATTTCCCCTTTATTCACTTTTGAAATCAATTCCTTAATCCGTAGGTCATCCGGTCCGATTCCATCCATCGGAGAAAGTACACCTTGAAGAATATGGTAGAGACCAAAATAGGCTCCGGACTTTTCAAGTGCGGCCATATCGGTTGGCTGTTCAACAACGCATAGCAGTTCCTTTATCCTGGATGGATCACTGCAGATACGGCACACATCTTTATCACTCATGGAAAAACAGTGTCTGCAGAGTCTGCTTTTTTCCTTTACCTCGAGGATACTTTGTGCCAGTTGATTTGCTTCAGCAGATGAAGCTCTCAGTAGGTGCATGGTAAGACGTTCCGCTGTTTTTTCACCAATCCCCGGAAGCTTGGAAAAGTTTCGAATCAAATTGCTGATTGATTTAGGGTAGTGGTTCATTAAGCACCGTCAACTTTAAAAAGTCTGGGCCATTGCATCACATCAGACCGGGAATGTTTAACCCGCCTGTCAGCTTTCCCATTTCAGATGACACCATCTCCTGGGATTTGGTAAGTGCATCATTTATCGCTGCAAGAATAAGATCTTGCAGCATATCGACATCTTCAGGATTCACAACTTCTTTTTCAATGGTAATTGATACAACCTGTTGTTTCCCGTTGGCAACGACTTTTACCATGCCACCACCGGAAGCGGCTTCTACGGTTCTTTCACCCAGTTCTTCCTGCATTTTCATCATTTTTGCTTGCAGTTTCTGGGCTTGCTTCATCATATTTCCCATGCCTTTCATGGATATTCCCTCCTATAATACTTTGACATCAATAATATTTCCGTTAAAAATTTCTATTGCATTCGAAATCAGGGGATGTCGAATGGCCTTGTCCTGTTTTTGATTTTCCCGGCTGTTTTTTTCTTTTTGATCATAGTCTGTATCTACTTTCATATCCAGTACCAGAACCATCTCTTTCTGGAAAAAGTCACTACAGATCTCAGTCAGCACAGTCTTTTTTGTGTTGATCCGGTTTAGGTTAAACTGGTTTTCCCGGATGGAAAGAAAAATTTTGTCATCGGTGAGCTGTGTGATGACACTTCTTGACAGGGGCGAGGCCATTGATGGAATTTTTTTGCAAATGGCTGTGCGCAGCTCTTCCCAAATCCGGTTCGGATCTTTGGAAAGAGGAGTATGTGTAGTTTGTGTCCCTGTTGTTTTCGGCTGGGATGGAAGTATCTCCTCTTTATTCCCGGGGTCTTCTGGTTGTGATGGATTGGAGATGTCTGCCTTTTGTGGCTCCTGAAATCCCCCCCACTCATTTCGCAGTTGGTCCAATTTCCGGATCAGGGTTTCGATAGAGAGAGCCGGTGGGATCTGAATCATTTTAATGACAGCAATTTCAAAAGCCACCTTGGGTTGAGAAGAGAATCGGATGACAGACTCCTCTCTGAGAAAAACATCCAGTATCTGACTTAAGTGAATTTCCGAGGTTTGTTCAACCTGCTGTTTCATGATTGCAATTTCATGGGCAGGCGTATTGACCAGATCGGTTTCCCGTTTTCCCATCTGAACCACCAGAAGGTTCCGAAAATGTTCGATCAGATCGGAATATACCTTTTTCAGGTCTTTCCCTTGATTATAAATCGAATCCAGAAGCGATAGAAAATCCGGAATGTTTTGATTCAAAATTGCTTTTGACATATCAAAAATATTTTTTCGGTTGGTAATCCCAAGCAGTTCGGGTACGGTTTCCGGATCAACCTTGTTTTGGGTGCAGCCCAGAATCTGGTCAAGCAGGCTTAAGGCATCCCGCATGCAACCACCGGCCTCTCTTGCGATCAGACTCAAACTTTCTTCCTGGATGGCTATCCCTTCTTTTTCACACAGGGTTGCCATATGTTTGATGATTGTTTCAATGCGGATTCGTTTCAGGTCATGCCGTTGACACCGTGACAGGATGGTTACCGGTATTTTATGGGGTTCCGTGGTTGCAAAGAGAAACATCACATGTGCAGGTGGTTCTTCAAGTGTTTTCAACAGCGCATTGAATGCAGCAATGCTCAGCATATGGACTTCATCAATGATATAGATTTTATGAGGGCTATGCTGGGGCATATATTTGATGTTTTCGCGCAGATCCCTTATCTGATCAACGCTGTTATTGGATGCCCCATCTATCTCAAACACATCCGCTGCGTTTCCGGAGGTGATCTCTCTACAGGATTTGCATTGATTGCAGGGTGCCGATGATGTGCGTTCCCCGCAGTTCATGGCTTTTGCCAGAATACGGGCAACCGTTGTTTTTCCGGTACCCCGGGGACCGGAAAACAGAATGGCATGGGCTACTCTGTTGGCGGATATTGCATTGATCAGCGTTCGGGTGACATGTTCCTGGCCGATGACCTGCTCAAAAGTCAGTGGCCGATATTTCCGAGCTAAAACAAGATATGACATGAATAGAACCTTCTTTCTGTCTTTTTGTCAGCCGGAAACACATTTTTCAGCAGAGTTGGGAAACAAAGACGCGTTTGTACTAAATGTACCCGGATTTCCTGGTATTGAAAAAAATGGCGGAGAGAGAGGGATTCGAACCCTCGGTACCAGTTACGGCACACACGATTTCCAGTCGTGCACCTTCAGCCAACTCGGCCATCTCTCCGAAAAAGCTGTTTGCATGAATTCACAAACGGCATCCCTTATCCCTCTTTCTGATCCAAAAATCAAGTTTTTTTTGGTTGAGAAACGGGTTTCCAGCACTGGAAAAAACCTTACATGATTTCATGATTTTTGAAAAGACTCGTTTTATGTGTTTTCCATTTTTTACTGACGATGGCGATCGAAAGAAAAATCCATTGCTGCATTTACGCAATCTCCTTATTATCGTTTCCTCGCCTTGTTGTTATGCCGGTAGGGACAGAGAGCGGAGAGGGTGGGATTCGAACCCACGATCCCGTTGTTACAGGATACCGCTTTTCGAGAGCGGGGCCTTCAGCCGCTCGGCCACCTCTCCTTACATGTGGATTGTCATTGCCTGACTGGAACTTGAATATCGTTTTTGTTCTTGGCTGTCAATGATCGAATTGATTGCACTTCATTGGTTTTCTGTAACAGTACATATGTTATTTTCATTTTAACATCATGAAAAAACATATCGTTCAAGGAGGAATCTCATTTTCACAAAAGTGGGCCTTAAAATAATCTTGAACAATACTTTTCTTTTTAGTATCAGTTCAAGATTTAATGGCCTGGTCAAAATAAAAGATATCATTTTTTTTGGACAGGAAAACCAATATTTATAAGGGAAAATAACATGGCAACAGTCTTACCATTCAACGGCATTCTTTATAATCAGGATAAAATCGACGATTTGTCAACGGTTGTAACACCTCCCTATGATGTGATTTCTCCTGAAGAGCAGATACGGTTTTATGAAAGACACCCAAACAACGTGATCCGGTTGGATCTTGGGAAAAAAAAGATAGACGATCATGAGAAGGACAACGTGAATACCAGAGCAGCCGGTTATTTTAATGATTGGATTTCTCAAGGGATACTTATCCAGGATGCCGGGCCTTCTATATATTTGACAGCCGTGGATTTCCTGTTGGGAGGCCGGAGGATGACCCGGTATGGAATGATTGCTCTTGTGGGATTGGAACCGTTTGAGAAGAGAATTGTGCTACCCCATGAAAAAACTTTCAGTAAGGTGAAGTCGGAACGGCTGGATCTGATGAAGGCCTGCCATGCCAATTTCAGTCAGATTTTTTCATTATACTCCGATCAGGAGGGTATTCTGGATCTGTTGAAAGAGGCGGCCTTTCAGTCAAAACCGCTTTTTGATATTCTGGATGACCGGAAAGATCGTCATCGGATGTGGCGGATTACAAATCCGGATGTCCATGCAAAGGTGACAGGACTCATGGAGGATAAACGGCTTTTTATTGCCGATGGACATCACCGGTATGAGACTGCCTTGAATTATCGGACATGGCGTTCTAAAAATGATCCGGAGTTTACAGATCATCATCCTGCCAATTATGTGATGATGTATCTGTGCAGCATGGAAGATCCCGGTCTTATTGTGTTGCCGGCCCACCGGATGCTGAATGGTGTGGAGGCTGAGAAAATAAAAACACTGCCGGACAGATTGGCACAATACTTTGAGATCACAAGAATTCCGTTTGCCGATGATCATAAGGAAGAAGCGCTGAATTCTTTGGCGGTCATGTTGGAAAAGCAGAAATCCGGAAACGCAATCGGCACATACATTAAAGGATCAGATGCTTTCTTTCATATGGTGATGAAGAAAGGTGTCATGGAAGCGACATTTGGTGATCAGCTCCCTGAATCATTGAGGCAGTTGGATGTAACGGTTCTCACCAGGCTGGTATTTATGGAGATCCTGGGGTTTGACGGGAGTCATCTGGATAATGAAAAGTTAATAACCTATTCCAGCAGCGTAGACAAAGCCATAGAGGCAGTTGTCAGGGGCGAGAGCGATGTTTGTTTTATTTTAAATCCTACCAGGATCGATCAGGTCAAGAGGATTGCGGAAGAAGGGCAGATTATGCCCAGAAAAACCACCTATTTTTTCCCCAAGCCCTTAACCGGCCAGGTTTTTAACCAGTTAAACCCTTAAATACAGTTCCTTTGCAGACATGGATCAGGGCAGGAACATTTTTTCGACCTCGGCGGTATAATTTTTCGGATCTTTATAAATGAACAGCGGGGCTGAAATTTTTACTCCGGAACCACCCCCTTTTGTCCCTTCGACAAGAACCAGTTTGGCATCTGCCCCCTGCATCGAATGAATGGTCCGTATTCGTTTGGGCTCAATACCGGTTTTTCGCATTCCTGAGAGGAGATCGATCATTCGATTCGACGGATAAATGATCAAAAATTTTCCCGCGGTTCGAAGGATTTTCCCAGCCACGGTGAGTATCTCCTCCAGTTTGATTTTAATTTCATGACGAGCTACAGCTCTTTGGGAGTTCGGATTGATCCTTCCGGAGTCTGTTTTTCGATAAGGAGGATTGCTGATCACAATATCCACAGGACCGGATACCATATTGGTGGTTAAGGATTTCATATCTGTGCAAAGAATTTGAATTCGTTTGTCCAGTCCATTTTCAATGACATTTTCCCTCGCAATGTCAGCAAGAGATTTCTGGATCTCAATACCCCAGAACCGGGTATCCGGGTTTCGGTATGCCAGTATCAGAGGAAGGATGCCACATCCCGTGCCCAGATCAACGATTGTGCTGTTGGGTCTGATTTCTAAAAAATCAGCAAGAAGCACTGCATCAATGGAAAATCGATATCCATGCCTGTCCTGTTTTACCAAAATCCGTCCATTAAAGAATGTGTCTGGAACAAATTGATTCATAGGTATTGAAGTTCGACCGAATTTTCTATCAGAATAGTCTATAACGATCCGATTTTAAATTTTATTTCCGTGATCATTTCCTTGCCAAGGGCGGAATTAAGCTTACGGATAATATCCTGCTTTAAGAATTGAAGTTGTTGCATCCAGGTGGAGCTGGCGACATTTACCAGAAGTACCTTGCCTTTGAATGCAGCAGGACGGGCATTTTCTGCTATGGTCGGACCAATGGCTTCCTGCCAGAGAGTCCAGATTTTTGTCATTTCAATATCCGGCCGATTTGAACGGCAGGTATTCAGTATATTGCTGATAAAGCTGCCGACATGGGTGAGTTCTTGTTTGTTTTTGGGGTTCATTCATTTCCTTGATATTTAAAAAATTCACTCACAGTTTTTTTTTGAAAATCGCTTTATCACACCCTGACTTTATTCCCAATTGATTTTCAAGTTCATTCGCATTATCTGTAAAAGGATTTTTACTTGACTTGAATCCTGATGTAAATTAGAAACGATACATTCAAGAAAATAAATGGATAAGATGTGAGAGTCAATCTCATAAAATGAAGATTTTCTTACCATAAAGTCAATTATCCGGGATAAACGGAAACAGGCAATCAGAAAAATTGAATTTATGATCAATATCAAATTCAGTAGAATAAGATATATTTTATGATCAATAAAAAACAACAAATAGATAAAGTAGGGAAAACAATGAGTTGGGATTGGGAGAAACTTCAACAGCAAAACCGGCAACATCGCCAGCAGGGTCCGGGAGGGGTAGTACCGCCTCAAATGGATGATCTGATGGAGAAATTGAAAAATTTTAAATTCTCCAGCGGACCGGTTATCATTACCATAATTGCTGCCGTGATTTTTTTGGCTACGTCCATGATTTATACTGTTAAGGTTGATGAGGTGGGCGTTATCCAACTATTTGGAAAATATGTTCGGACAACTACACCCGGCCTCCATTTTAAGCTGCCGGCAGGTATTGAAAGTCTGACAAAGGTCCGGGTTCGGCATGTGTACAAGGAAGAGTTCGGGTTTAAAACCGTCATGACAACAAGCTCAAAGCAGACTGCGGAAAATGAAAACATGAACGAATCACTGATGCTGACCGGTGATTTGAATGTGGCGCTTGTTCCCTGGATTGTTCAATATAAAATAAAGGATTCATATAATTATCTTTTTAAAGTAAAGAATGTAACGAATTTATTACGAGATTTGTCCGAGGCTTCCATGCGTCTGGTTGTTGGAGACCGCAGTATTGATGAGGTCATCAGCAAGCGGGAAGAAATTGCCATTGAGTCAAGAGAAGTTCTACAAAAAGAACTGGATCATGCAGAAACCGGAATTTTAATCACAACCATTGAAATGAAAAAGACCAATGTGCCCCTACCTGTTCAACCAGCCTTTAATGAAGTGAACCAGGCGACCCAGGAAAAGGAGAAGATGATATATCAGGCCAAAGAGGATTACAATAAGGCCATTCCGGCTGCAAAGGGAGAGGCGGAAAGGACGATCAGGGCTGCCGAAGGATATGCCATGGAGCGTATCAACAGAGCCGAAGGCGATGCAAATCGGTTTGTGGCTCTGTACGATGAGTATGTTAAAGCAAAAGATGTAACCAAAAGGCGTATATACCTCGAGATGTTGAAAGAGCTTTTTCCAAAACTGGGTCAGAAATACATTATCGACTCTGATCAGAAAAATGTATTGCCCTTCCTAAATATTGGAAAAGAAAGTGGTGTCGTGAAATGAAAATAAGCAATGTTTTACTTATATTTATTGTTGTTCTTGGTAGCATTTTTTATGCATCCGCATTTGTCGTGGATGAAACAGAGCAAGTGGTTGTAACCCGTTTTGGAAAAGTGGTTGGAGATCCTATCATCCACCCGGGGATCAATTTTAAAGTTCCGATTATCGATGTTGCCAATTATTTTCCAAAAAATTTACAACAATGGGATGGTGAATCCGGACAGATACCTACCCTTGATAAGACCTATATTTGGGTGGTTACCTTTGCAAGATGGCGCATTGTCGATCCCGTTAAATTTTTTCAAACAGTAGGCAATACGATGAATGCCATGGGTCGACTGGATGATATTATTGATTCGGCGGGTCGCAACTTTATTACCTCATATAAACTGATTGAGAGTGTCCGGCAGGGAAATCGGAAGCTGGTTTTTGATGCAGATGGAAAAGAGGTACTAACTGTTGATGGCGAAAAAAAATCACCGGTAGCTTCCTATAAAATCGTTTTCGGAAGGAGCAAAATCACGGATGGAATAAGGAAGCAGGCTCAGCCAAAGCTTGTTGAATTCGGGATTGAGCTTGTTGATGTCAAGATCAAGCGAATTAACTATGTGGAAGAGGTCAGGCGTTCGGTTTACGACCGGATGATTGCAGAACGAAAACAGATCGCTGAGAAATTTCGTTCCGAAGGTCGTGGAGAGGCCAGAAAATGGCTGGGTAAAAAGGAGAAGGATTTAAAACAGATTACTTCGGAGGCATATCGGGACGCGCAGGAGATTGAAGGAAAGGCTGATGCAACCGTCACAAAAATGCTTGCAGATGCATACGGAAAAGATCCGGAGTTTTACTCTTTTGTCAAAACACTTGAAATATATACCAGTACATTTGATGAGAAAAGCTCTGTCGTGCTATCGACCGATTCCGAGTTTTTAAAGTACTTTAAAAACTATTCTGGAAGCCCCTGATGACCGGCGACAGTAAAAAAGCAGAAAGCACTTGCATAAACGCATGTGCTTTCTGCTTTTTATAGAGTTATGAAGAATGATAAAGAATGGGAATGGTCGATTACTTGCCTTTTCTTCTTTGATGTCGTGTACGGGCCAGAAGCTTTTTGTGTTTGTGTTTTCTCATCTTTTTTCTTCTTTTTTTAATTACGCTACCCAACAGACCACCTCCAATCTTGACGAATCCTTGTTGAAATAATAAAGTGCATAGCTAACATGTTTAAAGATTACCTGTCTACCTTTTTTTAGGTAAAGAATCAACAAAAATAATAAAGTTTATGGAAACATTTACCAAGACACAAATTCAAATTGTGAACGACGCGGTGGCGATGTCAGAGGAGATCGTATGCAATTTTTATAAAATGTCGGTCAATCAATGGCTGCGTCATCGATATGATGTAAAAACACTGATAGATTTAGAGCAAACAGAAATTGTTCAAGGGCCTTTTGCTCAAATAATCCGCTATAAAGGCCGTCGAAAAGATACGATGCTTGGTTCCGCAACATATGATTTTTATAAAATCTGTATACAGGATCATGCAATTATTGCAGCTCTGAAAAGTTTTGCAGGGTTGACATTATTTCCTTTTGCACTTTATATCATCACCCATGAATTGGTACATATTGTCAGATTTGCCATGTTCCTCACTGGGTTTGACGCATCGCAAGAAGAAAAATTAAAGGAAGAGGCCCGTGTTCATGAGAAAACGCACGAGATTCTGTATCCTCTGGGTGTGCCGGGCATGGAGAGTGCTTTCGAGTTTTATAAAAGATGGCGTAATCCATTGGAAAATATGCTTATATAGCACTTTATAAAACTATTTTCAGGAAGCTTGACAAATTTGAAACACTGACTATATTAGTTCAGGTTTTATCGGGCAGGGAAAGTAGAATGCGACTGTTATGGTTTGCAAAGATGTTTTTCAGGAGAGAGAAAAATGCCGATTTATGAATATGAGTGTACAGCCTGTGGAATTCACGAAGAAGTGATTCAGAAATTTTCTGATAAGCCGTTGACAAAATGCTCCAAATGTTCTGGAAAACTGCAGAAGCTGATTTCGCAGAGCTCTTTTCATTTAAAGGGATCCGGCTGGTATGTCACTGACTATACGGGCAATGCAAAAAAAACGGAAACAGCTTCTGATGATGGAGCAAAAATTCCAAAAAAAGAGAAGATAGACAATAGCAGTACTATCTCTTCTGACTGAATTTCAGATTGTTAACAAGAGGTTATTGTTTACAACTACCGGGCCGTTTGCCAGGGACCGGAAATAAATACTTACGGCTTTAAACCTGTTTTATGAAAAAGCCAACACTCGATTAAGTTCATCCTTTACAACTTGAAAAAGATGATTATTTTTTCCGAAAAAAATAATTTTTGGATTCCGGTTGTTTTCTAACAGCCAGCTTTTTGTAGTAATTATGATTAAATGAGTGAAAAAAGGAGAGGAAATATGAAGATCAAACCATTACAGGATCGAATTTTGGTACAACGCGTTGAAGAGGAGCAGACAACAAAAGGTGGTATTATTATTCCGGATACAGCGAAAGAAAAACCCATAGAGGGCAAGATTATTGCCGTGGGAAGTGGCCGTGTTGGCGACGACGGGAAAAGAATTCCTCTTGAAGTTAAAGTAGGTGACCGGGTTCTGTTCGGGAAATATGGCGGAACAGAAGTAAAAATCGAGGGCAAGGAATATCTTATTATGCGTGAAGATGACATTCTTGGAATTATTGGATAACTAAAATATATGGAGGACAGATTAAGATGGCTAAAGAGATAAAATATGATTCAAAAGCACGAGAGGCAATGCTGAACGGTGTAAGAAAGCTTGCCGATGCGGTAGTCGTTACCCTCGGTCCAAGGGGAAGAAATGTCGTGATCGACAAATCCTGGGGGTCTCCCACTGTTACCAAAGACGGTGTGACCGTTGCAAAAGAGATTGAACTGGAAGACAAGTTTGAAAATATGGGCGCACAGATGGTAAAAGAAGTTGCCAGCAAAACAAGTGATATGGCCGGAGACGGAACCACAACCGCGACTGTTCTGGCAAGGATGATTTATGAAGAGGGTCAGAAACTGGTTGTTGCCGGCAACAATCCTATGTCAATCAAACGTGGTATTGATAAGGCTATTGAAGTTGCAGTGAAAGAGCTTGCCAAGATGAGCAAGCCTACCAAAGACCAGCGTGAGATCGCTCAGGTTGGTACAATTTCAGCCAACAGTGATGAAACCATCGGAAACATAATCGCTGAGGCCATGAACAAGGTCGGCAAAGAAGGTGTTATCACTGTTGAAGAAGCCAAATCAATGGATACAACACTGGATGTGGTTGAGGGTATGCAGTTTGATCGCGGTTACCTTTCTCCATATTTTGTAACCGATGCTGAAAAGATGGTCGCTTCCCTTGATAATCCTTTTATTCTCATCAATGAAAAGAAAATCAGCAATATGAAAGACCTCCTCCCGATTTTAGAGCAGGTGGCAAAAATGGGAAAACCATTGATGATTATTGCTGAAGATGTCGACGGCGAAGCCCTTGCAACATTGGTTGTTAACAAGTTGAGAGGAACCTTGAGTGTTGCGGCTGTCAAAGCACCGGGATTTGGTGATCGTCGAAAAGCCATGCTGGAAGACATTGCGGTATTGACCGGTGGTCAGGTTGTTTCCGAGGATCTTGGTATAAAACTTGAGAATCTTACCCTGAATGATCTTGGAAATGCAAAACGGATTACCATAGATAAAGATAACACAACAATCGTTGATGGCGCAGGAAAACGAAGTGATCTGGAAGGCCGTGTAAAACAGATACGCGCTCAGATTGAAGAAACAACATCGGATTATGACCGCGAAAAACTTCAGGAGCGTCTAGCCAAATTGATCGGCGGTGTAGCGGTTATTAATGTTGGTGCAGCTACAGAGACCGAGATGAAAGAGAAAAAAGCCCGTGTTGAAGATGCACTGAATGCAACCCGAGCTGCTGTGGAAGAGGGTATTGTTCCTGGCGGTGGTGTTGCGCTGGTTCGTTGTCTTGACGCACTTTCAAAGATTAAAGTCAAAGCGGAAGAAAGATTGGGCGTAAAGGTTGTGATGCGTGCAATGGAAGAACCGCTTCGTCAGATTGCCAATAATTCCGGTGTAGAGGGTTCTGTCGTTATCGACAAGGTTAAAGCAGGTGAAGCTGCTTTTGGATACAATGCAGCAACCGATACTTATGAAGACCTTATTAAGGCCGGTGTTATGGATCCAACCAAGGTTGTTCGGTTTGCCCTTCAAAATGCAGGCAGCGTTGCGTCACTTATGATTACAACTGAGGCCATGATCGCTGAAAAACCACAGGAAACACCGGCATCACCAGGTGGTATGCCTCCTGGCGGAATGGGCGGAATGGGTGGAATGGGCGGAATGATGTAATTTCTGTTTAAACTGAAACACAAATGCTTTATTCATAGATAAAGGGTAAATGCCTCCGTACTTGAAGATGTATGGAGGCATTACCTTTTCAAGGATACATATGGGGGGCTGTAAATTCCTTGACACCTCTGTTGGTCTCATATAGTTTATGACGGTTTAAAAAATTAGGGAATATACCATATATTGATAAGCTGAAAAGTTTTAACAAAATATGTAGATAAATACGATATTTATTTTATTGAAGTTGTTTTTTGCCCGGAATAGCATGTTGGAGAAATAATATGTCACCAGACCAGATTAGTATTATTGAAATGTTTGTTAATGCGAGTTTAGTTGTTCAGCTTGTTTTACTTCTGCTTTTATCTTTCTCCATGGCTTCATGGGCCATTATTTTTCTAAAATACAATTATATCCGCAGGGCTTTTAATGAGTCTGCTTTTTTTATTGATTATTTTTGGAAAAGCAGGGATCTTTCCGATGCTTTTAATCAGGCCAAAAAACTGGAAGCCAGCCCGGTTGCACGGATTTTTCGAATCGGGTATATGGAGCTGAAAAAATTGAATCGATCAGGAGCTCCTATCGCACAATCTGCTGCGGGAAATACACCTCATCAGGCAGGAATGGGGTTTGCTGGGATTGAAAATGTTAAACGTTCGCTAAGACGGGCCACCAGCACAGAAATTACCAAACTCACACAAATGGTGCCATTTTTGGCAACAACAGGAAACACAACTCCTTTTATCGGTTTGTTTGGAACGGTATGGGGTATTATGAACTCCTTCCATGGAATCGGGCAAAAAGGTTCTGCAAGTCTTGCTGTCGTAGCGCCTGGAATCGCAGAAGCTTTGATCGCCACGGCATGCGGGCTAGCGGTTGCCATACCTTCGGTTATTGCCTATAATTATTTTTCACAGAAGATCCGGGTAATTGAATCAGAACTCCATAGTTTCTCTGCGGATTTTTTAAATATTATTGAACGGGATATCATGAGAGCCAGGGAGGGAAAAGCATGACATCAGGTAGCGGCAACGACGGGTTGATGTCTGATATAAATATCACCCCTTTTGTGGATGTAATGCTTGTTCTGTTGATTATTTTCATGGTAACCGCACCTATGATGGTCCAAGGGATAAATGTATCGCTTCCTGAAGCCGAATCCGGTCCGGTATCTTCGGATGATAACCAGCTCGTCGTCAGTATTGATAAAGATGGAAAAGTATATATCAATGATTTGAACGTGATACCTGATTTACTGGGGGATAAGCTGAAAAGAATTGTTGAAAACCGGGTTAGCAAAGAAGTTTATCTTCGAGCAGACAAGAGTGTTTCATATGGAGTGGTTGTTCAAGTGATGACGGAAATAAAAGGTGCAGGTATCGAAAAACTTGGAATGCTCACAGAACCGCTTACCAAGACTAAGTGAATGGCAAGATAGGCAAACAGGATGACGCAAGCTGATGGTCTGCTGCTGAATGGCGGTGGAGAGGAATATCGTAAATTTCTTCAATTTCTGGCTATTTCAGCCGCTTGTCATATCATATTTTTTTTGATACTGGTTTTTGCAAAAATTGAGGAACCGATAAGACGGATCCAGCCCGGAGTCATCAATGTTGGCCTGGTGTCTTTGCCGACACCATCCGGAGGGAGTTCGGTGAAAAAGCCAACTGTCGAACCGGCAGTTAAAACAGAGCCGATTAAAAAAGAAAACACTGCACCACCCAAACAGGAGATTAAAAATCCGCCGGTAAAGGTGGCGACAGTTCTAAAAAAAAAGAAGGATATTGCTCCAAAAAAGGAAACAACAAAAAAAGAGACGGAACAATCAAAAAAAAAGTTGGAAAGCGCAATCGATGAGATGGAAAAAAAGGTTCAACAGTCTCAAAACTATCAGAAAACGATGGAAAGGCTTGCTGAACAGGTCAAGAAGGAGGCCGAGGGAAATGGAGGGCCCGGTTCATATGGAGCTGGGAACTTTTCAGGGGCAGGTGCTCAGCAGTCAGACCTTTTAACAATATATGCAGCGGAGATATATTCCTATATTTCCAAAAACTGGTCCTTTAATGAACAATTGGCAGATGGTAATCTTAACTTAGTAGCGCTTTTGGGAATAAAGATTTTGGCGGATGGTGAAATCCAGAAAGTCTGGTTTGATAAAAAATCCGGGAATGACTATTTTGATGAACAGGCTCTGAAAGCTGTTTTAAAAACAAGATATCTGCCGCCTTTACCAGAGGGGTTCAGGAAGCCTTTTCTGGAAATCGGACTTCGGTTTACACCATCTGGAATTCAATAGGAAATTAGGTTTTAACGTAAATCTCTTACTGTATTCAGGCAGGATTTGAATTTTGAAAATGACGATTCATTCTAATCAAGACAGGTTGTTTATTCGGTTATTGTTATGTGTAACTTTTTTACTGATATTTTTTATATCTGATTCCATCGCAGGGTATGATTATATCGATATTAACAATCCATATATAAAAAAGATACCGATTGCCGTTCCGTTATTCAAAGAGATGAACGGGAGCATGGATGAACAGACAAAAGCCCGCGAGGCCGTTGTTCTATTGTCCGATACACTTGAGTTTACCGGATATTTCAAGATGATCGATCATGGGGCATTTTTGGAACATCCTGAGAAACAAGGGATTTCAGAAACATCGATCAACTTTAAGAATTGGACGGTCATAGGGGCCGAGCTGTTAATTACCGGCGGGCTCAGTATGTCCGGAAATAACATTACCATGGAGATGCGGCTTTTTGATACATTCAAGGCAAAACGTTTGCTTGGAAAGAAATATACCGGTAGTGTTGCGGATCAACGGATCATGATTCGAAAATTTTGCAGTGATGTGATGTATCTGCTGACCGGGAACCATGGATTTTTTAACAGCAGGATTGCTTTTGTGTCCACCAGCACAGGGAAAAAAGAGATATATATCTCCGATTTTGACGGATATAACCCCAAGCAAGTCACAAAATCCAACAGTATTTCTCTTTCTCCAGCGTGGTCCACTGATGGAAATTGGTTGGCATATACCTCATATGCACGTGGAAAGCCGGATCTTTATATTAAAAATTTGAAAGATAATCGGGGGAGTGTGGTTGCCAAAGAAGGTGTTAATATCACACCAGAATGGGTTCCAGGGCAATTTGTCCTGGCTGCCACACTTTCTTTTTCAGGAGATCCGGAAATTTATATGTTGACCGGGGACGGGAAAGTGATTAAAAGGGTAACGAGAAATTGGGGGATTGATGTTTCGCCCTCGTTTTCTCCAGATGGCCGAAAAATGGCATTTGTTTCTAAACGGTCGGGGAATCCACAAATTTATTATAAAGATCTAAGTTCCGAGCAGGAGAAAAGGTTGACTTTTCAAGGAAAGAATAATACTACTCCAAGTTGGTCACCAAAGGGGGATAAAATTGTATATTCTTCTATGGAAAAAGGACAGTTTAATATCTGTATTATCGGGGCCGATGGTGGAGAGCCAACGCAACTGACAAGTGATGCCGGTGATAATGAATCTCCAACATGGTCACCAGACGGAAGCCTGATCAGTTTTTGCTCAACAAGAGAAGGTGTAAGTCGGATATATGTAATGACAGCTTACGGAACGGAACAAAGACGTTTGTTTTCCATGTCTGGGGAGCAAACAAATCCAAAATGGTCGTCTAACAATATGGGTAATTAAACAAATAGCAATTTAAAAGGAGGTAATATGCAAAAAAAAGTGTTAAAAGGGTTATCATTACTGTTAATGTTGTCTGGCTTGCTGATGTTCATTTCTTGTGCATCAACAGATGTTCAATCCACACCGGATGCTCCCAAAGCTCAGCTTGCAGCGGATACAACGGCATCTGATGCGGATCAGGATGCTGCAAAGCGTGCTCTTGAAGAGGAAGCAATTCGTAAGGAACAGGAAGCAGCAAGAAATGCGTTTATTTCTGAGGATGTTTATTTTGATTATGATGATTCATCTCTGACATCATCCGCTCAAGCTGTACTTCAGACAAAAGCCGGCTGGCTTCGCAATAATCCGGGTGCATCCGTCGTGATCGAAGGACATTGTGATGAACGTGGTACAACAGAGTACAACTTGGCATTGGGAGATCGTCGTGCGAATAGCGCAAAAACCTTTCTAGTGGATATGGGTATCCCGGCTGCCAGTTTAAAAACCGTCAGTTATGGGGAAGAGATGCCGGTTGATCCAGGAAAGACAGAAGAAGCCTGGGCCAAGAATCGGCGTGCACATTTCACGATCGAATAGGGTTTTTTAAACACATAGAAAAAAAGCAGGTGACTGACCATTTTTGTCTCACCTGCTTTTTTTTAAAGTAAAAGGCTTGTTCCTCATCAAATATCATTTTTCTCTAATCTGTATCATCGGGATGAATGCCAATGCGTATCAGAATTCTGTGTATTTTCATTAGCTTTTTATCCTTGACCGGTTGTGCGACCATACAGGATAAAATTGCTCTGGAAGACCGAATTTCCAAATTGGAACAGACTCGTAGCAAATCTGAACAGAATGTAGATAATTTAAAGGTTGAACTTCAGAAAATTGGGAGTACCTGGGACTCGAAGGATCAGGATTTTTCAGGTCAATATGCGAGTCTCCGGGCAGAGACCAACAAACTAATGGAAGAGGTTCAAATATTAAATGGGCGGATCGAAGAATTGGAATTCGCCATTGGTCAAGTCAATTCAGCAAAAGGTGGACTGACCGCAAAACTGAATGATTTATCAACGGAAAATCAAAAAGCGGCTGATCGGATCACTGAGCTTGAAAAATATATTGGATTGGGCGGATCATCTCCTCAAAAAAGTGACCGCTTTCCTGGGAAGTTTCCTCCTGTAAAAGATAAAGATAGTGAAGATACGGAGCCTGAAAACGGATTATATATTCAGGCCAAGAAAGCTCTGGATGAGGGCGATTTTGAATCCTCCCGTGAAGGTTTCCAGAAATTTATTTCCTTATTCCCGCAATCTGAAAATGCGGATAATGCTCAATTCTGGATTGGGGAAACTTACTATCGTGAAGCCTGGTATGAAAAAGCAATACTTGAATTTGAGGCAGTAAAAAAGAAATATCCAAAGGGGAATAAGATTCCTTCGGCATTATTGAAACAAGGGATGTCATTTCAACAACTGAAAGAAGATGCAAATGCCCGTCTAATATTGGAAGAATTGATCAATCGGTTTCCGAAGTCAAGTGAGGCGGATATCGCAAAAAAGATCTTACAGAATTTATGATCAACAGGAAATGACCTCTTCTTTTGTATACAAGATATACAGGGATGATACATGGTAAAATGTATCGGAGTAGATCCGGGGCTTGCTGACACAGGAATCGGATTTGTAACCGGTTCTGGATTTGATATTCAAAGCTATTCTTTCGGGACCATTCAAACCTTAAAAACTTTGCC
The DNA here is from genome assembly GCA_020723305.1 of Desulfosudis oleivorans. Taxonomy (GTDB): domain Bacteria; phylum Desulfobacterota; class Desulfobacteria; order Desulfobacterales; family SURF-7; genus QZKS01. Next base: position 146,522 of record DYJC01000012.1, read on the forward strand.
TTTACCGGAACGTCTTGACACAATTTTTTCGAAACTTTTACGTGTTCTGAAAGATGAAAAACCCGATTTGATGATTGTTGAAGATGTTTTTTCTCTTCCGAAATATCCAAAATCAGGAATTACGTTGGGAAAGGTAATCGGTGTGATTCTGCTTTCCGGTTTTCAATCCAATACTCCTGTTATGGAACTACCGGTACGGGAAGCAAAAAAAATACTTACTGGAAACGGCAATGCAAAAAAGATCCAGTTAGAGAAGGCTGTTCGGAGCTTGTTGCATCATCCGGAGAAGATTCAGCCGGATCATGCGTCTGATGCATTGGCTCTATCGCTGATTGGTCTATACCGGTATGAACAACGGATAAAAAAATGTCATGATTGGATACCTTGAAGGAAGCCTATTAAACAAGTATGAAGATCGCATCCTGCTGTTAGTCCATCACATCGGATACGAAGTCTTGTTACCTTCATTTGTAATGGATACGTTGGAAGGAAAGGCGATAGGGGAGCAGGTTTCTTTTCATATTTATTATCATCAGACAGAGCGACAACCCAAACCAACGCTTATTGGATTTAATCTTGAAGCAGAAAAAGAATTTTTTCAGTATTTTATTTCCGTTGAGGCGATCGGACCCATCAAAGCTGCAAAAGCCCTGACCATATCCATACGTGAAATTGCAAGGGCAATTGAGACCAATGATGTGGAAACCTTAAAACAGTTGAAGGGAATCGGTACCCGGACAGCACAAAAAATCATTGCCACATTAAAGGGCCGGGTTGAAAAATTTGCGCTGATTCGGAAGGAGGAAGGGGTTGAAAAGCCGGAATCGAATATTACTGGAGATTTTACGGTTCAGGTTTTTGAAGTACTGGTCAATCAGCTGGGTCATAAAGCCGCAGATGCAAAGTTGTTGATTAAAAAAGCACTGGAAAGACAACCCGCCATCTCAACACCGGAGGGACTGTTTGATGAGGTTTATCGAGGAGAGATCGGCTGATGAATGACGATATCATAAGTTATTCCTCAGATAAACTGGGTATTCTATCCAAACAGAAACTACCTGTTGATCAGGAACCTGAGATTCTTTCCCTTCGTCCCAAAACATTATCAGAATACATTGGACAGCCTGAGACGATAGAGACGCTCGAAATCGCAATTCAGGCGGCAAAAAAAAGAAATGAACCTCTTGATCATGTATTGTTTCATGGCCCGCCCGGTCTGGGTAAAACAACTCTGTCTCATATTATCGCAAATGAATTGGGTGGAGAACTGACCGTTACGTCCGGCCCTGCTCTTGAGAAGGGGGGGGATTTGATTGGATTGCTGACCCGGTTGTCTGAAAGGGATGTCCTTTTCATCGATGAGATCCATAGAACCCCAAAAGTAGTGGAAGAGTTTCTCTATCCTGCAATGGAAGATTTCGCAGTTGACTTTGTATTTGACAAGGGTGTTCATGCACGAAGCCATCGATTTCGACTGAAACAGTTTACATTAGTGGGAGCAACAACACGCGTAGGATTGTTGTCAGCCCCTTTGAGAGATCGGTTTGGTATTTTCAGAAATCTTGATTTTTACTCTGAAAGGGATTTGATACAGATTGTCAAAAGATCCGCAGCCCTGCTGAATCTCTCCATGATGGACGATGCATCCGCTATCCTGGCAAGACGATCCAGAGGAACTCCAAGGATTGCCAATCGGTTATTGAAACGGGTGCGTGACTATGCGCAGGTCCGGTCAGATGGAAACATTACCCCAAAAATTGTACAAGCTGCTCTGCTTCTTGAAGGTGTTGATGAGTCTGGCTTGACAAATTTGGATCGTCAATACTTGAAAACCATAATCGACTATTATAAAGGGGGGCCGGTGGGGATTGAAGCCATTGCTGCGACATTGCAGGAAGAGGCAGATACGCTGGTTGATGTTGTGGAACCCTTCCTGTTGAAAATCGGAATGATCATGAGAACCTCCTCCGGAAGGATGGCTTCGGAGTCTGCTTATCATCACCTGGATATCATGGTGAAATCAACTTGAATAAGACCGAATGAAGAAAGAATAGCCACCGAATGATAAGCAGCATAAGCAATGGATTGTTCAACATCCATTATGCGAGTTTATTTTTATGGAAGATTGATGCCAGCCGGGTGAAATTATTGACAGTGTTATGTTTTTATCCTATAATCGGCAACAAAAACTATCTGAATTTATAACGCTATTTATTGATTCCCTAAAATAGAATAAAACATGAATCATGTGAGGAGGAGGTATTGATTTATAGTCCGAGAGTCGGTTTTTTGTTGGCTGTTTTTTTTATGGTTATTCTAACACGATTACAACCTTTTGCAGCAGAGCTTTTGCATGCGTCCCCGAAAATAAAACCTGATTATTTTGTGTCCATGGATGGCGGAGAGACATCTGAATATGCCATTGTTGTTGAAAAGGAAACTCAAAAATTGGTTTTGTATCGATATGACGGGGTGTATGAGCCGGTCTTCGATGTGAAATGCTCTACCGGTGAAGTTCCGGGCATAAAAACGCGCTCCGGTGATAAGAAAACGCCTGAAGGCGTTTATTTTTTCACCGGATTGTTTGAGAAAAAATATTTATCTGCTGTTTATGGAGAAATGGCATTCCCAATGGATTACCCCAACCTGATTGATCAGTTAAATGGCCGGGAGGGTAATGCCATATGGATGCATGGTACCAACAAACAGGTCAAGGACAGGGATTCCAATGGCTGTATTGTACTTGCAAATAAGGATATTGAAAAACTTTCAAAGTACATTACAGTCAATCGGACCCCTATTATTGTAACAGATAAGATCCAATATACAGAGCTGGATGATGATCAAACCATAAAAGAGCAGTTGATGGCTTTTTTGCATGAATGGAATGGAGCTTTATTGAACGGTTCTTATGAAAGATACCTCTCTTTTTATGATCCGGGCACCATTTCAACGATTGCCTGGTGGGATGAGTGGAAGGATATACGGAATGAGTTGCGTCAATCCAGTGTTCCGGCGGATATTCAATTGAAAAAAGTTTCTATATACAAGCATAATGGAGTTTATACGGCGCTTTTTGACCAATTGATCCAGGTCGGCAAACAGGTTCAGGATGTCGGTACCAGAAAGGTCTGTTTAAAAACAGATGCAGATACAATCCGGATTATTGGAGATATCTACCAGTCTGTCATGCCAAAGAACAGTGAACAGAAACCCGATAATCCGTTTCTTCGCGCATGTTATGATCTGAAAAAATATTATTCTGCAGACCAGCACCATTCTGCAGATCAGGATATTGAAGCATTGGTAGACAAGTGGTTGACTGCATGGAAAAATAAGGACATTAAGGCGTATGGCGATTGTTATGCAAGCGATTTTCGATTTAGACAGATGGATCGAAAAGCATGGCTGGAAAAGAAAAAAAGACTCAGTCAGAGATATAAATATATATCTGTTTCAAGAGAAAAGTTAGCCGTTAAGACCGGTGTGAAAACAAGCTCAGCAACCTTTATACAGAAATACAAATCCAGTGGATATCGTGCTGTGGGTGAAAAGGAATTGATATTCAAACGTGAAAACGGCCAATGGAAAATTTATCGAGAACGATGGAAAAAGATTTAATAAAACCGGGATTGCTGAATCAGAACAGAAGAGTAAGAAATTGGCATCTGCTGTTTGTCGATGACCATGGGAAAATGATATCCTTTCGATGGTTGAAGAGTGCTGCAATCATTATCATCATCTCCTTTATTTTTTTAATTGTTTGTTCCATCTCGCTGTTTGCTCTTTATCGCAGTCATCAGAATGAGAATATACGGCTGAAAGAGGAACTGGAAGAATCCGGAAAACAGATCCAAAGCCTTCGAAGGGAATTGGATATATTGTTGGCAAGGACAGTACTGACAGAGTCAAAAAAAGAATCAGGTCATGACAAGGAGTTGTCATTACAAGAAGAGCAATCCATGCCGGCCAGTGAAATCAAGCAGGCGGCAGATGTAAAAGAGGATGCTTATCCTGTTCAGGAGGAAGAAAAAGAAGTAATAATAGAACCCATCCAGCAAACAGTACTTGGAGTAACAAATTTCAAAATAAACCAGGGAGCTGGTTCTCCTGATTCGCTTCAAATCAGTTTTGTCATCAGTAACATTGATCAAACCGTCAAGACCACTTCCGGCTATATATTTATTGTTTTAAAACCGGATGAAAAAGATCAGGATACCTGGTTTTCCGTACCTCCAACGGATTTGAAAGAGGGATACCCCATACATGTAAAAGAAGGGCAATTTTTCAGAATATCCAGATTTAAAACAGTTTATTTTCGATCTGCAACTCAAATTGCACTGGAGCAATTGAAAATCGCTTCTGTTTTTGTTTTTGATATGCAGGGAAGACCAGTCATAGAAAAAAATTTTCCATTATGAATAAACCGGTTGAGTTGAATGTGGAGAATTGACCAAAGCAAGGGAAGAAAAATGTATAAACGATTGTTGTTCAATTTTTCAAAGCTTTTTTCTAAAAAACGAAAAAGTCCGAAAAAAAGCATAGATTTCAAAATCAAATCGAGAGTCATTCTGATCTGGTGCATTGCTTGTTTTGAATTTTTCATCGCCCAGCCTGCTCATGCAAAGAAAAGTCACACTGTTTTTTTTGAAGGTACTGATCATGAATTGCATGTCTATAAAAGTTTTGGAAAGGAGCCTGGAAAGACATTGATGCTGATCGGTGGAATTCAGGGAGACGAACCCGGTGGGTTTTTGTCAGCGGATCACTATGCGGATTTTTCATTATCAAAAGGGAACCTGATTGTTGTTCCAAGAGCAAATTTTCTTTCCATTATGTTAAAGAAAAGAAAAGTGAATCAGGATATGAATCGAAAATTTGCAGATGATGACATCCATAATTATGAAACCGAGATTGTTGCAATTCTCAAGAAATTGATTTCAGAATCCGACATGCTGCTGAACCTTCATGACGGATCAGGGTTTTATTCGGAGAAATGGATCAGTCAGGAACAGAATCCAGAGCGTTATGGGCAGTCCATAATTGCGGATTGTGAGAGTTTCATGGCAGAAGGGGATGGCCGGGGCATCGGTCTGGGTGAAATGGCCAGAATTGTTTCAGAAAAAATTAACAGAAAGATTAAAAATCCATTGTATCATTTTCATTTTAACAACCACAATACCAAAGAAAAATCATCTATTCATAAGGAACAGCGAAAATCGGCTACATACTATGCCCTGTATACTTGCGGTATTCCGGCATTTGGAGTGGAAACCAGCAAGTCACTTCCTTTGGAAGAAAAGGTACTTCATCATAATTGGGCGATAAATGCTTTTATGGAGGAGCTTGATATCATTCCGGAAACACCCGGCATTAACCTGGATCATCCGGAGTTGCGGTATCTGATTATTTCTGTAAACGATTCTCTTCCGATTCTTGTGGAGAATCAGCAGACACTGTTTGTAAAACCAGGTGACATGATTATGGTCTCTCATATTGAAGCAAATTACGAACGGGGTCTCAGCGCAGATATTATCGGTTTTGGCACGTTCAATGATACCCGTAAAAAAATAAAAATCGAAAAACCGACAAGAATTGTTGCAAGAAAGGATTTTTATTCTTGTGGGAATATATACCTTTCCTTTTCAGAGGACAGGGATCGCTTCGCCCATGACGTTTCCGTTGCAAAGCATCAAGAATCCAAGCATCCATATCTTTTTTTTAAAGTGAAGATCAATGGAAGAGAAAGTATTCTCCGGGACAATGATCATGTGAAACTGATTCAAGGGGATAAAATCCTGATCGAAGATATCATCACCGAATTATATGATCCCTCGGAACTGGTTGTTAATTTTAAAGGATTTGTTGGGGGCAAGGATAATAATACAGGTGAAGACAGGGGGTATGTCATTGATACCAAATCCGATCTGTTGGCCAGCTATTCGACGGAAAAAAAGGGCATGGTCTATCAGGTGGTTGTGACATCAGCCAGGAAAACAGTCGGCAAACTGTTTTTTGAATTGGAAGAAGCAAAGTTTAATTATATTGTAATTGAAACAGGGAATAATAAAAAACAATGCCTTGTACCTGGTGATGTTGTGAATCTGAGATCGGATGAAAGAGTCCACTTGGTGGATATTATAACCAATGTTGAAAACAGAATGGATGTCAAAGCCTATTGGAGTGGTCCAGGTTTGACCAAACAATTTGTTGAGATAAAGAACAAGATACCATTGGGTGTTCTGACGGATAGAGCTGCAAGTATGTCTGGAGATCAATATCGGCTTGATGTTCAGCGAGGTGACGAGATCATGGGGTCTGTCTATTTTAAACTGTTTTCAGGAGATGCATCGTGAAAGACAAGTCAAAAAATTTATCGATCATCGATAAAGACCTTGTGTTTGATGGCTCAATATCCAGTAAAGGGAATCTGGTCATTCGTGGTAGGGTTCAGGGAAATCTTGTAGGTGAGAAAATCGTTATTGCCGAAGATGGGGCTGTATTTGCCGATGTTGAAGTCGCAAGTTTAACAATAGGAGGCGTATTTGAAGGAAGAGTCCGGGCTTTAAAGGAACTTGTCATTTTATCAACAGGCAGTTGCACGGGAATTGTTCATTGCAATAGCTTGACGGTTGAGAGCGGTGGGGTGCTGAATGCGGCGGTAACTTTTTTTTCGAATGATGATGAAAGTAATGTGAATAAAAGAGAGGAGGTCATGAACAGTATTACCATTTAATTCTTTTGACCTTCTTGAAAAGATTGAATGATATGGTCAAAAGGTAGATCAATGGATTTGAAGTTCTCAAATGTAACATCTGAAAAGGGCAGATTGAGCTTTGTTTTAATTCTTTCAAATATTGACAGATAGTTGGCAAGAATTCGATGTTCCCAGCATAGGTTTAATCTTTGAGCATATTCAATAATTTCATTTCCTTTTCCTTCAATTTCTAAAAAAATACCATAAGGCATGGTATCAATGCAAAAAACAAGATCGTTTAGGACCAGGGTCTCGCGCCATTTTTCATATATCTGTTCTTCATGAAAACCAAGGGCTTCAAGGATGTTTTGCATGATTTTGAAATCACTGACCTCAACTTCAAGTTCCCGTAGAATTTTAAACTCATGATTCTGGTCCGGTGATTTTGACTTAAAGGTAAGAGTTGCTTTCCGGTCTTTTCGAAGTCTCAGGATGGATTCCTTTTGAAGGAAGCTGTTATGTGCGTCTTCATACCGGATATTGGTTTCAAAAAACCGGCCTTGAGATTCAGCGCCCAATTCAAGAATATGCTTCTGCAGATCAGACGGGTTTGTTATATAGAATTTAACTTCAATTTCAAGAGGATTCATGTGGGTTTGCTCCAACTGCGATTTTTCGGAGAGTATGAATGAAGTTGTTTTTACATTGACCATATTCTGTATCCTTACCCCGAATTTATGGAAAATGTCAATTTGGTAAGAGATTGAAAGAGGATGTTCAGAAAATGGTAATTGAATTATATTTTTTCTTGACAGTGTTTGAACTTTACTTTAATAGTATTAGATTCTTTTTTTGAGATAGGAGACAGGATTGTGAAAAAATATACATATAGCGCAAATAAAACAGATAAATTGGGCAATTGGTTTTTAGTAGATGCGGATGGGGCTGTACTTGGAAGGCTGGCATCCGTAATCGCAGGGCGTCTCAGAGGAAAATATTCGCCTCTTTTTTCACCTCATGCGGACATGGGAGATTCAATAATTGTTATCAATGCGGAAAAGATAGCATTGACCGGCAAAAAATGGGATCAAAAAACCTATTACCGTCATAGCGGTTGGATGGGTGGGATTACAGCAATCACGGCAAAGAATCTTTTGGAAAAAAAACCTGAAGATATTATACGTTTTGCTGTCAAGGGAATGCTTCCGAAAAACAGACTTGGCCGGCAGATGTTGAAAAAATTGAGGGTTTATTCCGGGTCTGAACATCCCCATGTCGCGCAAAATCCTGAGGCACTTGGTTTATAAAAGTTTATCACTTCATATTGTTTGGGGAATTGTATGGAAAAGAGTATTGTTTATTACGCAACTGGAAGACGAAAGAATGCGATTGCTCGGACTTGGCTTACGCCTGGTAAGGGTGAAATTATTGTAAATGAGATGCCGATTGAGGCGTATTTCACTGTTGAAACTTCAAAGATTACCTTGAAACAGCCCTTGATCATTACCAATAATGTGGAAAATTTTAATGTCAAAGTGAAAGTCAAAGGTGGTGGTTTATCCGGCCAGGCAGGTGCTGTTCGGCATGGTATCACAAAAGCCTTAATACTGGCTGATCCTGATTTGCGTGGCATATTAAAAAAGGCTGGTTTTATCAAGCGAGATCCGCGTGTCAAAGAAAGAAAGAAATACGGGCAAAAAGGTGCTCGTGCACGGTTCCAGTTCTCAAAACGGTAGACCATCCTATATCTTATTGTTTTGTTTATAAAGGGAGTAGCATGCTTATTTTGTCATGCCACTCCCTTTTTTCTTTTCATTACACATTGATCATAGAATAACATCTTGATCTGGTTCGTGCTTTCATATAGTAAATAGAACTTGATGAAATTAGAAAAGGCCTGATTCCATTTCTCCGGCTATGAACAGAAGTTGGACTTGCTATTCTTTCATCAGATTTGAAGATACTTCATTATATTTTTGATTGTTTCAGGAATGGTATGACAGCATATCTAATCCGGCGATTGCTATTGATTATTCCAACATTTTTAGGGATCACCATCATGGCGTTTACCATCACCCGATTTGTCCCAGGTGGTCCCATTGAGCGGATGATCGCAGAAGCTAGAATGCAGAAAACAGGTCTAAGCTCGACAAGGCCTTTGGCTGGTGATCAGACTCAACCCCTTTCAGAAGAACAAATCCAAGAGCTGAAGAAATACTATGGGTTTGATAAGCCCATTCTTGTCAGCTATTTTTTCTGGCTGGGCAAGGTATTGACCGGAGACCTTGGCGTGTCTACTCGCTACTATGATCCGGTATGGGATATGATTCGAGACCGTATTCCAATATCGTTGTATTTTGGTTCCATATCTTTGCTGCTGGTTTACGGAGTTTGTATTCCTTTGGGGATAACAAAGGCAATTCGGCATAAAACCCAATTTGATAATATTTCATCGATTATTGTTTTTATCGGTTATGCAATACCTGGTTGGGTTGTTGGCGTGCTCCTGCTGATTATTTTTGCATCTCAATGGGAAATATTCCCCTTGGGAGGGTTTGTCAGTGATGATTTTCAGGATATGACTGTTTTTGGGAAGGTTTGGGATCTAATCCTGCATACGATTCTGCCTTTGATTGCCTATATGGTGGGGTCGTTTACGGTAATGACATTTTTAATGAAAAACACATTGATGGATCATCTCGCATCCGATTATGTGCGTACTGCCATAGCAAAGGGGCTCTCATTTGAAAGCGCGGTTTTCAGGCACGCCTTGAGAAACAGTCTGATTCCAATGGCCACTCATTTTGGCAATAATATTTCACTCATTTTAATGGGATCTTTTTTAATTGAAAAGGTTTTTAATATAAATGGAATGGGTTTACTCGGCTATGAATCGGTTGTGGAAAGAGATTATCCGGTGGTTATGGGGATTCTTGTAATATCATCCTTCCTTTTTATGGTCGGCAATATCCTTTCGGATATTTGCGTTGCGATTGTTGACCCCAGGGTTACCTTTGAATAATGAAACTGAATCCGTTAACACAAAAAAAAATCCGCAGATTTCAATCCATCAAGAGAGGATATTATTCTCTGGTTGTCTTTATCATCATGATCGGTATCTCTCTGTTTGCAGAGTTGTTGATCAATAACCGTGCGCTGATTGTATATTACGATGGGGAATACTATTTCCCGACATACGGTCAGATGATTCCAGGAAAGGTTTTTGGGCTGGACTACGAATACGAAACAAATTACAGGGATCTTCAGAAAAGATTCCGGGCAAAGAACAGCGAAAACTGGCTTGTCATGCCGATCATTCCATATGGAAAGCTTGAGACAGATCTGAAAGAAGATCGTTATCCGCCTTTCCCACCTTCATTTCAGGAAGAACACTACTTTGGAACCGATAATGTCGGAAGAGATATTGTCGCCAGGCTGGTTTATGGGTTTCGAATCGCGATATTTTTTTCATTGATTCTGCTTCTGGCAAACTATTCGATCGGGATCAGCATCGGTATTGTCATGGGATATTGGGGTGGAAAGTTTGATCTGTTTTTTCAGCGGATTATTGAGATCTGGTCTAATGTTCCTTTTTTATATGTAATCATTATCATCTCATCCATTGTGGTTCCGAATTTTATGATGCTTGTCCTGATTATGGCTTTTTTCGGGTGGATCAATATGACTTGGACGATGCGCACGGTAACATACAAGGAAAAGGAGAGAGAATACATCCTGGCTGCAAAATCATTAGGTGCATCCAATGTCCGTATTTTGTTCAAACATCTTTTGCCCAATACGGTTGCGGTGATTGTAACATATGCACCGTTTTCGGTTTCCGGTGGAATCGTGGCATTGACTTCCCTTGACTACCTTGGCTTTGGCCTTCCGCCTCCAACTCCAAGCTGGGGAGAGCTTATTCAACAGGGTTGGGCAAATATGAATGCCTGGTGGATTTCAATATCGGTTATCGTATCCATGCTGATTACCCTGATTGTGGTTACGTTTATTGGAGAGGCTGTCAGAGAAGCGTTTGATCCGAAATTGCATACAACATATGAGTAGTATACGTTCCAAGGAAAGGAAGCCGCATGATAATTTATAACCGTATTTTACTGTTCAGAACTGTTTTTTGTCTGATTTGTTTATTTTTATATCAACCGGATCAAGTTTCTGGAAAGGAATCCCTCCCAGAAGGTATCAAGTGGCTGACCAACACAACTGACCCAACCTTTGCTTCAGAACAAGCGAAAAAAGGAGGCATTTTTCATTCATCCATTCTCAGTTTTCCCATGACCTTCCGGGTTGTGGGCCCGGATTCCAACGGTAGTTTCAGGAGCGCGTTTGATGACAATCAACTTTCCCTGATCAATATTCATCCGAATACGGAAAACATTATTCCGGAACTGGCAACCCACTGGGCTTTTGGGGATGATAAAAAGACCATGTATTTTAAATTGAATGAAAATGCAAAGTGGTCTGACGGAAAACCGGTGACCGCAGATGATTTCACGTTTACCCTTGAATTCATGAGATCCAAAGAGATTGTGGCGCCCTGGTATAATGACTATTATACCAAGGAGATTGATAAGGTGATTGTTTATGACGACCATACCCTTGCGGTGGTCGCAACCAAGGCGCAGCCGGATCTTCATTTGCGCGTAGGCCTGACACCGATTCCCCGTCATTTTTACGGAAAACCGGATAAGGATTTTATCAAAAAATACAATTGGAAGATCGTACCCAATACCGGCCCATACCAGGTTTCAGATTTTCAAAAAGGGAAATACATCCATTTTGAGCGTAAGAAAGATTGGTGGGCAAAGGATCTGCGGTATTTTAAAAATCGTTTTAATGTGGATAAAGTCGTTTTTACAGTGGTCCGGGACATCAATATTCTCTGGGAATATTTCAAGAAGGGCAAGGAGGATGTATTTTCGCTTACAATGCCCAACTATTGGTATGAAAAATCCAAAACTCCGGTGATCGAAAACGGGTATGTTCATAAAATCTGGTTTTTTAATGACACCCAACAATCTGCCATGGGCATGTGGCTGAATCAGGACCGGGAGATCTTCCGGGATCAGAATGCCCGGTATGCCTTTGCCCATGCCATGAATATCGATAAGGTCATCAAGAACGTTCTGCGAAATGATTATTTTCGTCTTGAACACGGATTCGTAGGGTATGGTAAATATTCCAATACCAGTATAAAGGCCAGACGGTTTGATCTGGAGAAGGTAGGTCAGTATATGAGATCTTCCGGCTGGAATCGGGGGGGCGATGGCATTTGGAATAAGGACGAAAAAAGATTTTCAGTAGAGGTTACATACAGTAATGACGAGCATACTCCAAGACTGGTTGTGCTCAAGGAGGAAGCCAAAAAAGCAGGGATTGAATTAAGGCTTCAACGGCTGGATCCATCCGCAGCGTTTAAGAAATTTTTGGAAAAGAAACACGATGTGGCCTGGATGGGATGGAGTACTTCTCTCCGGCCTCAATTCTGGGAGCATTTCCATTCCATCAATGCACACAAACCTCAGACAAACAATATTACAAACACCGATGATCCGGAAATGGACCGATTGAATGATGCATTTCGGAATTCCCTGGAAGAAAAGGAACGGATAGAACTATCCAAGAAAATTCAATCCAAAATTCATGAGATCGGCTGTTTTGTTCCCACGTTTATGGTTCCCTATGTTCGCCAGGCATACTGGCGCTGGTGGAGGCTTCCGGAAATACCGGGCACAAAAATGACCGGCGATCTGTTTTCACCATTTGGCAGCACAACCGGAGGGCTTTTCTGGTATGATAAGGATCTTCATGCAGAGACGGAAAAAGCAATGAAAGCCAATCAGAAATTGAAACCAGTTACCATCCTGAATGAGTTGTATAAAATAAAATCGTAAAGGAAAATCGGTATTGAATCAGGGCGATATTCTTAGAGTAGACAATCTGGTCACGTCATTTGATACGGAGTTCGGAAGGCTGCGGGCGGTTGATCAGGTAAGTTTTACGCTTGGAAAAGGCAGGACGCTTGGGGTAGTCGGTGAATCCGGATGTGGAAAAAGCGTGACCGCGCTATCCATCATGAGGTTGCTTCCCAAGCCCTCCGGTGTGATTGAGAGTGGTGAAATCCGCTTCCATGGAGAGGATATTACAAAGATTTCCAATGTTGAGATGCGCAGGATTCGGGGCAAAAAAATTTCCATGATATTCCAGGAACCCATGACTGCCTTGAATCCGGTACACAAGATCGGTAAACAGATCCAAGAAGTGTTTCAACTGCATTTTCCGGAAATGGGGAAGCAGGAGACGATGCAAAATGTTGTTCGATCATTGAAAGATGTCGGGATTCCGGATCCAGAAAAGCGGATAAACGAATACCCACATCAAATATCAGGAGGAATGCGCCAGCGTGTCATGATCGCCATGGCCCTTGCTTGCAGGCCGGATATTTTAATTGCCGACGAACCGACAACAGCTCTGGATGTGACAATACAGGCACAAATTCTGGAACTGATGGATCGGCTGAAAAAGGAGATCAATATGTCGGTAATCTTCATCACACATGATCTGGGCGTGATCGCGGACATCTGTGATGATGTTTTGGTGATGTATGCGGGCAATGTAGTTGAAACAGCCCCGGTTTTTTCGCTTTTTGAAGATCCAAAACATCCATACACACAGGGTCTGCTTTCCTCTATCCCAAGGCTGGAAACTCCACGGAAGACGCGGTTGCCGATTATTGAAGGCATGGTCCCTTCGATCCAAGAGCTTCCCCAGGGATGCCGGTTTCAAAATCGCTGCCCGGATGTGATGGAGATTTGCAGAGCACAATCACCGGAAATGACAGTGGTGGGTCAGGATCATTCGGCCAGATGTTATTTGTATTCAAATCCATAATCCAGACAAGGAAATACGGTTTTTACAATGAATCATCATCTTCTTGAAGTTAAAAATTTGAAAATGCATTTCCCTGTAAAGGATGGGATTTTCAGACGTCAGGTGGGTGTGGTTCATGCCGTAGATGATATTTCATTTTCGGTTAAAACAGGGGAGACGGTCGGATTGGTAGGAGAATCCGGGTGCGGGAAAACCACGGTTGGGAGAACGATTATGCGTCTGTATGAGCCAACAGCCGGAGAGGTAATCCTTGATGGAAAAAATCTGATGCATATCAAAAAGAAACAGATGAGGGATTTACGTAAGACAATGCAGATGATATTTCAAGACCCGTTTGAATCTCTCAATTCACGTCACACTATAGGGGATATTATTGAGGAGCCTTTTATCATCCATGGAATCCATTCGCCGGACCAAAGAAAAAAAGAAGTATTGAAATTGCTCGATAAAGTAGGGCTCCCAAAAAATGCATCCAGCCGTTTTCCACATGAGTTCAGCGGAGGACAGCGACAGAGAATTGGAATTGCCAGAGCGATTGCATTAAAGCCAAGCCTGGTCATTTGTGATGAGCCTGTTTCTGCTTTAGATGTTTCAATCCAGTCCCAGATTTTGAATCTACTTCTTGACCTTCAAAAGGAGATGAAACTTACCTATGTTTTTATTGCCCATGATCTGGCAGTGGTGAAGCACATGTCGGATTGGATAGCGGTTATGTATCTGGGTAAGATTGTGGAATATACAGATGCAGATTCAATCTATGTAAATCCTCTTCATCCGTATACACAGGCTTTGATATCATCAATTCTGATTCCGGATCCTCGGATGAGACGGGAAAAGAAGATCATCAGCGGGGATGTCCCATCGCCCATCACGCCACCTCCTGGTTGCCGGTTCCATACAAGATGTCTTTTTGCGGTTGGTAAGTGCAGGTGCGAGGAACCTGATCTGGAAGAGTTTACATCCAATAAAGCGACACAACAGCACCTTGTGGCTTGTCATTTCGCAGGAAAACTACAACTTCCTCTTTAAAAGTGACAGACCTCTTCATTTGAACAAACAGCGTCTCTATGATTACCATCTGAATGGGCACCATGGATTCAATATAATCAAAAAAGCGGTGAAGATTATGAATCAATCTGTCACCGCTTTTAATTGGATATGAATTTACTTTTGTTTTCCAGCCTGCAGGCCATTTAGTTTTTTCATCACCATTTCTGCTTCATGAGCATCCAGGTCAAGCAAAGCTGCTTTTTCAAGATAGTGAATAGCGGTCTCTTTGCCATCTGCCGATGATGACTCAGCAGCAACATCTGCCTTGTACATGAGATTCATAAACTCAATTTTTGTAAGGCGGTTATCAATTTTGATCTGCATGGGTTTTGTAACCGCATAGGTTTGTGCTTCTTGCAGAGTGGATTTGATATGTTGAAAATTGGATAATCCTTCAATTTCAATAAGCGCGTCAGCTTTGTCCAGCAGATAGTCGGAAACAATCGGATACACTTCTTTTTTACGATACACTTCTTTTATGGTTTCCGGGGGGAGTGCACCGGGCATGGATATTACTAAGTTTTTTCCTAATGGCGCAAAGTCTCCCTGCCAGAGTTCGAGCGCACCATCTGTTGCCTGGAGATAGTAGTTGGTAGTATTCAAAAAGCTTGCAAGAATAATCGGTGTGAAAATGAATGCCAGACAGGCAGCGATTATGATAAGCATCTTTTTTGATGGGTCTGGTTCTGTTTTTTCTTCAGCACAAGCTGCGGCTGGAATGGTACTTGGCGTTTTTACGGATTCTGTCT
Organism: Desulfosudis oleivorans; assembly: GCA_020723305.1. GTDB lineage: Bacteria > Desulfobacterota > Desulfobacteria > Desulfobacterales > SURF-7 > QZKS01. The sequence goes on from DYJC01000012.1 coordinate 161,927, forward strand.
TTTCAGCTGCCGCCTTTTCAGCTGCCGCCTTTTCAGCCGCCGCTTTTTCAGCTGCCGCTTTTTCAGCCGCCGCCTTTTCAGCTGCCGCTTTTTCAGCCGCTGCTTTTTCAGCCGCCGCTTTTTCAGCCGCTGCCTTTTCAGCTGCCGCTTTTTCAGCCGCTGCCTTTTCAGCTGCCGCTTTTTCAGCCGCTGCCTTTTCGGCCGCCGCTTTTTCGGCCGCTGCCTTTTCAGCTGCTGCTTTTTCGGCCGCTGCCTTTTCAG
>DYJC01000012.1:162287-162356 GCA_020723305.1 Desulfosudis oleivorans
CAGCTGCTGCTTTTTCGGCCGCTGCCTTTTCAGCTGCTGCTTTTTCAGCCGCTGCCTTTTCGGCCGCTG
>DYJC01000012.1:162456-169558 GCA_020723305.1 Desulfosudis oleivorans
CCTTTTCAGCCGCCGCTTTTTCAGCTGCTGCTTTTTCGGCCGCTGCCTTTTCAGCCGCCGCTTTTTCAGCTGCTGCTTTTTCGGCCGCTGCCTTTTCAGCTGCTGCTTTTTCGGCCGCTGCCTTTTCAGCTGCTGCTTTTTCAGCCGCTGCTTTTTCGCCTTTTTCAATAATTTTTTGAATATCAAATTTTAAAGAAAGAAGTTGATGAATTGCATCCATTTCTTGTTTGGATTGGTCAGTAAAAAATGGCGGAGAAGTGTAGTTTTTTTCATTTTCCTGATTCGGTTCAACTGTAAACAATGTTGCCGGCTTCCAGGAGTCAAATTTTTGAAGGAGCAATGCAGTTCCAGTAAGTTTTTTTGAGGGGGCTGCTTTTTTTGCCGGCAATTTTTTTGAAACTACTTTTTCATCCGCACCCACTTTTTTCTGGGTTTTTTTCTTTTTTGTGGTCGATTTTAACAGATCTTTTTTTCCCATGAGAAACCCCTTTTATCAAACGAAAGTAGTGCATAACAAACATTCAAATCCGAATAGAAAAAGTTAAAATTACCTTAATCGGATTTTATTTATGATATCAATCAATATGCACAGAAAAAATAATTAAATACTATATTTTTGTCTGAATCATATTCAGACGCTGATTACAGAAAAACGATCAGATAATACCTAACAAAAGTAAACTTTTATATAAAAACAAATTGTTTTTGTAAACAATTTTTTCGATTTATTGTTTATCGGAATAACAATCACGATGATCTTTTTTCAACACTCATATTTGGATATGCCTTTTTTTAAGTTGACACTATAAAAGGCTATACGTTATCAATAAAAACAGTTGCTGATGATAAGTTTGGATGATTTCAGAAATAATATTCCGATATCGCACGTGAATCAGACAGCCTGTTTTCGTTTGTCCACAGCTTTACAAGTTTGAAAAATGATATTGATTAGAATATGTGGCCTCAGCGCCCTTTTTAACGGTCGATTAATTTTGCAATGGAGGAATTTATGAGCTTGAAAAGTAAACTGGATGCCGGAGAATTTGTTGTGCTGGCAGAAATGGAACCTCCCAAAGGTGTGGATGTTTCTCAAATGATACAAAAGGCCACAAAAGTAAAGGGTGCAGTTGATGCGTTTGTTGTTCCGGAGATGAGCAATGCAGTGATGCGGATGAGTTCGCTTGGCGGGGCCATGATCCTTCAGAACAGAGGCATGGAAACGATAATGCAGGCCAATTGCCGGGACCGGAACAGGATTGCTCTTCAGGCTGATTTGCTTGCAGCCCAGGCTTGCGGCATTCGAAATGTCATGGCAGTTACAGGCGAAGCTCCCAGTTTTGGTGATCATCATGAAGCAAAAGCGGTATATGATATTACGCTGCTTGAAATGCTGAAAGTCATCCAGTCATTGCAGGCTGGAAAAGATATGGCAGGAATTGAGCTATTCGGTTCAACTGATTTTACAACAGGCTCGACTGTCAATGCTTTTTTAGATGGGGAAAAATTGAATGAAGAAATTGAAGAGATGGAAAAGAGAGCCCAAGCTGGAGCAAGGTTTTTTATAACCCCTCCTGTTTTTGACATGGATGTATTGGCCCCATTTATGGAAAAAATCGCACATCTGGATGTCAAGATAATCCCAACAATTTTGCTATTAAAATCGGTCGGAATGGCACGATATATGGCACGTAATGTAAAGAGTGTGAAGATCTCAGATAAGCTGATTGCAAGAATTCGGGATGCTGGTGACACGGTTCGGGAGTGCATCATAATCGCGTCCGAACTGTTGCATGGGTTAAAAAACAAAGGGGTCAGCGGTGTTCAGATCGCAACCATAGGGTGGGAAGACCGGCTCCCGGAGATTCTGGGGGGCATGGGGGTGTAACCTACTTAAATAATATATAAAAATAAGTTGGCGCATATGGTGTGTAGGGGGGATGTACATTCAAAAAAATACACAACCACTCCAATTCCATGTGCACATGTGCATCAAACACCGCTCCATGAATAATTTTAAGACTTCGTCGTTCAAACTCATGAACAAGGGCTCGTAAGCAAAAAACAGGAGTGTAAAATTTAATAAACTCTATCAAATCTGCCAAAGACTTAGAATTAAATTGTAGCCGGGAAATGAAGCTGTTTTTTGCCAACGATCCCTAATTCATTCAGACAGTGAAAGACTTCGCTATAAAATCATTCATTGCGCTCATGCCGGCGAACAATCTGATTGAGGTGGTTATCTGAAATACTTTGTATAATTTGTCAATGTCCCTATAGTGCTCCGGCGGAAAATTGGAGCTTGAGGATACCATAGCAAACGGATTTCAAAAATGCCAGATACGGTTTGTAAAATAGATTGAGTCGTTTTTCATCAGGCATCGTTTTTTTATGAACCAGAGGCCCAGTGATTTTCTGGAAGAATCTCAACTTCACCGATGTGGAAAAAATATGACAGCGGTATTTCAAATCACAAACACACCTGTTTGTTATCAGCAAATAATATCACTTGCTGGAACAAAGAATTAATTTCGGAATTCAACAGTTTTTGTCTTGAAGTGGTTGAATTAGACGATACAAGAGCATTTAGACAATTGTTAGTTTTTTGCTAAAATGATAAATGATTATAATAATTTGTTTTTTAAACATATTTAAATCAGTTGAAAAAATCTGTATTTCTTATATGTTATTGAAAAATGTGCTTTAGGGGCAAAAAAGACAAAATCTATTGAATAATAAATGTTATGTTTCCAGGGAATATATAAAAAATGAAGATTGAATATGATAGCGAAGCGGATTGTGCTTTTTTGTGGGTGGTTGATGATGTTGATCAAAGAAACGAACAGCCCAAAGGCGCAATAAAAACAGAAATATGGCCGGTTGAATTGAAAGATCAATTGGGAGTGCTGTTTGGCCAAGACGACAAAATAATCGGTTTTGAAATTTTATTTGCGTCGAACTTACTCCCTCAAGAAATGCTTGTTGACACCTATTCCGAAAATATTGAATAAGAAACATAACATCCCACTGCACAAGGATTAGGGCCACACAGCGGCCCTAAAACCTGTGAGCGGGAGCGTTTGAGCCGGGCAAAGCACACATCAGGAAAATGACTGACGCCAAATAGGGGACCACCAAGGGGATTCGATTAGAATAATGTGGTATTTCCCCAATTGTCCCAAAGCATGGGAGCAGGAACGCGATGACAGGATTCCGCAGTAAAAAAATATCCAAGTTCTTGGCCTATATCTGTGGGGTCGTGGCCCTGTGTTTGACCTTTGCATCAGTGTTCATGCCTGGGGTGTCTGGTAGTGATGGCCCCAGTGATCGTCCGGAGTGGAAGACCGGACTCTGGATTTGGCAGTCTTATTCCGGCCAATATCAAAACCATGAAGGCTCTGCCTCCGCCGTTGATTTGTTGTACGTGCAAGTCGATGAATTTTCCGATTCATCCGGCAATGGTTGTCCCAATAATATCATCGTTAGCTGGCCAGACAAGCTCCCAGCCGCCTCTGCCTATTTCGCTGTCTGGAGGTTTTCCGGCATGCAACCTCCCGGTCCGGAGATCACTCCTGTGTTGACTAAGGCGTATCTGGACTTAAAGGCCAGAGTTACTAAATCTGGTCAAAATCTTGTCGGCTTGCAGTTGGATTTTGACTGTCCCACTAGCCAACTCGAAGAGTATGGCCGCTTTCTAAGCACACTTCGCAAGGTACTACCCGAACAAGAACTCCTGTCAATTACGGCCCTCCTGGATTGGTTCCGGCCTGAGACCCGGATTGCCGATGTGGTTCATGCCGTGGATGAATTTGTCCCCCAATTTTATGACGTTGGTTCCGGCGACTGGCAAGAGGACCTCCCGGGGATTGCCAAAACGGTGGACCCAGCCCGCTGGGCAGGGGTGTTCAACGCCTTTGAACGGCCATACCGGATCGGCATCTCATCTTTCGGAAGAATTGCCGTCGATTGCCGCGACGACAATGCTCCACTTTCAGCGCGTCGGAGAAGCTTTTTTCGTGACATGAATCCACTCGAACTTATGAACAATATGGAATTGGTTCTGGCAGCGGAACAGACCAACGCGGCCGGAGAGACCGTTTTGCAGTTTCGGGTTAACCCAAGGCTCAAGGAGTATCGCCGGTATTGTCGTTGCTCGGAAAAGACGGAGTCCCTGGAGATGATTCTGCCGTCGAAGCAATCTGTCTATCAAGCCTATGTCGCGGCGCAGGCCATGGGAGGATGGTGCCGCGGTGCAGTCTTTTTTCGGTGGCCCCTGAACAATGAGGCCCTGGCCCTGACCCCCGCCGAAATCCAACGGCTTACTGCCGGCAAGGAACTGATCGCCGACGAATCGATGGTGGAAGTCGAGGATGGTTATTGTGCAGCAACCACTTGCTCTGATCTCTTTCTCCGTCTCAAGGATCGCTTTCCCAGAAAACCGGTGACCTTGTCGATTGTTTCATCCATTGCCTTGGAGTACTTTTTGCCTGGCGGCCAGACGCAGGCCCAACTGAATGGCCCACGTTCCATTGAAGTCAGCCTTCCTGCCTATGCGGGTCTGCCAAGAATCTATCTGGGCAGAGCGGTGACGCGGGAGCCCGCAACTTTCCTGATTCAGGGAAAAGACTTATGAAAAGAGGGCTAATCATTTCCACGATAGTGCTCGCGCTCATCGCTGGGGTAAGTGCGGCCCTGTCGTGCGGGATTGACTATACCTTTCGGGCCTATCTCGACAAGCGTTTCTGGCAACCATTTGCCATGTACGTTACTACCAAGGGCGGCAATGAGGATCGAGGTCAGCACTCTCAGGGAAAGGACGAACGTCAGCCACCCTATGCCGGAATGGAGAGCAAGGAAGATCGCACTGCTTTGCAGAAGGTGCGCCTTGCCTATCAGAGTCAGGATTATGACCAGGCCCGAATCGCGATTAAGGCAGCATTGGCAGGCACTCTGACTGCCGAAGAAACAGAAGAGGTGCTTCTGGTCGATGCCAAGAGCGACATGCGTGACGGGGAAGCGGACAACGGCCTATTGCTCCGTCAGGCCAAGGAGAAATTTCTGGACTTCGTGCGGCACGCCACCATCGCTTCTCGGCGCAGTGAAGCCAGGGGATGGCTGGCTAGGGTGCATTACCTGCTTGGAGAGTACGCGCCGGCAGCCAAAATCTATCTCGATGAAATGTCCTCCGCAGAATCGAGGTTCAGCCAGGAGTCGTTGGTCAATTCCTTACGTATGCTTTTTCCATACAACGGTAGCAGTGTTCGCTTGGCCGATCACCTGGAGGAGTACTTCGACACTCCCGGTCACGCTTTATTTGTCGTAAACATTGTCACCAACCCCATTTATTATGAAAAAACCGAACGTGCCGCCATGTCCGGCATAGCCCAGAGAACCATTGCCGCCTTGAAAAAACACCCTGATATGTTCACTGCCGGCCCCGAAGCAGAGGCGCTCGCCTTGGCTCTGATGCGAGCGGCGCTCTACATGGGAGACCCCCAATCCGCTCTGGCCTATGCCAAGCTAGTCCCGAAAAAGTCGGCAACCTCGGCCCGGCCGGATTTCAACTGGATGAGTGCCTCCTGTTATTTTTTGCAGCGGCGTTACCAAGAAGCCGAGGCCCCTCTGCTCACGATGCTGCACTCCGGCCAGGCGAATAACCGTGATCGGAACGCGGCTGCGCAAGGGCTGGTCGGGGTGTACCAGAAGCTGGGGCGACGACTGGACCAACTGCATGCCGCGTTTCTGTGCGAGTTGGAGGCTCAAAAAGGATCGTTTGAAATGCTCCCTGGCGAGGCACACTCTGGAGACCAATTTGATTATGGCTTTCAGTATTATTGGCCAGTTGGCGGATGGTGCCTAGATCTCCCCTATCTCCTGGACATCCAGCTGACTGACGAGGAGCTGTTGGGCTATCTCAAGCGTTATGCTAAACCCGCCCAGGCCATTCTGTTACAAAATGGAAAACGTCGTCGGACCGCTTATGAAATGGTGGAATACGCTCTCGCCGTCCGCTATGCCCGTGAGGAGCGATACCAGGAGGCCGCCGACATTTTTACGAGACTGCAATCCTGGCCTCGCGCCAAACGAATGCAGGAAATCGCACTGTTACATGCGACTACCGTTGAGCCAGGACTTTCGCCACAGGATTCCCTCCATGCTCAGTACGCCTACGCCGATTTTCTTGAAAGTCATGCCACCCGGATCTTCTTCAACGACATGCTCTGGAATGGGTACCAGACTTCGACGTTTCTTGGGCAAAGTGCTAATCCTTTCTATGGCGGCCTCAAAGTGCCGGTTGGCAGCGATGCACAGGGTCTGACCCGCGTGGAAAGGGAGTCGTTCCTGGATCAGGAAAGAAAGATCAAAGACGCGCAGGAGGAGAGGTGGCTGGCCTATCAAATTTTCGTCGGCATTGTCGACCAGGCCGGAGCCACTGAGCTTGGCAGGAACGCCGCCAAAAAGGCGTTTCGATGCCTTGTGCTCATCAGTCCGGAACGATTCGGCCGGGTTGATGAGATCGCCAAGGCCAAAACTCGTCTGGCGAATTGGTTGCATGCTCATGGTCAGGCGGCAAGTAGTAGCAATTGAGTCTGTTGGCGGGTGGGGATCGGACCGAAACTACTGATTGATTTATGAAAAAAAGATATTGAAAATGGGCCATGTTTTGCCTTAACGGCACAATATTAAAGGAAAAATGGCCCAACAAAAACATTCTGTGGACAAGCCGCAGATGTTCACGTTCAGCGATTGGAATAAGGTATCTGGATTTTCCTGAAGTATAATCCCTGAGATCGGTAAATCGAATATCCCGAATAATTGATATCCCGCAAAGTACATATTCATCGTTGTAACCGCTCAACAAACCCCATCTTCTCAATCCGATAAAATCATGCCATGATCCTTCTCAACAAAGAGAAGGAAGATACGATGAAAGAAAAAACAAGGACCGAAGAGCTGACGGAGATCCGGACATTCTGGAAAAAGCAGATTCAGGAGTGGCAGGAAAGCGGTCTGTCCCAAGTGGAATATTGCAGAAAGCACAACCTGATCCCGCACCGGTTTACCTACTGGAAACAAAAGCTGGTAAAAAAGACAACAGAAGTGC
>DYJC01000034.1 GCA_020723305.1 Desulfosudis oleivorans
ATTCAAAAATTGCTTATGCAGCATGATTATACTATTTAATTGCCGGGTTAATATCGATCAATAAAATTTGGATAGCCGGTTTGCCACTCCGGTTGTTTGTTTCCCCGGCACCGGCATCCGGAGAGTGAAAGTATAGATACCTGCATCTGTTATGTCAAACGGAAAAGCAATAAAAGTTTGACAATGGAATGAGGATATGATCTTTTTTGTTTTCTTGAATGGGTCTGGCTCATCACAACAAGGACTGAATTATCTGGAACGGTTCACAGGCTTTCACAAATCATGAAAAATTATTTATCGATTTATCATTTTGTAAAAATGCACCGGAAAATCATCATTGGATGGAGCATTGCGATGATCATCACGTTCTTCCTCTGGATTGAATGCGTGAGGTCTGGAATGGAATGGACCCCTGTTGTCTGGAAGGAATATCTTAAAAACGGGCCTGTTGGCCGGAATCTTCCGGATTTTTCCCATGCAGGGTATTGCATGGGCGACCAGCCGATTCCGGATATGAAAACGCCGGTGTTTGATGTAACCGAGTCACGTTTCGGAGCCATTCCAGACGATGGTCTGGAGGATACGGCAGCGATCCAGACCGCCGTGGAAGCCGCAGGAGCTGCAGGAGGGGGAGTCGTATACCTGCCCAAAGGGAGATATGATATTCATAAAACACCGGATTCACCCTTTTTACAAATTACATATAATCATGTGATCCTTCGCGGTCAGGGGTCTGATGAATCCGGAACCATCCTTTTTATGGGCGCTCCAGGCCGGGCTGAGCGGGTCAGAAGGCTGGGGAGCGTCCCGGCTGAAAAAGAGGCCCGCCATTATACGGCTGTTGCGGTCATGGGAAAAGAGGCTATTCGTGAACTCGCTGTTTTCACCCAAAGTGTGGTCCGCGGTCAGATGGATGTCACGGTATCGGACACAAGCACACTTTTGAAGGGCCAGACTGTAGTGATGGAATGTATTGACCCATTGATCGATCCCAAAAACCCCTTCCCGGAAAAGACGGATATTCCTGCCCAGCTGACGTTCCCTTTTAAGCTTGTCCAGGCCCAGACAGATAGTTACGGCGATACCTCCCGGAAACATTCCTGGATTGCCGGCATTGAAAAAATTCTGGACCGTCAAACGATTCGACTGACCAGACCCATGCGGTTTGACCAGTTCATCCGTTATACTCCCAGGATATATTCTTTCAACGGCCTTACCGGCGTTGGAATTGAGCATCTGCGTATCGAAAGCGCCTGGCCGGGGAATTACCGGCATCACAAACCCTTTGAGGGGGCGGATGGATCCATCATGCGGACGGCCACGGAACAGGATTACCTATGGGGGGGGATATGGATCAGCAGCGCTGTAAACGGATGGGTCCGGGATGTTGTTTTTAAGAATATGACGCAAGGGATCATTCTGACGCATTCCGCACAGTGGACGATTCAGGATATCGGGTTTTATGGGCATGATGGACACGCCGGTGTCACGATCGGCTGGGGCAACGACAATCTGGTGGAACGAGTCGATTTCCATGCACGTATGGTTCACCCGGTCACTGTCAAGATGATGGCTGCGGGCAATGTTTTTACCGACTGTAAAACCCATTATGAGGGAAGGAATACTGTGACGGCAACAGACACCGCCATAGACTTTCACGGCATTTTTCCCTATGAAAACTTGTTCGAGAAGATGAACGGGTTCTATATCTGTCCGGGCGGAGATGTGAGCGTTCTCCCCCATGCCGGGGTGAGGAATGTCTTCTGGAACATCCAGGCTCCCAGCCGGATAGAGGGTTACGGCGCTTATGGAGGGGATTCATTCGTCCAGACCTATGACTATGGAAGCACATCATCGAAAACCCCTGCGACTATGTACGAACATTTTCCCCAGGCATTTTATATCGGGATTACGCGCAAGGGAAATCGCATGGTCAGCATAGGGGACTCGAAGGATAACAGAAGCAACGAATGGATGACGGTTGAGGGACTCAATTGTCCGGGCATTGCCATCCCATCGCTGTACGAAGCACAGCGGAAAAGGAATCAGACAACCCATTCCCGGTAAATATCGATAGGAATGAAAGCTGTTTCACGGATATCTTCGATTCTTTTCCGGTCCAGATGGATTTGCGACAAGACAGTGGATAAAAAAATTTCAGATATCGATAAAAAAAATACCATTTATTCTTGCCAAAAAAAAAGCATGTATTAATTTATAAGACGAATTTAAGGTACACGGTGAAAAACGGATCTTCATGAGGGAAAATGATATCCCGGCAATCTTGAATTAAACAAGGAGGAATAAACCATGCCTGCAAAAACGATTTTATATAGTGCAAAAGCCCGTGAATTATTGCTCAAGGGTGTAAATACCTTGGCCAATGCTGTTAAAGTGACGCTCGGCCCCAAGGGAAACAATGTTGTTCTGGAAAAATCTTTTGGGTCACCCACGGTCACCAAAGACGGCGTTACCGTTGCCAAAGAGATCCAGCTGGAAGATAAATTTGAAAACATGGGTGCTCAGATGGTCAAGGAGGTTGCCAGCAAGACAAGCGACACCGCCGGAGATGGAACAACGACAGCCACTGTGCTGGCCCAGGCAATCTACAGCGAGGGGCAGAAAATGGTGAGCGCCGGTATGAACCCTATGGCATTGAAGCGTGGAATCGATAAGGGTGTGGAAGCTGTTGTTGCAGAACTTAAACAAATATCCAAGCCGACAAAAGACAAAAAAGAGATTGAGCAGATCGGAACCATTTCCGCCAACAGTGATGAAACCATCGGCAGACTGATATCCGAAGCCATGGAGAAAGTGGGAAAGGAAGGGGTCATCACAGTAGAAGAAGCAAAAAGCATGGAGACTGCATTGGAGGTTGTCGAGGGGATGCAGTTTGACCGCGGTTACCTGTCCCCTTATTTTGTTACCAATTCCGAAAGAATGGAGGTTCTGCTGAATGACGTCTTGATTCTGATCCATGAAAAGAAAATTACAGGGATGAAGAATATGGTGCCTTTACTGGAAGAAGTGTCAAGATCCGGCAGACCAATGCTCATTATTGCCGAGGATGTGGAAGGGGAGGCTCTGGCAACGCTGATTGTCAATAAACTGCGTGGCAAATTGAAAGTGGCGGCAGTGAAAGCCCCTGGTTTCGGAGACCGGCGAAAAGCCATGCTGGAGGATATTGCCATCCTGACCGGCGGTCAGATGATCTCCGAGGATCTGGGTATCAAACTGGAAAACATTAAAATGAAAGACCTGGGTACCTGCAAGAAAATAAAAATCGATAAAAACAACACCACGATCGTGGACGGCAACGGCACCCGGACGGCAATCGAGGGCCGGGTCAAACAGATCCGGGCTCAGATCGAGGAGACCACCTCTGATTATGATCGTGAAAAATTGCAGGAACGGCTGGCCAAGATCATCGGTGGCGTGGCAGTTATCAATATTGGAGCGGCCACTGAAACCGAGATGAAAGAGAAAAAAGCCCGTGTGGAAGATGCCCTGAATGCAACCCGTGCTGCTGTAGAGGAAGGTATTGTTCCCGGAGGAGGCGTTGCCCTTGTCCGATGTTTGCCGGCTTTGGAAAAAATCAAGGTAAAAGGCGAGGAAAAGAGCGGTATTGCCATTTTAAAGCATGCCATCACGGAACCCTTGCGGCAGATCGCGGTAAACTCGGGCCATGAAGGGACTGTGGTTCTCAATAAAGTGCTTGAGGGTAAGGATGATTTCGGGTTCAATGCCCAGACCGAAACCTATGAAAATCTGTTGGCTGCCGGTGTAATTGATCCGACCAAAGTTGTAAGGTTCGCCATTCAGAATGCCGCATCTGTTTCCGGTCTGATGCTGACCACCGAGGCGATGATTGCCGAAACACCGAAAAAGAAAAAGAAATCGGCTATGCCACAGCACGATGAAATGGATGACGATATGTATTAATTGAGTTTTTGCGTCCGATGTCAGTAATTATAATTCGCGGAAAGATACACAGCCAGATTGTTGATTTCAACATCCTGAATCGCCGGGTTGTTTGAGATAATCTGGGCATCGCCGTTGCCAAAGCCGTATAAACAGCCGATCGTTATGCCTGCTGCGCTGTGATATACCGTAAAACTGAGGCTTGCGGAATAGATGTCGATATTCTCGGTCTGATTGACACGATCGGAAACAAGATCCGGTGTGTTTGCATAATCAGAATACAAACCGAACTGAATGGCATATTCTTCTGAAAAATAGTACTCGGTTCCAAGAGAGAAATTCAGGACTTCTCCTTTCTCGCCGATCTCTTCAGAATACACAATGTCCCCTGAAAACAGAAGCTGGGGTGAAACAAAATAGGCCAGACCCAGGGAGAGCGTGAGGGGGAAATCCCCTTCAATCGTGTCACTGGAATTTCCAAAGTATATTGTATCGGTATCGCTGTAATCATAGGAAACAGATCCAATAATTTCCGGACGTGTGCGTGTGGTATCTCTTGTGGTCTGTTGTGACTCATTGTCGCTGGATGTGATATAGATTTTCGAAAGCGCAAACCCGATCGCAACTTTTTCTGCCGGCTCCCACATCACACCCAGGATCGGCTTGAATCCCCAGTCCGTACTGGTTTCATAATAATTAAACAGATAGTGCTGACCCTGCTCAAACAAAAGGATCTGGTTCCGGATCAGTTCTTTATCCCGGTAATACGCATAGAGTGATCCGCCGATGGATAAGGAATTGGAGATCGGGTAGGCATAGGAAGGACCAAAAAGATAGGTCCGGTCACTGTCGTTGATATTGATTGTAAATGTTTCGATATCATTGTCCCGCTCACTGGACTGAATGTTGTAAAAATTCTGTTTCTGGCGTCGCTGGGTTGAATCCGGAACCACGTATGAAAAACCGATGGTGCCATTTCCAAGCTTTTTCACAACCCCGAAAAAATTGGGCAGGATGCTGAACGACTCCTGTTCCCAGTCCACAAAGTTACCATCCTGCTGAAGCATGGCGGATTCATATACTTTTGAAGACTGGTAAAAAGCATTTACGCTGGCGGATAAACCGTTGTTCGGAGCAAAAGAGATACCGGCAGGATTGTAGTAGCATCCGGCCGGGTCATCGGAAATAGCCGTATATGCCCCTCCCAGCCCGATCGCCCGGTTTCCGGCCAGCATGTTTACATAATGGTATTCATCCGCATAGGCATTGGATATGAGGATGAAGATAAAGATAACCAACTGTTTATGGATTTTATTTGTGTATGTAGTCATTGAATCGATTCCTCATTTTAGCATTGCTTCCATTGAGTAAGCCTTCAGCCTGTAAAGTTTCATTCATTTTCCGGATTCTGATTTCATGGGGGGGATGTTCTGAATCGGTTTTGGGGTTGCCGGATTCAAAGCGTTTGCACTTGATCAGAAAATCCCGGAGTGCATCCGGAGCATAACCTGCAGCAGATGCCAGTAATATTCCAAATTGATCTGCTTCGATTTCCTCCTCGATTTTATATCCTTTTGTAAATAGAATTTCTTCTGCTTCCAGAAGGGAATGCTCAAACGCTTCTCTAAAACTTCCGGTCGCTCCTCCGATCATGCCGGCAAATCCGCCTGTAGCCGAACCCTGATCTCCTTTGATGTTCAGTTTCCTGACCACATGACGTTTTACAACATGGGCGATTTCATGACCCAGAACAGCAGCAAGCTGGGCTTCATTCTCCATTTGAGCCAAGGCTCCTTTGGTGATGAATACATATCCGCCGGGCGCTGCAAATGCATTGATCTCATCGGTTTCCAGGATTCCAAAATAGAATTTCAGTTCCGGCCGCCCTGCATACTGGGCCAAGCCTGTTCCGATTAATCCAATGTATTTATTCTTTTTTTCATCTTTCAGCAGTTTATAATTACCAAGTATTCTGGCGGAAAGATCTCTTCCGAACCGGATTTCCGCCTCAATGTCGCTGAGATTGGAATAATCATTTGCTGTTGAAGAGATTCGCTTTCGTGCCTCACCGGCATCCGCCAGGCTGATCCATATGAGGCTCCACCCGAATACAGTCAATACGATTTTATGGAGTGTTTTCATTTTTCATCCCGTCTGTTATGAATTTGTCTGCTTCTTCTCTGCTGATGACCATGGATTCCATTTTTTCAAGCGCGTGAAAATCATTTTTGTACTGGCTTGCAAATCGATCCCTTTTTGTTTTCAACCCTCTGGCAGATGCCGTCGTTGTATAGGCGGACGGCCGTTTTCTGGCTTTTGATTCCAGCTCTGCCAGTTGGGTTACATCGATCTTGCGAGTCTCTATTGGAGGCGTGTCCCGAACCATGAGTTTGAAGATCCAGCCGGGTATCTCCTGATATGTCATCTGGTACCAGAATCCTTTTTCTTCCAGGATCATAATTTCCATTCCGGTTTTCAGTTCCATGATTTTTTCAGATTGAATGTTCGGCCGGCTGTATACAGGGGCTTTCGCACTATGGATATACATCACCTTGTTTATTTCCGCTCCGGACAAAGGTGTCTGTATCAGGAAAAAAAAGATTGCCAGAAGAAGAGCGATTATACAGTACTTCACAAGTTCTGGAATGGTATCGATTGTTTTCAAGCTAAACCTCCTCCGGTTTATTTTGTTGTCATGACATATGCGCCGTTCCAGTCATCCGGAGGCGCATTCCGGATGTATTGATTGCATCGATCGATGAACATCCTGCTCAGATGATCATCCGGTTTCAATGCCAGTATTTCATGATACAGAGCGATTGAACTTTCAAACTTCCGCAGGCAATACTCCTGAAATGCCATTTCGGTGAGCTGGATTATTTTCAGGAGGGTTTCATCAATAAACTGTTTTTCATCAATTGCTTCATAAATGACGATCGGTTTTTTTTTCCCCTTGACCATGACATTGTCGAGCATTCTGCAGCAGATGCTCTCTTTCACATGGATGTGGGTTTCCTGAGAGATGATAATCTGACATCGATAGGTTTTGGTCAGCCCTTCAATGCGGGAGGTCAGGTTCACGCTGTCTCCGATAATGGTGTAGTCCAGTTTTTTGGAAGAACCGATATTTCCGAGGATCACCTCTCCGGTATGAATTCCAATGCCGATATCAAATTCAGGCAGGTTGTTTTTCTGTTTATCCAGATTGAATTGCTGTAATTTTTTTTTCATCTGAATCGCAGCAATAACCGCTTTATAGTGATGATCGGTTAAGCGCACAGGAGCGCCCCAGAAAGCGACAATGGCATCTCCGATAAATTTGTCCAGGGTGCCCTGGTTTTCAAAAATAATGTTCACCATCAACGAGAGATAGGAGTTGAGGAGTTCAACCACCTTTTCCACTTCATACTGTTCGGTGATGGAAGTAAATCCCCGGATGTCCGAAAAGAAGATGGTCAGTGTCTCCCGGGTGCCCACCTCGGCTTTCAGATACTCTTCGTGACTTTTTTCAAGAACAGCGGACAGCATGGCCGGGGAAACATATTGTCCCAGTATGTTTTTCATTTTGCGCTTTTCTTTTCCTTCTGCAATTCCGATAAAAGCAAAGGAGGAGAAATAGATCATGGCGACAGATAGGGAAGGAATGATGATATTCACGACAATGTTGGACTGAAACAGAAACAGAGCGATACCGATATAACCGATCAGCAGTGCAACCGGAAGAGTTATCTGAAGGATGGTTCTGTGTATAAAGCATATGGCGCTTGCGGCTGCAATCAGTATCAGGAAAAGAAAAACAAAATTGATGGTCAGGCCCTTGAAAACCAGGAAATCGCCTGTGCGGATGTTTCCAAATATGGAAGCATGCAGGAATACTCCCGGTATGGCCGAACCCATAGCGGTGTTTTTTAAATCCTCCACACCGGCAGCACTTGCTCCGACAAAAACAACCTTGTCCTTAAACTCGTGAGGCTCCACCGGAAGATCTTCCATTTCACCCTTTTGGATTTTATACATGCTGAGCAGCACACCGCTGATCGAGTATGTTTGAAATTTTCCATACATGTTGATGAAATATTCACCGTTATTGGTTACAGGGATCTGGATGGAACTGTCCGGAAAATCAATTTGCAGAGACTCCTTTTTAACCTGGATGGTTTTTATCTGCTGATTCCGTAATAAAGGTACCAGCGACAATGCCGGAAAAATATTTTCCTGATAGTTGAACAGCAGTTTTTCGCTCCGGTAGACTCCATCCCGATCCGGTGAAAAGGAAACCACACCCAGTCCTCCGGATGCATCATAGAGTTCGGGAAATGGGAGATAAAAATTATTGTTCTCTTTTTCCAGGAAGTTGCCTGTTACCGGGATTGAAAATTTTTGGATAAAGTCCGGCGGCAGCTTGCGGTTGATCAGTTTCCGGTTGTAATCATCCGCGGTGTCCCTGAGGATCTGAAATCCATGAACCGTATTTCCGGCCACCCGGGTGGACTCGACCAGCCTCATATCATGGGAACCGGATTTGAGTCCGGATTGGTCATGGGGCAGTTCATTTTCCGTGAACATAATATCCATCAATATGGATTTTGCACCGCAAAAGGATAAAAATTCGATGATATCCGCATGGATATCCCTTGGCCAGGGCCACCTGCCTGTGATTGTATTGAGTGCATTCAAAGAGGATTCATCGATCAGGATCAATACAATTTCAGATGGTGCGATTTTTTCGGACCGACAGATTTTCATCCGGATATCAATGGTTTTTCGCTCCAATATTTCAAAAATTTCAAAGTAATCTGCGATCAGAGAAAAGGCTGAGATCATAATGATCACCGGAATGATGAATCTCAGTCTTCTTTTGGAAACATAATTCATGTTCCGTCCAGTTCTCCTACGGAGATAATATATTGTGTAATGATCTCTTCAATCTCCGGGTTCATTTTTTTAAAAAATGCGATCCCGATAACGGTTCCTTCACTCGTCACCCGGATATTTTTGATCAGGCCGGATATCTCGATTTCCCCTTCAATGCCCGGGAACCTGCATCGTAATGACATATGTTCATCGATTTTCCAGGTTAGCGGGTCATATGCATCCAGTGCCTGAAGCAAGCAGCCGCATCCTCTGATATTGATGTCAAGGATGCTTCCGATGGTCTCCTCATCATTACAGGTTGCTTTGGTCGGTATGAAACACTTGATTCGCTTTAAAGAACGGATATATCGCTGCTCCACCTGTTGAGGATATTGTAAAAAAAGCAGGTCAAAAGGAGCCGGGAGCGATTGTAAAATTTTTGACTTAAAAGCAAAAATAATTCCGTTGCATAAATATTTTACAATGATCTGTTTTTCCAAAGCCGGTTTTTCAAGGTATTGATCAAACGATCGGGGGGATGCAATAATCAGATATTCTTCGGGTTTCATGCCGATAAACGTACTTTTACTGGTTACCGCCAGATTTTCCGGTTTGACATGGAGGCGAATTCCCATTTCCAGCCCAAAGTGGAGGATCTGACTGGTGGATTTCGTAAGACGGAGTTCGGATTTTCCTTTATCGGTTTTTTGCACTTTGATTTTCTGAGCGGTTTTTTCATCCTTTCTTTTCAGGGTTTCGATCAGGATATTCATCAAGGGGGTATCGATCGTTTTTTTCTGGTCTTGTTCAGAGGTAAAAATTTCGATGTTTGCATTTTCCCATCCGATAATTTCATAGGCAGCTTCTTCATTTTTTTTCATACCGGTTCTGGCGGCAATCAGCTCGCCTTTTTTAAAATAGAGGTACCCCACCATCCGGTTCTGCCGCACCCTCAAATAACAGTTTTTTGCTTCCATCTCGACCATCTGAAGAAAGGAAGGCAGGCTGATATCGTGGATTTGTCCGATTCTGTTGATCTCCAGTATTTTCATTACCGTATCGGTGAGAAGTCTTGTATCAACAGGCTTATTGAGGTATTCCGTGATCCCGGGATATTCAATTTTCAGATCTGACATCGGATTGCCGGCACTAATGATCGCAATGCCGGGGAGTTCGGGAAACGATTTTTTGATATGGTGAAGCAGTTCAAGGCTTTTATTCTCCGGCCGGCTAAGGTCTACAATGACCAGATCCAGCCGGATGCGTGTGCAGATTTCCATTGCCTTATCATCATTCTCGGCTATCAGCACCTGGAAAAAATCATCGTATTCTCCCAATGCCCTGGACAGGGTTTCTCCGGATAGCTCATCTATTCCAATGATTAAAATATTTTTCATGCAAATGTGATCCCAATCCGTGGCGCCGGTTTCATGAAATGCGTTTCCTGAAGGCAAGCACAATCAGCGATTCAGTTTAAACTGTAGTTTTTCCGGTGTTTTCTTGTATGCCAGCAACGGTGCAGATCATTCTTTGTGCGGCATGTTCGATTGGATAATAACCTGAGTGAATAATCTATTTATAATAAAAATGAGAGGGTATGTCAAGGTAGAGCTTTGTTGCGGGTGTAATTAAAAGTGTTGGATAATCAAATGATGTGGGAGCGGTTTCCAGCTGCAAAAAATAATTTTGATCAAAGCATTACTATCACAACAGGATACCACCCACATACAAATGGTAAAACAATAATCAATTTAAGTTAGCGCTTATGCCCCTCAAGGGGGGAATAGGTTGAATATCAGTGTGCCGGGTCTGGCTCCTGACTGCATCGATGGATGGTTTCCGCCTGTTTTTCTGTTTTTATTTTTGCTGTTGGCCGGAATGGAATGGTCAACTGCATCAGGAATTTGATGATTGAAAAATAGATCAGCAAGGCCAGATTGCGCAGGTCGGCGGCCGGACTTTTCAGGCTGAAACGAGGCAGCATAAAGAACATCAGGTCCGCAACTTTTACCGGGCATCCTTTGATGTGGATGGTTTTTCCGGCTTCAAGTTTTCCGGAAACTCCGGCACAGGTTCCGATCAGTGCGACCGGTTCACCGGGATGAATCACATCTCCTTCATAATATCCCATGACGATTCCGCCTTTTTTCGCCTGTTTCAGGTTACCGTCGAATTTTTTCTCAGCCGTTCCCAGGACGCCTTTGATACTGCATACGCAGCCGCCATAACAGGGATTGCCGGAATTTTTATTGATCCCTTCGTAGAATTTGATGGGCGTATCCAGTTCTTGCAGATTCTGGAAGGGCGAATAGATCGGTCTGGTCCGGCTTGCCAGTTCATCAATGGTGATATCCCCACTGATTTCAATATCAGTAAGGGAAAGGGAACCATATCCGCGGTCTCTGGCTTCAACAAGAAACCGCACCTTTTCCGGATCATAATTCATGATATGGGAAGCCACAACATCGGATGCAACCGGATCATTGGCTATGATGATCGCACCAAGGTGTTCAGGATAGGGGCTGGATTCAAATCCGCGTCCGATGGTGATTGCATCGGTGACAATGAGATGGGGATATCCGATTTCAAGCAGATCCACAATTTTTTCATGCAGCCGGTCATCATGATAGAGAAAGCGTTCCTTGTGCGTGGAGATGCCGATGTTCAGCTTCAGGGCATTGGTAAAATCCGTAACAATGTGAAATTTGAGTTTCGGCATCCATATTTTATAATCCGCTTCATACAGGGATTTGGCCAGCAGAAGGGTTTTATGAAGCTTGGCCCGGAACAGGGGAACCTCCCTTGTCTGTTCTTCATTGAAATCCACTAGAGGGATCTCGATCCGTTTTGCCAGTTTGTAGTAATCGGATTCACTGAAAAACATCCGGGTGGGCAGGCCAATGCCGCCGGATTCTCCCATAGTAATGGTTTTTGCATCAAAAGTTTGCCGGAGCACACTCACCATGGCCTCCATAACAGCTGGTGCAGTAAAGGAATGGTGGATATATCCCTTGTTGGCGGTCACGATATTGGGCTTGATCAATATCTTGCCTTTTGGTTTTTCTCCCAGTTCTTCCATACCTTCCCGGATGATGCCGGACAGAAGATTTACATCATAGGTGTCGCATTTCCGGAGAATCACTTTTCGTTTTTTCATGATTATTCTCTCCATCTGATCGTTGTATCCTGCATAAAAAATTTACAGTTGCTCAAGGGAGAACT
This sequence comes from Desulfosudis oleivorans, assembly GCA_020723305.1. Lineage (GTDB taxonomy): Bacteria > Desulfobacterota > Desulfobacteria > Desulfobacterales > SURF-7 > QZKS01. The sequence goes on from DYJC01000034.1 coordinate 11,998, forward strand.
TGTTCGGTGATTATGTAACTTGTTTGATTATATTGAACGTTACCGATTTTCGTTCTTTATGTCAAGCTTTGCCGGATCGATGACTAGGTCAGACGGATCTTACCGTGGTTTTAGCTCTTTTTCGAGGATTTCAGACAATATATCCGGCAGGTTGTATTTGGTGATGGCCCGTTTCCATCTTTTCAGATATTGGGATGATAGTTTTTGTCTGCTCCCGCTATGTTTCGTGGCCTTATCAAAATCAATGATAAACACCTCATCCTTGTCTGTGACCAGTACATTGCCGGGGTGAAGGTCTGGATGGAAAACATGGTTGTCCATGAGTCTGGATATCTGTTCCAAAAGGCCAACGGAAGCAGCCCGGGCTCTTGTAAGATCTGTCATGGCGAGACCGGCAAGTGTTTGCTGGTTTTGGATTTTTTCCGTGATCAGCCATCCCCTGTAAAACAATCCGCCTTTGTAAGCATATGCAATAACCTTCGGCACATGGATTCCAAGCTGGTATGCATGATCCATCTGCTGATATTCTGTTTTGCAGCGTATGTTTCCCAGGTTCAGATAGGTTTCATTGTTAAAAAAACGAACCAGTCCCCCTCTTTTGTATTTCTTAATGATCACATCGCCGATTGGATCCAGATAGGTTTCAATCAAGGAGGTTCTTCCACCCAGGATTGATTTTTCAGGTTCAGAGGGTTGTTGAAACAGATGGACCAGTTGTCTGCAATGAAGGTCGGTGAGATCGGTCCGGGTTCCGAAACAATATTTCTGGTATTGTATTATTTTAAATTCACTCATGATCCATCACCAAGGGGCAGAACTTTCCGTATGGCTTTTATTACCTCATCCGGTGACAGCTCATTCATGCAGGCGTTTGTCCCTTCCGGGCATCTCTCTGATCCATGCGGACGGCAGGGCTTGCAATGGAGGTCCTGTTTTTCCACCACAATGGCATTATTTTTCCAGGGGCCATATCCGAATTCCGGAGAGGTTGCGCAGAAAACAGCGACATTGGGTATTTTAAACGCTGATGCCATATGAAGTGTCATGCTGTCATTACACACAACTAGTTTTGCGTTCTTCACAATGTAGAGGGCTTCGGAAATATCGGTTCTCCCGGCAAAATTAAGCACATCAAGATCCTGTGCAACCGCGTTGCAAACCGTTTCATCCGATTTTGCTCCAACCAGAACAACTCGGTATCCCTGCTTCAGCAGAAAGACAGCAACAGTACGGAATCCTTCGGCAAACCACATTTTGGTATTCCAAACACTGCCCGGAGCAATCACCGCATAGGGCTTGGAGCTATCAATCTTTTTCCGTATATCCGGACGGATTTCATTTTCTGTTGGAGCAAACAGCCGCATCTCCTTATCAAATGAAGAAAAATCCAGTTCTCCATTTAATATCGAAAGGTTGCGGATCACATCATGTTTTGAAAAATCACGGTTTCTGGTTTCATGATACAAGTATGGAAGTTTGGCATCCCTGCATCCGATCCGATAGGGAATTTTGGCCAGCCACAGGAGAATAGATGTCCGAAAGGATCGATGAAGGGAATATGACCGGTCGAATTTCATCTTTTTCAGTTTCCGGGCCATTTCCAGCAAACCGGTGAGGCCGGATTGATTGTTTCGTTTATCGTACGCAATTACCCCTTCTATAAACGGATCACGCTTTACCAGATGGGCGGACAATGGGGTGGTCATGATCCAGAGTTCGGATGCGGGATAAATGGTTTTGATTCCTGAGATAACCGGTGTGGAAAGGATGGTGTCTCCCAGAAAGCTTGTTTGAACCAGAAGGATTTTCATGAATAGTTATGATTTCCCCTTCCGGTGAATCTCATCATGACATACCGTGCATACGGTAATAAGATTGTTTTCCGTGTTGTCACCACCCGTTACATGATGTTTTTTATGATGTAACTCTATATGGCGAGGATCTGATCTATTCCATTCGTCGTGCGACCATTTGCAGATCGTGCATTTATAATTATCCCGCCGGAGAACCTCTCTTTTAACAGGGTCGGGAATATTGCGGTCATGTTCCGGGCTTTGCCGATCCGCTTCCAGCAGGTAAATCCCCACTTCAAGATCAGGGCGGCCGGTATTCTGAGTAACGACCGGCCAACCATATTCCGTCCGTAATTCTCTAACTCGTCTGGCCCATTCCGATCTATCTTTTGCCAGATATTTCAATTCTTCCCCCGTAACTTTCTGCCCAACATTTTTTCTTAGATATTTTAATATTTTGTCACGTACGGCAATGTTTTCTCTTCTTATTTCATTTGCCAAATGCCATCGGTGGGCCGCATCTCTGTCCTGCGCGACCGAAAGTAAAATATAATCAGAAGGCCCCATTGTTGAAACATCAATATTAGGGAGCGGGAATTCATTCTCTTCCGCCATTTGTTTGGCGGTCAGTCCGCTCACTATTGACCACCCGAATTGTACTTTCAGTTCTCGCACTCTTCGGGCGTATTCTTGAATACCTGAAACGACAAGAAGTTCATCCCCACTGATTATGACGGTAGGATAGTTTTTAAAATAATGAAGGATTCTATCCCGCGCGCTTCTTGCAATAGAAGTGGGTATTAGAGATTTTCCTAAATTTCGTAAATGTTGAAAACAGGAGATAAGTGAAAGGACTTTATTTCGTAAACTATCGGATTTTAATTCTTGTTCAAAGTTTGTTAATAATTCCTGTAATCGTTTTCTGATTTCTTCAGAGTTCATATGAAATTTTCTCTTTATGCCCTTCGAGAAACGAAAGGAGTTTATTTCTTAATTCTTCAGTACTTTCCACTTCGCAAGTCCAGACAGTCAAAACATCCCAACCTGATTGTATAAGATTATGAACAGTGACTCTATCTCTTTCCATGTTTTTGTCTATCTTCTCACTCCAAAATTTTTTATTGGTTGCAGGTCGCTTAGCCCTTGGGCAATCAATATGACCATGCCAAAAACAACCATGAACGAAAATGATTTTTTTATGTTTAGGTAATGTGACATCAGGTTTTCCAGGCAAGTCATTTCTATGAAGCCTAAATCTGTACCCCATATTATGTAACAAAGAGCGAACTATTAATTCAGGTTTTGTGTTTTTGCCGCTCACGCGCGACATAATTCGGCTTCGTTTTTTTCGTGAGAATACGTCCATTGTTCATATCTTTTATCAAGTAGTAGCCGAACCACATCCGCGACCCTTGCTGCAAGAAGAGGGGGAACGGCATTACCGATTTGTTTAGCGATTTCAATTTTTGATCCTAAAAATTTGAAGCTGTCAGGAAAACTTTGAAAACGTGCGGCCTCCCTGTGCGTGATCGGCCGATGCTGCTCAGGATGCAAATAGCGCCCTTTTTCCGGTTTATAAAATTCAGTACGTATTGTGACGGAAGGTTTGTCCCACCAAAGTCGACCAAATAAATCAGTACTACCGGATTTCTTTCTAATCCAACATTTAGGTGTTAGCTCCGGTGCAATCCGTTGCAGATCGAAACGATTCATTCCTTCTTTAGGTATTGCTCTATATCGTTTTCGACTTAGTTCTGTTGGATTCCTCCCAAAGTGCAGATCTAATGGGGGTTGAATATTTCTAATCTCGGTTCCTTCAGGTTCCGGCAAATCGCCGATGGCGTCTCCAACGGTTTTCCAATAAGAAGGCGTTGACAAGTAATCCTCTCGATTGAATGGCAGCGTTAGCTGTTTTCCGTTGCCGTTAGGATTGAAATGTGTTTTTCGGGGTGGAAACAAAATGGATGGATCTGCGAACCTACATCCTATTATAAATGCACGGGTTCGAGTTTGTGGAACACCATAATCCGCTGCAGTTAATTTTTCATGCCAAATTTTGAACCCAAGAGATTCAGCAGCTCCAACTATTTCTCCATGCTCAAAAGTACCAAGCAACTGAGGAACGTTTTCCATGACAAAAATTGAAGCGTCGGATTTTTCAACCACTTCTAAGTAGGGTCGCCATAGCTCTTTACGCGGGTCATTTTCGCGATTTTTATTTAATAGACTAAAGCCTTGGCATGGTGGACCACCGATAACAACATCGGCTTTTGGTATTTTTATTTTGCCTTGCTCCAGTATCTCAACAATATCACCCGCAATACAATGTGTGCCGAAATTTTTATTATATGTATCAACACAGTATTGGTTAAAGTCGTTCGCCCAAACGGCCTGGAAGGGTTGCCCGAAGGCTTCTGAAAAACCTAAAGACATACCTCCGGCACCTGAAAATAAGTCTATGAGACGATAACGTCTTGAGTTTTTAATCAACTCTCCCGAACAGCGAGGGTGATAAGTTGCTTCATCTTCTTTGACGAGGAGTACTTTGTCAATATTTATTGTATTTTCAAATTGATACATTTACTATGCACCTTGCGGGTAAAGAATTTTGAAATTATTTCGTAATTTTACTATCATGGGCAAATTGATTGTTCGGCACCGAATTCTCTCCCGAAAAGCATTTCCCAAACGCATTCACTCTCTAGCCTTGTAGAGAAGCCCTGCTTTGATGTCAAGGAAATACTTGCGTTATCACCATGCGGATGATAAGCAGGCGTCGAATGATCATACGCTCTGGAGATTTTTGACGATTATGCCATATAACCGTTCCGTGCTGAATTTTGTTTATGCAATTGTGCTGGTGTTTCCCCTATTGAGCAACCTGTTAGAACACTCCTGCACTGTAATGACGATTCTATTAACCCTGTTCGGGCTCCCACTCTGTTTTTCCAGAGAAAAACGGCCTTCCATCTCTTTCTATGAAAAAATGGTCATGTGGGCCTTTGCCTCCTATTTTTTCGTTTACCTGTTCTCCTTTACCATCAATGGTATTCTGGGCAATCTGGAAGATTTTCGGTTTAAATATATTGAGCATCAATCGCGAATGCTGTTTGTTATTCCTGTTTTTCTTCTGTTTCGAAAAACACGCCTGCCGATCCGAACCGTGTGGCATTCTGTTGTTTTGGGGGCTGCAATTTCGGGTGTTTATGCTATTGTTTCCGGTGTTTTTCTGTATCCGGGTGAGCGTGTTTCCGGTTCTTATCACTCCATTGCGTTTGGAGATATTTCTCTTGTCATGGCATTCATGAGTCTGGCAGGAGTCCATTATTTTCAGCAGGAAAAGAATTTTTTTCAAAGGATTTTCCCTTGGCTTGCTTTTATCCTGGGGATGGTGGCGTGTATTCTGTCCGGCACCCGTGGAGCGTGGATTGCTGTCCCAGGGCTCTTTTTTATTGCATTGATTCAGTATTACAGGAGTTTGAGATTCCGGACATGGATGGGGATCTTCATCGGAATTTTCCTGGTTGCAATGATATTGTACAAAATTCCACAGACGCAAATCTCCCAGCGGCTTCAGGAGACCTATCAGGAGATCGTGGAATATGACGGCAGCAATTCAAAAGAAGGCAGTGCTTCCGAACGGTTGGAAGGCTGGAAGGCAGCTAGGAATATTTTTTTTGACCATCCTTTTCTGGGAGCCGGTCCTGGAAGTTTCAAGTCGATTTCCCATCAGATGATAGACCGGGGAGAGAGAAGCGAAATCATCAGGAAATATCACCAGCCTCACAGTGCATATCTATCCGTTATGTCGGATTGCGGTATTTTGGGCCTGATTTCTTTATTTGCAATTTTCCTTGTTCCGGCTTTTGTGATTATGAGGCAGATCCGGATAACATCGGACAAACGAAATGCCGGGTTTGCAGGTCTGTATCTGATTGCAGCCTTCATGCAATTTGGTCTTACGGAAACAATTTTCGGTCAGAATATCTATATTGGATTTTATGTTGTCTTGCTTGCGGTTATTCTGTGTGTTTGTGCTGGATATGGTGAGTCCGGTTCAGAAAGCACGGAGAGAAATTTCTTATTAACCAGTCGATTAAACAGTTGAATTTCCTGTCAACTGTCTCATCATTCGGGTGTTGTGCATTTTTGATTTGAAAATGTGGATATCCTGAAGTATAATCGCGCGAATCTAAAATTATTGCGATTTTGTCTGAGTCAGATTTGACATTTCATATTATAATTAAAGCGAAGGAGGAAAAAAATGATCAGAAAAATGTTGTTATGTTCATTGATGGTTCTATTGTTTATGGGATTTACCCAAAGCGGAGAATGCGGGGCAGCGAAGGGGGAATTTCTTGTATCTCCCATGATCGGTGGGCATGCGTTTGAAGGAAATCAGGACCCTTTTCAGTTAAATACGGAATTTGACCATGGTTGGACATTCGGTCTGGGACTTGGGTATCTGCTCACAGATAATGTGGGAGCGGAATTTTTTGTCAATAAGACCGATACGGAAGCTGGACTGGTGGATGTCGACGTTGATGTATATCCTGTCCATCTGGACCTTTTTTACAATCTGACAACCAAAACCGCCTTTGTTCCCTATGTGGCAGCAGGCTTGGGTACCATCACTTTTGATGGGGAGAATGTGGGAACAGATACGGATTTTATGGTGAATTATGGTGGCGGTATCAAGTATTATGTGACAGACAAAGTTGCCCTGAGAGGGGATGTCCGCCATCTGATTTCCTTTAATGAAACACACAGCAATTTGATTTACACCCTGGGCCTTGCATTCAGCTTCGGCGGGAAAAAAGAGGCGGTAGCCGCTGTTCAGGAAGAGGCTGTTGTTGATCAGGATTCTGACGGTGATGGCGTAATGGACGCTTCGGATATGTGTAACGGTACACCCAGAGGGGTAAAGGTGGATGCCAAGGGATGCCCTCTTGACAGCGATAATGATGGTGTGACCGATGACAAGGATCAATGTCCTGGAACGGAAAAAGGTGTGAAAGTGGATGAAAAAGGCTGCCCATTGGCAGCACCGGCACCGGCAGCAGTGGAACTGGACAGTGACGGCGACGGTGTGGTCGATTCCAAAGATGCTTGCCCGAATACAAAAAAAGGTGTGACCGTGGATGAAAAAGGCTGCCCGGTTGACAGCGATAAAGACGGCGTTACCGATGATAAGGATCAATGCCCGGGAACACCTCTTGAGGCCAATGTCGATGCCCGTGGCTGCTGGGTGATCAAGGATCTGCGTTTTGACACAGGAAAATCAGCTATTCTCGCTTCATCCATTCAAAATGTGGATGCGGTTGCGACTGTGATGGTTAATAATCCGGATCTGAGACTGGAAATTCAAGGTCATACGGATAATGTCGGCAAAGCAAAGTATAACCAGACACTTTCCGAAAAACGCGCTCAGGCTGTGATGGACTATCTTATTTCCAAAGGAATTGCTAAAAACCGGATGGCTGCCAAAGGGTATGGAATGCAGAATCCGGCTGCAACAAACGATACGGTGGAAGGACGCGCTGCGAACCGCCGCGTTGAGTTGAAACCGTTGCGTTGATGCTTTGGTGATTTATTGATGGTGTTTTGTTTCCGGTAAGCACGGGATAAAGAGACATCATCTGACGGAACATACGCCCCATCTGTTTGTAACAATCCAATAAACAGATGGGGCGTTTTTTTTACGAGAGCCAGTTTCAAAAGTCTTTTGTTGTCATTCCGGCGAAAGCCCGAATCCAGTATTTTCAATTCTTTTCTGGACACCGGCCTTCGCCGGTGTGACGGTTTTTCATCGTTTTGAAATTAGCTCATGATATTATCATTTTTAGTTCAATGTTGTTTGAATTCACAAACCGACTCAAGATGAGGCTCTCTGAGGAGGAATCAATTTTTTGTATAACGCATGTGTACGTTCGATCGTATCTTCAATGCGGAATGAGAGGGCAATCCGCTCTTTTGCATTGGCGCCGATTTTTTTACAAAGCAAAGGGTCCCTGTATAACCGGGTAATCTGGTCGGCAATTGCCTTGGCATTGTTGGGCGGAACAATGATTCCGCTTTTTCCGTCTTCGATTAGTTCCGGGCTTCCCCCTGAATTGGTTACGATCGGCGCAACGCCATAAGCCATGGCCTCGATAATGACTTTTGGCAGCCCCTCTCTTCTGAGAGCCGGAAGGACTGCGACATCACATGCTGCGGATATTTCCGGTGCATCTTTCCGGTATCCAAGCAGGTGTATCTTTTTCCGGATCGGGCTTTTTTGGATCTGCCGTAAGATTCCGGAGGAGTTCATCTCTCCCACCAGCAGGAAATGGATATCGGCATCTGCCGGCAGATATCGGCCCGCCTCAATCAGCACATGGATTCCTTTGCGGGGCCGGTAGTTTGCAATACAGCATACGGTAAAAGCATTTTTTTGAATGCCGAATTCCGAAAGGTCGGCAGGTTTGTTCTGATACCAGTCAAGGCTGTGGCCTTTATAGATGGTGATGGGTTTGGATTCCGGAACGTGCAGCCAGAGCAGCTTCAAATTCAGAAAATACTCTCGTACTTTTTCCGCTACACAGATGATATGATCCACCCTGGGATTCAGATGGGTCATCCAGGAGGCGGGATTCAGAAAACTGATGTTGGATACAATCCCCCGATAGGCAATGATTTTCACCGGCAGATTCCGGGATGCAATCAGGCTGTTTGAGATTGCATTGTTGGTAAAAAGATGCAGGATCTGAATATTCCGATCCTTGATCAGGCTCCGGATCAGTTTGATGGCTTTCCAGTCCAGTTTTGATTTCAGCTTGACATCCATTACCGGAACATCCGCCTGCACCAATCGGTTAAAATGGGGGGCAGAGGAGGGGCACATGACGACAAGCTCTACTCCTTGTTTTTTCAGTCCGATAAATGTTTCCGTTTCCGGACGGTCACAATGGTCTGTAATGCAGAGAACGCGCACGTTTGGCCCTTTCGTTCGTTTGGACGTTATCCATTGGAAAAATAAGAAACCAGCAGAGGTTACTTTTATCCTAATAAAGGCATTTACAATATCGATATATTGTCATAAAAACAACGGTTAAATACGATAGATCCAGGGTGGCTGAGTTTTTCATTCCCCCCTTGAGGGGGGATTAAGGGGGGTGTAAATACAGTATGTTTTTGAAAAAGGGGTTTCAATTTAAGAAAAGAGACGCCCCCTGGCCCCCCTCAAGGGGGGAATAGTAATGTATTTAAAATATGGACAATAATGCCAACATTTATAACGGGGATATCATGATTCACCATACAACACTTTCCGCAGCCATCATTACATTCAATGAGGAAAGAAACATAGAAGAATGTCTGAATTCTGTGACAGATTTTGTGGATGAGATCATTGTGCTGGATTCATTCAGCACGGATCAAACCGAATCAATCTGCCGGAAAAATCCAAAGGTAAAATTTTCCCAGCATCCGTTTGACGGCCATATTCAGCAGAAAAATCGGGCTCTGGAACTGTGTTCCTCTGAATGGATAATCAGTATTGACGCAGATGAACGGGTCAGCCCAGAGCTGAGGCAGTCGATTTTACAATTTCTGTCCGGCAATCCAAAACCAAAGATTGCGGGTGTCAAGTTTCCCCGGTTAACCTACCACATGCACACCTATATCCGTCATGGCGGATGGTATCCCAACCGAAGATACCGGCTGATTCGGAAAGGCAGGGCGTACTGGGGCGGGGAAAATCCCCATGATCGGATCATCCTGAAAGGAAAAGGAAAAACAATTCCAGGTGACCTGATTCATTATACGGCAAGAGATCTGTCCGATCAGGTGAATACCATTAACCATTTTTCAAGCATTGCCGCACTGGTCCGGTACAACAAGGGGAAAAAGTACAGACTCTGGAGGCTCCTGCTGAAACCCGTGAGCAAGTTTATTGAAACCTATCTTTACCGGCGTGGGTTTCTGGACGGCACCCAGGGATTTATCATTGCCGTGAGTTCTTCCTATGCATCTTTTATCAAGGAAGCAAAACAGTATGAGATGGATGTTCTGGGTTCGGACAAACCCAGCAATCTGTCTGCATTATACAAGAAGGAAAGGTAGTGACAGCGATACCATGATGAACAAGTTGGATAGTTTTTATTACAATGTCATTAAAACCGTGTTTCTGCTTTTTGGCCTGATGCCCGGGAGCTGGCGGATGGCCATTGGCAATACCATCGGACAGATCTGGTTTGCCGTGGATAAACGGCACCGGAGAATGGCGCTGATCAATTTACACCAGGCGTTTGGAAAAGAAAAAAGTGAACTGGAAATCCAAAGACTGGCAAAGAAGGTTTTTCAGAATCTTGCCCGGATACCCTTTGAAATCGCCTGGACGTACCGGATGGATGAAGAAAGCTATAAAAAACTGTTTCAGATACACGGCCTGTCTAACCTGAAAACTGCTTTTGACCGGAGAAAGGGTGTTCTGTTTCTGACGGCTCATTCCGGAAACTGGGAACTGCTTCCATCAATTATAAGGCTGTCTGGATATCCGTCACTCGTTGTCTACCGTCCGCTCAATTTCCAACCAGCCGACCGGTATTTGTATGAATACCGTGTTCGGTTTGGCGTGGAAATGGTCGCCAAAAAAAAATCCATGCGGAAAATTGTCAGAACACTGGATCAGAAAGAGTGCGTCGGGATTGTGCTGGATCAGAATGCAGGATACACAGCCGGCGTGTTTGCAGATTTTCTGGGTAAACCAGCTTCCACCAGCATGGGATTGTCGCTGGCTGCCCTGAAATATGAAGCACCGGTGCTGCCGGTCTTTCTGTACCAGGAAGGGGAAAAATTTCATGTGGAGATCGGAGAAGAGATTCCCCTGATCAAGACAGGAGATAAGGAAAAAGATGTTGTTGCAAACACGCAGAAATACAACCAGGCAATTGAAGCATTTGTCCGAAACCATCCGGATCAGTGGTTCTGGGTTCACAACCGGTTCAAGGATCAGCCCAAACCAGAATAGTCCGGCAACCCTATAACTCGATGTTCAAGTTTTTAGATAATTTGTTCAAATCCAAGGCGGAAAAAAATTTTGACCGCAGGCATACTGCGCGTATTCCGAGGATCAAAATTTTTTTCCAACGCAGGAGTTGGGCAAATTAGCAAAAACTTGATCATCGAGTATAAGCAAATTCCGTCATGCCGGGCTTGATCCGGCATCCAGTATTCTTCTGGATAGCGTTTTTTAAAGAATGAGCGTAATGGAAAAAGACCCGAAACATATCATACTGAGCCGTACCGACAGCATCGGTGACGTGATCCTGACCCTGCCGGTGGCCGGATACCTGAAACAGAAGTTCCCCCGGACCCGGATCACTTTCATCGGAAACACTTACACAGAGGCGGTTGTCCGGTTATCCGGTCATATCGATGGCCTGATCAACTGGGATGATCTGAAACAGCGGAGTCCAGCAGAACAAGAGGCTAGGTTCCGGGATTTGCAGGCAGACTGGATCATCCATATCTTTCCCAACCGTGACATTGCCCGGATGGCCCGGAAAGCGGGTATTCCCAACCGTGCCGGGACATCGCACCGTCTGTCTCACTGGCTGACCTGCAACCGGAAGGTGAATTTTTCCAGAAGGAGATCCGAACTGCATGAGGCCCAGTTGAATTTTAAGCTGTTGTCTCCTTTGGGTGTCCAGGACATTCCGGCTCTTTCCAAAATCCATTCCTATTTTGGTTTCTCAAATCTGCCGAACCCTACCGAAAACATTCGTTCCCTGATTGATCCGCACCGGTTCAATCTCGTTCTGCATCCCAAGTCCCGCGGAAGCGCCCGCGAGTGGGGGATATCCAACTTTGAAAAACTTGTGAATATCCTGCCGGAAGACCGGTTCAGGATTTTCATTACCGGTACACAGGGGGAAGGGGAGCAGATGAAAGATTTTCTTTCCCGGATTCATTCAAAAGCAATGGATCTGACCGGAAAACTCAATCTGGAACAGCTCATTGCTTTCATCGCTATCGCTGACGGACTTGTGGCTGCCAGCACAGGGCCGCTTCATATTGCCGCTGCTCTGGGGAAAAAAGCGGTCGGCCTTTTCGCACCCATGAAGCCGATTCATCCGGGAAGGTGGGCCCCTCTGGGAGAAGATGCGCATATCCTGGTCAAGGATCACTATTGTGAAGACTGCCGAGATTCTGCTGACTGTGAATGCATCCGGGGAATCTCTCCGGAAAGCGTGATGGAGAAACTGACTACCGGTTCATAAGCAGTATTTCGGAAAACATGTTTGAGATCAAATTTTTAATGAAATAGAAACTAAAACCAACATCAATTTGCTTCGCAGGAGCGAAAAATGCTGCTCCCCGTGAGTACCCCGATCCATTCTAAAAAAATTCTTGCAGGCTTATGTGTTCTTATGTATTCTTCTAATAGACATAAGATTCATAAGCGCAGGAGGTAATCATGACAAAAACTGTAACGTTGAGACTTAATGACAAAGTGTACAACCGATTTAAAGGCCTAGCGGAATGTGATAATCGTCCCCTTTCAAATTTTATTGAGACTGCGGCTCTTCGTTTTTTGGAAGAACTCGAATACGTTGATGAATTTGAGATGAAAGAAATTCAAAATAACAAAAGCCTGAATAGCGGCATCAAGAAAGGCCTTCGTGATGCGAAAGCCAAGCGAGGGCGATTTGCCTGATTTCCGTGTATTTGAAACGGATGAGTTCCTTAAGATGCTCAAAAAAATGTCGGAACCAGATATTGATTTTTTGAGGAGGAAACTTGATTCTTTTGTTTACCCTCAGATAAAGAAAGAACCTTTCTGGGGTAACAATATTAAGAAACTCAAGGGATACTCACCCGAGACTTGGCGATATCGCATCGGCAGGTTCAGGCTTTTCTATATCATCGATCAAAACGAACAAATTATCTACATGCTAACGATCGATGATCGAAAAAATTCCTATAGGTAAATAACGATTATCAACGGCATTGTCGAATGTGAGCGTTCCGAGAGCCGATGTCCTAGCCCGCCTTCCCAAATCAGCAGCGGATCATGCAGCTCAGATTATGAGCCATTTTGACAGATTGGCGGTATGCATCAATACCGGCACAAATATTCCAGGCGTGGCAACGCCGAACGGTCAGGCAGCCTTCCTGTTTCTGCTGACATCCGCGCTGGCGTCTGCAATCAGACTGTCATATGGGCGAATGATATGGCTTGCGCTGCCCTATACGATCACCATGACGTTTACCGGTCTGGCCGCTACATGGTTTCTGTTATAGGCGGTTTTTCCCGATGAAAGAAAGAATCGATTCTCTGGCGTCCATTCTGCATCAGAATGCCGAATAGTCTTGACTTTTTTGCAAATTAATGCAGAATAGTCGAAATAATGTGGGCACAGGGTGGTTCATGAGACGGCAGCAAGAGCAATATATTATCGATGATCTCAAGAAAAAAATGGTATTTCTGACCGGGCCGAGACAGGTAGGAAAAACATGGCTGGCCAGGCAGATTGCCAAATCCATTCCAGAGAGCCTTTATTTGAATTATGATAGTTCCGAGGATCGGAAAATCATCAAAAATGAGGCCTGGCTGAATAAAACCAGGCTTCTGATTCTGGATGAACTCCATAAAATGAAGGGTTGGAAGAACTATCTCAAAGGCGTTTATGACACCAAGCCCGATCATATGATGATCCTGGTGACGAGCAGTGCAAGGCTTGAGGTTTTGCGCCAGAGCGGTGATTCCCTTGCCGGAAGGTTTTTCAGGCACAGGTTGCTGCCTTTTTCGCCGGCCGAGCTTTTTCATCTGAATGAACACGTTGACCTCGATAAATTTCTGGAATGCGGCAGCTTTCCTGAGCCCTTTCTGGCAAAAGATCGTATCGATGCGGATCGCTGGAGGATGCAGTATATTGACGGACTGATACGCACTGATATTCTCGATTTTGAAAAAATACATGATTTCAGATCCATGCAGATGATTTTGGATCTTCTTCGGTCCAGGACCGGTTCTCCGGTTTCTTATACATCCATTGCACAGGATGTTCAGATTGCCCCCAATACCGTAAAAAAATATATTCAGATTCTTGAATCCTTATATATCATTTTTAAGGTAACGCCGTTTTCCAAAAATATTGCCCGCTCCGTTCTGAAAGAACCGAAAATTTATTTTTTCGATACAGGACTGGTTCAAGGGGATGAAGGCGTCAAATTTGAAAACCTGGTTGCTCTCTGCCTGTTGAAACATGTGTATGCAAAGGTTGATTATCAGGGCCGGCCTTACGCATTGAACTATGTAAGAACCAAAGACGGCGCGGAAGTTGATTTTTGCCTGGTAAATGACCACACCCCGGAGTTGTTGATTGAGACAAAACGATCCGATTCCAATCCGGGCAGAGCACTGATAAATTTTCATCAGCGGTATGGCATTCCCGGGATCCAGCTTGTTTTGCACCTGAAACAAGAGAAAAAAGAGAAAGGGATTGAGATTCGAAGGGGTGAAACATATCTCCGTTCGTTGCTGATGTGAGTGAATGGGGCTCAGTAAGGATAAAACCCAACACGTTCAATCAAACACCTCCTGTATTTTTTGTTGACATCATTCATATAAAATGATTGTGATTGTAAATCGTTATCATCAAGAGGATTCAGGTTCTGGTGATCACTTATTATCTCATGTGAAACCGTACCTGTTTTCAGACGATTTATTGCGAAAATATCAGGTACAATTATCAGGGCAAAAGTGCCTGAAAAGCAGTTAATATCAGGTCAAATTTTGACCTGTTAATAAATAGGTTTGCGGAGTAATGGACCAACTCTTCTGCGAGACCCTGCGCGTCCTGGAGGCGGCACTAGAGAACTTGGAGCAGCGTGTGCCGAAACCCCAGAGAAAAGCCTTCAAAGACGGCTTCGTCTTTCGGTATGTGGAACAGTCCGCCCAGCAAGCCATCATACAAAAGCTCGCCCGCGTTGTGAGCGGCCTGCACGCGGCGCAAATCCTTCTTGAGCGAGGTTTCGTTCAGGAGCAAGCGGCACTGCAGAGGATGCTGGACGAGTTCGAAGAGGATATTACGTTCCTGGTGTATGCTCTCACGGTCGATGAGCTTACGAGCTTGCACCGGGAATACCTCTCCGCCTTTTACGAGGAGGAGTTCGTCAATCCCGATGACCCAATCGGGTCAACGCAGAAGCGCCCGATGGTGCCACGCCGCAAGATCCGGGCGTATATCGCCTGCGTCGAAGCCCATCTTGGGGGGGGGACCGAACTGAATCCTAGTTGCGGGATCGAGTTGTCACGGACCCTCAGCAAGACTTACTCGGGGTTTGTTCATGCGGCGTCACCCCAAATCATGGACATGTATCAAGGCTGTCCTCCCAGGTTCCATGTCTCTGGAATGCTTGGGATGTCGCTGATCGAGGAACACCGAGCAGACCTGTGGAACTACTTCTACCGCGGCATTCTCTCGTTCATCTTCGCCGCGAAGGCGTTCGGAGGGGAAGCGCTCGTTGCGAGCTTGTTCCATTACAGGGATGAGTTCGAGAGACGATCCGGTACGAACTATGGTGCTTGGGCACGCGGGCAAACCTAACATCTATATGGCCTTAGCTTGTCAAGAAAAAACTTCTCCAATAGATCGGAA
>DYJC01000035.1 GCA_020723305.1 Desulfosudis oleivorans
CAATCCAGAATACAATCCGTTGAAAACTGTAAATTAGCAATGGTCTTTTCGTGTGCATGCGAAATAAGTCATCAAAATGAACACTTGAAAAACAATTGAAAGGAGCGTAAAATGCGTAAAAAAAATAGGTATAACACTGCTGGGTTTTATCCTGTTTCTTCTCTTTTCCGGGCAGGCCATATCAGGTGAAAACTAAGGGGATGAGAGAAAAGGCAAATTCACTTACCAGAAAATCTATAAAACCTGCCATGAAAAAGGCGTGATGGAATCTCCCAAGCCACCCATCAGCCCGGATGCAAAAACCCAGGCCCAGTGGAAAAGAGTTTTTTACAAAAAAATTTTAAAGAATTCGGTTGTGAAGAAAAATGAGCCAAGCTCGATGAAAAACAACTGACCAACATATACTCTTATCTGCATGCACATGCAGCCGATTCTCCTTCACCGGCAAAATGCAAATAAAAGAATATAAGGGTACCTTATGAAACAGACTCGGGGAAAAAACATGTTGAGAATCATCTTTCTCTGTGCGTTTTTCGCTTCATCTGTTGCGGGTTTTTCTGCTGATGCAGAACCACCCGCCGTGGAGGATTCTCCTGGAAGAACCATGGCACGGCAGACAGTAAATGACAAAAAAAACTGGAGCACAACGGATCATTCCAAACATAAAGTCCTGAACCAGGATTTCACTTCCGGCTCCGATATTACAAAAGCCTGCCTTTCATGTCACTCTGAGGCGGATTCTCAGATTCAAAAAACCGTTCACTGGACATGGCTTGCAGGCGAACCCGTAAACGGAAAACAGTATGGAAAAGCCGGAGACTCGGTAAACAACTTCTTCATTTCCGCAAACAAAATGGAAGACAAAGGCTGCCTGTCCTGCCATATCGGGTGGAACGGAAAGGAGGATCAGATCAACTGTCTGGTTTGCCATGGTCAGAACAATGTGAAGTGGAAAGAGACTTTTGACGATCTGGCCTATTTCAGGAAGGAGGGAAATTCTGAATCCATGAAAATGGCGGATGAGCTGCAGGGTGAACTTCAGAAAGCAGTTATCAGCATTGCAAGACCTACCCGAAAAAATTGCGGGTCCTGCCATTTTTATGGAGACGGCGGAGATGGCGTAAAACATGGTGATCTGGACAGCTCACTTACCAAACCCAATAAGGATCTGGATGTCCACATGGGGATAGACGGGAAAGACTTTACCTGTGCAAGATGCCATACAACAACCCTTCATCATATTTCCGGCCGTGTGTATACGGCTCCGGCTTCCACACATCGGAAAAGCCTTCTGGAAGATGACCAGGCCTCCCGGATCACCTGTGAGTCCTGTCACAGCAGCCGGCCGCATCAATCCGGTTCTAAGGAAAATGATCACACGGACCAGGTTGCCTGCCAGAGCTGCCATATCCCTGAATTTGCCCGCGTCAACCCGACCAAGATGAAATGGGACTGGTCCAAAGCCGGCAAGAAAAAGGATGGGAAAGCATATACAACCGAAGATCAATATGGTCAGCACAGCTACTTGTCCATCAAGGGGGAAATGAGGTGGGAAAAAAATGTAAAACCGGAATACTACTGGTATAACGGCAGTATCCCTTCCTTGACGACAAAAGACATCATTGATCCATCCAAAACAGTTTATGTCAGTAAACCATCCGGAAAACGGGGAGATCCGAATTCCAGAATCTTTCCGTTTAAAGTCCACGAGGGTGTGCTGCCCTATGACAAGGTACACAAGACACTCCTTGCGCCGCTCCTGACTGGAGAGGATGGCTTTTTTACTAAAATGAACTTTCCGCTCGCATTTACCAAAGGAATGAAATCCGCCGGTGTGCCTTATTCCGGTGAGTTTGATTTTGTAGAAACCCGGTATTTTCAGCCCACAACCCACATGGTCGCGCCAAAAAACAATGTAGTAAGCTGCCATGAATGCCATACCGGCAAAGGAAGCCGGCTTTCAAATCTGGCCGGATTCTACATGCCGGGAAGGGACCGGTTCAACCTTCTGGATCAGGCAGGGTGGCTGATCATCCTGTTATCTTTCGCAGGTGTGATGCTTCACGGCGCCGGCAGGATATTTTTCAGCGTAATGAAAAAGGAGAGATGACCCATGAACATCAAAATGAAAAACATTTACCTGTATACCCGGTATGAGCGATCCTGGCACTGGCTGCAGATGATCATGATTTTTCTTCTCCTGATTACCGGATCTGAAGTACATGGGGTGATCAAACTGCTGGGGTTTGAGTCAGCGGTTTCCATTCATAATACGGTTGGCATCGCATGGCTGATCTCCTTTGCCTTTTTCGTTTTCTGGATTTTTACCACCGGCGAATGGAAGCAATATGTTCCCACAACCCGGAAAATGTTGTCCGTTATCCGGTATTACGGGTATGGAATATTCAAGGGAGAGGATCATCCCGTACCCAAACAAAAAGAAGCCAAACATAATCCCTTGCAACGGATTACCTATCTGACCCTTGCAGCTCTTCTCCTTCCAGCCCAGATGGGAACCGGATTCCTTTACTGGTCATACAACTACTGGGATGCCTGGGGAATCGGATTCCTCTCACTTGGCCTGATTGCTTTTCTGCATACCGCATGTGCTTTCATGATCCTTCAGTTCGTGATCATTCATGTATACATGATCACCACCGGACACACCCTTTTCGCCCACCTGAAAGCCATGATCACCGGATGGGAAGCGGTTGAAGAAAGTGTCCATATTGAGGAGCCAATTTCAAAACGATTAAAAAGCGTTACACCGGCGAAAGTCGGTGCCCGGAAAAGAGTCGAAAATACTGGATTCTAGTTTTCGCCGGAACTACAACAACAGACTTTTGAAATTGGCTCTGAGGAGTGGGAAAAGGCTTCAAGCGCTAAATTAACAACTCACCGTTGATTATCAGATAGGATGTACTAAGAAACAGAAAAATCATATTGATCTATTCCCGGCTTTTACGATAAGATGATGAGAGATCATGATATTTCTGTTTGCATTACCCGGTTGAAAAACCATATATCTCAACCCGATTCCCAGGTAGGACTGAAAAATGAGAAATAAACCCGGCCGTGTCTGTCCTGTTGAAAGAGCTGGAGCCCTTGATAACAAAATTCGAAGATGGTTTCAAAACCCGGAAAAAATACTGGGGCCTTACTTGAAAACAGGCATGACCGTATTGGATTTTGGATGCGGCCCTGGTTTTTTCACCCTGGATATGGCCTGGATGGTCGGAGATTCCGGCCGGGTGATTGCTTCAGACTTGCAGCAGGGAATGCTTGACAGGGTAGCCCGGAAAATCCAGGGAACGGATCTTGAAAACCGGATCACCCTGCACCAATGTGAAAAAAACAGGATCAATCTTGCAGAACCCATAGATTTTTTCTTTTCTTTCTATGTGGTGCATGAAGTCCCGGATCAGGAGGCACTTTTTCGGGAAATCCATTCCATGCTCAAACCAGGCGGAAAAGTATTTATTGCCGAACCGCCGGTGCATGTCTCTTCCAAAGCTTTTCATCAAACAATTGATATTGCGCAAGAAACCGGGCTACGGCTTGTGGAAAGACCAGGAGTATTTTTAAGTAAAACCGCTGTTCTGATAAAAGATTCTTGAAATGATTTGAAATTCGGTTATAATATATCCATCCGGATAACAGTATCAGACACACAATTTTCACGATAACCTTTGCGGGCTATCGTTCCTGTTTAGACCAAAGCATTATCATTTTTCATATTACAACAATACGTTATATCAAAATACGGATGAAATAAATCATGGAAACGATTCCCCATGAAAACCAGATCAATCCTTATGCAAGGCATTTTTTTAATCAATCCTTGGATGGAATGGTTGTCACCGACAATGCCAACATCATCCGCGTGGCAAACAAAGCCTTCTGGATCATGCTGAATCCGTTGAATCAGAAAGCCTCAAACACCAGGCTGGATAACCTTCTGGATCAGTTTGAACCCGATGCCCAAACCAGATGGAATCATCTGATCAACATGGCCCGGAATCAAACCGGTTCAGCAGTGGAACTGTTTTCCTCTGGCCAAGATAACCAGAAAAAAATTCTGAAAGCACAGGTTTTTTTATTTGAAGAGAATGTTGAAGAAAATCAACAAATATACCTGTCCATCTGGAAGGATGTCACGGAAGAGAACCGTATTCAGAAAGCCCTGGCCCAGGCCATTGAGGAAAGGGATGATGCTGTTGCCGAAACCCAGACAGTGATTGAAAAATTTGAAGACAGCATACAGTTTTCCACCAATCTGGCTTTTGAGGCATCGGAAGCCACCCAGGCCAAAAGTGAATTCCTGGCCAATATGAGCCATGAAATCCGGACACCCATGAACGGGGTGGTCGGCATGATCGACCTGCTTATCGATACGGATCTCAATCCGGAACAGCTTGATTTTGCAGAATCCGCCAGAAGCAGTGCGAACTCACTTCTCCGTCTGCTCAATGACATACTGGATTTCTCTAAAATCGAAGCCGGAAAGGTGGAACTGGAAACGACCCTGTTCGACCTTCAATCCATGCTCGAAGATCTGAACGATGTGTTATTCATCAAGGCCCACCAAAAAAAGGTTGACTATGCCTGCATTGTTGAAAGTGATGTTCCCACACAACTTATGGGAGATCCGGTCCGTCTCCGCCAGATCCTGACCAATTTGAGCGGAAATGCTTTAAAATTTGTGGAAAAGGGAGAAGTAACGATCCGGGCTTCCGTGGTGAACCAGAATCCGGAAAAAGTTTTTCTCCGGTTTGATGTGCATGATACCGGTATCGGAATCCCCAAAGACCGTATGAACCGTTTATTCCAATCGTTCTCTCAGGTGGATGCTTCTACTACCCGGAAATACGGTGGAACCGGACTGGGACTCACCATCTCCAAACATCTGGCTGAGCTGATGGGTGGAAAAATCGGTGTGGAAAGTGAGGCTGGAAAAGGCTCGACATTCTGGTTTACTGTGATGCTGAAAAAACCATCTGAAAGTGAACAAAAGAAACTCCTCATTCCGAAAGAAGTTACAAACAAGAAAATACTGATCGCGGATTCCAGTAGCTCCAACCGGAAAGCGATCATGGAAAAACTGAAAACCCTGGATTGCCCGGTTTCGGAAGCTTCAACCTATGATCAGGCCGTCACCTTGCTCAAAGAGTCATCCATCCTGAAACTCCCATTTGATATCATGATCATTGATATTCAATTGCCGGGCTTTTCTCCGGAAACATCCGGATGCGACATTAAGAAAGATCCGCAGATCAAAGATACCCAGCTGATTGCACTGACATTGCTGGGTCAGAAAAGTGATATTGAACAGCATTCGGCAGATCTGGGATTTTCTGCATGCTTATCCAAGCCGGTTCGATGGTCAAACCTGATCCATGGTATCCAAAAGGCAATGGGAGTTAAAGTTATTCCCAAGGATGCATTAATTGAAAAGGAGAAGGCTGAACCCATAAAATCCAGTACTACTAGGCCGCTGAAAGTTCTTCTTGCAGAAGACAATCAGATGAACCAGAAGGTGGCGGTCAACATGCTGAAAAAAATGGGACACGCCATTACAATTGCCAACAATGGAAAAGAAGCGGTCGTTGCATTTCAAAAAGAACCATTTGACCTGATCCTGATGGATGGGAACATGCCGGTGATGGATGGTATGGAAGCAACTGCAGCGATTCGAAAAATAGAAAAGATAAAACATTCAAAAGGCATCCATACCCATATCCCCATTGTGGCCCTTACCGCCAATGCCATGAAAGGCGACAGGGAAAAATTTCTGGCTGCCGGAATGGATGACTACCTGTCGAAACCTATCAAGCGGGAGAATCTGAGTGAGGTGATTCATCATTGTCTGAAACAATTCAATCCCTGAATCATCAATACCGGATCATCCGTAAACAGACCATCGACTTTTTTTTCAACAAGTGCTTTGGCCTGAGAAACGGAGTTGACGGTATAGGGGAACACCCGGATGTTCCGGCTGTGGACTTCCTGAACCAGACCTTCCGTAACACTCATGGCCTCAGGATTCCATGAATACAGGTCAAGCTTTCCGGCAAAATGAAAAACCGTCTCCGCATCCGTTTCTTCCGTAAGAAAACCAAGCAAAAGCCTGCTGTCAAGTTTCGCGATTCGAAAAAGGATTTCCGGCTGAAAACTGGAGATCAAAACCCGATGCCCGCATTTTTGGGACTGGATCAGCGAAACAACCTGCTGTTCAATACAATCCGGCCGCTGCTCCGTTTCATAAGCGCTTTCCTTGATTTCAATATTGATAAAAGTCCTTCTTCCGCAACAGGCGACAATCGCTTCCAGGGTCGGCACCTTTTCCTCTTTAAAACGAGAGTCAAACCATGAGCCGGCATCCAGTTTCAGGATCTCTTTCAGATCCGTTTCCTGTACCAATCCTTTCCCATCCGTGGTTCGATCAAGGGTGTCGTCATGGATCACAACCATCTTCCGGTCTCTTGAAAGTGTGACATCCAGTTCGATCATGTGCGCGCCGGCTCGGATGGCCGCTTCAAATGAAGCCATCGTGTTTTCCGGGTACAAACGTTTGAAACCGCGGTGGGCGATAATGATTGGGCTTTCGGGAAGGAATTCCCTCGGAAGGGGTTTCATTATTCCAGTGCCATAATTTTTTCCAGAATGATCTTTGTAATCATATAGGTCGGCTTGACTCCTTCTTCGCCAATGCTTCCGGAAGCCAGGGTCTGACCGCTTTCAAGAGGGTTGTCTGAAGCATAGTAGGCGTAATTTGTTTTTACGCTTTTTGGAATATGACTCCGGATCATGGCTGAACTGATGGCTCTCTGATAATGCCCGCCTTCCATCTCAAGGCCGACCGCCTTCCAACTGCTTGTCTGGAATCGCTTCAGAAGTTCCTTGTTTTGAAGGGAGGTGCCGAATACGGTTACAATCGGTCCGACATAGACGTTCACGGAATCACCGAAATCCTCTTTTTTTAAATCATTGTCAACAACATAATTATGAGCCGTTCCCTCAAATACATGTGAAGTGGCGAGCATGATATCCCCCTTTTTTCCAGGCAGGATACCGGCCTTGCCCATTACAGAGATGGATTTGAAATTCAGTTTACGGATACCATCGCCTGTCTCGATGGGCTCAAGCAATTCATCCATTGCTTCGAAAGCCTGGGCTCCAAACGCATAATCCATAACCAGGATAACGGGTTTTTCTTTTTTGGAGAGAAGAAACGAAAGCTCCGGATGAAATTTGACCGATCCGAGTTTTGCGATATCGATGATCTGACAATCAATATGGGTTCCGGATCTATCCGGAAGCTCATATAGTCCGTTTTTTAGGGCATAGGATTTTACGATTTCCGCATTTGCGCGCAAATCCTGAATAGACTTGTACAGATCTCCTGCCTTGTTTTTTTTCCCTGGCTTATGGATTGCTGCATACCCATAAATCAGATTCATGACACTGTGCATATTGGCACTGATGATGTGAAGAGGCTGGTTTTCCAGGCCCAACTCACATAGCTTTTCCTTGATGTCTTTTGCCCACTTCTTGCTGTAACTCTGGTTGCCGATGATATCTCTCAGGGAAGGCGTAAAAGAGACCAGGAGTTCTTCATCTCTGGATTTTTTTTCATCCTCTACCCTTTTCCCCAGGCCATGAATGATTTTAAAAAGGATATTGACATCGTGCCGGTCATCGGAGTATTGCTCCAGATATTCATAGCATTCCCTGGTTTCCTGAAATTTTCTTCCCAAAAGGATGCTCAGATTCCAGATTGCCTTGTCCAGTTCATCCCCCTTCAGCCGGGTCTTCTGATGGATGACCTTTTCCAGTTCCAGCCATTCCCTTGACAGGTTGCCGTCTCTGCCTTTCATCTGTCCGTAAATTTTTGCCGCCTCGATGTTTAAAAAGGTAAGGTGAGTCAATAGATCATAGATTTCGCTGATTCCCCTTGTGATGACAAAACAGATCTCCTTTTCGCTGACCCGGTAAGATGTGCGTCTCCGTTTGGGAGGAAGGATAATTTCAAAGGAAGTGTGTTCAAACTCCTCCTGAGCTGTCAGAATGATCCGGTTGCATTTTTCAATCCCCTTGGGCAGCCGTTCAAGAACATATTCCAGCCCTTTCAGCTCGATGATCCTCGGATCATTCATGGACCCGTATATCTCCGGACTCAGCATCTTCAATCCATCTGCAAGGGTCTGACCGGATTTTCCGGAAGGTTTGTAGTATCCCCGCAAAGCGAGCGCATCGGAAACGGTTTTTATGGTCCGGATCGCAATCCTGGCTTTCTGGGCATTGGTTAATTCCTGCATGACAGATACCCTGCTAAAAAAATTGTTACGACTTGAGAGTCTCTTTTAAAAACGGTTTTAATTGGGCCCGCATATCCGGCCGATCCATTGCATATGCGATATTGGCCATCTGAAATCCAGCCTTATCCCCGCAGTCAAACCGTTTCCCCTTGAAATGATACCCGATGATTTTCTGTTCCTGCAGCAGCATTCCCATGGCATCGGTCAACTGAATCTCTCCGCCTGCCCCGAATTTCTTTTTTCCAAGAAACTTGAAAATTTCCGGCGTCAGGATATACCGTCCGATAATTGCCATATTGGATGGGGCATCCGCTGGTCTGGGTTTTTCTACCAGACCCCTGATTCCGTATTGACGGTCTCCGATCTTTTCCGAGTCAATAATCCCGTATTTGTTCGTGTCTTCCTTCGCAACCTCCATTACGGCAATAACGGAAGAGTGATGCTCTTCATAAATATCGTTCATCTGGCACAGGGTAGGGATATCGGACTTGATCAGATCATCTGCCAGAATAACCGCAAACGGCTCATCACCGACCACATCCCGGGCGCACCAGATGGCATGCCCCAGACCCAGCGGAACATTCTGCCGGGTATAAATAATCGTTCCGGTTTCTGGAACAACCATCTTGATGGCCTCCAGAATTTCTTTTTTATTTTTGGACTTAAGGGTTTCTTCCAGCTCGATATCATAATCAAAATGATCCTCTAATGCAGCCTTTCGCTTACCGGTTACAAAAATAATCTGCTCGATACCGGAATCCAGGGCTTCTTCAACAGCATACTGAATAAGCGGTTTATCAACAACCGGGAGCATCTCCTTCGGGATTGCTTTTGTTGCCGGCAGGAATCGGGTACCCAAACCTGCTACAGGAAAAACAGCTTTTCGAATTCTCATTTAAAATCTCCTTGTTCCGCATGATCTATCGCTGACCGTTATAATCGTATTTTGTTAGTCGAATATTATCTTATTTAATACTTGTCAAGAAAAGCCGCCGCTTTTATCAAGAAACATTTCCGACCCGCCTCAACACCAGTGCGGTTCGTGTGGGCAGGTAAAGTCTCAGAACAAAGCGTCTGCGATTACCATCATTCATGGCAAGAGTTTCATGAATCTGCCCCGGCTTTAACCGGCCTTGTCCTCCAAATTGTCCGGCATCACTGTCCAGTATCATCTCATATTTCCCCTTCTGGATTTCAAAGGAGTAATCCGGATAGGAACGGGTTGGATGGAAATTAAAAGCAAACAGGATCGAATTCCGCCGGAAGATGATCACCTTGTCATCCGAATGTTCGTAAACCAGATCAATCCGGGGTTCTGAAAGCAATCCGTACTGCTTGGCCAAGGATATCATTTTTTCATCAAAATGCGCCAGCAAGCGGTATTTCAGTTCAGGGCTATCCACAAGGTGCCATTGTCTTCTTGCATAGTGATAAGACCAGTTGTTCCCCTCCCTGGGGAAATCGATCCATTCCGGATGGCCGAACTCGTTGCCCATAAAATTCAGGTACCCATTTCCGGCAGTGGCAAGGGTAATGAGCCGGATCAACCGGTGAAGCGCCATACCCCGGTCTACCCGGAAGTTGTCAACCTGGATATGCATCCCGGTGTACATATCCGCATCCATTAATCGGAACATCAGGGTTTTGTCACCTACCAGTGCCTGATCATGGGATTCCGCGTATCCAATGGTCTTTTCATCCCATCTCCGGTTGGTCAATTCAAACCACAGATGTCCCAGCGGCCAGTCTTCATCCCGCATCTCCTTGGTCAGTTTGATCCACAAATCCGGAACGCCCATGGCCAGCCGGTAATCAAAACCGATTCCCCCTTTTTCAGACGAAACCGCCAGACCGGGCATTCCGCTGATATCTTCGGCAATGGTCAGGGCTTCCGGCCGGATTTCATGGATAACCTGATTGGCCAGGGCAAGGTAAGCCAGGGCATCCTCATCCACATCTTCATTGTAATATTGATCATAGGAAGTAAACGCGTGATTCAGCCCATGATGAAGATACAACATGCTGGTTATTCCGTCAAAACGGAATCCGTCCAGGTTGTACTCTTCCATCCAATACCTGCAATTGGAGAGAAGAAATTGAAGTGTTATTTCTTTGCTGTAGTCAAAACATCTGGAATCCCATGCATGATGATATCCTCTTGGATTATCATGGAAATATTGATACAGTGTTCCATCAAAACGGCTGATCCCTTCCACCTCGTTGTTCACTGCATGGGAATGGACAATATCCATGATGACGGCAATTCCAAGGCCATGAGCTGAATCGATCAGTTCCTTAAAATCCTCCGGTGTACCAAATCTTGATGAAACAGCAAAAAAGCTGGAGACATGGTAGCCGAATGATCCGTAATATGGATGTTCCTGAATCCCCATGAGCTGGAGAACCGTGTATCCGGATCCGGCAATCCGTGGCAAAACATTCTGCCTGAACTCTGAAAAGGTGCCAACCCCTTCCTTATCCTGGGCCATGCCGATATGGGCTTCATAAATATAGGGCGGATTTCCTGAAAACCTGTAATCATTGTGCTTCCAGATGTATTCATGAGGAGGTTTCCATACCTGGGCGTTAAAAATCAAGGTCGCCGGATCCTGAATAACCCGTCCGGCATAACTGGGAATGCGGTCCCCTTCCCCATTTTTCCAGTACATCTTCAACCGGAACAATCTACCGTGAGTCAGCGAATCTTCGGGTAGAACAATCTCCCATATTCCACGGACATCAACCTTTTGCAGAGCATAATCCTTATGCTCCTTCCATCCGGTCATATCGCCGATAAGGTATATCGCAGTGGCGTTCGGGGCCAGCTCCCGGAAAATCCAATGGCCGCTATCAAAATGAAGGCCAAAATAGGTGTGGGCTCCGGAAAAAGTATAGAAATCCCCCTTTCCGGATTCGAGCCGTCTCGTGAGATCACGTATTTTCCGAATCCTGTCGTGGATCTTATTCTGAAAAGGCTTTAAATAAGGATCATTCTTCAGGAAGGATGCAACCAGTAAATCAATGTCTGTGGATTTCATGAACAATCAAATAACCGTCTTTCCATATAAAATCAATCACGAAATGGAGATATGGATTATATTATCAATGGTCGTTTCAGCATCTTTTCATATAGATCAATATAGTTTCGGGCTGTAACCGCATGGTTGAACCGTTTCTTGCTTTCTTTCATGATCCGCGTGATCTCTCTTTCTTTTACATCAGACGGTTGATTAAAAAAGGTCATGGCCTCCTGGATTGCCCAGAACAATCCTTTGGAATCATAAATATCGAACAGAAATCCATTTCCGGTGGATCTTTCTATGGAGAGATGTTCGATTGTATCATGGATACCGCCGGTATTATGAGCAACCGGCAATGATCCGTATATAGGGGCGATCATCTGAGGCAGTCCGCAAGGTTCGAATAAAGAAGGCATCAGGATAAAATCAGAGGCTCCGTATGCCATCCGGGCGAGCTTTTCATCAAAATCACACATGGCAACCCGGTTTTCAAGTCCGTGAAACCGGACAATGTTTTCAAAATGTACCCTGAACTCTCCATTTGCAACAAAAATCATTTGAAGATTCTGATTCCAGTAAGTTGAAATTACGGAGTACATAATATCAGCCAGAAGCCGGCACCCCTTCTGAACCGTATCCAGGCGGGAAGGCCAGAAAAAAACAGGAGCATTGTCATCCCGTATCAGCCCCATGAAATTCTGTAGAAACACCTTATTCGCTTTTTTTCCGGAAACATGATCCTGACAGGAATACCGTTGTCTGAGTTCATTATCCGTGCTGGGCTCAAAAGACGGATCCGGCGCATTCAGTATGCCTGCGGCACACTCGGCATTCCACTTGTTCGTAAGTTCCTGCCGGAGAGGTGCTTCAACAAAGCCGTGACGGCCGCTTACAATCTCAGTCAGAAAAGTAGGACTTACGGTATTGACAAAATGGGATGCAAAGATGCCGCTTGCGATCAGATCCACTGCATTGGAATCCCGTGTTTCTTCATAATTATAGGACATCCGCTCATAAAAAAGGTTGTACCAGAAATAGGCGGCATCAATTCCCCGATCCTCGATATAAGATAGTGTAGCCTTGAGCGTAAAAATATTATGAATCGTGAAAAGGCAGGGAATCCCCATCCGTCTTGCGACTGCCGGAATCAGACCGGTCATCCAGTCATTGCAGTGAATCAGATCCGGTCGGACCTTGGGGATGATATTATTGATCACCTCCCGCTGAAAAGCCAGAGAGACCTTGATATTTTCCCATGCATAGCTCGAGTATACATTGTTCACATAGTAGAAAGCCCTGTCTTCCGCCAGATGAATCCGATCCTCAGGCATTTTTTCCCGCATTTTTTTTCTGCTTTTCCGTATGGACAGGGGTACACTGTCAACAAAAATCGCCCGGTAATCCGGAAGCGCGACATGAACATCCGCACCCTGTTCAAAAAGAGCACTGATCAGCGCAGCAGAAACATCCGCCAGGCCTCCTGCCTTTGCAACCAGATGACTGGCTCTGTCTCCCATTCCTTTCGGCAGATACGTGACCTCCGGGGTGATAATCAGAACACGCGGTTTCTCGATTGTTTTTTTCATTTTTGATTTGCCGTTCATTTTATGGTTAAGTATAATTCAGAAACTTTCCTTCATGCCCATGTAATAAAGCCGGGTGTAAAGCGTATTAATTCATCCCCCTTTGGAACAACACGTGCCGTAAAACCATACCGCCCTGCTTTGCTGCAGCCTAAGTTGCATTCATACAGATATTTGCCCTTGCCATCGGTTTCTTTTACATACATTTTTTCAATGTTACCCTTTGTCAACGAATCAATGGTTCGGATGTTGCCGTAATAGAGTTCCACCTCCACTTCTTCCGGACGAAGATTCCCCAGATATACCTCCACGGTAATGGCAAAGGTGTTACCCACCCGGAAAGGCCCCTCCTGATTCCGGACAGGGCGTCCAATCCGGATATCCACCCAGTTTGAATGAAGCCGGTTCTGAAAAGTATGTAACCGCTTGGCTTCAGCGGAATCATTTGCTGTCAGCGCATGCATTCTTTCGGCAGCCGGTAGATAGAAGGTTTCATTATACTGTTCAACCATTTTCATTGCGCTGAATTTCAACATCGCCATTTTCATGGAAGCCTTCATCTTCTCCAGCCATCGTTCCGGAAGATTCCCCTCTTTTCGGTCATAAAAACACGGTATAACCTCATTCTCCAGCAGATTATACAAAGCCTGGCTTTCTATGGAATCCTGATACTGATGGTCATCGTTTTCTTCTCCATTTCCGATCCGCCATCCAACCTCTTCAGAGTATCCTTCACACCACCAGCCATCCAGAATACTGACATTGAGAACACCGTTAACCGCTGCTTTGATACCGGAGGTTCCGCAGGCTTCAAAAGGACGCCGCGGATTGTTCAGCCAGATATCCGCTCCCTGCACAAGGTGACGGGCAATATCGATATTATAATCTTCCAGAAAAATCAGCCGGTGCCGCAGATTCGCATTTCGGGCGAAATGAATCAGACGCCGGATCAGCTCTTTCCCCTCATTGTCCATGGGATGGGCTTTGCCGGCAAAAATAAACTGAACCGGATGTTTGCTGGAGGTTAATATCGCCTCAAACCGTTTGGGATCATGAAGGAGCAGATTCGCTCTTTTATAGGTAGCAAACCGCCTTGCAAATGCAATAGTAAGGACATCGTGATCCAGTACGGATTCAACTTCGCTCATCATCGCCTTGGATGCATTTCTTCTTTTATACTGTTTTCCCATGATGGAGCGGCAGGTCCGGATCAGCCGGGAACGGCTGAGTTCATGGGAACGCCACAGTTCTTCATTATAGATTCCATCAATCCGGTTCACTACCTCCTCATCCCTGGTTTTCATCTCCCATTCCGGTCCCAGATACCGGTTAAAAAGCATTGAATTTTCGATGGAAATCCATGATGAAATATGAATTCCATTGGTGATATGGGAGATTGGGACTTCTTCCACAGGATGGCCTGGCCAGACATGAGCCCACATTTTTCTGGCTACTCTTCCATGGAGCTCACTTACACCATTGCAATATTGCGCCATCCGCAATGCAAGAACAAACATGGACAAAGGTGTACCGGATCCACCGGACTGACCCCAGGAAATAATTTCATTTACACCAACCCCGAATCTTTTTTCAAAAGGGGCAAGATACGGTCTTACCAGATCCACCGGAAACTCATCATGACCGGCTGCAACCGGTGTGTGTGTTGTAAAAACCGTTGTCCTTGTAATGATCTCCTGCGCCACCTTCAGATCGATCTTGTGTTTTTCCATGATCAACGCAAGACGTTCCATATTGGCAAAAGCGCAATGCCCTTCATTCATATGGCAAACCAGGGGATGGATGCCCATAGCCTCCAGTGCCCTCATACCGCCGATACCGAGCAGCACTTCCTGGGCAAGCCTGATCTTGCCATCGGAAGCGTATAGACTGGATGTGATATTACGGATTTCAGGAGAGTTTTCCGGAATATTGGTATCCAGAAGAAACAGGGATATACGGCCGACCTTGATTTCCCAGACCATGGCCACGATTTCACCTGTCGGGCCATCAATCCGGACAAACACCTCTTTTCCGGAAGGATCCTTGGCACGGGTCACCGGTATATGATAAATATCGGTTTCCGGATACTCTTCCTGTTGCCAGCCATCCCCATTCAGGTACTGATGAAAATATCCCCTGCGGTAAAACAGGCCGATACCGGTTATGGGGATGCCGATATCGGAAGCGGCTTTTAAATGATCTCCAGCCAGTACCCCAAGCCCACCGGCAAAAAGAGGAAGACTTTCGTGGATACCGAACTCCATTGAAAAATAAGCAATCGTCCCTTGCTTCTGAAACGGTGAGGCCGAATAATCCAAAGGCTCCAGCACCTGTTTTTCAAATAATTCCCAGACCCGCTGCTGATGTGCGATAAAGCTGTCATCATCGGTCAGCGCTTCCAGGTCTTGTTGGGTAATCATGCTTGCAAATAGAATCGGATTCTGACCGGAATTTTTCCACAATTTCGGGTCCAGCCTCCGGAACAGTTCAATGGCATCCAGATGCCAGCACCACCAGAGATTCCTGGTCAGCTTCAGGGTGGGATTAAGTGGTTCAGGAATGTTTGGAAAAACCTGAAATGTCTGAAAATAATTCATGTGTGCATCCTCTCCTCATAATCAGTTCCGATCTATATTTATACAATGACAACCGAATTCTCACATCCACCGTAAAGAGATGGAACGTATTTATCTGCTTCCCAGTCATTCTCCCATTTATCTTCATCAATCAGATATCGATATTGATACTCTTTTCCGGTATCCAGATCCAGGGTTACAACATAGGCTCCGTCTTTCAGCCGTTTCATGGGTGTTTCAAGCGTACTCCAGTTATTAAATTCACCGACAATATGAACGTTTTTTGCTTTTTTGGCTACCTGAGAAGACAGCCTGAATGTTACCTTACATTTTGATTTGCTTTTTAGATACTGTTTTTTTAGGCTCATTTTCTCCTCCTTTCCGATCCACTTTTTTTTGCTGTAACAACAAACACCAAACCCTCAACAATTCGCTTACTCCCCAGGCTTGTGCATCGCAGCCTCTTTGCTGATGAGGATAATCTCCGTCCAGAATTTCAGGAACATGACCTGCACAACCTTCATTCATCAGACGAACACTGCTGCCCAGCCAGGAAAGCGCTGTGGGAATGCTCTTGCTGCCGAACGCAATCACCCATGCCTCGCAAAAAGATGGAAATATCCACGTCCAGGCAGTTCCATTGTGATAAGCCGGTTTCCGCCCCATATCCTCATCCCCGGCATATCTACCCCAATAAGGTTCATAAGGATTGTTCAACAACCTGCCATGATGATGGATCTCAAGCGGCCTTGAGACTTTCCGGTCTGCCAGACTTCGAATGGCTCCCGGAACAATCAGTTCCTGGCAAGCCTCGACAATCCTTGCGCGGATTTTTGCATCCTCCACGGCGCCAAGTGTGACAGCGAAAAGCTGATTGGGCCGCAGGCTGTCATCCGGTTCAGCCTGACGTGCCGGTGTCCCTGGATTGCAATGCAGACAATCCAGAAGATACCCCTTATCCTCACGGTAATAAAGGGTTTTGATCGAGTTTTTCACAAGAACTTTTATCTTTTCCCATTTCTGTCTGTTTTCGCTGGAATCGATCTGTTCCAATACGGCTGCGGCATGAAACCACAATGCCTGTATCTCGATCGGATACCCCTGTCTGGGTGTTCCTGCCGGATGGTTGGTATCCATCCAGGTATAATGAGACGGACTGAAAACCAGCCCGGATTCCGGGTCCATGATGATCCGGTTCGGTGTTCCTTTCACAACCGCATTTCCAATGGAGACCAGAACCTCACGATAAGTCCTTGATCCGCAGGGATTGAGAAAAAAACGATCCTCTTCCCTGCATCGGGCCAAGTCGGAACAGGCAACAAAAAACCAGAGCGGGGCATCGGATGTGTCGCGATTGCCGGCATCCGCCCCGAGAATCATATTGGGCAAAGTACCCTGGCTTTCAAATCTCCCGAACAGTTCCAGGATGGATGCTGCCTCCTTGTGTTTGCCTGCGGAAATCACCCCTCTTGTAAAAATCAAGGCATCCCGCCCCCAGTCCAGAAACCAGGGATAGCCGGCAATAACCGATTGATAAGAATCCCGCTGCACCAGATAATGGTCAAGACAGGCGGTCAGGGCCTCAAGAGGCGCCAGAACCTCTTTCCCGCCCTGATGATCGGTTGCAGCAGCCGATTTCCAATCATGCGGTTTTTCTTTTGAAAAAGGTTGATGCCATGCTGTCAATCGGGCGGACTGCCCTCCTGTGAGCTCAATGGAAAAATACCCCGGACTGTAAAGATCGGAATCCGGATCATGGCCTCTTTCTTTGTCCTGCGCCCGGTAGACCATGTAATACCATTCCGGTTCATATGCAAATTTTCCCGGCGATACCCGGACTTGCAGGACTCTTTCCGGAACCGGTGAAAATGTAAAACCGCTTTCATCCCTGGTTACGGCAAAAGGCCATTTGTGTTCAGGTCCTGCATATGCCTTGGTATTCTCATGAAAACTCCGGTCTTCAATATCCGGACGGATAATCAGCCGGATCTGTTTTTCATCTGCCATATTTTCAGGCAGCCCATCTGCAGGCTTTCGTAAAAAAGTGAAACAAACCTTGTTTTCCCCTTTGACCATTTCCAGGCATACATCCAGCCGGATATGCTCTCCCTGTCCTGCCGGAACCTGATAATGCCATGTCCCCTTAGAATCATAATCATAGTGAAAAGAGTCCAGGCAACTGCTTAAAATCTCCTGAGAGTAACCCTGGAAGACAAGCCACATGCGGCATCGGGTCAGCATCATCCATCGGTCAACCGGAATATTGGGATGCAGATTGGCGGACAGGATCGCATCATACTTACTTTCCAGTTTTTCCCAGAAAACATTGGATCGCATCATGCCGCCCCGTCCATTGGTTCCCAGAAACAACAGAGGTCTGGTAAGTATCTCATGCCGGTTAAAGACCGTCTGCACCCTGTATTTTTCACTCTCCGGAAGATAAAGAAGCGGAGATTCGGCATGTTCACATTGATTATCCAGATAGATTGAGATTCTCAGTGTACAGGGAAAAAGGGTTTGAGGCACAGGCAGGGGTGAAAAAATTGCAAAAAATTGCCCATCGCGGGATTCCAGGCTTTTTTCCATCAAAACCGTTTTCTCTGTATCCCGGATTGAGGCTCTGAATGGATGGATGGATTGAATCATCAGAAAATGATCCGGAGGCACCATGACCTCACGTTTTGTATCACACGGATATTTCCAGACAACCACCCTTGACTCATCGCTCCACGGGTTCTGTGCCCGGCAATATGCAAGTGGATTGTCCGCAAGTTTGCAGGATTCCTGATCCGGATCAAAACCGGCCAGATCCTGAACACCTTGATAAAAATCAAAAATATCCAGAACCTTTGCCCGCATCATCTGTTTTTGGATCCGATCCGGCAGACCCTGCTTTTTTTCGGGCGTATGTGCGACCAGATTCAGATCCTTTGGATCACCGGAAAGGCAGATCACCTGTGCAGCCTCCAGCCGGCAGGCCACCCTTCCACTGGACTCATAACAGGTGACCGGTGCCCTGGTTAACAGATCCACCGGCGTACCGGAACCAAAAGCAAGGAGTCCGGAATCCCAGAAGATCTCGCTTGGATTGTTTTCATCCAGGTTCACCAGGATCAGCAGTTTTTTCTGTGAAGCCGGGTGATGGCGAAGAAGTGCGACCTGCTTATCTCCTTCCTGATGAATCAATTCCAGCTGAACCTGATCATGAAAAACAGGATGAACCTCCAGCAGGCTGGTCAGACGCCGGATATCATCCACAAGATTATCGGCCGCTCCCCAGTTCAGGGATGTTGCATCATGAACAACGATCTTTTCCGTGGCGCACCATTCCACTCCTCCGGCAAACCCGAAACCGCCATTCATGGAAAAAAGGGCGCAGAGCGCATTTCGCATCCGGGAATATTTTTTCGATCTTGCTGCAAGGCGGTTGTTGTCATGGGTCTCTGAAAAATGGACCGTGATACCGTTTTCTTTAGATATTTGAATAGACTCCGGCAGATAGGACTCAATCTGATGCCGGTCATAATTCTGAAACAGTTCCGAGTATGCCCAGTCAAACCCGGCATGGTTCAGCAGTTTCCGGGTCACCGATATTTTTCCCCCAAGCCCTTCCAGCAGAAAAATCGTATCCGGAAACTGTTCCCGGACAATGGCAATGATATATTTCCAGGCATCAATCGGAACCATATACCCGGCATCGCAACGGAATCCGTCAACTCCCCGCCCGCACCAGATGAGAAAAATCCCGGCCATGTATTTCCACAAACCCTTCTTCGAGTAATCCAGGCGCGTCAGATCCGCCCATGTCACTCCCCATGCCCCGGGAACTTCAATGCGGCCGTCATGATCCCGGACAAGCCATTCCGGATGTGAATTGTGGAGGCTGGCTGCCCATCCGGTATGATTGATTGCAATATCCAGAATCACTTCCGAATTCCGGGCATGAACCGCATCGACAAATGCAATAAACTGTTCCACCGGTGTTTCTTTGGGATCAAAAGCCGCCAGCGCCGGATCAACATCAAAAAAACTCTGCGCAGCATAGGGACTGCCGAATCTTCCCATACGAGCAAAAGTCGTTGGCGTGGGATGAATGGGAAGAAGCTGCACAAAACGGCAACCCAGTTTCCCGGTAATAAAATCAAGTTCGGAAATCAGATCTCGGAACCTTCCGGACGGTGGAATTACCGACCATCCGGCATGATCCAGAAAATGGATGCTGTTTTTCACCTCTTCCGGAACAGGTTGAACTTTTTCCTTGTTCCGGCCGAATTGACGTACAAAAGTATTGTAGATGATGTTCGAAGAGCATGTGTGCGCCGGGGAAACATGAATTGAAATATTGTCGCCCGGCGGCCAGATCGGGATATCGGAACCCTCTCTTAAAAAAAAGCATTTGCCCTCAAAATGACCGATGTGGCACAGGGGAAGCGTGATTTTGAATTGATCATCTTCGATCTGTGTCATTGGAATATCAAACCAATCCCGTCCAAGACGGGGTGTTTCAAGATCGACTTCCTGAATAATCTCCTTTCTCGTTATTCGCACATGACCGATATTGGTTCGCACCCATGCCCTTCCCTTTTCCTTCCGGGACAGCTTCAGGGTAAAGGAAAATGTATCGCCGCGGAACCTGACGAAACAATTCCCCGGTTCAGGTTCCTGCCATGTGGATATGGGATGGTTCATGGAAACACTCATAATGGCTTAATACCCTTATGTTATTTTGAGTTGATCGGAGGCGTCATTTTTTTATTTTGCACAAGTCCGACAGAAACAAACAGATTCGCTCAGATATTGTATAAAGTCGCCATTTTGGATTGGAAGATTGATACGGTTTATCTTACATATTCATTATAGAACAGATATAAAAGAATACCGTTGATGTGTCAAGATATGATTGATGAAAAATGATCCACGAAAACAATTAAACCTCAATTTTTTCCGTTATTTTTCCGGTTCCATCCAGGAAAAAGATGATAAACCGATGATCCTTTGCATAGGCTGCCAGCTCTTCGTACAGAATCGCCTGGGGCTCATAGGTTTTACCCGGCTCCCGGGCTAATAGATTCATACACAGCAAACCATTTTCCTTGCTTTCAAACGCTGGAATAAAGGAAATACCGGATTTCTCATCCAGTTGCCCAACAATTTTTTCATCCTTATCCGGATTTTCAACCACAACCCAGACCCAACTGTTTTCATCCCGTTTGCTCATGCGCCTCACCCCTTGAAAACATTATTTTCTGTAAACAAAAACAGGTGACATCTCTTTACCGTATCCGGAAACATCATGCAAGGGATCTTCGATTCAAAAGACAAAGTAACTGCATTAAGTATTGATAAAAAAAAAATTATTAATTAAGTAGACATGAATTCATTTACAACTAATCGATCATTATACAGGAGACCCAATATGCCAAAACGCAAGGACATCAAGAAAGTCATGATTATCGGATCCGGGCCTATTATTATCGGCCAGGCGTGTGAATTTGATTATTCCGGAACCCAGGCCTGCAAGGCGCTCCGAAGCCTTGGTTATAAAATTGTCCTGGTGAACTCAAATCCCGCAACCATCATGACCGATCCCGGCATGGCTGATACCACATATATTGAACCATTGAATCTCGTTACCCTGACCGCAATCATTGAAAAAGAAAGACCGGATGCCCTGCTGCCGAACCTGGGGGGCCAGACCGGTCTCAACCTGTCATCGGAACTGCATCAGGCCGGGATTCTGGACAAATACGGCGTACAAATCATCGGCGTGAACATCGATGCCATTAAGCGCGGTGAGGATCGCACGGAATTTAAAAAAACCATGGATCGCCTGGGAATTGAAATGGCCAGAAGCCAGACCGTAACCAATGTTGAAGATGCGGAAAAGGTTGCCGAGGAGATCGGATATCCGGTCGTGATCCGTCCGGCCTATACCATGGGTGGAACCGGCGGCGGTTTTGTTTATAATATCGAAGAGCTTCGAACGATCGCTGCCCGCGGACTGGCTGCAAGCCTTGTCCATCAGATCCTGGTTGAGGAATCTGTTCTGGGATGGGAAGAGCTGGAACTGGAAGTGGTAAGAGACTCAAAAAATCAAAAAATTACAGTATGTTTTATTGAAAATGTGGATGCAATGGGTGTGCATACGGGCGACTCCTATTGCACCGCGCCTATGCTGACCATCTCAAAGGAACTTCAGGATCGACTTCAAAAATATTCCTATGACATCGTGGATGCAATCGAGGTGATCGGGGGCACGAATATCCAGTTTGCCCACGACCCAAAAACCGGAAGGGTTGTGGTGATCGAGATCAATCCCAGAACATCCCGTTCATCGGCACTGGCTTCCAAAGCCACAGGCTTTCCCATTGCCATGGTTTCCTCGCTGCTTGCCGGGGGCCTTACCATGGATGAAATCCCCTACTGGAGGGATGGCTCTTTGGAAAAATACACCCCGTCCGGTGACTATGTGGTGGTCAAGTTTGCCAAATGGGCATTTGAAAAATTCCCGGGGGTCAAAGATGAACTTGGCACCCAGATGCGCGCGGTTGGCGAGGTGATGAGTATCGGGAAAAATTACAAGGAGGCGTTTCAGAAATCGATCCGCTCCCTGGAAAACGGAAGACATGGACTTGGATTTGCAAAAGATTTTCATCAAAAGAGTCTGGATGAACTGATGAAACTCGCTAGCAAACCCACCAGCGAACGGCAGTTCATCATGTATGAAGCCCTGCGTAAAGGAGCCACCATAGAAGATCTGCACAATCTTACCTACATCAAGGCCTGGTTTATCGGGCAGATGAAGGAACTGGTCGAGCTGGAAGAAAAGATGCTGACATACAAAGGCAAACTGCCTCCTGATGATCTTTTCATCCAGGCAAAAAAAGATGGTTTTGCGGACAAATATCTTGCCAAGATTCTGAATTTCCCGGAAACCGAGATCCGGAAAAAACGTCAGGCTCTGGGTATGAAAGAGGCCTGGGAACCGGTTCCGGTCAGCGGTGTTGAAAATGCAGCCTATTACTTCTCCACCTATAATGCACCGGATCAGGTTGCTGTTTCCGGCAATAAAAAAGTCATGGTGCTGGGCGGCGGCCCGAACCGGATCGGACAGGGCATTGAGTTCGACTACTGCTGCGTGCATGCTGCCTTTGCCATCCGGGATGAGGGAATTGAATCGATCATGGTAAACTGCAATCCGGAAACGGTTTCAACCGATTATGACACCTCCAACAAACTGTATTTTGAACCGCTGACCGTTGAAGATGTGCTGAGCATCTATGAAAAAGAAAAACCGTTTGGCGCAATCGTTCAATTCGGCGGGCAGACCCCCCTAAACATTGCAAAAGAACTGGAACTGGCCGGGGTCAACATCCTGGGCACCTCTACCGAAACCATCGATCTGGCCGAAGACCGCGACCGTTTCCGCAAGGTTATGAAGAAACTCGGCATCCCGCAGCCGGAATCGGGAATGGCCGGCACACTCGAAGCAGCCCTTGCCATCGCAAATGAGATCGGCTATCCGCTGATGGTGCGTCCTTCCTATGTACTGGGCGGCCGGGCTATGGAGGTGGTTCTGGATGAGGAGATGCTGGTCCGGTATGTCAAGGCAGCCGTGGATATCAGCCCGGACAGGCCCATCCTGATTGACCGGTTCTTGAAAAATGCCATTGAAGCCGAGGCCGATGCAATCTCGGATGGTCAGGATGCTTTTGTCCCTGCGGTCATGGAACATATCGAGCATGCCGGCATCCATTCCGGAGATTCTGCCTGCGTGATTCCGCCGGTCAACATTCCGGAAAAACACGTACGGACCATCATGGAGTATACCCGGAAAATCGCCATTGAACTCAAGGTGGTGGGCCTGATGAATATTCAGTACGCCATTGCCGATGATACAGTCTATATCCTGGAGGCAAACCCAAGGGCATCCAGAACCGTGCCCATTGTTTCCAAGGTATGCAATATCCCGATGGCCAGGCTTGCGGCCCAAGTCATGCTCGGGAAAAAGCTGCCTGACCTGAACCTCAAACATCAGACCATTCCGCATTACGGGGTAAAGGAATCGGTTTTCCCCTTTAACATGTTCCCGGAAGTGGATCCCCTGCTCGGCCCTGAAATGCGTTCGACCGGTGAGGTTCTGGGTTTGTCCGGATCCTATGGGTATGCATTTTTCAAGGCCCAGGAAGCGACCAAAACGCCGCTGCCGGTTGAAGGAACCGTATTGATTACCGTAGCGGACAAGGATAAAAAAGAAGCCATACAGACCGCAACCCTCTTCAAGGAACTTGGCTTTACCATCCTGACCACCAAAGGCACCGGAAAATACCTGAAGGAAAACGGAATCCCGTCCCAATCCATTGAAAAGCTGGGATTCGGCAGACCGGACATTGTGGATGCCTTAAAAAATAAAGAGATTGATGTGGTCATCAACACCCCCAGCGGCAAGGAAAGTCAGACGGATGATTCCTATATCCGGAAAACCGCGATCAAGTATAATATCCCTTACATCACCACCATTGCTGCATCCATCGCAGCGGCAACAGGCATTGCAGCAAAGAGGAGAAACAAGGTCGATATCCGGTCATTACAGGAATATCATCAGGATATAAAATAATTGCGCCATATGGCATTTGCTTGAAGGGCCTCCATTCCTATTGAGGCCCTCTGCTGAATCTCCATTGGAGCTCTTTGCTGAATCCCCTTTGAGAGCGCTCCCCTACTGATAATTCCCCCCTCGAGGGGGAAAAAAGGGGGTGTAATGACAATTGCGATGAAAAGGCCAAATTATGCAGAATCCCGGTACAACCAGTTGATTTCAAAAAAATCGCTGGGATTTGTACCGCCCTTTTTCATGTTGGTTTATTCGGCTGTATTGTATTCAGAAGTTATGCATCGGAGACAATGCTATTGATTTTTTACAATGCGGTCCAGAGGGCTTAAGACAGCAGATATGTCCTTCTCCATGACATGAGTGTAAATCTCAGTGGTCTTGACGTCGGCATGGCCCAATAGTTCCTGCACTACCCGTATATTCACTCCGTTTTCCAAAAGGTGCGTGGCGAATGGCGCAGGGTATGCGCGCTGATCTTTTTATGCAGACCTGCGGTTTGGACCGCCTTTCTGATGGCCTTATTGATCAGGCTTGGGTCAATGTGATGCCTGCGTATAATTCCGGCCGTCATTTACAAGTAATTTTGAGAGAGATACCAGGGGATCAGATCAGGTATTGCAGCAGGAGTTTTAGAATGACGGCTGTAAATCAGTGCTATCCTATCAAACCGCCAATAACCACCGGATGATACGGAAAACCGGGTTTCTCAGTAGTTAACGATTTTATTTAATTGTTGGTGTATAGTAGTTGTTAATTTGAATTGATTAAACCCGGTTTCCGCATATCCGGGCTCGTTGGCAGGAGGAATTGGAATGAACACCCGAAAAAGTTACGCACAAGTATTGATGGGAGTATGCGCACTTATATTAGCCGGATGCGCAAGCATCGCACACAAGGAGAATGCCGAAATGAACAGTTTTACCACGTTTAACCATACAACAGGTCGCCTCGTCGTGAGTGGCGACGCCGAGATTTACATCGAAGAAATCGGGATCTCTGATGGCCCCGTCTTGCTCATGCTGCATGGGGGGTTCGGAACCATTGAGGACTTCAACACTATTACGCCAACCCTTTCTCGTCACTTCAGATTGATCGGGATCGACAGCCGAGGACACGGACGGTCAAACTTGGGAAGCACCAAACTCTCCTATAAGACCCTGACGGATGATCTCAAGGCGGTAATCAATACGCTCGATCTTCGGGTTTTCAGCATATTTGGATTCAGCGACGGTGGCGTGGTGGCGTATCGGTATGCAGCAGGGAAAGACACCAGGCTCCAGAAAGTTGTAACCGTGGGTGCAAGCTGGGAAATGAATGAACACGAACCTTGCTGGGAGATGATTTCCGGCATGACCGGCGAGGCTTGGAAGGGCATGTTCCCTGCAAGCTACGATACCTATATGCGTCTGAATCCCAAGCCGGATTTCGATACGTTTTCCAGGAGCGTTGTCGCCATGTGGACAGACCTGTCTACAGGTGGACATCCCGAAGAGAGCATGCGAGATATTGCCTCAGATATGTTAGTGATTCGCGGGGACAACGACTTCCTTACCAATCTTGAGAGCATGGCTCGATTGAAAGCCATGACCGAGAAAGCGAACTTCTTGAACATTCCCTTTGCCGAACATGTGGCATTTGACGAGTCGCCAGAGATCGTTCTTCGTGCGATGGGAAAGTTCTTGGGTGTTGAATTGAAATAAAACTGCCAACCATGCCTTGCACTCGGATGGCAATTCCGCTGCGCTCCATTGCCACCGGTGAAGGCAACGTTAACATTCTGGATCGATTATGGACCAAGAGATTTTAAATTTGCTGAAAGAAATACAAAGAACTGTTTCGTCAAGTGGCGGAAATTGGATGCCGCTAATAAGTACATTGATCGGGGCTATTATTGCGCTAATGGGCTCTATCGGCGTTCAGGTGCTTCAATCGTTTTTGATGAGGAGAAAGGAAGCTCGGTCTTTCCTTCGAGAAAAAATCGAGACGATAGGGATTTTGTTAATTGAATTTGAAAATGCTCTGCAGAGTGACATGGCGTCGATATATGGCATTGGAACTCCAATTGAAACTAAGATCGCGCCGTTAAGCCAAAAACTCCAAGAGCTTTCATTGAATGTCAACCTCTATTATCATAGACTTGCCGGCGAAATGGAAAGTTTGGAAGAGGCCTGTTCGAGCTACTTTAACAATAAAAGAGAAATAGTGAATAAACAAAGGAAAAATCAAGCTATTGAAAAGGATGATATCGGAAAAATTGATATTGATTTTCAAAAGTGCTTATCAGCAAGAAAGGCACTATTTGAAATGGTCATTCATGAATCAAAGCGATTTAAAGAAATAAAATGTTAACAACGGCATTAAGAGCGACGGCAAAAAGCCGCCGCGCCTTATGCCGGGCGTTCGACGTGAGAAATATGATAAAGGAAATTTTTTTGCGACATAAATTCGCCGTAGGTTTTTTGTGCGGATTGTCAGTTATCCCTATCCTGATGGTTATCTTTTGGTTTTTGGCATTCGGTCGCCATACAGTCTTTTGGCAATCATATCAAACAGACATTCCCGAGACAAAGAGCCAGCTGGTTTTTCATTGGAAGGCAATTCATCCTTTCTTGGCGGAGTACGATCGAAAAGTCCAACTCATTTCTGGAAGCCGTAGGTCGCAACAATACTGGCTGCAGACAAATACCGGTGGAAGGCATCACTTGAACTTCTACCTTATAGAAGCAGAAAATGAAAAGTGGTTGAGGCTCTTAGATCGGTATTCTGAGTTCGTTATAAATCTTGACACACTCCAAGGCTATAGCGTGGGGAGAATGTCTGGAAAGACATTTATTGGGCCACCAGCCAAAGAGGCAAACTGGGGATATTTCTGGATGGGTGGGGCAGATAAAATTGAAGCCATTATAGGTGAGGCAAAAGGAACTTATGATCCTCGATTCGAAAAGCCGGGTAAATTTTTAGGAACATTGGATGCCAGATCTGGAATGCCTCGGTTTGTTCCTACATCCGAGAAACCAGAGGAACATATAATGACACAAGACGAACAGGCAGCAGAAATGAACAAGAGCGTCGAACCCGCCACTGCACAGGACGCCAAACAGCAGGCGCCTGTGAGTTTTTAGTTGTGTGCTAAAAATGAAGATGACAATTATTTCTATATCGATTATGGTCCTCTT
>DYJC01000013.1:0-121503 GCA_020723305.1 Desulfosudis oleivorans
AGGATCATGCCATGATTTTATCGGATTGAGAAGATGGGGTTTGTTGAGCGGTTACGAAATAAAGATGAAGCCATTTCATGTTACAGATGTTTTTGTTCTCCAAAAAAATTTGTGTTTTCCTAACGATGTAAGTAGTGGTATTTCGAGATCGGCTGCGTTGTTGCTTCTCAAAAAAAAACCATCCATTATTAAGAAAACGTTGGCCATTATACAGCACCGTATCTACAATATGGGTAAGTCGAAATTGGACGGCTAAACAGACAATAAATTTCATTTTTGATAATGGTTATTGGGGGCACGGTTTAAATGGTATTGACAACGCATCCAATAAATACTTTGGGAAAACACCTGAACAACTAGATATGGAGGAAATTGCTATACTATTAGCTACTGTTTTTGATCCTAATAAATATGATCCATGGTGTTCTCCTGAAAACACATTGAAGAGAGCAAATATAATTTTAAAAAAATATTCTGCTAAATTGCTATATAAACTACCACCAACACTGACCTTACCCCCTGAAGGAATAAACCACAATAATAATCAAGCGATAGAAAAATCAGTTACATTAGAAAATAAAGGTTCGTAGAAAAGGGGGGGCGTCTTACTGGTGAGAGCTTTGGAATTCCGGGGACATGATATGCAATTAAGAAGAATCAATGTGATTGCGAATATGTATCAATCAATAGTTTGTGGTATGTTGCAGATTTTTTGAACCATCGTATCCGAAAAATCACCCTTGCCGCTTCCTATTCTGATATCCGTAAATCCGATCATATTGTTTTTACCGAACCGAATGGAGTGAGTCATTATTTTACCCATTTAATCCAGTGAAACACGGATTGGGTGACGAAGTAAGAGCATGGCCATATTCAACATTTCACTGTTATGTGAAGATGGGTATTTATCCTGAGGACTGGGGTGGAAGTGTGGAAGCCGGATCAGAAGTTTTTTATGGAGAGTGATCAAGGAAGATGCGCTTGAAAGCGCATCCTACCTGGCTCATCCACACATAGCAAAAAATGCTATCGAAAAATCTAGTATGCAGCCAAGTAATCACTCCGGTCTGTACTTTCTGATCCGGATAAAAACAAACAGGAAAAATACCCCAAACAGAAAATCATTGACACCATATACCGAATAGAAAAAACCGGTAAGAAGGTCTCTGGAATAGATGGATGGCAGCGAAGCCAGATTGTATTTCATCCAGATAATCCAAACACCGGTATAAAAGAATTTTTCAACAGCAAAGACTGCGGATACATAAGGGGCAAGGTGATAATGGAACCCGAGGGCAATGTATGCCAAACCCCAGAGCATGATGATTACAAGGCTCACACTTGAAAATGTGGCCGGATCGATCTCTGACAGATAGGTATTGGTAAAGAATTTGCTGAAAATGGGAATACCAATGAAATTAACTCCTCCAGCCAGAAAAAACAGGGATTGAATCCATTTCTCTTTTGGAATATGAAAATGATGATTCATGGCAGCGACTCCTTTTTGTCATGTTTGGCGTTTTTTTAACCGATTCAATCACAGTTTTTCATAACATACAGGTCATTTTCAGCCAATATGAAAGAACCATCCATAATCGGCACATGGATAAATGTTATTACCCAGACCTATGAATCTTATGGTTATGACAAGAATGCGTTGCTTGCGGAAGCAGGTATTGACGTAAGGGATATCCGGTCACCGGATGCCCGAATCCCCATCACATCCTATTCACGATTATGGGCGCTTGCTGTTGCCAACACAAAAGATCCATGTATCGGGCTGAACGTGCTTCCATATCTGAAACCCACCACATTTCAT
Organism: Desulfosudis oleivorans; assembly: GCA_020723305.1. Taxonomy (GTDB): domain Bacteria; phylum Desulfobacterota; class Desulfobacteria; order Desulfobacterales; family SURF-7; genus QZKS01. The sequence goes on from DYJC01000013.1 coordinate 1,820, forward strand.
GCCCTGGGAGTAGCACTGATGGCGAGCAGCACCATCAAAGAAGCCATGGACAGGCTTCTCCAGTTTTACCAGATCATTACGGATGAAGTGGATGTCCGGATCAACGCGGGGGAAAACGTGACGGAACTCTGCTTCAGTCCTTTTCCGGATCGACCTCTGCCGGCTGCCGCTTCCGTTGATGCCTTCATGGCCGTAACCATAACCTATGCAAGAACGCTCGATGAAGAAAGTCTGAAGCCCAGATCGGTTGAACTGATGCATGACCGGCCGGAAAATACACAGCGGTTTGATGAATTGTTCAGGGCTCCGATTGTTTTTTCAGCCCCGGACAACCGCATCTCTTTTTATAATTCAGATATCCTAAAACCTTTGCCGGCAGCCAATTCGGAAATCGCCAGGAAAAACGATCAGATCGCCATCGAATATCTTTCCCGGTTCAGGAAGGACCGGCTGGATTATCAGGTTCATGAGAAACTTATTGAACTGCTCGCCTTAGGAGAACCATCTCTGGACAAAGTTGCTAGATCCATCGGCATGAGCACCAGAAGTCTGAGCCGATACCTTGGCCGGCGAAATACCAGTTACCGAGATATCCTGACAGAAACCCGCAAACAACTGGCAGTCCAATATCTTCGTCAGATGCGGTTTTCCATCATCGATGTGGCTTTTCGTCTCGGGTACTCCGATTCCAGTAATTTTACGCGGGCTTTCAAACAGTGGTTCGGCCGGTCACCCAGCGATTTCAGGGAGTCGATTGGATTGTAAAAAAAACGGCGATGCAACCATAATCGTTCTGAAGATATTTTTCAGATCCCCATTGAGAGGCATCAGGATTGCATATTGATGAGGTTCAATTTTTTTAACCGCTGGAATATGGTTTCCTGATTGAACGGTTTCACGACATATTCATTGCAGCCGGCCTGGAGGCTGGTGAGCACATTTTCTTTGTCTGAATGACCCGTTACCATAATGATTTTGGAACAATTCCCGGATGAGATTTTTTCAGCGGATTCAATTTTCCTTATTTGAGACAGTGTTTCCACACCGCTCAATTCCGGCATGGAATAGTCCATTGTAATCAGATGAAAAAATTTTCCTTGTTTCACAGCCGTTTGAAAAAATGCAATCGCTTCCTGACCGCTCTTTGCCGCTGTACAATCCCCAGTCTCTTCCAGGATGGTTTCCATCTTCTGTCTGCTGATGTCGTCATCGTCGACGATGAGAATGCGCAAACGCTTACTCTTTACCGGCGGATCATCCATTATCAATGGTGGTTCTTCCTCTTTTTGGTTTTCCGTGCAATGCTTGGCAACAGATTTGGGAAGGATAAAAGGCTTCCGGCCATCTTTGGTTTCAATCTTCTCCATCTTTTCAATCAGGGTTGTAATATTGAATGGTTTTACGATAAAACTGTCACACCCGGCCTTCAAGCAGGTGACGAGGCTGTTTTTATCGGATTTTCCTGAAACCATAATGATCCGGGATCGATTCGATTTTGGAATCTTTTTTTCCTCTTCCATCATTCGGATTTTCTGAAGAACTTTGATTCCATCCAGATCCGGCATATCAATATCCAGTGTAACCAGATCAAACGGTTCTGAGTGAGACAAGGCGTCTTCAAAAGTCTTTACAGCATTGGTTCCACTTTCAACCGCTGTACAGGTTCCCATTTCCTCCAGAATCGCCGTTATTTTGCTCAGACTTGAGGAATCATCATCCACAATGAGGATTTTCATATTGTTCATCCGGAATTTTTTATGGTAATGGTTTGGCCCCGAATCTTTTTAAACCCATTCTGCCTGTAGGAATATTTCAAGTCGGGAAAACTCATGTTCCATTTTTGACAGAAGTACGGGAGCTTCTTCCAATTGTCCTCTGCTGCCTGAATTTTCAAGATCAAAGGCGATTGCGGACAGCCTGTCCATGGTTAAATTGGCAGACCCGCCTTTTAGTTTATGCGCTTCCGCCTGAATGACTTTAGTTTGTTCTTCAGCAATCGCAGTTCGGATGGTTTCCACCTGGGATCTGCCCTGCTTCAGGAACTGGTTGAGGGTTTTGACAAGGATCTCTTTTTTACCCATGAATTCCGAAAGAGCTTTTTCAAAATCCAGGGGGGGAATTTCTTCAATCAACATATCACGGCTGGTTTTTCCCGAATCTGATGAACTATCCGGTTTCATTGTATATGGTGTTGACGGAGGATCGATTTCAGCCCATTCTGAAATCATTGCCATCAGCGTTTTAAAGTTTAACGGTTTGGTAATATAATCATTCATTCCGGCAGCAAGGCATTTTTCGCGGACACCTTTTAAGGAATGGGCAGTCATTGCAATAACCGGTATCGGTTTTGGTAGATTGTTTTTTTTGTCCGTAACAGTTTCCTGTTTGTTCTGTTCCAGCTCACGAATTTTTTTGGTGACCTCATAACCATCCATGACAGGCATCTGAATATCCATCAGGATGACGTCATATGGTTTGTTCATATATGCCTGTAACGCTTTTTCCCCATCCTCCACATGGTCAACCTGGAAACCGGCTTCCTCCAGATGGAGCAGGGCAATTGTCTGGTTCGCAGGATAATCCTCTGCAAGAAGAATCCGGATATTTTTGCGAAAGGTTTCAGCAATGGTATGCCGGGTAACCAGTGTTTGCTTTTTGTCGTAATTTTCCTGCGGAACGTTATTGATTACCATCCGGATCATTTTAGAAAACTCATCTGCCTTCAGAGGAGTACTCAGATACCCGTTGATTCCCAGGTCCATACATTTTTTTCCATCTCCTATATTCCCAAGATTCGTGATCAGAATGATCGGAATTGATTTCAGATTTTCCATTTTCCGGATTTCCGACGCCAGTGTAAAACCATCGGTATCCTGCTGTTGATAGTAGATGAGAATCAGATCAAAGGTTTTGCCTGACGGTATAACCATATCAAGATTTGAAATAGTATCCTTCCCGCTGTCCACAATTTCAGGAACACATCCTATGCTTTTCAGATGCTCGGCTTGAAGGCAGGGTTCTGAACTGATACCGACTGCAGCCAGGACACGCAGATTGTCAAGAGAATGGAGCGGTTCGTCAGTTGCCGTGATCGGATGCTCCTGACAGACAAGCTTCAATGTAAACCAGAATGTACTTCCGGAACCCAATATACTTTCCATTCCCATCTCACCCCCCATCAGTTCCGTAAGATTTTTGGCAATGGTGGTTCCCAGACCGGTTCCCCCGAATTTCCGGGTGGTTGAACCGTCGGCTTGTGTGAAGCTTTCGAAAATATTTTTCTGCTGTTCCTTTGCAATGCCAATGCCCGTATCCTGAACAGTGAATCTGACTTTGATGTTTTTTTCATGTTTTTCCAGGAGTTCTCCCTGAATACGAATGCTTCCCTTTGAAGTGAACTTTATCGAATTCCCTGCCAGGTTCATCAATATCTGTCGGATAAGGCCCGGATCTCCGACAATATGTGACGGGATATCCGTGGAAAGCTGGAAAGAAAAATCAAGTCCTTTCTGCTTTGCATGAAATGAGATACTTTTCATCAGATCATCGACCATCACCCGTAAGTCAAAGGGGATACTTTCCGGCTCCAGCTTTCCGGCCTCGATTTTTGAAAAATCCAGTATTCTGTTCAGGATCCCCAGAAGGGAACGAGCTTCCCGGTTGATCGTATCTAAAAGCATCCGCTGACGGTCATCTCTGGCTGTTTTCATGACAACTTCCGCCATTCCAATAACAACATTGAGGGGTGTTCGGATTTCATGACTCATATTGGCGAGGAATTCGCTTTTGGCTTTGGTTGCCTTTTCCGCGGCAATCTGTAATTGAACTGCTTCCTCTTTTGCTACCTGAAGTTCCTGTGTGCGTTCATCTACAATGGATTCGATAAGTGAAGTTCTTTTCCGGATATTCATGATATAGGTATTCATGACGATGGCAATGAAAGTTGCGATCAAGGTTATGGTTATTAGAACCGACACCGAGACAAACCATGCTGCAGTTTTTCCTTTATTCATAATGGCTCTCGGAACTTCAGCCCGAAGAAGTAGGGCCGGAGAACCTGCCATATCGCGTAATACAGTGTATATATGAAGAAGATTATCACTGTGAAGAACGATTTCAAAAGGGGTTTTACTCAGCTTGGCCGCAACATCTTTTTCTTCGGTTGTCAACCCATCATGCTTGAGGTCTTTCAGGGAAAAATCCACACGGGTTTTTTCGATCAGGCTTTTGATCATTTCCTTTTTTACAAACCTTCCCATGATCAGGACACCCATGGAAGGCCCTTCGCCGGAGCTTTTTAGAATGGATTGTGATGTGATGAACATCGGCCCTTTATCCGTGATCAGGATTCCGGACCGGGCTTTGTTTTTTTTACCTGGTTTCAGCAGATGGTGACCTTTTGGAAAAATCGTATCCGGGAATTCCGCCATGCTGATTTTCCCATTCCGGGATGAGTCATAGGCTTCACCCCAGAAAACGTTTCCATGTAAAGAAACAACGTAGATCAGGTTAATGCTGCTGGCACTTTCAAGTGAATTCCAATGAAAATTGGATTCAATATATTCCGGATTCCGATCCTGCACAAAACGATAGGTGTCATCCCATACGGCCCAGTCTCCGGCAATCATTGCCAGGTGATGGATCTCTCCCTGGATGGTATCCACGCAGCGTTCCAGATTTTTTTTGGCCTCATCATTTTCCAGAGAAGTAAAGCTGGGCAGAATCATAAGATTCTGTAAACCGTAGTTCACGGCAGCATACAGAAGCGCGATGATCGGCAAAAGCAAGAGCCATTTGAGTTTTTGTTTGGTTGTCATTTTTTTCATTCACAATTGTTTTTCGATAACCCATGTACGCAAAAGATCATAGAGTTTTTCCCGTTTCAATGGTTTCGTGATATGGTCGTTCATGCCTGCAGATAGACAGGCTTCACGGTCTTCTTCTCGTGCGTGAGCAGTCAGGGCGACAATTGGGATTTCCGTGTAGCCTTTTTCCCGGATGACCTTGGTTGCTGTGATTCCATCCATTTCCGGCATCTGAATATCCATGAGGACGAGATGATATGCAGTTGAATTTTTCAGTATTTCATCCACCGCTTCTTTACCGTTATTGGCGGTTTCCACATGGTAACCGGCTTTTTGAATCATGAGTTTTGCTATTTTCTGATTCATGGGGTTGTCTTCCACCAATAGTATATTCAAAGAGTGTTTGATTTCCTCCCGTATGGAATATTGATTGGCAATTTTCAACGGCAAAGAGGGCTCATTTTTTGAAACAATGACTTTTTCGAGCATTAATAGCAGCCGATCCCTGCGAATCGGTTTAATCAGAAACCCGTTAAATCCGGCTTCCATACAATCCTTGCTGCGCAGTACAGAAGATATTGCAATCAGAGGTAATCTCTGGTTATTGGGGATGATATCCTGTTGTCCAGATGTAATGGATCGGATTTCATTCGCAATTGAAAACAGATCCTTCTCCTGCTTTTTTATTTTGACGATACATGCATCAATCGGTTGGTTTTCTGCAACAGCCGGGTTTGATTTTGATCGTATTTCTTCCATCTTGGAAATTTTGATTGTGGTCATTTCAGCAGATGATAACATATGGGTCAGAAATTCCAGGCTGTTCCGGCTATCGTCCATGATCAGTATTTTTTTCCCCTTCAAAGAGGTTGTTTTAAACCGGGATGCTGATTTGACTGTAGTTTTTCCAAACCAGGCGGAGAAGAAGAATGTGCTGCCTAGATTGAGCTTGCTTTCCACCTGGATGTCGCCCCCCATTTTTTTTGCTACCTCTTTGCATATGGAAAGCCCCAGACCCGTGCCGCCGAATTCCCTTGTAAATGATCCGTCTGCCTGAAAAAATGGCTCAAATATCCGGTTGAGAAATTCAGGATGGATCCCAATTCCAGTATCCTGAATCGTGACAATGATTTTAATTTTATCCGTGGTTTGTTCAGATGCCCTGAGGCTGATATGGATTTCTCCGGAGCGTGTGAATTTTAAAGCATTTCCTAAAAGTTTATTTATAACCTGACGATATCTATTGGGATCTCCTGTTACAATTACAGGAAGGTCTTCATCAATATGACAAAACAGTTCGATGGGTTTGCCTTCAATCTTGAGTTGATACAATTCACACACATCATAGGCAAGGAGTTCGGGATCAAAATCAATCTGTTGAAATTCCAGATCCGGGGAATCCACTTTTGAAAAATCGAGAATATCATTAATTATGGCAAGGAGATCTTCACTGCTTGTTTTTATATGATGAATATATTCTTTTTGAGCAGCGTCAACTGAGAAATCCAGTAGCATATCCGTGAATCCGGTTATACCGTTCAGAGGTGTCCTGAGTTCATGGCTGATATTGTTCAAGAATTGGGTTTTTACCTGGTTTGCAGCTTCTGCTTTTTTAATTGCAGATTGCAGGTTTTTATTGCTCTGCGTCAATTCGGAATGTTGTTTGTCAATAATCTTATAGGCACTTGAAAACCGTTGAGAAAGCAGGAATGCCTGGGAAAAAATAAAAATAAATAATCCGAATGGTACTATAAGAGGCGTTTTTATCGCGTCATTATCCACAAGGATATCATTGAGAATTGTGATGAAAAAAACTAGGAAACCACAGATAAAGACAACCGCACCTTCCTTTTTTCTGCGTATTTCTTGAAAGAGCGCATACAAGACAATCAATGAAGATAGGATAATGACGATCTGGTAGGGGCGCACCAGATGGGAATAAACAATGCGGGGTGTAAAAACTGCAAAGCCCGTAAATATTGTGCCAATGAAAATGACAATCTGTACATATCGTCTGGATATAAAGTCCGGAAAAATAGAATGTACGAATTGTATAAAAACCGGAACCGATAAAAATAAGGTGATCCCCAGCACTTTAGTGAGAAGTTCCCAGGAAATAGCCGGAAACAGGTGGAGAATGAAATATTGACCGGTTACCAGGATACGCACGGCAATGATCATACAGAAAATGCTGAAATAAAGGGAGGATCGCATATTGTTTAAAAGCAGATAGATCCCCATATAGTAGAGCCCGATCATCAGAATGCTGCCGAAGAGAAAAAGATCCAATGCAATTCCGGATAAATAAATGTTTCGAATTTGTGATTCCGTTCCGAAAATGATCTTTTGGCGGGGGCCTCCCTTTTGATCGTGAAAATTGGAGATATGTAAAATGATGTCCATTTTTTCAGAACCGGGTACGGTAACAACGCAAGGATTATAGTATGGCAGAGATGTTTGTGAAGTGGTTCCGACTGACCCATTGGAGCTTATTTTTTTACCATTGACAAACATTTCATATGCCGTATTCATCGCTGGTATGTAGAAGGCCATTTCCGAAGGGTATTTTTTCAAAAAGATGGTTGAACGGAAACTGGCATATCCCGTGGACGGAATTCTGATACCATTGAGAAGATGGCGGTTCCATGCGTTTGGGATATTGAAATAGGTTTTCACATTTGTCGGGTCAACAGAAGGGAGCTGTTTTGTTGATATGAACTGCTGCCAGTAAAACTCCCATTCGCCGGAAAGAGAAATGGAGCCTTGTTCTTGGATATCCCAGTTTTTCAGGTCCAGCAACCCCTGAACAATTCTGGGCTTGGGTTGATTCGATGGTTTGTATCCGCACCCGAGAATTCCAGCGATCAGAAGGATACAAACAACCGTAAACCGATTATTTCTAAGGAAATAACCATTCATGGTATATCATCAGTATAGATTAACAGTAATAAAGTAGAGAAAAGTGGGAAAATAAAGAAATTTTATGCCGGTAATTTACCATATTTTTCAAACTTTGCATACCTTTAATTCAATCCGGTGTCTCACTTTTTCCATCCAGAAGATCGATGGATGGTTTTCCGGTGATTTCACATAGGATTTCACTGGCAACCGGAGGGCATCCTTTGATAAAGGTTCTGTTTTTTCCGATATTGGCCGTGCAGTTTCCGATACAGATGGTGTTTTTCGGAATGGTTTCATGACCCTTGCCGATGGCAAATTGGATCAGCTCATCTTTTGGAAAATAGTCCAGAATGACCTTCCGGTATCGTTTTAAAAACAGCAGAAGCGTGGATTGGCATGCACTGCATGAATTTTTGTCATGCACTTTTACATTGGGAAATTCGATGGACAGATTTTCCGGTGGAGGAAGAAACGGTGTGATCCAGTTTTCCCAGTTTTCCGGAGAAACCTGAATCTGAGCAAGATCAATGACCCCAAATCCGCGTTCTGCTCCCATGAAAAGATGAGGGATCTTTTCTGCGGTTGTGCCCATCAGACGGCAGGCAACTGCATCTGCTGCAAAGGGATCAAGACCCGCCAGGACAACGCCGAAAGGTCTGGCTTTACCGGCACTGGGCCCCAGACCTTCCATACCCACGGTTCCGTCAATGATGGAAAGGTGAGGGCGGAGAACCGCGGACATGTCCGCTATAGCGATATTGATCGGTTTTTCCTTATTGCCTGAAACCGGCGGCAGCATGTGCAGATCCACCTTGCTGCGCCGCCACAGGCAGCCTTTCATGTTTTTGATGGACAGGGACACGCCGGTGTGCATGTGCATTTTCATCACGGGTATGGAAACCAGGAAATCAAACCTGAAAATCGGATTGCAGGCTTTAAATCCCTTGACTGCAATTCCGTCCGGCGCAGGCAGGTCCACATACTTTCCCTCATTCAGGTCGATCAGCGAGCACTTCCGCTTGTCAACAACTTCAGTAATCCCTGCAGCATCAAAGGCCTCCATGGTATCCACGCCTACAATGGGGCTTTCGCCGATCGCTACATCCGCACCGATTTCCATAAACCAATCTATTGCTGCTGCGACAACCCTGGAATCCGTGATAATGCCTTGTCCCCGGGGAGCGATCCGTCCCACATTGGGTTTGAGCAGAACCCGTTTGTTTTTCAGAAAGGACAGGTCAAGCTGTTTCAATACCGCGCGTGTGTTTTCGTAAGGGTCATCACCTTTGGCAACATGAACCTTTTGGTTCACTGGAAATTTTTGGGAAAACAGGATGGTCATGGTCAGGATATCACCTTTTGCCGCAGCAGATGATCTGCAAGCACCAGGTTGACCATGGCCTCACATACCACATTGATCCTCGGGATGGCCGAAATATCATGCCTTCCCCGGGTTGAAATGATTCTCGGATGGTTGGAGATGTCGATGGTTGTCTGCTCCCGGGTGATGGAAGGAATCGGCTTGACCGCAACCCGGATCACGATATCATCACCATTGGAGATTCCGGCCAGGATTCCGCCTGCGTTGTTGGTCTGAAATCCATCCGGAAGAATCGGGTCGTTGTTTTCCGAACCCAGCATTCTGGCTGCCTGAAACCCGGCGCCGATCTCCACGCCTTTTACCGCACCGATGCTCATGAGCGCTCCGGCAAGCTGGGCATCCAGTTTGTCAAACACCGGCTCCCCCAGTCCTTTTGGTACATTTCGGGCAAGGATCTCCACAATTCCGCCAAGGGAATCACCTTGCTTCCGAACCTCGGTAACCCGCTGTTCCATTTTTTGGGCGGCTTCTGCATCCGGGCATAAAAACATGTTGTCTGAGATCTGATCCAGGTTCCGATGTTTGGCCTGGATACCGCCCAGTTCAATGGTATAGGCAATGACCTGAATGCTGTTCCGTTCCAGCAGAGCACCGGCAACCGCACCAGAGGCAACCCTGGCAACGGTTTCCCGTGCAGATGCGCGTCCACCGCCACGATAATCCCGTATTCCGTATTTTGCCTGATAGGTTATATCTCCGTGTCCAGGACGATACAGATCGGCGATTTTACTGTAAGCAGATGAATCCGCATCCTGGTTGTTTACAATAATGGTGATCGGCGTGCCTGTAGTCATGTTTTCAAAGACCCCGGATAGAATAATGGCCTGATCCGCTTCTTTCCTGGATGTGCTGGTAATGGAACCACCGGGTTTTCTCCGGTCCAACATCTTCTGGATCATGGACGCATCAAGGGGTATCCGGGGAGGACAGCCGTCAACGGTTACACCAACGGCTTGTCCATGGGATTCACCCCAGGTGGTGATCTGAAACAGTTTTCCAAATGTGTTGCCGGACATCTTTTCTCCTTATACCTTGATGCTCTCGCAAAAAATTTAAAATATCACCCTTTGTCATTCCTGGCTTGACCCGGAATCCAGTCTTTTAAAGAAACTTCTGGATGCCGGATCCAGTCCGCATGACGAAAATGGGACTTATTGTGGTTTCATCAGAGCCAATTTCAAAAGTCTCTTGTTGTAGTTCCGGCGAAAACTAAAATCCAGTATTTTCGGCTCTTTTTTGAGCACTGACTTTCGCCGGTGTGACGCTTTATAATCGTTTTGAAATTGGCTCATCATACTATATTTTTTTTTGGATCAGATCACAGATCTCCTCGATTGTCATCCAGTCCGTATCAATGGAAAAATCCATGGCACTCTCATAAATCGGATTCCGGAAATTCAGGGTTTCTTCGATTTCATCAAAGATTCCTTTATCTGTCAATGCCGGTCTGTTGTTTCCGGTACTTTTATCATTGGCCATTCTCCGGGCAATGGTTTCCGGCCTGGCTTTGAGCCAGATCACCTTGCCCGTGGTTCTCATGATGCCGACATTTTCCGGGTCCAGAACAGCTCCACCACCGGTTGCGATCACGTGATGATTCAGACAACTGAGTTTCCGGATAATCGCTTTTTCAATGCTTCGGAAGGAATTCCATCCTTCTTTTTCCACAATCTCGGAAATCGGCCGTTTCTGCTCCTTCACCAGTTCAACATCCGCGTCCAGCATGGGCCAGGAAATCTTCCGGGAAAGAAGTTCTCCCACAGTTGTTTTTCCCGTGCAGCGGTATCCGATCAGATAAATATTCATGAGGGGTACAATCCTCCAAATACAACCCAGTAGTTGGGAAATGATTTCCGGACGCATTTTTCATCCTGTATGACAATTCCAGGCACCACCAGTCCGGCAATGGAAAAACTCATGGCCATTCGGTGATCGTCATAGGTTTGAATCAAAGTTCCGTGGGGTTTTCCGCCGATAATCTCAAGTCCGCTGACACCGGCCATGGCCTTTATTCCCATCCGGTTCAGCTCGGCAGCAACACAACCCAGACGGTCGCTCTCTTTTTCTTTCAGATGGGCCACATTGGTAATCCGGGTGGTTCCTGTTGCAAAAGCTGCCACAACCGCCAGGGTCGGAACAATATCCGGCATATCGGACATATCCACCTCGACAGCAGACAGCTTTCCGCCCGTAATCGTTATTCCGTCCGGCTCATGCTGAACCGTACAACCCATTTTTTCAAGCACCTCGTAAAACCGGACATCTCCCTGTCGGGAAGCTTTTGTTATTCCGTTTACCTTGATACTGGCGCCGGTTACTGCCGCCGCTCCCCAGAAGTAGCTGGCCTGGGAACAATCCGGTTCAACCGCATATCGCCCGGATTGGTAGGTCTGGCCTCCGGGAATGTGATAAAATGTATGACCCTTGCCGGTTACTTCGATACCAAGCCGGTTCAGGATATCCACGGTCATATCAATATAGGGTTTGGATACCGGACCTTGGGTGATATGGATGGTCAGTCCTTTTTCCAGGCAGGGAGCCATTAGCAGAAGGGAAGAAAGGTACTGGCTGCTGACATGGCATTTCAGATCAACAGTGGTTCCGGTTATGTTTCCTCCTGTAATCTGAACCGGCGGGCAGTTGTTGTGGTTCATGGATACGGCCCGGACTCCGATCTGGTTTAATCCGTCCAAAAGATCGCCAATGGGTCTTTCTCCCATCCGCTGAGTGCCGGTAAGGGTGTAAGTTCCCTGACCCAGAGCGCAAATTCCGGTCAGGAGCCGCATGGAGGTTCCGGAATTCGCAAGGTAAATGGAATCATCACACGGTTTGAACGTGCCTCCCAGTCCGGTTATTTCGATTTCATCTCCGGAATCCTTTACCGGAATTCCCATCTGTTTAAGGGCTGCCAGGGTGAGAAGGGTATCCTCGCTTCTCAGCATATTTTCAATGCGGCAGGTTCCATTAGAAAGCGCTGCCGCTATCAGCAGCCGGTGGGTATAGCTCTTTGACCCCGGAACGGTGACAGCGGTATTTTTGATTTTTTCCGTTCTGATTGTAATCATCTTTTTTTATTCTCCAAGAGCCTTGAGCACGACATTCCGCATGATATCCACCGGAGCTTTTTTTCCGGTCCACATCTCGAACTGGGCAACACCCTGGTAGACAAACATGGAAACTCCGTCCACAATCGTACATCCGATTTTTACGGATTCCGTCAGCAGTCTGGTGTGCAATGGATTATAGATGATGTCCATCACCACGCGGTTCGGCTTCAGGTCTTTCCGTTCCACCGGCATTTTGTGAACTTCAGGAGACATACCCACAGGTGTTGCATGAATCAGGATATCATAGTCAAATCGTCCAAATTCGGATAGGGGATAGCAGGGGACACCAAGATCCTTTGACAACCGGGCTCCTTCATCCTCCAGAATGTTTAAGATTATCAGTTTCCCGCCATGGGCCAGAATCCCGAACCCGATGGCACGTGCTGCACCTCCGGCTCCAATCATCACGACATTTTTTCCATGGACCTTTGTTTTTTCCAGAAGGGCGTTGATTGCTCCCATACAGTCGGTATTGTATCCATACAGTTTTCCATCCTGGTTCACTACAGTATTGACAGCACCGATCTTTATCGCCATGTCATCGATCTCATCCAGGAGATTCATGACAGCAACCTTATGGGGTATGGTCACACTCAGGCCTTTTACCCCAAGGCCTCTCACACCGGCAATGGCGGATTCAAGATCCGTAACATGAAAGGCAAGATAGGCTCCGTTATAGCCGGTTTCCATAAACGCACGGTTATGCATCACCGGACTCAGGCTGTGTTCAATCGGGTTTCCGATCACGCCGTATAATGAGGTTTTTGTGTTGGGTTGCATTGGTTATTCCTTATTTTTTACATTAACAATTAGACATTAACAATTGATTATTATTTTAAATTTAACACGGATGTTAATAAATAATGGTTAATGGAATGAAGTCACCTTGAGACTTTTCACACTCCAACAGACTTCGGATACGACCCCAGCACCTTCAAAAACAGACACTGCTCCTTCATACGGGCGATGGTCTCCTGCACTTTTTTGTCCTCCAAATGTCCTTCCAGATCCACAAAGAAAAAATAACTCCAATTCTCATGCTTGCTGGGCCTGGATTCCAGTTTCATCATATTGAGCTGCGCCTCGGCAATTGGCGCCAGACTTTTATACAAAGATCCCGGCACATGTGCGGCGGCAAACATCAGGGAGGTTTTGTCGTTTCCTGTGGGAGGCATCTCTTTTTTTCCTATCACCAGAAAGCGGGTGGTGTTGTTGGAATGATCCTCGATCCTGGATGCCACCACATTCAGGTTGTAAATCCTGGCTGCTTCACTGCTGGCAATGGCCGCAGCATGATACATATCTCCTACTTTCTGGGCGGCAAACGATGTGCTGCTGCATTCCTCCAGCCTTACATTGGGAAGGTTTTTCCGGAGCCATACCCGGCACTGAGCAATGGGCTGGGGATGGGAATACACCACCTTGATATCCTCAAGTTTTCCGCTCCTGGACAGCAGATCGTGGGAAATGGTCTGGTATTTTTCCGCACAGATCTTCATGCTGGATTCAAAAAACAGGTCCAGGGTGTAGTTGACGGAACCTTCAATGGAGTTTTCCACCGGAACCACGCCAAAGTCGCACCGTTTTTTTTCCACCTCGATAAACACATCCCGGATGCTGAGCTGGGGAAGGTAGGAAGCAGAACTTCCAAAATGGCTCATGGCTGCAATATGGGTAAAGGTCGCTTCCGGGCCCAGGTAGCTGATTTTCCGGGGTCGGTAAGCCTCTCTGGACAAACCGAAAATTTCATGAAACAGCAGACGAAGACGATTCTGATCCAGCGGGCCGGTGTTCTGCCCGGAAAGCCGGTGAATGGTTTTTTCTTCTTCTGAAAGCAGATGGATATCTGCATTGTCGTCAGTCTGTCGCAACAGACCTAGTTTTTCAGCAATCTCAAGCCGTTTGTTGATCAGTTCCAGAATCCGGTCATCAATGGCCCGGATCGAATCCAACAGGGGTTCATGGTGATCTGTCATCTTGTCCTCTGTTTATTTTTCCGTAATGGTTTCTTCAATCTTATGTCCAAAATGCCGCGCTCCCTGTTCCACAGCAGTCAGGATTTTATCTCCGGGCTTCAAGGAAACTACGGATACCGGTTTTCCGGAAGGATCGGTCAACCGGATGGTTTCCGCATTCTGGAGAATGGTGGTGGCCTCTTTGTTGCCTATTTTTGCCTTGAGAAGCATCATAGGCCGTTTTTCAATCTTGAGCCGGCCGACAATTCCTACCGTGGTTTTTCCCTGATAATCCGTAATCAGGATCTGATCTCCGGACTCCAGCTCCGACAGATAGCGTGTCTTTCCTCCGGGAACACGGGTGTAGGCATGAACTGCCCCTGCGTTCACCCGGAATGGGCGAGGGGAGACATACGGATTGGAAATACTTTCCGCATGAACCAGAAACAATGCTCCGCTGCTGTTTCCCACCAGCATTCCTTCACCGGGATTCATGGAGGTGCAGGTATCCACACATACCCGGTCGCCCATGCCCACCGGCTTGACTTCGATGACTTCTGCAATCTGCAGCGGAGTTTTTTCTCCTTCTTCCCGCAGACAGGAAAGACATTTTTTCAGTTCAAGGGGATCGGTCGTATGGAGCAGGAGATGGCTGACTCCGATTTCAAGAATACCGCAGGCGGTTTCCGCTTCTTCGAGGCATTGTACCTGGGTTATGACATTGGCTCCTTTGGCAATAAGATTTTCAAGAGGAATGATGGTCCAGTCCGTACACTGGAGAATCACCTGCTTGCTTTTGGTAAGCTTGACAATCTCCTCTTCATCTTTCCCGCTGGTAATGGTGAAGAAAACCACATCCTTGCCCGGCTTCAGGTCTCCGTCTTCGGAAATGGTGGTGATCCGGCCCAGTTCTTTTACCTTGTCCGAGTAGCCTTTGGGCACCATGATCGCATCCGCGCCGCCTTCCAGGGCGGTTGTCACTAGTTCCTTGTCCCACGGGTCTACCTTTACCCATATCTTTCGCATTCTTTGTTTCCTCCATATATAAAGCACCTTGATAGTGCAGGACTATCTAAAATTGACAATTAATAATTAACAATTGATTATTTTTTTTTAATTTTGATAAAACCGTAAAAAGTCAAAAAGCTATTTCTTGTCATTCCGGGCTTGACCCGGAATCCAGTATTTTAATAGTTTCTGGATGCCGGATCAAGTCCGGCATGACGACTCAGAGCTTTTTATGAGTTCATCAATTTTATTTGCCCCCTAAAATTTTCAACCCCTCTTCAACCGTCCCGCCTTCATGAACAATATGAGAAATCGCCCGTACCATCCTGCTTGGATCTGCATGCTGGAATACATTCCGGCCAATGGAAACACCGGCTCCGCCTGCATCGATTGACCCTTTGACCATCTCCAGGATATCTTTATCAGAATCCATTTTTGCCCCGCCTGCAATCACTACGGGTATGGAACAACCTTCCACCACTTCCCGGAAGGATTCCGGACTGCCGGTATAGGAAACCTTTACAATATCCGCACCTATCTCATCACCGACTCTGGCTGCATGTTTGATCACATCCACCCCATACTCATCCTTGATTTTATCGCCCCTGGGATAGATCATGGCCAGCAAAGGCATTCCCCAGGTTCTGGCTTCATAGCTGACCCGTCCGAAATCCTGAAGCATCTCTTTTTCCTGACCATTGCCCAGGTTCACATGGATGGATACCGCATCCGCACCCAGTTTTAAAGCTTCCTCAACCGAGCATACCAGGGTTTTGGCATGGGGATAAGGGGAGAGGTTGGTGGAAGCGGACATATGAATGATCAGCCCGATATCATTGCCTCCCCGCCGATGGCCTTCGCCCACAAGTCCCTTATGCTCCACAATCGCGTTTGCCCCGCCTTCGGCAACCTTCTGCACCGCCTCCTTCATGTTGATCACGCCCGGAATCGGCCCGACCGAAATCCCGTGATCCATAGGAACAATCACGGTTTTTCCGGTGTTCCGGTTGATGATTCTCTCCATCCTGATCTGTTTTCCGATGATCGTCATTTTCTGCCCCCCTTTTTTGATAGTCCATTTTCAATCGTTACTTAATCAATAAACCCGAAAAACGAAAAAGGGCCGCGAAATTTTTTTTTCACGGCCCTTTGTTTTAAAAAAGGAAAAAGCCGTGAACTTCGGTCTGCTCACGGCTTTTTTGCTTTGTATGTTTTCTATGGAATCAGTTCATACAGCCAGGCAGACCGGTGATATAATACCACCAAAAATAGCTATAATAAAAGCTGCCTGAAAATATGTTGTTCATCTGTCCGCTGATTCCTTTCGACCTTTTGCAAGATCCCTATACCAGAATTTTTTCTATGTCAAGGCATTTTACGGGAATATGTGCAATTTAATGGGCATCTAATAATTTTTCGATTCAAGGCCTTTAATAATATATGGAGACTTGCATGTCTGTCCGCAGAAGACCACATTGCTTCACCAAAAGACATTATTCTGTATGCAATGTGTACCGACATTCCAGTGTCATGTTCAACAGTTATTCGTCATTCCGGGCCTGACCCGGAATCCAGTGCTTTTACCTTGTGTCTTGTGCCGGAATCGATTCGGTTCCAGTTCATGCTGGACACACAGGCAGCCAGTGCCTTTCAAACCTTCAAAATCTCGCAAAAAATCAACACCGTCAGTTCAGATTACAAAATAGATGCCATGCGTATTAACTTCTCAAACTCGCTTGACATTTATCACTCTAAATGAAAGATATGCTCCATAGCCTCAAGAGATTTTAGACGATATGTATCAACAGCGAATGTTTTTATACTGAGAAATAGATTCGCGGGTGTATCCTAAAAAAACCTAACGTACCTGTAAGTTAATGTTCTTCCGAAAATTATTAAGGAATCGGGCTCAAAATGCCAAATGAAACAATGAATATAATTCATGAAAAACGGATTTTGAACATAATACTTGTTATAAGGGGAGAAAAGGTAATTTTGGACTCCGATTTGGCTATGCTTTACGGCGTGGAAACGCGACGACTCAATGAACAAGTGCGTCGAAATATAGATAAATTTCCGGAAGATTTTATGTTTCAATTAACCAAGGATGAATTCACAAACTTGAAATCGCAAATTGCGACATCAAGTTCAGGATGGTGAGGTCGGCGGAAATCACCATTAGTTTTTACCGAACATGGAGCACTGCAGGCGGCGAATGTTTTAAATTCATCGCAAGCCAATAAAATGAGCGTTTACATCGTCCGGACTTTTATTCGGCTTCGGGAGATGGCGCTTGCCAATGAAAAACTATCACATAAGGTTGAACAACTGGAAATTAGGGTTGGTGATCATGATGAGATATTGATTGAATTGGTTCAGGAAATTCGAAAGTTGGTTGATACACCGAAACTTAAAAACAAGCGGAACTCAATCGGCTTTATTATGCCGAACAAAAAGAAAAAGAAGTCATAGAAAGAGGTCACGGGAACTCAATGGGAGTTCGCCAAAAAGCTTTACCACCAGAACGAAGGAGAAAAATATTCGCTCTATGTAGTTTCTAATGCTGGTAAATTAAATGCTAAAATTAGAATATTAAGAAATCCAATTAACCTTTGGAAAGATGGAAAGCTTTATGCACATCCAATTAATTTTAGAATTTAAAGCAATCGGTATTATGACCTCTATTTTTTCCACCCTATTCAGATTATTGTAAAGAGAATTTATGTACCGAGGAAGCCGAAAGCACATCCTGGACTGGACGTCATACCCTGATTTTTTGAGACAGCTCGAAAATCTCATTGGATTACCGGAGTGTTCAATTGCACATTCTTCTTACTGGCAACCCAGAGGTTACAAAGAACCTGATGAGGCCTGTCTGGAGGACTGCGGAGACAGGTTCATACCCGGCGTTGATTGCTGGAATAATCTTGCCTCTTGGTGGCTCCGTCATCGTCGTGGCGCAAACACGCCGAATTGGGATCTCGTAGTCGCTGGGAAACTGTGGGGGCAACCCGGCCTTGTACTGGTTGAGGCAAAAGCGCATGAGAAGGAGCTTAACAGGAATGGCAAACGTCTTCTTAAAAAAAGATCGGACAACTCCTCTGAGAACCATGAGTATATTGGACGTGCGATTGCCGAGGCATCATCCGCACTTGATAAAATTATTCAGGGTGTCCGGATATCGCGTGACTCCCATTACCAGCTTGCTAATCGCGTGGCTTACAGTTGGAAGATCGCCTCAATGGGAGTGCCGGTGCTTTTGGTTTATCTTGGCTTTACCGGTGACGCAGGCATTGCCAACGTCGGAGTACCATTTAAGGATAATGAGCACTGGCAATCTGTGATGAGGATTTATTCTGATGGTGTGCTTCCCGAAGGCTTTACTGAACGCAGGATTCCTTGTGGCAAAGCAGATATGTGTATGATCATCCGGTCAATGGATGTTCTGGAGCAGAGCCATGGTTCAGAATAAGGCCACTTCTCATGTTGACATATGGCACACATCGTGATTAAATTATATATATGACATATTATAAATGGAATCATGAAAAAAATGAAAAACTTAAGGCAGAACGTGGCGTCGGTTTTGAACAGATAATCCTGCACATTGAACGCGGCAACCTTCTTGATATCATTGAACACCCAAATCAATCTAAATATCCGAATCAACAGATGCTGGTTGTCAAAATCAAAGACTATGCCTATCTGGTTCCATTTGTTGAGGATGAAGAAGGTAAATTTTTAAAAACAATAATTCCGAGTCGTAAAGTTACTCGTGAGTATTTGGGAGGGTGAAATGGCTAAAATAAAACTTGATAAGGAAGAAAAAGATCTCCTTGATAGTTACGAACGAGGAGAATGGAAATCCGTTAAGAATCTTGAAGAAGAAATCGGAAAACATAGAGGATACGCTCGTCAGACTTTACTAAAAAACAAGCGTGTCAATATCCGGATTTCATCCATGGTACTTGAAGAACTTCAAGCAAGGGCTGTTGAAGATGGTATGCCTTATCAAACGCTGATATCAAGCATCCTACATCGATTTGTAACAGGAAGACTTATTGAAAAACCAAGATCTAAGAAGTCCTTTGAGAATGAGGTATGAATGCCTGTGCATTTCCATGCATCACACAGTAAAAGAAACATGGAGTCTCTTTTGCTTTAGCGCAGCTTGTGTTTTCCTGGATCATGATTGTGTCATCATAGAGGATTTGGAACATTGCGGTAATTGTAGCTTATTGACTTGATCAGAACCGGCTGTTATTGCACCAAACCAATTAGACAAAGGATAAAAGTTTAAATACTTACCAATGAGGGACGACGATGTGGCTGGAAATATATCAGGTTGATGCATTCACAGACAGGCTGTTTGCCGGTAATCCGGCTGCCGTGGTTTTATGTGAAAATGAACTTTCGGAAAAATTGATGCAATCGATTGCAGCGGAAAACAACCTTGCGGAAACGGCGTTTGTAATCAAAACACCGGACAGGCTTGCCATCCGATGGTTTACGCCAACCGTTGAAGTGGATCTTTGCGGGCATGCGACATTGGCTGCTGCTCATGTTCTTTTCGAGTATCAAGAGGATGCTGGTTCGCTCCTGTCGTTTGAGTCCCGATCCGGTACGCTCCGTGTCCGTAAAACCGATGATGCTCTTTGGCTTGATTTTCCGACAGATCGTTTAGTCAGAGAAGGTACCATCCCCGAAGAATTGATCAAAGGCTTGGGCATTGAACCACGAGAGTTATATCGCGGTCGGGATGACTATCTGGCCATATTGGACAGCGAAGAGTATATTCGAGATTTGTCACCGGATCTGGCTGCTCTGGATGCTCTGGCTCGTCTGCCGGTGCGAGGAGTAATTGTTTCCGCACCTGGCAATGAAGTTGATTTTATCTCCCGATTTTTTGCTCCCCAGTGCGGCATCCCGGAAGACCCGGTAACCGGATCAGCCCACACCACACTGATACCGTATTGGTCTAACCGTCTTGGCAAAAAGGAGATGAAGGCGCGGCAATTGTCAACTCGTGGCGGCACTTTATTGTGTGAGGATCATGGAGACCGGGTAATGATCGGCGGGCGTGCGGTCATGTATCTGAGAGGAGAGATATATGTATGAATTATAATTTTTCCCGTCGTGAATTTTTGAAATTATCTGCTTCCGGGGTTGTTGTATCTGCGGTTTCCGTTTCTACCGGATGCAGCATGTTGAGATCCAGACCGGATCTGACAATGAATGAGGACTGCCTGAAAACTATTCTTACAGGCGAGGCAGCGGGCGGGAAACAGGTGTTTGAAGCGTCTGCTATCAGCGGAATAAGGATGAGTAACCGGATCATGCGATCGGCTACAGCCATGGGGCTTGCCGACAAACAAGGAAGACCCACAGACCTGTCTGTTGAAAAACATACTGAGCTTGCTCAGGGAGGCGCTGGTGCAATCATTGTCGAAGGAACAGCAGTTCTGAAAAACGGAATGCACGGCTACCTGAATCCACAGCTTTTTGATAGAGATGATTTTATACCGGATTATCAAAAATTGACAAAAGCTTCTCATCAATACAATACCCCCATGATTATTCAGGCATTTCATGCCGGGCGGCAGACAAGATCTGCTGCCACAGGCTTGGCAACTGTCGCGCCATCACCCATTAAAGATGTTTACTACAATGAGGAGACACCGGAAGAGTTGACGGAATTGCAGATCCTGGAAATTATCGACAGCTTTGTCCGGTTTATTGAAAGATCTCAAAAGGCGGATTTTGACGGTGTCCAGCTGAATGCGGCCCATGGATATTTGCTATCGGAATTTTTATCACCGGACATGAACCAAAGAGAAGACAGATGGGGAGGGTCTACTGAAAACAGGTTCCGCATCATCAGGGAGATCCTTGAAAAATCGAGAAAACGAGTTGGAAATTATCCTATTCTGATCAAGCTCAATGCATATGATGCCCAATCCGGAGGGATGCGTCTTGCAGAGTCTGTTACAATTGCAAAGCTGCTTGAAAATACAGGCTGCGATGCGATTGAGGTCAGTTGCGGCGTCAGAGATGATGGGTTTTCATCCGTCCGGATACCTGAAATTCCCCTTGAGGCGATCATGGAGTATTCTTTCCGAACCAAGGACCAACCGTTTATCATAAAAGATATCATGGCAATGATGCTTCCGTTGATGATCGATTTGCATAAACCGATTCTAAATTATAACGTCTGTGCAGCCGGAACCATTAAAGAACAGGTGAAAATCCCTGTGATTGTAGTCGGCGGTATCCGGGATCTGCCGACAATCGAACAGTTAATCAGGTGCAATGCAACGGATTATGTTGCGATGAGCAGACCCTTTATCATTGAACCTGGAATTGTAAACAGTTTTAAATCTCAGCAGCAGACGGTTTCCGAATGTGTATCTTGCGGCCTGTGTGCAGTCTGCATGGAAATGTTACCGACAGAATGTCAGTACGGTCGCATTTGAACCATGATTTAAGGATTAATTACCATGAGCTATCAGACAATCGAGTTTGAGACAAAAGATAAAATTGCATTGCTGACACTAAACCGGCCCAAAACCATCAACGCCCTGAATCAGAAAATGATCGAAGAGCTGGAGCAGGTTTTGGATGAGCTGCAATCTCATGCAACAGCCCGGGTGCTGATTCTTACCGGTGCCGGTGAAAAAGGATTCTGTTCCGGCATGGATATGAAAGAATCCATGGTCGCACTTTTTGAAGCATCTCCTGAAATGATCTACCGGGCGCAGAGCAGGGCTTCCAGATTGTTTTACAGGATGCGGTGCATACCGCAGCCAATCATAGCAGCGATTCATGGAGCAGCATCCGGTGCAGGATTCAGTTTTGCCATGGCATCGGATGTCCGCCTGATCACTCCGGAGGCCCGGTTTAACGCGGCTTACATCAATATCGGGCTGGGAGGTGCGGATCTGGCCGGCAGTTATTTTCTGCCCAGACTGATCGGTTCCGGCAGAGCCAATGAATTTCTGCTTACCGGTAATTTCATGAATGCTACGGATGCCATGCAGCTTGGTTTCGCAAGCCGAATGATTCCCCGGGAAAAGCTGATGGATACGGCGTATGAAATGGCAACGACAATGGCCGGTAAAAATCCACTTGGCCTGCAGATGACGAAAGAAGCGATCAATCAGAATCTCGGGGTTTCTTCTCTCGAGCAGGCGCTTCATCTTGAAAACCGGAATCAGGCATTCATGATAACGGCCTTGAAGGTGGATCACAAGCCTTCCTCATAGGGAGGTTCAGGCAAATGACAGGCACGGAATGAAGCACAACCCCGAAATTCAGGGGATTGTCTTTTCCGGCATGGATTCGATGAAACGCAGTATGGTTTCGTTGCTGGTCTTCTCAATCAGCTCGTTGAGTTCTTCTTCCATCAAGGTTTCTTTGATCTCGTTTCCCGGATCGATAGACCATCTGCCGATAAAGGTTCTGGCCCGCCAGTTATAGACATCGATATTCACAACATGAATGCTTAGCACTTTCTGGGATACACCGCCTATCTTCTGGTATCGTATTGCTTTTCGAAGCTGTTTGCTGATCCGTAATAGGGTGTCGACTTCTCCGGGATTGTCTGCACGCAAGGATCGGCTGATCTGATACCATGTGCGGTGTATTTCCGGCGGTTCTGTTTTGATTACTTTGGGCATGATGAACAGATCGTGTTCCGGAATCACGATAAAGAGTTTTCCGATGCGGTAAGGAGTATCGCAGGGTTCAACCGCTTCCTCATCTTCAGGCAGATCCAGTTTTTTGGCACCGAATTCAGCAAGGGTGTTTTTAAAATTTCCGGCAGAGAGATAGGGACTGATATATTTCAGATAGATTAAAGCACTAGCGATGCATGCGATGACAATCAAGGCAACAGATATGATCGGAAATTTTTTGGGGCGTGCCGGAAAGTCAGCGATTGTGTTGCGGAGGACATTGTTCGGCCTTGCAGGCTGAATTGTATCATGAACGCCCGGATCATTGCGGGGTTGATGATACTTGGCAAAAACAATCCCGCATTCAATGCAGGTTTCCGATTTTGGCTGGGAAAAGCCGCATTTGGGGCAAGACATCTTTTTTATCGGAGCTGTCTTTTTTGCAATGGGAGGTTCTTTTTTAAGAAAAAACCGGTTCTGACATTTCGGGCATCTGGCATTGCATCCTTTTTCTGGAATTTTTGAATCATCAATCTTAAATGATATTTGGCAGGATGGACAGGTTGCTTTCATGATCAACCCCTTTGCATTGAAATGATTTTTAGGTAATAACAGGGTACGAAAACGAATTTGCTGACAATTGGAAATTTTTTTACGGATTGGATCAAGCGTCCGGGGGACATGCATGATGTTACCGGACTGTTTGTCAATGATAACTGAAAATATGCCATATGAACATTTTGAAATCAAACAATTTTTGCAAACAGTCCCGGACAGGTGAATCCGGATCAGATATCCCTTGTCAATAGGAATGATAGTTTGTAGAGTCAGGCAGTTGGTGGTAATGGCAGGGAAACAGTATCCGGCCAAAGAACTGATGTCAGGTGAGTAGAGAGTTTTTATGTCCATACGTCCTGCATGGTGGATGACACTTCAGGCATTGATGATGCCGCTGGTGAACAAGATGCTGCGGGAAACCCGTACGACCTTGTTCGGGAGAATAGCCGGCTGGTTTACTGTGCCGATGCTCAGCGGAAAAAATTTTAATATCACCTATCTGCCAATTCATCACCGTATTTCAGATATTGGTGAAACTTTGCTGCCCCAGGCGGTTTTGCGGGAACTGGTCAGACAATCCGCCCATCGGGCCATCATCAGACGCTGTACATGCAGGGATGGCGGGAAATGTAAAAATCATGAGGTTGAACTGGGCTGCCTGCTGCTGGGGGCAGGAGCTGCCGAGATCGATACCGGTGTCAGCCGGCATGTGAGCGTAAGCGAGGCCCTGGAGCATGTGGATCGCTGTGTGGAAAACGGTCTGACCCCGTTCGCAGGCCGTTTCAAGGCAGATGATTATATCTGGGGAGTAAAAAACCGGGGCAAACTGCTGACCATCTGCTTCTGCTGTGCATGCTGCTGTGTCATCCGGAAACATCTGCGCTACCTTCCGGAGGTATCCCAGGCATCGGTGATCCGGCTTAAGGGCCTTGAGATCGTCACCGATCCGGAACGCTGCAATACCTGCGGACTTTGCACAGATGCCTGTTTCATGGAAGCCCGGAAGATAACTGACGGCAAGCTGGTTTATGATCCATCCCTTTGCAAGGGTTGCGGTCACTGTCTGTCCATCTGCCCGGAAAATGCTATCAGCGCGGATGTGGCGGATATCGGAGATGCAGTGGCCGAAGTCTGGTTAAGGATTGACCGGTTGATTGATTTCCGGTAAAAGTTTTATGGATAGAGCCAATTTTATCAAAAAGGATGAAAATGAATCCGGTATTGACATCAATATGCCTGCTGATATGCAGCAATGTTTTTATGACTTTTGCCTGGTATGCTCATTTAAAAGAGCTGAACAATAAACCCTGGTTAATCGCGGCATTTGTTAGCTGGGGAATTGCGTTATTTGAATACATGTTACAAGTGCCTGCCAACAGAGTCGGGTATCGTGTGCTGAGTGTCGGACAATTGAAGATCATTCAGGAGGTCATTACACTGTCGATTTTTGTACCGTTTTCCGTAATGTATTTGAAAGAATCACTGAAACTGGATTACCTGTGGGCCGGTATTTGTCTTGTCGGTGCGGTTTACTTCATGTTCCGGGGGGCTTGAAAGGTATGGTTATTTCAACATGACCAGTCTGCCATACTGCCCTTTGATATAGATCTTAGTTGAACAGATATTGACGTCAACAGGGCCATGTTTTCCCTTTAGTTTTGCAGGATAGAAATCTTCTGTTTTTTGCCGCGTCAATCCTTTCACATAGTTTTTCATGGGGTTTTGTCCCCAGAGGAAGGGTGTTTCGACAAGAGGATTTTATCAAAGCGAATATGATCAGGGAATGGCGATGACAGTTTTATTGAATGAAGAGTAAAAGAGTAAACAAGGCAGGGACAAAAGGTTCTCCTGCCTTGTTTACGTTGAATCGGCAAATATATGACCGGCCTCAGGCACAGGATTTTGGCCGGGTATCTGCCGAAATATTGTATTCAACGATCAGGGTTGATCACTGTCCACATATAGAGTCACCGGCGTGGTCGGGCTGCTGATGGAAAGATTGCTCTTTGACCAGGTTCCATAAAATGCAGCATCAATAAATTTTTTTACACTGTTGGCTACATCGAGAAAAAAATAATCCGGAGTAGTCATACAGTTTGTGCATGCCAGACAGTGACCCTCGCAGAAACTGCAATGAAAATATAAAGGGGAATATCCGCAAGGGCCCCATGTATACACTTTTTTTACCTTTTGAAATACTCTTTTGCCTGTACTTCGATAGTATGCTGCTTTGGCAGCTTTATTCTTATCAACAAAACAGGAGGTCACATCAAAACCCCAGTACAGGGCCGGGATATTGACATTACCAGTACTGCTGCAATCATAAGGATCAATACTGAAAATCGCATCCGCCAGAGTAGCATTGCCTGAAACTGCGTTCTGAGCAGCCTGTCCACCGGCTGAATGTCCGCCCATGATCCAGTGGGCGATGCGGGTACAATTGGTTCCGGACATCCAGTTTACAAGGTTGGCTTTGACTTCCAGGGCACAATTTCGAAATTTTGTGGCATCGGTCTTGACCATGTTTCCGGGATTATGATCAACAATAACCACAATATATCCGTATTCATTCAATTCTTCCGACAGGTAGTCATAATCATTTCTTGACTGGGACGTTCCGACACCGATCAGTATGGCTTCACAGGATGACGGAGTCGAATCCGGATAATGAATTCGAATCTGTCCGGTTGAAATAGTCTTGTCCATAACAGCTGCACTTGCACTATGTAAAAATAGAAAAACGATTGCGATACAAAAAATTCCTGAAACGGCCATTCGACTTGCTTTCATAAGTTTCCCCTCCCGTAAAGTTGATTTTATCTGTTATTATGTTGCAATTTTAATATTGTTTTCGCTGGTAATCAGATTGTTTCCAAAACATTTTATTTTGATTTGATCTGCAATCCGTGTCATGTCCTTATACACTGAGGCTACCCGCAGATATCGATAATACAATGGGTGGTGCATTTTTAAAAATTCAAGGAAGGCAATTCCTACATCCTTTGGCTCGAAGAAGGGTTTTTTGGTTTCCCTGAGAAATTTGATTAACAGATTGCAAATACTCAGCCGCATACCCTTACTGTTTTTGGGTTTTTTCCGGATGAGATGATCAATATCCGATATCGGGTATTCATTAGAAAAAATATGCCTGCTGTCGAGCGGAATCCGAGCGTGGTTGAATCCGTCCCACTTTAGTAATGATGCTGTCTGTGTGATATATCCGACGTTTTCGCAGAGCTGAAAATCATCGGATGGATCAACGCAGATCCATCGATCCAGATAAACCACCGCAAAAACATGGCTGGATATCGTTCCCACATGTTTGGATATGATTTCAGGGGTTGCAGGACCCCAGTATTTTTGACCATCCACCTTCAGCAATCCATATCCAGCGGGTATTTTTGCGGATCGGAGCAGGGCAACAAGCAGATTGGCTTTGTTGGTGCAGGTTCCTTCTCTTTCGTACAGTGTTTCCGATGCGGTTCTGTTCCAGAGGCCCACTCGATACAGGATATTGTCCCGAACCCAGGTAAACATGGCAACAGCCAGCTCCCGGTCTGTATGACATCCTGCCTGGATCTGATGAACCATCTTCCGATATTTAGAATCGAAGTCAAAAATATTATACAACGCCTTCCTCTTCACCGGATGTCGGGCTTGCTCTGGAATTACAATAACAGATTTTTAAAATTGACTCGATAAAATATGTATTGTTAATGTATAATTGATAGTTAGTATAATCAACCTTGAACACTCTTCTGCTGTTGTTTCCCGTGAATCCTCTTCTGAATTAGACTTATAATCGTATATCCGACATGACGGAATTATCGTATTTATTTGCCGGGTGAATATGAAGCGGAGGGAGCGGATATTGAAATGGCGGGATATCATTCCGATATGCTGAACGGCCTTGAGGTAGTGTTGGAAAAATTATGATGACTGATTCGTTGTATATTCCCGGGGGATACTGTTTCAGGAATGATTTTTCCCATCGGGAATATATAAAACATCCGCAATATTCGCTATCTTGTTGCAATACCTGGCCAATACAAAAAAATAATCGGAAAGCCGGTTCAGGTATTGTTGAATGATGGCCATCTGATTCTCCATCTTTTGTTCTGTGATTTTTTCATTCTGAGCCAGTCGAATCACATGCCGTTCAACCCGACGGCAAACAGTTCTGGCCACATGAGCAGCGGCTGAGGCCGGCCCGCCGCCAGGAAGGATAAACGCTTGAAGCCGGGGTAATGTTTCATCCATCCGGTCAATGGCTTTTTCAAGGACTTCGACATAGGAATGCTCCAGAGGAACCAGTTGGTGAATGGAATCGGAATCCGGTGTGGTCGCAAGCCAGGAGCCAATCGTAAAGAGTGCTTTTTGAATGGCCTGAATTTCAGCGGCAATACTTTTTGCTTCCTGTGGAAGTGATGCGGATATCATTCCGACAAAGGAATTCAGCTCATCCATCTCACCGTAGGTTTCAACCCGATCATGGCATTTTGAAATTCTTTCACCGCTGAAAAGGCTTGTTTTTCCTTTATCGCCCGTTTTTGTATATACTTTCATATTTCCACCTGATGTTATCTGTTTTTCTTCAGGATATCCCGAACGGCAAGACCGATGGTCTCCAGCAAATAAGGCTTTTTAATATAATGTCCTGCACCGAGTTTCTGAGCCTCTTTTACACGTTCCGATTCTGAAAAGCCACTGGTGATTAATGCAGGTTGTTTTGGATGGATTTCAAGAATTCGTTTATAGGTTTCCAGTCCATCCATACCCGGATCCATGATCATATCCAGAATCAGCAAATCCGCCTTGTGGGTTTTCATATATTCTATCGCCTTTTCGCCACTTGCGGCAATTGATACGGTATAACCCAACTGAGTCAGTATATTGGAGGCGATATCAAGCTGTTCTTCCACATCGTCCACAATTAAAATGGTCTCACCGTTTCCCAGGTAGTCATCAATCGTTGTTTTTTCCTTTATTTTTTCAATTTCCATGTGAGTCAAGGGGAAATAGAGTGTAAATGTCGTCCCGATATCCTCGATGCTCTGTACGTCGATAAATCCATCATGATCTTTTACCGTTCCCCAGATTACAGCCATGCCTAAGCCCGTACCACTTCTTCCCATCACCTTTTTCGTATAAAACGGTTCGAAGATTCTTTCCAGAGCTTCCGATGAAATCCCAGTCCCGGTATCGGAAACATGGAGTGTAACATAATCACCTTCATTGATCTTTTCATAGCCGATGAATGGTTTGTCAATATATCGGTTTTCCGTTGTAATCGTGATTGTTCCGCCATCCGGCATTGCTTCTGCGCCATTGGAAACCAGATTCATGATAGTTTTTGAAATGTGCACCGGAGAACCGAGAATATTGGCCAGGTTGCTTTGAAGACCTGTTTTGACAGTTACATTGGTGTGATAAAAAAGCAGTTTATCATATTCGGGACTTTCCATGTAATCAATGATGATGTCATTGAGATTTACTACCTCGGATGTGGCAACGCCTCTTCTAGCCATGGTCAATAAGTCCTGAACAATTGCGGCAGCTTTTTGTCCGGAGGTCTGCATGATTTGAATGCCTTTTCTCATCGGACTGTCTTTGGGAAGTTTCAGAAGAAGCAATTCCGGATAACTTACAATGCCGCTTAAGATATTGTTCAAATCATGTGCAACACCACCGGCAAGCATTCCGATGGCCTCCATTTTTTCCGCTTTCCTAAATCTGGCTTCCAGTTTTTTTCTTTCTGTAATATCGCGCAGAACAAACAGGGTTCCGGAAGGATTACCTTCGTGATCATCAAAGCGGGAGGCACTATAGCTGATATCCAGCAGCCTGCCGTTCTTTGTGAAACGTTTTGTCATAAAACCTTGAGATGGTTTGCCATGAAGGATAACATTGTTAACAACTGTCTCTGTATCTTCCATCTCAGAGTCAGGGATAAATGGTATTTTTTTACCTTCAAGTTCTTCGATTGTCCATCCGAAAATTTTCGTGAAAGCCGGGCTGAGGTATTTCACTTTGCCTTCCAGATCATAGATCAAAATTGCATCGGCGGATGAATGGATAAGGGAGCGATAGACTTCTTCCGCTTTTTTGGATTCTTCATAAAGCTCCTTATATTTTTTTTCACTTTCCATCAAAGCCTGCTCTGCCTGTTTTCTTTCCGTAATATTACGGACAATGCACAGAAATTGATCTTCGAGCAGCGGAAGCATCCTTGCCTCATAGTGATTTTTTATCCCCTTGATGGTAAGGGAGTACTCCATGCTTACAATCGAATTTGTATTTTTAACCTGAGAAATGGCTTCAAGAAATTTTTCCCCGACATCCTGAAATGGGATTCTCTGGATTGGCTTCCCAATCATTTTTTCTATTGGGATAAAGAGATTGGTCGTGCTACCCTCCTTGCAATCGAGAATAATTCCGTTTGAATCAAACCAGATGAAAAGATCAGGGAATGCTGTAATCAATGCCTGAAGTTCTGAATTTTTCTGCATCAGCTCATGCGAACTCAACTCCAGTGATCGTTCGAGCATACTGCGGTCTTCATCAAATTCCAGATAAGCGTCATTGACAGCGGCAATAAAGTTTTTCCATTCCTCCGGGATATCATCTGTATCGCCGGAATACCGCTTGAGTTGCCTTTTTAGAAGGCTGTGGATTTGTTTATTCATAGGAAAAAATTAATGGGTCTATATCTCAGAAATCGTTGTGATCGTCATGGTTTGGTTATGCAATTCGCATTTGATACCTGGTCTGAAAGGGGAAATTTCACCATAGGAATAAAAGCCTGTCAGAATAGTTTTCTTACCAAATACTTCATGAACGGCTTCAACCTCTTCTTCTATTCTCTGTTTTAATACCATCTTTCGACCGACACAACTGATGAGGATGGCAAGTTCAGGACTAACTTCTCCCAGGGCCAAGCTGCTTGTTTCTGCAGCCCCTGCAGCTCCATCAATCAACCGGTTGAAGTTGGCTTTCATCAAACGGGCATAAGAACCTTCCGGGAGGTCTCCTGCGAATGTCATGCTTTGAGTTTCTTCATCAACCGAAAGAATGGTTCTCACGAGTCCGGATTCGCCTCCTTCCGAACGCAGACTGAGCGGGAAAAGCAGTCCGGTAGCCGGCAGCCCCTTTGCATGATCACCCAGATATTTTTTATATAATTCCAAAGCGGATTTGCCGTCAAGTTCATACAAAATATTGCCTTTTGAACGGGTTATGAGTCTCTCAGGACCAAAGGGATCCCATCCGCCAAGAGAACCGTATCCGATTTTAATGTGATTTCCATAAAATCCAAGAATGGTGATCGAGTCTTTCTTTGCCCTGTTTCCCGACAGAACAAAGGTTTCCTGAAATCGATCTCCATCGCCGGACAACCCTCCGGTGATGGTGACATTATCTGGAAGATAGGTACGGATACCGGAAACCAGATCGCTTCCATTGACCTTCAGCCCGTCTGAAAGAATAAAGACATGACACAAATCTTTCAAATCAATCGATTGGGCCAATTGCTGGCCGGCATGAAAGCTTTCTGAAGCATCTTTTATATGGATTCCGGATGATTTTAGGGTCGTATTCTCAAATTGGACTGCGGTCATGATGAGCGAATCATCCAGCACTCTTGTTCCATAGATTTCTCCGGCAGTTGAACATCCAAACATGACAGCGTTTGGATAACGACTGTTAATATCGTTCAAAAGAGCCTGTTGCTGTATAATGGCCGGACTTGCAAAAACAAATACCAGTTGGGCAGAATCACCCAACAGGCTGGTGTTATCCGGTTTCCATCCATCGGAAGCAGTCCATTTTTTTTGTTCAATTTTCACGAATCATTCCTTTTCATATACTTGCAATATTGTAACAGACCACCATATTTCGTCCATTGTTTTTTGCTTTGTAGAGTGCCGCATCAGCTTGTTCAATGAGGTATGATGAGCGCGTCTGGGGCTTTGGTATCGTGCTTGCGACACCAAGGCTGACAGTGATCTGGTTTGAGATTTCCGAAAATGAATGTCGGATATCCATATTTTCAATATGAATACGGATGTTCTCGGCGATTTGAAAGGCTTCTTCCATTTGAGTGTGTGGAAGCAGTATGACAAATTCTTCTCCTCCATATCTGGCAAGAAGATCATGAGATCTTCGAATACTCCGGTTTAATGCCTCACCGATCTTTTTCAAACAACGATCTCCTGCCTGATGTCCATAATTGTCATTGTAAGACTTGAAAAAATCGATATCGAGAAAAAGAAGGGAAATCGGATACTCATTTCTTGTCGCAGAGTTCCATTCACGCTCAAAAGTCATATCAAAATGCCTTCGGTTGGCGGTACCTGTCAATTCGTCTGAAATGGAAAGCTGTTCCAGTTTTCGATTTGTCTCTTCCAGCTTTATTGTATTGATCCTTTGCAGAAGCGTTAAAAGGAAATCCCGCCGCATTTCACTCTCCAGTTGATAGTTGCCGATCAAGCTGATGATTGCCGAAGTAAGCAGAACTAATGAGCTGTTATCTGCTGCTTCAGCCGGCATCTGGGAAACAAGATCAATCGAAAAAATATAAAGCAGAAGGATTGCGATCGAAAAACCAAATGCATAAACAAATCGAATCCGCACAACAATATTGCCAAATGTAATAATCAGGATGATACCGGTGTAGTAGTGAACCACATTCGGGTGTTGGCTCAGGATGAGAAACCACACGATACTTGCTGAAGTCAGAAGAAGCAGGAATCCGGCAAAAAGATCAATAAAACGGTTAAGCTTTTTAATGCGGATCAGAACAAGGAAAAAGCACATTGCCGGTGTGACAATTCCGAGTCTGATTTTCCATGCTGTGATGTAAACGTCCGGTAACATGAAACGGTCTGCAATACAAAAGAGATCAAACAGGATCATTGCACCCAGTCCAAGTAAAAGAATTCTTTTTCTTCGTTTGGGTGTATTCAGTTCTGAAAAATAGGTTTCTAGTTTTTGGGGGAACTGCAAAAAAGTAGAGGCACGCTCCAGACTCGCATGGATATCCGGCTCAAGTTCAATCAGTTTATCTGCGATGGTGTCTTCAGTAGGCATGAGACTTATCGTGTTTTTTGTATCCGTTTAACAGAATTATGGAACCATTACTTTTTTTTCAGAAATACCTGTGCTTCCATGCAGGTTGCAATTGGCTTCAGCTGTTATCACAATAGAAGTCATAACCGTGAATTGGATTTCCCGAGTGAAATTATCCGATTCAGGAGTTTCAAATGCTCCAAATTGCCATCGTTTGATTTCCTGGTCATTGATTTTTACATAAACCCAGTCTGTGTGATGGATAAAATTGTTTCCATCATGGGATACATGGAGTTTGATCGTAATTTCCTTTCCTGAAGCAACTGTTTCCGGGGCTTCGATACGAACTGAGGATTGATTTGCAAATACTGGTTTGCCATAAAATGACAAACCAACAACGGATGCAATACCATAAGAGAGAAAAGATCTTCTGTTCATTTCATAATCTCCTTTAGTGTCATTTGCAAAAAAGGTAATTTTTTTCGTGCTATCATGCTTTTCTACGTTTCGAAAAAATAGGTGAAATTGAATACAGTAATAATTGTATAAAAGCAAAATATCCAAGGTAGGGTGTGAATGAAAAAAGCACAACCAGTGGCAGATCTATACGTCCAATCCATGGATTTTTATCCATTAACCGGCCAACGTGTACGTATTTAGCCGGAAAAAGGTTCATCAGAAAGGCGGCCGTAACCATGACACCGGAACAGAAATAATACCAGAATGTGATGCTTTCCGATCCCTGGTCCATGGCCTGGGCAAAAATAATCAGGGGAGAGGTAACAAAGAGGGCTGCTGCCGGTGTAGGCATGCCTTTGAAGACGCCGGGTATGGGGTTTTTATCCAGGGTAAAGTATACCAGTCTGGAAATACCGAAAACAGCATATAAGATTGCAATGATACTGATCGGAAGACGGGTTGTTGAATCTTCAGAGAGGCAGATATAGTAAATCCATGCAGGTGCAATGCAAAAACTGACTGTATCTGCGATATCGTCCATAATTCCGCCAAAGGTGATCTTGCTTTTTCCGGGTGTTGCTGGAGCGTCATCGGCCAGGCCGAGTTTACGTGCCATTGCACCATCCAGCTTATCAAAAATGGCCGCACCGATCATGATTAAAAACGCTTCCTTGATTCTTCCCTGGTGGGCAAAAAAAACAGCCAGAAGCCCCATCATTGCGTTCATGACCGTCAATGCATTCGGAAACACCGCCAGAATTTTTTTTCTGAGGCTATCATTTCCCAGGCAGAGTTCATCCAGGCAATAGTTTCCGTATCTTCTGCAATATCTCGCAATGGAGCCGAAATTGATGATCAGAAATACAATTTCAAAGACAAAAAATACACGGATGGGAATATTTCCCAGCCAGGATATCCAGGAGTAAAGCTGTATGGAAGGTCCATCCGGAATGCAGAATGCATGAGCGTATAACAGCGCACTGAGCGGAGCCGCAACAATCGTCCGTAACCGTGTAAACTCGCTGGGTTCAGGCTCCTGTCCTCTTCGAATTGCAAATCCGCGCATGAATGAGGCAAAATTATCCCGTATCAATACGGTAACGCAAATAAAAAGGACAAAAATAGCATGGAGAAATTCAATTTTGGTATATTCCGGCTTGATACGAAGCATACGCCACATCATGCCTGCGGTAAGAAGCGGGAAAATAATGGAGTATACAATTTTATCCATGATTCGATCCGCTAAATGAGCCAGTGCATTGTTGGGATGAAAACGGGCTGCAAACCATCCGTCAACAAGATCAAATGTCATGGAAATAAACAGGCAGGACACTCCCAGTAAATATGGAATTGGATTTTGGGTCAGCATGACCGTAATAGCACAAATCATTCCGGTGAATGCAAGAGGTGGCCGGCCATAGATTAATAGGAGTGCTATCTTTTTCGGGAGCTGTTTATGTGATTCAGTATTTTGTGACATAAGTAAGATTATCTATCTTGTTTTCACCAATGAGATAATATTCCATTCCTG
This sequence comes from Desulfosudis oleivorans, assembly GCA_020723305.1. GTDB lineage: Bacteria > Desulfobacterota > Desulfobacteria > Desulfobacterales > SURF-7 > QZKS01. Next base: position 36,264 of record DYJC01000013.1, read on the forward strand.
ATTTCAAGAACGAGAAGGCTTGCTCCTACCCATAACCGAAATGTTACCATGAATCAACAGTTTGTTCATTTCATATAAATGACCGGTAGTTAATTTGCATTTTTAATAAACTCATAGAGTTTACGGTTTGTGCATACTTCATAATACTTTCGGTTGGTCATGCGAATCACATCCAGTGTATCATCTGAAACCAGGGAAATTTCCGCTTCTCTGATGACAAGCCGTTGATATTTTCCGGAAATTGTTGGAAACGTCCCGGTATATACAATAAATTTTTCATCCTGTATGTTCGGTGCATGACACCGTATTTTTTGGAGGTTGATCTCTTCTTTTAATTTATCAAACCCTTCCTGGTTCAACTCAATACCGTTTACATTATATCTGGATAGCTGGTCATCGGAGGAACCATTCATATTTTCATCCGATGCTCTCTGATATACATATAAGTTAAAAGGTAATTTTTTCTCGGCAAATTTTTTGCGAAGAGATTTGGTGCATCCGGACAAGCGATCCGCAAGGTTAATGGCCGGTGAAATCATAATCTGGTTATCCCCATCAAAAAGGTAGGTGGGTGGAGTGTTACGATAGCAAATGCCGATACCCTGTTCCAGAATGGGGAGTCTGTGTTTTTTGGATTTTGCATTATATCGCTGCGTGATCATCAGCATATTGATGGCAAGTCCACATGCACGGGCAACTGCATACCAGTCTTTGGGGGTATCCTCTTTTTCAAAAATAGAAAGGATGATAGCATCTCCCTCGATAAATACCTTTTCCGCACCATACTCGGCAAGCATTTCGGTGATCGGATTGAAAAAATTAAAACTGAAATAGGAGGCAGGGTTCAAACCCCTTTCTTTGATTTGATGTGTGATATCCGTAGAGCCGCGAACATCTGTTTTTAAAATAACATGATTGACAACAGGCTTCTCGACATCAGTTTGTTCACTTGAGTGCAAAAAATCATAAAGTGTATGGTTGATTCTGGACAATCTCAAGGTGTTTTCATCATCGGTCAGGTTGATCCAGTCCATTGCCTCTTTTAAGATTTTATAGTTATGAAGGTCTCTGTGATAAGAAACAATCCCCTTGAGATATTGAAACAGATATTGTCTTCTGACCTCATCTTTCGTTTTTTTCTGTTTTTTTGCAGCCTGGATCAGTGGCTTTAGATTGGCCGCCTTTCCATCTGATCCTTTTAAACGTTTCAGTTTTAAGGCAATTTCGTTCCGTTCCTTTGGTGAAACCAGATATTTCAATACTTCCAGGGGATTCAGGGGAGGGCAGTAATCCCTGTAAATCTGCTGTATCTCGAAAGAAGCAATGATTCCGTCGATCATTTTGATTGTCTTCATTTTTTTAAAAAAATAATTGAGACGGTTCCTTCGAATTTTTGCTTCGTTTTTTAAGCCGAGGATTTCATCCTTGCTTTTTTTATTGTGTTTATATTCCTTAATTTTTTTTTCATATTCAAAGTAGTTGAACAGACTATCCATATTGCCGATTTCATTGATCAACCCAGACAACTGTTTCATCTCTTCCGGACTGGTTGATTCCGTGATTTCCGCTCTTTCATTTTTATGAGAAATCTGGAAATAAAAGTTTTGGAGGAGATCAATGATCGGCGTATATTTTATGGGGTCGTTCAAACGGTTACCAAACAACACATACGCTTCGATTAGAAAATGATCACTGCTTGAGTTTTCAGAATTGATAACCGGGTTTGAAAAAAAAGCTCCGGGCAGGGATATTGTCGATCCAAAATTGGACTCCCGGATATTTTGAACATCCTGTTTTTGAATTTCAACCAGAAGTTGGAACAATTCGCCGGCAACCTGGCTTATAATGCGTCTGCGATTGTTTAAGAGATCGGACAGTTCTTCTTTCAATAAGATAACGGTTCTGATTCCGGTGCTTCTTGAAACCTCGTTTTTCCGGATAATGTTTTTGTAATGCTCCACAAGGCTTTCAAATCGATTCCGGATCTCCTCCATGATCAATTTGGTCAGTGCTGCCTGTGCCAGAAAATCAACCTGATATTCTTTTTGAAGTTTGGCCTGATTGATTGCATTGAGTAATACATCGACACAAATTTCCTGAAAATCATCCCTTGCATTTGTCCAGCCGGATGTGTTTTTTCTTATCGATTCCAATTCAGTTGCATTGGAGTGAATCGCAACAAGATATTCAATAACTGTAATTACGGATTTTCGGAGTTTCGGGCTGATATGAACATCGTGGTGAATATTGTCAACACCGGGTGTTAGTCTTTTTAAAGAAAAATTGACTTTATAAGATTTCAGCTCCGGCAAAGTGTGATCAAATATGTTTGTAGGCGATAAGAACAATCTTTTTTCTCCTGATGAATCTTTTTTTTAAACGATCACGATACGAATTTTGGTTTTTGGAAGATAGTTACCACATATTTTTCAAAGTTCAAGCTTTAATGCATAAAGTAGATTTAAATATCAGGCGGGATATTGTTGTACCGGGGTTGGTGAGGGTTTTCTAAAGATTAAACCATTCCGACAGTTTATTTCTGATCTCTTTTTTGGAAAAATAAGGTTCTTCATTGGGATAAATTCCGACCCTCAGGGAAATATAGTCTTCATTTCCCCAGGGCCACCAGACAGCAAACAGAATCGGTGCGGTTGTTTCACTGGATGTAAATAAAATTTGTCCAGGGATAATGCCGAAGATGGAATTGATGAAATTATCTATAAAATCGGATGCCGTATCAATACTGGTGAAATCCCACTGATGCGGAAACTCTTTCATAAGCGCTTCTAAAAGGGGTTTCATCTCTTTTTTATCAAAAACAATGCGAATCACCTGAAAATCTTCATCCCATGATGAGGTATATGGGGTAGGTAAGGAATTGCGCAGTATATTGCATATCTGTTTGAAATGGGTTAGATCGATTGTATTCATCAGTAAGATTCAACTCAAAGTATTTAAATTTAAAAGAGAATATAATTCATCGCAAGGATGATGTCAATCCGGAAAATAAATAACCGGGAATTCCGATTCCAACTATTTCGATTTTGCACTTTTTTTGTTTGAATTATCCGTACTTTCTTTTTGGGGGAAATCCCGCCATGGTTTGCCGGATTTGTATGATTCTAAATGGTTATGGAATTCATCCATCGCTTTTTTGTTTTGAGCTTTGCTTCCGCTCATCAACAGGATTGCTTTTTCTTGAGTTGAAATCGCTTCCTTGAAATTACCGGTCTCTGCATAGGCTGCTGCAAGCGTATCCAGTTTAAACGAATCCGGTCTGTTAAGAACCGCGTTGGTACTTAAATTCACTGCCCGTTTTCCATCTCTTGATTTGGAATCCGGACATGTTGAGAGTATCCATGCCAGACTGTTATATGCCTCATAATCATACGGATTTATTTCCATTGTACGGGAATAGTCTGCAATGGCTTTCTGGTATTCTCCCATGTTTCGCCATGCAATACCGCGATTGTTGAAGGCATGGATATAGTGGGGCTCCAATTCAATTGCCTTGGAAAAATCCGTAATTGCGAACTGGTATTTGCGAAGAGTAAAATAAAGAATTCCCCGGCTGTTGTATGCCTTGGATAGTTTGGGATTCATCTTGATGGCTTGCGAAAAATCCTGCAATGATTTCCGGAGGTCTCCCTTTTTAAACCATGCAACGCCTCTGCTGCTGAGCGTTTCCGCATTATGTGAATTCAGTTTCAGTGCATTGGTGTAATCATCAATCGCCTTGTCATAATCGGTTGTCAGGAAATAGGTCATGCCGCGGTTGATAAAAGCATCTTCATTGTATTGATTGATCTTTAAGGTGCTAGTAAAGTCATCAATTGCCTTTTGATACTGCCTTTGTTCACGGAATGCGATTCCTCTGCTGTTGAATGCAGCAGTATAACCAGGGTTTATTTCAATGGCTTTATTGAAATCGGAAATTGCTTTTGTATAATCTCTTTTGTTTTTCCATATGATCCCGCGGCTGTTATAGGCCGATGCTAAAACCGGATTTGTTTGCTTAATAATCGAGTTGAAATCTTCCACTGCATTATCATAATCGTTCATGATATAACTGGTGACGCCCCTGTTGTTATAAGCCTCGGTATAGGTCGGATCCAGTGCGATGGCTTTGTCGAATTCAGCGATAGCCAACTCAAACTTCTCCTTTTTTTTCCAGGCAATTCCAAGACTGTTGTGGGCAGGCGCAAAAAAGGGGTCAAGCTTAAGGGCTTCATTAAAATCTTCAATTGCGTTGTCGTATAATTCAGATTCTATGAATGACCTTCCCCGGTTATATCTTTCTGTTGCGCTCATTCTGGAAGAGGAATCTTCTGCCAGATGTGCATCCTGAATGGTTTGACACCCATACAGGAATGACAATAAAATAAAATAATTGAGACAAAGCAATATGCGTGTCATATTTTTCATTCATACCCCTAACCCGGTTAACCCGGATGTCTGTAAAACAATCTAATTTCAACTTCACTGTTTTATTTTCAACGTCATTATTTTAAAAATGTCTATATTTTTAATTACATCCACGATTCAAAACTTCAACCTTTTTCTTGCAGAAAACACAAACTCGATATGTTAAAATATGATTCCGGTTTGTTTCACCATTTACCTTCGATAATATTTCAAGTTCATAATAGTTTGTTTTCATAATAAAATATTTATATGCTTTCCTGGATTGTCCATCAAGGTAAAAAGCAAGAATCGATATGCATTTTTTTTTCAACCGGGAGATAGAAGTCGTCCATTTAAACGGAAGGGTATTGACAGACCCTAAAAAACCGGATTGAATACAATTCCACAAGCAAGCAATGTTTGGCAGATATTATATGAAACGGACCCGAAAGAGATTTGAAAGGTTGATATGCCATGAGCTATGTCTGTAACTTATTTGGTGAACTATCGAACATTTCCATGGAAGATTTTAACAAACTCAAGGATCGTTTCGAACGACATATGCATCTTGATGTCTTTGAACATAAAGAAGACAATATTCTGGTAATCGACGCAGGTTTTAACAGCAGAAAAAAAGTCAGTTGGGTTGAAAAATTTGTTTATCATTGCATTGCAGATTCTATCCAGCTTGGCCGATTTGAAAAATTGTATTTCAAAGAAGGATATACTTTTTCCTGTGTTTTTTTTGGACACAAACAGTTTGAGATTGTCCGTTACTCTACACCAGAGCAACCTGCCTGGTGGCAGGGTGAATCAACAGATTACATCAATACATTAAAAAACAGGATCATGGACCTTTTGCGAAAAGGAGTGGTTTTGGAATAATCAACCGGAATTATAATTATTTCATTACGTAAAACGTAATTTTTTTTTAAAAATATACTGTTCATATGAGCGATATGAAAATAAAAAGCCTGCCATTTTTCCGGTTAGGAAAAATCTCGCTGTTGATTTTGTTGTTTTTTATATTTCTCTGTTCCTCAAGTATCTATTTTATCTTTATTCTTCCATCTGTTCTGACTTTTGAATCGGTTGAAGCCCTTATTGAAAAAAGTTCAAAAAAACTGTTAAATATTTCTCTTGAGATCGATGACATCCAATATGCCTGGCCAGGAAGCTTTCGGATCATAGGACTTGAGATAAGCAGTGACCCGTTGAGCGATCCAGATCCCATTCTCCAAATTGATGAATTTGGATTCACTATTTCGATTCCGGACTTATTTCCCGGTAAAATTGATTCCCATATTTTTATAAAAGGGATTACTTTTCATTTTTTTCGGGATGCCGATGGGAAAACCAATTTGGATTCCCTGATAACATCTCAGAATGAAAAAGGGGAAATTCCCCAGGCTGATGTCAAAAACAACACAAATGATGCCCCATTTTCTCTTCCGATCGATATCGGCATAAAAATCGAATTGAGAAACTTCGTCATTTCGGCCAAAGATCAGATTACGGATAAAAAGGTGCTTATTGAAAATGGACTGTTCCTCCTGGATGCCTCTTCACTGTTTTCCAATGAAACCAATCTGAAACTCTTTGCGGATGTTGCCTTGAACGATAAAAAGCTGCCACCGGTCGATCTGGCTCTCAGGGTTTCGAATATACTGGATCCGGAAACAGCCTCTGTTTTGCCTGAAAAAATAGACGTCTCTTTTCATGGAAAATTACCGGGAAGTACAATATCTGCGGATGGAAACCTGTTCGGGAAGGGAATTAAAAGTGTTGTAGATGTCGATCTGAAAAAGCTTCATGAAATACTTTTACCCTTTTCACCGCCCCATATTACGGATTCGAAGGTCAGCGGTTCTCTCCATATGTCAACCATGTTGAACATGAATTCCAAAAAGGAAGTTTTTTTTGAATCTTCCGTGAAACTGGATGGCATCAACCTGTCCGGACCGGTGATTCAGGATAAAACAATATCAGGGTTTCAGGCCTGTCTTAACAATAACGGAAGCATGAATCTTTCTAACAGGCAGCTCACGATTTCTTCCGGAAAGCTGAATCTGCTTCGAAAGGGCGAGCTTTCCTATCATGGCACCTTGAAGATATTCGATCATCCGGTTCAGGATTCCCTTTTTTCACTGGATAAAACATCTATTGATATTGGTGAACTTCTGACGATCGGCAAACCGTTTTTACCGCCCAGCTTTCCCATAAGCTTCGGGAGAGATGATAAAGCGCCTGTTTTGAATATCAAGGGTGTTGTCCTGAAAGGAAATTTTTTATCCGGTGTCTGTATCGGAACACTTGAGAGTTTGAATCTGAACATTCCCTATATCGAAATCAGGGACAGAAATCTGAAAATAGCAGTCCATAACACCCATTTTGATATAGACCGGTTTCATTCAGATCTCACCCATTTTTTCCCGAGGGATATCCTGTTTTCAAGCTCACTGGGAGTGGATGCGGTATCCGTTGATACAAAAGAAAAAATTGATCTGAAAACCATTTCCATTCCAAAATTTCAGTTTCAGATCAAAGATATTCAGAAAGACCCCAATTCATTGTTTGGTTATTCAGCAACCCTTTCCGGAGAACAGCGCCTTGAAATTCAGAAAATAAAGATGTCATCCATGGGAGAGATTGCCGGATTCAGCCAGACACTGGATGCTTCCTGTAAGCTACAACAGGGGAAAAAAGCAGTATTGAACATCAAGGGGGTTTCCATCGGTGTTTCAGATCTGACCTTGAAAAATGATGCGATCGGATCATTTCAGACCAGTCTGGATGTAAACAGTTCAGATACTTCAGTCGTCATCAGTAGTGTGAGTCCGCCTGAAATTGATATTCTGGGCATGAAAAACCGAATCCAGGTGGGGAATTTTGCGGAACTCAATTTGTCGGCGGATATCCGGAATCTGGCCCTGCAAGGAATGGAAACCAAGGGGGATCTGGCTGTTAACCTTGGAAATCTGTTTCAGGAATTATCCAAAAAGCCAAAACAGGTCCTGGCCTTAGATGGAACCGCTTTTCTGAAATGGGCTTTTGATGGAAGAAGGCCGGAAGCTTCCGAGATAATCAATCTCCAACAGAGATCCATTACGGATCTGCAAAAGGATCTGGCATTCATCCATCATCTTCAGATGGATCTTTCGCTGAATCAGATTGATGCAAATCTGGCTCTCCATCCTGAATCATTGATTCAGGTAAAAAACTTTTCAGCAGAACCTCTTGTTTATTATTCTTACGACGGGAAGAAGGGAAGAGGGGATTACAAAGGGGAGTTTACGCTTCACGATGTTGATTCCAGTTTGATTCCAGCAGGGCATAAACCCGTTTCTGCAAAGTTTTCTTTTTCCGGAACTCATGATGGCTTGCAGAAAGTATCGATGATGCAAAATTTTGAAATCGCGTCACTGAACTTCCATGAATCAATGCGTTTTGCCCTTTCCGGACTCGATCAATCCATTCTTCAGAACCGGGAGAAAAATCTGCCTTATTTCCTGAAGAAAACCGGCGGAACATTTACCGGAGAAATTGCAATGAAAGAGTTGACGGCTGTTCATCAGATCCGGAAAAATCTGACTGCAAGCGGCGCTTTTTCAGCAGGACTGGACTTGTTGATGGTTCCCGGATCAAGGCTTGGAGCGAAAACCAGGGTTCAATTTATAGATGTGATTCTGAAAAATGGGCGGCAATTTTCCATTCATGGACTTTCCGGCGATATCCGTCTGGAAAAAGAGTATCTGCTTGCGGATAACGAAGCAATGGATAAAAGTATTGACAATCCGGGTTCCAATTCAAATTTATCTGTCAATGTGATGAAGCATCCGGATTTTCAGGAAGAGCTATTACTCGCCCATTTACAGAAGGGAGAAAAGGGGAAGCACTTGTTCCAGGCAACGTATCCGCCCTCGGAGATGATGATCCGTTTTGCCTCTGCAAGCAGTGAAAAGGGATTGCTTCCCATAACCCTGAATCGTTTTCAGACCGGATTGGAACTGGATGCAGGTTTGCCCAAAATTCACAACTTCCAGGTAGACCTTCTCGGCGGGTCCATTATCGCTTCCGTTTCTGTTCAGAAAATCGATCAGCGATTTTATCTTCCTGTTACGCTTTCTTTTTCAGGTATTCAGACGGATCGTTTTTTTGGAAAAACAGAAGAAAAGAAGCAAAAGAAGGATACTGAGGTCAGTGGGCAGTTTTATGCTTATGTTCCGGTGGCTGACAATAAAAATGATTTTTTAAACAGTCTCGAGATGGATATACTGTTTACCCATATTGGAGCCAGGGCTCTTGAGCAGCTTTTATATTCCCTGGATCCAACGGAAAGCAATGAAAAAATCGTATCCCAGCGGAAGCTGGTTAAAAAAGGATTTCCGCGCTGGATAAGATTAAACATTATGGATGGGACCCTGTCTCTGGAAGGTGTTGTTTCCATTCAGGGGGTGGATGTTGATATTCCGCAGGTAAAAAGGCTCAATATTTCCGGACTTCCCGGCCTTGATCCTCTGGAAGAGGAATTATTGAAGATTTCACCTGTTGTGGATGCGCTCCGGTGCATGTCTGCAAATACGATATGGATGGATAAGAGTAAGAATAATATCGGTTTTATCGACAAATAATAACGGAAGACCTGTTAAGGGCAGATAGATAAACTGCCTGGTTTTTGTTCAGACACAAAATTTGAGTGAGGAAACCATGAAAAGAATGATATTGCTTTTCCTGATAATCATTTCCGGTTGCACCCTGGCCAAGGTTGATGTGGAGGTGTTAAGTGAACGGACTGCCCTGGAGAATCAGGTTCTTGGAACTTATAATTCACTGGATCGGGAAATGATGCTGGTTGCATCTGTCCGTGGGGTGGATTCGCAGGGAAATATCAAAAAACCTCCGGTGAAAAGCAGAGAAAAGCAGGACGCGATTGCAGCGATACAATTGATTGAATTTCATTCCGACGATCTTTCGCAGTTCAAAAAATTAGGATGGATTGGAGAAAACAACAAGGGTTTTCTTGAATTGTTTGAAATGAACAAAAAACAGGTTCCCAAAGAGATGGAGGAGTTCTCCAACCGATTCACACATGAGGAGTTTTCCGCCATCATTCAGCAGGTCAACCAAGCCAGGCTTGTCATTATGCAGCGGGTTATCGATATGAATGAAAACCTGAAAGATACGGATATGCCCAAGGTTCAGCAGATATTCGCCAAATTGAATGCGGAAAATGCAGGTGCTGGTGAAAAAATACAGAATGACCAGGGAGAATGGAAGCTAAAATAATGAAACATTCATCTGTATTTCAAAAATTGATCTATTTACTGCCGGCTTTTTTGATCCTTTTGATGGTAAAAACACCTGTATTGGCCGGTAAAAATGATTTGTCCGGAATTCTTCATCCTGTCCAGATTACTTTTGAAACCGTTCCCATTCAGAACATGGCAGTTTCACGGGATGGGAAAAAACTGGTTTGTGCAATGGAAAAAAATGGTTTCACAAATCTATGGCTCTATTCGGCGGATCCGCAAAAAATCGTATTCCCCGTGCAGATCACGGATGACCCCTTTATCGAGTCATCTCCTGTGTTTTCACCGGATGGACGATTTATTGCGTTTACCGGAACCAATGATGATGTCAAAGGCGATATCTATCTGCTCAATATCGAAGAAGCCGGAAACCTTCCTGAAAAGCTGACCGGACGGGAAACCAGAGATGGCGGAGCCTGCTTTGATCCAACCGGTAAAATTTTGTATTTTCATCAGACATTACCGGGAGAAGCATTACCGAAAATTGTTTCTCTCCAGTTGGATGGAAAACATCTGATCCATCGTGTCGAAACCGGTTCGGATGGCTCTGATCCGGATCTGTCTCCGGATGGCCGGAAGATATGCTTCACCAGCTATCAATCTGATCCGACCGGTTCTATCATGGTCTATGACCTTACAACCTCTGAAACAAAAATTCTGACAGATGGACCTTCTTTTGATTCTTCACCAAAATGGTCAACAGACGGCAACACCATATTTTTTACCCGAATTTTCATGGATACGGATCAGGATGAAAAAATTACCTATCGGGACAATGCTGTTCTGTTCAAAGTCAGTCCGAATCCGCCGGTTCCGGTATCTTTTCCCATGACGCGGTTTGATCGTACCGTCCGGAATCCATTGGCGGCGGATGGCAAGCTGTTTCTGATTTCACCTCAGAACCGGAATATGGATAATTGTTATGTTATCTCGGAAAAAGGTTTGATCCCTTTACAACAAGATGTCAATCAACAGGTCTCATTTTGCAAAAATCTTGCAGACAAAACCAGTGTAAATCCTTTTTTGAAAATTCTGGCTCATTCCAAAATAATGGAATTTGGAAAGGTCAAAGAAGCCGGTGCGGCGGCTTATCGGATCGGCCGGATCTTAGAAGAGATGGAGCTTTTTCAGGGAGCAGTTGTATACTATGAATCGGTTTCAGAAAATTATGGAGGCTTTGAACCGGAAACAACCCTTTCCAGGGTCGCACTGACAGCAGCTAACACGCAACTTAAACTGAGTAAAACAGCACATGCAGATGAAAAAAACCAGATAATTCAATCTGCGGTTGAAAAATTGAAATCCATCTCAAGCCAGGAAACCGGTATCACAAAAGCAAGGGCTGATATCGAAATCTCAAGATTACTATCCAAGTCAGATACCGGTGCAGATTCTCTGTTTGAAGCCGTCCGGACACTGGACAAAGTGATTCGTTCTTTTCCGGATCAGGATTCCGATATTGCCGAGGCCACCCTGCTCAAAGCTCAGATATATACTGAACTTGGAAGAAGTGAGGAGGTTTTTGCCCTGTATAAGTCCATTATACGGAATTTCCCAGATCAAACCAGATGGGTAGTTCTTGCGATTGAAAAATCACTGGATTTTTTTCTTGAAAGCAAGGAGAACGTGAGCTTTCAAGAAAAAATCAATCTCCTTGCAGAGCTGTCGAAAAAAAATCATGAACAAATACCCATGCTGTCTGCAGGGGCTTTGAATCGGGCTGCGGACCTTTATGTTCAGAATGATCAGTGGACTCAGGCAAAGGAACTGTACCGGCTGGTTCTGGAGCGCTACCCGTTTCAGACGGTTCAGGCAGCGGCAGCCCGGCTTGCTCTGGCAGAGATTCTATACAGAGAGGAACGATTCCGGGAAGCCCTCAACCTGTATGAAGCGGAAATCAACCAACCGGCAGGGGAGGAAAATATTATCGAGCTGGCCCGAAGAGGCTATATCCGGAAATCCATTGACTCCGGTGAATACCTGTTTCGTCTGGGTGAGGTACCGGCAGCCATGAGCCGGTTCCGGGAACTGATCGACTTTGATCCGGGAATTGTAGAAGCCCATCGCGGGTACATTAAATGTGCCGCTGCACAAAATATGACCGACAACACTTTGAACACATACAGATCATACAACGTCAAAGATCCTGAAAATCCGATTTATATTTATGGTACAGCGCTTCTCCTTACGTATCTGGATAACAGGGAAGCGATGTCGGAGGCAAAACTTCTTCTGGAAAAAGCCATTCATCTCAATGGACAGATTGAATATTTTCATCAGACGCTTGGTTATGTTTTTGAAATGCTCGAAACTGCTTATGGAGAAAAAGGAAATCTTGAAACCGCACTTGAATCCTATAAAAAAGCCTATTTTCTAAACGACTCCCAGCGAAACCCGGACAACCGTTCCCATCTTGCGCTCAACATTGCTAATATCCATTTTCATCTGGGTCAATTCCACCAGGCGCTTCAGTACTACACCATAAGACTGGATTCAAGAACGCCATTTGATAACCCGGATACTGAAATTTTATTTTATCAGCGGTTAGGAGCCTCTGCCTTTCAGGCAAAGGATAATAAGAAAACCATCACGGCTTTTCAACAATCCATAAAGCTGATCCGGGAAACGGCTGATCCGTATGAACCGGTCCGGATGTTTGAAAATATCCATCGCTTTGTTATGGATGAGATCATCATGCTGGCCTTCCGTCAGAATGAACTGAAACCGGATGCCGAGGTGGCTTCAGACAGACAATCCAGCATCAATCGGACGCTGACAAAAATTTCTGAAAATCTGTTTCCGCCGCCATCCAGTGAGTGGAACCGGTTTGAAAGTAAGATGGAGGATCTGATCCGCCGACAGGAAGAAATCCTGCCGGATATGTATTCTCTGGTTGAAAAACTTCAGGATACCCAGCTTACCAGGGAAGAAGCCGAGCAGAGAACGGAATGGTTTCTCATACGCGTAAGAAAAGCATTACAACAACCATCGCGCATTGTTATGCTTGAAACAGAAATGAGGGATCGCCTGGGACTTGCCTTTCAGGAAAATGGAAACTATCAGGAATCTTCGGAGCAATTTGAAACCGCATTCTCCTTGAATCAGAAACTTGGACAGAACCAGAATCTTTCCGTGAACCGGAGGTCTGTGGCGTATAATCAATATATGCAGGCAAGCCTCCTTCATGGTGAAGAAAAAAAACAACTTCTGAGAGACGCGGCTCACAATTTCAAGGCTGCTGAAAAGCTACTTGATCAATATGGAGTTTCAACACAGAAGCAAAAGGAAAAAGGGCTGTTGGACATCTCTCTTGAGGTCGCTCTGGATAAAAAGGGAGCAACTCAGGCTTCTCATGGTTTCTCGCTGGTTCAGGAAAAGCGTTTGATTTCAACCTTTCTTGCAAGAATTGGTATTGAACTGGGTGATTTGTCACCAGCGGAAAAAGAGATCCGGAAGCAGCTTGCAGAATATCCTGTTACCCGGAAAATTGAAGATAAAGATCTGTACGGCGTTTCTCTCCTGTATCATCGGGCGGGATTATTGTCAGCGGCCGGAAAACAATATCAGGAAGCTTTCTCCCATTTTGAGCAATCTGCTCAGATGAGCCATCAGTATGGCAATCCGATCAGCACCTGTATCAATGTCATGAATATGGCACACACCTTGTCTAGATTTGCAGAGCATGATGGGGATATTGATTCCGGGGTTACAAGGTTGTTGAAAATGGAAAAGAAAGCCGGTTCCTTATTACAATCCTCCAATATTTTTGATCCGGTTTTCGTTGCGGGGTATTATAACACCATCGGGCAACATCTTCTGACAATTGCTGATCAACCATCAGAAAATATTAATCATCCCGTGAACCGGTTTTTGCGGATTCAACAAGCGATCCTGTTTCTGAATCAGGGCATCAACCTGCTTAATGAAAATTTTCCTACAAATAACAGAGAAGATAGCTCATTGCTTGCGTCACTGCATCTGAACAAGGCCATTGCCGCATCACTCATTGGCGAAAAGGGTCATTCCGTAAATCATTTTCAGGCTGCCTTCAGAATTTCAGAAAAAAACATTCTGCCTGACTCAGAATGGCGTGCGCTTGTGGGTCTCGGAAAACTGGAAGAAGCGCTGGCTGTGGTTTCCGATATAACCATATTGAAAGCCGGATGCAGACCGTTTGAGATTACCGGGGCATTTCATCCGCTGGTTCTGAATCTGATTCAATCCGATGAGAAAGAAGCAGCGCTGAATCTCATTGAAAAAATATCAGAGATCGAACGATTCAACCGGATGGCATTTCTTTTCAGGGATTCACTGGAAAACGGGAAAAAATTGTTTCAGAGGGCCTACCCTAGAATCGAGCGGATTCAGGCTTTGCGAAACTCCATCCAAAAAAATGTTCCGGAGGAGTTGGCCTATCTGAAAAAGAAACTGTCTGATGAAACCGCTATCCTTGAACAGAATTTCGGCAAGGAAAACGAAAAACTGCCGGATCTGATCCGCCGGATCCAGGACAAAGAACTGCAGGAGAATCTGATTTGCCTTCTCGGTATTGCCGAACAGGCGGAATATACGGCTGAGCAGGCTGTCCGGGAAGCCGATTCCGGAAAAGCCTCTATTTTGAGAAAAGAATATAAAAGTCTGATTGAAAAATACCATAAAAAACGGCTGGAGCTTATTGATAAAAGACCGGATGATATTTCTTCCGATACGATTACTTTTCTGGGACCGGAGCCGGCCGAGGCTGCAGATATAATGAATTCGCTTTCTGAAGATCAGGTTCTTGTCAGGCTTTTCAGGGTTGAACCAGACTTTTATTCTTTTTCCATTACTTCAGAACAGATCGATATCCGGAAATTCGCTTCTGCAGAAGAGGCTGTGAGCTCTCTTCCGGAGACGGAAAAAACCAATATCGCCTATGAAGTTCCCTGGGAAATTCCGGGAAAACGGGCATGCAGCCTGAGCGGGACACATTTTTTCCGATCCTATGTCAATCGAAAACCGTTTAAAAATAATGTTGTAGCGGTTCCGGATAGGCTGCCGGATCAGGAAGGGTATCAGATGAATCAGATAGGGCAGGTTACTCAAGGGCAAGAGGACAGGCTTTCGATTCTTTTATCTGAAATGAATACCCTGTTTCTGTCCGGAGAAGTCTCTGTTTCCACCACTATCCCGACCCGATCCGGAGAAAAACCGGATCGTTTTATTTCCTTTGAGAATCAGGATGGCAACCCTGATTCCATCGAACCATTGTTAACCGGGTCTAAAAATCTTTCGCTGGCCCTGATTTCGGAATCTTCCCCGGATGATCTTTACCTGATTGGAAATCTGTTTTCGATATATCGTTGTCCTTCCGTATTGTTCCGTAAAACAAAGGGAAATGATTTCCTAAAACAATTTTTCGAAAACTACCGGTCAAAAACGGTTCTGGAGTCTGTTCAAGGTCTGAAAGGAGCGGTTTCGTCCACTGAACCGGAGCCGGAAATAATCCTTCTGGGATATCCGGGTATGTCGTCTGCAGAGTCGGATCTGTTTTTGCAGGATTATTTCGCCCAATCTGTTCAGAAAGGAAAAGCCGCATTTGATGAAGGACGAAATGGGGAAGCTTTTTCCTATTTCCGGAATGCCCTGGAAATTTCACAAAGGTTTGCAAAGTTTCATTCTCTGTTGCCCAAATTACTGAGTTATTGCCGGGAAACAGCCTATCGGGAAAATGATCTGGAACAATCCGCTCTATATGCCGGGGAACTGGTCAAACTGATGGAAAAGGAGAATCCGGATACGGAAAACCATGCGGAATCCCTGCTTCGGCTTGGATTGATTTTAGCCGCACAGGAAAAATTCGGGGAAGCCATACCACTGCTGGACCAATCGGTTGAGATGCTGGAGAATCTGGAGTTGGATGAAAAAAAAATCCTCGCAATGTCCGAGCTTGGAATTTTATTGGAAAATGCCACGGAATATGATCGCGCTTTGACAACATTCCAATCCGCAGCCGAAATCAGCAATAATCTCGGTAAGGATGAACTCCTTGCAGATCAGTATCGGAATATGGGAAGAATCTATGATCTGAGAATGAGCCAATATGCTTCCGCCATTCAAAATTATCAAAAAGCGCTTCCGATTTATCAGGATATGGATGATGTTGAAAAATCAGCCCAGGTTTTTCTGGATATCGGGAGATGTTACAGGCTGCTTGGCAATTTCCCGAAAGCGGAAGAATCCTTTCAGACCGCGATTGGAACGATCGACAACAAGAATGACAAGATGAAACTGCTTGAAGCAAAAATTCTGATCGAGCAGGCAAACAATGCCTGGTTTCAGGCGCGATACGAGAAGGCGTTTATGCTCCAGCGAAAAGCATATGACATCTCCACAACCTTCGATTTTCCTTTCATGAAGGTGATCTGCCTGAACACATCCGGTTTGATCTGGTGGACGCTCGGTGACCATCGGAAAGCACTATTTGAACTTGAAAAAGCCCTTGAAATTGCAAATTCAAATCCGAACCGGAAGGATGAAATCGCCAGCACGCTGAACAATATCGGTCTGGTGTTACGGGAAACCGGAAGGTATCCGGAAGCAATTGATACATTTGACAAGGCGCTTTCAATTGATGAGAAACTGCAATCCAAATGGGCGATTGCATATGATCTCCGGAATAAAGCCCTGACCCTTTTAAAAATGGACAAGGTCAATGATGCAATTCCATTATTTGAAATGTCCGCCCGGATATCAAACGAAATCGGAAATAAAATCAACGAAGCCAAAGCCCTTCTTGGGCTTGCAGATGCATTCCGGACAGCGAATCGGCCGGGTGATGCCAAAAAGGCATATGAACAAGCCTTATCTCTTGCCTCTGAAATGAATCTTCTGGAAACCCAATGGAGGACGCTCTATGGCCTTGCACTGCTCAACCTGAGTGTCGATCCGGTAACAGCAGAGAAACAACTCCGGGACGCAATTGATGTGATTGAGGTCATGCGGGCGGATATCAAGATCGAGCAGCTCAAGGAGTCATTTTCGGATAATAAGTTCATGGTGTATGAGACACTTGTACGGCTATTGGCGGACAGGGGAAAAATAGAGGAATCATTTGAAATCGCAGAGCGATCCAGGGCCAGGAGTTTTATCGATCTTCTGGGAAACCGGCCGTTGACCCTTCATCAGAAAAAAGACCAGCAGCTTTATGACAAACAGAAACAGGTCCGAACCCGTCTGGATGAAATCAAATCCCTGATCGCACAGGCGGAGGAAGCTCAGGAGCGGGAGATTTATCAAAAAACACTTGGGGAACTTGAACATGAATACCGGAATGTACTGCTTGAAATGCAGTCCAAAAATCCGCAGCTATCCTCCATGGTTTCCGTAACACCTCTGAAAGCAGACCAGTTGCAGGAATCCCTTGATCCGGGAACTGCTCTTCTTTCCTACTATGTTCTGGAAGATGAAATATTCTGCTGGCTGATTCAAAAAAAGGATGATCCAACCCTTACGCCATCACCCATTATGCTTTTCCGTCTGCCGGTAAACCGAAAAAAAATGGGAGAGGATATACTGGAATATCGGCGAGCCATTCAAAACCTGGAACCGTTTGAATCTTTGTCCAGAACCCTTTATTCTCTATTGATCGAACAGCCGGTTTCACAAGTTAGCGGTATTAAAAATCTTGGAATCATTCCCCATGGCCCATTGCATTATCTGTCTTTTGCAACACTCTTTAATGGAAAAAAATATCTGATCGATGATTATTCTCTATTTTATCTACCAAGCGCCAGTGTCTGGAAGTATACAAAGGAAAGACGGCAACCACAAAAGAATGTCAATGTGCTTGCGATTGGTAATCCGGACCTTGGTGATCCTGTTCTGGATCTCCCATTTTCAGAGTATGAGGTAGGATCGATTCAATGGAGTTTCCCCAATATCACGGTTTTGACAAAAGAAACAGCCTCCGAAGAATGGGTTGCAAAAAATACCGGAAAATTCGGGATTATTCATCTTGCTTCTCATGGAGAGTTTGATCCGGTGAATCCATTATTTTCCGCCATTAAGCTATCCAGGTCCAAACAGTTTGATGGGAATCTTGAGGCTTCTGAGATTTTCGGATTGCAGATCAATGCGGATATGGTTGTACTAAGTGCCTGTCAATCCGGACTTGGAAAGGTGACCGGCGGAGATGATGTGATCGGACTGAACCGGGCTTTTTTCTATGCGGGAACCCATACGGTGGTTTCCAGTTTATGGCGGGTAAGCGATGTATCCACTGCGCTTTTGATCAAAACATTTTACCGCCGGTATACCACCTACAATAAAGCGGACAGTTTGCGATATTCAGCACTGCATGTCAGGAACCGGTATCCCCATCCTGGTTATTGGGGGGCATTTACCCTTGTGGGAGATTACAAATAGAAGGTATTTTTGTTTGAATTAATCGGGATGTTATTATATAGTGCCTGAAAAAAATAATAAAACAGTCAATTGAACGAGGAACTCCAATGAAAAAAATAGGTATTCTAACACTGTTTGGTTTTCTTTTTATCTCGACTGTCATTTTTGCCAGTCAACCTCCTTCCACCATATGGGTCGCTTCGGATAATGCAAAACTCAAAACCGATCTGAAATCATCTTCTGCTACCGTTGCCGAGCTTCCCAAAGGCACAGCGCTATCCGTGCTTGCCTATCAGGAAAAATGGTATCAGGTAAAGCTGCCCAACGGAAAGACCGGATGGATCTATCGTGGAAAGGTTTCTGAAACCGAGGTTCAAAAAACGCAAGGGAAAGAAGAGGGCAGTTCAGTTGGAGGTCTTCTGGGAGACCTGTCCGGAAGCAATATCCGGGCTGATAATACAGATTCATCCAGAAGCATCAGAGGACTGTCCCCGGAGGCAACCGAGTATGCAAAACAGAATGGAACACCAGAGGTTTACAGAAATGAACTGAATAAAGTGATTGATAGAAAAGTGTCTCCCTCGGAGATTGATCAGTTTTTAAAACAAGGCAAAATCGGAGAATATCAGGAGTAAACCAATCATGATTAAAAAACAATTTACGCATCCTGACGATAGAATCAATCGAACCCGGCGCAATTTGTTGAAGCTTGCCGGTCCGTTTACCCTTTTCATGGCTTGCCCGGCTTACGCGCTGGATCTTTTCAAAATAATCGATCCTGATGAGAAATCAAAGGACATTCAGCGGGCAAAAACCATATTCGAAGGGGTTGGAAGTATTGCAACCAGTGCGACAGACCTGGATTACAAGTCCGAATTCGCAATTGGAGAAAGTCTTGCACTGGAAGGGTTCCAGAGATTTGGATTACCTTCCAAAAACCAATTGGTGCAGAAATATGTCAATACCATAGGCAATGCGGTTGTTCAGAATTCAATGAGATCGGATATCCCGTATTATTTTGTCGTTGTGGAGAACAATATTTATAATGCCTTTGCCTGTCCCGGAGGAATCATTTTCGTCAGCTCCGCCCTTCTTAAGTCCATGAATAATGAGGCCGAGCTCGCTTGCGTTCTGGCTCATGAGGTTGCCCATGTCGGCCACAAACATGCCCTGCAGGCGATTAAGAGGGCAAAATTTTTTGAAGGTGTCGGAAAGATTTCAACAGCAAACATGAAGGGTGAAGAAGGAAAGAAGTTTCAGAACATGATTGGTGATCTACAGACCGTATTGTTTGATCATGGTCTGGATCAGGATATGGAGTTTGAAGCAGATCTTTCCGGGATGTCATTTGCATACCAGACCGGTTACAATCCGGAAGGATTTATAAGAGTACTGGATATGCTCAAACAAAAGGAAGCAACTGCGGTAAAAGAAGGATCCTGGTTTTCCACCCACCCTCCATTGACCGATCGAATTCAGAAATGCAATGAAGGAATGGCGAAATATCCGGATGCTGCCTCGCTTGCAGTTGTCAGCAACCGTTTTGTTGAATACCGGAAATTGTTATAAAAATTCCGGTACATTGTGACATTATCTGACTTGTTTGTTACGGATACCGATTGTGACAAATTTCTCATGAAAGGGGAACTGGATGCTGAGCCGGAATGTACTGATTGTTGATGATGACAATATGGTCATTGATGTGTTTAAAAAAGGTTTTACCAAAGCTGGATATACAGTTCGACGTGCAACAAGCGCAGAAGAAGCTTTGGCGATCCTGGACAAGGAAAAATACCCTGTCATGCTTCTGGATTTGAAACTCCCCAAAATGTCAGGTGTTGAGCTATGCCGATTAATCCGGAATAAGTACCCTTTATCCATATTGTTTGCCGTAACCGGATATGCTTCTCAATATGAATTTGGCGCTTGCCGCAGAGCTGGTTTTGATGATTATTTCATAAAACCGGTAGACCTTAAGATACTGTTTCGTGCAACCCTTGAAGCCTTTGACAAGGTCGAAGACTGGCACAAACGCAGCCGGAATATATAGCGGCGGATTCCTTTACAACTTTGTGTATTTAACGAGTAATCCTCATGGAAAATATGCTTCGCAGATTGGTCGAAAAAGGAGTTGCCATACCCAATCCGGAAACCATTATGATTGGTGGAGAGGTAGATATTGACCGGATATCAGGAAACGGGACTGTAATTTATGCAGGATGCAAAATTTTCGGTGAAAAAACACTGATTCTAGACAATGTCAAACTTGGATATGAAGCACCGGTGACTGTTGAAGATTGTCAAATCGGACCTAAAGTTCATTTGAAAGGCGGTTTTTTTAGTCAGTCCGTTTTTTTACACCAGGCTAGTTTGGGAAGCGGCGCTCACATTAGAAAAGGAACCATTCTGGAAGAACAGGCCTCCGTAGCCCACACAGTCGGACTAAAACAGACCATTCTTTTTCCTTTTGTTACGCTTGGAAGTTTAATCAATTTTTGTGATTGTTTTATGGCTGGTGGAACCAGCCGAAAGAATCACAGCGAAGTTGGCAGTTCGTTTATTCATTTCAACTACACACCCAACCAGGATAAGGCAACTCCTTCCATGATGGGAGATGTTCCTCATGGTGTCATGCTGAATCAAAATCCAATATTTTTAGGCGGGCAGGGTGGAATTGTCGGTCCTGTAAGGCTGGCATACGGGACCATTACAGCTGCGGGTACAATTTACCGAAAAGATGAACTCAGAAATGATCGCTTGTTGCTTGCCGGATTCCAAAAGGATATTAATATTCCTTTTTCAAAAGGACATTTCCCGAATATAAAAAGAATTGTTCTGAACAATCTGTTATACATTGCAAACCTGATCGCCTTGAAATGCTGGTACGGAAATATCCGGACAGAATTTATATCGGAGAGTTTTCCACTTGAACTACTACAAGGATTGCGGGAAAAGCTGGATATGAATATCACGGAAAGGCTTGATCGATTGAAAGAATTTTCTGCAAAAGTCACTCAGAGTGATCCGGGGGATTTAAGATCCAGAGAACTTTCCCGCGAATTGCCGGAAATTGAATCTTTGGTTATAAACAATAAAACCGCATCGGAAAGTCAGGAAATATTATCTGAATTCAAGAAAATTGTTTGGAAAGGAATTCAGAAAAGGGGACAGGATTATATCCGAGTGATTCAAGGGTTGAGTCCGGAAGATGCAGCCATTGGATCAAGATGGTTGCAACACATTATAGATGAAACTCTTTTGAGGGTTTTTGATTGTCTGCCTTCCTTTGGTTTTTCAAAAAAAATGGAGCAGGGGATAGATGGGTAAATTATTTGGAACAGATGGTGTGCGGGGGAAAGCAAATCAATATCCCATTACACCGGAAATGGCTGTTCGGATCGGAAGGGCCACAGCACATCTGTTTTCCGGTTTTCAAGATAATAACCAACGGCAAACAGTAATCATTGGCCGCGATACCCGGATTTCCGGTTCTATGCTGGAACTTGCCCTTGCATCCGGAATCTGTTCCATGGGAATGGACGCAACTTTTGCAGGCGTTCTGCCTACACCGGGAATTGCTTACCTGGCTGCATCTTCCGGCGCAAATGCAGGCATCGTTATCTCCGCTTCCCATAATCCTTTTTTTGACAATGGAATTAAGATATTTAACAATAAGGGTTTTAAGCTTTCCGATGAACAGGAAAACAGAATTGAAGAACTGGTTCTGGATGAAAACAATGCAAAGCGGTCGGAATCAATTCAGCATACCGGACGTGTAATACAGATGAAAAATCCGGTCCAGTTATATCTGGATTTTTTAAAACAAGGCCTTCCGGTTCATTTCTCTCTTAAAGGCATGAAGATTGTCATCGACTGCGCCAATGGAGCAACCTTTCAGGTAGCAGAAAAAATTTTCAGGGAACTCGGCGCTGAACTGGTCGTTCTGTTTTCTGATCCGGACGGGATCAACATCAACCATGGATGTGGTTCCCAGCACCCTGAGGTGCTGGCAAAAACCGTTCTTGAAAAGGATGCGGATATCGGGCTGGCATTTGACGGTGACGGTGACCGGTTGATTGCCGTGGATGAGAAGGGTTTTGTCGCAACCGGAGATCAGATCCTGGGAGCCTGTGCAGTTTCCATGAAAAAAAAGGGGATATTGACAAACAACATCCTGGTGACCACCATCATGAGCAATATCGGGCTGGGTGTTGCGCTTGAAACCCACGGGATTGATCATGTTAAAGCCAATGTGGGCGACCGGTATGTTATGGAAGAGATGATCCAGCATGGTGCAGTTATCGGCGGAGAGGATTCCGGGCATATGATTTATCTGGATCAGCATACAACCGGTGATGGCATCCTGGCTGCCCTTAGATTGATCTTATGCATGAAACAGGAAAACAGATCTCTTTCAGAATTATTATCCGTCGTGTCTGTTTTTCCACAGAAACTGATCAATGTGGATGTGAAGGGAAAGCCTGAGATCAGCTCCTTGCCGGATATTGTCAGGGTAATTGAAACTGCGGAAAAAGATCTTGGGAAGAAGGGAAGGGTACTGGTACGATACTCAGGAACCCAGCCGATGTGTCGAGTAATGGTTGAAGGCCCTACGGCGGAAATCACTCAGAAACACTGTGAAAAGATAGCAGATATTGTAAAAGAAGTACTTGGATAAATTAAAAAATCAACACCCCCTTCCCCATGAGTGCAAATGGAAGAGGGTGTTGCGTGTCAATCGGATCGTTCTTTACATAATCAGTCTCGGCTACCACCAAAAATATGTAGTAAGAACAAGAACATATTAATAAAATCAAGATACAGTGTCAGGGCTCCGAGTATTGCACCTTTTCGAACTACCGCTGCATCCAATCCAGCAGGCTGGGTCATGGCCATATGTTTCAGTTTCTGGGTATCATATGCGGTTAATCCTACAAAAATTAATACACCAAGATAACTGATGATCATGCTGAGACCGGAGCTTCCAATAAACAGGTTCACCAGGGAAGCTATGATGATCCCGATCAGTCCCATAAACATGAATTGTCCGACACCGGTTAGATCTTTTTTGGTGACCATGCCAAAAACACTGGTGATTCCAAAGGTTAAAGCGCAGATAAAGAAGGTGGATGCAACTGATGACATGGTATAAACAAGAAGAACACTGGACAGCGTAACACCGTTCAGAATTGAATAGAAAGCAAAAAGGGCGGTTGCCGTTGATGCTTTCATACGTTCTATTCTTGCACTGATGGAATATACTAATGCCAATTCACCAATGATCAATCCAAAGAAAATGATCTGGTTTCCAAATATCAATTCAATAAGAGTCCGGCTGCCGGCTACATAAAAAGCTGCAAAGCCGGTCAGGCCAAGTCCAATGGCCATCCAATTATATACGCTCCTGATAAAACTGTTTACAACAACCTGGGTTTGTTGTCCCTGATAAGAAACAGATCGTTCCATGTTTTATTACCTCCATTTGGCTGATGTTGATCAATAAGGTTGATTTCTATTTTCTTTTGTATAAAACATAACACAGTTTTCGGAATTATCAAGGACTAAGCTGTCCCATGGGAAACAGTTAAATTAATTTCGGCGTATTTACATTTTTTTGAAATAAATATATAGAGGCAGCATTCTACGTATAAACCAAACACCGGCGAAAGTCAGTGCTCAGAAAAGAGCCGAAAGAGACTTTTGAAATTGGCTTCAATTTGTTGAGCTTCATCCATGAAACTTGAACAGCTATATAACAGCCTGAAAGAACTAGCGGAAAAACTGGGAATTACCGTATCGGAGTTAAGTTTTAAAAATACGGGAATCAAGGTAAAGAGTGGTTTATGCAAGGTAAAGGGACAGCAGATGCTTATTGTGGATAAACACAAAAGCATTTATTCTAAAGTTGACATTCTTGCATCACTTTTATCTGATTTTACCCTCGATGATGTTTATATTGTTCCTGCTGTCAGGGATGTTTTAGATAAGCATAAGGCTAAAATAAAAAAAGCAGTTGAGGTGGATGACAATATTCAAAAAAAAGATTAAAAATATTATAAAGTTTACATAATATATCTTATCAGACGTTATAGGCTATGCCGGATATTCATGATATCTGGTTTCTCAGTCTCTCATGAGGTTTTCTCAACAAAGCTATGAATTCATCGCATCCAGGCAACTCCATTCCAATGCATATTTTCAGTGTTACCGAATTGACCTCAAATATTAAAAATTTACTTGAAGAAAATTTTTCATTTATTTGGATTAATGGAGAAATTTCAAATTTTTCAAAACCTTCATCCGGTCATTACTATTTTTCTCTCAAGGATAGCCGATCACAAATAAGCGCTGTGATGTTCCATGGTCAAAACCGGAAGCTGACTTTTTTACCGGAAAATGGAATGCAGATTACGGCATTAGGCCGTTTAAGTGTTTATGAGCCCAGAGGTACGTATCAGATTATCATTGAACATCTTGAACCAAAAGGAATCGGCGCGCTGCAGATCGCATTTGAACAACTCAAGGAAAAATTAAACAAAGAAGGGCTTTTTGACATTCGGCATAAGCGCCCTATTCCATTATTGCCCAACCAGATAGCGGTCATCACTTCTCCAACCGGCGCTGTGGTTCATGATATCATAAATGTCGCAACCAGAAGGTTTCCAAATATTCGCATTACCATTATCCCTGTATCGGTCCAGGGGGCTGGTGCTGAAAGCGAAATAGTCCATGCCATCAACCTTTTAAATTCCAGGCAGGACTCTGATCTTGCAATTATCGCAAGGGGTGGCGGAACACTGGAGGATTTACAGGCTTTTAATTCAGAGTCTGTTGCAAGGGCTGTTTTTTCCTCCAATATCCCCATTGTTTCCGCAATTGGTCATGAGACGGATTATACGATTATTGATTTTATTTCCGATCTTCGGGCGCCGACACCATCCGCAGCTGCCGAGATCGTTGTTCCGGATAAAACCAAGCTGCTGAGTCTCATTAAAGAAAAACAAAAATTTCTTGAGGTTTTTTTCCGTGGGTATATTGATAAAAAACGATCTGTTGTCACACAATCAACGGACCGGCTGATTGATCCAAAACATAAAGTTCAGGATTTTCGAATCAGGACAGATGACCTGCTGAATCGAACGATCCGATCTTTTTCCTATAACACCCAACGCCTTTACGATAAGCTTGAATTTGTAAAGAAAAGGTTGTATTCAAATCCACTGGCGGTCAGGCTCCATTCGAATCAACTATGGATTGATGGAATGAGAGCGAATATAAGAAAAAATTTATTGAATTCTTTACAGAAAAAACGATCGGGTCTTCAGGAAATTGCCGGGAAACTGAATGCTTTGGGTCCGGTATCCATCCTGAATCGCGGATACAGTATTACCCGGACAAAGATGGATAAGAAAATTGTAAACGATGCTGCTCTTGTTTCTACAGGACAACATCTTGAAGTCATTCTCGCCAAGGGAATGCTCAATTGTATCGTGGAAGGGAAAAAACTCCATGTCGAAGAAGACGTTTGAAGAATCATTAAAGCAGCTTGAGCAAATTGTCGAAGATCTAGAATCCGGTGATCTCCCCTTGGAGAAAGCTCTTGCCAAATTTGAAGAGGGTGTAAAACTGAGCAAATCATGCACTTCAAAACTGGATGAAATAGAACGGAAAATAACCATCTTGCTGAAGGATCCAATCGGTGAAATCGATGAAAAACCGTTTGTTTCCGATACAGATGAATCATAATTCCCCTGCCCTCCAAAGAGATAAGGTTTTTAAATGTAACAGGTTATGTGTTTCAGACATCGATTATTACAAATATTGCGTTATCGTGCCATAACCCTTTTTTAAAGGATAACATGTTTAATCTCAAAAAGTATTTAAGTCAAAAACAGGCGATAATTGACAAAATGCTGGATGAAATCATTAACCATAATGCATCCGGCCTGTCATCCCGTATTGTTTCCGCCATGAATCACTCCATTATGGCCGGCGGAAAAAGACTCAGACCGATATTGTGCATATCTGCTTGTGAGGTTGTTGGAGGAAATGAGGAAAAATGTCTGAAAACAGCTTGTGCCATTGAAATGATACACACCTACTCCCTTATTCATGATGATTTGCCGGCAATGGATAATGATGATTTACGGAGAGGAAAACCAACCTGTCATATCGCATTTGATGAGGCAACTGCCATTTTATCCGGAGATGCATTGCTGACACTGGGTTTTCAAGTGCTTTCCCAAAAAAGCAATGATCTGCAGGAAGAGGATGGTTTCAAAAGATTGGATATCATCCATCAAATTGCTGTTGCAGCAGGATACAAAGGCATGATCGCCGGTCAGATGCTGGATATTTTATCGGAAGGGAAAAAATTGAATCTGGAAGAACTCAAACAGCTTCATCTGGCGAAAACAGGTGCTTTAA
Organism: Desulfosudis oleivorans; assembly: GCA_020723305.1. Lineage (GTDB taxonomy): Bacteria > Desulfobacterota > Desulfobacteria > Desulfobacterales > SURF-7 > QZKS01. The sequence continues at coordinate 62,789 of DYJC01000013.1, forward strand.
TTGAGGCGTCTATCTATTCGGGAGCTGTTTTGGGAGATGGGACAGAGTTACAGATCGCAAAATTGTTGGAATATGGGAACAACATCGGTCTGGCCTTTCAGGTAACGGATGATATCCTCAATATTGAAGGGGATTCGGATGTGATGGGCAAAGCGGTTGGTACGGATCACAATCGTGATAAATCAACCTATCCAGCTCTTATAGGGCTATCGGCTTCAAAACAATTTGCAGCAAAATTAATTGAAAGTGCAGTAAAGGCACTGGAAGTATTTGATATGGAAGCGGAACCTTTACGTGCCATTGCACGGTATGTGATTGAACGGAAAAAATAAGGGAGAAAGGGAAGACAGTGAGTATACTGGAAAAAATTGAATCCCCAAAAGATATAAAGCATCTTGATATTAGTGAACTTGGCAAGCTTGCTAAAGAAATACGTAAAACCATCGTAGATGTTGTTTCTGTTAATGGAGGGCATCTTGCCTCCAGTCTCGGGGTTGTAGAATTGACGATTGCTCTTCATTTTGTATTTGATGTGCCGAATGATAAATTGATCTGGGATGTCGGGCACCAGGCATATGCTCATAAACTCCTTACCGGACGAAGAAGCCAATTTCATACTCTCCGAAAATATAATGGCCTCTCCGGTTTTACAAGGATAAGCGAAAGCGCCTATGATGCCTTTTCCACAGGTCATAGCAGCACCTCTATTTCAGCCGGACTCGGTATTGCCTGTGCCAAACAATTAAAAAATGAAAAAAATAAGGTCATTGCTGTGATCGGTGATGGTTCTATGACATCCGGGATCGCTTTCGAAGGACTGAATCAGGCTGGATATATACATAAAGATAAGGATCTCATTGTTGTGTTGAATGATAATGATATGTCCATCACACACAATGTCGGAGCATTGTCTTCATTTCTCAGCCGGAAGTTTTCCTCAAAATATTTACAGGAATGGAGAAAAGAATTTGGAGAGTTTTTGAGGAATCTTCCCAAAATTGGTGATGATATTTATCAGTTTGCAAAGCGTTCTGAAGAGTCATTCAAGGCTTTTGTCACGCCGGGAATGTTGTTTGAAGCCTTTAATTTTGATTATTTCGGTCCGATAAACGGTCACAACCTTGAGCATATGATAAAGATCATGGAGAATATACGCAGCATCAATGAGCCGGTTCTCCTTCATGTTACGACCAAAAAAGGGAAAGGGTATCCTCCGGCTGAAAAGAATCCGGTTTATTTTCATGGCGTTGGAAGCTTTGAGGTTGAAACCGGTGTATGCAGAGGAACGAAGAGCCCGATCCCTACCTACACCGAAGTATTTGGAAAAATTATGGTTAAAATGGCCGAAACAAATAAAAAAGTGATTGCAGTAACCGCGGCCATGCCTGAGGGAACCGGTCTTGTCGAGTTTTCACAGAAGTTTCCGGACCGGTTTTTTGATGTGGGAATTGCCGAACAGCATGGTGTGACTTTTGCTGCCGGCATGGCAACAGAAGGCTTTAAGCCGGTTGTTGCGATTTATTCCACTTTTTTACAACGTGCATATGACCAGATCCTGCACGATGTTTGCCTGGAATCATTGCCGGTTGTTTTTGCCATAGACCGGGGAGGTATTGTTGGTGAAGATGGATCAACCCATCATGGTCTGTTTGATTTTTCCTATCTCCGAAGCATTCCGAATATGGTTGTGATGGCGCCAAAGGATGAAAATGAGTTCAGTCGGATGCTCGTCACCGCAATATCCCATCCAGGACCAATTGCCTTGCGATATCCACGAGGTAAAGGTCTTGGTGTCTGTCTTGACGAAGATCCGGTTCCGCTTGAAATCGGAAAAGCGGAGATTTTAACTCAGGGTAACGATTTATTACTTCTGGCAATTGGAAGATGTGTGTCAGATGCCCAAAAAGCGGAACAGATATTAAAAGAAAAAGGGCTTCATATTACAGTTATCAATTGCCGGTTTGTCAAACCCCTTGATTCTAAATTGATTTGCCGGATGGCGGAACAGATCCCCCGCATTATCACCATAGAAGATCATATGCTTCAAGGTGGATTTGGCAGCGCAGTGTTGGAATGTCTGACAGATGCCGGTATTGCCGGATTTTCTATGAAAAGAATCGGGATCGCAGATACCTTTGTCGTGCACGGCCCCCAGGATTTACTTCGATCAAAGTATCATATCGATGCCGCTTCCATTGTTCAGGCTGCGGAAGAGCTGTTGGAAAAATGCCCTCTGTAAATCGAAAACCATTGGATCTGATTCTTTTTGAAAAAAATCTTGTTTCCAGTCGCCAGAGTGGGAAATCATTTATCATGGCTGGAAAGGTTTTGGTTGACAACAGAAAGGTGGATAAGCCGGGAACCTTAGTTCATCCGGATTCGAAAATTGAAATCATAGAGGATATGCCTTTTGTCAGCAGAGGCGGATTTAAACTTCTGGAAGGGTTATCCCACTTTCATATCCATCCGGAAGGAATGACCTGCCTGGATGTTGGTGCTTCCACAGGCGGTTTTACCGACTGCCTTCTTCAAAAGGGGGCAAAAACTGTTTTTTCTGTGGATGTGAACTATGGACAACTCGCATGGAAACTCCGGACAGATCCCAGGGTTGTTGTGATGGAACGAGCCAATATCCGGGAACTGCCTTCAGATGCCCTTCCAGGTCCGGTTGATCTGGTGACCGTTGATGTTTCCTTTATCTCACTTCGTATCGTTATCCCGGCTGTATTAAAATTTATGAAGAACGAAGGGAGTATTATTGCGTTGATCAAACCACAATTCGAAATCAAGAAGGGAAAAATCGGTAAGGGAGGTGTGGTTCGGGACCCGGAAGATCATTGTTTGGTGATACAAGAACTGATGGCTTTTTTTGATGAAATCGGGCTTAAATCCGGGAAAGCAATCCCCTCCCCTATCCTTGGCCCCAAAGGCAATAAAGAATTTCTCATTCATTTACGCAGAAAGTGATCCAAACGCTGAACCAGCCGTTAGTTTTTACTTTTCATCCGTACCTGGCTTGCCTGATGAACCATCGATTGTCGTAAGGTAAAATGCCACATTAGAGCTTGATTTTTTCAGACAAACAATATAGCAGTATTAGATTTGACAGCATATGGTTTTTTTCCTGTGACATGACTGACATTTTTATTCGAGAGGAGTTTAAATGAAAGATATTGCAGAAAAATTAAGAAACGTCGTACTGGTCGCGCACGGTGGAGCAGGTAAAACTTCCCTTGCAGAAGTTATGCTCTTTAATGCCGGTCTCACAACCCGGATCGGAAGAGTTGAAGACGGCAACACGGTTATGGATTTTGAACCCGAAGAATTGAAGAGAACGACCAGCATCAGCAGCGGATTTGCTCAGTTCCCATGGAAAAAACATACGATAAGCCTCATCGACACACCGGGAGACTCCAATTTTTTTTCAGACACAAAAAGCAGCATGCAGGCGGCTGATTGTGCAATTGTTTTAATTGATGGTGTTGATGGTATCAAGGTTCAAACCGAACAGGCCTGGCTTTATGCAGAACAGTATAACCTTCCCTGTATGATTTTTATCAATAAACTGGATCGTGAACGGTCGGATTTTACCAGGGCTTTTCAGGATGCAGAAAAAACTTTCAATCTGAAACCGATTATTATGCAGATTGCCATTGGGGCAGAAGCTGATTTCAAGGGAGTCGTTGACCTGATTTCCATGAAAGCATACAAATATGACGGCAGCGGAAAAGCATCGCCATGTGATATCCCATCTGACCTCCAGGATCAGGTTGAAACAGAGCGGGAAGCCTTTATCGAAAATATTGCTGAAGCGGATGATGCTTTGGTTGAAAAATATCTGGAAGGTGAAACGCTGACAGATGAAGAGATTAAAGAAGCCTTAAAAAAGGGAATCCGTGAAAGGCTTTTTGTACCTGTTCTCTGTGGGTCATCCATCAAAAATATCGGTGTAGATCTTCTCTGTGATTTTATCATCGGCTGTTTGCCTTCTCCTCTGGATCGTAAGGAGTGGCCTGCTTTGGATGCTTCCGGCAAAAATGAGGTCATGGTAAAACCGGATGACCCCTTTTCTGCGTTTGTTTTTAAAACAGTTGCAGATCCATATGCCGGAAGGCTTTCCATTTTCAGGGTTGTATCCGGTACACTTGGATCGGATGGAAACTTTTATAATGTTACCAAGGATGCAAAGGAACGTTTTAATCAATTACTGTACATTAACGGAAAAGAACAGAAACAAGCTTCAGGGGCTGTCCCTGGATCTATCGTTGCAGTTGCGAAATTAAAAGAAACCACAACAGGCGATACCCTGTGTGATGATCGCAAAAAAATACAATATAAATGTGCCGATCCCCTGCCCATTTTAATCACTTTCGCGTTGGAGTCCAAGGCAAAGGGGGACGAAGATAAGATTTATATCTCCCTGACCAAGATCAAGGAAGAGGATCCCTCCTTGAAACTGCAACGTAATTCGGAAACAAGCGAGATCCTGTTATCCGGACTAGGGCAGGTTCACATTGAAGCAACCATTGAAAAATTGAAGCGGAAGTTCAATGTTGAAGTAAATCTGAAAACCCCGAAAGTTCCTTACCGTGAAACCATCAAGAAAAAAGTCAGGGTTCAGGGAAGACATAAAAAACAGTCGGGTGGACACGGTCAATTCGGCGATTGCTGGATCCAGATGGAACCGCTTCCTCGAGGAAAGGGGTTTGAATTTGTTGATGCGGTTGTTGGCGGTGCAATCCCAAGAAACTATATACCGGCAGTTGAAAAAGGGATTCTTGAGACATGCACCAAAGGTGTTCTGGCTGGTTTTCCCTGTGTTGATTTCAGGGTGACACTTGATGACGGATCTTTTCATGCTGTTGATTCCTCGGAAATGGCGTTTAAAATCGCCGGAGCGCTGGCCTTTAAAAAAGCCGCTGTTGAAGCCAAACCAGTGTTGCTGGAACCGATCATGAAAGTGGATATCACCACGCCCGATGATTTTATGGGAGATATCATGGGTGACCTAAACAGCAGACGTGGTCGTGTTCTCGGAATGGATTCAGCTGGCAAATACCAGGTAATTAAAGCAGAAGTCCCTATGGTCGAATTCCTGACATATGCTCCTGATCTGCGATCCATGACCGGGGGGCGTGGTATTTTCACGATGGAATTTTCCCATTATGATGAAGTCCCTTCACAACTGGCGGAAAAAATCGTCGATGCTGTTAACAGTTCAAAAGAGTAAACAATTCGGATAACATTGAGATGATGTTTTCCAGATGAGAAAACTTTTACTAAACAAAAGAGGCGCATATCCTGCGCCTCTTTTGTTATTTGTATTTTATGGCATTACAACACACATTTTACATGGTGCATACCCGCTATAAAAACAATCCCATATTTTATTAAAGACAATCCTGTTCTTAGGAGAGGAATGTTTATTGAAAGTACATTCCAGTGTATGAAATCGTTTGGATTTTTTATTACCGATATAAGTTTGACAGGAATTTTTAACAATCCTTTTCCAGATCCCCTTCCCTGAGTCCATCGCAACTTGTTGCGTCTTTACCAATTGTTTTTCATATCGAGTGTTCGGGCTTACGGACATACAGTATGCAAGCCCCTGTTCCACCATTTGTTCATTCACAAACGTCCTGTCAGAAAGAAACACATATGCCAGTATCCGATGATACTGGTCCATTCTCACACGATCCTTTTCAAGAGATACTTTTTTGTGAATCAGCCTGTTTTTCAAATACTGTTTTGCATCTTCCGCAAATGGTTCTTCTTTCCGATAGTTTCCTTTCCTGTCTTCATGCTTGATTTCAGGCGCATTGATCCCAATCAGCCGGATACGACTTCCATCCATCAACTGTATGGTATCACCATCATAGACATGGGTGACTTCAAGCCACTCTTCTGCGTTCAAGGTGGTTGAAATCAACAAGAGAACAAGGAGTAACCAGTATTTATTCCTGAATATAATCATAAAGATTGCAGTGTTGAATCGCCTTTTGATCCAGCATGCGCGGTAAAGATTTGCATTCATGTTCTGATGGCGTAAATCCAAGTGATTTTTTCCACACTTCATCATCCTCCATGCATAAATACACCAGGATATCCGGTGAAAAATTCCGGATATAGGAAACGATTTTTTGATAGAGTTGAATACGAAGAGGTTTAAAATACCTCATTTTTCCATCAAGGCCGGTAATAAACTCGCCATAGATAATTTTTGATTGTTGAAAACGTTTTTGAATAATGGGCTTTAAGGATGGAATAAAACGGAAACTTCCCAGACTGATCCAAACGATATTTTCCGGAGAGACATGGTTAAATATTTTTTTAATGACTTCCTGATAATCCTTTTCACACCTTTCATAAATGATCAGGGGATCAAAATGAAAAGCAAGAGGATACCCAAGGGCTTCACATTCTGCAGCAGCCTTGAGGCGTGCAGATAAGGAAGCTGTTTTTTTTTCTTCACTCTGTATGATGGACTCTGTATTAAGTGACCATGAGAGGATCGTTTTTCGGTTGTGAGGGAGTCTGCTTAATGCCTGAATGGATACTGTTTTGGTTTTCAGTTCCAGGACAGCGGCTTTTTGTTTTGAAAACTCAACCACCAGTTTTTCCGTCACATCGGACATCGGTTCCCAGATCAAGCTGTCCGTAAATTCACCTGTGCCGATTCTGCTGAGCTTTTTGGAAGAGAAGTGCTGTCTGAGCTCATCGAAAAGCTTTTTACTGTTCATATAATATTGCAGGATCGGCGGATGAAAGTAAACTTGAAGAATACAATAGGAACAATCCATAGAACAGAAGCTGCCGATGTGAAGAATTTTGTAACCACAGCAGGTATAGTGGCTGGTGCCTGGGCATTCCTTTAGAAAAGTCCCTTTGTTTTCAGTCAGAAAAAGTAAATCCTTTCCTGTTGTAACCGGATCTTCTGAATGAGAAACGATCTCATACAATTGATTCGTATCCGTAACAATTGATGATGGAATCTTCAATTTACTGATAAAGGAAATCGTTTCCGGTAATTTGGAAACCGCTTGGTCAATGAATATTTTTGAAATTTTCATATGGATGAAAGATTATTCAATGATTTTCTTCATAACAGGGTTCTCAATGACCGTATCGAGTTTTCTCTGACATTCCAACAGTTCTTCATAACTATTGAAAAATAGATTGAACGAATAGGTTGTGCTTTCAAAATCTTTTGGGGGATTCAGTTTTATGGATGGGTCTAATTTCAGCTTTTTCATGCAATTAAAAAAGTTGCTCTCTGCTTTGGATAGTTCGGGAAATCTTCGTATCCGGAGAAGTTTTCGAATCTGAACCGCTTTTTGTTTGGGTTCCGGATTATCATCGTTCAGGCAATCAGTTATAAATTTTTCTGTTAACAATTCAAGCAGATCAATGTTTTCTCGAAAGGATATTTCAGTGAGTAGGATAAATAATTCTCGTTGGATATTCAGTCCGACATGTAAGGATTGAATAAATCGGGCGATCGGGATTTTATGTTTTTCCTTCAATTTTTCAATCAACAGTGCCGTTGTCATGGAAAGCTGATCCGATAAGATGAAATCCTGTATGATTTTATCGGATCGAGAAATAATTGCCAATTTTTCTATGATGGATATATTTCCTGGCAGATTGAGTTTTGATGCTATATCTGCAATCTCTTTTGGAGTGGCAGCAAAAAAGGTCAACAGCTTGATTGCGCTTGCTTGTTCAATCAGGTTTAATTTTCGTTGAAACGAGTTATCTGAGATAGCGATTTTCGCGCATTCAATCGATTTTTTCGGATACGGAATCGTTTTGGCTTGAATGTGCGAAAAATTGTTTTTTACAGCAGCTTGTATCCGGCGAAAACCACTGACAATGATAAATTTTTGTTTATCCTGAACAAGGACAGGCGGATTGATGATTCCAATCTCATGAATGGAACGGCTGATTTCATCTATTTCATCGTTTGTTGTGATCTTATAATAGTTATCATTGATATCAATCTTTTTAAGTTCAATTTCTTCTATTTTACACTGCATATTCGGAACCGGTTAACAACGTGTAAGCTTCGATATATTTTTGCCGGGTATTTTGAATAACTTCCTGTGGCAGTTCCGGTGCTGGAGGGGTTTGGTTCCATTTGATGGACAGCAGGTAATCTCTTAAATATTGTTTATCAAAACTTTTTTGTGATCCACCAGGCCGATAACTGTTTTTTGGCCAGAAACGAGAAGAATCCGGCGTAAGTACCTCATCGATTAAAATGATCTCATCGTTATAGAGTCCGAATTCGAATTTGGTATCGGCAATAATGATTCCTTTTGAATCAGCGAACTCCACACCCTTGTTGTATATTGTCAGGCTCAAATCCTTCACTTTTTGAGCGTTTGTTTCACCAATTCGATTCACCGCTTCCTGAAAGTCAATATTGATATCATGTTGTCCTACTTCTTCTTTCGTTGAGGGCGTAAAAATCGGCTCCTGAAGTTTGTCGGATTCTTTGAGTCCGCCAGGCAGTTTGATTCCACAAACCGTTTGATCTTTTTGATATGATTTCCAGCCGGAACCGGAGATATATCCCCTGACAACACACTCGATGGCCAATGGCTTCGCTTTTTTTACGAGCATGCTTCTGCCGTTTAGCAGATCAGAATATGGACGGCATGCTGAGGGGAATTCAGATACATCACTGGCGACAATATGGTTTTCCACAAACGGCGAAAACAGATTGAACCAGAACAATGATATTTGATTTAATACTTTTCCTTTATCTGGAATGGGATTCGGCATGATCACATCAAATGCGGATATCCGGTCCGTCGCTACCATCAGGTAGTATTCTCCCAGATCATAAATATCTCTCACCTTCCCTCTTTTTATCAATTTTAACCCTTTGAGATCGGTCTCGATAACAGACTGTTTCATTTTTTGTTTTTTCTCCTGATCGTAACTTTTTTATCCAGTTCAAATTATTGTGTCATGCCGGCAAGAAGAGCTAATTCTACTCTTGTTTTTGCATTGCCCGGAAGGCTATTATATAGCGGTTCAGAATTTTTAGAGATTTTTCGTTGATATCCTGAAACTCAATTCCGGATTCGGATTTCCCTTTTTCCCCTTCTCTTCGATAGATAACTTTACCGTGAATATCGACCATCTCATCTTCTAAACCAATGGAGAGTGAAATGATATGTTTTTTATCCAGAGGTAGATGTGTTTCCAGAAGAATTCCGCCTTGGCTGACATTCAGAGTTCTACCCATCCCCTGATTTACTTCATCGTTATTTTCATCAAGGCACACATAATTTAAAAGATTCAGGGAATCAATGCGATCATGCTTTCGTTTTTGTTTTTTTTTTGTCATATGGACTTCTCAGCTTTTCATTTCGTAATTATAATTTTGTTTCATCCATGATAGTTTGTTTTATATCCATTTTTAGTGAGTCTATTCGGAAAGCATTGTAGTAATCGTGGATATAATTGCAGAAATATTTTCAATCATATTCTTCAAGGTTGTCGATAGATGATCATATTCCTTTTGGAGGTCATCGAGATTTAAGGATTTTAGCTTAATATCGTCCGAGGCATATACCGAGGCTGAAAATGGTTCATGCCCGAGATTTAGAAAAGGGATTTTACCTATAAAATCGCCTTCTTCAAGTCTGGCCAGCAGGATGTTATTCCCTTTGTCGGTTTTTCGGCAGATAAAGGCTGTCCCCTCATCAATCAGAAAGGCATCTTCCTTATTTTCACCCTGTTTGATAATCGGTTCTTTTTCTTTGATAGCATCATCCGATTGTTTTTTTTTGGTCAGTTGATCTGCAAGACGGTTGGAGCATTGTTTGTATCTTTTATCAAGACTGATGACTACCCTGCTTAGTCCTTGAGTAAACTTGGCATTTTCCTGAGATAATCGTTGAGAGTCAAGAACACCCAGCTGAACCTCTCCAATCGATACAGCCGAATAGGCTCTTACTGTGTTTTTGATCTGATAGGCTGCAATATTACCGATAAAAGAACCTGTACCCAATCTCAGGAAGGGTACTGGACCCTTTGGTGTTTCCTTTTGTAATTCTACGATTCCGGAGAGAACAACCCAGCTCCAGTCGCCATGTTTCCCTTGTTGAATAATAATTTCACCATCCTGATAGTCCTCTTCATCTGCAACATACATATAGTCAACCAGAGGTCCTTTGATGAGTGGTAAATCATCGGATGATTTTCTGTTTGTTGATATTTTTTTTGATCCGTATTTGATAGGACTATGGCGGTCAATCATTCCTTCATCGAGCATCTTAAGCCCTTCAAGGATGACTTCCATACGGTTTTTTCGAATCTGAATTTTTTTCTCAACCGGCTCTAATGAAAACTCATACTCTCCATCTGTCCAGCCGAACAAAGGGAAAAGCGCATCAAGACCGGATAAGGAGCCGCAGACAGCATCTACAGGATTACCATTTAAAAAATAGATAATACCCGGGTTTTCTTCGTATCGGCTGGAAATTCGCAGGATACCTGTACTAGCGTTTGATCCAAGTAGCTGGAAAACCTCGCTGAGGTTGAGAAAGGTCAGACTGCCGGCAATGGCAATATTATTCTTCATGAACTGTTATTTCTGAGCCCAGTTAAACTGTTTTTGAAGTGAATGCAATGTCCGTTTCAGGCACTCTTGCAATGTAACTCCGACGCCTTCTCCCTTTACGGCACTTCCTGGAAAAGAAGGAACCTTAAGCTGTCTGTTTAAATCTTTTTCCATTTTTTCAATAGGCATGATGGGCATACCTTCATCCGCCAAGTCTCTTTTATTATACTGTAGAATCATCGGGATTTTAAAGATATTAAGTCCGTAATCTTTTAGATTCTGCTGTAGGTCTTTGAGGGACAGCATATTTTTTTCCCTCCGAACTTCAAGAGAGTCAGCTACAAATACAACCCCATCTACACCTCTTAACACTAGTTTTCTCGTGGAACTGTATTGAACCTGCCCAGGTACCGTAAACAGTTGAACCCGAACATCACAACCCTTAATTTTCCCTAATTCCATTGGTAAAAAGTCGAAAAACAACGTTCGGTCTCCCTCTGTATTGATGGAAACCATTTCACCCTCTACCTGTTTTTTATAGGCTTTGAAAATATATTCTAAATTGGTCGTTTTACCGCATCTGCCAGGTCCATAATAGACAATTTTACACTCAATTTCGCGTTTTTTTAGATTAAAAACAGCCATATATTATTCCAATTTCCATTTTCTCAAATTGTGATGCCAACCAATCTGTTTTTATTTGTAAAAGCTAAACTTTATTATAGGCTCTCAATTTTGATGTCCAGACTGTAGTCACCTTTTTTCGGTCCTGATTTTATCTGTGTCATGGCAGAAACAAGACCTGCTCCCCTGAAGATTGCGACCGGTGAGTAAAAGTGGACATCATCAAGTCTTACGCCGACTTTCAGATTTTCGATTAATGCCTCATCTTTGCTGGAAATAATCAGACTGATAACATTTCCCGATTGAAAGCTTACATCCAGCTCTACTTGTTCACCTTTGTAGGGTCCGCTATCAAAAGTAATGGCTACGGCACTGATATCGAGAAACTCTTGCTCCTCTTCAAATTTTTCTTCCTGACTGGCTGTTTCAGCAGAAGCTTCTTCGACAACAGGTTCTTTTTTCAGACCCTTTTTTTCTAAGATATCATCATAAAAAACAGTTAGCTTCTCGATTTGTTCTGAAACAAGCAAATCTCCTTTTTGCCATTTTTCCAGCTTCTCCGTGGCGGTTTCAATATTGCCCATTTCCAGATAACATCGAAGTATATTTTTTGCAGCCGAAAGCCTTTGGGACTTTACATTCAGCAATTTTTCAAATTCTTCAAGGGCACCTTCAAACTGTCCGAATTTGGCTAGAGCGATCGCGCCTTCGAGTGCAGAACTGCTTGCATCCTTATCTTTACTTGAAAAAGAGAAGAGTTTTTTAATCAGTTCATTAACATGAGCAGACATTTCAGGGGTGGTCGGTGCTTTTTCAATCGTTTCCACATCTCTGTTCAGCGCTTCCATTTTTTTTGACAATCCGTTCAACAATTTTTGTTTATTCGGAAGCTTGTCACTCCCAGCGATCAGCTCTTCAACAAGTTTATATTTTTTTTTCGCTTCTCCAAGCAATCCCTGCGAACGATAGAGTTCTGCCTGTTGCAAGAGTGATTTAATCTGCTTGCTCATATTATAACCTCAGTAGTGTGACATGATATTTAAGATAAATCATGGGTCTGAATATATTTCTGCTCTGAATTTTAAGGTAGTCTATTTTATAACACTTCTAAAAAAAAGGAAATTTTAATCTTTTCCAGATCAATGTTTATTATATTTAGGTATGTATATTTATTTTTAGCAGTTATGTCAATATTTGAAACCCTTAAATGGCAATAATCCTTTACTTTTTATCAAAATTTTTAATAAATTTTTAATAAATGACTTGACATTGTTTCAGATACAGGGGTAAAAAAATTTTCCATCATATGCTGGAAGCGGTATTTGAGGTATTATTATTTAGTATATATGGATTTGAACCTTGCATATAACTCAATTAAAGGAGAATACCATGAAAAAAGTGACAGTTGTCGGTGCAGGTAATGTTGGGGCAACCGCAGCGCAACGTATTGCAGAAAAAGAATTGGCTGATGTTGTTTTGATTGATATTGTTGACGGTGTGCCACAGGGTAAAGCTCTTGATCTGAATGAAGCAGCACCGATTGAAAAACATGATGCATTCCTTATTGGAACCAATGTGTATGAAGAAACAAAGGATTCCGAAATCGTGATCATTACCGCCGGTATCCCTCGCAAACCCGGCATGAGCCGAGATGATTTGATCAGTACAAACGCAGGTATCATGAAATCGGTAACCGAACAGATTGTCAGGCAATCACCTGATGCTGTTCTTATTATCGTGAGCAATCCATTGGATGCCATGTGTCATGTTGCATTTGATACCAGCGGTTTTCCAAAGAATCGGGTTATCGGTATGGCTGGTGTTCTGGACTCAGCAAGATTCAGGGCTTTCATCGCTATGGAACTTGGTGTATCTGTAGAAAATACACATGCATTTGTGTTGGGTGGTCATGGGGATACGATGGTTCCCCTCCCCCGTTATTCCACTGTTGCAGGAATACCCATTACCGAACTATTATCAGAAGAGAGGATCGATGCGCTGGTAAAGAGAACCAGAAATGGTGGCGCAGAGATCGTTTCTCTGCTCAAAACAGGAAGCGCTTATTATGCTCCTGCATCGGCAGCCGTTGAAATGGCTGAGGCCATACTGAAGGATAAAAAGAAAATACTGCCCTGTGCCGCTTATCTTGAAGGAGAATATAACATCTCCGGATTGTTTATTGGCGTTCCGGTAAAACTAGGTAAAAACGGCATTGAAGAGATTATTGAGATCACCCTGACAGAAGAGGAACAAAAGGCGCTGAACCACTCTGCAGATGCGGTGAAAGACCTCGTCAAGATTCTCAAGACACTGGCATAAAGATATTCAACCGCCTGAATCATGTTTTTTGTAAGTGTTGAAGCAGGCTTCTGGCTGTTTTTTCATCCATACCGGGCAGCGCGATAATTTCCGAAATATCCGCTGCCCGGATACGTTTGATACTCTTGAAATGTTGAAGCAACTGCTTCTTACGTTTTGGGCCGATACCCGGGATATCATCGATTTCAGATCTCACCAGTTTTGTTGCCCGTTGCTTTCTGTGAAAAGAGATGGCAAAGCGATGTGCTTCATCACGAACCTGCTGGATAAGGAATAACAGATCCTGGTCCTGACTCAGATTTACCGGATTTCCTCTTCCAGGCTGATATATTTTATCTTGCGTTTCTCCGGTCAGCGGATTTTTCTTGGCAATTCCAATTACACTGAATTCATTCTCCAGTTTCAGTTGCTGTAAAACATATGTTGCGATACTCAGTTGACCTTTTCCACCGTCAACGATCAGGAGATCCGGATTCGGCAGTTTGTTTTCCTGATCCTGAAATCGTCTCTGCAGGACTTCATTCATGGAAGCGTAATCATCCGCTCCTTCCACGGATCGGATTTTATACTTTCGATAGGATGACTTGTCCGGGATTCCATTTTGAAAAACCACCATCCCTGCAACCGGTGATTCCCCCCCAATATTTGAATTATCGAAACATTCGATCCTTTTGGGAAACCTTTCCATACCGAGTTTCTTCTGAAGGCGCAGTAATAATTCCGTTCTGGATGTCCGGGCAGCCATCCGTTCCTGCAGTTCTTTTTCAGAATTCACAAATGCCATTTTTAACAGCCCGGCCTTGGGCCCTCTCCTGGGTTCAAGAATGGATACTTTGGAACCTTTTCGTTCTTTCAGAATGCCTTCCATCATAGTTGTGCTTTCCATGGATTCGGAGATCAATATCTCGTTTGGAATAAAATGGTTGTTTTCGTAATATTGTTTCAGGAAAATTTCAATTTTTTCCTCAGGGGTTGCCATGGTTTCAGAAATTTCATAATGGCTGGTTCCCAGAAGGAATCCTCCCCTTACAATCATCAGGGTTATAATGGAAAACTCTTCTCCCTCGGCCAGAGCGATCACATCCCGGTCCTGAAAATCATTTGACACAATAATTTGTTTTTCGAGTGTTTTTTGCAGTGAAAACAGTTTATCCCGGATCATGGCTGCCTGCTCATATTGTTGAAGATCGGAAAGCTGCGACATTTCCGTTTTCAATTGTTTCATGAGATTGGGTGTTCTGCCGTTCAGGAATAGCATCACCTCTTCAACAATTTTATAATAGGTCTCAGGCGGAACCTCAAAACAACAGGGGGCAAGGCATTCATTCATCTGGTAATACAGACAAGGTCTTTTCCGTTTTGGGTTTTGTGTCCGGCATTTGCGCAGCCTGAATGTCTTGTTGATGATTTTTATGGTCTGGCCAACAGCGGGGGATGAGGAAAAAGGGCCAAAATATGCAGATCCGTTATTCTCAATTTTCCGTACAATCGATACAAAAGGATATGCATCCTGAATATTGATACAGATGGATGGATAACGTTTCCCATCCTTGAGGATCACATTGTATCTGGGGCGATACTGCTTGATCAGGTTGGATTCTAAGATGAGGGCCTCTTTTTCCGAATCGGTTACAATGGTTTCAAATTGGGAAATACGTCCTACCATTGCAATGGTTTTTGGATCTGTCTGTCCGGACCGATTGAAATAGGAGGCGGTTCTTTTTTTTAAATTCAAGGCTTTCCCGACATAAATTACATTACCCCCAGCATCTTTCATGATATACACACCAGGCTTATCGGGAACCCTTTTCCATTTTTCAAGTAACTGGGATGGAATTGTATCTTTCATCTCTTTTAAATTGATTTCCAAAGCAAAATGTTTTTTTAATCCATCACAATTCGAACAGCATTCGTTTTTTCAATGCTTCAATTTTATCCCGAATTTCAGCAGCTTTTTCAAATTCAAGTTCCTCTGCCGCGATTTTCATCTCTTTTTCCATGGATGAAATAATATGATCCAGATCATCAGAAGCACTATATCTGGCTAAGGTTTCCGCGATCCTGTCGGATGGTTTTTTCTCTGTAACATAGGCTTCGATGGGTAAAAATGTAGAGGTTATTTCTTTCCGGATGGTTTTAGGGATGATATGGTTTTCTTGATTATACGCATTTTGGACATCTCTTCTTCGTTTTGTTTCATCAATGGCGAGCTGCATGGCATTGGTGACCTTATCGGCATACATGATCACCATGCCGTTTTCATTTCGGGCAGCCCTGCCGCATGTCTGGATCAGGGATCTTGCGGATCGCAAGAACCCTTCCTTATCCGCATCCAGAATCGCCACCAGAGAAACTTCCGGAATATCCAGTCCTTCCCGAAGAAGATTGATACCGATCAAGACCCCGAATTCTCCCTTCCGGAGTTCTTTGATTATCTCGATTCTTTCCATGGTTTTGATGTCGGAATGAAGGTATCGGACGGCAATGCCGAGATCTGAATAGTAATCGGTCAAATCCTCTGCTGTTTTTTTCGTGAGTGTTGTGACAAGAACCCGCTCATTTTTTTCCCATCTGATTTGAATTTCTTCAAGCAGATCATCTACCTGGTTCCGGGCAGGCCGGACAATGATCTCTGGATCTATCAGTCCGGTTGGCCTCGCAATCTGTTCAACGATACATTGTTTGGATTCATCGATTTCATAATCCGCCGGTGTCGCGGATATATAGACAATCCTGGGTATTTTTCTGTTGAACTCATCGAATTTCAATGGCCGGTTATCCACGGCGGAAGGAAGCCTGAATCCATATTCCACCAAGGTTTCCTTCCGGGATCGATCCCCTTTGTACATGGCGTTCAGCTGTGGTACCGTGATATGGCTTTCATCAATAAAAGTAAGAAACCCATCCGGGAAATAATCCAGAAGAGTCGGTGGCGGTTCACCCTGCTTTCTGCCCGTAAGATGTCTTGAATAGTTTTCAATACCATTGCAATAACCAATCTCCTGCATCATTTCCAGATCAAAGTTTGTCCGTTCTTCAATCCTCTGGGCTTCGATCAGTTTATTCTCATTACGGAAATATTCAATTCGTACTTTGAGTTCTTCAATGATGGATGAAATGGCCCGTTTTCTCGTCTGCTGCAAGGTAACATAATGGCTGGCCGGGAAAACTGCCGTGCGATTCAGTTTTCGGATCACTGTCCCACGCAGCGGATCGATTTCCGATAGCTGTTCAATCTCATCTCCGAAAAATTCAATCCGGATGGCTTTGTTTTCTTCATAGGTTGGAAAGATTTCGATGCGATCTCCCCGGACCCTGAAAACACCCCGGCAGAAATCCATATCATTCCGCTCATACTGCATCCCGACAAGTTCTTTCAGTAGCACATCCCTTGACATCTCCTGACCTGCGGAGAGATCCACACGCATTTCAAGATAATCTTCCGGTGCCCCAAGTCCATATATACAGGAGACACTTGCCACAACAATGACATCGGATCGGGTTAAAACATTCCTGGTGGCAGAGTGGCGGAGCCGGTCGATCATTTCATTGATGGATGAGTCTTTCTGGATATAAGTGTCGCTGGACGGTATATATGCTTCCGGTTGGTAGTAGTCATAATAACTGACAAAATATTCAACCGCGTTTTCCGGGAAAAATAATTTTAATTCGTGGTATAATTGGGCTGCCAAGGTCTTATTGGGTGCAATGACCAGGGCCGGCATATTCATTCTTTCAATGACATTTGCCATTGTAAAGGTTTTACCCGATCCAGTGACCCCGAGAAGAACCTGGTGAGAATCTCCGGATAACAGCCCCTGGGTTAAGCTGTCAATTGCTTTGGGCTGGTCCCCTTTGGGTTGAAAAGTGGATACAAGTTTAAAAGAAGACATAACAATCAGCTATGATTTTACAATTTTCCAGATTGTTCCATCCGGACGGTCTTCCAAGATAATATTCATCTTTTCGAGTTCCTGACGAATCTGGTCTGCTTTTGCCCACTCTTTTTCTTTTCTGGCATTTTTCCGTGCCTGAATCATCTCTTCGACCCGGATTGCATCAATGGCTTCTTCTTGTATTGCAGCGGTTTTCTTTGTTTTAAAATAGTTTTCAGGGTTTTCATGAAGAATGCCAAGAATCTCACCTATTTTTTGAATATCAACCCGGGCACAGATGATTGAATCTATAGAATTATCACGATTCGGCGCTTCATCCAGAATCCTGTTTGTTATTCGAATCGCATCAAACAGCACGCCGATCCCTCTGGCTGTATTGAAATCGTCATCCATGGCCTCGCTGAATTTTTTCCAATACTCTCCAGTCTTCGTCTGTGAGGTTTTCAGGTCAGCCTTGTCCAGACGGTCCATCAATGAATAGATTTTATCCAGGCCCTGTGAGGCTTCATCCATGGATTGCTCCGTAAAATCGATAGGGCTGCGATAGTGGCTGGAAAGCAGAAAAAGACGGATTGCTTCCGGATGATATCGTTTGAGGGCATCCTTGATCATCATGAAATTTCCAAGAGATTTGGACATTTTTTCCGAGTCGATATTCACAAACCCATTATGAACCCAATACGTTGAAAAAGGTTTGTTAAAGGCGGATTCGGATTGTGCAATCTCGTTTTCATGGTGCGGAAAAATCAGATCTTTTCCGCCTCCATGAATATCAAAATGTTCACCCAGATATTTTGAACTCATGGCTGAGCATTCAATATGCCAGCCGGGTCTTCCGGCTCCCCATGGGCTGTCCCATGAGGGTTCCCCTGGTTTTGCCGATTTCCAGAGAGCAAAATCAAATGGGTTTTCTTTCCTTTTATCTACATCGACTCGGGCTCCGGCTTCCATATCTTCCAGTTTCCGGCCGGATAATTTTCCATAGTCTGCAAAAGATTCCACCTTGAAATACACATCACCATCAATTTCATAGGCGAATTGTTTCTGAATCAGGGTCTCCACCAGTTGAATGATATTATCGATATGTTTTGTTGCATAGGGTTCATAGGTCGGACGTTGAACATGTAATGCGTCCATATCCTCATAAAATTCCAGAATATATTTTTCAGATACCTCATGGGATTGAATACCAAGCTGATTCGCACGGTTGATGATCTTATCATCCACATCCGTAAAGTTGCGAACATAGGTGACATCAAATCCACTTGCCAAAAAATATCGATATATGACATCAAATACAATCGCGGATCTGGCATGACCGATATGGCAGGAATCATAAACCGTAGGGCCGCATACGTACATACCCACCTTGCCCTCCTGAATGGGTTTGAATTTTTCTTTTTTTCTGGTCAATGTATTAAAAAGTGAAATCGTCATGATCCTTTCCTCACCCTGGCGCAGCCAGATCATTAAAAACAGCAGTGTTTTGCCGTGTATATAATAAAAAATTTAAAAAAAAGGAAAAAAGTCCGGAGTGTCAACCGCTCTGATCATTCAATCAAGACAATACACATGGCTGCCATTCCCTCCCCGACACCAACAAAGCCAAGACCTTCGGTGGTTGTTGATTTAATATTAACCATGTCCGGCTTGATTTGAAGAGTATCTGCAATATTTTTTTTCATTTTTTCATAATAAGGCGAAAGTTTGGGTGCTTCAGCAAAAATTGTCGCATCAAGGTTCAATATCGTAAACCCTTTCTGTTGAATCATCAGATTGGTTTTTTTCAGCAATTCGATGCTGTAAATATTTTTATATGCCGGATCACGATCCGAAAAATGCATCCCGATATCGCCCAGGGCTGCGGCTCCCAGAAGAGAATCACAGATCGCATGAACCAGCACATCGGCATCAGAATGTCCCAACAGCCCTTTATGAAAGGGGATGGTTTCTCCTCCCAGGATCAATTTGCGATCCGGAACCAGGCGATGAACATCATTCCCCAAACCAATTCGCATAATCATTTCCTTTATATCTGTATCTGTAACATATCAATTATTTTCAATATATTTTAAAAACAGGGCTACACAGTCCGGACAGAGTTGACGTCCTTTTTCATTTTCAATCATTTGAAGGGCATTTTCATTATTGCTTGCCTTTCGATAGGGACGATTGCTGGTGAGTGCATGATATGTGTCTGCAACAGCCGTCATTCGTGCCCATAATGGAATTCTTGATCCTTTTAGTCCATCCGGATATCCGGCTCCATCCATCCTTTCATGATGAAATTTTACCATGTCAACAATGTTATGCAGACTGGGTATCGGCTCCAGGATGCCGGCCCCAATTTCAGGATGCAATTTGATTTTATTGAATTCATCCTTTGTCAGGCGGCCTTTTTTAAACAAAATATTATCCGTAATTCCAATTTTTCCGATGTCATGAAGTCGGCCGCCAAGAAGACCGTTTTCAATTTCAATCTTGTTTGCCCCGGAAAGTGCAAGCATTCCGGATACAATTTTACCAACCACCTCTGAATGTCCTTTTGTGTAAACATCGCGGGCTTCCAATGCCGCAACCAGACTCGTGATGCCGGCCACCATTAAATTTCGTTCGGACATCAGCCTTTCCTTTTCATGCAAAAGCAGGAGAAACTGATCAGAAAGGGTTTTTTCAACCATGATCACAAGCTGATCAATGTTAAAAGGCTTGCAAATATATGCCGAGGCGCCGTATTTTAACATTCGTTTCATATATGCCCGGTCGTTATTTGCACTCATTACGACAAATGGTATTCTGGAGAATTGATCATCGGATTGTACAATCTCCCGGAACTGGAAACCATTCATCACAGGCATATCAATATCGCTTAAAATCAAATCCGGTTTAATATTTTGTAAAAGGTCAAGTGCTTGTTTACCATTTTCTGCAGCAATGGTTTGGTATCCGTTTTTCTCCAAACCGTTTTGAACGACAATGCGTATTGTTTCCGAGTCATCAACAACCATGATCACCTGTTGGCGCTGATAATTTACTTTTTTAATAATTTCTTTGATTTTACCGCAGAGCTGCTCTTTTGCATGGTCTTTTGAGATATAGTCTGCGGCACCTGCCTGAAACCCTCTGTTTACATCTTCTTCCGAATCAAAAGCACTTACCACAATGACCGGAACACCCCGGGTTTCAGGTCTGTTTTTTAATTCACGGCAAAATTCAATTCCATCCATGACAGGCATGTCGATATCACTGATTATCACATCAAAATTATTATTGATTGCATGATTCAATCCGATGCTTCCGTTTTCCGCCTCGATAATATTGACATCCAATGGTTCCAAAAGATTGATCAGACTCTTGCGAATCGCAGGACTGTCATCGACAACAAGAATGTTGGGTTTTTTAAATCGTATGTTTTCCATCATCACTGCTTTTTGCATATCTTTACAGTTTTGACTTAATGGTTGAAAACAGGTTTATTGTACTGCTCCTGTAAATGAAGGAATTGCAAAAAATTTAATGGTCTCTTTTGCCTGTTTGATATATTCTTCACGATCAACCTCAAGCATGGGCAAAAAAAAGCTTTCGCCTGACACGTAATTATGAATGGAGTTTATAATCGCAAGTACCTGCATTTTGGCTTCCACCGGGCACTTTTTCCGATTCTCCGTAAGTCCCATGGAATAAGCTATATCTGAAATAAATTCAGGGACCTTGGTATCAAAAGTACTTTCATGTCGATTTTTCGTAAAATATCTGAAAATGGTCAGGTTGGATATTTCAGGCCTTTCAAAAAGATAGTCAACCATCTCATCAATGGCGATCTCCAACCGATCTGAAAGAGGACGGCCTTTGATAATTTTTTCCAGCTCAACCAGTTTGGAACGCATACCTTCATTGATGTCCATTACAACCGCCTCATACAGGTCGCCCTTTTCTCCCCAATGATAATACAAGGTTGAAATATCAATACCAACTTCTTTTGCAATCATTCGGGTTGTGGTTCCATGAAAACCATATGTGCCAAACAGCCTGCGGGCAGAGATCAATATTTTGGCTTTCATTGAATCGGGGTTTTGCCTTGCTTTTTCAAGCGGGGTTGCCATCCATATTCTCCTTTGGTTAAGATAAGTTCGCTTTTCTTATCATGAAATTTTTTCCTTTACAAACCTGTTCTGAAATTCTGGACTGAAATCAACCCAATCGCAATTATTAGCAAGGCCGATAATCTATATTACATCATTGGCTTTAAACACCTGGATCTCTTCCTGGCTGTAACCAAACTCTTTCAGAACATTTTCGGTGCTTTGACCGAACTGATCAGGTTCCCGGTGAATTGAACCCGGTGTATCACTCAGTTTGATGGGGATGCCGAGGGTAGTCGTTGTACGACCATTTTGATGTGGAACATCGACAAACATTTTTCGTTCACGAAGGTGAATATCCTGGATAGCTTCCGAGAGGTTGTTTACCGGAGACCAGCAGAGTTCCAGTTCACCCAATTCCCGGGTCCATTCCTGCAATGTTTTTTCAGCCATTTTCGTACGGAAAAAATGAATGATTTCTGCGCGCTTCTGATCATCATATTGATGCGGAATATACTCAGGCACTCCCATTTTTTCACAGATGTTTTTCCAGAATCGGGTTTCGACAGCTCCGAGTGTAAGGTATTTTCCATCTGCCGTTTCGTATGTGTTGTAGCAAGCATACCGATGGGAAAGCATGTTATCCCCTCTTTCCGGAAAAAGACCTGTAAGCTGGTGAAAGAAGAGAGCAACCGGCAATAGTCCAACCATGCCATCTGTCATGGAGATATCCACATATTGTCCTTTACCGGTTCTTTCCCTGGATTGAAGTGCGAGAAGAATTCCAATCGCAGCATTCATTCCGCCTCCAGCAATATCTGCAATCTGTACTCCTGGAATAGCAGGGGGTTGATTTTTGTTGCCGATAAGATCCAGAACTCCTGCTATGCTGAGATAGTTCGCATCATGCCCTACCCGGTGCTTGTAAGGACCGGTTTGCCCATATCCGGTAATAGAACAATAAATGATTCTGGGATTTATTTTCTTAACGGTGTTATAGTCTACACCCAATCGTTCTACAACACCGGGTCTGAATTGCTCCAGAATAACATCGGCGTTCCTGGCGATCTGGTAAAATATTTTTTTCCCCTCTTCGGTCTTCAGATTCAAGGAAATATGTTCTTTATTTCGATTCAGTAATTGTACAAAGTGACCTTCAGCCAAAAACTTTTTATCTTCTAAAGAGATAACACGAGCTCCATGGTCAGCAAGGATCATGGAACAGTATGGACCTGGGAGTAGACGTGAAAGATCCAATACGGTTATTCCTGTAAGAGCACCTCTTGTTACCATAACGACCTCCAAATTTGAAGTTTCAAGTAACCCAATTATAAATCGGGTTATCTCTAGTAATTGGAGCTGGTTTCAAAAGTCTTTTCTTGTCATTCCGGCGAAAGCCGGAATCCAGTATTTTCAATTCTTTTCTGGACACCGGCCTTCGCCGGTGTGACAGTTTTTCATCGTTTTGAAATTAGCTCATTGTTTTGTTTCTATTTTCTGTCAGTTGCTTCCATCATATGATGGATTATTGTTTATCATACTATAGGATCAAGTCAAGATTGATTTTATCATATAAAATCAGTGTTCGGGTAAGGATCTGGACAATTGTATGCTATGAATCCAGCTCATGAATAAACTGTTTCATTTTTTTGACAAACATCGAATCATGGTCCGGGTATCTGTGAATCACACCCAGCAGATGATTTTGGATGGGAAATACATACAGTTTTCCGATTTTGTCCTGAGTCACCATCAGATAATGATACCGACTGAACCCCATGGTTGATTGAAGTGTTTTACAGTCCTGGCTGCTCAAAATCATCATGGCCGCAAGAGTCTGAGGGTCTATTGTCATGTCTGCTTTTGAAGCCAGCAACTGTCCGTTGTTCCGGACCAGAATAAAACCACCGACACCCTGAATCTGCAAAATTTTATTTGCAAACTCTTCCTGAACAATTTCTAAAGTTTGTCCTTTCAGCGTATTCATAATCTAATTGTTTACCCAGATATAGGGTGTGATTTTTTTGTGATAGGTATCGAATTTTTCAGAATCATTAATCTCTTTTCGCAGGATATCAACCAGACCCTGAATGGTCGAAAAGTCAGGACGATCCGTTGCAATCCATTCTTTCAGTGAAACAGTGAACAGAACCGGTGCTATGGGACCGATCACTTTCGTGAGAGCTGTCTGCATCTCCTGAAGAACCCCTGCCATTGGCCCGGAGGATATCAGGGTATCCGGATCAATAATAACGGATTCATTTTCTTCAACCGCATCCTCGAGGATATGTTCGATTTCGAGTTTGGATTTGAATTTACGTTCAGGTTCCTGAGGAATATTATGTTTAATCCGTGGGATATCCGTGGGTGCATATTGACCCGCCAGCTGTTTGAGATCACTCATGATCAGGTTTAAGGATGTTGAAAGATGGTTCATCCTCATAGAAGGGTCATATAAAACAACAACATAAGTCTGGTCAGCGATTTCACGGATGGTGATGACGGATTCCTGATAGAACAGCGAAATTTCAGACATTTTCTTGATACTCATTTTTCCAGCAAGATAAATTTTAATCAGCAGTTTGCCGATTGTCATCAGTTTTGTGCTGGTAAAAACAGGAGGCATTTGATTTGCAATCACACCTTTTTTAATGCTCAATGCATATGATCCCATGATGCCCTGTGTCTGGTTGAGTTTTTCAAGTAATTTTTCCATTTGTTCATCTCTTAAAATGAGTTTGGCACTATAGTACTGCGTATCATTATTATTTTCATAAGCTGGAATCCCATTCAAAAGCTTTTCAAAAAGAAGAGAGGCTTGAAAATCAGGATTCACCAGTAGAAGTATCCATTTTTTTCGATACCAGAATAGCAGGTAATGGATATCCATATTTTTAATCATCAGACATTTGAATGACCCGCCGTTGATCTGGTTTATGAGTGATAATGAAGGATTTCGGTACACAGAGGGTTTAAAATGTTCAGGAAGAACCGATTCCGAAGGAGTTGCATGCAGATTGTCATGACGGTCATAGATACCATAAGTTATAATATTGGGATTGGTTTTTATAAGCTTTAAAACCGGATCCGCTGGTTTACTGGGTTGTTTTATCGGGTCGGATATCAAAGAGCTGTCCGGATCTTCCAGATTTCCTGCCATCCCGGGCATCTGTAATTGTTCAATCTGAGCGATTAATTTTTCCGTAAGCGAATAATGTTCTGAGTATTTTGGCCCATTGGTTTGAGCAGACTTTTGAGTCGGCTTTGCAAGCTTACCGGTTGACCTGCCGAAAGAGGTTTTGTTTGCCGTTTTTACCGGTTCCGGTTCTCTATCCGGTCTGGCTTTTTTCTTGGGTGGATTCTGCTGAGAGGGTAAATTCACTCCGGTAATTCCGTCCTCAACGCTGGGAGAAGAAATCTCCTGAAGTATGGTTTGAGTGATTACATCCATTACAAGGGGTTTTTCAAAAAAACGACATTTCCCGATACCCTCAATTTTTTTCTGAATCTCTATTGTTCCGAATGCCGTCACCACAAATATCGAAAGACCTGGGTGTTCATTACGGATCAACGTAAGGAAAGAATATTCATCATGGTGAGAAATCTGCGGATCAATAATAAGCAGATCGATATCTTTCAGTCTGAGCTGGTTTAAAGTCTGGTATTCATCGCTTGTACTCAGAATTTCAAACTGGTCTGTCCCTGGTTGCAGAAACCGGGTCAGCATCCCTCGGGTTACAGAATCATTGTCAGCAATAAGAATTTTCTTTTGCAAGAAACCATCAATCCTTCCAACAAACTTCATGGAAATGGTCTTTTCTCATGGGTTTGTTGTCAAGCTTTTCATTTTATTTTTATGGATATCCATCTGCTGATATATGTAAATGGTTAGGGGGTGTCAAGGGAAAAAGGTCTATTGTTGTTGACTTTTGATTATCTGGTTTTTTTTTGAATATCGGATATAAGTACAGAGAATCCAAGGCAAAGGAGAAAGATGTCCCGGAAGAGAAGTGTAATCGTATTAAAATACCGGCTGGAGGAACTGCCCGGAAAACAGCCGCAATCAAACTCATACCCCCTGATCAGGTTGATGGATATGGCAGCAATAAATCCAACAAGCATAATATTAATGATCAGACATGCCCCCCCTTTCCAGATGCCCATTATAAGCAGCAAACCGCAAAAAAATTCAAAAAAAGGGACAAAAATGGCAATAAGGTTGATCAGATTTTCAGGAAACAATCCATATCCATATATAATTTGAGCAAACTGTCCGGGGTCAGAGATTTTATGAAATGAAGCGGCCATAAAAGTGATTCCGAGGATGAACCGGAACACCACCTGAATTTTCCGGTTATGGATCAGAATGGTTCCAATGCTATTCAATGGGATACTCCTTTTTTTCCCAGGCCGGGTATCCATCACTGAATACTTTAACATTCTCATAACCGGCATCCAGGAGGAGTTGCGCCAGTTCATGACTGTCCCTGCATTCTCTTCCGGTACAATATGTAATGATTGGTGTTGAGGAGGGATACTTTTCAAACAGGGTATCAATCAATTCATCAAACTGCCTGACGGGTAGTGAAATCGAACCATGAATATGTCCTTCTTCATATTGCTCGGAAATTCTGGCATCGAGAAACAATGTATTTCCCTGATCATATATTTTTTTCACTGCATCCACATTCTGGATTTCACGTTCATGCACAACCACGCCATTTCTTTCATTTGCCGAGATGACTCCCTCTGTTTTGTCCCAGGAACCCACAAGAGCAATTCCAGCAGGCGAAAAATGATTTACCAGCAAACCAAAGACTATCGAAATGATGGATACAATGCAGGCTTCTTGTGTAATTTTTCCAAAAACGCTTTTCATTTTTGCTTGCGTTGACTCTTCAATCGTTTGAGTGTCATGAATACTTTATACTTAAGAATCCATTCCATCCAGGTTTCAAACAAGCTGTCAAGATCGGTCTTTTTCTGAAGAGCCTGGTCCGAATCCTTATGAACAGCATTTTCCAATTCAGATATTGCATCTTTCAATATCTGATCTTCCGGGGAACCTTGCAGGAGATGCCTGTAAATTTCAAGCGCTTCCTTGCCATGCCCTTGTGAGGAATATGCCTTTGCAAGGGAAATGGTAAAAAACTCATTGTGTTTGATCATATTATCGTTTCTCCTTGTTTTCAAACTTAAGGATGATCTCTTCCTTTCCGGTCATTCCCAGATCTTGCCGGGCAATACTTTCAATATATTTGGGATCATGTCTCAGGCGTTTAACTGTTCTGTAAAGCTGTAAATTTTCTGCACTGATCTTTTCGTTCTTTATGATAAGTGCCTGATGTTCTTTTTCAAGCCTTTTTAAAGAGATGAAACCATTCTCACTGAACAGGATTGCAGCCAGCAATCCGAAGAAAATGCAGGCAGCGATGATCAATATAATTTTTTTCTTTACACTCAAGTGATTATCTGCTCTTTCCGTAGAATTGCTGCCATATATTTCAGCTCTTCACTTTTAAATAAAAACGATAGTCCTGTATAGGATAACAGACCTGCGATCATACAAATAAGTAAGAAAATAGAAAGGGTTGTATGACTGCCCTGCCCTAATGGAATGATATGAATCGCTGTCAGCCATACAATAAGGCCCATTAAGATAGATGTAATGAACGACTTCCCTGTTGAAAATAAAATATTTCGCCAACCCAAAGCTCCCAGTTTTCTCCGCAGCATGAAAATCAGTATCACCAGATTGATCGTTGATGCAATGGATGTCGCCAGCGCAAGACCACCGTGTTTCATGGGCTCCATCAGAATAACAGAGGTGAAAAAATTTGCAAGAATGGAGATGACTGCCGCCATCATCGGGGTTTTTGAGTCTTTCAATGCATAAAATACCCGGACAACAATGCTGACAGCAGCTGTTGCCCAGATGCCGCTGCAATAATACAGAAGGGCTTGAGATGTCATTTTTACTGCATATTGATCAAATTCTCCCCTTTCCAGCAACAGAGAGATAATGGGCTCGCTCAGTGCAATCAGACCGGCAACCGAGGGAAGCATGATGAAAAGAATCAGTTTGAGTGAATAAGCAAACGTGTTTTTCAAGCCTTTCAGATCCTTATTTGCTGCGTGTCTGGAAAGAGAGGGCAAAACAGCCGTTGATACGGCAATCGCAAAGATACCAAGGGGGAACTGAACAAGACGATCTGCATAATAGAGATAGGAGATGCTCCCCGTGGGCAGGAGCGAGGCGAGAAATGTCCCGATGAGCATATTGATCTGGTAAACACCCGCGCCTATAACAGCAGGCATCATCAATATCCCAATTTTTT
This sequence comes from Desulfosudis oleivorans, assembly GCA_020723305.1. Classification (GTDB taxonomy): domain Bacteria; phylum Desulfobacterota; class Desulfobacteria; order Desulfobacterales; family SURF-7; genus QZKS01. The sequence continues at coordinate 90,624 of DYJC01000013.1, forward strand.
TCAATCCCGGATGAATAAGAACGGATTTTTTAAAAAAAATAAAACCAATCCGTAATAGATAAGGAACTTGAAGTCCCAGTTGTAAAATTCCACCCGCGATGACACCGCAGGAGAGCCCAATGATTCGGACAGTCATGTCGGAAGAGACAAGGGATACGAGCAGAACAGATACAATCATTGCAATATTTAACAAAACCGGGGCTACGGCCGGAGCAGCAAAATGACCCAGGGCATTCAAAATGCCCATGCAGAGTGCGACAAGACAGATCAACAGGGAATACGGGAACATGATGCGTGTTAATAAAACAGTCAGTTCATACTGGTCTATTCTGTCTTTGAAACCAAAAGCGATCATTTTGACAATAAAAGGACTGAAAATAATGCCCAGTATTGTGATCACGAGGAGAATGGAAAACAGTACAATCATGGCGGATCTGGCCAGATCAAATGCTTCCTTGTTTTCCCTTTGATCAAGATATTGAGTGAAAACCGGTATAAAAGCGATCACCAGGGTGCCTTCGGCAAAGAGCCGTCGTAAAAGGTTGGGGATTCTGAATGCTGCGATGAATGCATCAGAATGGAGACCTGCCCCAAAAAAAGCAGCCAGAATAATATCCCTGGCAAAACCGAATATCCGGCTCAGAAGTGTCGAGGCACCGACGATTCCGGCTGCTTTTGTGATTTTTTCTTTCTCCGACATATTATTTTTTCACTAAACGATTTATAAAATTTTGCATCCGCCATCATTTCTTGATTATCCGAAAAGGGCTGATTACCGAGCATGCTATAGCATTGTTTCAAATGGAATAAAATCCCCAAAAAAACCGGGTTTGATTTTTTTGAAAATAAGTTTTGACACCGGCGATTTTTTCCTTTAAAAAATGATAAATCAAATGTAATCTCATATGTATATCAATTATTATTTTCGTAATATTAATTATGTTATAGCGATATTTCCGGATTCGATATTTTTCCGGTAAATTCGATTTTTATAACCACCAACCATAACCTGAAAAGAGAGCTGTCCCAAAATGTTATATAAAGTATTTATTTTTAACAACAAGGCAACTTTTATCTGCCCAAAATGCGAAAATGTCAAGACAATCGATGCAAGTCCGTTTGAAAAAACAAAATCAAAGGTTCAGGTCAATTGCAAATGCCCATGCGGACATTTTTTCAAAGCGATTCTAGAGAGGCGCAGCTATTCGAGAAAAGATATCACATTGCCTGGAATCTATTGCCGGTTTCTACACGGAGAAGAGGTTGAAAAAGGTCAGATCGTGGTTCTGGATTTATCTCGTGCCGGGCTGAAGTTCAAACCTCATGTGCAGCCGGCATTCCAGATCGGAGATCAGCTCCATATTGTTTTCAATCTGAATGATGAAGAAAAATCATTAATCAAAAAAAAAGCAACCATAATGAATATCAATGATGAGATGCATGTTGGAATCGAATTCTGCGAAAAAGAGCCTTATGGAAAAATCGGTACGTTTTTATTCGGATGACCAACGCCCATTCAGGAAATGAACCCATTTTTATTATTGCTTTTCCCGGTTTTGCTGTATCTCTTTCAGCTCTTGCTGAGAAAAAAAATATTTTGTGTTGCAATGATGGCATATCAGTTCCATGGGAAAGGGACCGTTTTCAGAGAGATCTGCAATGTCCTTGGCCGGAAGCAACAACAGATGATTTTTCATTCGGTCTTCACTGCAATGGCACATGAAATCCACCCTGTGGTTTGCCAGAATTTTTGGATTACCAGGCCTGAAAACAATATGAATAATCTCCTCGATATTTTTATTTTCTGCAAAACATTCTCCCAATGAGGGAAGATCCTTTACCAGTCCTTCTATTCCGTCGATTGTTTTGTCATCTGCTCCCGGCATCACCTGTACCAGTAATCCACCAGCGCCGGTAACTTCGCCGTTTGAATTAAACAAAATACTTAAGACAATGGCTGTCGGGGTCTGTTCAGATTTCGAATAATAATAGGTTAAATCCTTTGCAATGCTTCCGTACTGGAGTTCCACCTGTCCTGTAAAGGGCTGTTTTGCGTCTTCCAAATATTTGGTCACGGAAAGAAAGCCTGCGCCGAAAAAAGGAGATAAATTGAAATCATCCAGCGGTTTTTGAATTGGAATGGGAACCCTTTTCAGATATCCGCGAACTTCCCCATATGAATTTGCTTCTACAACAAGCCCTTTTACCGGTCCGGAACAGTCAATCTGTAAACCGATCCGGTCATTTCCTTTCAGTCCGGAGGCAATCAGCGTTCCGGCGATATAGGAATGTCCCAGTACCAGTGTTTCAAGAATCCCTAGTTGGTGATTCGCTCGCATCTCTTTCACCATTCTGGTTGCGTTCACCATGCAGCCGCGCACCATACCATCATTCATAATAAAAGCGTATGACCGGTCACGGGCACTTGCTTGTAATCGCTCTTTACGATTGTTACCGAATATATCTATTTTCTTCATTTTTCTTCCATCTCATTCTGACCTTTTCAATGCAGGTCAGGATTATATATGCCAGGAATCTTGAACTCTTTTTTGGGCACACATATACCAACTGTATCTGAATTATCAATCAAAATAAACCAGGATTTCTGCCTGTGATTTTATCTCCATACTGAAAAGGAAATCAGGCCGGATATTAAAAATATCTTGATGAAATCGATGAATATCGTTATGTCTTACTCAATAAAATTACGAATATTCATATAGTTGGAAGCAGAGATATCCTTTACATCAGATCAAATGTTTGCTTTTTTGGAGAAGCTGGATGCATTCCCGTTCAAAAGAGACACCTCTCAAAGGTGAAGAAAAATATCGCAACATACTGAATGAAATAGAGGAGGGATATTTTGAAACCGATTTGCAAGGCAACTTTACTTTTTTTAATAATTCCATGTGCCGGATTCTTGGATATCCTTCTGAAAAATTGCTGGGAGTGAACTATCGGGAATTCACTTCAAAACAAACTGCAAATGAGATGTTCCAGACCTATAATCGGATTTTCCGTACAGGGGAACCGGTACGGATCGTAAACTATGAAATCAAATCCAGAAATGACAGACGGGTTGTTGTCGAGCTGTCCTCATCCATGATTCGGGATATAAAGAACACTCCCATCGGATTCCGGGGAATTGTAAGAGATATAACGGAAAGAAAACAGGCTGAAGAGGAAAAGGAACAACTTAAACTGCAACTTCAGCAGGCGCTCAGGCTGGAGGCCGTTGGCACACTGGCCGGCGGGATTGCACATGATTTTAATAATATATTAACCAGTATCCAGGGATACACTTCCATACTGAAACTTCGAACCGGTACTTCTCACCCGAACTATGAAAAATTGACGCGAATCGATGATCTCATTCAGAACGGGGCTGATCTGACCCGGCAGTTGCTGGGGTTTGCTCTTGGAGGTAGATATGAGGTTAAAATCCTGAATATGAATACCGTAATAATAAACAGTCTGAAAATGGTTCCGGGTATAAAAGAAGAAATCAATATTGTTGAAGACTACCAGAATGATATCTGGATGGTGGAAGCAGACCGGGGTCAGGTCGAACAGGCACTGCTGAACCTTTTTACGAATGCAGTTCATGCCATGCCGGAGGGCGGTACCCTCAGCGTGAAGACCTGTAATATCCAACTGGATCAGGGCCATTCAAAAAATCTGGACCTTTCGCCAGGAAAGTATATAGGGATATCGGTTACAGATACTGGAATCGGAATGCACCACACAACCATGCAGAAGATATTTGAGCCTTTTTTCACGACCAAAAAAATGGGAAGAGGAACCGGGCTTGGTCTGGCTTCCACTTATGGAATTGTCCGGAATCATCATGGGAAAATTACGGTTTCCAGCCGCGTGGGTGAAGGAAGTATATTTACGATATATCTTCCGGCCTCACCTACTATCACAGTATCCCAAAAAGAGACTGAAAGCGTTTATATGTATGGTTCGGAAAATCTTCTTCTGATCGATAATGAACAAACCATTCTGGACATTGGAAAAGAGATCCTTCAGGAATTGGGATACGCAGTATTCACTGCTGACAGCGGGGAAAAAGCTCTGGAAATATATAAAAAGCATAAGGATCATATCGCTCTTGTGATTCTGGACATGATCATGCCTGGAATGAGCGGCATTGAAACCTATCATGAGTTTAAAAAATTAAAACCTGAACTGCCCATTATACTGGATAGTGGATACAACATCGAAACACAGGCAATAATGCATTTTATGGATAAACAGGATGGTTTTGTTCAAAAGCCTTTTAATATTAAATTACTGTCTCGAAAAATTCGAACGCTACTGGATAAAAAAACAGTTGATCGATGAAAAAAGTGTTAATCACAGGTTGTGTTTATCTCAACTGACCTGGTTTTTGACGGAAAGACTCCTCCCTATTCTGAAATCAGCCATGTTAATCCTGTCAATCGATATGGCTATCAGAAAGCAGAAGCAGAAGAAAAAATCCGGCAGTACTATCCGGAAAGCATGATTTGCAGACTACCGCTGCTTTATGGATACTCTGGAAACAGTTGTCAGAACTTCGGAGTTGAAATGGTTCAATCCCTGAAACAGGGTAAACAACTTCATCTTTTTTATGATGAATTTCGGACACCGGTTGATACGGAAAGTGCAGCAGAAGGAATCCTTCTGTCATTTGATCACAATGAACCGTTGATTCACTTAGGAGGTCTCCAGTCTGTTTCACGCTATGACATGGGGGTTGAGCTTCAGAAAATCCTGAAGATTCCTCCTTCCCTGCTCGATCCGATTTCCCAGAAACAGATGTCTATGAATGCTCTCCGGCCTCTGGATGTTTCCCTGGACAGCTGTAAGGCCTTTTCTCTTGGATACAAACCCTTATTGATCTGTGAAGGGTTCAGTAGAATGGTTGACAGGTTGAGCGCGGTCTCTCAATGATTGAACGTCAATTGACGGATGACAATACCGATGCTTCAAAGAAAGTAAAATCCATGATTTCATTGAAAACATTTGGATCGTTACTTGCCATTTATAAAAAAATGATTAGAGTCAGTAATCGGTTGTTGTACCATTTTAATCTGTTTTTTCCGTGACCTGGAATGACGAAACAGAAATCCTGTAAAAGTTCATTCCGGTTGAATATTTCTGCTATAGGCAGGTGATATATGAGAAATGGGTATTTCCGGAGAAAAGCCATATGCAGACTGGGAGTTTCCTTGATTATATGGGCAGTTATGTTTCCAGTTCCTGCAACCGCCAAACCGTCATCAGAAGAGCTGATTGTCTTTATTCAGCAGAACAACACACCAGTCAACCGGGCATTTCAGCAGAACATCCTTCCTGAAATTCAGAAGATGGCTCTGGATTTCCAAATCCCTGTCAAAATTGTTCCGATCACTGCAAAGGGTATTCCTTCGGAGATAAAAATAACGCCTCTGATTGTCTATCAAAATCACCTTGGAAGATCCATTTATCAGGGACGGACAACTACCCCGGATCGGATCCGGACTTTTATCCGCACCTCCCGTTTTATACCCCAGGGAAAAGATCCCCTGGTCCGGAAACAGACTCCGGTCTGGGAAATGGGCAGATCGCGTGTATGGGCGCCGGTAAAAATAACTCCCGTCACTGGAACCATACCCCAGGGATATCAGGACCAGGATTTCAGGCAGGAGGCACTCGATAATATCCGGAAGGGTTTTCAACACTTTCAATTCATGGATCCGGTTTCACTGGAACGGGCGGATCGCGGTTTCTACATGGATTTTTATCCCTGGGTATCAACTGACAATATCCTGTATCTTTCATTTGCGGTTTTTTCCCAGTTCCATTGCAAAGAGCCGGTTTTTCATTCCCGGGACAATCCATTGACCGGCCCCTGGAAAGATCGTGGAGATCTTTTCCAGAAAGCCGCCCGGCTCATGGAAAACATTGTAAGGGAGAAAACCAGGGATGGTCTGGCTGGAGACGGGTTTGATCCGGTTGCAAATTCAATTCCGGTGGCTGGTTGGGATGATATCGGGTTGTCACTCCCCCCTGCCCCTGAAAAACGTACGGCAAAAAAAGTGAATTCCGAAGTGCCTTTATCCTGGGTACTGCTGCCGCCGAAAACAGATCAGCCATCCATGGTGCTTTTTCACTTTCCATCGCCTCTGGATAACTACTCAGGAGAAGCCACCCGCGGTAAGGGAGAATTCCAGCTCCCGGTAAACCGCAATCCTGCCGAAGCGACCGGTTATGTGGAGATTGATCCGACTTCCGTCACCATGGGCCAGCCGGATCTGGACAAGGTGATCCAGAGCAGCATCATGCTGAATACAAAACAATATCCAGCCTCCCGGTTTGCAATCCTCTCCGGCGAGGGCGAAACAGAGAAAATTACGTATGGTGGTCTTTTCCCGGTTGTCTTTCAAGGGAATCTTGAAATCAAGGGAAAAACTGTTCCACTTCATGCAGCCATGGAAATCGAACCGATCCTGAATGATGATGCTGAACCGCTCCTGATCCTGAAAGGCAGCTTTGCAATCGACCTGAACGATTTTCAGATTCCAGGGCCGGATGGCCCGGAAGAATCAAAGCATATATTGCTGTTTGATGTGAATTTTCGCTTGACACCCAGGGGATAATTTTGTCCATCCGGGCCTTGCGAATATTGACTGCATCATGATCATTAAAGACAAATTGAATGTAAATCAAACCTGAAAAAGGAGGAAAACATGAAAACACAACTGTTCAAAACAATGTTGGCGATGATGTCATTGATGTTCCTCTTGGCTGTCCCGGTGATGGCAGAAAACGCGTATGAAATTGACCCGTCCCATTCTTCGATCCTGTTTAGCATCAAACATTTCGGCGCAGGTCATGTTTATGGCCGTTTTAACAATCCAACAGGCAAACTTTCTTTTGATGAGAAAAACCCGGAAAAAAGTTCGGTTGTCATTGAGGTAAAAGCTTCTGATATAGATACAGCCAATCAAAAGCGGGATGACCATCTGAAAAGCGCTGAATTTTTCAATATTGAAAAATTTCCTGTCATCTCCTTTAAAAGCAATAGCGTCAAAAAACAAAGCCGGCAGGAATATCAGATCAAGGGAGATCTGACCTTCCTCGGAAAAACCCGAACCATAACCGTACAGGCGCAACACATTGGTTTTGGCAAAGATCCCTGGGGCGGATATCGAACCGGTTTTGAATCAAAATTTACCATCAAACGAAGTGATTTTGGAATGGATTTCATGCAGGGGCCTTTGGGTGACGATGTTCAGCTCATCATCAGTATTGAGGCGGTTAAAAAATAGAAACAGCACCGAACTGCGTTATCCCATTGAATCGTCAGATTCATGATGGAAGTTGTTTGCCAACAACTGTCAATTGGTTGAAAAACAGATCTTTTAATCCACAACCAGTATGTTAGCCTATTTTTAACATACTGGTTGTAAAATTAACTGACTGAAATCCATATTGCATTGTTTAGGATAAACGCCCTTCCACCAACGCATCCTTCAACCCGGAAATCCGGGTGACTCTTTTTTGAGCGGCAATCTGAAAAACAGACTCATCTCCCCAGATGACAACCTGTTTTCGGGCTCTTGTGATGGCGGTGTAGATCAGCTCACGGGTCAGAACCGGAGATTCCCGGTCTGGTAACAGAAGCAGAATGTTGTCAAATTCAGATCCCTGGCTTTTATGGACAGTCATGGCAAAGACAGTCTCGTGTTCCCCGATCCTGGACGGATGAAAGGCTCGAAAACCGGTCTCCTCATCCGGGAAAAAGATCCGAAGTTCCGAATCCTTTGAATCGATTCGTGCAATCCCCACATCTCCGTTAAACAGATTCAGATGGTAGTCGTTCCTGGTGATCATGATGGGTCTGCCATGATACCACAAACCCTCAGTTTTCCGGATTAGATTGGCAGATATCAGGATCTCTTCGATCAGATTGTTGACCATCTGCACACCATAAGGACCTTCTCGCAACGCACAAAGGATCTGGAATTTTCCAAAAGCATTCAGGGCTTCAGCAGGATCATTCGCAGACAGGTATTCGCGAAAACCCTGAATTACCGGAGTCGTTAATCCAGCTTGAAGTAGTCTCTGGTCCGGCACGTTTACCCAGGAGATATCCTGGTAATTCCGGTCTTCCATGGTTGTCATGGCAAGTCTGCCATCGCCGGAATGAACCGCCTGGCTGACTTTCCGTATCCCGCTGTTTTCCCCAAACCGGTAGTTTTTCAAAAGCTGCACCATGCAATCCTGAATCCGGGAATCTTCATCCATAGAATCCGGATTGTTAATCCGGGCGCCGGTTGTTTGAAAAATCACCTCTGAAAGCGTTCCGGAAAACGAGTTGAATCGGCAGATATCGCAGATGTCTCCAAAAACCGAACCTGCCTCGACAGATGCAAGCTGATCTTTATCCCCCACCAGTATGAGCCGGGCATGATCTGGTAAAGCCTGGGTGAGTTTGGAGAGAAGCGCAAGATCAACCATGGAGGACTCATCAACAATCACCATATCGGTATCCAGATAGTTGTTTTCGTTATGCCGAAAATAAGGAGAGCCGGGGATTGTCCCGAGCAGCCGGTGAATGGTTGTGGCTGTGGACGGAATCCGGGATTTCAGATCATCCCCAAAGGGCAAGCGTTCTTTGGCTTCCCGGATGGCGTCCTGAAGTCTTGCGGCTGCTTTTCCTGTGGGTGCGGCAAGGCTGATCCGGAGGGATTTTCCCGGATTCATTTCCAGCAAAAGAGCCATGATCTTTACGATGGTAGTGGTTTTCCCGGTTCCTGGTCCTCCGGAAATGACGGTGAACCGATTCATGATGGACAGAATGCAGGCGATTTTTTGCCAATCGGTTTCCGCATGGGTCTGATTGGAATCAAAAAGCAGATCCAGATTTTTTTTCAGAATGGAGATTTCAACCAATTCAGCGGAAAAAATCCGGGACCGGATAAAGGAAGCCAGCCGTGATTGGTACACAGAATATCGGTGCAGGTACAGTTTGGAGATTCCGTCAAAAATAAGCGGTTTAAATTCACCGGGACTACCGACAGCCGGACTTGTCCGGATGGCTTCCACCCAGACAGGAAGATCCGGATAGAAAAATTCCGACCCGGATAAAACCGGCTGACCCGCAACCTGCGAGAGCTCAAGGCACACATGACCTTGCCGGTTAACACTGCTTACCGCTGCTGCTGCCAGAAAGATGGAGAGATCATCCGGCCGTCCATCCAGTTTTTGTATGAAACCCGCAAAAGAAAGGTCCAGATAGGTGAAGACCTCTTTTTGGCTCAGTATTTCCCGTAATTCTTTACTATTCTTCATTCCCTTTTTCCTGAATCATGGAGCAGCGCAGACAGCGCTTCAATCCGTTTTTGAGGAGGTAGATCTTTGAAAATTCCATTGCTCTTGTTTTCAGAAGAACCAAATCCCCGCAGAAAAAGATAATATACACCCCCGAAATTTTTTTTATAGGAATATCCGGGCAGCCGCTGTTTCAGGTAACGATCCAATGCAACGGTATAGATATGGTATTGCAGTATATACAGATCTTTTTCCATGACAGCCTGAAGTGTTTCAGAAGAATAATCCTCATCCTGGTTCCCCAGATGGTTTGATTTCCAGTCCACAATATAAAAACGTTCCTGATATTGAAATACCAGATCCATAAACCCTTTCATGAAACCATCGATTTTCCCGAATTCGAGTCTGCCGATACGGTCGGTAAACTCTTTTGAAATAGAGGGGCCGGAATGGTTTAGAAAAACCGCTTCCATTTTTTTGGCTGTCACAGCCTGAACCGGAAAGCAGAATGCCATTTCATTGATCCGGTCACCGGGGCGCAGCCGGGAAAGGGCCAGTTCCGGATAATCTTTATCCAAGGGTGTTTGTAAAACATGGCTGATCATCGCATACAGGCTTTGGGTCCAGTCCGGATGAAATCCATATAAAACAAGTTTTTCCTGAATCAGTGCCTGGGCTCTTGCCGGGTCCGGATCTGAAAAATCAAGATGTTCCAGCATCTCATGCAGACAGGTTCCAGGCACAGCCCCTTTTGGAAAAAGATGGATATCGTCAAACCGGTCTTTGGATGGCGGAGTTTCGGGCAAAACTGAAACCGGAAAATCATCCTCCCCTTTCTGCAGATATCCGGACAGAACCATCTCTTCATGATAGGAATGGATCAAGGAAGAAAAACTTGCAAACTTCCGGCTGCTCCGGATTCCGGCCGTAAAGGATCTGCATTTCAGATGAAGGTTGCCGGTTGACGGTGGTGAATAGATTTTTCCGGGACTGGAAGTCATCCTGTTTATCTGCATGCAGGAGTTGCAGTTCTTTGAGATCTGATCCAGTTCAAACAACAGAACCTGATCGTCCACTGTTTTAAAATTTTTGGCCTGGGCTGATTCATCATCTGTTTCCGCAAAGTGAAACAGATAGCCGGGTGCAGAAGATTCAGCATTGGCAAACCGTCCCCAAACCAGATAACAGATATCTTTAGCCCTGGTCAGGGCTACATACAGCAAACGAAGATTTTCAGAAAGGATCTCCTTTTCCGCAGACCGGAGATGATCTTTCTGTTTTTCAGAGCCAAAGTCCAGTGTCAGTTTCATCCGGCTGGATCGATCATGAAAAGAGATCAGTTCACCCTGATTTTTAATTTTCGAGCTTTCCCAGGTGAATGGGCAGAAAACAATTGGATACTCCAGCCCCTTGCTTTTGTGGATGGTGATCAGCTTGACTGCATTTTCATCACTTTCCAGGCGAAGCAGATGCTCATCCAGTTGTTCATGGCCGGATTCTTTCTGCTTCCGGAACCACACAAGGAGTTCGTTAATTCCCTTTTTTTCCAGAACATCCGCCTGATGAATCAGCTCCGTCAAATGGCGGATATTGGTGTAGCGGCGTTCACCATCGTGATATCGCATCACCCTTTCCTGGATCTTTTCTACCCGGCAGAGGTGCGTAAACATTCTGAGAAAACCCTGTTTTTCCCAGATCAGATGATACTCCATAAAGGATGAAAAGCGTTCTTCGTACAGTTTTTCCGACTGGAAGAGTTCAATCAGGTCTTTTGCCTGATAACCCATCATCTCTGTGGTTAACGCGGATCTGATTTTTTCTTCTCGGCCAGGAGTTGCAATGGCCGCCAGAATCCGCTCCATTTCAACTGCCTCAAAGGTGTCGAAAATCGAATCGCTGCTGAAGATGACACTGGGAATCTTTAATCCGGAGAGAGCGTTCTGAACCAGTGCCGCTTCCCTGTTTTTCCGGACCAATACAGCAATATCGCCTGCCGTGATTCTTTTTCCCCGGATGGAACCGCTTTCTGATTCATCCTGCAACAATCCGGAGATCTCGCCAGCCACAGCATCCGGGATAATATGATATGCCGTGGTTTTGGTAATGGGTTTTCCATCTCCGGATTCCAGAATCCATAGGCGAAACGGTGCGGTTTTCGAGTCATTGATCCGGATAGAATCCTCTGTTTCAGCATGGATAGGAGCGGCATCCACTTTTTGAAATTGAATATCATTATAAACAAAAGGTGATTTCACCTTATCAAATATGGTGTTGACCGCCTGCACCAGTTTTTCCCTGGATCTCCAGTTTGTGCTCAGGGTATACTGGTTTTCAATCCCGGCGGCTGCTTTCATGTACGCAAAGATATCCGCTCCTCGGAAATTGTAGATCGCCTGTTTTGGATCGCCGATGAGAAACAGGATGGATCGGGAGGGATCTCCGAAAATCCTTTGAAATATAGTGTACTGGATCGGATCAGTATCCTGGAATTCATCGATCAGGGCTGCTGAGTAGCGGTTTCTCAGGGAATGGCATAGATCTTCGCCTTGGCTTTTTCTATCAAGAGCCTGATAACAGTCCAGCAGCAGGTCATCAAACGAACGGAAGTTTTTCTGCTTTTTCCGCTTTGCACTCTCCTTCCGGAGATAATGGAAAAAATCGATTTTCAATCGCACGAGTTTTTCGTTGTGGATGATATCCAGTTGATTTTGGATTTCCTGCAACTCAGAACAGAGATGGAAAAAATCATGCTCCGGGAAAACATGGCCTTTTTTCATCGCCCCTTGAATGGATTTGGTTGTGAATTTTTCAAAACCCGGAAAAAGCAGAGGTGCGGATGCCGTGGATCGGGAAAGCGTGTCCATGCTTTCGATCAGGGGAATCAAGGTAGATGTTCGGTACTTGTTCCGGTTGAGTCCTTCATGTTTCAGCAATATCTCCTCGATTTCAGAACGCACCTCGGACCAGGCAGACACCATTTTTTTGATTTTTTTTATGAACTGGTCTTCCAGGGCAGCGGAATCCTGGATTTCTGTTTCCGGAATCAGCACAATATCCGGGATTAAGGCATAGCGCTGAAGAGAAGACCGCAAAATGTCCGGGCCGATGTTCTGCTGGAGAAGAAAAGCAATAAAAAAAGGAGAGCTGTCATAAAGATACTCTCTCCAGAAATCATCTGCAATCTCCTGATAAAATTCATCCTGGTTCAACGAGAGTTCAGCATCAAACAGATTGCCGCTCTCAAAAGGATGTTCCTGTAATATCCGCAAGCAGAAACCATGGATAGTGAAAATGGAAGCCTGGTCAAAAGATCGGATGGCATTTTCAAGACGGAACAATGCATCTTTTTTGTCAGCATGGCTTGCGACAAGCTGTTTCAGAAATTCTTCCTGAAACCGGCCACTGGAAAAAGCAGAATAAGCATGTCTCAGCAGTTTTAAAATCCGGTCTTTCAGTTCTGCTGTGGTTGCCTCGGTAAAGGTCACCACCAGGATCTGATCCACTTCCAGATGTTTTTCCAGGAGAAGCCGCAGGAAAATTCCGGAAATCGTGTAGGTTTTCCCGGTTCCTGCACTTGCCTCGATCAGGTTTGTGCCTTCCAGCGGACTGGTGATGAGATCGAATTTTTTCTTCATGGTCATGGCTTCTTTTCCGATGCCATCATGGGCTGAAACAGATCCACTGCGATTTTCATGAACTCCTCATCCAGAGGAGAAGCATTCTTGAAACAGAACCGGCAGTAAGGATCATCTATCTCTCCGGATGAAAAATCAGTTCCCATAAAAACAGTGCCGGCTTTTTCTAGGGCTTCCTCAGCGGATACATTTTTGTTTAAAACCAGATCGGCAAACCGGAATGAGGTTTTGGGAAAAAACTTCAATGGTTTCCGGAGTCCGGCCAGGTAGTAATCCACCAAGCTTGCCAGCCGTTCTCCGGCATTGTCCACAGGAGCAAAATGGATTTCAGACCAGGCTGCGTCCTTGACAGAAGCCCCCGAAAGCCCTGCGACCACAGTTTGTTTGGGATAATGATCCGGACCCGCATGATTCAGAATCAGATGATTCAACCAGCCGGCAAGGAGGTCTTTTGGCCGGATCATCCCGTAGCGGTAAAAAAATGCATGATCCGGATATACGGAATCGATTTTCCCCTTGATCCAGATGTTTTCAATCTGGAAATGAAAAGGAATGGGTGGATATTTTTCCTGCTGAATATAGGGCTCCAGATTTCGATGGAATTCTTTTGCCCGGTCATGCATCCCATCAAAAACCGCTTCACCGATTTTTCGGTGCGGCAGGATTCCCGCAGCACGCGTTCGCGTAAGGGCTTCCGTATGACCGGCTCCCAGAATCATCTGCTCCAGAATGGAATCGGAAAGTTGATACTGTTCCAAAGCGTCCAGGGAGAATGGTTCCCGGTCATCCAGGATTTTTTCATCCTTTGTAAGATAAATCCCAAGCTGTTTGTTCACAATATATTGGCATGGATTGAAAAAAAACCGGAGCATGGATGGAAACTCAATTTCGGAAATTTCCAGGGCCGGCAATTCATCGGTAAAAAAAGGTTCCGGGTCTGTCCGGTTGCTTTGCAGGCTTACAGCGCCTTTCAGATCCTGCTCAGAATAACTGAAAAATGGATTGGGACGGGAGCCCGGATCTGAGGAAATAAAATAGATGGGATGGAACGGCTGCAACTTCTGCTCTGTAAAAACATGAGGCCTGATGTCTCTGTTTTCCACTGTATATCGGGTTTCGATATATTGAAGCAGTTCCGAGACCAGGACAGATGGCGGTATGATATTGTTATCCTGAACGCTTTTTCCGATATAGCTGATATACAAGATTTTTCTGGCCGAAAGGATGGATTCCAGAAACAGGTACTGATCGTCATTGCGCCGGGAACGGTCACCTGGGCGCGGATTCCGTGAAATCAGATCAAACTCCGGCGCACGGGTCTGACGCGGATAAGCATCATGATTCATTCCCAGCAGGCAGATCACATCAAACGGGATGCTCCGCATGGGCAGCATGGCGCTGAAGGTGATTCCACCGGCAATAAAACCTGCATCCGATGCTTTTTTTTCAAGAACATTGGAAAGATATTTTTTCACGACCTCAATGGAAAGTTTCTGATGAAAATCCGCCTGCCCGGTTTGTTGCCGCAAGGCTGTCCATATCTCGCGCATGGCATGGATCTCTTTTTCACTGCTTTCCGTTGATTGGAAAAAGGATGTCACCAGATTCTCAAAAACTTGAATCCAGTCGGGAACGGTTCGGGGTATCCGGAGGGATTGGACAACTGCAAACAGGCGATGAATGAACTCCAGGAACTTTCCAAGGGTATCTGCACTGCTGCCCTCGATCGGGTCATAAGGCAGAATCCCCTCAATAAGCTGATCCTGCTGGGTGAGCATGGCATATCCCAGAAGCAGTCTCTCGATACCCGCCTGCCATGTGTTTTCATGAATCTCCGGAAGACCGATCTTTTTCCTGAAATCAGCGTCCATTCCCCATCGGATGCGGGTCTCCGTTACCCATTTCCGGATCAGTTCCAGGTCATTTTCCGATAAGCCGAAGCAAAGCTTGACATCCGGTGATTCCAGAATTCCCATCACTTCCGTAAGCTGGAACCGGCTATTGTGCATCTCCAGAATGGCGAAAAAGGTTTTGATCATCATGCTTTCGCTCAGCATGCTTCGATCCGCAATCCGGTACGGAATCCATCGGGGATCTTCCTTTGGCAGATTGAACACTGCATCAATGTATGGCGCATAGGTCTCAATATCCGGAGTCATCACCAGTATCCGATCCGGAGCAAGATTTTCATCTTTTTCAAAAAAAGAGAGAATATGGTTATGCAGAACTTCCAGCTCCCTCATGGGGCTGTGACAGGAATGGATGGATATGGAATGGTCTGTCTCCGGTATTTCCGCTGGACGGGAATCCTCTGCAGGATAGCTTCGTAACTCAAGAATATCGGATTGAATATGGTGAAGCAGGGAATCCCTGCCCGGGTCCTGAAAGATTTCGATTTCTTCACACCCAAAGGAATGAATCATGTCAAAAAAATCCCGGCCCATGGTTCCCATGGCTGCCAGGAGTGGATTGCCTTGTTCAAGATACAGGAGTTCCGTTGAAACAGTTGACCGGGTTTGCGATTTTGACTTCCGGGCCATTTCTCTGTTGGAGAGAATACCCCCCCAGTATTCCCTGCATGGATTCATCAGGAACAGGTTAACCTGTGTAAAATGGGAAAGGATGTCAAACAGTTCCATATGAAACCGCGGCAAGGCGGAAATGCCGAAAACCGAAATCCGTTCCGGAAAATCTGCAGGAAAGGATGTCAGCTGTTGACAGAACGATTTCAGGTTCTGTATCTGCCTGGCCCGATGCCGGGTATCCCCTTCCCCGGCAAGCAGTGTTCTCCAGATTTCCGCCTGCCAGTTGTCATCTTTTCCCTTTTCCCACGTAAGTATCATCTCCGGGCGAAAGAGCAGATACTGGTCAAAGGTATCTGCCATGCGGCTTGCCAGTTGAAACTGCTTTTCCCCGCTGATATCATCATTCAGGTAATTTCTGATTTTCGCAAACCGACGGTTATCCGTGAATTCCGGCAGCAGTTTCATCAGCTTCCAAATAACAATCAAAGGGTCATTCAACGGGGAATCCGAGAAATCCGGAAGAATCCGGTGGAATGCAAATTGGATGAACTCGTTTGGATAAAAGAATTTCAGATTTGCGCTGATACCAATCTGCCGCGCAATCTCCATGGTCAGCCATCTGGACATCCCCTGACTCTGGACAATCAGAATTTCCGGCGCCAGCGGCGAAGATAAGGGCGTTCCCAGAATCCGGGAAAGCGTTTCCGAAAGCATTTCAAGCTGATTTCCATGGATAAGTCTGAACTGCTTCATATCAAGCCCTTATGAATGTCTTGGGAAATTTTTTCAGGTTCAATTGAGAAATGGCCCATTCAACTGAATTGAAACTGGATGTATCCTATTGCTGGATTAATTTCAAGATTCGCCTGGTTTTCAGGGTGCAATCAAGTTCCGGAATGTTGGGTTTCGTTTCTTTCATCCCAACCTGCATGGCTTTCAAGGATTGAAACAGCGGCCTTAAAAAATGTTGGGTAGAGCGGTGCGAATCCCAACAAACAAGAGCCGCATCAACTTCAGAGCCAACCTTTCATTTAACCGATAATAAACCTTTCATTTGGCCGAAGGCCTGACTTTCATATGGACGCAATAGCTAATCCCATCCTTTACCAGAGATTAGGGAGAAAATATCGCTGGATTCGGCGAGAACCTGTATGCAGTTCCAATTAGTACACTTTGGGAAACGAACTGATCGCAGTAAAAATATGATAAATTTCAAGAATATGTTCCAAGACTTTACAAAATTAAATATTCTATATATATTCCGCCAAAACGTTGCTATCCGAAAAATTGTTCACTAATTTTTGATCAACAAGGAGACCCACATGAACGGTTCACGAATCTTTGGTAAACAATTATGGAAGATTTTTATTGTACTGATCATCGCTTTATTTCTGCCGGCCAGCGGATTTGCCGCTCCCCAGTTCGGGCTGGGGATATCGATTACAGACACTGGTTCAGAATCCAGCAGGCTGCTTCATTGCCCGGTAAAAATTAATCCGAACCTCCGGCTGGAAGGTTCGCTGGGATTGTATACCTATGAACGCGAAAATTCTGAGATAGGTGACGTGGATTGGATTGCGTTGAAGTTTGGCGCATACATTGTCCAGAACGTGTATGAAAAAACAGATATTTATTATGGTGGCAAACTGATTTATAAAGAAAATGATACGAACGGCTTAAACGAAGATGGTTACGGAATCGCGCCCACCTTCGGGGTTGAATATTACCTGACAAACCATATCTCCGTTGGCGGGGAAGCGGAAGTGTATTTCATGCTGATTGACAACAACAGCGGAGATGCAAAAGAATATGGTACCGAAAGCCGTTTGATATTGCGGTATTATTTTTAATATTGCCATCCTACGTGACATCGGGACGCCGCTTTGATCCACAGGGACGAAAAATTATTGATCCATTTTCTCAGCTTTCATGAACCCATAGACTAAGCCGGTTCCCACTGAAAATAGGGATTAGTGTAATGAATATCACCAACCTCCGAAAACTTCTCTTATGTGGTGAAGACAGTCGTCTGCAATACAAGTCGGATGTGCGCAATGCTGATGCGCTTGCAGCGGAGATGACGGCCTTTGCCAACTGCGAGGGTGGTCAAATCCTGATCGGTGTCGGGGATAATGGCGAGTTGGATGGAATTTCCCGGTCCGAGATCGGCCGAATCAACCAGTTGATCAGTAATGCGGCGAGCCAGCATGTGCGCAGCCCGATTTCTCCCCATACAGAAAATGTTTCTGTCGGTAGGGGGAGAATCGTGATTGTGGTCACCATTCCCAAAGGAATCGATAAACCCTATTTTGACAAAAATGGGGTGATCTGGCTTAAGGTGGGCGCGGACAAACGGCGGGTGAATTCCAAGGAAGAATTGCGCAGGCTTTTCCAGGTTTCTGATCAGTTTCATGCTGACGAGCTGCCCACCAAAGCGGGGGTAGAAGCGCTGGACAAGCTAAGGTTTCGAGATTTTCTGCGTGAAGTCTACAAGCGCAAGTTCCCGGAAGAACCTTCCGAGCTGTTACGGCTGTTACAGAACATGAACCTAGCAACAGATGATGGTATGCTGAACTTGGCCGGTGTGCTGATGTTCACCGAACGCCCGGAGTGGATAAAGCCCCAGTTTGTGGTCAAGGCCATTCGCTATCCGGGCGACGAGATCCACGTCACCGACTACGTGGATACCGAAGACTTTGTTGGCCCCCTCAAAAAGATTTTCGACGATGCCATCGCGTTTGTAATGAGAAACCTCCACAAGGTTCAGGCTGGACGAGGTGTGAACGCCCCTGGATTGCCCGAAATCCCTGAAAGCGTTTTTGAGGAGCTTTTGGTGAACGCTCTGGTTCATCGCGACTACCTGGTGAGTGCACCGGTACGTTTGTTCGTCTTTGACAACCGCATCGAGATCATTAGTCCCGGCCATCTGCCGAATAATCTGACGGTGGAAAAGATACTGGCAGGCAATTCGAACATCCGCAATCCAATTCTGGTTTCCTATGTGGCTAAAGGGCTGCTGCCTTACCACGGTTTGGGCTCCGGTATTGCACGCGCTCTGGATGCATGGCCTCGGATCAATTTTACAGATGATCGCGACGGCTGCCTTTTTATCGCTGCTGTGCATCGAAAACCGGTTGACGAACTAATCCTGACAGCAAGTTCACCAAAAAGTTCATCGAAAAGTTCATCGAAAACAGAACATCGTATCATCGAGCTGATACGGCGGGATAAGTACACGACCACGGAGGCTATGGGCGAAATCCTCGGCATCACCAAACGAGCTGTTCTAAAGCAGGTTAATAAGCTTAAAGCACAGCACTGCCTCCGCCGTGTTGGTCCAGCCAGAGGTGGTTACTGGGAAGTGATCGAATAAGAAAAACTGCATTGATTGAGGTAGTATTTTTAAGTATGTCGACAGCAAAACAAACCCTATCACTCGGATATTCCACCTGTCCCAATGATACTTTTCTGTTTCATGCCTTGACTCATGGCTTGATCCCGTGTGATCCTTTTCAATTTTCCGTTTTTCTGGAAGACGTGGAAACCTTGAACCAGAAGGCAAAAAGCAGTGTTTTTCACGTCTCCAAGCTTTCGTTCGCTGCCATTGGGCACCTTCAGGATACCTATGCCCTGCTCCGTTCCGGGGCAGCCCTTGGCAGAGGATGTGGGCCGTTGATTGTCGCCCGTCCGGGAATGAAGCTTGAGAATATATTATCCGGCAGAATCGCTGTTCCGGGCCTGTGGACAACCGCCTTCCTTCTTCTGACCCTGTATCTGAACAAAACACCGGAAACGATTCCCATGACCTTTGACCGGATCATGCCCTCTCTTCAAAAAGGGGAAGCCGACTACGGCATCATTATCCATGAAGGGCGGTTTACCTATCCGGAGTATGGTCTGGTCAAGCTGCTGGATCTGGGGGAATGGTGGGAACAGACCACGTCCATGCCCATACCGCTCGGCGGGATCTGCATCAGGAGAAGTCTGGGGCCGGACATCGCCCGGAAGATTGAATTCTTGATCCGGGAAAGTGTTGAATTCGCTTTTCGTCATCCTGAAGCTTCCAGGGAATACGTTTCAATGCATTCACAAGAAATGTCTTCAGAAACCGTAAAACGCCACATCGAGCTTTATGTCAATTCCTTTACTGTCGACCTTGGCGAAGAAGGTGTAAAAGCTGTGGAAACACTTTTTTCAATGGCAAGGGAATGTGGCGCGATCCCAGATTCAACAATGCCTGTTTTTGCTTATGAATAAACTGCTTCTCTCCGGACCGGACAGGATCGGAGAGTGATTCAGGCTCATCCTTCGACTTTTTCCCCTCGATCAAGGTCGGAATAAAGGACAGCTTTGGCAGATCCGGAACAATTTTTTCTTCAAACAGACCCTGATAAAAGGTTTTTAATCCCTGCAATTCAAGATGGCCAAGACCATAGTTCAATAGGTTGAAATAGTTTTCACAATCTTCCGGCTTCATTGCCAGCAGTCTGGCTGTGGCGGATTGAATGTCAGTCATGTTCTTCTTTCCAAGCTGTTTGGAATATTCGAATCGTCTGGCAATATCCATAACCAGCCTTGGATGTTGTTGAGCAAATGCCTTTCGGACTGCCCAGACCGCGAATACAAAAGGAAGTCCGGTTGCCTGTTTCCATAATGCTCCAAGATCAAAAACATAGGGAAACCGTTGATCCCATCCTCCGGTTAGAGCGCAATTGCCGATCACCAGAACCCCGTCTTGATTTTCATATGTTGAATTCTGGCAGGACGTCACCGCTCCGGTTTCAAACCGGGGATGAATCTGTTTCCAGGATAGCAGAAGTTTCAGCATGTCTGCTGCGGATGCGGATTCATCGGAAAGAAGGATTTTCCGGTTGCTCAGTTCTTCAAGGGGATAGTTTGAGGCCAGAAGGACACTCATCACTTTTCCAAAGGCTGAAATGGAAAGGTCCGGCAGAAGAGACCACTCCTTATGGTTTCTGGCAAAGGCTGCGGAAGAAACCGGACTGATGTCGATCATCTCCTGTTCCATCATCCGGTTCAGAACCGCAGGAGGCTCACTGATCAGCTTGATATGTGACGGGGTTTCTGTTTGTTCAAGGCCATAATAGACCGGTGCGACATTGATATACCCGATCCGTCCTATTCTTACGCTTTTTTGTTCTCTTGAGAATTTCAGATGATTCATACCTGTTACTACTCTTTTTTCCAATTCATATTTTTGGCTTGTTTTATCATACGGCAATCCGATGGATGGCGCTCCGGGATGCTGAATGAACAATGGATTCCATAAGCTGTTTTACATTATCAGCCGGCAAATCCAGGTAAATAAATGATCCGATTCTACCAGGGACAAGGGTTCCTGCCCATCCATCCAACCCCAGTGCGTTTGCACCATTTTCCGTTGCCATTGCAAGGATATCCGCAGGAGGGATTTCCGGAAAATGGTTTGCCATACATGTCATTTCATCAAAAATACTGAGCGTGTCAACACTGGCAAGGCTGTCTGTACCCAGACAGAGATTGATCCTGTTTTTCAACATGGATGGCACATCCGGCAGTTCTCCATGCAGGGTATGATTGCTCCGCAGGCAGAGACAGACAGAAGATCCTTTTTCCTGAAGGATCTTGAAGTCTTTTTCATTGGATTGTATCACATGGACAGCAATGGTGTTTGAATCTAAGAGACCGATCTGATCCGCATGCTGAATCGGTGTGCGGTTGTTGCCAATGCTCCAGAAAGAAAAATCAATTCCACGCTCTGTGAGAAAATCCGCCCATTCCCCTTTCCCGCTTGCAATAAAGATCGATTCTTCCCGGGATTCAGCCAGGTGTATTGAAAACGGACATTTCCCTTTGGAGGTGATGGCTTTCAATTTTCCCAGGAATTCCGGTGATGTGGTATGGGGCGCATGTCCGGCTAGGGATATGCTTTGTCTTGGTCCTTTTCTGCAACTAAGGCTTGTATCTAAATCATTTCCAAGACATTCCTGAAACCAGATCCCCAGAAGCTGCGAATTCATAAAAAAATCTTTTGTTATTCCCATGGTTGAAATATCGCCTGCTGCAATACAACCGGACGACAGGAGATGCTCAATTCCCAGAGCGGATTCCTTTTGTATGTTTTCCGGTTCCAGGGAAGCTCGCTCTGCAAGTAGCTCCTGTACCCATGATTGAAACCCATTTTCCGGTTTTACACGGTTTTTCAATGCACAAAGTTCCAGATGGGTATGTGCATTGACAAGTCCGGGCAATATCACACCATTGCCATGATCCACAACAGAATCTTTACGGATTTTTTTTCCTTTTCCAATTTCAACGATCAACCCATCCTGTACCACAACATATCCATTTTGAAGGATTGTATGTTGATCAACAACAACCCATCTAGCCTGGTGTGTAACCAATCCGGCAGAATGGCAACCATCATTTCCGATATGATTTATTCTTTCATTCCGAGGTTGGATATCGGTCATCAGATTATTTACCTTCCATCAGATTGTAAAAACAATCTCTCTGTCTGGGCTGGTATCCTGCATCCTTTATCAGACGAATCATCTCTTCTTTTGGAAGCCTGAACGAAACTCCTGCGGCAGCAACCACATTTTCTTCAATCATGGTGCTTCCCAGATCATTGGCCCCAAAACATAAAGAGGCCTGTGCAATTTTATCTCCCTGTGTAACCCAGGATGCCTGAATGTTATCGATGTTGTCCAGAAACAGCCTGGATAAGGACAGAACCCGCAGATACTCGACAGCAGTCGCCTTTTTTACATTCAGCCGGGTATGATCCGGTTGAAAGGTCCAGGGGATAAATGCCGTGAACCCGCCGGTTTCATCCTGAAGGTCACGGATTTTCATCAGATGCTGGATGATCTGCTCTTTGGTTTCAATATGCCCGAACATCATTGTAGCCGTAGTTCTCAGATCCAGCTGATGTGCTTTTCTCATTACATCCAGCCATGGTTCGGACCGGTATTTTTTCGGAGAAAGCTGCATCCTCACTTCATCTACCAGAATTTCCGCTCCGCCTCCGGGAATCGATCCCAGACCGGCTTCTATCAGTCTTTTGAGCGTATCTGTGACAGAGAGTCCGGATTGTTCGGCCATGAAAAGAATCTCAGGAGGGGAAAAACCGTGAATATGTATTGGGAAATTGCTTTTTATATATGACAGCAAACCCAGGTAGTAATCAAAATCCAATCCAGGATGGAGACCTCCCTGAAGAAGAATCTGGGTTCCTCCGAGTGAAAGGGTTTCCTCTATTTTCTGTTTCAGCGATTCCTCGGAGATCACGTATCCTTTCGGGTTTTCAGAATCCCGGTAAAATGCACAGAACAGGCAACCGGATGCGCAGACATTTGTATAATTGATATTCCGGTCTACAACATATGTAACGATCGGTTCAGGATGGAGTCTTTGTCTCATCTGATTGGCTGCATCCGCCAGATCCAGCAGTTCGCCATGGATCAGAAGATTTAAGGCTTCTTCGGAGTTGATCCGTTCACCATTCTTGATTTTCGAATATAGAGTATCCAAAGATTTCATCATGATCTGTTTTCAATATGGTTGTAGAATGAATCCCGTTCAACAGGTTGAAATCCCGCAGTCCGGATCAGATGAATCATCTCGTCCCGCGACAATCCTTTGGCGGTTCTGGCTCCGGCCATATGGGTTATTTTTTCCTCGATAATGGTTCCGTCCAGGTCATCGGCTCCAAATGAAAGCGCGAGCTGGGCCAGTGATTCTCCGATCATGACCCAATACGCTTTGATATGCTGAAAATTATCCAGCATCACTCTTGCGACTGCAATATTGGTGAGATCGTCAAACGCGGTTGTCCGCGGCAGATGGGAGAGCTTTGTGTTTTCAGAATGAAAAGCCAGGGGTATGAAAGCGGAAAATCCGCCTGTCTGATCCTGGAGATCCCGGAGAGTGATCAGATGTTCAACTCTTTCTTCAATGGTTTCGATATGCCCATACAGCATGGTTGCATTGGATGTCAGACCGTTTTCATGTGCGGTTTTCACGATTTCAAGCCATCTTTCTTTACCGATTTTTCGCGGGAAAAGCTGCTGCCTTATCCGCTGGTTCAGCACTTCGGCGCCGCCTCCCGGCATCATGGAGAGTCCGGCTTTTTTAAGCTGCACAATCACCTCGGAAACGCTCATGCCGGTAATTTCTGAAAAATAATCGATTTCAACAGCCGTAAACGCTTTCACTGTTGAACCGGGTCTGAGTTTTTTGATGGTTTCGATCAGCTCAATATAATAGTCAAACGGCAGAGATGGATTCAGTCCGCCCACCATATGAATTTCCTGAATGGGCTCTCCGGATCTTTTCAGTAATTGTGCTTTTACATCTTCAATAGAAAGCGTGAACGCTCCCTTTTCCTCTTTTTCCCTGGAAAAGGCACAAAACGCACAATAATTTTTGCATATATTGGTGTAATTGACATGCTGATTGTAAATAAAGTAGGCTGTTTTTCCATGACGTGTTTTGCGGATATAATCAGCCAGTCTGGCTTTTCCAATGAGATCCGGACTGCAGAACAAGATGCATCCATCATTGAAATCGAGACGTTGTCCGTTGCTGATTTTTTTTTGAATCAGAAGCAGGTCTTTGTCGGAAAAAGGGATCTTTGGCATTCTTTCTCCTCTATCCCCTGATCTGAAAAAAAATATAATGCAAATTAAATGACCACATGGTCACAACTATAAGGCAAAAGTATGGTGTAATCAAGTTTTTTATCAACAAGGTGCCTGTGTTTTTTGTGAATCCATTTATAAGAATATAGCTGAATAAATGGAAGTTTATTTCAATGATTTTATCTGTTTGATATCGATAGATTTTCCCAACATAATCAGGATATCACTATCCTTGATCACAAAACTCGCAGGAGGGACCAGCAGGAAATTTTCAGGAACAAGTTCTTTAATGGCGATAATATGAACGTTATATTTTGCCCGAAGATTGATTTCTTTCAGGCTTTTTCCGATAAATTCTCTTGGAGGACCGACTTGTATAAGATCGAATTCATCGGAAAGTGGAATGAAATCAAGAACATTTGGCCTAGACAAGTTGTTTGATATGCGTATGGCCATATCCCGTTCCGGATGGATGATTTCGGTTGCTCCCACTCGTTTCAGAATTTTTTCATGATCCTCATCCAACGCTTTGACGAGAATCTTTTTAACCCCAATTTCTTGAAGATACAGACAAATCAGGATGCTGGTGCTGATTTTTGTGCCTGTAGAAACAATAACCCCATCCATATTTTCCAATCCCAGAGCTTTTAAAGCTTCTTTGTTTGTAGAATTGAGAACAATTGCTTCCGTGCAATAGGCATCTATGGCCTGTACCCGATTCTTATCGGAATCTATTGCTACGACTTCGTTTCCATCTTCATATAAGGCCTTGGCTGCATGAAAACCGAATTTGCCAATCCCGATGACTGCGAATTTTTTCATATATACTCTCCCCCGTTTATCCGATCATGATGTTTTCTTCCGAGTACTCGATTCCGCTTACGGCAGCCGATCCAACAAGGATATATGAGAAAGTGAGTACCCCAACCCGGCCAATAATCATCGTAATCATTATCCAGCATTTTCCCCATGTGCTCAGTTCCGGTGTCACACCCATGGACAAACCCACTGTTCCAAAAGCAGATACTGTTTCAAATAAATAAGACAGAAAAGATGCTTTCCGACCGGCAACTTCCAGACCGCTTGCCGGATCACCTGCAAGAATAAAAAATAAAACCAGCCCGACGATTCCAATAGAAACGAGAATCAAAGTTACACTTCTGGTTACGGTTTCCGTGGTCACACTTTTTTTAAACAGATTCACCCGCCGTTTCCCGCGTAACCGACTCATGAAAAAAATAGTTATCAGTGCCAGCGTTGTGGTTTTTACGCCACCACCGCACGAACCAGGCGATGCACCGATAAACATTAAAAATATCATTACGGCAAGAGTGGCTTCTTTCAGGGACCCAATATCAACTGTATTAAAACCTGCTGTCCGGCAGGTGATGGACTGAAATACCGGTGTCAGGATTCGATAGGAAAGCGATTGCTCCGTACTCAGTGCCTGGCGCTCCAGAAAAGCAAATAACAGGGCTCCTGAAACAATAAGAATGAATGTTGTCAGCAGTACTGTTTTGGTCTGAATGGAAAGCCTGCAACGTTGTTGTTTATGAAAATGGAGCCAGCATTGGAGGTCATACAGCACGGAAAAACCGATTCCCCCGATAACGATCAATCCGCAAATCGTCACATTCAGGAGGATATCATCGTTGTACTGCATCATACTATCGGGGAACAGAGTTAATCCGGCATTACAGAAAGCGGAAACAGAGTGAAAAACTGCTGCATAGACCGCTTTTATGAATGAGAACTCATGGTGAAAATGTATGAATAAAAAAACAGCCCCAAGAGCTTCCACCGCGAAAGTCACCAGGAAAATGCTTTTGACCAGTTTAAAAATATCCTTACGAGGCGTATGGGCATATAGATCCTGCATTACCATTCGTTGTCGAAAAGAAACGGATTTGCCGATCCAGTGGAACATGATAACAGATATGGTCATGACACCCAATCCACCGACCTGCATAAGGGCCAGAATCACAAGTTGACCCGGAATGGTAAAACAGGTTCCGATGTCAACAACACTTAACCCGGTAACGCATATTGCAGAGGTGACTGTAAATGCAGCATCTATCCAGGAAATCCAGCCAGTCTTCGTAGAAAACGGAATTTTAAGCATGAGTGTTCCCAAAACGATGGCAAATAAAAAACTGATCAACA
Source organism: Desulfosudis oleivorans (assembly GCA_020723305.1). Taxonomy (GTDB): domain Bacteria; phylum Desulfobacterota; class Desulfobacteria; order Desulfobacterales; family SURF-7; genus QZKS01. The sequence continues at coordinate 116,895 of DYJC01000013.1, forward strand.
CCAGCTTTGCCGGATGCAGTTTAAGGAGTTGATTGTGAAATGTCATAACCCGGCCCCAGGATTTTACAATCTTGATTAAAAAAAGGATTCAGATTCAATAATCGTTGACTACCTCATGCGAATCGACGCTTTCATATCACAAAATACAGATTTGGTATCTGAAAAAATGTGTTTTTCAATTCTAATTATTTTTGTTTTACGGATTTTTTATGTTTGACACCAACGTACAAAATTATAATGATTGGATAGAAGAATTGTCGTTTCATCAAAAAGAAGATGAAAAGCAAATTGTTTGCAACTATTGTGATCAGAAAGATATGCATCAGGAAAATAAAAATAGCCCGGAGTAACCGGAGCTGAAAATGGAAAAGGACGAAATTATATGGAAATTCAAACACACAAGCTTATCAGCCAGGAATTCTGCGGGACCCCACTTGTTGTTGAAAAAGGATACAGCAAGGTGGAGCTGAAAACATCCGATAAAATGATCGTAGATGAAACCGGTCTTATTCATGGCGGATTTTTATTTGGACTGGCAGATTATGCGGCAATGATCGCGGTGAATCATCCAAATGTTGTCCTGGGAGGAGCACAGGTAAAATTTATCAAACCGGTAAAAAACAATAAAACTATACTGGCGGAAGCGGTTGTTGAAAACAGTGAAGGAAAAAAACAAAATGTGACTGTTACAATCACAAATGACAAGGAAATCATATTTCAGGGGATGTTTACCTGCTTTGTACTGGAAAAGCATGTGTTGAAATAAACGAATTTTAGCTTTTTCTTCTCACCCTGACCAGCTTCTTTTTTTTGGGGGAAGATGAAGCTGTATCTGTTTTCGGCGGGCCCAGGTGGTTCTGCCTGAATGAACAGGTGGCCCTGGGACATTTCAAGCCTTTTTGTCCTTCTACGGTATTGATTTCAATCAAAAATTGATTTTTACATAATGGACACTCAAATGGATAGGGTTTTCCCCAACTGATAAACCCGCAATGTGTATTTGAGCATGAAAAGTATTCCTGCCCCTTTTCCGTAGTATTGGACAATACTCTTCCTATATTACATACCGGACAGGGAATCGCGATGGCTTCTTGAAAGGCGGCAATCTTTTTTTCAATGTCTGTTCTGCCAATGGGATCATTCTTATCGATCACATCCTTTTTCTCTTCTTTGTTTTTTCTTAAACTTGCTTCCGCCTCCCGTGCAGCGATTTCCGCCTCTTTTGCCCTCAATTCCGCTTCCCGTGCTTTTATTTCTGCTGCCTTTGCCGCGATCTCGATTGCTTTTAGTTCCGCCTCCTGTGCAGCTCTTTTTGCTTCCTCAAGGGCTGCCTTTTTTTCTGCCTCAAGAATCGCTTTGGATTCTGCTTCTTTTTGTGCAATTTCCGCAGCTTTTCTGGCCAGAATCTCCTCTTCACTTGGGCCTTTGGGAAAAATTTCTTTTACATCCAATCCTCTGTCAGACCATGTGGTTTTGATCTCTTTCTGAGGCGAGCTGCTTTGGGACATTTTATTCCGCAATCTTTCAATTTTTTCAACATACGCTTTTTTCAAGTCATCGGATACCTGCTTGGCCGTTTTTTGATCCGGTTTGTTTCGGGGTTGAGTGGTAAGGGATTTTTTTTCATCACTTTTAATCTGCTGTTGTGAAAGCGGTATCCCTCTTAACTGGAGTGTCTTGTCAAACTGCTGAATTGCATCATTCAGATCCTTTCGATTGCTGGAGACTTCAGCTATCGTCTGAAGGATATATCCAATAAGATTCATTCCCTTCATGCCCGGGAACAGGTTGTCGAGGAAGCTAACCAATGCAAAGGCGGAAATCTGAGCATTGTACCTGTTGTTCTGGTCGATTTCAACATAACCATGCTGGGCCAGTCCCTGAAATGAGACCATCAGTGTATCATCAATGTCCAGCCCGATATCGGAAAGATCATTCAGAAAAGTTTCTCTTGTATACCGGTCTGGTGGGGATTGTGAAAAATTTTTAATTTCATTTTCCCTTTCAACAAGCAGCAGGAGGCAGGCAATTGTAGAAAGATTAAAGGACAGCGTTGGTTCTAAAGTTTCAATTTCAAGAAGCCTTTGGATATGTTTTACAAGGATTTCATCAAATACAGCTTTAACTTTTTGTAAATCCAGATCTTTTTCTGTAGAAATTTCATTCATGTGGGTTCACCTGCGAATTAGAGTATGAAACAGTACAGGCAAGTCTGACGTTTAAAAAAAAATCTGATGGTATGCGTTTTACTCTTGATTGATTTCAGATATCATATCCGCAATTTTAGAGGCCATCTGAGAAACGTTTTCATTCACTTCAACTTCAGATTCAACCAGGGTGTTTTCGGCAGGGTCATCATTCATATTCAGACGGTCATCAACCCTGGATTGCTGAACGGACCCAGATGAGATTGAATCTTCCCGGTTTTTTTCCTGTTCGTCGGTAAGTGCGGAAACAGTCAGACACTCGCCCTTGCGATCAAAAAGAACGGAAAGAGAAATCCGGACATCAAAATTCAATTTGTAAGCAATCTGATTATTATGGACAACGATGTCACCATTTTTATACTCAATATCTTCTTGAAATCCCAAATGATACTTGTTTTTAAAAATTTTTTCTATGGCTTCCCAGTCCAGATCCCCAGTGATTGCATCTATTAATTCCTTTTCTCCCATCTGTATAACATCTGAATCCGTAACTTTCACCAGGCCCCCTTTTGTCGTAATGATAATCGGAATGATCGTATTTTTGATTGATGAAAAAGTATATTGCGAGTTTCAAGCTGATTTATATTTTACCGCAATCCAGCGCTTCTGGCAATAACCATTTGCGATTTATATAAAAAAACTTTAGACCATCTTTAATCTTGAAAACATGGGGTGTTACATCAAGCGATTTTTTTTATCAATTCCACTGATAAATCAAAATAGGTCTGAGAGGCCTTTGCCGAGATATCGTACAAGGCAACAGGCTTTCCCAATATACCTGACTTTCGGATCGTATCATCCGTCGGGATGGTGGTTAAAAAAGATGGATACGGGATAGCTCCCAGTTCATTCTCTGAAAAATAATGATTCAACTCATCCTTTCCGGAGCATTGGTTGAACAGAGTTCCGGCAATCTTCAAATCCGGATTCAACTGCTCCTGAACGATTTTTAAAACCTCATTCAGATCTGTAATTTCATCCAGAGTCGAAAAATTACATGTGATAGGCAATATTACCCAGTCAGAGGCTGCCATGGAACATATTGTAAAAAAACCCAGAGAGGACGGTGAATCTATGATGATATATTGAAAATCATTTTTGATTTCCTGTATAATCTTTTTTAAAATAAGCTCCTTGCCTGGCTTGATTGCCAGTCTGTGCTCTGTCAGAAAGAGATTTGGTTTTGATGGGATAAAGGTCAAAAAATCAATTGGCGTCTGGATCGCTAACTGCCTGGCAGAGGTCTTACCCATGAATCCGTGATAGAGTGTCTCGGAACTTTCCTTAGGGCTGATTCCGCCATATCGGGAAAGATGGCTTTGAGGATCACAATCAATTAAAAGAGTCTTTTTCTCAAAAAGAGCCAGAGTGGCTGCGATATTGACAGCAATCGTTGTTTTACCGGTTCCTTGTTTTTGGCTGATCACGCTGATTGTTTTGCTCATAATGGGAATATTTATCATGAAACTTTGTTTTTGAACAGATTGTTTTTGAAAAGTTGCAAATCCTATCCAGCCGGTATACAATGGAATCAATTACACCAACACCAACTGCAAAATCAACAAATCCTATCCTGCCGGGAGAGTTTATCATGTAATTGAAAGATTCATTTTCATCCTGGAGCAGATTCGAGGTTCGGAATTGAGTTTGAATATCACAAAAGAAGGTTTGGAAACAGCGATTTCAAATCTCCAATATCGAAATCCAAAGCTTCCAAAAACAAGGTTGATCGAAGCGATCCGGTCTTTTTATCAAGTCGATAACGAACTGGAGACAGTATCCCGGATCGACTCTGATCTCCTGATTCGTATGGTATGGGAACTGGAGGACAACCCTGTCCAGATAAAATCAAAACGGAAAAATTTAAATAGCATAAAATCAACGATTAATAATGATTTACTGCAACTTTTTCATGAAAATAAAAATCCGGAAGGTATTATTATCGGCCCCCTGAACACCTTTATCATGTCAGACGCGGCAAAAGAAAAACTGTTGTCCTCTTTTGCGGATTCGGCAAGATTTCAAGGTGATTTACCTTTGGAGAAGGTTGCGGATGTTCTGAGTGTCATCAGTGAATTTATATCTGAAATTACAAAAATCGGTGCAGTTGAAATTGAAAAAGACAGCGAGGTAACTCCAAGAGATCAGGTCAAAAAGATTCTGGATCTGATCAAAGGGATGGCAGAAAAAGCCGGCATGGAAGATGAAAATAAAGACACAAAAGGCAATCAAATCCATACTGATTCTGATGGAAGCGAGAAAGAAGCCGGCGGTACAGGCACGTTGATCAGGGACAATGATTCGGATCAAGACAAAACAGCAATCGAGGAAGCCGATGATGCTGACTTTGAAGAGATAGACGAGGATGAAATCGAGGAGGTTGAAGACACAGCAGTTGAGGA
>DYJC01000013.1:121603-153327 GCA_020723305.1 Desulfosudis oleivorans
AAATCGACGATGATGCCGCAATCGAGGAAGCCGATGATGCTGATCTTGAAGAGATCGACGAGGATGAAATCGAGGAGGTTGAAGACACAGCAGTTGAGGAAATCGACGATGATGCCGCAATCGAGGAAGCCGATGATGCTGACCTTGAAGAGATCGACGAGGATGAAATCGAGGAGGTTGAAGATACAGCAGTTGAGGAAATCGACGATGATACCGCAATCGAGGAAGTGGATGATGCTGACCTTGAAGAGATAGACGAGGATGAAATTGAGGAGGTCGAAGATACTGCGACAGAGGAAATCGGTGAGGATGAAACAATCGGCAAAACTTCAGTTTTTGATCAACTGGGATTGCCTCAAGACAATCTTGAACAAAAAAGTTTTCAGCCGGATACAAATCTTCTTACCGAGCAGTTTGATGGGTTTCTCGGAAGTATGGAACGATATTATAATCAATACCTCCTGATACCTGGCGGACAATATAGTATTGGAAGCCGATCTGGCTCTGATATTGATTTGCCGGAAAAGGTCATTTCCTTGCCGGATTTTTATATTGGAAAGTATCCGATCACCAATGCATTGTTCGAGGTGTTTGTCGAAAGAACCGGTTATCAGACAACTGCCGAGAAATCGGGGTATGGATGGGTGTATTCAGGCCGTTTCCAGAAAAATATTGATTCAAAAACAAAAACCAGAAGCTCTGAATGGAAGGCCAGTTATACCAAAGAAAAAATAAAAGGTGCATTCTGGTATCAACCATCCGGCCCGGGAAGCACACTTCATGGCAAGAGGAATCATCCGGTCGTCCAGGTGAGCGTTCAGGATGCTGTTCATTTTTCAGCATGGATTGGGAAACGCCTCTGTACGGAGTTTGAATGGGAGGCAGCGGCAAGAACCCAGATTGGATATCTTTACCCCTGGGGAAATGAATGGATGGAAAATGCCTGCAATTATGAGAACAGTGCCATCTCCGATACAACACCGGTAGATAAATATTCCGGAGGTGTAAACAGTCTCGGTGTAGCAGATACCCTTTGTAATGTCCTTGAATGGACTTCAGATCAGATCAAACCTGCATCCGGAAAAATACGGGAAAAGAGATATCACATTGCAAAAGGAGGATCATGGATATCCACCCGGAACATCCGATTATCGAACCGGTTCCGGTTTGAGGCCGATTACACGGCAAATATTTTGGGATTCCGGTGCACAGCAGATTAAATCAGGGTAAATCAGATTATTCGGTTTTCTTAAATTTTTTCCACCGAAGCGTACCTAAGCCGGCAAAGCCGCTTGCCAGAAGCCAAAAGGCTCCGGGAACCGGGACAGCAGAGACATCACCATTGAGAACGGCCATAGCGTAGACGCCTGTCCCACCAAGGGCTTCTTTCGCAGCAGCGTATTGCGAGCCGTTGCCTGTAAAATTAGGGTCATTACTAAATTCATGGTACACGGCCGCATATACGTTGTATGCATAAGTCATGTCTGTGTAGTAGCCGGAGGCATACAAATGTTCAAACGGGCCGGTGTTTTTCAATCCCCATCCATCTTGAGGGTTGGTACCGTCGGTCGCGTAATACGCCTTATTGCCCAATTCAATATAGAATAGATGCCCCATTTCGCTGTTTGTTATGTTGTAGCCGTAAGTGTTTAATCCGCTATACCCATAAGTCGGCGGGTCTTGATTGATTGTAATTGTCGGCAGTCGCCAATCATCATACTCAATGCCGTTGAGTATTACTGTCAATGAACCCGCCCAGCTCAAAGCGTTGTACCATGAAGTTTGAGAGTAGTTTGTATACGAATACGTATAATCATACCACGTAATATTAAGGTCGCTATCGTAAATCAACCGATTGCCGAGAGTGTCAGTGCCCCGATTCAACAGGCTGGCCTGTGACTTCAGAGAGAACCCCAAAACCATCAATGTGATTGCTGTAACAATGAACAGCTTTTTCATGTTGTATCTCCTTCTCTTTTCTTAACAAAAGTTCTTCAATATATTTTTTTATTAAGATAAGAACGCGTTTTTTGTCAATAAAAATTTAAAAAATATCAAATTCTGATTGATTTTAAGTGTCGACCACCTTTAACAATTTTTTTTGTTTTCATACCTTAAATCTCGCCAAAAGTGATTTGACCTCTTCCGCCAGTCTGGAAAGATCCTTTGCACTGGATCTGACTTTCATGCTGATCTGAGATGCTCCCTCAGAAAAAGATTCCACCTTTCCCATATCTTCTGCAATCCTGTCAGATACTTCTGCATTTTTTGAAATGCTTTGATCTACAATTCCAATACCCTCTGAAACCCTGGAAATCGTAACAGAGATCTCTTTGGCAACATGAAGCTGTTCTTCCACACCCGTATCAATGGTAGAAATAATATGGTCGATTTTTCCAATAACGTCTGTAATCTTCTGAATAAACTCAACTGTTCCGGATGTTGATTTTTGAATATCCGCAATTTTTTGTTTAATGCCTTTGGTTGCCAGAGCGGTTTGCTGAGCAAGCTCTTTGATCTCTTTGGCAACTACGGCAAACCCTTTCCCGGATTCTCCGGCCCTTGCTGCTTCAATGGTCGCATTCAATGCCAGCAGATTGGTCTGCTCAGATATATCGTTTATGGTTTCCGTGACATTGCCGATGTCTTTGGCGGCAATCCCTAGACTGGATACCTGCTGAGATATTTCATTGGCCTTTTGTACGGCACTTTCTGATATCGCGCTTGCCTCTTCCGTACTTCTGGCGATTTCATTTATGGTTGTCGTCATTTCTTCCGCAGCGGAGGCGATCATGGTGATGTTGTTTGATCCTTCATTCATCTTTAGGGATACGTCATTAATGCTGGAACTCATGCTGGTTGCCTTGGCAACGGCACTTTTAAATTGCGCCGTGATGTCGCCTGTTTCTTTGTTCATTGCGTTGGACAGTTCGGACAGGTCATTTGAAGAGATTGAAAGAATATCGGTCCGATCTCTGATTTCCCGGATCATTTTCTGGATAGAAGTAATAAAAACATTGAAATACCGTGCAAGTTCACCAACTTCATCTTTTGAGTTGCTATCGATTCGTTGCGTAAGATCACCCTCCCCTTCCGCGATATTTTTTAAACCGGCAAGAATGGTCAGGATCGGTTTTGTCAATACCTGTGAAAAGAGAAGAAGGATGGGTATGGTCAGTGCCATACAGATTAAAAAAACCGCAAACTGGAGCTTGATCATCTGGGTGGTATTGGACTGAATATCCTTATAGGGCTTGAGAACGGCAATAAAGCCGATTGGAACTGATTTTTCCATCAGGGGTTTTATACCCTGGATGTATAACTGTTTCCCAATATCCTGTTCGTTAAATTGAATGGTGATTCCAGCATCCTTACTCTGCTCATAGTTTATGGAGTCGTAGGCCTCAATCGTACCGATACTCATACGGTTTCCTGAAAAAATATTAATATCCGTGCTTGTATAGTTGGATATGCTCTGTACAAAACTGCTTTCCAATTTGCGTGATGACACGACAAGACCAACCTGTTTTAACTGGAATCCATTTGTCTCCTCATTTAAAACCTCTGCATTCACCGGAACATGCGTTGTTAAAACAATAGTATTTTTTTCACCCTGCCGGAGAGTTGTTTTCTCTTCCGAAAACAGTCCAAATGTTTCCTGGACAGGTGCGATTTCAGCCGGCTTCCATGAGATACTTCCCATACTGCTGCCCACCTCAATACTGCAAACCTGGTAATTTTTCCTGCTTTCGTCATAAATGCCTGATGATATCCAGTGGTTCTCTATCCGGATAAAAGCCAATGCTTTTTGATCTGCCCCGAAAATTTTTAATTCATGGATATTTTTATGTAACATCTCTTTTAAGATATCTTTGATCATCTGCTCGGAAATGCTTTGAATCATGCTGAACCCGTCTTCCTTTACATCCATGATATATTTGATTTTATTTCCAAGATCTGCCGCAGGTATTAATTGTCTGATATTTGACAGGCTATTGATTCTTGCATCATTCAGTTCATCTTCAATAATCCTGAATGTATTTTGAATGATATTTTTTGAGGCGGAGATATGCTGCCTTTTCACGGTTATGGAAACCATGACCATGGAAAGAAACATGGAAAAAAGAATGAGTAGAAGCGCAGTAAGTATGATTTTGTTTTTAATTTTTAAGTCTGAAAGCCATCGTAAGGATTTCATGTAAAATACCTCTCCGGTCCGATAAGATATTTTTTCGCATGGGTGTTATACTGTATAAAAAAGAAAATTCATGGTGTCAAGAAAGGATGGGTGTAATCAAAACTGTTGGGTAATCGAAACCCAACACTTATAATTACACCCAGAAAGGATGAAGCATAAACTGTTTTAAAAAAAGCCGTGGACATCTTGAATCGGATACACTAAAGAATCAGCAATACCTTTTTCCCCGGCATTTTCTGGAGTGAACAGGTTACAACCCTTGCAGGATATGGAGTATACCCTGAAACAATGGATCATTTTGTAGATCAGTATGTTCAGTTTCTGACGATCGAAAAAGGGCTCGCGTCCAATACCATCGAGTCTTATCATATGGATTTGAGACGGTTTATGGATTTTCTGGAATATAACGGGATAAAAGATATCTCGGAATCCGATACAACCGTTCTCCTGAAATATATCATTGAAATGAGAAAAGAAGGATTATCCGCCCGATCCCGAGCAAGACATATTGTCACATTAAGGGGTTTTTTCCGTTTTCTGGTCAAGGAAAAAACTCTTGCATCCGACCCAACCGAAATTATCGATCTGCCCAAAACAGGACTGCACCTTCCGGATTTTCTTTCGGTTGAGGATATTGGTCTGCTTTTGAAAATGCCGGATACGCGAACTCCAAAGGGAGTCAGAGACGCATCCATGCTGGAACTTCTGTATGCAGCAGGATTACGGGTTTCGGAACTGATCAGTATACAGCTTGGAACCGTATACCTGGAAGCCGGATTTGTCCGGGTTTTGGGAAAAGGATCAAAAGAAAGGGTGGTTCCCATCGGCGATTTTGCAAGAGAATCACTTGAAACCTATATCCGGACTTCCCGGCCTCTTTTGCTGAAAAACACGCAGAGCAAGTATCTCTTTGTCGCAAGAGCCGGTAAGCCGATGACCAGACAGGGATTCTGGAAATTACTGAAAAAATACGCAAGGGAAGCAGGCATCGAAAAGAAAATTACTCCCCATTCCCTCCGTCATTCATTTGCTAGCCATCTTCTGGAAGGTGGAGCGGATTTAAGATCTGTTCAGATCATGCTCGGTCACTCGGATATATCGACGACCCAGATCTATACCCATGTGGCCCATGAACACCTGGTGAATATGCACCGGAAATATCACCCACGGGGATAATAGATTGCAAAATTCCACCTTCTGGTTATATGTGAGAGCAATATAAATCGGATTATTAATACTTAATAAATCCAGGGGCAACCACCGGCCTTGCCTAGTAAACTTCTATTGTTTGACTTTTCTATCGCAAATAAAAAAATTTTATGATAGATTATTTTATCTACTCCAAGCAAAAAAAAGTAACCATTTCATTTTATATTGTATAACTTCCTATATATGGAGGCATGAGACGATGATTCGCATTTTCGTGGGTCTATTTTTTCTCTTGCTGACAACAGCTTCTTCCTTGAACGCTCAACAGACAATATCCATTGGCGTATCACTGTCTCTTGCCGGAAAATATAAAGAGATGGGCACTATGCAAAAAAAAGGATTTAGTCTTTGGGAGAAACATGTCAATTCAAAGGGCGGTATTTTAGGTAAAAAAATACGGGTATTGTTTCATGATGACCAGAGTGACAGCGAGCTTGCAAAAGCGATTTACCAAAAAATGATTGAAGAAGAAAATATCGATCTGGTTTTCGGCCCTTACTCAAGCGGAATTTCCGAAGTCATTTTGCCCATAACCGAAAAACATCACTATCCGGTTCTACTCTCGGGGGCTTCATCAGACAAGTTATGGGAAAAAGGATACGAATATGCTTTTGGCGTTTATACTCCGGCAAGCAAATATGCAATAAGCTTTCTTCAGATGCTGGTTACAAAAAAAATAAAAAATGTCGCCATTGTTTCAGCCGATGATATATTTTCTGTGGATCTATCTGAAAATACAGCGAAATGGGCAAAAAAATTTCGTTTAAATGTTTTGATTTTCGAGCGCTTTAAAAAAGGGAATAAGGATCTCACTCCAATTGCTTCCAAGGTTAAGGCCTCACAAACTCAGGCATTGATCGTATGCGGTCATCTGGATGAATCAGTGGACATGCGTCATGCTTTGAAAAAAATGGCTTGGTACCCGAAAGCATATTATGCCTCAGTAGGCCCTGCTACGCAGGAATATCATACCATTCTCGGCAATGATTCCGAACTCACTTTTTCCTCTTCGCAATGGGAAAAAGAAGTTGGAATCCATTTCCCAAACGGGAAAGAATTCATTCAATCATTCCAGGGTGATTATCAGGTACAGCCTTCTTATCATGCAGCCACTGCTTATGCGTCTGGTATGATACTGGAAGCTGCTTTGAAAAAAGTTGGAACAATGGACAGAAAACGATTGAGAGATGCTCTTTCCACAATGGATACAATGACCATAATCGGCAGATATGGTGTTGATAAATCAGGCATGCAGGTTCGTCATTTCCCCCTGATCATTCAATGGCAGGAAGGCATGAAAAAAGTCGTCTGGCCGGAAAAATTAAAAGAGACAGATCCGATATTTAAATAATGCAAAAAATTCAACGAATATGGCGCAATTTAACGCTGAGAATTGCAGTCCCATTGACTGCGGTTGTCCTTGTATTTGGATTTTTGTTGTGCTTTCTTGTATTTAACACCATTTCCGAATTTGTACACAATGAGATTAATAGTGATCTGGAAGGGCTTTCCCACAGATTATACAATATATGTGACATCAAATTTAATGAAATTTTGTATTCCGGTCTTGCTGATAACGAGGATTCTCTGTTTATCACACAAGCTCTTACACTGGGTGCTTTTGAAGATTTTTTCCGGCAGGAAAACCTGGAGGGGTTGGTTTATCAACAAAAAAGCAGAGAACTGCTGCTGGAAACTATGCTTCCGATGAGTGCTGGAAAAATAATGGCCAAAGAAAAGCAGCAAGGCAAAATCTACTCCCTGGAAACAGAAACGGAAGAATACTTTGCTTATCATTTTGATTTTTCTCCCTGGGATTGGCAGATTATCATCTTAAAAAACAAAAGGGAATATTCCGATTTAATAACACAGGTGCAGAAAGTTCATTTTATTACACTTGGGCTGTTGATCATATCTGCTTTTTTGTTTGTCTTTTTTCTTCATCAATCCATTAAACTTCCCATTGATGCAATCATCAACCCAATAAAAAAAGGTCTGAAACCGAAATACAAAGGAATAAACGTTTTTGAATTTTTAAGTGACACCATCGCTGTTATGATGGACTCATTGCAAGAGAGTGAAAAGAAGTATCGATCCCTGGTCGAGGCGACCAGGGATTTTGTATGGGAAGTGGACAAAGATAGTGTATTTACTTATGCAAGTCCCTCAATTCAAGACTTATTGGGATTCGCCCCTGAAGAAGTCATCGGCAAAACGTTTTTTGATTTTATGATTCCGGTTGAGGGAGAATGCCTTAAAAAATTAATTGATGGCATTCAAATTTCCAAGAGCCCTGTTCATGGGTTGGAAAATAGAGGCCTGAAAAAAAATGGGCAAGATTTTGTCGTGTTTGAAACCAGCGGTGTACCGATTATTGATGCAGATGGAAATCTTTCAGGTTACCGGGGCATCAGCCGGGATATTACCGAACGTAAACGGGAAGAAAAAAATAAATTACAGTTTGAGCTGCGAATCCAACAAGTGGAAAAGGCGGAAAGTCTCTCCTGTATGGCAGGAGCCATTGCGCATCATTTCAACAATATATTGGCGACAACAATCGGCAATCTAGAACTGATCAGTGATGAACTTACGCCAGGTACGCAAATATCAGAAAATTTTGCTGAGGCCCAGAAATCGGTCTGGCGTGCTGTAGAGATGAGCAACCTTATGCTGACCTTTTTGGGACAATCACAGGGAAACCCAAAAGTACACGATCTTTCGGAAAATTGCCGCCGGCATCTTATGAGTCTCCAAAAAAATATTACCGATAGCATCCGTGTGGAAATTGATCTGCCTGTACCTGGACCGATTATTAAAGCTGATCCGGCTCAAATACGCAATGTCCTGGGTGTTCTATTTAGAAATGCCGAGGAGGCTATGAAGGATTCGTCAGATAACAGTATCCAAATTTCTGCCGGAACAGTTCAGGCTGAAGAAATATCGGTGGGAAAATGCGTTCCGGCTGGTTGGACCCCTTCTGTCTCATCATATGCCTGCCTGACGGTAACTGACACCGGATGTGGGATAAAAGAGGATATCATTGGCAGAATTTTCGATCCATTTTATACAGACAAATTTATCGGACGGGGTATTGGTCTGTCTATAGCCCTTGGCATTATCAAAGCTCACAACGGAAGTATCCTGGTAGAGAGTGGATATGGCAGGGGGAGTACATTCAAGATCTTTTTACCATTATCGAAAGAATCCATTCCGCAAACCAAAAAGCCTGCTGTTAAAATTTCGCCTGTAGTTGAGAAGGGCCTTACAGTTTTGCTGGTGGAAGATCAGGATGTTCTGTTGAATATGGCCAGGGCCATGTTGGAACGATTTGGTTTTAAAGTGTTGACCGCAAGTGATGGGGTTGAGGCTGTAGAGATATTCCGTAACAACCGGAAAGATATTGGTCTGGTGATCTCTGATTTAAGTATGCCTCGCATGAATGGCTGGGAAACACTGAAGGCTTTGCGGGCTATCCATTCAGATATTCCGGTCATTCTGGCCAGTGGTTATGATGAAGCAGTGATCATGAACCTCGACCATACGGAAAAGCCTCAAGCCTTTTTGCACAAGCCATATCAAATGAAAACCATGAAAGAAATTATTGACCATGTTCTGGGAAGGGAAGCGATCTGATACTTCAATAGATTTTCTCTGCCCTGCTATTTTTTCTGGATTTCAGCAACCAAATCCTTGATAATAGCCATTACGTTGCTTCCCCGCTCTTTTGCAATCCGATGGGCATCCTCCACAACCTTTTCAGCATACTTTTCGATAACTGATTCCTCAGGCAACGGGATACCGGCGTTTTGATATTTCCATTTCAGCATCCGGACAGCCAGTTTAATTTCCTGATTTTTGAAAAAACCCATAAATGGTTATCCTTTCCGGCAGATGCGAATGATCATCTCTTCCAATACAATTTTTGGATTCAATGCGGTTGTTTTCAAGCGGATATCCGCTATAGATGCTGTTTCAAGGGCCTGGATCAGCTCTTTTCTAGTAAAGTTTTCGGATTTTAACAGGGATTGAAACATAGGATATGAATTATTCGGATTTTTTGCGATCAAAAGATCCGTATCTGCTTTTTCTTTTTTTTTTCCCTCTTTTTGCGGTTTGGCAAAAATTGCCTGTATGGATAAGGCTGCATGTTGCATTTCAAGATCATAGGCTGTCATTTCAGGAATTACGCTTGTTTTGAACTGTGGAAACGACATCTTCTTATTCCAGATCTTTCCATGCACGCTTTCTGCAAAATCTTTAAAAATGATCAATTTCCGCAACTGGTTGATGATGGCGGACAGTATCTGAAGCGGAACCATATTTGCAGAAAGAAGTGAGGACAGGTAAAAAAGGGCCAGTTGGGTATCCCGATCCGCAACAGCACCGGTGACTTCATAAATCGGATCTTCCCGTGTTCTGTCTAATACAGCAGCAACATGTTCTCTGGTGATCAGGGTTTCAGAGCCTGAAAAATCGATCAGTTTTTTGAGGCTGCCTGAAAATGTATTAAAATCAAAACCGGTGTTCTCAATTATATTCCGATAGGCTGCGGGGTCAATTTTTTTTCCGGACTCTGACAGTACCTGATTCATTACCTCTTTCATCATTGCTTCCTGTATGGTCTTGTCAGCCATCCGGTTTCCCTTGGGTACAGAACAGTCAATGACCATGCCGGATTCTTTTACGGTCTTGAAAAAAGTTTTCCGCTTATCAATCTGGTCCGTAGTGATCACGAGGAGATTTCCCTTGGGGAATCCTTTTCCGATAGAATCTTGCAGTATTTTTGCATAGTCCCGGTTTGCAGACACTGCTATGTTGTTATCCGTTGCAAACTGAAAAATATCATTGAAAAATTTTGAATCAATTCCTTTCAGAGAAGTACTCATCACTTTTTCATTTCGATTTTTTTCCGAAATATCATCAAAGGTCAGCCCAAGAACACCCAGATAACTTGCCATATGCTTCGCTGCTTTTTTCATCTCCTCTTTATCATAAGCAAGCTTTGCCTTTTCCAGAAGATTTTCTTCATCCGATTTGGAGTAGAAAATTTTTGCATCGGTAAATGCAATCACTTTTCTTTTGGATAAAAAAGAAAAGGTGTTCAGGCTTTCCGTAAGTGTGAAAATATTGTCTCCCGTGCCTTCGATCTCCTCATAGTTGAGGCTTTTACCGGAATCCGGCAGCAGAATGTCAACAAGCTGTTTAAAGACAGATCGGTAAAGATATTCCTCTCCGTGTATCAGGTAAACGGGAAATGGTTTGCTGTTTTGCAGCTCAGACAGGTAGGATTTCACATTTTGATATTCTGTGACAGGCATAGGAGTTTTTTATTCGTCCGCCGGCATTTTTTGGGTCAGAACATGGTAGATAAATATCGCCATCCCAATGGATATGGCGCTGTCTGCAATATTGAATGCCGGCCAATGCATGTTTTGAATGTAGACATCCAGAAAATCGACCACGGTCCGGAATCGGAGCCTATCGATCATATTGCCGATTGCACCGCCGAAAATCAGTGCAAAACCTGTTGCCAGAAATTTATGGGTGTCGGGCGTATGGATATAGAAATAGAGAATAAAACCGATTGCCAGTAAGGAAACAAATATGAAAACAAAGCTTCGGATTTCAGGGCTCTGGTTTGCAAAAAAACCAAATGCACCACCAGGATTTCGGATGTAGGTGAGATTGAAAAATCCGGGGATGACCGGAATGGACTGGTACAGGGTCATGCTTTTCAGTACGATGATTTTTGAAATCTGATCCAGTCCTACCGTAACCGCAGAGACAAAAAACAACAACCGGTATTTTTTCCAATCCATTTTCATGTAGATGATCTTCTACCCTTTCTGTATATCCATTTCTAAAATTGCATTGTGACATCGGGTACAGATGGTCGGGTGTCCACTGTGTTCACCGACACTGGAATCATATATCCAGCATCGTTCACATTTCTGATCGGAAGCCGCCTGAACCAGGATGCGGATCTCTTCTTTTGTTTCCGCCGTATAAACATCACCCTGAATCTTCTCCTGTGTCAATTGAACCTTTGAAACAATGAAAATACTTTTCAGCTCGTTTGTATAGGAATGCAGAAGTTCATGTGTCTCCCCTGTTGTCTGGATCAATACCGATGCATCCAGGGGATGACCGATCAGTTTTTTCACCCTGGCCTCTTCCAGTGCCTTGGTGACTTCTCCCCGGACGGAAATGATTTTCTCCCATTTTTTGGCAAGGGAATCATTCTCCCATTTTTCATTCACTACCGGAAGCATCGCAAGATGAACGCTTTCCTCTTTGCTTCCGATACCCGGCATATATGTCCAGATCTCTTCTGAAGTAAAGGGCATGATTGGAGCCATTATTTTGACAATAGCATCCAGAATGATGTGCATGGCAGTCTGTGCGCTTCTCCGCTCAATCGATTTCGGAGGAGAGGTGTATAATCTGTCTTTCAGTATATCCAGGTAAAACGCGGACAGATCAACCGAACAATAGTTATACAGGGAGTGGTAGATGATATGAAATTCATATGTTTCATACGCTTTGCGCGCTTTTTTGATCATCTCACAGAGTTTATGCAGGGCGTATTGATCGATATCCTGCAATTTTTCCAATGGAACTGCGTCCTTTTCCGGATAAAAGTCAGCGATATTGCCGATGATGAACCGGCAGGTGTTCCGGATGCGCCGGTAGGCATCGCTCAACTGTTTTAAAATGGAATCGGAAATCCGGACATCGTCCCGATAGTCGGATGCCGCCACCCACATTCTCAGAATTTCGGCACCGTATTTCTGAATCACTTCTTTGGGAGCAATCACGTTTCCGATTGATTTTGACATTTTCCTGCCGGCGGAGTCCACGACAAAACCATGGGTCAACACAGCATTATAGGGAGCAGCATTTCTGGTTTCAACAGCAGTCAACAGCGTGCTGTGGAACCACCCCCGGTGCTGGTCACTTCCTTCAAGATAAAGATCCGCAGGCCAGGAAAGATAATCTCTCTCTTCCAGAACAGCCGCATGGCTGACCCCGGAATCAAACCAGACATCCAGGATATCACTCTCTTTGACAAAGGTGTTGTTGCTGCATTTTTCACAGACCGCTCCGGGTTCAAGAAACACGGAAACATCTTTTTCAAGCCATACGTCTGCACCGAACTCGTCGAACTGTGAAAATATTTTTCCGACAATCGCTTCATTGATATGAATACTATCACACTTCTCACAGGTGATCACCGTAATGGGGACGCCCCAGGTTCGCTGTCTGGAAACACACCAGTCCGGACGGTTTTCAATCATCCCATAGATTCTTTCCCGTCCCCAGGAGGGAATCCAGGTCACGCGGTCAATCTCTTTCAGTGCTTTTTCTCTCAGGCGGGTCTGATCCATGGAAATGAACCATTGGGGAGTTGCCCGGAAAATAACCGGTTTCTTGCATCTCCAGCAATGGGGATAACTGTGATCAATTTGCTCCTCTGCCAGCAGTGCATTTTTTTCTTTTAATTTCTGAACAATCTCTTTGTTTGCCTTGAACACAAACTGATTGTTGAAAAATTCAACCTCATCTGTGAAACATCCGTTGTCATTCACCGGTGAATAGGAATCGATGCCGTATTGAAGCGCGATCTCATAATCCTCCCGGCCATGGCCAGGGGCGGTGTGAACACAACCGGTTCCGGCATCCAGGGTAACATGATTTCCCAGAAGGATAATGGATTCCCGATCATAAAATGGATGGAAGCATGCCTTTTTTTCCAGGATCCGGGAATCAATCTCTTTGATAATTTTGTATTCTCCAATCCCAAAGTTTTTCATGCAGCCTTCCACCAGATCCCTTGCAACGATGAGAACTTCATTTCCGGATATTTCTACGGCTGCATAGATAAAGTCCGGGTGCAATGCAATGGCGAGGTTTGCGGGCAGGGTCCAGGGGGTTGTTGTCCAGATCACTACCGATGTTTTTTTACCGGAAAGCTCCGGGATCACCTGGTCAAGTTTGTCTTTTAATGGGAATTTTACATAGATTGAGGGTGATTTATCATCTGCGTGTTCGATTTCCGCCTCTGCAAGGGCGGTTTTACAGTTGCAGCACCAGTGGATCGGTTTTTTGCTTTTAAACAGATTTCCCTGAAGCGCAAATTTGCAGCATTCTCTGGCAATAATCGCTTCATATCGATACTTCATGGTCAGGTATGGGTTATCCCATTCTCCCATCACGCCCAGCCTCTTAAACTCTTCCCGTTGAATATCAATAAATCCTTCTGCATAGGAACGGCATTCCTTCCGGATCTCAACCTGGGTCATGTTGTTTTTCTTTGATCCAAGCTTCTGATCCACATTATGCTCAATGGGCAGGCCATGGCAGTCCCAACCCGGTACATAAGGAGCATCAAAACCTTCCATCTGCTTTGACCGCACAATGATATCTTTAAGGATCTTGTTCATGGCTGTACCGATATGGATATGGCCATTGGCATAAGGAGGACCGTCATGGAGGATAAATTTCTTTTTTCCTTTGGATACTTTTCGGATTTTTTCATACAAACAATCTTTTTCCCACTGCTGTAACTGAACCGGCTCCTTGTTTGCCAGGTTGGCTTTCATGGGAAACTCTGTATTCGGAAGGTTTAACGTATTTTTGTAGTCCATAGATCCTCCAGGGATATTTATGCCATCCAGGTTGCAAAAACCTGAATTGATTATTAATGATTCATGCCTAAAAAGTTTTAAACACTATGGCAAATTGCCGTCTGGTGTCAAGGAATAAGTTACAGAATGATCAGGCTGCGGATTGCTCCCTGAAACGGAAGCGTATAGGTTTCAACAACCGGCTGATTTGTAAATCCGGAAATGGATTTCAGCTCATCATCAGTTTTCTGACTCTTCATGGCAATCAATTGTCCATTGTTTTTCAGGAAAGGGAATGCAAGGCCGGCAAACCGTTCCAGATCTGTGAACGCACGGCTGATGGCTGTATCAAATGATTCCCGGTATTGGGGATCGTTTCCCATCTCTTCAATACGGGCGTGAACCGCCTCTGTATTTTCAAGATTGAGAAGCCGGATAACCTGTTTTAAAAAATTTACCTTTTTCAGAGATGCATCCACAAGTGTCACCCTGAGGGTTGGGCGCACAATTTTTAGAGGAATGCCTGGAAAACCTCCGCCGGAACCGATGTCGATCAGAGAAGTGTTGTCCGGTATCCGATGAACCGGGATAAGCGAATCAATGAAATGTTTTACCGCAATATCCATAGGATCGGTAATTGCCGTAAGATTTTTTTTCCGGTTCCATCTCATCAATTCTTCCGCATGGACAGCCATCATCTCTGCCTGTTGACTGGTAACCTGAATGCCAAGTTCAGCAGATCCTTCCTGGATAATGGATTTCCATTTGTCTGTATGAAACGGGTTCATGATGAAAAAGAAACTATTATATTTAGGAGCTGATTTCAAAAGTCTATTGTTGTCATTCCGGCGAAGGCCTGAATCCAGAGAGGTTAAGCACTATCCAGTAATTTTAATTCTTTTCTGGACACCGGCCTTCGCCGGTGTGACAATTTTTCATCGTTTTGTAATTAGCTCTTAGGATTGTGTGATTCCATGGATCTGGAGCCGGTAAAATCCATCAGGATCTCAATCTCCGTCGCTTTGGTGACAACCTTGGCGTTGGGATATCTTTGGGTAAATACATGCAACATCGCCTTGTTTTCTTTGAGAACAGTGGCCAGAAACTGCTTATAATCATTTTCAATGGCAATTCCTTCCAGCACCTCTAAAAGATAAGATGCCACACCTTTATTCTGAAAATCCTCCCGGACGACAAAGGCAATTTCAGCAATGGTATCATCTACGTTTGCATAGGTTCCAATAGCGATAATATCTTTGAACCCCCCTTTCTGATACAGCCCGATGATCGACATGTTTTTCCGGTAATCCACGGAAGCCCATTGCTTCTGTACCATTTCGTGAGAAAATGTACTGATTTTACAAAAAAACCTTGAAAAAATGGTTTTATCCTGCAACGAGTAAAAAAAATTCCGGGAGGAAAACTCATCCGATGGCAGAATCGGCCTGAATTCAATGGTCTTGCCGCTTTTAATTTTTAAGGAGCTTTTATACCCTTCCAGAAACAGCAGATCCTCCTGGGCTGGAGGAAGCTGGTCTGCAAAAATATAGTGGTGCTTCCTGGCTTTCCGTACCAATGCATCCCGGAATTTAGGATGCGCAACCTGGGCCAGCTCCATGACTCTCTGGTATATGCTTTTTCCTTGTAGTTCGGCAATGCCGTATTCGGTGATTACAAAATTCACATCCCCGCGGGTGGTGGCCACTCCCGCACCTTCACTCAGGTGGGACACAATTCTGGACACTCGTCCCCCCTGGGCTGTGGAAGGCAACGCAATGATGGAAAAACCGCCTTTGGACATGGAACTGCCCCTGAGAAAATCAACCTGGTCGCCGATTCCGCTGTAAAACAGATAGCCGACGGAATCCGAACAGACCTGACCGGTAAGGTCGACCTCCAGCGCGGAACTGATGGATACCAGATTGTCATTCCTTGCGATTACCGTCGGGTCATTCACAAATTCCGAGGATCGGAAATAAAACATGGGGTTGTTGTCCACATAGTTGTAGATTTTTTCCGATCCCATGCAAAGGGACGCCACTACGCGGCCCGGCAGCAATGACTTTCGTTTATTGGTAATCACGTTTTTTTCAAACAGAGGCAGAAAACCGTCTGTAATGACCTGGGTATGAATACCGAGATCTTTTTTCTGATCCAGATATTTCAGAATGGTGTTTGGCAACTGGCCAAAGCCGATCTGGAGCGTATCACCGTCATCCACCAGTTGGGATACATAATGCCCGATTCTCAGGGATATCTCATTGTCTTTGGTCGGAGGAAGATTGGTAACAATCGGTTCCGGATGAACCACAAGATAATCGATCTCATCGATGTGGACAAAGCTGTCTCCCCAGGTTCTCGGCATCATGGGGTTGATCTGGGCAATCACCATACCGGCATTTTCCAGGCCGGATCTTGTGATATCCACGGAAATGCCCAGACTGCAATATCCGAACTTATCCGGGGGACTGACCTGGATAAGTGCTGTATCGATTCCGATCCGCTTGCTTGAAAACATTTCGGGTATCTGGGATAAATAGGCCGGGATGTAATCAATCTTTCCCTCAAATGCTGCTTGACGAAGGGGTTGACTGATAAAAAAAAGCTTCAGGGAAAACCGTTCCAGAAAAGAGCGGGTATTCACAAATTCGGACAAGGTAAAAGAAAACATCTGATAAATGGTATTATCCTGTTTGGTTTGATCACCCACCAGGGTTCTGATCAGATGCTGTGGCTCGCCACATCCGGTTCCGATAAAAATCCGGCTTCCGCTTTTGATCTGTGAAATGGCTTCATCCGCACTGACCCATTTTTCCTTACAGTGATCGGTTAACCAATCCTTGTAAACCATTTGAAATATCTCCTACTTTTTCAATGCAACAGCCTCTGGTTTTTTTTCTTTTTTTGCAAGAATTTTTTTGGACAGGGTATCAATATGTGTGAGCTGGCTTATATAATTATTGGGAAATTTTCTTGCTGCCTGTCCCTTGATCACCTTCATTTCCTGGTCTGTGATCAATTCTTTCCGATATTCCTGAACCCTGAAATAGGCTTGTGTCTGAAGGGATATCAATCGCTGCTGAAGAACCTCATTTTCCGGATACCTTTCTTTTGCCTGTGATTGAATAATCGAACGGATCTGATCCGGCAGATACTCTTCTGCGTTTGAGTTTGAGACAATGCCGACCAATAAAAAAAGAAGTACGGCTGTTGTCATAAAAACGGTTTTCTTCATAACGCCTCCACAATCGTTTGATTTCATGGGAACTAACTATTTGTAAAATAGAGATAATTTTATAAGCAAATACCAAATATCATTGAACCACCTGAATATCAAGCAATTGATATGAAAAATATGATTTCCCCAAGGGGGGAATCGGTTGAATAAGGATAATATTCCCAAATACGATTACCTTGGAGACGAATTATCCGCATCTTGTTTTTCCATGGCATTTGATATAAAGATCCTATCCTGATAATCAATACCTGACATTTCTCCGGACAGTGAAAGAAATAACAGATTGCCCAGTTCCGACCCATGAAATAAACCAGTATCCCCGGCAATCTGGTGACGGGTGAATGAAAAAATGACAGATCGGAACAAAAAAATTCTTTTCAAGACAGGTAACAGATTGCCGGTGAAGCGGCCGATCTATGGCGTTGCCCTCCTGGTTGAATATGGAAAAAACAAGGGAGCAAGCGTGGACAGGCTGCTTGAGGATACCCGGATTGAACCGGATGGCCTCAATGATCCGGACAAGCTGATCACGACAGATCAGGAATTGACTGTGATCCGGAATCTGGTCAGACTCGTACCGGATCCGGGAATCGGACTTGAACTGTCCCGGAACGCAACCGTCAGCGCAAACGCGCACATCACCATTCCAGCAATGTTCTGTGACACTTTTCAGGCAGCGATACGCCTGATGTTCAAATATATTGAAATCAGCCTCTCCTATTTCCAATACACCCTGAGCGTTGAAAACAATCTCGCGTTCCTGAAAATGAAAGAACTTTTCGATTATGGAGAACTTCAACGGGTGATTTTTGAGCTGGAGTTGTCTGCGATCTACTCGATCAGCAAAAACATTCTTGGAGAGCCGATTGTCCTGAAAAAAATAGACATTGCGTATCCCAGACCCCGATATGCCCCATTTTATCAGGAGATGTTCAGCTGTCCGATTTCATATGGTGCGGACGGACATGCCATGATTTTTGACAGCCGTCTTTTATCAAAGCAGTTGCCCCAGGCCAACGCACTGGTTCGGAATGCCTATGAAAAAGAATGCAGGCGGGTGCTTGCCAGAATAAGGGGACAGGGAACCACAGTTGAAAAAATCAGCCATGAGCTCCTGATTCAGGGGAAAAATATCCCTTCTTTTCAGAAACTGGCCGGACGGCTGAACATCTCTCCAAGAACGCTGCGGCGACATCTGACTGCTGAAAAGACTTCCTATAAATCCCTGATTAACAGTTTCCTGAAAGAAAAGGCTGTCAAGCTTCTGGATGATACTGACTACAGTCTTGAAAAAATAGCGGAAGAACTCGGATACAGTTCAGCTTCCAATTTCTGCCATGCATTCAAAAACTGGACTGGACAGACGCCTTCCGGCTACCGGGAAAAGAAAAAAGATCCTGCTTGATTATATCCAAATTTTGTTACACCTGGTTCAGATATCGATGATGTTTTTTGTATTGAACAGTTTGGCCTCATATCTTGGGCAGAACTGATAGACAAGCGGCTGCCTGCTCAACTTCAGATCATAGAGGATATCGCACAACTCGTGGCCTTGCCCGATATCGATTCCCGATTTTCCCCATCCGATGGTCTGGGCAAACTCAAGCTGGTTCATGTACAGGTTGGCGACCATGGGGATGCCCTGCATGGGATTGAACATCCGGGCATGGACGATCGGACCTTTTCCGGTCTTGATGATGTCTCCGTGTACGGTCAGCAGCCGGTTTCCATTGGTGGAAACCACGCACACCCGTTTGCCGGATTTTTCCGTAAATTCGATATCTGCCAGAAATTTCGGATATCCTGCCAATTCAACACCGCCTTTTCTTGCCCTTTCCGTTGTGACCGGCAGGGACAGGATCACGATCTGAAGCTTGTTCCGAAGAAGCTGCCAGGCCAGACTGGCCCCGGTGACCGGTCTGCGAAGATAGGAAACAAGGACGGACACGGAAAGTTCGTTATACGGAGCAATATCCGTATCCCGGTATTCCAGGGCGGAAATCGCAACCAGGGAACGGCCGGGAAAGATCTCCAGCGGTGATACCTCCGGAAACGGCATGCGGGCTTTTACACGATCGGTCGGCGCAGTGAAAATCCCGGTGAATGACGAGGCATCATAGTAGAAAATCGGCAGGGTGACGTCATAATCCTTGTGATCGGTCTGCACAATTCCGGTAAAAAAAGGGTTGGTTATTTTTCGGTGGTCGTTCATGTTTTCTCCTTTTGAACCAATTTCAAAACGATAAAAAACCGTCACACCGGCGAAGGCCAGTGTCCAGAAATACTGGATAGCGCTACGCTTCACTTCGTGTCCGGCCTTCGCCGGAATGACAAAAACAGACTTTTGAAATTAGCTCTTTTATAAGCCTGCAACTCTTTCTAAAGATATCAGGCCAGTTTGTAACAGCTTTTGACATACTGGATTTTCTTCAGACAGGAAATCCCGAAAAGTGATTGCAAATGCTGGGCATCACGGTATCGCTTTTCCTGGCTGTAATCCTCCATGTATCCATATCCTCCCAGGATCTGAATCCCGTCGGAAGCAACATCACAGGCATGATCCAGAACAGGGATGCTTGCAGCAATACTGTCATGAATGGCATCCTTGCCGCTCTTTGCGCCTGCATATTCAATCAGCATTTCCGCATTCCGGACTTTCAGGGCCATATTCGCCAGCAGGAGTTGTACTTCGCTCCATTCAGCGATCTTCTTTCCTCCCTGGATTCGTGACTGACTGTATTTCAATGCATCGGTGAACGATCCCCGCATGATCCCGGCTGCGATGGCCGCACCGGCTAGAACCAGTCTGCCATACATGTTCCCATAATATTCCGATGCCCTGCCCCTCTCTCCGATCAGAATCCCCGGTGTTTCATTGAAATCGATATCCACAGTCGGACAGGCATGCAGTCCCAGACTGATCACCGGATCTCCGATCCGAACGGTCTCCTGAGAGGCTGCGATCAGAAAACAGGAGCTGTCCGGATCTTCAGGGAACCGGGCAAAAACGATCATGTTTTCCGCCATGCTGCCCATGACCATTCCTTTTGAAAGCCCGCTGAGGCGGACTCCATTTTCTTTCTCTACGGCCATGAGTTCCGGAGTCATTTCCAAAGGATTCAAAAAGGAAGGAAAAGCGATCAATGCATATTTCAAAGAACCGTTGCGGGAATAAATCTCACTTAGCCGATCCATCTCTCCGGCCTGGATCATGATTTCCTGCGCCATTGCATTGGTCAGCAAGACCATTGCCATGCTTGCGTCGATTTCGGCGATATTCAGCAGAACCGTGCACAGCTTTCCGATATCTCCTTCCAGTCCGCCCATGCTTTCCGGTAGCCACAGATGGAAAAAATCCATACTGTACGCTTTTTCAAATACGGTTTGATCCAATCCGGCAAAGGGATATCGATCGTTTTCCTCCCGGTACGGGAGCAGCACTTTCTGTGAAAACTCCCTGGAAGTGGAATAAAGAAGTTTGTATTCATTTTTTTCTGTCTGATTCATCCTTGCACCGCCCTATCTGTCTTCAAACATTTGGATATCATACCGGTTCCGTCCAATCAGGCTTTTGAACGCCTCAAGCCGGTTGAGCTGATTTGTTCCTTCGTAGATCTGAAGCAGTTTGGAATCCCGGAAAAACTTCTCGACACGGTTTTCGTGCCGCGTTCCTGTCTGGCCCATCAGGGACAGCCCGATCCGGCAATTTTCAACAGCCAGGTCCGATCCTGTGAATTTTGCCATGGATGCCCAGCCGGTTGTCCGCTCCAGCTCCTCCCTTTTTTTCCAGTCAAACTGCATCTTCCGGACGATTTTCTGAAACACGGGGAATCGGGTCATGGGTGCGGACAGTACCTGAACCACCTTTATCGGCAGATATCGGAACAGGTAGTACAGCGGTTTGATCTGGAGCATTTTATTCAGACCAAACATCCCATTGGCGAAATTGATCTCCGCGTACATCAGCCGGGAGACAGCGACATTTCGCAGCATATCCGCCAGTCTGCACTGCACCCACTCCAGATTCATCATCAGACTGCCGTTGATCCGGGTGTTGGATGCAAACCGCAGCACCTCTTCATATACCCCGCGGGAAATACCGGCACCCATGGAACAGACGCCTGCCTTGGAGGAGGAACAGATGGAATCAAAGATAATCTGGTAGATATCCCGGTGCGAGGTGGAAAGATTCGCTGTCTGCCTTTGATCCACACACACCTGTTCATCCGGGACAAAACAATCCCTCAGAATCAGTTCGCTTGCCGGACAGGCTTTCTGCCCCATTTTCCGTTCCTTTCTTCCCAGAGAAAATCCGCTGGCGTCTTTCCTGACTGCGAAGAAAAGAAAGGTGTCCGATGGTTTTTTGATATCCTCATAGCCGAGAACCAGATGCCATGTTGAAAAATGGGCATTGGATATGAATATTTTGGTGCCGTTGACCCGGTAACCACCATTTTCCCTTGCCGCATGGCAGGCCAGATTTCCTTTGTCCGCCAGATCCGCTTCCGATGTATCGGTTCCCGAACCCGGCTCTGTGATGGCAAAATCAAGCAGGCATGGAGTATCTGTTTTTTCGCCCTTGATCACTTCAAGGCTGATTCGCCGGGTCAGTGCCAGATTCCATGCGGCGATGAGTGTGGCAAAACCAAGATAGTGGACTCCGATCAGGTTTGCCATTCCCACACAGCAGGTGCTGATTTCTTCCAGAAAATAGGCAATGGAAGTAAACGAGTATCCTTTTCCGCCGAACATCTTGGGAATCCACATGGTATAGAAGCCTTGCCGGTTCGCTTCCCGGACCCATTCCCAGGGAAGGTAATCCGGGTCTTCATGGATTTTCCGATCCATGTCAAGGGCGTTCGGACGGACAACGGTTTCATTGAATTCACGTGCCAGTTTGATGGCTTTCCGGACTTCCTTTGTGATCGCACGCGGCTGCCTGGAGATGGCCATGAGATTGCAGTTCATATCCGGAAAGGAAAGGCCGGAAGGATCGGCATTACCGGGAAAAAAAGTTTTTTTCAACATGAAGATATTCCTTATCCTGTTTGTTCAGAACCCCATCCGGTTCAGTTTCAACATTGCTTCTTTCCCCCAGGCTGCACGGTTCAGTTTGGACATACAGGCGAAAAACAATGCAGGCATGATCCGTTTCCAGAGCCAGACAGCTTTTGCCGGTCCCTGGGGAATGATATACAGTCTGTTCTTTTTCATTGCGTTTACCGTAATCTCCGCGGCTTTCGCGGCAGTGATCCGCGCATGATCAAACCCGGTATTTGCAATGATCCTCTGATACTCATCCGTAAATCTCATGTTTTCCAGCAGATTGGTCTTGATATTTGACGGACACAACACACTGACACCGATGTTGACAGGAGCCAGTTCGCTTCGGAGGGTTTCGGAAAGAGAGATGACCGCTGCCTTGGATGTGTTGTACGGTCCCATTTCCGGACTGGAGATAATACCGGCGATCGAGGCCACATTGAGGATATGTCCCCTGTTCTGTTTTTTCATGCGGGGTATGAATGCGTGACAGCCATGGATCACTCCCCAGAAATTGATGGAGAACAACCATCTCCAGTCCTCCATGGGAAGGGTACCGGTAACGCCTGTACAGGCGACGCCGGCATTGTTGATCAGGATATCCACCCTACCCCATCGGCTGAAGCAATGGTCGGCCATGCCCATGACTTTGTCAAAATCCGACACATCGCAAAGATAGATCTCTCCTGCGCCGCCGGCCTTTTCGACAAGCTCACGGGTCTTCTCCAACCCCTCCTTGTTGATATCAGACAAGACTAGGGTGCAATGATCCCTGGCCAGGACAATCGCGAGTTCTCTTCCGATTCCGGAAGCCGCGCCGGTTATCACGGCCACGCATCCGTTAAAATTCTTCTCCATTCTCCCCTTCTCCTGTTTTTCAAATCTTCCTGAAATTTTGATTATTCCCATTAATTGAATTCAGGATATGGCAGGGAGTAAAGGAAAACAATATGGCAGGAGGACAATTCCATTATGATTTGCGGTCATGCTGTGGGAAAAATCAAAAATCCCCGCCGTATCTGAAGTATCAGAAACGGCAGGGATTCATACGATATTAAAGCACATGGATGTTTGTAGAACAATAAATCACTTCCGGAACTTATCTATGTTATCCGGAATCAACAGGCGATCAGCCGTTTTCGATTTCTATTCCTTCGAGTTTCCACTGTCCGCCGCTGACCGGCCGGGCGAATGTCCAGTTTTCCTGGAACTTGACCGGGTTTTCCGGATCACCGCTCACCACTTCATTGGTGCGATCATTGACAGTATAATCCAGAAGGTTGGCTGTAAATCGTACCGTGACGAACATCTCATTTCCGGCAACCCCTGCACTCATTAATTCCACATTGCGCACCGCAATATTTTCCAGCCGGTTGATATGGCCTTGTTTCCGCATGTCCGTAAAATGCTGTTCATATTCATTCAAGAGCTGGCCGCCGACGAATGCCTTCATGGGCTCGATGTCTCGTCTGGTCCAGCCGGCCTGAATCTTGAAAAAAAGATCCTGGGCTTTTTCCTTGAATTCTTCGGGCTTGAAGGTGTCATCCACATTCCAGATTTCCTTAACACCTGTCACCAAAGGATCTTCTATGGATCCGTCAATCGCTTCATAACCGCCTCCTCCCTGGGGAGAAGAGTCAAACATGCGTGTGACGTTTCCAAAAAAATTCTGCCCTGGATCCGTGCCGGGTGAAAAAGCCCGGTTCCGGGAAAACCGTTTGTAAAGAAAATAACCAATACCGGCAATCAGAAGGATCTCAAAAAGTCCGATTCCGCTTCCGCCGAATCCGCCTACTCCCATACCGTGGGCAGTGCCGCCGAACAGCATGCTCCCCAGAACGCCGCCCAGCATACCTCCTGCAAGACCGCGGGTAAATGCGCCGGAACCGCCACCAAACGGAGATATCGGACGATAATTATTGCCCGGTGAGTTCTGCCGCGGCTGGGAAGCGGGCCTTGAGTAGGAACGGTTTCCACCAAAAGAATTCCCTCCGCCAAAAGAGCGTCCTCCGCCAAACGAACGCCCCCCGCTGCGGGAACGGGCATCGGCGGATTCTGCAAAGCATGCAACCAGCAGAAGCAGCGCCAGACTGATTGCAGCCAAGGTATTTATTTTTCTGTTTTCAGTTTGTTTCATCTTTTTTTTCTGTCTCCTTATTTCTTCTTTCTGTTTTTGTTGGCAAGTCTTTCCGGGATGGACTATGATTGCAGTAAATGTTGTGGGAATGGCTTCACTTTTTTCCATTCCTGCGATACAGATTCTGCATGCCATAAATCGTAATTTTTTTGCAGAGTAAGCCAAAAATCTGGTGTTGTGTCAAAGGCACGAGATAAACGTAAGGCCATATCCGGTGTAATTGCACCTCTTTTATTTATTATTTTGGATAAAGTCTTCCTAGAGACACCAAGGGTTTCCGCCATATCCTTAATTGTAATGGATAGTGGTTGGATGTAGTCTTCTTTTAATATATTACCCGGATGAGTCGGACGTCTTGTCATTCTTCTCATTGTTTGTCCCCCTAATGGTAATCATCATAATCGACAATATAGGCGTCACCGTCAATAAATTGAAAAAATATGCGCCAATTGCCGGATACCCTTACTGTATAAAAGCCGCACTTATCACCGCTCAACTGATGAAGGAAAGAACCAGGGTAATTCATATCCTTTATTTCACACGCGGCATTAAGTCGATCAAGGATTCGTTCAAGCCTGCTGGAATGCTCAGGTTTAATTCCCTTCTTGCTCCCGGTGTAGAAAAAGTTCTCCAACCCTTTATTTTTAAAGGATTTTATTATAATTAAAAAGCAATGTAACCCAAAAGGTTACGGTTGTCAATGTTTTCTATACTATAGTTATAAAAGGTTAAAAAAAATGAAATACGCCGAAAACACTTCTGTATCTGCACCACTGTTTTTGGGGTATTTTTTTTTCAAGATATTGTAATTTGAAGGGAAATTTGGTCGGGACAGCAGGATTTGAACCTGCGACCCCAGCGTCCCGAACGCTGTGCTCTACCAGACTGAGCCATGTCCCGACATCGGATGGTTTTTTAAGGTACAATCCGCTGATTGTCAATCAAAAAGATGGGGCAGTCGCTTTTTTCAGTCAAAACAATTCCTTAACACAATGGTCTCTTTCCGGCCTGGTCCAACCGATACAATATCAATCGGTGTTTCGACCAGTTCTTCGATCCGGTTCAGATAATCCTTTGCATTCTTGGGAAGATCCTTGAATTTCCGGATGGCGGAGATATCCTCCTGCCAGCCCGGCAATGTTTCGTAAACCGGATTGCACGCTGCCAGGATATCCAGATCCGCAGGAAAATGATTCAGGATTTTTCCATTATAATCATAGGCTGTGCAGATCTTGATTTCATCCAGTCCGCCCAGCACATCCAGCTTGGTGATCACCAGCCCGGAGATGCTGTTCAGCCGGATCGCATTTTCCAGTATCACGGTATCCAGCCATCCGCAGCGTCTTTTTCTTCCGGTGGTGGCTCCGAATTCCGCGCCTTTCTTCTGGATGGTGTCTCCGATATCATCAAACAGCTCTGTTGGAAAAGGTCCGGACCCTACCCTTGTTGTATAGGCTTTGACAATGCCGAGAACCCCGGTGATTTCCATGGGCCCGATTCCGGAACCGCAGGCAGCGTTGCCGGATACGGTATTGGATGATGTAACATAGGGATAGGTGCCATGATCAATATCCAGATGCGTGCCCTGGGCGCCTTCGAACAGGACATGTTTATTTTCCTGCATTCCGGTATAGATGGATACGGAAACGTTTTCAACATAGGGGGCCAGTTGCCGGGCATATTGGTTGTATTTTCCGATCACCTCTTCCGGATCGATTGCATCTTCCGACAGAAAGCCGGTCAGATAGAAATTTTTCTCTTTCAGGATGGTATGGACTTTATCTGCAAAGCCTTCTGGATCAAGCAAATCCACAAAACGGATACCCCTTCGGGTGGCTTTGTCTTCGTAACATGGACCAATGCCCCGGCCGGTGGTTCCGATCTTCTTGTCCCCCTTCATTTTTTCACGTCCAAGGTCAATGGCTTTGTGATAAGGCATGATCACTTGAGCCCGCTCGCTGATTTTCAGTTTGTCCGGTCCCACATCAATGCCTTTTGATTTCAGATATTCAATCTCTCCAAGGAGGACTTCGGGATCAACAACCACACCGTTCCCGATGAAACAGGTTTTTCCCTGCAAAATGCCGGAGGGTACAAGATGGCTGATAAACTGTTCACCCTCCACGACCATGGTGTGCCCGGCGTTGTTTCCTCCCTGAAAGCGGACAACATAATCTGCATACTCTGCCAGAAGATCGACGATTTTACCCTTTCCCTCATCCCCCCATTGCGTACCGATAACGATGATATTAGCCACAAGCTGCTCCTTTTGATTATCCTGAATTTTTTGAAACGGATCGGTTTATCCATTGAGCCAATTTCAAAACGATGAAAAACCGTCACACCGGCGAAGGCCGGTGTCCAGAAAAGTATTAAAAATACTGGATAGCGCTACGCTTCACTGCGTGTCCGGCTTTCGCCGGAATGACAACAAGAGGCTTTTGAAACTGGCTCCGTTATTTTTTTTCCGGACTCTTTTTATTAGGGCATGAGAGGCTATCTTGCAACAGATTTTCGTTTTTCCCTGAAAAAAGACTGAATCATCTCCCGGCACTCCTTTTCGTAAACACCGGATATCACTTTCACACTGTGATTCAGGTAATTCCGGTCGGCGAGGTTATACAATGATCCGGCCCCGCCCCATTTTGGATCGCGGGCGCCAAAAACCACCCGTTCCACCCGCGCATGGACAATGGCTCCCATGCACATGACACAGGGTTCAATTGTTACATAAAGGGTTGTATTCAACAGCCTGTAATTCTGGACATAATGACCGGTCTGACGGAGAACCAAAACTTCAGCATGAGCCGTCGGGTCATTCATGTGGATGGTCTGATTAAAGGCCCTGGCAAGGATACTTCCTGTGCTATCAACAAGCAATGCCCCTACAGGCACTTCATTCATCTGCCTGGCCTTTTCCGCCTGCTCCAGTGCAAGTTTCATAAAAGATTCATGAACCATACTTTATATAAAGCAGATAAACTTCCCGTTGACAATTGTTTATTTTTGGCTTATCAGGATTATCTTCGATCATTCAGCGCCCGTAGCTCAGTTGGATAGAGCGCCGGACTACGAATCCGTAGGTCGGGGGTTCGAATCCCTCCGGGCGCGCCATTTTTCTCTTTGTAGGGGCGGTTCGCGAACCGCCCCTACACCAAACCGTCCCAATTTCCAATTATTATGAGGTTGCGGATAACCGCATCCACTGTTCGTCGATCCGGTATCATATCAACATCACTATCCAAACCTGCCTCACTTCCTGCCACCGATGAGAACAAGTGCAAAGTATATTATCGGGTTAACCATTATTGAAAAAACATTGGCGAAACTATTCGGATAGGATATGAACCTTTTTGCCAATGCACTATAAGGTTGATTGAGAATGAAAAATAAATTGAACACAACACTCACCTTTTCCGTCATGCCCGACCGGACAATTATGCCGGAGTGGGAAGATACCCAGGAAATGGTTTCCGAAAATACCATCCGGACACAGAATGCCATTTATGACAGCTATATCCATCAATCCGGAACCTGGCTGTTTTATCTTGGATTTTATAGAAAAGAGGCGGAACTGTCTCCTTCGGTTGACTATTTTATCCGGTTTTCCAGATTGTTTATTCATAAACTGAGTCAGGTGCTGGATCTTGAAACCCTTCGTGATAAGGTAGTGGTTGATATTCCAGATCCGGAACTGGCCCTGTTTGCAGAAGGCGTTCCCATGATCACCGGGGCCGAGTATGTGAATCCTGAAATGCTGAAGGTTTTGTGGGCCGGACTTGGAGAGATTTTTTCAGATCAGATTAGGGTATATGACGGAAGCGTTGAATCCTTTTTTCACAAGCAGGATTCATCGATCCATCTGGCCGGACGGGTTTTCTTTCACCTGGTGGAAAACAAAAACAGCGACCTGCCCTTTGCCTTTATGGCAACCTACTCTGCCGGGATGGGGAAAAACGGAAAACCCCGGCATCTGCCCCTGAAGCATGCCATTCAGGAGTATAATGATGAACAACTGCTGAATCTACTGGCAACCGTCTATCGTGCGGCTGAAAAGAGCGGCCTTGTATCAGACCTGATTGAAACCGGCGAACTGTTTCATCCCCTTGCCTGGGGCCCGAAAGAGGCTTTCGGCTTTTTACGGGAGATTCCGTTTTACGAAGAATCCGGAGTGCTTTGCCGGATACCGGACTGGTGGAAAAAACACTCCCAGGGAGCTGGTCTGAATATCTCTTTTGGGGATACAAAACCTTCCCATCTGGGCCTGGATGCCTTGCTTGACTTTCGCGCCAATCTTCTACTGGGGGATATGGTTGTCTCGGAAGAGGAAGCCAGATCGATGCTTGAGGAATCAGAAGGTCTTGCCTTTATCAAGAACAAATGGGTTCCGGTAGATCATGAAAAATTGAAACTGGCCCTTGAGGCCTGCGATCAGCTCAAACAGATGGCGGGAGATGGATTGACCCTTCGGGATGCCATGCGGCTTCAGCTCCATCCGGAAAAGATCGCCGGTGATGTAAAAAGCGGTGTTGAACTGAGTGTTTCAAACGGAACCTGGCTGTCATCCGTGATCCAGAATCTGAAACAGCCGGATCAGTTGAAAAAGGTCAAACCGGAAAAAGGATTTCAGGCGGAACTTCGGGAGTATCAGGAAAAAGGGCTGCAATGGCTTCACTACCTGGACTCGCTGAACCTGGGCGCATGCCTGGCAGATGATATGGGACTGGGGAAAACCATACAGATCCTGGCGTTTTTAAGCCTCCTGAAGAAACAGAAAGATCTGCCCGCCTCTCTTCTGATTGTTCCGGCTTCCCTGATTTCCAACTGGATCAGTGAAATCGAAAAATTCTTTCCCAGCCTGAAAACGTATATCGCGCATCCGGGTTTTGCAGCTTCCAGCATTGGGCAAAAGGCCGATCCATCTGAGAAAAAACAAGCAAATCAGAAAAGCAAAGAGGAGCTGGACAAGCTTGATCTTGTGATTACCAGCTATTCCATTGCCCTAAGGTACGAATGGCTGGATGACTACTGCTGGAACTACCTGATACTGGACGAAGCCCAGGCTATCAAGAATCCGGGAACCAGACAGACACGGGCCGTAAAAAAACTGAAATCCCTGAACCGGATCATCCTGACCGGAACCCCTGTGGAAAACAGGATTTCGGACCTGTGGTCTCTTTTTGATTTTTTGAATCCAGGGCTTCTGGGCAATCAAAAGGAGTTTGCTGCATTTTCCAAAAAACTGAAAAATCATCCGGATGGATACAGCCGTCTGAGAAAGATTGTTTCCCCCTATATTCTCCGCAGATTGAAAACCGACAAATCGGTAATCTCGGACCTGCCGGACAAGGTGGAGATGAAAAGCTTTGCGGATTTAAGCAAGAAACAGATTGTTCTGTACCGGGAATTTGTGGCGGGTCTTGAAAAACAGATCCGGGAAGCGGATGGTATCCAGCGAAAAGGGCTGGTTCTATCCTCCCTGATGAAACTCAAACAGCTCTGCAATCATCCGGATCATCTTACCGGAACCGGCGAATTCAAAGAATCGGAGAGTGGAAAATTCGAGCGGCTGCGGGAGATCTGTGAAACTGTTTATGAAAAACGGGAACGGGTGCTTGTGTTTACGCAGTTCAGGGAGATAACCGAACCCATCCGGTTTTTTCTGGAAACCATCTTCCATCACAAAGGGCTTGTACTTCACGGCAGTGTTGCCGCAGGAAACCGGAAAAAGATTGTTGACATCTTTCAGGCGGAAACCTACTGTCCGTTCATGGTTCTCACCCTGAAAGCAGGAGGAGTCGGTCTCAACCTGACCAAGGCCGGCCATGTGGTTCATTTTGACCGGTGGTGGAATCCGGCAGTGGAAAACCAGGCAACCGACCGGGCCTTTCGAATCGGCCAGGATAAAAAAGTGATTGTGCACAAGTTTATCACACGGGGAACCATTGAAGAAAAAATCGACAAAATGCTGGATGATAAAAAGGAGCTGGCGGATCAGGTTGTTTCCGGGTCCGGCGAAACCCTGATTACGGAAATGGACAACAAACAACTGATGAATCTGTTCCGGTTGAGTTTATAGGAGAGACAATGAGCTATTATTACGGATTTCCCCAATATGTTTCCGTGGGAGAAAAAAAAGCCAAGGCAGAAAGAAAACTGAAACAACTCAAGAAAAAAAATCCCGGTATTCAGCCCATTGTTTTAGAAGGAAGTGCAATCGCCAAAACCTGGTGGGGCAAGGAGTGGAACAAGAATCTGGAGCGATACGCCGACTACAGCAACCGGATCGGCCGGGGCAGAAGTTATGTCCGCCACGGTGCAGTCCTGGATTTACAGATCAAACCCGGTCAGGTTGAGGCGCTGGTTCAGGGTTCCCGTTCAACTCCCTACGCTGTTTCCATTTCCATTGATCCGATTCCCAAAAATAATTGGAACGCCATCAAACAAACCTGCAAGGGCAGGATGGACAGCTTCCAAAAATTGATTGCCGGAGAATTTCCAAAAGCACTGGGTGAGGTGTTTACAAAGTCAGGAAGCGGTCTGTTCCCAATTCCCAAAGAGATCCGCTTTGAATGCAGTTGTCCGGACTGGGCATCCATGTGCAAACACGTAGCCGCCACACTGTACGGGGTTGGCGCCAGACTGGATCAGGACCCCAGCCTCTTTTTTGTATTGAGAAAGGTTGACATCAATGACCTTATCACAGAAACCGTCAAAGAGAGCAAAAAAGAACTTCTGTCCAAGGCCAGAAAGAAAACCTCCCGAGTCATTGAAGATGCATCCGGACTTTCCGATATGTTCGGAATCGATTTTGGAGAAGAAGATGCGCCTGGTATAGTAAAAGCTCCCGTTACCAAAATAAAAAAAACCGCTTCCAAAAAACAGGCCATCCGGAAAGCGGCATCAATCATTCCTGAAAAAAGAAAAAATAGTAAACTCACAGGTTCAGCAAAAATCGAGAAGATCATCCGCAGCCATAAAAAAGGAGTCTCCGTTTCCGAACTGATCAAAACCTCCGGCATGGAAGCGCAAAAAGTGAGGAATATCGTGTTTCAACTGAAAAAACTGAAAAGGATTGAATCCATTGCCCGTGGCATATACCAGTGGGTGAAATGAAAAATAGATGTGGACATGGCATTCCCCCTCGAAAAATCCCAACCCATAATTCCCATACAAGGGGGGCCGATTAATAATTCCCCCCTCGAGGGGGGCCGGGGCATAAGCGCTAAGTTATTTTTATTGACATATATATAATATTAACATAATCTTCCA
>DYJC01000001.1 GCA_020723305.1 Desulfosudis oleivorans
TTCCCTGATAAGTGTCAAATCAGGGGGTTTTCGGGCACTTTTTCCCTGATATTAAGAATTCATTTTTTCGCAACAAATCGTTTGAAAAAAGTGAAATGTTTCGTATACAACAGAACCCAGTTAACAAAAAAACCAACCCTTGCCAATGATAAAGACTCACAATCTGAACCATTTTATTAATATCATGTCAATACAAAATGACCGAAATTTGTCCGGCCCTTGACCGCCCGATTGTTGCGGTGTGTATGGATCATTACGTATTTTTCTTGGTTATGGCTTGCAGATCCTCCACCAGAAAAGGCGTGCAGCGGATGCCCACGCTTTTTTTCCTGACCCAGATCCTGCCCATGGGAATGCTTTCCCCGTCCAAGGTGACAAGCGTCGGCAGCTCCTCTGCATAGGAAATATCCTGTGTCCGGAACTCATAATACATCATGTTGCTGCTGTACGGATCTGCAATCAGCAACACCATATCCGGATTGGTGGGATGTTTCCGCGGCGCTCCTGTAAAGGGGATGTGTGTTTCCCTTAATTTTGTCAGGCTTTTAGGTTTCTGGTAGACCTGCACTTCAAACTTCTCTGCTTCCTGTAGTATTTTGGTGATCGGCATATGCTGCTCCCTCCTGTCATTCAAAACAGTCTGATCTTTATACCAAGGTTTATCATTCCGGCGGAAGCTGGACACGCAGTGAAGCATAGCGCTATCCAGACAGACGCTGGATGCCGGATCAAGTCCGGCATGACGGAATTAATGTATTTATTTGCCGGGTTAATAGAATGAATTCATCCACAGATGCTCCATCTCTTATACCGCATATTGAGTTGCAACAAAAGAGAGATTTGTTTATTTGAAATCGACTCATTTTTTTTCATTTGCCGGATGCCACCGCTTCCACATGGGAAACCGTCAGGGTGATTGCGCCGAAATCTTCTTCGACTTTTCCGGTCAGGATAAATGGCCGGCTCCGGTCCAGCATGGAACAGAATCTTCGATAGGGTTCCGGGAAAAAGGTTGCCTCCACCAGACCGGTCTCATCCTCAAAAGTTAGAAACTCCATGGGTTCCCCCTTTTTGGTATGTACCACCTTGCCGGTAACCAAAAGCCCGGCAACCCGGACCCTCCTTCCTACAAAGCGATCCATCTCACAGATCCGTATCACCTTAGATTTCTGCATCACTTCCCGATGCAGCAGCA
Source organism: Desulfosudis oleivorans (assembly GCA_020723305.1). Lineage (GTDB taxonomy): Bacteria > Desulfobacterota > Desulfobacteria > Desulfobacterales > SURF-7 > QZKS01. The sequence goes on from DYJC01000001.1 coordinate 1,196, forward strand.
TGGGATGACGGTCGCACAAAAAACCGAGAACAGAGAATTCATTCCGCAACCGTTTTTTTTCACTATCCGGCGGAAAATTGGGCATGCCGACATGCACCTGTTTTTCAAAAAGAGTGAGCTGCCCTGACCGTTTCCCCCGTTTTTTCCGAAAACCGGCAAGCGTCCACAAAAGAGCTGCCCGTGGATCTTCAGGATGGAGCCTGTCCAATGCACCGGCATGGATCAGGGCATGGGCTTCATTGTCATCCGGCCCTACCCGGTTCAGGAAATCTTCCATATGGAGATATCTTTTATCTCTTCTTTTTTCCACAATCAATTGCATGGTCGCAGCCGTCAGTTCCCCCACGGACAGCAGCCCCACACGAAGCTGATTCCCCTTGCCTTTCCAGCGGATATCGCTTTCATTCACATCCGGCTTCAGGATTTCCACACCCATCCGTCTGGCTTCGGATACATAGGCAGACGTATTGTAGTATCCGCCCTGATTGCTGATCACTGCGGCCATGAATTCTGCCGGATAGTGTGTTTTCAGGTATGCGGCCTGAAACGAAACCCGTGCATAGCTCGCACTGTGGGGTTTGCAGAAGGAGTATCCGCTGAAGCTCAGGATCATCTCCCAGACCATATCAATCTGCGGATCGGAAACTCCCCGTTCCCTGGCTCCTTCCGCAAAACGTTTGCGATAATCAGACAACTGGCGGGCCTTGTCTTTTTTGGAAATGATTTTCCGCAGACCATCTGCATCTGCATGGGAAAAACCGGCCATGGCAACAGCAGTCTTGGCCACATCCTCCTGATAAACCATGATGCCGTAAGTTTCATCCAGGACATCCGAAAGAAGCGGATGAATCGGGTCCCATCGGCCGCCATGCAAACGCCTTACATATTCGCGGATAAACACATTGGCCGCCGGACGGATAATGCTGCTGTGGATAACCACATGTTCAAAATCCCCGTGTTTGGCTTTTTTCTGGAGAAGCCGGGTTGCCGGGCTTTCAATGTAGAAACACCCCATGGTGTTCCCTTTTGCGATCTGCTCCTGTGTGGCCGGGTCATCCTCCGGCTCCCAGCGCTGCTCATCAAAAACAACTCCGTTTTTACGGATATTATCTATGGCATCGCGAATCACGCCAAGGCTTCGATTCCCGAGGAGATCGATTTTGACCAGCCCTCCCTCTTCCGCCCCATCCTTTTCCCATTGGATGATGGGTACGCCCTTGGGCGCTTTTTCAACAGGAACATAGGTATCAATAGGGTCCGGAGTAATCACGACACCACCCGGGTGTACGGACAGATATCGCGGAATACCGATAATCCGATGGGCAAGGCAGACGATCTCCGGCCATGGCTCTGAAAAATCAAACCAGTCCAGCTCCGGCAACTGTCTGAGCTGCGACAACAGATCGTAGGGCAGATCCCGGATCTGAAAAAACCACGGCAACCTTGTGGAAACCTGGCCGATCTCCCGGTCTGTCAACCCAAAGACCTTGGCCACCTCCCGGATCGCCATACGCGGCTGGAAAGCAACATGGTTGGACACCATGGCAGCATGTCCTTGATATCTCTCAAAAACCGCATCCAGTACCGCATCCCGCTCATCCCATGAAAAATCCACATCAATATCCGGCGGGTCTGTACGGCCTGGGTTTAGAAACCGTTCAAAATAGAGATTGTGTTTGACCGGGCAGACATTGGTGATGCCGAGACAGTAAGCTGCCAGGGATGCGGCCCCGCTGCCCCGTCCGCAGATCCTGGGGCTTCGGGATACAATATCCCGGACCACCAGAAAATAGGATGAGAATCCCTTCTCCTCAATTACGGAGAGTTCATGCTCCACTCTCTCTACGACCGCTTCCGGCAGTTCCTCCCCGTACCGCCGATACGCACCCTTGTAAACATCGTCTCGCAAAACTTCTCCGGCACTTTTACAACTACCCTCCCCCTCCCATGGCGGCATCACAACCCCATGTTCCGGACCGGTAAACCAAAGACGCTTTGCAATCTTCTCTGTTTCGGAAAAAAGATCCGGCCATGCAGCAAGCTTTTCATAATACACCTCCGGAGACGCCAGAAAAGCATCCGGAGCGGTCATATCTTCCGGTTCCAGACGGGAAAGAGAGGTATTCAGATCAATTGCCCGAAGCATCTTATGGACAGCAAACTCTTCCGGTTTCAGAAAAAAAACATCCGGGGCCAGCACTGCCGGAACCCTGAGACAACGGGCAGACTGCCGCAGACCGGACATCATCTCTCCGGACCGGCCGGACAGGGCTGCCGCCACAGTTACACCGGATTCAACAAAAACCTGAAGCAGCCTGGGCGTGCGGACGAGCACTGTCAAACCTTCTGCATACCGGGGAAGGGTTGATGATAAATCAAAATCAGCATCCATATGACGGCGTGTGATCAAACGGCAAAGATTCTTATACCCCCGGCTGTTTTCCACCAGACAGACAACCCGTTCCCCGGAGCCTTTCTCTGTAATTTCCGCTCCGATAATGGGTGCCAGTCCTTCCTGCCGGCATGCCCGTAAAAAAGGGAACAAGCCATACAGATTATTGGTGTCGGTCAGGGCAATCCGCGAATATCCCATCTCTTTGGCCGCCCGGCAAATCTCGAGAGGAAAAGCCGTGCCCCACATCAGGGAATAGCAGGAATGCATGGAAAGAAGGATCATGCTGCATCCAGGGAAAACGTCCGCCCTGTCCGGAGAGAACCTGAACCGAACCGCTGACGAACCTGGTCAAGGGCGCTCATCAATTGTTCTTTTTTTTCCTTTTCCGCCCGTGACCCGGCAAAAAGCTCCAGTTGTGAAGACCTTGATTCAAAATGGTTACAGCTCAGCGAGATATGCCGGATCCTTACCCTTCGGGTCCAGGCCCGTTTCAGGGCCAGTTTTGCAACCGAAAACAGGGAAAGATCATCATGGACTGGCGGTCTGGCAGCTGCCTGTCTGGCAATGCGTTTCCCATCCGAAAAGTCAAGGATCAACCCGAGATTCTTTGCGGAAAGACGCTGCTTGCGGAGAAAAGAACCGATCTTTTCCGCCAGGCAATACAAAACACCTTCCACCACGGCCACCTGACCGGTATCGGTGCCGAACAGATGCTCAAAGCAGATCCCCTTCTTTTTCAGAGAGAAAGATTGTACCGGTGACAGATCAACCCCGCGTACGAGATTGAATAAGGTCTGGCCGCGTCTTCCAAAGATCAGATCCAGTTGCTCCAGGGTAAGCCCGGCCGCCTGTCCCACAAAAGAGAGATTGAACTCTCCGAATTGTTTCCGCTCTTCCGGAAGTATACCCGGCACAAGATACAGTGGCAGGGGTTGTAAAAAATGGGCTTCCTCCCCTTCCCGGACAATATATTCTCCGGATGGTTTGACCAGACGGGTGGCGACCTTGGCCACCAGTTTGTTCGATGCCACAGACCAGATCGGATCCAGTCCCATTTCCGAACGGAATGCACGGCGTATCCGCCAGGCAATATCCGGAGGCGGCCCGAACAGCCTGCCGCTTCCGGTGACATCCACAAAAATATGCCCCTTCTGATCCGTCATTTCCGCCAGCGGGGAATAAGGCAGCACCCTCTTGAAACATTCCATCATGGCCTGTTCATACCGATCCGGATGGGGGGGTAATATTCTGGCGCCGGAACAGAAACGGAGGGCTTTTTTCAGAGGCATTCCCTTTCGGACGCCATCCTGATAAGCCTCCTCACTCATGTCGTACACCTCGGCCCGTGCAGCCGCTTCCGGGGCAACAATCACCGGACGGTTCCGCAGCCGGCAATCTGCCTGACGTTCGACTGCAACGGCAAAATCAGCCACATTCAGATGAATAATGGATCGTGACCGCATCTTATCCGACCTCCAGACCTTCCTTTGAAAGAAGCCGGCGCAATTGCAAGGCATTTCCCGCAGCCTGGCCCCGGACATGGTTATTAAAAAAAATAACCCCTTTCCCTGCCCGGCTGCTCATGGGAATAATCCGTTTTTCAATCCATTCCCGGAGCTGATCATCCGAATAGAAGTAATCAAACTGCTTCTGCATATTCCCGGACCGCCATCCCCGATCATTCCGGCCATGAAAGCGCACATAAAACAGATCCGGACAGGTCACAACATCCAGCGCCGGAAACAGGCCCGGCAAATCCGGTTCATCCACACTGACCAGACACACCCTGCGGCGCTCCAGTTCATCAAAAACCCGATCCACGGCCCAGGAGCGGTGACGGAATTCCACGGCCAGGGGAAGACCCTCAAGGCTGTCCAGCAGAACCGACAGGTGCGTACGGTTTCCCTGTGTCCGGGCAAAAGAAGGAGGAAGTTGAATCAGCACAGCCAAAAGCTGTTTGCTTTGAAGCAGCGGGGACATTCCCTCCCGATAGCGAAGTGCCTCCTTCTGCCACTTCATTGGATCGATTTCATGGGTCAGCGTACGGATCAGCTTGGCGGTGAACAGAAAACCGGAACCTGCCTGTTGACGCTGGCGCTCAATGGTTTCAGGTACCGGCATCCGGTACCATGTATAATTGAGTTCGGTAATGGAGAACTGCTTTGCATACAGCGGAAGCATCTGGCCCGATTTTGTGCCGGCCGGATAAAAGCCGGCATCCGTCCACTCTGCATATGCATAACCGCTGGTGCCGACATGGATCCTGCAGGAAGCCGGGAGACCTTTTTGTTTCGGAGTTTCTTCAATCATACTTTACCACATATTTTTTCCATGACATCCGGCCCGCGCTGAACCCCCACAACCTTCCCCTGGATCAACACTTCATCGAACGCATAAGAAACAGGTGTAAAGTCCGGATTTTCCGGATAAAGCTCAATCCGGTTTTCCCGTAAAAAAAAACGCTTGACCGTTGCCTCTTCCTGATGAATCAGGGCAACGACAATCTCATTATCGGATGCAAACTGTCTTGGCTCACAAATGGCGATATCCCCGTCCAGGATTCCCGCATTTTTCATGGAATCCCCCCGGACCTTCAAGGCGAACAGATTTGCCCCCCGGTAAATATCCGCGTCCAGAACCACACTGCCGCCCCATTCCTGCTGGGCATACAAGGGCAATCCTGCGGCGATATTGCCGATAACCGGCACCTCCCGCCATCTCATCCTGCCCGCAGTCTTCCTAAGGCGGTTCAGGAGCAGAATCTTGCGGCTATAAACACCATCCCGTCTGAGCATCTCTTTTGTTTCCAATATCCGGATCATCTGGGAAACAGCAGCGTGACTCACGCCCATATCGGAAGCAGCCCGGCGTAAGCTCGGCGCCTTGCCGGTACGGGAAATCTCCTTTTCCAGATAATTGAGAAAAAGCTGTTGTTTGGGGGTTAATTCATCCATCATCGTTCCTTAGATCATGACCAGTGATTTGTTATTACAAGCTATCTCAAAAAAAAGATTTTGGTTCAAAATCAAGGCGGATTCAGATTTCAAACCGCAGGCATACTCGAAGTATGTCGAGGATTTGAAAACTGAATCCAACGCAGAGTTTGAGCCAAAAGACTTTTTTGAGATAGCTTGTACATTCCGATATCCGACAACATGCCATAGTAAAATGTAAATGTCAATGTAAATATATATGTAAATATTATCCGTCACAAAGCAAAGCAAGCAAGATCCCAGATATTGACATAAAGAACTGAAAATCTATTAAAAAGTTAAAAACCGGATGGATTATCAATTGACATGAATCTTAAAATACAGATATATGACCTACATCAGTATCCATTGAACAGACCGGGAAAAAACAGATCACCTGAACTATGATAAAAAAAAGTACCCTATTGCTGCTGTTCCTTATTCTTGGGATACTCACCACAACCTTTCTGTTGTTTCTGAGCTATGAGTGGGAGATCCAAAGAGATACCCTGTATTTAAAAGAAGGCCGCATCGTGATCTCCGAAGAAACCAGCGAGGGGGGAAACCTGGTTTACTATCAACAGGATGGTTCTACCAAAGTCCTCCCCAAGGATGAAGTGGAGCATATTGGTTATGGCGATGCCAGCCAGACAACCAGTGGTGAGGCGTTGCTGTCCTGCTATGCAACCCTTGCAAAAGAAAAGGTTAAAAAACAGATAAAATCCGGTAAGAAGATAATTACCCGGATACAAAACCGGTTTCCAATGTTTCAAAACGGAAACTATCTCTGGTTGCCCCTCCTCATTCTTGTTCCTGCCGCTTACCTCATTGCACGGAAGTGGCGATCCACCCGAAAAAAGAGACAGGAAGAAACAATCTCAAACCCAAAAACAGTATCGGAATCAAACATCCCTGTTCTGAAAAAAAAGGAGGAGGCGCCGGATACTTCAGACACACTGAGAATTGTAAAATTCTTCCTCGAGCTGTTCAGACTCCAGACAGGCGCAGCCCCGGATGCTGCATCCAACCTGTTTCCAGTGGAAGCCAAAACCATTGGATCCAACCAGATCTATCAGCTCCGGATTCTGCACAACGGGGAATGGGTCAACAGAAGAATGAGCATCGGCCCCCTTGGCGAGGAAAGCGGCAGTAAAAGCAAATGCTTTTATGTGATTTATGATGTGCATATTGTCGTCAAAATTCCTCCCAAACCCCTGAATGATTTTCAAGCCTATATTGACAGTATTAAGAAGGAAGGCCGGATTGTAGATAAGCTGGTGCCCAAAAAATGCATTGTTCCGAAAATCTCCGTAATCCTCCAAAGAATATATACCTTTCCGGGAGCGGAAAAAATCTCCCCTGAAAAACTGGAAGAAAAATATATCCGTCTTCTCGGGACACGCCCGGCTCTCCAGGAATACCTTAAAATCGGGGGGGGCTTTGTTTTTTTCATGGATCTTTCCAAATACTTTTTCCTGGGTCATATCATTGACAATCTGCATGATCTGAATCAGAAGCTGAATGAAGAAATCATTCAAAATCCGGGCATCATATGGGATTTGCCTGGATTTGCCGGAAGGTATGGGCAATCCAACAGCAATATCTGCGACAAGATGCAGGAGATCTATTCAGGTTTTGAGACAGAGGTTCGAGATTGGCTGGCAGCACAGGATCCCCCGGTTCAGGTACAGCATTACCAGATCCGGAATTGGTATTTACTGAATCTGGCTGGAAACACCGTAAAAGCGGATACAAAACTTCTTTCTCAGACACATGCGAAAAAAATCAATAATACAGCAGGAGATTTGTTTACCCGGAACGTAAAGGAGATCGCACTCTATAAAAAAATTGTTCACAAATATGTCCGGGATATCAACTTTACCCAAATCAGGGCTCAACTGGAAAGCATCTCAGTAAACATTCTCACCCTGCTCGCCTGGCTGGGGGAAAAGAAAATCGCCATGCGGGATTTAAAACCGGACAATCTGCTTGTCGAAGGTGACCCGAAAGATTATCCCCACTTCCTGACAGCCGTTGAAAAGTTCAACATCGGGCTGATTGATGTGGAAACAGCCGTGGATTATACTGTTTCAGAGGGACAAAACATCCCGCAACCACAGCTCGGGGGCACACCAAACTATGCCACCCCCACCCATCTGTTTGACAACCCGATGCTCTCGCTTGTATATGACGATCTGCCCGGCATCTTCCATCTTCAGGACTGGCAGGCAACCATCGGAATGATTTTTAAAGTGGCAATTGGAAAGACCCTGTTTCAAAAAACGGGAAAACTGCTCCCCATCATTGTAAAAACCATTCATCAATCCATGGCTGAAAAAAAACAGCCGGAGACAATCATTAAAGAAGTCAATCAGATGTTCTGGCAATGTGCGATCGAGGATTTCATAACGCAGACGCAAAAAAAAGCCTTCTATTTGCAATCCCTGAAGCTGAGATTATCCGAAAACATCAAAAAAATGTTTCAAAAAGAGGTTTCTCAGGCAAGCCGGAAGATCATCAGTGCAATCAAAAAACAGATCGATTCCCAGACTGCCTTTCCGGGCGATCAAAATTCCAAGCAGTTAACTACAGCGTCCTATCAGCAAATCCTTTCCCTGAAAAAAAAATGGGAAAATCGGGCCGATTCCCATTCATCCGGCAAATCGGAACAAATCAAGATTCTTCAAACCCTTGAACGGCTGAAACTTCAGAATATGGTATTGACGGATTTTTTAAGCCGGCTTGACCAGCCTGGTGTAAAGCTGACGGTTTACGATATTCTGTCTCTCATGTTTGCAGTCGTGTATAATTCCATGCACAAACCCGAATGGGAACCTTTCTCTCCGGAAACACCCTGGCTGAAAAAAGGCAAAAAAAATGCCTCCTGAACTTTCAAAAAAAAACGGCCTGCACTTCTATCAATTTCCCAATCTGGCCCAATTTACTGAAATCAAACATGGTATGTTCACCCGTTTATCCGGATTCAGCAAAGGCCCTTTTCAGGGGTTAAACGTCAGCGTAAATGTCGGGGATGATCCGGAAAGCGTTGCCCGGAATCGTCATGCGATTTTAACCTGTCTGGATGAAGATGAACTGGTTTTTATCCATCAGGTTCATGGTTCGGATATTATTCTGCTGAGCCAATTTCAAAACGATGAAAAACCGTCACACCGGCGAAGGCCGGTGTCCAGAAAAGTATTGAAAATACTGGATTCCGGCTTTCGCCGGAATGACAACAAGAGACTTTTGAAACTGGCTCTGCTGAAAAAAGAAAATACAGACACACCCCTGATTCATAACAATCAAACCGGTGATGCGATCATCACGGACATTCCAGGGAAAATGCTCGTCATCCAGACAGCGGATTGCCAGCCGGTACTGCTGTTTGATCCAAATCAAAAAGTGGTCGCAGCCGTTCACTCGGGCTGGCGAGGCAGTCTGCAAAATATCATTGGTAAAACCATTATGTCCATGGTACACCACTTTCATTGCAGCCCGGAAAAAATCATTGCAGGAGTCGGGCCTTCGCTGGGTCCTTGCTGCTGTGAATTTGTTCATTACAGAAAAGAAATTCCCGACTCCTTCTGGAAATATCAAAAAAAAGAAAACCATTTTGACTTCTGGGAATTGAGCCAAGATCAGATGTTGGAAACCGGGGTCAGGACAAACAATATCCATATCAGTGGATTGTGTACAAAATGCCGCAACGATCTCTTCTTCTCATATCGCAGACAAAAAATAACCGGCCGTTGTGCCGGAGTGATCGGACTGACATATTCCGACAGGAGATAAAATGACAGAAATACCGTTGACCGAAAAAGTCCGGGCTTCCGGGTGAGCGGCCAAACTCGGTCCAGGGGTCCTGGACTCGGTCCTCAGCAAACTGAAGCGAAAAAACCACCCGGATCTGATCGTGGGATTTGACCATGCGGATGATGCGGGTGTCTTTCGCATCCGGCCGGATCTTGCATTGATTCAAACCCTTGATTTTTTTACACCGATCATTGATTCCCCGTTTGATTTCGGCCGGATTGCCGCCGGCAACGCCCTGAGCGATGTATATGCCATGGGTGGAAGACCGATCACGGCAATGAATATCGTCTGTTTTCCCATTGAAGAGATGCCGGAAACCATATTGCAGGAGATCCTCGAGGGCGGACTGGAAAAAATCAACGAATCCGGTGCGATTCTGGTCGGCGGGCACAGCGTGGATGACCGGGAGCTGAAATATGGACTTTCCGTTACCGGTCTGATTCATCCGGAAAAAGTCCTGACCAATTGCAAAGCCAGGATCGGCGATCACCTGATTCTTACAAAACCCATCGGCACAGGAGTCCTTGCAACTGCAATCAAGGGAAAAGTTGCGGATCAACAGGCCATCCGAACGCTGGTTACGGTGGCCGCAACCCTGAATAAAGATGCCGCGGAAATCATGCTTCAATTCACACCATCTGCGTGTACGGACATCACCGGATTCGGACTGGCCGGCCACCTCCTGGAAATGGCAAAAGGAAGCCGGAAACAGATCCATCTGGATACCGGCAGCGTACCGTTTATCCCCCAGGCGATTGAATACGCAAACATGGGGCTGATTCCTGCTGGAACCTATACGACCCGGAAATTCTGCGAACCACATATTCAGATCAACTCATCCGTGAAACAGGTGTATTCCGATCTGATTTTTGACCCCCAGACTTCGGGGGGTCTCCTGTTTTCATTACCCCGAAAACAGGCGGAGGAATGTGTGAACATCATGAAAGACAAAGGGATTGAAGCAGCCATCATCGGAGATATTACCGGAGACCATCCGGATGGCCTTATCTCCGTAATGTAGTTGATTTTCCAGACGAGCCGGCCCGATTTTTCCATCAGGCTTTCCGATCACCCAGCGCTTTTCTTATTTTTTGAGAAAAATTGTTGATCGTAAACGGCTTTTGGATGAACCCATTGCATCCTCTTCGTAAAATTTCACTGGCCTGGCCGTTTAAGGCATAACCACTGGAAAGGATAACCGGCATATCCGGCCGGACTTCGCGAATCCGATCAAATGTCTTACCACCGTCCATTCCCGGCATAATAAGATCCAGAATAACCAGATCGATGAATGGATGGCTTTTTATCATTTCCAAAGCCTCTGCGCCACTCTTTGCCACAATGATATGATATCCCAATTTTTCCAGAAACGCTTTGCCCACATCAATGATCAATTCCTCATCATCGACCAGAAGAATGGTTTCCGATCCGCTGATGACGGTTTCTTTCGAAATGGTCTCATGGTGTGCTTCCTTGTTCGATAGCGGCAAATAAATATTAAACGTCGCACCTTGGCCGATTTCACTGTAGACGGTAATCATGCCGCCATGATTCTTAACAATGCCATAAGCGGAAGCCAGTCCCAGCCCGGTACCTCTGGTTTTATCCTTGGTGGTGAAAAACGGGTCAAAAACCCGCTCACAGGTATCACTGCTCATTCCAATGCCTGTATCCGAAACCGACACATTGACATAAGGACCTGGCGTTATCTGATGCGATGAGCAGTATGGTTCATGCAACATCACCATCTTTGTTTCCAGGTGAAGCTCCCCTCCGTTCGGCATTGCCTGCCATGCATTGACATACATATTCAGAAGAACCTGTTCAATCTGTCCTTGATCTGCTTCGACTACGAGAGGTTTTTCCGGACATCGGGTTTGAATCCGAATCTCTTTTTTCGTCCGGCCGAACATGGCGGAGCTTTTCAACACCATCTCATTGATATCGATGGGTCTGACTTCATATTTTCCGCCCCGGGCAAATCCCAGCATCTGTCTTGTCAACTGTGAGGCACTATGGATATACTCCTCAAGGGCTTTGAGATGTTCGATAAAAGGATGGGGAGGCGTGAGTTTCATCAACATGAGAGATGCCCGTCCCTGCATGCCCATCAAAAGATTGTTGAAATCATGAGCAACACCTCCTGCAAGTGTTGCAACAGCTTCAAATTTCTGTACCTGGTAAAACTGTTGTTCCATTTTCATCTTTTCCGTGATGTCTTCATAAAGTACGAACTGATCATCATTCTCCATGGTAACCGGCCTGAAATGAATCTCTTTTCGTGATCCGTCTTTGCATGTGACGGTAAACACGCGCGGTCTGATCTGCCCCAAACCTGCCTGTTTTTGATCTTCCACCCAGGTTTGAATGATTTTTTCCCGATACCGGATGTCCGGATAGGCTTTCCGGAACCATTCCCGTCCCGTAGGCACATCTTCTATCGTGTAACCAAATATTTCACTGAATCGGGGATTGCAGTATTTAAATCGTCCGTCCTTTTCGATGATGGAGATTCCTAGAGGTGACTTTTCAACCAATGTTCGGAATTTCGCTTCGCTTTCTTGTAATGCAGCCTTGGCTTGCACATGCTCGGTAATGTCATGAAAAATTACAATCCCGGCCTGGATTGTGCCATTTCCATCCCGGATAGGGGATGCATTTACTGAAACCCAGCGTTCCTGACCGGATTCATGCCGGATAATAACCTCTACATCTCTTGAAATTTCACCTTTCAGGATCGCCCTTGAAAGCGGCAAATCTTTTGGGTCATAAGGCCTGCCGTCCGGATAAAAAGTCTGCCAGCGTCTGGTGTGATCGGCAACGTCAATCTCGATAATTTGTTCCTGGGATCCTCCCCGGATCCCTAACGCCGCTGGATTGGCAAAATGGATTCGGACATCCGGGGCATCTGCAATCAAAATTCCGGAAGGCGATTGATTGATGGCTGCTTCAAGCAGGGCACGGGTTCTCTGCAACTCTTTTTCCCGTTTTTTCCGGTCGGAGATATCGGTATGGATACCGACAAGGCTTGTCACATTGCCTGTATCATCCTTGACCGCATACGCACGCAGAAAAATCTGCAAGATATTTCCGTCTTTCCCGTACATCTCAACTTCATCCGCCCATTTTCCTCCATTCATAATGATTCGAAAAACCTCACGGCCGATCTTTTCATCCACATAAAGACGTGCCGGAGGATCCGGGCCGATCTCTCCGAAAAGATGATCAAAAACTTTATTCTGATACCAGTGTCTTCCCTCCGGAGTGGACATGCCGATTGCATCCGAAGCCTCATCAACAGCGGTTTTATAATACTCCAGAGCCGCCTCCGCTTTCTTTCGGACGCTCATATCGATCCCCATACCCGCCAGATAGTGCTGCCGGCCAATACAAAGACGCATTCCTGTAAAATAATGGGGTGTTGCACTTCCATTTCTATTCACGAAATCCGCTTCTACTGAAGAAAAGCCTTTCTCGAAGGTCTCCTGAATCCGTTCCGCCACCCTGTGTTTATCCGCATCATGAAAAAAATCAAGAGGATGCATATTGGATATTTCTTCTGCGGTATAACCGGATACAATTTCAAAATTTTTGTTCCATCGTAAAAAATGCCCGGCATCATCGAAATAATAAAAGATGCCGGGCAGACTGTCGATGATCAGATCGGATAAGTGTTCTCCTGAAACCTGGGTATTATTAGGCGTGGATTGTCCGGAAAATTTTTTCTCTAACAAGGAAACTTTTTGCTCCAATTCCTCATAGGTCGGCTTTTGGGACATGATGGGATCTCTTTTCGGGGGAAAATCGTGAGTAAAAACCGTTTCATAAAGTGATTCCAGTGTTGTGATTTTATATCAGATCAACGTAAAAAAAACAATGAAATGGTTTGTCTTAGACCTGTTTTTTACATTGACTTATATGGATACCGTATGATAATGAACCTACTTTGAATTTGTCCGGATACGGAATGAATTCATGGCTGCAAACTGTTTTTTGAAAAGACTTTTTTTCATGAAAAAAGAAACCAGACTTGCCATACGTGAACTTGCATACTACAGCAGTCTAGGGTTCTCAGTTTCTTTTTCAATTTTTATTGGATTGTTTGCAGGTGTTTATCTTGACAGACGGTTCAGTATATCGCCCTGGTTGACCCTTATCGGTCTGGGACTGGGTATTGCAGCTGCTTTTAAAAACATTGCTCTGGCTCTTAAAAAAAGCCGGAAGCTTTAAGGTAAGGAACACGGGAGTGAACATACAGGAGAGACTTTTACTTTTTGTTACCCGGGCAAACTGGATACTTTTTATCATGGCCAGCCTGGCAGGATTCTTCTTCTCTCCGATTTCTTTTGCACTGGGGATCTTTTCCGGAGGACTGATCGTTACTATTAATTTTCATCTCTTGTCCAAAACACTGAAAAAAGCATTAACCCCCCCCTATCTTTCTTCACATAATGTTGTTCTGGCAAAGTATTATATCCGCTTTATCGCAAGTGGAGTTATTTTATTTGTCCTCATTTCAGGACATTTTGTAGATCCATTGGGCCTGTTCATCGGGCTTTCGGTTGTTGTTGCAAGCATTATAGCAGCAACCATGAACGAACTGACAAAAATTATCTTCAAGGAGGCTGTCTAAGGTGGAACATCCATATCTGTTTTTCGTTGATTTGTTTAAACTCATCGGATTGGAACCAGTGTACGCTTTTGCTCATCACTATCCCCATGTTGTCTATTCCTGGGTGGTTATGGCGATCTTAATATTTTTTGGCGCACTTGCATCAAAAAACATCGCCATGATTCCAAACAAAATGCAGAACTTTTTTGAAGTTACGATTTCAGGCATCGAAGAGTTTATGGTGGAAAATACCGGTGAAGAAGGAAGGTGGCTGCTTCCGCTGGCGGCAACTGTTTTTATCTATGTATTTGTCGGAAACATGGTCGGACTTATACCAGGATTTTTCCCTCCAACCGCCAGCATCAATACCACATTATCATGTGCGCTTGTTGTGGTTGTCTTTACCCATGTCATCGGAATTAAATACCATGGTGCAAAATACATTAAACACTTCATGGGCCCGGTATGGTGGATGAGCCCCCTGATTTTTGTTATCGAAATCATCGGACATGCAGCAAGAATTCTTTCTCTGACCTTCCGTCTTTTTGGAAACATGATGGGACATGAAATCGTTCTGGCGATTCTGTTCGGCCTTGCCGGAGCTTTTTTTGCCCCCTTGCCGATTATGGCTCTTGGTCTTTTTGTTGCCTTTGTTCAGGCATTTGTATTCTTTTTACTTTCCATCATCTACTTTACAGGTGCAATGGAGCATGCTCATTAATTCATTTTTTTTATATCAATTGGGTTTTTGGAAGAAGCCCGAGTTAACTTATCACTCTTAAGGAGGTTGTCAATGGAAGCTGAAGCATTAAAGTTTTTTGTCGCTTGTGTAACTGCAGCAGGTTTTGGTATCGCCATCGCAGCTTTTGGTTGCGGTATCGGTCAGGGCATGGGTTTAAAGGCCGCTGTTGAAGGTATTGCAAGAAATCCCGAATCTTCAGGTAAAGTAACCGTTACCATGCTGATCGGTCTTGCGATGATCGAGTCTCTCTGTATTTATGCACTGGTTGTCGCATTGATCCTGATCTATGCCTCACCCATGGCCACAACAGTTACAGGATTGCTCGTCAAATAATAAGGTTTATTTCTTTCATCCAAAAAGGGTTGTGTCATAAGAATGGCATAACCCTTTTTTTTTGACTTGAACTTGCCGCATCCTTTATAATAGTTTAAAGAGAGTTGAGGCTCATGTATGAACAAAACAGAGGATGAAAAAAGTGAAAACCAGGACTTGAAAAAACGGATCATCGTGCTTTCCGTCTGTGCTTTCATTGTTTTGATATCTGTTTTTTTTTATATCATCAGTATCTATCAATATGGTAAAAAACCAGGCAGCGACCAGACAGAAAAAAAAATCTTTTCCATTCATACCGGGCAGAACATCCATACGATAGCTGAACAGCTTCATCATCTTCACATTATTCAAAATCCATCAAAATTTAAAATGCTGTCAAGAATCAAAGGCCTTAGCCACAAACTGAAAACCGGAGAGTATGAGCTGTCACCTTCCATGACCCCGAATGAGATACTGGATATCATTGTATCCGGAAAAAGCATGCTGTACCGGGTGACAATTCCGGAAGGCAGCAATCTTAATCAAGTGTCCTTGATCATTGAAAAGTCCGAACTGATATCGTGTGGAAAATTTTATCAGACTGCAACCGACCCGAAAGTAACCCGTGAAATGGGTATCCCTGCTGAAACGTTTGAAGGATATCTTTTCCCGGACACTTATCTTTTTCCTAAAAAAACAACCCCAAAAATAATCATTGCCACCATGCTGAACCGGTTTAAAGAAATATTTAAGGAAGATTGGAAGAAACAGTCAAATCGATTGGGATTATCCATTCATGAGGTTGTCATCCTCGCTTCCATGATCGAAAAAGAGACGGGTTCTGCATTTGAAAGGCCCATTATTTCATCTGTCTTTCACAACAGGCTTCAAAAAGGAATGCGGCTGGAAAGCGATCCAACAGTGATTTACGCTATCCAGGATTTTGACGGAAACCTGACCCGGGAACATCTCCAGACGCAGACACCTTATAACACATATAAAATACTTGGGTTACCCATTGGACCGATTTCCAATCCCGGAAAAAAATCATTAGAAGCTGCTCTATACCCTTCGGATACGAGTTATCTGTTTTTTGTTTCAAAACGTGATGCAACACACCAGTTTTCTAACACGATCGATGAACACAACCGGGCAGTCAAAATATTCCAATTACAAAAAAAATAATACCTCTATGACATTCAATCACTTTTCAAACAAACAGATCGCCGGCCAACGCTTGATGGTTGGCTTTGAAGGAAAGGAACTGAACAGCGACCTCAAGTTCCTCATCCGCGAGTTAAAAGTAGGCGGCTTGATCTTATTTTCCATAAACCTGTCCTCACCGGAACAGATCAGGGAATTGTGCACTTCTGCACAGGATTATGCACTTTCCTGCAATCAGCCGCCTCTTTTTATTGCAATCGACCAGGAAGGCGGACAGGTTGCCCGGCTCAAGGAACCGTTCACCCGTTTTCCCGGAAACCCATCTATGAAGACCACGGAAGACGCAGTTGATTTTGCCAGGATCACCGCATCAGAACTGAAAAGTGTCGGGATTAATATGAATATGGCACCGGTGTTGGATGTCCCCCTGGAGAACAATCTAAGCGTGATGACAGAAAGAGCCTTTGGCCATAACCCCGAATGGGTTGCAGATATGGGATCAACCGTGATCCAGTCTCTCCAGGGGAACGGTATTATGGCGGTTGCCAAACACTTTCCCGGAATCGGACGAACTGTTCTGGACTCTCATATCGATACCCCCTTTCTGGATGCTTCAATTACGGATATGGATGCTACGGATCTGCTGCCTTTCAGAGCTGCTGTTTCAAAGCAGGTGGCAGGTATCATGTTGTCCCATATCCGATATGTCCAGCTTGATCAAAACCTTCCGGCCAGCCTTTCGCGGCATATCGCAAAGGTTATCCTGAGAGATCAGATGGGTTATAAAGGGCTTGTGATGACGGATGATCTGGATATGGGGTCTATTCAAAAATATTTTACCATCCAGGACGCCATCCGCCACATCCTTGATGCAGAGATTGATATTGCCCTGATATGTCATAAAGGCCCGGATATTGAATCTGCATTTGAAACAATATATTCATCAATCCAACATTCCTCCAAACATAAAAACCTTGCATTTCAATCTCTATACAGGATCTTCCAATTAAAAAGAGAGTATAATCTGACCTGAGATACCTTCTCTTGTTGACATGATCAAATTTATCTACTAATTAATTGTAAAAGTTTTGTAAAAGTGAAATATGATTGTTGCTGTCCGATATTTCATTTTCCGATGGGTTGGATAAAAAAAATATGGCCGGAACAAATCAAACAGAAAACCTTTTTCAGAATTGGTTAAAAAAATATTTTCTATTTTTTTCAACGGATTTGAAAATCCCTCAATTGAAAAACTATACCCTGAAAGTTGCACGAATTCTGTACAAACCATACCAATTTTTTCTTTATATGCCATTTTTGGCAGTGAATACCTTTATCATGGGAACACTTGCCTATCTATCTGCTTCATGGGTAAGCCCCAGGTTTGCCAGCACTGTATTCGGAAAGTTTTGGGCACGGATCAACAGTTTTGCGACACCCATGTTCGTGAAAATAAAAGGTCAGGAATTCATTGATAGAAAACAATCGTATGTGATCGTCTCCAATCATCAAAGCTTTTTTGATATATTCATTCTCTATGGATGGATCGGAATCGATTTTAAGTGGGTGATGAAATCAACACTCAGGAATGTGCCTTTTCTTGGATCTGCCTGTGAAAAAATGGAGCATATCTATATTGATCGATCCAATCCAGCCGCAGCCATTGAATCGATCAACCTGGCCAAAGAAAAGATCGTAAATGGAACTTCTGTTATTTTCTTTCCGGAAGGTACCCGCAGCGCAACCGGTAAAATCGGAACCTTTAAAAAAGGGGCTTTTATATTCGCGATGGATATGGATCTTCCCATTCTTCCCATAACCATCATTGGAACAAAAAACATTCTTCCAGCCAAAACACTGGATCTCTTTCCAGGAAAGGCGGAAATGATCATCCATCCATTGGTAAGGATTGAAAACTATAAGGACAAGGATATACAATGTCTCATGGATGATATTAAAAAGGTCATCCAGTCCGCCATTCCATCAGGATATGCCTGACCAGGTCCGGCAGTATAAAAAATCGAACATTGGCTTTCCTTGAATAAAAAAACGCCCGGGGTTTTCTTAAAACCTTTTAAGAAAATCCCGGGCGTTTATCGTTCCATTACCACCCAATGGAAAGCTGACCTACATACCGGCGGTCTTCCCTCTGCCCGGCATAGGCTCCGACCTCTTCAGCATAGGTTGCAACATCCAGTCTCACTACCGGGAAATCCAGTGTCGCTCCTGCCGTAAAATACCCCTGATTCAAACCCATCCGGACAGCCGCAATAACCGGCATCTGGAGTTCCGCACCCATGTGAATCCGCTTCATATAATCATCATCCTGATCATAGCTTTTGGTAATATCCAGAATATCAAAAGCGCCGATCAGGGTAAATCCGGCAAAGGATCTCTGGGTTGCGATTCCAAGATTGATTGTCCGATCGATATCTTCCGCATCTCCCATGTCCATTTCGATCAGGTTGTTGACACTCAGGCCCACCTCCGTTGTAAAAGAGGATTCGATGGGCAGCTCATACAACACCCCTATATCCATGGTAAAACCGGATCCGGATTTCCGGTCATCATCCAGACGATCCTCAAAATCATCATTTGCAATATCCGCTGCGGTGTAAACCTGATCCAGACTCTCACGGCTGATATATTTTGCCGTGCCTCCCACACGAAGGCCTTTGAATGGAACCTTGGCTCCAACCCCGCCGGTGAATCCATAATCCCAATTGGCTTTTGGATGAAACTCCGGATACGGAGGATTCCGGATCTCGGCATCTGCGTTTACACTGGCAATACCCGCAACCATGATTCCCAGATTGGCTGCGCTGAAACCCACATACGGAATCCAGTTGACGGAAAGATGCTGATATTCACCCACATTTTTCCTGAGCAGTTCAGTGGTTTCTCCTGTATCGTCCAAATCTGCATCGTTGAGGTCTTCGTAGAAGTCAATGCTGTTTTCAGAAACATCAATCATCGGATTGATAATCCCCATGCTGAAGGTTGATATTTTGGATAAGCCTGCTGGATTATAAAACAGTGCATTTTCATCATCTGAAATTGCGGTAAAAGCTCCGCCCATACCCAGAGGCCGGATTCCCCGATAGTTGTTTGAATACTCCGCAGCTTCAGCGCAGACAGCCACACAGACAAAACATATGAAAGACAGTGTCAGCATGGAAATATGGTTATAAAGAGATCGTTTTCTCACTGTGTTCCTCCTTGATCAGCCTCATATCTGATTGTTGATGTAATTTTCAAGGTCTGTTTCAGACAGATTTCCATCACCATTATTATCAATATCATTCTGAAACTGTGAAAAATCCTGTGACAGGTCATTTCCTTCATTGGAGATGTTATCCAGAACCGTTACAGCATCTGCCACATATCCTAGATCGGCTGTCAGCTCCGAAAGATTCTGTGTATCAGAATCGACATCGCTGAAATCAGCAGACTGATTGCCATATTGACTGTTCAAACCCTGCTCTGTCAGGACAACCGATGTCCCCCCTTGATCCTCCAAAACAATATTTCCCAATGTCAGGGCGATATGCGCCACGGCCAGAAGTCCGAGCTGAACCTTATGGTCATCATTCCGACGGGAGATCCCTTCCATAGCATGGATTGCATTTTCAATATTCACCAATTTTGCCCGAAGCTGGGCTGCTGTCAGAACACCATTGCTGTTTCCCAGAATCAGCCCCATCATGTCTATACTTCCGGAATTGCTTCTTTCGTCCAATGTTTCAATGGTTGTCAGGAGATTAAAGGTGTCCAACCCGGCCAGACCGGCATATGCATTGGATAGGTACTGCTGAATTGTTGCATTCCCGGGATTCGCGTCATCCAGAGCCTCCAGTAATTCAACCGCTCTTGAATACTCTCCCTTATCCAGGGCAATGCGGGCTTCTTCGAGCTTTGCTTCAAAAGAGTCATCATCTGCGAGCCCTTCCAGAATACTGTCGTCACAACCTATTGTAAATGAAGCAATCAGGAGCATGATACTCAGAATCATAAGTATTTTGGGTATGATTACATTTTCACTTTCGTTTTTTCGATCTCTTTTTCGTATCATCATACTGCCGATCCTCCTTTTTTTGTATTATGAGCCAATTTTAAAAGTCTGTTGTGTCATTCCGGCGAAAGCCGGAATCCAGAGAAGTGAAGCACTATCCAGTATTTTCAATTCTTTTCTGGACACCGGCCTTCGCCGGTGTGACGGTTTTTCATCGTTTTGAAATTAGCTCTTATGATTATTTGTTTACATGTGTGATGTAACGGATAGCATACTTTGCATACGGAAACAATATATCATCATATCATCCGGTTTATTGGATAATGATCTTATCCAACCATCCATTTTTGAAATACAGATATGGGCAGCGGAATCACCTGAACCTTCTTCCTTTCCTCTGTTGTCTTGACCCAGACATCAACTGGCGTTGTTTTCGGAACCTTGCCATAAGAAGCGCATATGGCTGCAACAAGCAGACGTTTCTCCTCGCTGCTGCTTCCACCACCTGGGGCCATCACAACCGGCCCAGGGATTTTCACCAGATTGCATAGCATATCCTGGTTTGGATCGTACAATTTCGCAATCAGATTATTATCCTCTTCCGTTCTCCCGACAATAACCTTTGTCAAAGGGTCCAGACGAAAATGCCTTCCTGATTTTAACAGATGAAAATCTCTTTTTTCATACATGTCCTGATGATCAAACAAATCTTTTAATCGCCGACTAAACACTTTGTCTGTCAGCAGGCATCCACCCGCCGGTGCCGGATATTCTGTGATACCGAATTCCCGGGCCAGTCTGATCTGCGGCTTCCTGGATCTTCCGGCCAGATCCAGCAACCGTTCTCTATCAATCAGACCCTGCTTCTCGGGAATGGATATAGTCAGATGTTTTGCGCTTAACGGCCTGACGATATAATCGTCAAACCCGGAATGCTTCTCCACATATCGCAATGACTGTCTGGTCTGAGACATGGGTCTCTGCCCCAGCACTTCGCCGCTGAACAGAAAATCAAAATTGTTTTCAATCATCATATTACCGGCCAGACGAAACATCAGTGAATGGCAATCCATGCACGGATTCATGTATTTCCCGTAACCAGCCGGAGGATCTTTCAGCATAACAATATATTCCGGTGTGATATCTTTTACGGTCAAAGGTATCCCATATAACCGTGAGGCTTTTCGTGCTTTTTCAGATGAAAAAAACGGGGTTTCAAAGGAAACCCATTCAACCTCGATGCCCTGTTCCTTTAGAACACGGCCGGCCAGTATGCTGTCCAGCCCTCCGGAACATAATCCAAGACCTCTTACTTTTCTTGATCTGCTTTTCATGGTAAGTAACCATTCAGGGGTTTGCTTTTCATTCATTTTTTCCGGTCAGCTGTTCAACCGTTGACCAATACAACAGTGATCATGAAAAATACCAGCCGCATACGTAAAATTCGACAGATACTAAGAGAGAGCTACCCGGATGTCAAGACCCAGCTCTATCATAAAAGCCCGTTTGAATTGCTGATGGCCACCATCTTATCCGCCCAATGCACGGATCGGCAGGTGAACAGCGTCACTCCCAAATTATTTCAGGAACTCCCGACTCCTGAAGATTTTGCAAAGGCGCCCCAACAAAAAATAGAAAAATTAATTCATTCTACGGGTTTTTACCGGAACAAAGCCAAAAATCTGAAACAGTGCGCAAAATCCCTGATCCGGAACCACCAGGGTAAGGTGCCATCCAGTATCGAAGAGCTGATCCAACTTCCCGGGGTCGGCAGAAAAACAGCAAATGTGGTTCGTGGCGCTGCCTTCCATATCCCTTCAATAGTAGTGGATACGCATGTATCCAGAATTTCGCAGCGGCTCGGATTAACCTTACATAAAGATCCGACCAGGATAGAATTCGACCTCATGGATATCATACCCAAAAAAGAATGGAACGATTTTTCGCTGTATCTGATCTACTTTGGAAGAGAGATCTGCACGGCAAGAAAGCCTGCGTGCCCGAAATGCAAAATGATCCGTCTGTGTCCTTTTCCGGATAAAACCGGTTAGCAACTCTTATTCTCTTTTCTGCAGAGAATATAAAAATTGAATCTCTTTTTTCCATTCATCCGGATCAGGTGTTTCAAGAATCAATGGAATATGATCAAACCTTTTGTCATTCATGATATGCTGAAAGCCGATTGTACCGATCTCCCCCTTTCCTAAGGATGCATGCCGGTCCACCCTGCTCTGGAATTTTTTCTTTGAATCGTTCAGATGGGCTCCTGCAAGATACCGGATCCCGATAATTGATTCAAATTGTTTCATTGTCTTTTTATATTCATTCCGTTCCCGGATATCATACCCCTCTGGTGATCCAAACAGATGGCAGGTATCCAGACAGACGCCCACACGGCTTTTGTCTTCCACATGGTCGATGATATAAGACAGTTGTTCAAATGAATACCCGACATTGGTTCCCTGGCCGGATGTGTTTTCAATCACAGTGATCACCCTTCGGGTTTTGGTGTGCGACAAGTTTATGGATTCACTGATCCTGTCCAGACACTTCTCAACAGGAAAACCATTCAGATGACTTCCCGGATGAAAATTGAGTCTGGTAATCCCCAGAATCTCACACCGTTTCATTTCGTCCAGGAAAGCTTCCCTTGATTGTTCAAGATTGTGATCATCCGGATGACCCAGATTAATCAGATAGCTGTCATGGGCAAGGATATGATCGGGATGAAAACCGTATTTCCCGCAATTGATTGTAAAGTTTTCAGCCTGACTCTCCGAAATAGGCGGAGCGTTCCAGCGCCGCTGATTCTTCAGGAACATGGCAAAAGCCTTTGCACCGATTTTAAAGGCATTTTCCGGTGCATTTTCCACACCGCGTTTTATACTGACATGTGCGCCGATATATTTCATGAATCTTTTTTCCCCCAATATCGTATCCATCCATCAAAAAGGCTTGCAGCCTCGATAATCTCTTGTTATCTAAAAAAGATTATAAAACAAGAACCGTTTCAATGACACATTTAAAAATCAACTGGAGTCTTCAATGGCCCGCAATCATTTTTTCATTCTGCAACTCACAACGATTCTCATGCTGTTATTCATCAGTGCATTGTCTTTTGCTTCTTCAACAGAGCCGCAGACGGAAAATGAAAAGGCAGCCATTGTAAATAATATTGTTATCAGCAAAATGGAGCTGGATCAAAATGTAAATATTGTTATGCGGAAAAAAGGACTTCTGAAAAGTGATCTTCCCCAGGATCAGTTGAAAGAAATAACAACTCATACCCTTGAAGAACTGATCAACCGCGAGCTGCTTTTTCAGGAAAGTCAAAGATTGGATATACATATTGAATCGCAGATAGTGAACCAGCAATATGATCTGATGAAAAAAATGTATCCGGATAAAAAAGCTTTTGCGGATAAACTATCCGCAGTAAACCTGACTGAAAAAGAGATGAAATCCGAGGTCGAACGAGGACTGATCATCCGCCGGCTGATTCAGGAAAAAGTAGTGATCCGGGCTCAAACCCCGGAAGAAGAGAGCCTTGCCTTTTATGAAAAAAACAAAGGTCAGTTCAAACAGCCTGAAATGGTTCGCGCTCAGCATATTTTATTTTCTTTTTCCCCTGATACCTCTTCCGAACAGAAACAGAAAACAAGGGAAGCCATGGAAAAAATCCAAAAACGGATCAAAAGAGGAGAAAACTTTTCCGAACTGGCCAAAAAATTTTCAAATGATCCCAATGGAAAAAACGGAGGGGAGCTTGGTTACTTTGACAGGGAACAAATGATTGAGCCCTTTTCCAGGGCAGCTTTTGCATTGGAGATCAATGGCGTGAGCGATATTGTGGAAACGGAATACGGTTTCCATCTGATCAAGGTCCTTGATAAAAAGCCGGAGCGGATACCTGCCTTTGAGGAGATCAAGGAGGATATCGCCCAGCTTATTGTTCAGAAAAAAATAGCCAACGGAATTAAAAGCTATATCCAGATCCTCCGGGACAAGGCGAAGATTACTACCTTTCCGGAACAGCATCCCCCAAATGAATAGCAACGGCTTACCCTGACATTTCAATAATTCGCGATGCAGCCCTGATTCCATCTGTGGCGCTTGAAATGATCCCTCCGGAATGCCCGCTCCCCTCACCCACCATAAACAGGTTTTCAAATCCTGCGCATAAACGGCTTTCATCCCGGATAACCTGAACCGGAGAGGATGTCTTGCTCTCAAGCCCCATGATCAAGCCGGTTTCAAAGCCTTTTATTTTTCGAGAAAAGGCGTTCAGCCCTTCCCGGATCGCATGGCTGATTTCAGCAGGGAGCAGTTCCCACAAGGCAGCCGGTTTGAGGCCGAGAGGATAACTGGATTCGGCCGTTTGGGTGGTTTCTTTTTTATGGATAAAATCCTGAATGCTGCAAAAGGGTGCCTGATAACCTTTGGCATATCTGTAAAATTTATGTTCAAGTTCGGCGAGCCATTCGAGTGCCTGAATCGGGGTCGTTTCCCTGCCCAGAAGCCTTTCCATATTCACACCGGCCACGCAGGCAGCGTTTGCGAATTTCCGGTTCCGAAGATACTGACTCATTCCATTGACGATATTCAGATTTTCATAGGGTGTTGCCGGAACGATCGTGCCACCGGGGCACATGCAGAATGTGTATACCGGCAGACTTCCCGGATGGTTCAGTGTCAGACGGTATTCCGCTGCCTTGACACCCGGAAGTTTTTTTTGCCCCCACTGTGCCTGATTGATGAGTTCCTGAGGATGTTCCACCCGGCATCCGATTGCAAAATTTTTCGTACGGAATAAAACATTACGGCGGATCATCATGCGATAGGTCTCATGAGCGTTCTGGCCGGGCGCAATGATGAAATAGTCGGCTTCCATGCTGCCGGTATTGGTAATGCCTGAAACAACGCGGTGGTTCTTTATCCTCAGATCTTCCAGAAATGTTTCAAAAAGAATTGTTCCGCCGATATTGATAAAACCATTTCTCAGATTTTTCACGATTTTTTTCAGGTTGTTGCTGCCAAGATGAGGATGGGACAAATACCTGATTTCTTCCGGCGCACCAGCCTGAATGTAGTTATCGATAATAAACTGTTTTTCACGGGTTATGTTTTTGGTCCGGGAAGTGAGCTTCCCGTCTGAAAAGGTTCCGGCCCCTCCTTCACCAAATGCATAATTACCCATGGGATCGAAATGGCCTGTGTTTTCAAATATGCGAATACCTTCTGCCCGTTTATGGACATCTGCTCCCCTTTCGATCAGGGTTACTTGAAAACCTGCCTTCCGGAGAACAAATGCGGAAAAAAAACCGGCAGGACCGCTGCCCACTACAAGTACTTTCTCATCTCTTTTCCGAAAAGGAATATCCAGGGCCGGAGGTAAAATCTTGTCCGGCCCGCTGATCTGATCGGACATTACAACGACCCGGATCAGCCAATGGATATTGTTTTTCTTTCGTGCATCCAGACTCTTCTGCACGATCTGATAAGAAAATTCAGTAACATCCAGTTCCTTCCGAATGCATTGTCGGAGCTGCTCATCCACGTACCCCGTTGGCAATTGTAATGTTATTTCCCGATAACCCATTGTCTGTGAATGTGGAGTTAAACCTTGATTTTTGATTTGATTGCCGAATATGGGATTGTGATTATACACCTGCATTCAATCTGTCAATACATAATCACCAATCGGGTTCGACTCCTATTCTGACCTCAATCCAGTGTTGACAGAAACCACTATTATGGGGCATATAAAAATTCATGTTGATTCCTTCACCCAACCGATTCCTGATATTCAAAACAACCATTGTTCTTTTATTAATGGCAAGCCTTTGTTGCGGAACTGCTTTTGCACAGAACGGGCTGGACTACACAACAGGATCTCCCCGGAACAACGAAAGCATTTGCGACAGATGCAAACAACCGCTTCTGGGAGGATACATCAAGGCTGACGGATATAAATTTCATCAGGAGTGTTTTCTGTGCAGCAAATGCGGAAAGCCCATAACCGGATCATTTCAACACAAAGACAGCGATTTTTATCATTCCGATTGTTATAAAGAAAAAATGGGACTTGTGTGCGCAAAATGCGGAAAACTTCTGGATCAGAAATGGCAGGTTCTGGGTGATCGGAAATTTCACGCTGACTGTCTGAAACAGCACTTGCAGCAAATCCGCATGGTCTGTGACATCTGCAAAAAACCGCTTACCGGCAAATACACAAAAGACGAATCCAAAAACTATCACATCGACTGCTTACGGAACTATAAGCTTACCAGATGCGCTGTGTGCGAAAAACCCATTGAAGGCAGGATGCTCATCGATCCATGGGGAAATAAGGCGCATGAAAAACATGAAGACCATAAAACCGTCACTTGCAGTTCCTGTATGCGGATTATATCCAATAAAATATCCAAGGGCGGTTTTCGTTATTCTGATGGGAGAACAATCTGCGGTATCTGTAAACCAACCGTTGTTGAAAAAGATAATGTCATCATGAAAAGCCGGAACACTGTACTTTCCCTTCTGCATTCCATCGGGATCACCGATATCCCGGCGACTATTCCAATCAATATTGTGGATATGGAAAAACTGAAACAATATTCAAAATCAAACCCAACATCCGATTCAAAAGGATTTACATCATGCCTGACAACATATAAAAACAATCAGGCAATTTCCAAAAGCCAGACAATATACATATTAAACGGACTGCCCTTGCTGGAATTTAATGGAGTTCTGGCCCATGAAATGATGCATGTATGGTTACATGAGCGGGATATCAAACTGGCGGACCCTGAAACAGAAGGTTTCTGTAACCTGGGCACCATGAAGGTTTACCTGGATGATGGGTCGGAATCAGCAAAGATTCTATTGGAAAATATGGAAAAGGATCAAGATCCCATTTATGGAGACGGGTATCAGAATATGAAAAAACAGCTTGAGGCAATGGGATGGGAAAAGCTGATCCAAATGATACAAAACAGATGAGTGCTGTCTGTGCGCCCACCATCCAACGACCAAATGTTAAGCAGGATTTTTTTTATCATCCTTTTCTACTAAAACCTTGTCTACTCTTTTCCCATCCATATCAATCACTTCAAACTTATAATTTCCTGAGATAAACTTATCACCGATCTGGGGGATTTTGTTTAGCTTGAACATCATATAACCGCCTAAAGTTGAGTATTCCTCCGGCTGTTCAAATAGTATATTTACTTTTTCTTTCAGTTCGTCAATCAACAAACTTCCTTCAATAAGAAGTGACCCATCTTCTCTTTCGAAAATCGGAGATTCAAATATTTCATGCTTGTCCGGAAGCTCACCAAATATATTTTCGATAAGATCATGCAAGGTAATCATTCCTTCGATAGCGCCATATTCATTAATTACTACTGCGATATGAATCTTGGTTTCCCTGAAACGTTCAAGAATTTTTATAGCAGGTAAATTCTCAGGAATAAACAACGGTTGAACTGCGAGATCTTTTAAATTGAATTCATTGCCTTTTTCAAAATGTCGGAAAAAATCTTTAACCTTAATAATCCCGATTATCTGATCTAAAGAACCATCACCTAAAGGCAGCCTGGAGTAGTTACTGTTATATACGGTCTCTTTTGTATCTTCCAGAGAATCATTAACATCAATCCAAACAATATCCTGCCGGTTAATCATTATCGAATGAGCTTTCCTGTCGCCGAAACGGAAAATACTTTTTATCATTTCGGTTTCATTCTTTTCAATGGATCCGAAGCGGCTTCCTTGTTCAATCAATATTTTTATTTCTTCCTCTGTAACAGGAGGTTGGTTCTTAGGTGTAATCCCGAAAATTTGGACAACAATTCTAGTTGAAAAAGTTAAAAATCTTATTAGTGGTGTAGTAAATATGGAGAGCATTCTCATAACGGGTGCCAATGCGATCGAAATTGCTTCAGGATTATTGTAGGCTATGCTTTTAGGGACAAGCTCACCAATGATTAATGAGAGATATGTTACCAATCCAATAACGATTAAATAAGAAATTTCTACTGCGTATTCTTTTAAAGCAGTGTATTGTTCAAAGAATGGAGAGATGTCTCCAGTCCAGGCAACTCCTCCGTAAGCACCGGCGATAATACCGATCAATGTAATCCCAACCTGAACTGTAGATAAAAACTCTTCCGGTTTCTTCAGAAGGAGTAAAGCGGTTTTGGCTCCCTTGCTTCCATTATTTGCTTTTTCTTCAAGCCTCGCTTTCCTTGAAGAGACGAGAGCAATTTCAGCCATCGCAAATATGCCATTTAGAATTACGAGCATTAATATTATTAAGAATTCCATCCGCTATTCTTTCAAAAATTTATCTTCTTTCTATACCAAAATCAGAAGTGCCTAAAATCATATGTTACCATTTTAATATCATATGGCATTGTCTTAAAAAAGAACATAATTTATCACTTGAAATCTATATAAAAAGCAACTCCTTATCCACGAAATCTACACCGTTATCAGAATGTCTTCCACTGTATCGTGATGATTTCCGTCCCACGTCTGTGAAAATGATTTCCACGAACAACCCCCGGCAGATTTGTCACAACATGAATATTGCGCTGAAAGCCAAGTTCATCCGGCTGAATTGGTTCATAAACGGTGCCACGGAAATCTGAATGGACTTTTACGGCTTCAACCACCACTCTATTCATCATGCCTCCCTTGCTACTGGTTTGCATTTTTTTAAGAGTTGTACTATATCAGCGCTGATTTACGATACAACAGAATTATTTCCGTTCAGCAAAGAAAGCAGGTTATATCATATGAAAATTGAACAACCGAATATCTCCAGTGTCGATATAGGTGAGGCAGAAATTCCTTACCTGCTGTATGAAAATTCCGGGCCCTGTATTGTCATGACCCATGCTACCGGATTCCAGCCGTGGCAATGGCACCCGATAGCGAGGAGCCTTTCCAATGCATATCGAGTTGTTGCACCGTATTTCTGCACGCATCGCGAACCAGACCCAACCCAGCAATCAATTTCATGGGTTCAGCTTGCTGAGGATCTCACCGTTTTCTGCGACAGACTGAACATAAAAAATCCTTATCTGGTAGGCCATTCCATGGGAGCGACATTAGCAACAATCTCAACCGCTAAGTTCGGACTCAAGGCTCAAAAAATGGTTTTAATTGAACCCATATTTTTACCCCGTTCATTGTATACAATCCGCATCGGAGTTGAGGAGCATCCTCTGGCAAGCAAATCGATAAAAAGACGTAATTCCTGGAAAAACAACAGGGAAGCGGAAAACTATCTGCGATCAAAAAAAATGTTTCAGCAATGGGATGATGAGGCGATCCAGCTTTACATTGAACATGGGATGGTTCAGAATGAAGATCATTGCCTGCATCTCTCCTGTCCTCCTGCCAACGAGGCCGGACTTTTTGTAGGGGGTGGCGAATTGGATCCCTGGCCGCTTCTTGAGAAAATCTCCTGCCCGGTTATGATTGTTGAAGGGGAAACCAGTGAGAACAAAACGTTTATTGATCTGAAAAAAGCAGCAGCAAGGTTTTTACACGGCCATTATACCGAGATCAAAGGAGCAGGCCACCTGATTCCGATGGAAAAACCAAAAGCAGTTTATGAAATAATCCATTCTTTTCTGGGTTCCAAGGAATCATAACCACTTTATTTGAACCGGATATAATGGCCATAGCCGTTATACAAGCCGGTCATATATAAGTGAGCATTAACCAGGAATTTCCGAAACCATAACTTCCGGAACAACATCTGTCAGCTCCTCACTCCTCTGGAGTGAAAGAGCATTCAGGTCTTTATCCTTTTTCTCCCATAGTTGATTCACCCAGTTTTGAAAATGTTCCCGGTAAACAGGATCATGAAAGTAATCTCCCAGGAGATCTTCCGTTATCGGAGTGATTTCGACCTGAACATCAATGCGGGTTACCTTGCCGCACATAAACTCGATAAAATTTTTTACACCATAAGGATAGGTAATGGTCACATTCACAAGGCTGTTCAGATACTCTCCCATTGCCCCCAATACAAAAGCAACCCCTCCGGCCTTGGGTCGCAAAAGATTTTTATAAGGGGATTGCTGTTTTTCATGTTTCGCCTTTGTGAACCGGGTGCCTTCAACAAAATTCATGACCGAAACGGGCTTTGTTTTAAATTTCTGGCAGGCTTTTCTCGTTATTTCAATATCTTTTCCCTTTAGATCCGGATGTTTTATTAAAAATTCATTGGAATACCGTTTCATGAATGGAAAATCCAGAGCCCACCATGCGATTCCCAGGAACGGAACCCAGATCAACTCCTTTTTCAGAAAAAATTTTAAAAAAGGAATTTTCCCCTGGAAAATCGTTTGCAATACAATGATATCCACCCATGATTGATGATTGGAAATAACCAGATACCATTCCCTGAGAGATACATTTTCAATACCCTGAATATTCCATTCGATCCTGTGCATCAGCCGTAAAATGAGTGCGTTGTTGTTTACCCAGAAGGAGGAAATCCCTATCAGTATCCATTCACAGAACCGTCGCCACGCAGAGAATGGGATCAAAAGCTTAAAAAATGCAGCAACGAACAGCAGATTGCATAAAACAACCGTGTTTGTTCCCATCAAAACTGCAGTAATGAATCCCCGAACGCGCCATGGTAAAAAATGTAACATCGATAACTCCCTTTAACCGTCTCCGATAGATGACAACAAAGATTATGATCCATATCCGGCGATTACCTATTTTACGGTAAATGAAATGGATGAAATTTCACAGTTTTTTTCATATTTTTACAAAAATTTTACACTTTAACCCAACCATATTATTTATCCTTAACCTTCATCTGCCTGGTCTTAATCCATCTGAGCATAAATTGGTCCTGGATTGTCCAGTCTACAAAAAACTATTTTGGAGAAAACTGGAAAAACATGCTTTTTGCTCTTTGTGGCTCCTGGATTATTCTGATTATCATCCTTTGGATCGCAATCAAAGTGTAAACAAAAGATTCCGTTGACACGGCCTTTCCGGTGATTAGCTTTTAATAGAAAAGACAAAGTATCCTGATTGAGAAATAGAGATCACGACGTTGGTAATCTGAATCTGAAATAATACAACATCTTTTTAAACCGGATGGGAATTACAGCTAAACTATGGTGGTTGAGATGTCGATAAAAACATAAACAGCATGATATGAATTCAATTTACCAGCATAAAATCCAAATTATTATTATTATTTTTACAAGTGAGAGAATAAAATGTTTGACCGAAGAAAAGAAAATTTACCCATACAAACCAATAATGATCGTAGAGCCCCAATCCTGACGGAAAACAGAATGCAACTGATCTGGAAAATTGCCTCTCAACATTATATTGACCGGTTGCAAAGAAATGGGCATCCGAGCAATTTTTCAGATTCCGAATAAGAAACAGATA
Source organism: Desulfosudis oleivorans (assembly GCA_020723305.1). Classification (GTDB taxonomy): domain Bacteria; phylum Desulfobacterota; class Desulfobacteria; order Desulfobacterales; family SURF-7; genus QZKS01. The sequence goes on from DYJC01000001.1 coordinate 32,657, forward strand.
GCTATAATCCACGCATTGCTTCACTTCTGAGCGCTCTCATATCTCTTGTTCGAAGGACTTCATTAACAATACCCAGCATTTTTTGTCGATCTCTCTGGAGGGTTCCGCTCACCGGAAGGTAATTGGAAGCATGCGCTCCAACAAATTTCAGATTGTCGATTGTGATATTCTCAAAAATCAGCTTCATCTCTTCCAGTGTTTCAAAAGGGTCCGGCAATTCAAACCGGCCTGAAGCCACTTTTGAGAACAACGGTGTATTGGGAACCGGGGTATAGGTTAATGCGGCAAGATACTTGGGCTTCATCTGATTGGTGATCTCAGCGGTTGCAATGGCATGTTCACGTGACCGTTCTCCCCTACCGGCAATTCCCAGTAAAACCATGGAAGAGAGGTTAATATCCGCATCCACAAGGTTTTTTCCTGCCTGAAGCATTTCCGTGGCGGTTACCCCTTTTTGGATTTCCTGAAGCAGATTTTCATCACCGGTTTCCACTCCAAGGTAAGCTTTTGTCAATCCTGCTGCCCTGAGCTGATTCAATTCTGAAACTGTTTTTCGCAAAGTGCTCTTGGGTCCCACATAGGACCCGACATGCCGCAAGGACGGAAACCCGGCATATAGTTCCTTCAATATCTCAAGAAGAATATCGGTTTCGATATCAATGGCATCTCCATCACAAAGAAATACTTTTTCAAGATCCCCATAATAATCCCTGGCCATCTGAATATCGGTTCGTATCTCCTCCAGACTGCGAATCCGGAACTTTCGATCTTTATACATTCCACAGAATGTGCACTTGTTATGTGAGCAGCCGATCGTACACTGTAAAAGATAGCTATTGGCCTCACTGAACGGCCGAAACACATTTCCTTCATATCGCATGAAATACTTCTCTTCCTATCTTAAGGGGTCTTTGAGGCTTTATCCGCCTCTGCTTCTTTTTCAAAATCTCCAAATATTTTCTGGATACCGTCCTGAAAAAAAATGGGATATGCCTCTTTCATCGATATCAGCATTTTTTCCACCGGCAGATCGTCAAACTGGCCATGATCCTTTAAATATTCCATATGTTTCTGACCTTTTTTGTCAAACTCATGCAACATACAGTCGTTTCTGCCGTCAAATTCAAGAGGGGAAACGCCGAACTTGATACACAGATCATTATTGAATGTCGGCGTTGCCTTTACCCATCTTCCCTCAAGGTAGAGTTCTGTGTATCCATGAAACACAAAAATATCTGTTTTCATCATCTCTTTTAATCGTTCTGTTGTTAAATGGTTCCGGACGTCAGCAAAGCAAAGACGACTGGGTATGTCCATGACCCGGGCAAGAGAAGCAAGAAGTATGGCTTTTGCCACACAATACCCGGTTTTACGTTTCAGTGTGGAGCTAGCCTTAAAAGACGCAGGGTTCATCTCAATGCTGTATGGATCATATCGAACTCCATCCCGGACAGCATAAAAAAGGGAAATGGCCTGCTCTGTTTTATCAGTAAGATTGAAACATTTTTCTTTGGCAAAAGCCGCGATGTCCGGATGATCATGATCGATAAAATAAGTCGGTCTTAGATAAATTTCAAAATCCGCATTGAACATACAACTCTCCATTCTGAACCTGGCCAGACCCGATCTGTTTTGAAATTTATTCTTTCCTCACAGCAATATTATCCGACACATCTTCCCAGACCCCTCTGTGTGATATACTTTTTGATTTACGAAATAAAATCACTGAGCGAAAAAACATACTGGGATACTGTTTTTTTGGTCTCTTCCACATTTCGTTCCGTAAAAATAAACCCGATTTTGACTTCCTCAAGATTTTTTTTAATGTTCTTGATTTCGCCATGCAGCAGAACAGACTCTTCCATCCCCGGGAATTGACAAGTAAGAGAAATCTGGCTGTTCAATCGTATGGAGGGAACTCTATCGTTTTTACCAATTTTAAATATACAGCTCCCGCCACCATTGCTGATATCACCGATAACCGCCTGTTTTTCTTCCTTTCCAAAATTTATATTTGCCGGGATAAAACAATTGATCCGTTTGTGAGCACGGATTTCATGGCTTTCCACGAGTTTGGGATATTCAAGGAACAGAAGTTTGACCGGCTTTGTAAATATCTCCATAAGCTTGGTCTGAAAAGCAAATACGCTTCCCTTATAAAGATATTTCACAATCATATCATTTCCGATAAAAAGCTTATTCTTGATCGTACTCAAAGGTGCCGGGGTTCGAATAATGATATATTGTCCTTCTTCCATTCCCACGAGATTGCTCTCAAGAGTCATATTGACCCCTTGAATTTCAACTCGGAGCTTTGTCCCGATATCCAAACAGATTCGAGAGGAATGGTTAAAACATTCAAACGCCTCATTCGCCATAATGTCTCCTTGACAGTGAGTTTACATGCAGCAGATCATCTATAATCATAACCGATATTTGGATGATGAACAAGCCATATTCTTTTGTCTGTCAACCCTTTTCATGTATTAATAATATTCCTTCTTGCGAGAAATCTTACCCAGCAAGATACCAATCAGCAATACACCACTTCCTGCAAGGAACCAACGGATCATATCCGCTTGGAAAAAAGTATCTTTAATGGTTTTCATGGTTCTTATGACTTCATCACTCTTTTTCCCGGCAGCTCGAAGCTGAATATTCTCATTTTCCAGTGTTTCCAGCTTTTGAGACAATTGGGTCACATTTTTAGATTGATTGAGTAATTTGTTATATTTTTCGGAAATTTCTTGATGCTCCGTAACGATTCTCTCCATATCCTTTCTTGCCTGCTCATTTGTCGATTGAACTGCACCCGATGGATTATCCGGATTGCTTTGAATCTTCTCCAGCTCAATTCCCAGTTGATTTTTTTCTTTCTCAAGGGTTTCAAGACTCAATTCAAGATGTTTAATCTTTTCCTCCAGTTCTGTAATAATCGTGGTTTTTGGAATATTCGGGGTTATGTAGCGTTTGATCACCCACCCTTCCTGGTTTGAATCGGTTCTAACCCTCGCAAAGTCTGCTACCTCTTCGAGTACTTCAAGCGGTGCATCGGAACGCAATCTTTGAATCATTTCTGAATCATTATCCGGAGACTTTCGCAAGGTGATCATCATCACATCCGAGACATATCGGGTTTCTGCTGAAGCAGCTGCCGGAAATACCGCTATCAGGATAATTAAGAAAAGGATAATAGAAAGGATCGGTTTCCCCAAATAAACTCGCTGCATTGATCTACCTCCGTAAAGCATAAAAATAGCTTCCGTATTTATTATTGATCTTCGTAATTTATGATTCGGATATTATTTATAATCCGCCATCCCCTGTCAAGGCCTATGCCATCCGCATGTCATTTTTCTGACACCTCTGGCCCTTTCCTGCATTATGAAAAGCAGAATCGGCAGCTCTATTAAGGAAATAACAACTATATTTTCAATCAGATATACATATTGATTTATTTCTTCAACTGGTAATGGCATAATTTTTGATAACCTTTTCAGAAGAATTGAAACCGGACAAAGGGGACACAACCTATGGCGAATCAACAGAAAAAAACAAATACCCATCATCTGATCTGGAAACGTGTGATGCATATTCTAACGGAAAAACAGAACAACAAGGCCGGAAGCGATTTGCATCAAAAATCCCTGATCAATATCAATCTTTTTATTGAGAAAACAGAAAAGGATCTAAGACTCATCCATTAGCGCCTTATCCTTTTCATAAGAACAGATCATTGAGGATCTGGCTCTCCAAATCACTTTATAAAGGCTTGCCCCAACACTTTTTTAAGGCTTTGACAATAATCTGGCTGCCGCAGAAAGGTCTACTGCATCGCATATCAGTATTTGAGAGTAGTCGTTGGAGGCATATATTTCGCCATTTTCAAGTACGGAAATATCATTCGGTGACCAGTCTTCAGGTTAGCCCGTTAGCCCGTTAGCCCGTTGACCGGATGGCCGGTAAAATATCATTTCCAACTACTGGCCAACCGGCTAACGGGCAAACGGGCAAACCGGTCTACCGATTCATCTTGCCCTGGATATACCCCTCCAAATCCAGCGCAACATGGATAAATCCGAGTTTCCGGATCTCCGGAACAATCCTTTTCAGTCTCTCCGGATCGATCATCTTCTGAAATTCATTTTTCTGGATTTCAATCCGGGCGATCGTTCCATGATGCCGTACCCTGCTGCCGGAGAACCCTTCGGAATGAAGAATCTGCTCTGCGGATTCAATCATCCGGATCATATCCTCATGAATGGGGATTCCAAAAGGAATTCGTGTTGCCAGGCAGGCCATTGCAGGCTTATTCCAAGTTGAAAGCCCCCTCTCTTTCGAAAGCTGCCGGATATCTTCCTTGGTCAATCCAGCATCGATCAATGGAGCATGAATCCCATGCTCCTGTGCGGCTGCAAATCCAGGCCGGATATCATTGAGATCATCGATATTGGCGCCATGACAAATCGCCTGAATTCCCAGTTCAGCGGCCTTGTTTTTTAAAATCTGAAACAGATTCTGTTTGCAGACATAGCATCGATCCGGATGATTGTTCCTGAACCCGGGCAGTTTCAATTCATCCGTATCAATAACGATATGCTGAGCCCCAAGTTTTTCAGCAATCGCAAGAGAATCCCTATATTCCTTTCTTGAATGTACTATGGATGAAGATGTAATTGCGACAGCCCTGTCTCCGAGAACTTCACAAGCAACGGAGAGAAGAAAGGTGCTGTCCACGCCGCCGGAAAATGCCACCATCAGTGAATCGAACTTTTGTAAAACGCGGATCAACGCCTCTTTTTTCTGCTGTAAGCTTTTCACCAGGATCGAAACCTCTTTGGGATTAAAATGATTATGCCCTTCCAAATCGCATGACGGACTCTTTTGCCTGTTCCATAATTCTAACCATCAACTCTTTGACCGTAGGAATATCATGGATCAAGCCCACCCCCTGACCAACAGAAATCACACCCGCATCCAGATCTCCTTCACGATACATTTTTCGTGCAAGATCACCGGCAACGATAGACAACACCTCGGCAAAATCCCCACCTGATGCTTCTGTTTCCGCACATTTCCGTGCAGCGGCATTATTCCAGACTCTATGGGTTGCATCGATTGATCTCATGATCAGCATGGTATCCAGTTCAGATGCATTCAGGAGGGCCTGTTTCAAATTATCATGAATCGGGCATTCTTTGGTCAGCAGAAACCGGGTCCCCATGATCGCCCCATCCGCTCCCAGAGAAAGAACGGCTGCGACACCGCGGCCATCCGAAACACCGCCGCCCCCGATCACCGGAATTTTCACCGCATCCTTGACAGCCGGAATCAGGACAAGTGTTCCAATATCCAGTTTTCCCGTAGCCCCCCCATTTTCATACCCCACCACCGTAACCATATCCGCACCCATGGCTTCCACTTTCTGGGCATACCGGATTCCCACGCATTTATGAATCCATATCATTCCAGCGTCTTTAAAGCGTCTGCAAAGATCGACAGGAGCGGAGTGGCCCGAAGTCTCAACAATCCTGACTCCCTTTTCGATCAAAACATCCACATAATCATTGTTATCGATAGGACGCATGCTTGGAAACAGATTGATATTCACCGCAAAAGGTTTCGTGGTTTGTTCATTAATCCGGTCTATGGCGGAAGCGAATTCCTCTCTGGATCGATAAATTGCAGAAGCCAGTATTCCAAGTCCTCCGGCTTCGGATATGGCTGCGACAAAATCCGAGGTAGAAATGGACATCATGGTACCACCGACAATGGGATATTGAATCCCCAATTTTTCAGTCAAGGCTGTTTGAAACATGCTCCTCCCTTTTTTACTTATAAATACTGAGTCATCCGGTTCAATTTCATATCCAATCATTTTCAACAACTATAACTCAAGATTATACGGAGTGCCAATGTTTTTTTATGATGCAATAAGCCGTGTTCAACAGTTCCTGCCCGATTATCACTGTCTGATTTTACATCAGGCTCTGCACGTGGCCTTCAGAACATTTCACTGGAGTATTTGTTCCCTTTCTGTTAAAAATTTTTCATCAAACGTTTTTGTAAATATCGCATATATGATTTCCGGGGGAGCAATGCAGATTGAATTCACCAAAATGGAAGGCATCGGCAATGATTTTATTTTCATAGATGACCGTAAACATTCTATTGAAGATCATATTTCCTACCATACATTATCCAGACGCCTCTGCGACAGAAGGTTCGGCATCGGAGGAGACGGAATGATCCTGATTCTGAATTCCCAGGTTTGTGATCTGCAATTCAGGATATTCAACTCAGACGGGAGTGAGGCACAGATGTGCGGAAACGGCATGCGATGCTTTGCCTGGCTTGTTTATGAAAAACAGATTATCCAAAAAAATGAATTTTCCGTGGAAACCCTGGCCGGAAAAATCATCCCGAGAATTTTGTTCGACAAAGAAGGAAAAATAGATGCTGTAAAAGTGGACATGGGACAGCCCATACTTGATCCTGCAAGCATACCATTTGTTTCAACCCGATCGCAGGCGATTTCCGAAGAGATGGAAATTGAAGGCCGTAAGATCATGATTACCGCCGTATCCATGGGGAATCCCCATGCTGTCATTTTTGTTGATTCAGCAGACAGGGCTCCGGTTCTCCAGCTTGGCCCGATGATCGAAAAGAATCCACGGTTTCCGGAAAAAACAAATGTTGAATTTGTGGAAGTCATCACGGACAATGAATTAAGAATGAAGGTATGGGAACGCGGCGCCGGCGTGACACTCGCTTGCGGCACAGGGGCCTGCGCAGCCATGGTCGCTGCACATTTAAATAAAAAAATTGGAGAGCAGGCAGTGGTGCATCTGGATGGCGGGGATCTTTTTATTGAATGGGATCAAAAAACCAATCACGTTTATAAAACCGGTCCTGCCCATATGGTGTATACCGGTATGATGGAAATATAAGAAAAGATGAACCGCTATATTTCACATACCTTCCTTTCATTCTTGACACATTTGAGATTATTTATTACCGTGACAAAAATTTCCCATTGATTCAATGACCCGAACCTCAGGAAATCGCCCCCATGATTGTCAGCTTTGTACAAACAAAAGGTGGAACCGGGAAAAGCACTCTGGCACTGAACACAGCATTCTCCCGGCAGATTCAAAAACAGTTTCAATCCATTGCGCTGGTGGAACTGGATCCCCAGGGAAGCCTGAAAAACTGGTGGATACAAAGAGAGGAAGAAGGACGCGATACGGAAAAGGTATCTTTTCACCATATCTCCAGCACACAAAAAGCGGTTTTTCAAAGCGGCATTACCGCCATTGCAGAACATAATGAGTTGATCATCATGGACATCCCGGGAGAAAGCACCGGAAAACTCCATACCCGATTTGCCTGCGCATCTTCGGATCTCGTGATTATCCCCATGCGTACATCAACCAATGATGAACTGGCCTTTGCAGACAACCTGTATCCGATTATCCGGGAAATCACTAACATCGCCCCTGAAAAACGAAAAACATTTCATGTGCTGCCGTCCTTTACTCATCCGCAATCCAATAATAAAAAGATCCTTGAATATTTTTCAGACATTCTTCCCAGCCATCTGCAATGCATGGAGGTTGTATATCCACATCGATCGGTCTACGAAAACTTTAACCGGGACGGTATGAACCTTTCGGAATATGCTTTATCGGTCGAACAGAACAAACGAAATGCCGTTCAGGCATCACGGGCGGTTATGGATATTGAAGAAATTTCAAAAAACATCATTGATTTACTGGAGAAAAACAATGGCGGTGCCAAGAAAAAGAAAAAAACTCGATGAAACAGCGAAGGAACTGAAGAAAAAGGGTTCAACGCCGAAACACCAAAGACATGCGATCAAGACAGAAGAGGCATTGTCCCGAAACACTTCAAAAAAAATTGATACTGCCTTTGAAATTATGGATCATATTCAAGAGGAAACATCGACCCATATCCCATCCGATCAAAAAAGAACATCCGGTCCGGTGGATTCAAAAAAATTCCGTTCAAAAAAAGAACGTACCGGATTTCGATTTCACATTTCACTGGATGCGGTCATGCCTGAAAAAACAACAGACAGCCGAAGCAGATCCATGCTTCCCGTCAACGAATCATCGATACTGGATATCGGACTCACCATACCCTTTTTCTGGAAGATGCCCATTATTGGTAAAATCGTTCAAAAAGTCATCCGGAACATGAAAACAGTAAAATTGTAAACCCGTGAACGGGGAGAGCTACGAATTGACCGACTTACGGATTTTTATCTGTTTCCGTTAATAGGCATAGGATGTCCAGCCTTCGGATCATTGGATTCGATTGTATCATGCGATATCCGCTATATCGGTATTATACGACCAATCCCCCCAGACCTTTTCAACAATCTGCATGACAATCGGATTGATATACTCTTCAGCCGCTTTTCCATATAAGAGATCAATATGGTTGGCGCCTTCAATGATGAAATCCACCAGAAGGCTCTCTTCCTGGGGAATTTCTATTTTTTTCAGATCCTTGACAGATTGAATATGGTACGTCTGCTTATAACGATGAGGATACAGTTCACTGTACCGCACATTGTCAACAGAAGCGAGATTATCTGCGGTTCCCCAGAAATGGAATACCGGTATGTTATCCGGGAACAAGGAAAACAATTCAGAATAATTCAGACGGCTGGCATCCATTCGTTTAAATCCCCTGCCATCATAAATCGCTTTGAGACATTGAAAACCCAGCCCAAGAGGAATCGATTCTGTTGCAACCTGTAAGTACTTTTCAATGAAATATTTATCATCCTTATGGTTTTCCGGTGAGATCAGAAAATTCAAATCCCCGACGTTGTAATTGGATAAAACCCTTACAAAATCCTTCAGGAATGGAATCCCGGTAATCGCTTTTGAGATTTCCTGGATCGGTACGTGTTTGAGGCGGAATATCCTGGACAAGTGGTTGAACCACAATACGATGGGGAAAAAAAGATGTGATTTTCGATTGAAAAATTTCGGAGAACCAAGGGAAATCACTCCTCGAATGGTTTTTAAATATTGTGATGTTTCAATCAGGGGAGGCAGGATCTGATTTAAAACACTTTTTTGTTTTTCAGTTAATATATCAATATCATCCAGATGCTCTCGAAGAGACCAGTTCAGGATCATATTTTCAGATACCACCCCTCCCATACTATGCCCAAGGAGAATGGTGGGTTTTCCATGGCTGCGTGCGTAAATGAATTGGACCACGGTGGCCAGATCATAATCAATCATTGAATCAATGGTGTAATACGGATCAAACCGGCCCTCATTCACCCCTACCCCTCGAGGATCAAAGAGATATACCCAGAAACCCATATCTGCTAAATCCTTGGCCATGGAATACCGGTTATTGATATTAAAACAGTTGCTGTTGTTGGCAAACCCCGGAACCAGTGTGAGGGCCGGCCTGTTATCGTTTGCAGTTACATCTTCCATGCTGACCAGCCGACGAAAACCGATCTCTTTTCCTTCCTCGGTAAAATCCCGATAATAGACAATCTCATAATTCCCACGGCCATTCTGTTCCAATTCTTCGATTTCACTTTCAAAATAAGCAGGCATCCTGTCCGCTTTCAGGGACTCTTTCAGTATCCGACGCCGTCCGGCCTCCATCAGGATATTGGGTAAAAAATCCTGGGAAATCTTAAACCGCTGCTGTACCAGATGATTCAGATCAATCTGATTTAACAGGATCACATTTTCCGTCATCCGTAATCGTTGCTTCTCCAGTTCGTCAATAATAACCAGTTTGATCTGGTCGCGGGGTATTCTGATGCCTGTTGCACGCAGGATGATATGATACAGCGCAAGAGCCAGTTTTCCGACAGCGCTGTTCCGGATCTCTTCCTGGCTTACAACAAGCTCCTTGGAAACAGGTAATCCAAGAGTGATCTGCCCTTTATAGATCCTGCTGTAAGTATTATAACTGGCATTGATTATATTTGTGGGTACACCATTGACCACAAAACGCAAAATGGATTTACTTGCGTTTTGAAGCTTTTTTACTGCTTTCATCTTTCTTAAATTCCTTTACTGCTAATGCTTTAACCCTATTAATATGTTCATCGCTGATCACACCGCTTAAACCGGTTATGGCGGCCAGTTCCATGCCGTGCTTTAATCCCAGCCGATAGATCTCCCGTACCTTATCCCATTGAGTATCACTCCCAACAGTGAATGTCTCGAAACGTCCTTCCAGTGCCAGAATAATGGTTTCTGCAAGCCCTGCATATACCACCTGATCCGGTAAACCGATATCTTTCATTTCAATGTGTTCACCCGGCAGAAGAATTTCACCGCTCCGGATAACCAGAATATCCGGTCTTTTTGCGATATCATCCGTTGTAAGACTCATTGGACGGGTGATGTCCGTAACAACGCATCCCGGCTTCAGTCTCATGATATCCAACACTTTTTTCGCTTCCGAACTTGCAACAACAACCACATCCATATCCCCCAGATGCGTATCTCCTCTGGTTGAAACATGGAGCTTGACTTGCGGAGCCTCTTCCTCAATAGACTCCTGTAAAGCAAGCAGTTTGGCCATATTCTTGCTGACAATATATACTTCTTCGAAAGCCGTTGCGAGTAGCCGTGAGCAGATGGAGCCCACTGCACCCGTAGCCCCGATAACCATTGTTTTCGCTTTCAATTTTTTATTGTCTGTCAACCGGGCCAGCCCCATTCTACGGACAGCCTCTGCAGCAGCCCAAAGAGCCGTCGATGCAACATAGCTGTTGCCGGTTGTTATGGGAAGAACCGCGTGTTTCGCAACTTCGATGCTTGAATCTTTCATGGCCTTGGGCAGCATTCCAATCCCCATGATCTGTGCCCCCAATTTCTTTGCCATGACTGCAGCCTGCAATATCCGCTTGGTCGTGAACTCAGGAGTATGGGCCTGCATCTGCTCCGGTGTCTCTCCCAATGCAATAAGCCACCCTTCCGCCTCTACCCCTGTTTTTGATTTGATGCCGGTGACTTTAGAATAAACAAAAGGTGGTGAATAAGCCATTACCTTTTCCACGGTATTCATGGTAATGGGTGCAAAATCAGACACCATTTCAACCGCTTTTATTTTCTTTAAATAATCCTGAGTAAGCGGATATACAATATAAGCAAATCGATTGATCCGTTTTTTCCTTCCGGACGGATAGATAATCCTCGGTTCCATCTGCATATCCGTAATGATTTCAAGCAAATCATCATCACTACCCTCTTGCTGAGGAATATTCATTGCAGAGAACAGTAGCGCTTCAGATATACTTACACCAACCACTCTATCCAATATTTTTGGCGTGGTATCAATAATAACAGTCACCCCTTTATCTCTCAGATATTTTACCCTGTCTTCATATGCCGTGGATGTGATGACGATTTTCCCTTCCAGATCTTCCGAGGTAAAGCCATCCAGATATTGAAAAAAATTAAAATGCGGAACGACGAGAACATGCGCCTGTTTCAGGGCATTGCGCAACAGGAATTCATTTGTTTTTTTCACAGGAGATGATTCTGTAACAATCTTTTTTCCAGGAATCCATTTCAGTACATCATGTACCCTATTGGCATACAGTTCAAGCTCTTTGATGGAACCGATCAGACGGGGCACCCCATCCTTCAGCAGCGGATCAGCAAACTGCAAATTGTCCGTATATTCCGATATCACCGTTGCAACTCTTGAATCCACCATGCCGGAAAAAAACAAAACCCGTGCATTGTTAAAATAGTTGTTGCCGTGAATGAACTGAGTATGACGGATTGTCCACTCATGACCGACACTTCGAAGGATATTGCCGCTTGTAACCGGTGTCTGAATCTGTTTACCGATCTTCAATAAATCCCGTGTTGCTTTATCCGGTATGGATCCGGAACCAATTTCATAAGGAAAACTGATCCCTCCCAAACCAATTGCATCTGCTTTCTTGTTCCAGGACAAAATTAAATCCGCAGCTTGCTCAAAATCACCATCTGTGCCGATTCGCTTCAGTAAAAACTTCTGATTTAAAAAAGTGGTTTTAAATTCATAATCATCCTGACTGGTCCCTAAACTGATGTTGATAATCTGCCTCATGTTAATCTCCTCATGAAACCATTCATTCCTGTATGATTCGTTGCGTATCCGAAGCCATTTTTCACATCCTGGATCTTGCTTTTATCCACTGACCGCTGCCTGGCCTTTTTTTCTGGCGTCCAGGGCAAGCTGTTTCACCCTTTGAATATCCTCATCCGTAAATATACCATTGACACCTGAAATTGCGGCCAGTTTCATGCCATGTTTAAGGCCCATTTTATAAATCTCCCTTACTTTTTCCCATTCAATATCCCTTCCAATGGTAAAAACTTCATAGCGGCCTTCCAGAGCCAGAACAATTGTCTCGGCAAGACAGGCATAGACTATTTTATGAGGCAGTCCGATATTTTTCATTTCCGGATTTCCGGGAAGTTCAATCTCACCGGACTCTATCACCAGAACATCCGGGCGTTTGGCGACATCCTCCGGAGACAGATCCAGCGGTCTTGCCACATCGGTGATAACGCATCCTGGTTTTGCCTTGGTAATATCCAATACAGTCTTACCCTGCCCGGATGTGGCTGTAACGATTACATCCATATCCTCAATATACCGGTCCGGCCTGGTCGTAACCTTGATCGTGACACCAGGGGTCTCCTCAAGAATGGATTCTTTCAGGGCCATTAATTTGGCGGTATTTCTTCCTACCATATAAACTTCGTTAAATGCTTTTGCCAGAAGACGACAGCAGACCGACCCGATAGCACCGGTGGCCCCAAGCACCATTGTTTTTCCAATAATCCTTTTCCCTTTCTCAACTTTTAAAAGCCCCATTCGTCTGACAGCATCTGCTGCTGCCCATAGAGCACCGGAAGCACTGTAACTGTTTCCGGTTGTAATCGGGATTTCAGCCCTTTTTGCAACCGTAACACCAGCATCCCCGACCACTTTGGTAAAGGCGCCCAGCCCCATAATCTGAGCCCCCATTCTTTTGGACATACGAGCCGCCTGCAATAATCGTTTATAGGTAAATTCAGGGTCATGGGCGAGCATCTGTTTTGGTGTACCGCCAACCGTTATCAGCCATCCTTCCGCTTCAGCCCCCGTCGGCGATTTGATGCCGGTCACTCGCGAATATACCCAGGGCGGTGCATATGCAATCACCTTCTCAACCGCATCTAAAAATGCAGGTGGTGTAAAGTTTGACAAAAAGTCAACCGCCTTATCCTTTTTCAAGAACTCCTTGGATAGAGGGTGGATAACAAAGGCAAACCGGTTGATCCGCTTGGGGTTTCCCGATGGATAAACAACTCTTGGATCCATTTTTTGTGTACGGATAATTTCCAGCAGATCATCTTTTCGAATCTGATCCCGATTTCTTCCAAGTGCCGCGATAATCAAAGCTTCCAGAACATTTGGAGCAACCACCCTTTCCAAAATTTTGGGTGTTGTATCAATGACGACATTTACGCCCCTTTCTTTCAGAAACTCAATCCGATCATCATAAGCTGTCGGCGTAATAATCGTTTTACCGCCTAGCTCCTCCAGGGTTGCGTGTTCCAGATAATCGTAAAAATGAAAATGGGGGACAACGATAACATTCGCCTTTTGCATCGCTTTTTTGACAATATAATCATTCCAGGATTTTAACGGTACGATGGATGAAGAAAGCCGTTTGCTCGGAATCCATTGCAGGATTTCATGGACACCACGTGCATAATTTTGTAAGTCTTTTTTGGATCCGATAAATTTGGCAATCCCATTCTCAAAAATCGGATCTGCAAAAGTCATATTATCGGTAAATTCCGACATCACGTTCACAATTCGGAAATGATCCATTCCGGAAAGAAACAAAACCTTTGCATTATCAAAATAATTACCGAACTTATATTGTATAAATCGAAGGCACCATTCAAAGGAAACTTCCCGCAACTCATTTCCGATAGTAACCGGCGTTTCAATCTGTGTGCCAAGTCTCGCCAGCTTGTCGATATTCTTTTTCTTAAGATATCTGGGGCCTATGCCATACGGCCGAACACCTCCGATCCCGATTGCATCCGCTTTTTTGTCCCACTGCAGAAGCATTTCCGCAGCTTTTTCCAGATCGCCATCTGTTCCCAATCGTTTTATGTTAAAATTCTGCCCAAGAAATTCCGTCTCAAACTCATAATCGTTTTTGGTTGCCCCTAAGCTGATGCTAACAATTTGCTTCACGATTTCCTCCTATGATTCCATTGGAAAGTGATACGATTTCAAATTGGCCTTATGAAAAATAATCTACTCCGGAATGCCATCATTCCAGATGGCATTCACAGGACAAATCTCCATAGCCTCCATACATAATGTCTCTTCCATGCTTGTAGTAGGCTGTTTGCAGACATATTCATAACCTTCTTCCAGATCTGAACAAAAATTCGTTGGTGCAATTTCCGCACAGACGCTGCAACCGATGCAACGGATATCAATATAATATTTTCCGGGGACATTATTTGCGACCTTTAATGTTTTATCCGGTTGGATCATTTACTTAATACCTTTTTACAATATCAATTGTTCATGATCACGAAAAGAGGAACATCCCTTTTTCTTTCCGGAGCGATAGTCCAGAAAAATCAACAAAATAAAGGGCAATTCCAGGATAAATTCAAATACAAATCCTGCGACAATGGCCAATAACATTAACGGCAGCTTTACAAGAGTGAAGTAAACCTTTGAAAATCTTGCCTTCAGGATATCATAAACCATCCGTATATCTTCAGGAACAGAAGGTTTCATGAAATTAATTCCTTCATCAGCTGAACAACATCTTTGATCTGACTATCCTCTTCCGTGTAATCCGAATGCATCTTGCAATATCCGGATCCTGACACGGCTTTGTTTCTGCATTTTTTCCCGCTTCTGGTGACTGCCCTGCATCGATCACTTGTTTCTTCCGAATCTTCAAGGGAACCCTTTTCTTCCAGATGTTTTGCAGCATCCTGTGCTTCCTTATACCGGTCATGCAATACAAGAGGTTCATCATAGATCTTTCCGGTTTGAACCAGCTCCAATAGATAATTGAATTCCTCTTCAATTCCTTCCAATAATATTTCAGGATCCGGCATCAGTTTTTCATCAGAAGCGATTCCGACGGTAACCTTTCCATCATAGCTTAATATACTGATTCCAAGACCGACTTTCCCGGATCGGGGAACCCAGAACATGAGATTGTCAATCCTGCTGCCGGCAAAATAGAGAGGCGTCTTTGGGCCAGGGACATTGGTCATCACTCCGGAGGCCTTATTCGCGAACAGATGAGCTGCCTTTTTTGCAATGCCCGGCGGGAAGTACCCAATGGAATTCAGCAAGACAAAATTGATATAGGGATCTGGTGAATTCTTTAAAGAATCCATACGCCGTTTCACTTCTTTCAAGCGAAGAACCGGATCTTCAAGATACACGGGCAAGGCGAGAAACACTAGGCTGAACTTGTTGCCCAACTCAAACTCGGTGCCTGGTTTTCGTATATTTACAGGGATCGCTACTCTAAGATCCAGTTCATTCACTGCCACATGTCTGGTCTTAAGGTAGCGACGCATTGCCCCGGTCACCGTTGCAACGAGGACATCATTCAGGGTTGTCGTGCTGATTGCACGGCCAACTGTTTTTATCTGGCTCAGTTCCATGGGGTCGGTCCAGGCGACCAGTTTCCGTACACCCAGTTGCCCCTTGAAAGGAGTGTTGGGATCGGAACTCATGATTGTATGTTTGGACAGAACCTTGGTAAAATCAGTTGGAAAACGACCGGTGGTTTTAATAATTTTTTTTCGATACTCGGGATTGGAAACGACCTTCTCCAACTCTTTGGCTATTTGTTTACCAACTTTTTGTGATGCTTTCAAACCAATGCCGACTGACTCGGACATTACCCGGAAAGATAAGGATTGGGCAATGTTCCTGGATCGTTTCTTCTTTTTATCAGATCTGCTTTCCGGCCAGGGCGCATCCGGATCTGTATCTGCGGCAGCAAGTAAAACATACATCAACCCGATTCCATCTCCAATCGCATGATGAATTCGAAAAAAGATTACGCATCCATCACCATAATTTTCAATCAGGTGAACCTGCCA
The DNA here is from genome assembly GCA_020723305.1 of Desulfosudis oleivorans. Taxonomy (GTDB): domain Bacteria; phylum Desulfobacterota; class Desulfobacteria; order Desulfobacterales; family SURF-7; genus QZKS01. The sequence goes on from DYJC01000001.1 coordinate 48,826, forward strand.
CAGGGGTTTATTGAGATCTAACGGCATCATTGCCAGGTTGCTGATCATCTCCTGAAGATCTTTTTTATCACCTGGTGATGGTAATGCAATACGCTGAACATGGGACCGGAGATCGTAATTTGGATCCATCTCCCAGTTTGGCAGACCCACTCCGGATTTTGGCCTGACAGCCCGCATCTGAAACCGCGGGAAAGACGCAAGGCGACTGTCAATGGTAGCCTGAAGACGTTTGAAATCAACCGATTCTTTAAACTCCATGAAGGCGGTAATCACCATCAGGTTAGTGGGTTCATCCATGCACAACCAGAAATTATCTGCATTTGTCATTCTTTCTGCCATTGAACGCCTCCTTGCATAGTAGGTGCCAAGTGTCTAATAATATTTTTTTTACAATATCAAATTATATGGGTATTTCAAGGCTTGGTTTATTTTTTTAAAAAAAAATAAAAAAACGCTTGACATCCATAACGCACTGCGTCATATTCCAAACCATGACGCAGTGCGTTATGGAAATGAAATACAGGTTTCGCCATAGAAAAGCAAAGAAAAAATGAACATATAAACACATCAGGAGGAAAAAAATGACTACAAAAAATGCAAACAAAAAGGCAACCGGCAAAAAAACAACTCGAAAATCCAAATTCCATACTGTGAATGTGGTTAAAGATGTAAAAAACAGCTTGTCCGATACGGTTAAGGAAATCAATCAAAAATTGATTCAAAAACCAATTCGAAACGGGAAAGATTTCATTAAGGATCTTCAAAAGAACCCTCGCAAAACAATTGACAGCCTGATTGACGACAGCAAAGAATTTATTGAAGATACCACAAAGGACGCCCGGAAAAAAATTGATGCATATGTGAAAGACGGGAAAACTTTTGCAAAGAAGGCCCAAAAAAATCCGCGCAAAACAATTACCAGCCTGTTTGATGATGGCAAGGATTATATCAAGGATTTAAAGACAGATACACAGAAAAAAGTGGACACCTATTTTGAAGACGGAAAAGAGCTTTTCCAGAAAGTTGAGAAAGACGCTCGTCTTATCGTTGAGGAACTTCTGGAAACCGGTAAAAAATCCATTGATAAAATTCCAGGCAAAAAATCCATTGAGATCAACCTTGAAAAACGTGTTAAATCAATTCCCAACACATTGAATCTGCCGAGCAAAAAAGATATCGAGAATTTGAATCAAAGCATGAAGGCCCTGAATAAAAAGGTTGAAACCTTACGTGCCCAGTATGCTGCATAAAAATCGTAATGAACGCTTTTTAGGGTAAGTAACAAACAGAACCGATCCTTTACGAAATTGCCAGTTTCGAGTTAAAGGTCTACCAAAAACTTCCTGCTGCCCCAGTGAAAAAAACAGCAGGAAGTTTTCTTTATTAAATGCGGATTACTCATGATCACATACAAATCAAGCGAAGGAGAATTTCATGTTAACAATCAAACAATACGCAAACGGCCGGTATTTTGATGAAGTAAATAAAAAATATATTACGAAAGAGGATCTTGCAAAACTCTTTGCAAAAAAGACAAAAGTGAAAATCATTTCCAGCAAAGATGGCAGGGATATTACGAAAACAACCATCAGTCATGCATCGAAACCACAGAAAACCGAAAAAAAGACCACTAAAAGGCAAAATGTCCTCAAGAAGTGGATGGAAGACAATAAAAAATGGATTCGCGATAACATGGATGAACGGATCAATAAGATTTTAAGTGCAATGAATCTTGCCACCAAGGAACAGGTGAAAAAACTGACCGCCGGCATGGATGCACTGAATGACAAGGTAAATGAATTGGAAAAAAACCAGGCCAAAAGAGCAAAAGAAATGGAGCGGAAGCACATCGAGAAGATTAAAGAAATGGAAAAGATACAGTCTCACAAGGTTCAACAGGCTGAAAAAGAACAGGCACCGGAAATCGAAGACATGGAAGTTTCCCAAGAGACTGTATTATAGATTATAGATAGAGTTTCATAATTCAATATATCCTCTCTGCCGGCTGAGACTATGATCCCGGCAAAATGAGACGGAAAATAGAATATGTCAGGAAAAAACAGATGGATTCAAACCATAGGGTTCGCACCGGAAAAAATGTGAATCCTATGGAAAAAAGACTTTCTTATTCATTCTCATTCGTTTTTTTAAAAACAACCATTCAATAAACAATTCAATAAACAATTGACAAACGCCTTTCATGAAGCAAGAATGTATTGTGAGAATGGAATCTTATCGTATAGGAGAGTCATATGCATAAAGTGAAAAAATATGCCAATCGGAAAATGTATGACACGACAGATAAAAAATACATATCCATGGATAGCCTTGCAAAACTGATCAAATCCGGCAAAGAGGTTTGCATTATCGATAATAAAACCGGTGAAGATCTCACCACATCGATTGTCTCACAACTGATTGCCCGGGATAAAAACAGTCAAGACAAGGTCATCTCATCCAAGGTACTAATGGATCTTCTCCGGAAAGGTGGTGATACCCTGAGCGATTATGCCAAAAAGTATGTCTCCCTCTGGCAGGGTGCCTTAACCATGGCAGAGGATGAAGTTGATAAACTGGTGACGCTTCTGGTCAAAGACAAGGAACTTTCCAGATCCGAAGGAAGAAACCTGAAAAATGAGATTATCGGTTATACGGACTCCTTAAAGACCTGGATTCGGGAAAGTATTGACAGGCAGATAAGCGAAGTTCTCGGTGTGATGAACCTGGCCTCCAAAGATCAGGTAGAAGACCTTGCAACTAAAATTGATCATTTAACCAAAAAAATGGAAAAATTTGAACGATCGAAAAAAAAATAAAAAGAACCGGTAATCGTTTTCCGGACTTCCATAAGGTTTTCAGTATTGAGCCAATTTCAAAACGATTATAAAGCGTCACACCGGCGAAAGTCAGTGCTCAGAAAAGAGCCGAAAATACTGGATTTTAGTTTTCGCCGGAACTACAACAAGAGACTTTTGAAATTGGCTCTATTGTTCTGATAATCAGAAATCAAACTTTTTATAAAGCCATCAGAGATTATGTGAATGAAAAAATCAGTGACCCCGGATGAATTTATACAATTAAAAAGAGCCCTCCAGGCATTTCAATCCAATCGCTTGAATCAAACCTATGCGGATTTAAAAAACAATCCTGAGTACTCAAAAATCGGTGTCTTTTTCTTTGAAAAACTCTATGCACCAGATGATTTTTCTTTCCGGGATACCAGCATCAAGCAACTGCATAAATTACTCAGAGGGAAAATTTATAAAGGTATCATATCTGCGGTAAGCCAGGTAATTGAACTGCACGAGCTGACGGACGAACTGGATGACCGTATGGTTGAACAAATGATACATTTCAATATAGGTACAGAGTTAACCATGAAGGAATATCAAAAGGTTTACTGCGGTCTTAATAATTATAATCAGCGAATATATCAGATCCGACTAAGTACCAATGTGACAAAAGCTTTCCATCGACTCAGTCAAAAATGGATCGTTGCCGTTTCCTTAAAGACCATCCGTACCGCAGCTCATCTGGTTGGAGTTGGAAAAATTATCGACTTTATTTATGAAGGGTATGAAGGCTTCAGGGCGATGAAAAATATTGACTACTTTGTTGAAACAATAGAAGAACGGGAAATCGCTTGGCATAATAAAATATGGAGAAAAAACAGCGTCTTAATTATGGAATAACACTTTTTATATGATCATTATTGGTTCGCTGCCTCTGAGATTGTAATACCAATATAAGCGCTGCTCCACTTGTTGATGCGGGTCCATCCGGTTCTGAGCTCAATGTCGGATCTTCGGTCTGTCATGAACTGCCTGCGCTCCAGAAAACAAGTATTTTTAAGGCGCAATGGCCTCATCTGACGTCTGTCAATACCAGATCTTCGGTCAGATCCGATTCGTTTATCCTTTAACGGCATGGCCCATTCCTCCAATAATGATTCATAAAACTTACATTAGTTCTTTCCCGCTAACATTGTTTACACTAAAAATTAAAATTTGTCAATAACCCCCCCCCCCCCCCCCCCCAATCCAAAATAGCTTGAGTGGGAAAAATGATTTTATCTTACGAATTTTAGACCATTTTCCTGATTATCGCCTTGGCAGGAATCAACCCTGTTGCACTGGCGGAAACAATATTTCCAGCGACCCCTGGCCCATCTCCGGCCACATACATGCCTTTGATTTTTGTTTCCAGGTCATTGTTGGTTTTCAATTGTGTTGCAAAAAATTTAATCTCCGGAGCATACAGCAGGGTTTCATCATTGGATACCCCCGGAACCACACAGTCCAGCTTGCTCAATCCTTCAATTATGTTTGTCAGGATTCTTTCCGGAAGCGCCATTGCAATATCTCCGCATACAACATCATTCAGGCTGGGTTCAATATAACCCTTCTTAACCCGATTCCACGTACTGCGTCTTCCCCGCTTAAGATCTCCGAAGCGTTGAAGCAAAGGTTTTCCCCCACCAATCAGGGTCGCAAGACTTCCGATGGATTCTCCATATGCCTGGTTATCCGTAACCGGTTCTGTCAGAATTACTTTTGAAAGAAACGCAAAATTCGTGTTATCAGACTTTTTATTTCGATAGGCATGGCCATTTACGCACACAAGGTTGCTATAGCTTTCTTGGGTAACAAAGCCCCCCTTGTTTGTACAGAATGTTCTTGTTTCATCATCATATTTGTTGGTTTGAATAAAAAAAGTTGGGTCGTAAATCACCTCGCAAAGATCATGCATAATATCATTGTGAACCTCAACACGGACTCCAACCTCAATTCCACGCTGACTGAGTTCAATATGATGCCGGGAAGCAAGATTGACGATCCAGTTTGATCCAATCCTGCCCGGTGCAAGAATCACATTTTCAGAAAAGTACTGTTTCCGATTGGTTACCACCCCTTTTACAGTGTTTTTATCAACAAGGATATCTTTCACCTCTTCTGAAGTATGGATCACAACTCCTTTTGATTTAATGTACTCGGTCATTCCTGCGATATGGCCTGGTAAAAAATCACTCCCCAGATGTTTCTGCTTGATCAGAAGAAGATCAACTCCTCGGATCTTCGCCTGCTTTCGAATCTGCTTGGCAGCATCCATATCTGAAGGATAGATAGGCCCATCCATATTAAAATGATTGAATATCTGCTCTGTCTCATCAATGAGATGGACTGCAGATGAAACTGATAGAAACTGGGTTAAATCGGTTTTCCCGAGCTTATGAATAAAATTGAGCTTCCCGTCAGAAAAAAGACCTGCCCCCCCGATACCGGAGAGAATATTGCAAGGTTTGCACTTCATACATCCCCGTGTATTATTTATCGGACATTTTCGCCCCAGGACCCCTTTCCCTTTTTCAATCAATAACACATTATGATTGGAATGCTCACAAAGGTAATAGGCAGCAAACAATCCCGCTGGACCGCCTCCGACAATAATCACATCAAATTCTGAAGATTTTCTGTTTACCATCATCCGGGCAGCTCCTCTTTCAGAAAAAGAAAATATTGAACAACCATTTATATCTTCTGTCAGTGAAGAGTAATCTTTTTTGAGGGCTTACCACTCATCTTTTCCGCAATCGATACAATCTGAAAAAAACTCTGGCTCAACTTATGGATTGCATTCTGGATCGCATCATAGTCAATATGAATTTTATCCAATTCTTTTTCCTGCCTCAAAAAGGCAACATAAGCAGCCAGTATCTTTCTGTTTTCAATGGAAAGATCTCCGATTTTCAGCTCAGTCAAATACCCGCTTGATCCGTTATTCCGGATATAATCACTTTTTATGACAACTCCATTTATGGTAAACGAATCCAGAAAGATCTCTTGCGGCATTTCAATCTCAAATTCCACCACAGATCCCTCTTTTTTCAATTCATCATAAAGTATTGTAGCTGTATCTTCGGTTAAGCCGATTAGCTCACATCCAATTTTCATTCCCCAAAAACCCTTTTTTTCAAATAATCAATATAGTAAAACCATAGCCTTTCTAATATTTTTTTTATGAGTAGGATACCCGTTCATGCATGTCAAATATTATTTGGTTTACATTTGTAAAAATAATAAGATAGAAAGAAAAGAAACAGGCAGTGCAATAGAAGCCACTGCCTGTCAACTATAGTTTCATCAACATTGATCAATTGAATGTAGAAAAGGTTACATTACTCCATACGGGGCAAGATGTTTATATTCATGAAGCTTTGATAAAACATCCGCAATGGCCTTTTCCATTCGATGTGAAATTAAATTTTCCGACCATCTCCTCTCCCTGCCTTCTAGAAGAAAATAGCCGAAATAACTCGGGTCATCCAATTCCCTTCTATCCAAACCCGAATACGCATTTATAACAGAGGCATTTTTTTTCAATTTTCTTTTTTTCACTGCGCCCATTTTTCACCTCCCGGCTGTATTGTTTTGATTGTTCACATTTACATATAGTGAAACTGATAACAAACATCATGCCAACCCATAAATATAAACACATAACAAGCTGAAGTTAAAATTAATACAAAGTTTCTTCTTGAAAAAAAGCAAAAGAGTCGCCTTAGGTAAACCCGCAAAACCTGTATAGGAGATGTACACAATATGTCTCTGTCTCAGGTTTTAGATCAAAGAGAGACTTCGATCTGATGAAAATTATCTTGTATCCGATATTAAATCTATCCGAGTCACCCAGGAAAACAGAATGGATATTTGCGAATTACTGTATGAGCCAATTTCAAAACGATTATAAAGCGTCACACCGGCGAAAGTCAGTGCTCAGAAAAGAGCCGAAAATACTGGATTTTAGTTTTCGCCGGAACTACAACAAGAGACTTTTGAAATTGGCTCGTATGTAAAATATTATTACATAAGCCGAGACAAAATACAAACCAATTAAGAGCCGATTCCCGTCAATTATATGGCAATGAATATGATTAAAAAAAATCATAAGAATATCTCCACTTTTTTCAAAGGAGGTGTATGATATTTTTGGTTGACAGCAGAAAGGATTATGTTATAATCAGTTACAAATATCGGCGATATCTCAATTTTTAAATAAGCTTTTATCCTGCCGATCAACATCAACTCACAAAACCGATACGCTTACTTTTTTTCATCTGATGAACTTCATTTTGTGAATACGGATTCAAGAGTGAAAACCACTTTGGATCTGAATTCCCTGTGCTGAATAACCATTTTCACAAAAGCAAACAATCCTACTTTTGGAAAAGGAGGCAGGAAATGCAATTCCTGAACCGGATAATGACCATCGCTAAAAATAACAAAGGGTTCACACTGATTGAAATGGCCATTGTACTCATCATCATTGGCATTATCATCGGTGCAGTCGTGAAAGGAAAAGACATAATCCGCAGCGGAGAACAAAAAAAGATCTATTCAAAATTTTTTAATGAATGGCGGTTGACTTATGTCAATTACTATGATCGTTCCGGCAGAATTCTGGGTGACATATCATCACCACCGGATAATCAGGCAGACGGCACCGATTGCGTGAATCTGAACAATCATACACCGGTACCGGGTCAACCACACTACGGTATCACTCAAATTGGTCTTTCCGCTCCGACAACCAACAGCACCGACACGTGTACCTATCGATATACAAACAGCGAAGGCGGCGCACAAGACATCTCAATCACCTTCAATCATGGAGCCGACAATAACACCAGCGGCAACTATAATTACATGCAAATCTCCAATATCCCTCTTGAACTGGCATTGGCTATTGACCGGATGGTCGATGGGCAGGCAGATGGCACAACCGGAGATTTTATCCGGGTAAACGCCACCGGTGCTTTGCAGGCATGGATTCAGTCCGGTGAAAAGCCAACCGATATAACCAGCGATGCACGCTGGAAAATGCAGTTTTAACTATGAAAACATCGCTTACATTTTTGAAATCCGGTTTGCTTTCCATGATTCTTGCCATTCTTGTGATGGTTTCAGGATATTTTTTCCTAAAAGAATATGGCTTCTGCCTCGCTCAGGAAGAAAGACTGGAAGCCCTGAATGTGAGACTTAATATTTCGAAAAACCAGCTTCAGGAAACAACCAGAAAACAGCGGATCTTTACCCGGGTTCAAACCTTTCTTAACCAGGCTAATACGTTGGGTCTTCATGAAAAGAAGTGGGCAACATATAACGTCAACATAGAAGAACCGGTTACGTTTGAAGCTTTTGAACAAATACTGGAACAGTGTAAACAGACTCCTTTGTTCTATTTCAATCCCATCAGTCTTGAAATAACAACAGCAATAGACGAAGAGCCAAATAAAAATCCAAGTTCAAATCAATCAAATCGATCCGCCCTGCCCGAAAAAAAAGACGGCGATATCTTGATCAACCTGAAAGGTGCTTTCATCGTCAGAGAGAAATAATGATAACACACCCCCAAAAATACATCATTGAACTGGACGGTATCTGCTACAGATTGAATGGGAAAATTTTAGAGCAGATTCCCAACCTATCCAATATTACCGATGATTGTTTTCTCATATCCGATTTTGGACTATCCAACTCACGAACCATGATAGTAGACTCCGATGTCCGTTATTCCGAGCTCATGGTTCGAAAAAAACTTATGGAATCCGGAGAGTATAATGAACCGGTTACCGTTATTACGCATTGGAAAAAAGCAAAAGGCGGAAATTCAACTTTAATTTTTTTCACATCTCTGCCCACACGCATCTTCAGTCAATATCAAAACAACACCTCCTCCCAGGATGGTTGCATAATACTATTTCCCTTGTATTCAATACTCTACAGCGTAATTCAAAAATATCGCTCCAACAAACCAGTTGCCGTTCTTTTCCAGCATAACCGGTTTGGTGATCTCCTGATCGGAACGCGCAGGGAAATCTTCTATGCCAACCGGTGTGTCAGTTTTGATAATAGTGATGAACAGATCAAAACCCTTTGGGAAACAATAGAGAGGGATATCAAAACCGCTGAAGCAGATAACGGGATAAAAATTGAAAAGCTTATTCTGGTGAATTGGCTGGACAGCTCAAAGCTTCCGATGCATGAGAAAAATACTCATTTTGAATATTCATTCCTCCGGAAAGAGGTTATTCACTTTTGTGATAAACCCCTGGAACTTTCTTTTTTCAATGCGGCTCGAATGGAAAGCATTCGAAACAGTATCTCCAAACCAATTGAAAAGGCCGCCTATTTTGCAAAAAGAATTACTCACCTGGCAAACATCCTGTGTGTTCTCATGATTCTATTTTTCGCAGGGGCCGGCCTTTTTTCTGCAAACCGAACGCAACAACTTGACAAAACCATTATACAGGCCAGGCGTGAAATTATTGAGATACAAAAACAGATCCCCATATTGCCGGCAGCTGTTGGATATCAGGATACACTTTCCTTTGTAAAAAAGATTTCCACTTATCGTGAAACACCTTCTTTTCAATTTGTCCTGAATGATCTGTCAAGCACATGGTTTGCAGAAATGAAACTTGAAACCTTGAAAATCAACTATGCCTCTGACTCGATTCAACTGGAACTTAATGGGAAAATTTCCAGTTCATTCAACTCAGCTTACAAGGGATATCAGAATTTTTTACACACATTGAAAAAGCGCGGTTACCACCTGACTGAAAATCGTTTTGATACAGAAATTCAAAACTCCCGGTTTTTCATCAAGCTCTCAAGGGCGATACCATGAAAGCAAAATATCAAGGACTGGTTTCAATCGTACTAATCCTTTCCTCAATCGGATTAACTCTTTTCTATTATGCTACCGATTCCTGGAAAATCATCGAAAGCTCTTCCGGCAATCCAGACTTCAAACCGCTACCGCTTTACCCGGAACCCAGTCCATTGGAAATGAGTACTATTGATCAGCTTAGCTCCAGAATGGATGTATTGAGGACTCCCTTGATCACGCAACAAATTCCATCAGACCTTCGTCTTCTCGGTTATATGAATCCCGATTCGACCAACTTCAGTCAAAAAAAAAACAATCTCATTTCACAACATGAAAAAATGGACTATTTGCTCTCCTTTACCTTTTCTTCGGGAAGCAAACAATTTTGTATACTCAACAATACTTTTTACCAGGAAGGAGCTTTACTTCCGGACGGCAGCCAAATCCTGATGATTCAAACAAGACAGGTGCTGCTGGATAAAGATAGGATTCAAAGCTGGATCAAAATCGATACTCAAACAACCAGCCAACAAGAAAAACAGCAGCAGAATCTCAGTCCGGGGCGTACGCAAAATAAGGAGAAAAAATGAAAAATAAATATGTATTACTCTGGTTGAGCCTCCTTTTTTTCCTAGCAGGCTGTTCTCACTCTCGTTCTGCTGCGCCCTCCCCCCCTCTGAATAATAAGAATCTATCCGAAATTTCAAAAGCGTCAGAAGAAGTAGCAGATCGAGAGGATAAGATATCGGCAAGTCTTGAAAAAGAAAGAAAGGACAATATCAATCTTGAACCGATCATGCCGACATATGATCCCCTTGAGGAACACATTGTCTCCTTTTCCATGATGGATGAGAAATTACAGACGGTTCTCTATTCACTTGCCCGATCCATCGGAATGAATCTGATCATAGATTCGGATGTCGATTATGAAGACCAAAAGCTTACAATGAATTTTGAAAAGGTGACTGCATCCCAGGCGCTCAAAGAGATACTCAGATCCTTTGACCTCTATTATGAAACAAAAGGCAATATTATTCGAATCCGATCCTTTCAGGAAAAACTCTTCAAAATCAATTTTCTGGATACGGAAATAAAAACAACCTTTGATGTTGGTGGAGATGTTCTCGGCTCTCAGGGTTCAGAAAGCTCAACCGGTTTGTCCGGTAATTTCAAACTTACCGGCAGCGGTTCCAAGACATCAAATCCATATGAAACGCTCGAAAAAATAATAACCCAGGTGAAATCCAAGGAAGGTAAATATACGATCAATCGTATGGCCGGAAGTCTTTTTATCAAAGACAAACCATCCGTCATTTCTTCTGTTTCACAAATTGTAAATCATTTTCAAAATATGCTGAACAGGCAGGTTTTGATTAAAGCAAGAATTATCGAAGTCAATCTTTCCGATGATTACAAATATGGAATCGACTGGAGCGTAATCCGGGACTCTGCTTCATCGGTTGATTCCTTTACAAAAATGTCATGGTCGGCAGGTAATGGGCTGGTGCTGTCTCATCGAAACGGGAACTACTCTCTCAATCCCCTGGATGAAGCAGTGAATGCACTGCAGACTTTTGGAGATGCAAAAATAATTTCCAACCCGAGTATCCGTTCCATGCACGGCAAACCGGCGATTATCAGTGTCGGAACATCGCTGACGTATAAAAAAAGTGTGGAAACCACCACCTCCGGTACTGGAGATGTTCGAACCGAAGAAACCCAGGTCGAAGTTTCAAATGTTTTTGATGGCCTGATTTTGGGCATTATTCCTTTTATTGAAGAAAACGGAAAAATCTCCCTTCTCATCAATCCCATTAAAAGCGACGTTGACCGAGCAAGTCTTGAACTGCAAAATGTTGGAGCAGACCAGAGCATATCCCTGCCGGAAGTAAATGTGAAGGAGATCAGTTCGACCATATCCATGCATGATCAGGATGTCATTATATTGGGCGGCCTGATTGATAAACGCAACATCAATGAGAATCAGGATGTTCCTTATTTATCTGTGATCCCTGTTGTTGGCTATCTGTTTAAAAGTGAAATGCAAAATGTTGAAACCCGTGAATTGGTAATTATTCTGAGCGTAAAAATAATATGAGTCTGATATTCAAAGCGCTGAAAAAACTAAAAGCCCAACCGTTGCAGAAACCGGAAGGAAATGAAGATCTGCTTCGTAAGAGCGCCAATGTATATTCATTTCAAAAGATCATTTTTTCTCCACTGGTTATAATCATGTTATTTATCGCAGGATTGTTTGTTTACTACGGAATTCAATTTTTGATCTCCTCCCTTCACCAAAACCCTCAAGCAAACGTTTCTTCCCCTTCCAGCAATTTTCAATCACATACCGCTGAACCCCCACCAAACCAAGGGAACAATGCGGGAAAGGGTACAGAAGAACTGGAAATCCCTACCCATCCTGAAAACATGCCGGAAGCAAGGAAACAGGATATACAGCAACAGCCACCTGGAGTATCTTATTCGGAAACCGATCCCACTGCTTCGATAGAAAAAGATTATCAAATCGAATACATGGAAAAAGATAGAGATTTATCCGGAACCTCCCCCCAGATATCGGATGCCGGAGATCAGGAAAAACCTCAACCGGAAAATCAACCTGCTGCATTGCTTCAAGATCTGAAAAATGGAATCCCTGTTACTGTGAATCAGAAGCAACCTGTAAAATGGGAAGAAGAACCGGTGAACGAACCGAATGGCAACAGCCACCTCGCAACCAGTACCGAACAAAACCGGAAACAGAGCATGGAGGAGATTCTTGTTCAGGTAAAAATCGATAAGGGTAGAAAAGTCGCTTCTCTGATTTCAAATATCGAGGAGAGCATTCAAAAACAGGATTACCAGGAAACAGAGCAACTGATGCAAAAACTGAGCGACCTTACCCAAAAAGACAACCCATATCTTTTAAAAATCAAATCATTTTTTTACATCAAAACAAAAAAATATCCACAGGCTGTTGAAATCCTGCAGAGGATTTTGGCGAAAGATCAAAATGATCTTGAAGCCAATATCAATATGGCCATCATTGAAATCAAAAACGAAAAAATAGAGGATGCCCATTTACGTCTTGTGAATCTGGCTAAAATCTACCCGGAGAATTCAACCATTCAGGATCTGTTACATAATTTTTACTGATTGAGCCAATTTCAAAACGATTATAAAGCGTCACACCGGCGAAAGTCAGTGCTCAGAAAAGAGCCGAAAATACTGGATTTTAGTTTTCGCCGGAACTATAATAAGAGACTTTTGAAATTGGCTCTGATTGGATTAAAATATTATAATCGGTTTCAAAGAAGAATGAACCCTCTGGTTGGATATGGAATCAGAATGAAATAAAAAACTGTGACAGTGTATCTCAATGCCCTCTACCCTATGGTCTGCAAACAGGATTATTTCCGTACTGCTTTATTTCGGCGTCATTGTCCTTACAGCCTGGGGGGGGGTACGTGCAATAAACTATTCGATTGATTCTAAATTTTATAAGGATTATCTTGTAAAATGGGAGATCTCGATCCGGTTATTAAACCAGATGCAAACAACCTGGCCGGTATTCACCGGTAACAACCATGTCCAGTATATGGAGCAGTTGGTTCATTATATGAAAAACAATCAGATCGTCAGGCCGGCCTCCAACACACAGTTTTCATACATCTATATTATGGATAAAATCGGGTTTGGACAGGGTGAACAGAAAATATTTGTTCTCTGCCTTCCGGACAAATTAATTCTTTATGATATTTCAAAAGAATCCATAGAACGGGTTGATCGATTTGTCGACGGCGTAGCCGGATCAGACATGGGACGGTTTCAATGTCAGCTCAACAAAGGGAATTCCTTATATACATGCGTCTGGAAATTATAACCATAAGGTATAATCATGGATAAACTGATATCCAATAATGAAATGGGGTATCTGGAATACTTTGGTTTACAGCGGAATCCGTTTCCGGTTGCTCCCGATGATGACAATTTTTTTATCTCCAACCACATTGAACAGATATTGGCGGAAATCATCCATGGAATTATCGCCAGAAAAGGGTTCATGGTTCTTTCCGGGGACACGGGTTTGGGGAAAACAAGTATCAGCCGGAGGATATTACGCTTGCTTGAAGAAAAGGGAATAGAAACCTCCCTTATTTTTCATACGTCATGCAGGAATATCGAACTGCTTCGGGAGATCAACCGGGATTTTGGTTTGGAAACCGGTTCTCTCCGATTTGGAGATTTATTGAACGCACTGAGTGAATTTCTGACTGAAAAAAATAAAAACAATCAGAATTGCGCGATAATTGTGGATGATGCCCAAAACCTGGACTCGAAATCCCTTGAATTGATCAGAATGATTTCCAACTACGAGGCAGATCAAAAAAAACTGGTTCAAATTTTACTGATCGGCCAGCCGGAACTGATTGAAAAGCTGGATCAGCCGGAGCTGAGACAATTAAAAAGCAGAATCATCATCTGGCAAAAGGTTACCCCGTTGCTGCTGGTTGAGCTTGAAAGCTATCTATTTTTCAAACTGAATTTATCCGGGAATAATGGTCAGCTCCATGTATCCAGACCTGCTGTCAAAACGATTTTCAGACTTACCCGCGGAAATCTACGGCAGATCAATATCTTACTGGATCGATGCCTCTATGCGGCTTATCTGGCGGATTCAAAAACCCTTACCCAAAAAATTGTCAAAGACGCACACCGGGATATCCATCCGTTACGTGAATATAGAAGATCCGCGTCAAAACCAATGCTGGTATCGGCATGTCTCATTCTGTCTCTGATACTTGTCTTCTATTTCGGAAGCGCTTATTTACCATCTGCAATAGAGCGATTCTCTTCTGTTCCGTCTGTAGCGGAAAACCAAAAATTTCAAGACACCAAAAACAAACAATCACCGTTGATTCAGAGCATTTTAGAAATCTCGCCGATTCAAAAACTACCTTACCCTAATTTGCAAAGACCGCCGGAACTCCTGACACCCATCGATCCTGCCCTACCCCCATCAAAGGTTTCTATTTTTTTAAAGGCTTATCAATTGGCATCCTATGAAAACCCGTTCCTGCAGGCAATCCATACAAACAACTTTCAAGAAATCTCCGGACAGATTTATGATCAGACCGGATATCGCCTTATTCGGTTAAATACGCTTCCGGCAAGCATAGAAGGTCAGTATGATGTCCTTATCCGGAATGCAGCCCAAACCAATGAAAAGGAATATATCCTGTTCTGGCATCCTGACCCGAAAATAACCAATTTCTACTATGGATATCAAGGAGATGAAATACGTTCTCTCCAGCAAGCACTCAAAGAACTCTCACTGTACCAGTATGAACTGGATGGTATTGTAGGAAAGGAAGTATTAAGGGGGCTTGTCTCCTTTCAGAAACAATGGGATTTACCCATAACAGGATATCCGGATGAAAAAACCCTTTTCCTGTTATGTCATGTAAAAGGATCGGAAAATGACTCAAGAAAAGACCAAAAAATTTCTGGGTGAACTTCTCAAGGAAAAAGGAATCCTTACAGAAGCACATATCAAGTATGCCCTTCAGGAACAAAAAATCAGCAAGATGAGGGTGGGTGAAATTTTTGAGCGACTCGGTTTTGTGACGGAGTACGAAGTTGTAACCACCCTATCTGAACAAGAAGGAATACCTTATATTGATGTGGATGAAATACTTCCGAATGAACAGTTGCTCAAAATGTTCAATAAAAATCTTTGCCTGAACAACTCGTTTCTACCTATCCGGGTCCATGAAAAAATTGTTGAGATCGCCGCTCATAATCCTTCTGACCCGAAAATTGGGCAACTGGTCTCCAGACAGACGGGTCTGATCCCTTCTTTTTTTATGGCGGAAAGAACCAAGGTGATCAATGCGATCAATAAATTCTTCTATTTTCTTGAAAATCCGGTTGAACGTCTGATTGAAAATGAGATCAACCTTCTTTCTCAGGATCGTGAAATGGCCAGGGGTATGGATACGCTGGTAAAATATATTCTTCACCTTGCAATAAAAATGAGGACCACCGATATCCATATCCAGCCCATGAAGCAGGCGATTAATATCTCCTTTCGCATTGATGGTGTTTTGAATTCGATCATGTTCCTTCCTGTTTCGCTGAACCGGATTGTTTCAACAATCAAATTAAAAGCAGATATGGATATCGCCGAACAAAGACTACCCCAGGATGGACGTTTTTCAGCAATGATCCTGAATAACAGTTACGATTTCAGGGTATCCACAATTGTTTCTCCTCAGGGAGAAAACATGGTGCTACGCATCCTTCCCATGGAAACAGCGATTATGGGTATGGCACAGCTAGGATTCCTTGAAGAGCATATTAAAATCGTTGAAAACATGTTCAACGAACCATTTGGCATCATTCTGTTGACCGGCCCTACGGGGTCCGGTAAATCCACAACCTTGTATGCCGGTATCCGAAGACTGGATCTTCTTCATAAAAACGTCATTACCGTAGAAGAACCGATTGAGTATGATATCCCGCTCCTCCGCCAGACCCAGGTCAATGAAAAAGCAGGTTATACTTTTGCAAATGCAATACGATATTTTCTTCGCCATGATCCGGACGTAATCCTGGTAGGGGAAATCAGAGACAAGGAAACAGCCGCAACAACCATCACTGCTTCGACAACAGGCCACCTTGTTTTATCCACCCTGCACACAAACAGTGCAGTAGGTGCCATACCACGACTGAGAGATCTTGGCGTAAGACCATTTCTTATCTCCGATTCCTTGATCGGTGTGGTCAGCCAGCGTCTTGTAAGAAAAATATGCAAATCCTGTAAAGAGTCCTATACACCTTCGGAAAAAGAAAAAAAATATCTCCGGGATCAATCCATTTCCCAATTGTTTCGTGGAAAAGGGTGTGACGTTTGCGGCGGATCAGGATATTTCGGAAGAACACTGGTATATGAGTTGCTGACGGTTGACCGTGTTCTTGCACTCATGATCGAACAGGAATCGGATCTGCACCGCATTATGGAAACGGCCAGAGACGGCCGGTTTGTGGATATATCGGATATTACTGCAATCAAAGTAAAACAGGGAATTACAACTACCGAAGAGGCTGTGCGTGTCCTCGGTAATATACGGCAGGTTTAATAGGTCTATGGGGTATTTCAGATTTAAACTACTATCACCTTCCGGAAGAATTTTTTCCGGATTTATCAAGCTCCCTTACCAGGATGAAATGTCTGCGATTTCCCATCTTGAACGGGATGGAAGTACTGCAATCCATGTCGGCAAACCCGGTATGATCTACTCCTTTTTATTGCATCTTGCCTCCTTCAGCCTGCAACAAAAAATGTCTCGTTCAGACCAGACTGAATTCCTGAGCAATTTATCTCTGATGCTCCGTTCGGGTGTGCCGATATCATCCGCACTCAAAGAATCTTCTGCTTCATCCAGTCTTCCTGAAATTTCAAAAGACATCGAGGATATGATTATATCGATACAAGGAGGATTAACATTTTCCGAAACTGCGTCCAAATATTCTCATATTTTCCCAAAAACGATCCTTCACCTGATTCGGATTGGAGAGGAAACCGGACAACTGGATGAAATGCTGAAAAAAGGTGCCGGTCATCTTAAGAGGATTGATGGAATCATCAGTGATACCAAACAGGCACTCCTATACCCATCTTTTGTCTTTTTCATGCTTGGTGCGGGGCTAATTTTCTGGTTTTACTTTGTTGTGCCTAAAATTGTTACCCTGTTTGTCGAAATGAACGTCAGCCTTCCAGGCCTGACGGTATTCCTGATCTGGCTGTCTGAAATTGTCCAGAACTATCTATTTCATATTCTCAGTGGGACTGCCATTATCATCATGATGTTGTCGTATCTGTACAAGGGAAGCGTGAGAGGACAAAAAATCATTGATTCTGTACTGCTCAATCTTCCTCTTTCCGGAACAATCATCAGGGCATCCTCTTTAGCCTTTATCACGGAATACTTATCCCTGCTGTTGAGTTCCGGAATCGACATCCTGCAATCCTTAAAAATCCTGAGGGAATCGATTTCCAACAGCATTTACAAAGAGAGCCTCAATAATATTCTGGAAAGCGTGTCCAGAGGGGATGGCATTGCCGGTTCATTTAAAAATGCGAAACTGTTTCCACCTTTTGTGATACGCATGATCGGTATAGGAGAGATGAGCGGCACCTTGACCGAACAGTTGACCTATATTGCAGAGGAATATAAAAACAAGCTTTCCATTCTGGTGTCCACGATTGGGAAAATCATTGAGCCGGCTGTATTGATTATTGCCGGCATCATGTTTGCGATCATCATCGGTGGTTTGCTGTTGCCCATATATGATCTGGTCGGGCAGATCAGCAAATAATATATAGATATTATCTATAGAATTGATTCCCATCATTGATTCTATCAAATTGACTTATCCGGAATATTTCTATAACAGTTTCAATCAAAGAATCGGAAAATGTTTTCATTGGAGCCAATTTCAAAAGTCTCTTGTTGTAGTTCCGGCGAAAACTAAAATCCAGTATTTTCGGCTCTTTTCTGAGCAATGACTTTCGCCGGTGTGACGCTTTATAATCGTTTTGAAATTGGCTCATTGTTTAACAAAAATGATCGTCTATCCGATCTTATATTACTGTTGAACCAGAGAAAAGTCAGGAGCAACCATGAGACAGATTGATGCCAAAGGTATGGCATGCCCGACACCGGTAATTCAAACCAAGGCAGTCATAGAAAAAGAGAGCCCGGAATCGATGGATGTTATCGTTGACAATGAGGCTGCAAGTCAAAATGTCAGCCGGTTTTTACAATCCCGGCACTATAAGGTTACCGTAGAAAAACAAGGCAATGACTTTCATGTTCAAGGGCGGAAAGACCCGGACAATACACTCGAACCAGCATCTCAGCCTCAACCAAAACCGGATCATCAAAAAATCCTGGTCATGATCAGTTCTGATAAAATCGGCAATGGTGATGATGAGCTTGGTGAAAAACTGATGGTCAGTTTTTTGAAAACCCTGAAGGAGATGGGCTCTGATCTATGGCGTCTGGTATTTGTGAATAATGGTGTCAAACTGACCATTGACCAATCCCTGGTTCTGGAAGAGCTGAAATATCTTGAAAAAACCGGAACCCATATCCTTGTATGCGGCACATGCCTCACCCATTTTAATCTTCTGGAAAAAAAGAAAGTCGGACAAACCACCAACATGCTGGATATTGTCACATCAATGCAGCTTGCTGACAGGGTGATCAATCTGTAAGCCCTGATGCGATTGCTCAGCAGGATTCTTTCCGCGTGTACCTGTAGAACCAAGAAAAGGGTAGACGTACGCACTCCATTTCTGATACTCTTACAAAAAGTTCGTGCTTTCAATCTCAGATTCTTAAGGTGATACCGGGAGCAATCCGATTCCAGTAATCCAATTCAGGAGTTCATCAGTGGACATTATTGAAGCCATAAAAACCAGAAAAAGTATTCGAAAGTTCAAATCCGATCCGATTCCAAAAGAAACCTTACGGGCTATACTCGAAATTGCATGCCGGGCACCTTCTGCTGAAAACACGCAGCCCTGGGAATTTGTCGTTGCGGCCGGAGATCTACTGGATACCATACGGCAGAAAAATGTGGAAAAAGTAAGAAACTTTGTATTTCCTCCGGAGGAGATGGCTCATCTCATGATTGAACGTCCCAAGGGCTCCATCTTCCGGACCCGGCAGATTGAAATCGCAAAACAGCTTTTTGAATTAATGGATATCCCCAGAAAGGATCTTCAAAAAAGAGCGGAATGGCTGGAAAGAGGATTTCGGTATTTTGACGCGCCGGTTGCCATCTTCATTGTTGCGGACAAAACATTGCCCATTCAGGGAACAGCCCTTGATGTCGGCTCTGTAGTCCAGAATATATGCCTTGCAGCCCTTGCCTATGGACTGCATACCTGTATCGAAAACCAGGGAATTACATACGCAGATGTAGTCCGGGAAGAAGCTCGAATCCCGGATTCAAAGCGCTTAATGGCGGCAATCGCAATCGGATATCCGGATTGGGAATTTCCGGCAAATCAGGTTCAAAGTGAACGGGAACACATTGATAATATTTTAACCTGGTGTGGAATCTAAAAAAAAGGAGACAATCATGCTTAAAGCAAAAGACATTATGACAAAAGATGTGATCACGGTTTCTCCTGATATGGAAATTACAAGTGCTGCAGGCCTGCTATTTGAACATCATATCAACGGTGTTCCGGTGGTTGAAAAGAATGGAAAGATCATCGGAATCCTCTGTCAAAGCGATCTGATTGCCCAGCAGAAAACCCTTCCCATCCCCTCTTTGTTTACTTTTCTGGATGGTTTCATTCCATTCAATTCTTTAAAAAAAATGGAAAAAAATATACAGAAAATCGCAGCACTCAGTGTTGCCGATGCCATGACGGAAAATCCGGTAACCGTTTCCCCGGAAACGGATATTGAGCAAATCGCCACATTGATGGTTGATAAAAACTACCACTCCCTGCCGGTTGTTGAAGCCGGCACTCTGGTTGGCATTATCGGGAAAGAGGATATATTGCAGACATTGATCCGTAAAAAATGATCATACTGAGCGGACTATGCATCCCAGGGAACAATCTTGTATGGTTCCAATTTATTTTCATCCAGACGGCCTATGGTAAGAATAAGAGGTTCTTTTTTTCGTCCGGCCAGTTTTACCCAGTTTAGAATTTCTGAAACCAATGATTCTTCTCCAACACCTTTCCGGATAGCAGATGCATCGATGCTGTTATCCAATCGCCCTGAATTCACGTATGTCCACTGATCTCCTTTACTTGAAATAATTCCGGTATGACCTCGTGACGGGGTGGAGAAAGAAAGGATCTGTCCCGGCTGAATCAGGGATGAAATTTCTTCCATAATCTCATTTGCTTTCTTCTTATAATCGGAAAAGATCTCAAAGGATTTTACAAAATCGGCTTTACCGGACGACTCAATCAAGCCCTCTCCGCTGAAATAAGTATTGATGGCTTCGCCTTTGGATACAGCCATATTGATCAATGTTTCTTTTAATCCCCCATGCCCGCCATACCGATAACCAAGCTGCCGGAGGCCCTGAACTATGAGTTCATAACAATTAACCTGGTCATATTTCATTCCCAGGTTCTGTTTGACGGCATCGACCAGTTTTTCAGAAAATGAATCAGCATCCTTATGAATGCCTTCCACTCTTTTACCTGATGAATTGAGTGCCGGATGAATGCCCTCAGCTCTCTGAACTGCTGACTTGAGACCGGGTTCGATCCTTGTGTTTTCAGGTTTTATTTCCGTATCTCTGTTCCAGAAAAGATTACCATCTGCTTGATCGATATAGATCTTTGTACCCTCTTTAATTTTTCTGAACGGCTTGCTGTGATTTTGTTCCGAATGAATGATCTTCCAGCAAGATTTCTGAAAATCAGGATGATCGATCAACAGGTGGGAAACCGTAGGATGGCTCTTGGAGATCTCGCCCAGTAAAATAGTACCGGCAGGTTGGCCGCTGACCGGTGTTCCATTTCCATCCGGCAACTTGCTATCCACATGGTCTATCCGGATATCTCGTTGTTTTGTGTCCAGAATATTTGAAAAATCAGAATTCCCAGCCCTGTTTTCCTTTTGCCTGGGCACCTGTTTTCCGGTCATTCCCGGGATAGAATCTATGTTCATGGCTTGCCACCCTTTATCGTCACGGTAACCATAACTTAGCAACATATATGCCATAGAAAAGATTGTTTACGGACCTTTTATAAAACCGATAGCCGAGCTACCGGAGCCCGGCTATCGGCTTTCCTAAAACAGGGAATGGTATCTGAACGGCGGTTGATAAAAAAGATCGTAAGCAGTCAAATTATCGACTGTTTCCGTCAAATATTTGTAAAGTGAGCCAATTTCAAAAGTCTATTGTTGTAGTTCCGGCGAAAACGAAAATCCAGTATTTTCGGCTCTTTTCTGAGCACTGACCTTCGCCGGTGTGACGCTTTTTAATCGTTTTGAAATTGGCTTGAGTGATACAATATTATCTATAAAACATTTTTATTCAATGTTTCATAGAATTGAACTCCGATTCCATAACGAAACGAATCATCAATTTCACGGCACCACTTCACTCTTCCCTTCAGTATCCTGTAAGCTTCCGGATTAATCTCCATGTCCGGTTCATTATTTACCATTTTGATACAAATATCATTCCCTGGCGGCAATGCATTCTCTGTTTCAAAACAGATTCCGTTGACACAGCAGTTAATCATCTTGGCTCTATTATAATCGCCGTCTTTATTTCTTGAAAACATCAGATCTGCTTTACAATAGCTTCGAGCAAAATTTCGATTGGCTGATACACTCATGATATACCTCCTTATGTAAATGGTCCTCCAGAAACGGCTAAAACACACACTCCTGGCAAAAAAAGGTATTTGATCCATCACTCAGAGTGAAAGCATCTGACAAGGGAAAAACAGCGGGGAAGAATGAGTACGGGGATGAATAGTAATGCAGACGAGATCGAGGGCTATTTTCGCATTCTCGTAAATGGTTATTGTATACGTATTTTACTTTGGCTCAATCTTGAAGTCAACTTCAAATTCTATTAAAATCCGGCATCCTGTTTTTTATTAACCAAATGACATAAAACGTTTATCTTGCAAGTAACCGCTATCTTGTTTTGGAATAAAACAGGATAGTTTTGAACGCTGCTGGGAAGTCAGTTCATCAAATTGCAGCCCACATCGTTTAAACGAACTCTGTTCAACAGATTCATTCAAGTGGACCTGGATATCCGACACAATACTGACAGGAAGATTATCAATATAAAAATCGTCATCTGCCAATAAAATATCAACCGCAATTTTTTTGGTAAATTCTTTCCCGCTGATATAGTAAAAAGAGATCCCGCCCATACTCATATCGACAATCTGCCCGAGTTTGAAACTGGGATTCTTAACAATTGCAAAGGTATCTGATGGAACTTTAAATCGTTTGTGCTGTCTGCGGTCATGGAGTTGTTTCTTTTTTGATTTCATGTTGATGCTCCCTTATGGTTGATATGAAAAAACAAAAAGCACGCGCAAGCTTTTCTGAACAGAAAGATACAAAAAATGTCTGTTTCAGGGACATTTTTAAAAAAGTATCGAATAGATTTTATAGCAATTGAGTATTTCTGATGGAGTGCAGTAGTTTAAAGTAGTTGTCATACTATTCTATTTCAAAAAAAAATTCAAGCAAAAAATATGACCGCTATAACTAGTCCGGCTAAATTCCCTTAGAATGGCCATAAGCAACAACGGCCTCTATCATTCAATCTTTTTTCGCAGGAGGCCAGTTGGAAAGAATAAATTTTAGCTTTTTGTTCTACATCACGGGCAATCTTTTTTAAGTAGTTATTGTTCTGATAGGTCTTGCGCAAGAAGCCGCCCTGCCCTTCATGATAGGCAAGATACATATTATAAGTATCATTTATGGCGATTTTGCACTGATTGTGACTTTTCAGGCAATACCAGCCGATAAAATCGATAGCATCCCCGAAATCATCCCGATCCGCTCCCCAGTTCCCTGTTTCCTGCTGATATTTTTCCCATGTTCCATCAAGGGCCTGTGAATAACCGTATGCGCTCGAAGGACGAGGCCCTGGTAAAACAAATAAGCAGGTGGTTCTGGGTGGTCTTGCATCTGCTTGATATTTCGATTCCTTATGCATAATTGCCATTAAAACAGGAATCGGAATTCGCCACTTTTCAAAAGACTTTTTTGCCTCTTTATACCAGTATTCATTTTCAATAAAAACAGTGCAGATATTATCCGGATCTGTTGGGATTGTGTTCCGGCCTGCGCAACCCCACAGCCAGGTACAGCAAAAAATGAAAACACACATTTTCAGCAAAAGGTTATTGTTGAAAACAATTACGAATTTCATTTTTTTGTCATCTTCAGTTAAGACAACCTAATCCACGGGCAAAAATACTCGAAAAATCGTACCTTTTTGCTTGCTGCTTTCCAGTTCAATAAATCCATTCAATGCATCGACAATACTTTGTACAATGGCAAGACCCATACCATACCCTGAACCGGTTCGATTTGTGGTGAAATAAGGATCAAAAATTCGATCCCGGATATCCTCATCAATTCCTTTTCCAGTGTCTGAAACGGTCAAACAAAAGTAGGCCCCTCTATGCAGCGAACGGTGATTGTTTTTCGCTCCGATTGTTAGGGTCTCAAGAGCAACCGATAGTATCCCTCCTTTTTCAAGCATGGCATTACAGGCATTGGTACAGAGGTTAACCACGATCTGTTGAATCTGCTTTGGATTTGCCTTAACATTTTCTGCATCAACCATAATGTTGCTCTGCAGCGCAATCTGTTTTGGCAAGGATTTTTGAAATCGATTCAAGATATCTTTTACAAATCCTCCGATTTGAAAAGTTTTCTGCTCCATCTCCTTCTGCCTGCTGAAAACCTGTAAATCGTTAATAAGGTCCTTTGCTCTTTCAGCAGCTTCCATCGAATGTTTTAAATTTTTTTTGACGGAAGAATCCTTTGGACTGTCAAGCAGTGCCATCTCAACATATCCCATGATTGCAGTCAGAATTTCATTAAATTCCTGAGCAATGCCCGATGCCAGCGTGTCTAATGCAGCCACCTTCCGTTCAACAGACATTATTTTTGATTGTTTTTTTTGCAATTTACCCCCTATTGACTTTTTTCTGATAGACTTTCCGGATACATTTTTTGACATCCCTTTGCTCATCTGATTATCCTCCGGATATAAATTCGTATAAATGCGACAATGGTGGTATCTCTTGAACAGCTCGCCATATTTTGAATCACATCAGTATGGGATTGGACTACCTATATCCTAATCATATTCATTATTCAAGTAGTTAGTGGCTGATAATAAAAGTGAATCACGGGTTCCTTTTTCATACACAGATCATTCTCCTGTAAAAGTCGGAATTCTTTTATCCAGCATTGCGTTTACAGCTTCCATATGGTCTTTTGTGTGATGGCACAATGCCTGGAGGGATGCGGATTGTTCAAGCAGATGAGGAAGGGTCAGGTATTGCCCCATATACAGAAGCCGTTTTGCCATCCTCAAGGCTTCAGGAGGTTTGGATGCAATTTTTTGCGCCAGACCCATCGCAGTCTCCATGAGCGATTCATGTTCAACACAATAATTGACAAGACCCATATCCAAAGCTTCCTCTCCCTTGATCAATTCACCTGTAAAGGTCATCTCACAGGCTTTTGCCATTCCAACTGCTCTTGGCAAAAAATAGGCTCCACCGTCACCTGGAATGAGTCCGAGGTTCAGAAATGTCTCCCCAAACAGCGCCTTTTTCGATGCAACCCTCATATCACACATCAGGGCCAGATCACATCCAGCCCCAATAGCTGCCCCGTTTACAGCTGCGATTGTGGGCACTTCAATGGTATGGACTGCAAGGGGAATTCTCTGAACATTTTTTCTGTATCTTTCCATCAATTTTGCAGGAGATCCCTGAAACATACTCTCTCTTGCCGCCATATCTTTTATGTTCCCGCCGGCAGAAAATGCAGGGTCCTTCCCGGTGATGATTAACACCTTGACGTTGAGATCATGATTGATCAGGTTACAGGCTATCTCCATTTCTGCGATCATTTCTGCGCTTGTAATCACGTTTCGTGTTTCAGGACGGTTTAAAATCAATGTGGCGATTCCCTTGTCCACGGTGAAAAGAATTTCCTTGAAAGTTCTGGGTATTTCCATGTTTGTTACTCCAATCTGTTTTGATTATGGATGTCAGGGGGCTTTTTGTCTCTTCAGCCAATGCCCGAATCTTTGTTACTCTCCAATAATTTTTACCAGGACTCTTTTCCGTCTTTTGCCATCAAATTCACCATAGAAAATCTGCTCCCATGTTCCGAAATCAAGATGTCCATCGGTTATGGCTACGACAACCTCCCGCCCCATGATCTGTCTCTTCATGTGAGCATCTGCATTATCTTCCCCTACATTGTGGCGATATTGAGTTACAGGCGCATGGGGAGCAAGCTTTTCAAGCCAAACCTCATAATCATGGTGCAGACCGGATTCATCATCATTTATAAAAACAGATGCAGTAATATGCATGGCATTTACCAGAACCAACCCCTCTTTGACCCCGCTTTCTTTGATACAGGTTTCCACTTCCGGCGTGATATTGATAAAAGCCCGCCTGGTCGGAACCTGAAACCAAAGCTCTTTCCGATAGCTTCTCATGGCACCTCCGTAACAAAACTGCAAAATGTCTCTTGAAATTGTGTAAAATGAGCCCTATGCTGAATAGTATACAATTGATTCAAAATATGGTAAGTTTTATTCATGTAATTAGTTATATCGGGATTGCGGATATTCTAAAATCTTGCTAATCAAAACTTAATTTTCTGTCTTATATGCCAAAAACAGAACAAAAAGCAACTTGCACGTCTGGAGGATTCGAAAGAATGAAGACCATAATCAATGTCGCAACCATAATGATGTTGTTATCTTTATTACCTGGATTTGCGTTTTCCGAAGAAAAAAAAGTTGTCACGGAAGGAATCAGTGTAATCTCAAAGGCAGATGCAATCCGTCAGGCCCAGCGGGCAGCAGTTGAAGAAGGCGTCGGAGTGTTCATTCATTCGGAAACAGAATCCTCAAACTATGTACTTCAAAAAGACAAAATTTTGGCCAGAACCAGCGGCTATGTGACCAGTTATAAAGTGATAGAGGAATCCAGCAAACAGAATGATTTCTTTGTAAAAATTGAAGCGACTGTCTCTCTGGACAAAATCAAAGATGACCTCATGGCCATGAAAATTCTTCTTGAAAGCATGGAGCGCCCAAAACTGATGGTGCTGATCGAAGAGGACTATATTGATATGACAAAACCCAACATGCGAATAGCGGAAACAGAACTCAATTCGCAGCTTGCAGCCAAGGGGTTTGAGCTGGTCGACAAAGCCCAGGTGGAGGAAGTGAAAGAGCAGAATAAAGCAAGACAGGCTTTGGCAGGAAACGTTGATGCAGCATCCAGCCTGGGATTGATGTTCGGCGCTCAATATGTGATTATCGGAAAAGCAGTAGCCCAGGACGTTGGAGAAGCCATTGCCGGAACAGGTCTGAGATCGGTTCAGGCCAGTCTGCAATTGAAAGTCATTCAGTCACAGAGCGGGATTCTTCTGGGTTCTGTTGTCAAAAACGGAGTTTCAGCTCATATCAGTCCACTCACAGGCGCAACCGTTGCATTAAAAAATACAGTGGGAAAAGCTACTGATGGATATCTTGTGGATACCATCACCAATTCCTTTCAGGATTATTTGAACAACGGCGCCCCGATGAAACTGCATATATCCGGTGTCAAGTCATTTCAGCAATATAAAACAATCACAGAAGAAATCGAGACCATCAAAACCATTGTCTCCAGTAAAAAAGAAGGATGGAACAAGGCAGGAGGTTTACTGGTACTTGATCTTCGGTTCAAGGGAACCAGTGAAGAACTGGCAGGACAGATCGATGGACGGAAATTCGGGAAAAACAAGATCGAGGTCGTTGATTTCGCTCCGGACCGTGTGGATTGTTCCTTTCGTTGAAATGATTATTCAATCGTAACCGCTACTCGTATACCCCCGTTTCACGACGGGGGTATTATCCTAGTGTTTTTACAGTGAACGGTTTTAATCAGAAATACTATTATTCTTCTCCTTTCAGATGCTCAGGAACAATAACCATACCCAACAACAAAGGTTTTATGAAAGACCATCGGATACCGATCTTATAGGTTTCCTCAAGATCCCGAATCGCATCCCAGCAGTTATGGCAAGGAGTGATAACCAGTTTTGCTCCCGTCTCCAGAATCTGATCGCGTTTAACCTTCTGTCCGATATTTCGTTGTTCACGGTATCGCCCGATACCATTTAACCCGCCGCCACCACCGCAGCAAAAGTTGTGTTCTCCACAGGGTTTCATTTCCCTGAAATCCTCAGCAATATAACCCATGATATCCCGGGCATCTTTTCGTAATCCTGCATTTCGAATATAATTACAAGAATCCTGATAGGTTACCGGTTCTTTAATTTTTTTGACCGGATCAATTTTCAGCTTGCCGGTTCGCAATGCATCCGCAACCCATTCAACATAATGTAAGGTTTCGACAGGAGGCTTACCGGACTGTTGTCCTGTCCAATAAGGCCCTTCAATCACCGTTGCCCGATAAGCATGCCCGCATTCCGTGACAACCATCTTTCTGGGCTTCAGTCTTTCAATCGCATCGTAAACCGATTTTACCTGAAGCCGACTCCCTTCCCAATCACCTGCAAACATGGCAAGGCTGGTTTCTTCCCAGCCCTCACTGGGCACTGTCCAATTTTCACCGGCAATATGAAACAGAATTGCCGCATCGCCAAGATCCTCCGGATAATGTTTGGGTTCCCGCGCATTGACTGTATAGATAATATCCGCATTTTCCTTATCAATCGGAATCTCCAGTTTCGGCCACTCATCCTGATTTTCTTCCACCATCCATTCACATGTATCCACCCAGTCTTCGGTTGTAATATCCATCTGCGCACGATAGATTCGATGCATACCAGACCCGATTTTCATTTCCCAAGGTACAAATCCCTGCGAAAAACATACTCCTCGCAGGTAGCTGAACATGACACCCATATCAATGCCAAATGGACAATACATCCCACACCGGTTACAACAGGTACATTTTCCCCAGGCCGTATCCATGGCATAACGCATTAATGCATTATCCACATCCCCTTTCCGCTTCACAATCTCCCCCAGGGTTGATTGTATTTTATATGAAGGGACCTGCTTGGGGTCTTTATGGTTGGAAAGGTAGAAAAAACAACTATCCGCACACAATCCACAATGGGCGCAGATTTCAAGCCAAGTGCGCATTCGGGACTTGAGTGTTTTCCGGATAATGTCCCGCAAAACTTCCTGGTCGATATCCAGCTTTTCCATCTCCTTATAATATAAAGTTCCGCGTGTATCGGCCAGAAGCGCATGAAGCTGCTCCTTGGTATTCACAGGTTGTTTGTTGCAAAGAGTTCCTTCAGGCATATTGGTTTCCTTAATGAATATTGATTAACAGTCAACTACCAAGTAATACCGCCTCCCTTCATCCCCCCACGTTTTATGCCGAAATCCATACCAAGTTGCGCACGTGACATAAAAAAAAGGATGATATGAGAAAGCTTTGTAAATGGTACGGCAATCAGCCAGATTTCACCGCTGATGATGTGCGTAATCAGCCAAAAATTGTATGGCGGAACCTGTGTATGAGCCAAAAAACCGGTTAGAAATGGAAGAATCGAGATACAAAGCAATAAAATATCATATGAAGTAGTTAAAATCCGTACCTCAGGCAGGGAAAATCTTCTCAACAGAAGAAACAGGGCTGATACCAGTACAGCTATTGTCAACATATCTGCTGTAGTTTCCGAAATGGTGAATAAACTGATACCCCACCGTTCCTGGAGTAATATATTATGCCCCAGGAGAAAAACAGGAGTGATCAGAAGGCCTGCATGAAACGTGAACACCAGGATTGTAAATCCCGGATTATTCCGCCAGCTTTGTGAGCCAAAAGGAATGATCCAAAAAAAGATTGATTTGATTGCGCCCCTGATTCCATAAGAAACATTTTTCGTATAGGTAACCCTGTCCAGTCTCCAATCAAGGCCTTTGATATACATGATGGATCGAAGCAGAATGCCGATGAAGAAAATCAGGAAGGAAAGCCAGGCCATCGGGCCTGTCACAATATTATACATATCCATCTCCTCAAGAATTGATTACTGATCATCATCTCTTGCTGTTAAAAAAAACCAGAATCCGAATAATCCCAACAGTGACAAAAGCATTATCAAATAGGTTACACTCTCGGTGTGTAATAGAAAATGATGAAGGGTGTAGAAGGTCTCGTTCATTTGGTTACTGCTCCTCTCCTTTGTAATCCGGGTGTTCATAAAGTATGGGCATCCTGGTTACAATAAATCGGTAGAATAAAATGATGAGCATGACAATGAAAACGGAGATGCCGATCTCCATCCAATGAGGGAAATATCTGTCACTGGCCGGCAAATGCCAGTTAAATGCGATGACAGATATATTCAACCTGTTTATTACAATACCAAGAACTGTCCAGGCTGCGGTAAACCGGATCAACATCAAATTTTTATCTCTAACACCCACTGCATATAAAAAACACGGCAGCGCAATAAAACCGATCATTTCAACCAAAAACCAGATTCCATATGGCGTCGTCAGCAGATTCCAATGATTGCCGGCAGCGACTCCAATTATTTTAATGGTAAAATAACCGGCAAGAACCAGTGATGCGGCTTTTCCAAACCCTAGGGTTAACGAATCAGATTCAGAGAGATGCTCTTCATCCATTTTATCATGAAATGCTCGATGGGAAAGCATTCCTTCAAACATGACCATTGAAAGCCCTGCGATAATGCTTGAAACAAAGAAAAAAACCGGTAAATAGGGGGAATACCACAATGGGTGAAGTTTGGATGGTGCAATCAAAAACAACGCGCCAAGAGAGGACTGGTGCAGGGTTGAGAGCACAACTCCGAAAATTGTTAGAACCATTGTAAGTCTGACTGCGAGATACCGTGTTTTTTTGAACCCAAGCCATTCAAGAGGAGCTGGTGAGAATTCCAAAAACAGCACCGTCAGATACAAAGCCACACACAGACCGACCTCGAATAAAAGAGATGTCGTTCCCCAGCCCACGATAAAAGGATAGGCCAGTCTCCAGGGCCTCCCCAGATCATAATGAAGTGCAACAACGACAAAGAGATATCCCAAAAATCCGGTCAAGACTGCGGGTCGAACCGCAAAATGATACTTTTTCATTCCAAAGATATAAACCGCAGCAGATGTAACATATCCGCCTGCAGCAAGGGCAACGCCAACCAGAAGGTCAAAACCGATCCAGATTCCCCATGGGTTGTAATCCGAAAGATTTGTAGCAGCCCCTAATCCTTTTGTAAATCGAATCGCTGTTATAATAAGCCCCATCAGAACCACCATTCCGGCAATCACATTAAAGGGGGTCATAACTGTTTTTTTTCCTGTAATTATCTCTCCAGACATCAGGATTTCTCCTCAAATTGCGTCTTATCATCTATGGTTTTGATTTATCATTTTTCACTTCGGAAAAGGCGTCCGCGCCCTTGGCTACCCCCTCCAGCACTTTACTTGATGCCCTTTTCTTTTTCCTTTTCTGCTGCCTCCATGGCCTTTTTCTTGCCAAGTCTTTCTTTCTCAATTGCTGCAGCAATTTTCTTTATTGATTCATGGTTAGCACGCTCCACTGCCGCAGCAACCGCCCCTTCCTGTTCAATGAATGCATTTTTTTCTTTTCTTTTTGTCATACCATAAATACCGGTTAACAGAACCGGCCAAAGACCCACAATCATCGGAACAATACTAAGCGCTCCGGATGTGAGCTCAGGCCCTGATTTAATTCCCAGATCTTCACGCATTCCGATTTCATGGAATGGAACACCGGAAAGATAAAGCCAGCTTGTTCCACCCATCTCATACTCCCCATAGACATGATCAATATATCGATCCGGATTGTTACGAATCCTTTCCCTGGCAATCGAAAGAAGATTTTTTCGTTTTCCAAATGTTAAGGCTTCCGTCGGACATACTGAAACACAGCCTGGAATTTCTCCCGCTTCTATCCGCGGTGCACACATGGTACACTTAACCACGCGAGGTGTTAATGGTTCGTCATATTCATAGGCAGGAATATCAAATGGGCATGCAATCATACAATAACGGCAGCCAACACACACATCCGGGTCATAGGTTACCGGACCGTTTGGTGTTTTCGTGAAGGCTCGGACAAAACACGCAGATGCACATGCTGGTTCCAGGCAATGGTTACACTGAATTTTCCTGAAGACCGGTTTTTCTGAAGCGTTCTTGCTGATATACTGGTTTACAACAGTGAAGGCTTTTGTTGTTGTTCTTCTGTTTTTGGCAAGAACGGTTTGATCGGAAAATAATGTGTCCGGTTCCGGCAATTCATTTATCTTGTTGCAGGAATCCTCGCAAGATCGGCAACCAACACATCTTGTAATATCGTGTAAAACACCTTTGCTGTCAGGAAAACCACTGAACTGACTTATGGATGAAGCACCGGCAGGTTTACCAATTGAGGCCGAGATTCCCGCCGCCCCTATCCAGCCTAAAAACTTCCTTCTTGATATGCCCATTTCAACCTCTAATCATTCAATGTAATCCAATCAAATCAAATGTTTCGTACGAAACCAGCAGATGATTATTTTTTTGCATGGCATTCTGTACAGCCGGACAGCTTTTTCAATCCCATATTCTGGTGGCATTCCATGCATTGAAGATGATAAGCCCCCATAAGCCCGGGTCGAAGCGGAATCTTCTCCCCAACTGTTTTTTTACCGTGACAGCTCCCACACTTTGGTGGGTGTAAGGAGGCTGGACTGTTGTGGTGACACCCCTGACAAACTGTTCCTTCGCTCTTATGGAAGTAACGTGCCAGATTATTGTCCTTCATACCGTCCATAAGATTTTGAACCATCTTTCGATGAGGCATTTCCACTGGTTTGTATTGGTTTTGGAGTTGACTTATGATTACTTTGTCCGGAGTATCCTTATCTGCATATGTTCTGGTAATGGCAACTCTTTTATTCAGGGCCTTTGCAGCTGCCGGATTATTGAAAACCGATGGATCATTTTCATCGATACCGGCCGACGGATACATATGGCAGGATTTACAGGACATGGTATCCGTTGTTCGGATATTGCCGGCAAAAGCATGGCAGCCTACACACTCTGTGGCCTGTTTGCGGCTTTGATGACACCCAAGACAACTGGATTGTTTCGTAAACTTGTGCATGGCCTGTTCCAAATTCACCCCATTCCCTTCTTTATCACCCTTCAAGGTGTGACAAGAACTACATGCATTTAGATCCTTATGATGACACTGGATGCAAGTGTCGTTATAACCTTCATGAGCCTGATGATCAAAAGCAACCCTGTCCATTTGTCCGGCCTTCCCCATTATGCCTTTTTTAATAAACACCTGGTCGGGTTGATTGCGATCCAATCGCGGCACCTCGTATCTTTTTTCATATTTTTTTTGATTGTCTTCGTCATGACATCCATAGCATGTAACAGGACCGTTTTTTTTCTTTTGTTCAGAATTGTTTCGATGGCAATTAATGCATGCAACATGAGAAACGGTAGACATGGGAAGGATTTTTTTTTCTTCATTTTTCTTATGACAATACCGGCAGGATCCTTCTTTCCCTTTGACATATATCAGCTTCTTCATATTGATATCGTACTCATGATGACATGTATCACACTTGTTGTTCTGTGACTGTGTATGTCTGTAATGAAGAGACTTATCAAAACCCATCGGCATCCTTGAGGAGGGAATTCTCATTTTCCGATGGCATCCGCCGCATTCAACAGGTCCGGAGGATAATCTTGCAGTGGTATTTTCTTTATGACACCCGATGCATGCTGAATGGTATAAATCCATCAATTTTTTTTTCTGCATCCCCTTTGAGTTTTTAAATTCCAGCGACAATCGGCTTTTGTCTTGTAAATGACATGAAGAACAATCCTTTTCCTGTTTTAGGAGTGCTTCCGTATAAAGATCATGAAGAAATGTAACGGCCGGACGTTCAAGGGGTCCGAGTTGTTTCATGGAATCGATGATCACTATATCAGATCTTGCAGATTCAAATATCTCTTGATTCTTTCCGCCCCCGGTTGCATATGTTCCATAACAATTCAAGATAAAAACAATTAACAGGATTACGCTCTTGGGTAACAGTTTTCGATTCTTCATTTTCTGTTCCTGTAGAAATGTATTTGGGTCAATCCGGAATGGCATTGTATTAAAATTCCAAAACAACCTACTATAAAAGCGAATGATTTGGAAGAAAAAATATGATTGTCTGATGGTGAGCGAATCTTTCCTTTCAACAATATTTGAGATATAGTTTTCTTTGGAATTGGATATCACATATTAATCGAAGCGATTGAAAAAAAATAGAAGATATGGCTGTTCATACTTTTTCGGATATAAATAATATTTTAAAGTCCCTTGAGGAAAAAATTCCAAAAATTCTCTGCGTGGACAGACCCTATGTGATTCGAAAAATAGCGATCATCCGTTCCCTGAAAAACAAAACAAATGAAAAGCAGATGATGCCTATGCTATCTGAAATTCAGGACCGGATTGCACATTCAGAAAATATTTTGCATCATCGGAAAGTAACTGTACCGGATGTTACCCATTATCCGGACCTGCCTATTACCAATCATAAGAATGAAATTATCCATGCCATTCAGAAAAACCAGGTATTGATCATTTCCGGCGAAACCGGTTCAGGAAAGACCACCCAGATTCCACGGTACTGCCTTGCTGCCGGAAGGGGCCTTTATGGAAAAATCGGATGCACCCAGCCAAGGCGAATCGCTGCGGTTGCTGTAGCAGAACGTATTGCGGAAGAGATTGGAGAAACCGTTGGAAATGGAGTCGGATACAGGATACGGTTTACCGACCGATCTTCTCCAGACGGCTTTATCAAGGTCATGACAGACGGAATTCTGCTGGCGGAAGCCCAAAACGATCGATTTCTGAATGAATATGATACGCTTATTGTCGATGAAGCCCATGAAAGGAGTCTGAATATCGATTTCATTCTGGGGTTATTAAAAACGCTCCTGAAAAAACGAAAAGATTTAAAACTGATCATCACCTCTGCAACCATTGACACGGAAAAATTCTCTAAAGCATTTGATGATGCCCCCGTTCTGGAGGTTTCCGGGAAAATGTTCCCGATTGAAATACAATATCCGGTCAGTGGAGTTGAAAATCAGAAAGAAGAAGTTTCTTATACGGAGATGGCTGCAAAAACCATTGACCGAATTCAGCAGAAAAACCCTTTTGGGGACATATTGGTTTTTATGCCGACAGAACAGGACATCCGGGAAACATGCGAGATGATTCAAGGAAGAAACTATCATAATGTAACCGTTTTACCCCTTTTCTCAAGGCTTTCCTCAAAAGAACAGAAAAAAATATTTCAAAAAACAACCGGACGGAAAATTATTGTTTCAACCAATGTGGCAGAGACATCGTTAACCATACCGGGTATCCGATATGTTGTTGATACCGGACTCGCCCGGATATCTCACTACTCTCCTCGTTCAAGAACAAAATCACTACCCATTGTTCCGATTTCCCGAAGCAGTGCGGATCAAAGAAAAGGGCGATGCGGGCGCGTGGAGAATGGTGTATGTATCCGGTTGTATTCCGAGGACGACTATAACAACCGTCCGCTTTATACATTACCTGAAATCAAGCGGGACAACCTTGCAGAAGTTATCCTTCGGATGATTTCCCTTAACCTCGGTGACATCACGACATTCCCACTGATTGACCGGCCCTCTGAATCCAGCATAAAAGATGGATACAACCTGCTTCTTGAACTGGATGCCATTTTGGTCAGCGCAAAAAAAAGCAAAAAATACTCAAACTACACTCTGAGTAAAAAAGGGAAAATAATGGCGAGAATGCCGCTGGATCCTCGTCTTTCCTGTATGCTGATTGAAGCTCATCATCTTGGCTGTCTGAAAGAAATAACGGTCATTGTTTCCTCCCTGAGCATTCAGGATCCGAGAGAACGTCCGGCTGATAAATCCATTGAAGCAGATCAGGCCCAGGCATGCTTTACGGACCCATTATCCGATTTTATTTCCATCCTGAATATCTGGAATGAATATGAAAAAATTACCTTACAAAAATCAAACGCAAACATAAAGCAGTTCTGTAAAAAACATTTTTTATCTTTTCGACGTATGAGAGAATGGAGGGATATTTTTCAGCAAATTTTTCTCATTCTCGAAGAACTGCAAATGACCGAGAAAAAAGTTTCCCCTGCTGCTTTTCCGATGAAAAATGAGAATGCATTTTCTCCTTTATATGAGGCGATTCACAAATCCATTCTAAGCGGATTTCTTTCCAACATAGCCGCTAAAAAAGAAAAAAATACGTATAAAGCCACCAAAGACAAAGAAGTGTTTCTCTTCCCCGGCTCTTCACTTTTTAATCGTGGCAAACCATGGATCGTCGCTGCCGAACTGATCGAAACATCACGCCTGTTTGCAAGAACCGTTGCGGCAATTGACAGCAATTGGCTGGAAGAAATCGGAAAATCACATTGCAAGAGAACCTATTCCCATCCTCGATGGGAACGAACAAGGGGTGCAGTCGTTGCAAACGAACAGGTCAGTTTATTTGGTTTGATTATTGTTCCGCAAAGGACAATATATTATGGCCGGATCAACCCGGAAGAGTCATCGGAAATATTTATTCGGGATGCGTTGATCGGAGACGATCTGAAAAAATCATTTCCATTCATGATTCATAACAGGAGTGAGCTTGAAGAGATCAGAAAGATTGAAGCGCGCCTCAGACGAAGGGATATCCTGATTGATGAAACCGATCTTTTTTCATTCTATCAGAAAAAACTCCCTGATATATTTGATATCAGGGCCTTGGAAGCATTGATTAAAAAAAAAGGAACCGATGATTTCCTGAGGATGAACCGGGAATATCTATATAGATACTTGCCGGAAAAATCGGAACTGGATCTTTTCCCGGAAACAATCGACCTGGGCGACAATGCCTATGAATGCCAATACGCATTCAATCCAGGCAAAAAAAATGATGGAATTACGGTCAAGATCCCTTCCCCCAAAACCTCTTCAATACCCATTGACTCCCTTGACTGGATGGTACCTGGACTATTACAGGATAAGATTCATGTGCTGATCCGGGGGCTCCCGAAAGAATATCGAAAACAGTTGATGCCTGTTGCGGCTACTGTTGAAATGATTCTAAAGGAGATGCCCCGGAGAAAAGGTAATCTGGCGACGAGTCTCAGCCAATTTCTTCATCAAAAATTGAGGGTGGATATCCCTTCAACCGCATGGCCGGAAGAAGATCTTCCAACTCATCTGAAAATGAGAATTGCGATTACCGACGCTGATGGAAAAGTCATCTCCTGTAGCAGGGATAAAACCGTTTTAAAGGCAGAAAGGAGTACTGAGTCTATTCCGTATGAATTCAATAAGGAAAAACAAAAATGGGAAAAAACAGATCTGACTGCCTGGGATTTTGAGGATCTTCCGGTAAGTATACCACTGCCGGATAAGCACGGAAACTTGAGAGTCATATATCCGGGTCTATCAAATGAAGGAGGCCGTATCTGCCTCCGTCTGTTTCAGGATGAGAAAAAAGCGGTAACATCTCATAAATCCGGTATCAAATCACTATTCATGATCCATTTAAAAAAGGATCTTGTCTTTCTGAAAAAACATATACGGCTATCAGGTGATGTCCGGCAACAATCAACATATTTCGGCGGGCCGGAGCAACTACAGGAAAAGATATTTGATAAATTGATAACCCGCCTATGCTGGAAAGATATCAGAACCCGGCAGGAATTTTACAATGAGGCCCAATGCATTTCACAGACCATGCTGACCAAAGGGAGTGTTCTCCTGCACTATGTTGTTTCTGTTTTATCTGCCTATCATGATACAAGGTCGGATTTATACGGAATCGAAAATAAAAAAGGTCACAAACACATGTACCCTCTCGTTCAAACACTGCGAAAAGATCTGATCAGTCTTGTTCCGGAAAATTTTGTAACCATCTATGAGGATGAAAAACTGAATGAGCTGCCAAGATACCTGACTGCCATCAGACTTAGAGTTCAGAGAGCGCTCATCGATTTTGAAAAAGATCAAAAAAAAGCAAGGGATATTCAAAAATATGTCGACTATTTAAATAGCTTACTTGCTTCTCTTGGTCCGGAAGATACGGATGAAAAAAGAAAAGAAATTGAAAATTTTTTCTGGCTGCTTCAGGAATACAAGGTTTCTGTTTTTGCTCAGGAATTGAAAACCCCTTTTCCGGTTTCCGTTAAAAAATTAGATACAAAATGCTGCGAAATTGAAAGAATGCGGTGAGTCCGAGCATCTTCAATTTTTGAACGGGTCTTGAGATAATTTGAAATCTTTTGCCAGGCTCTTTATATATGCTGCCTCTTCCAGGTTACCTCTTTTTATACATCCGTTTGCATAAATATCAATTTTAGCATTCAGCATCTCAACCGTTTGCTGAAACTGAATCGGTGTTAAATTTTCCGTTTCCAGTATTTTAGATAAAGAACGAATCCTGTATCGATCCAGACCAGGAACTCCTGAAAGCTGATCTTCATGCCCACCGCGTTTGATGACTAAGGGATGCGGAATAAGAGAGACATGGTATTTACATCCGATTCTGAGCCAGAAATCATAATCCTCACAGGCAGGAAGAGTTTCGTCAAACCCTCCCATCAGAGTAAAAAAATCTTTCTCCATCATAACCGCAGAAGGACTCACCAGACATAAAGCCAGGGATGGCAAAAAAATTTCTCCGGATGGTTTTTTATGATACTTTTTCGGATTTATACGACATCCATTGCGAATCCAGATCTCATCTGTCTGACAAATCCGGATGTCTGGATTGGATGCGAAAAATTCCGTCTGGATAGCCAGTTTCCCTGGCATCCATAAATCATCGGAGTCCAGAAATGCGATCAACCTTCCCTTTGAAGCTGCAACACCATGATTTCGTGCAGCGCTTACTCCGGAATTTTTCTGATGGATGACCTCAATCCGGTCTTGGAATTCATCCAGTATCGCCTGTGTATGATCAGTAGAACCATCATCAACAACGATCAATTCATAATCCTGAAATGTCTGGGCAAGAACCGACAGAATTGATTCTTTTACGATCCATGCACGGTTGTAGGTTGGTATGATAATGCTGACCATTGGATTTTGATTATAGTTTTTCATAGGGATTTGAAGAGAAATAACAGGGCCACCTGTATTTCATCAAACTGTTCAGAAGGTGTCGGAATCGGAATTCAAACAAACGTGACTAAACAGAAGTAATTTTAACCTTCTGTACCTTTCCATTTCCGACTTCCACACGATTCCGTCCATTTGTTTTTGCAAGATAAAGTGCAGAATCTGCGACATTCAGCGTTTCCTCAATCGTTGATCCATGGAGCGGAAACAATGCTACACCCAGTGAAACCGTTATACTGTGTATTTTTTTCATATGATTAATGGTAAGGTTCTTCTCAATTTTTTGCCGGAGAGATTCAGCCCTCAACCGCGAATTTTCAAGGGATGTACTTGGAAGAATCAGAATAAATTCTTCTCCACCATACCTGCAGGCAATATCCTCCTGACGAATATTGTTTCGTAAAAAAGACCCCAATTCACGCAGAACAATATCACCGACCTCATGACCAAACGTATCATTAAAGGTCTTGAAATGATCCACATCCACCATGATAATTCCCAGAGTGGTGTTATGCCGCTTGGCACGTCTGGCTTCAAATTCCAATGTATCGATCATGTATCGTCTATTGTAAAGTCCGGTCAGATGATCGTGTATGGACTGCATCTTCAAGGTTTCCCGTAGTCTCAGATTGGTCAGAGGGGGTGCATAATGTTCCAGCAGGCTTGTAACCATTATCTGTTTTGAAAAATATATTTTTTTTATTTCTTCGGCTCCAGACCCTTCATTCTCCGGATGAATTTGAAGGTGAAGCATACCCAGTACTTCTCCTTGAGCAATCATCGGAGCGCAAATATAATGAGATTTCGAAGTCTCCTTAATATGAGGGCATATAGGGTCTATTTCCGGATTCTGGACAAAATGCAAATGCCCTCTTCGGATGGCCCAGCATGAATTGGGTTTGAAATCTTCCCCGATAATGTGTAAACTCCCCCAGGAGGCCACGACCTTCATCGCCTTTCTTGTTTTTTCAAATATGCTTAAATATCCTGAATCATTTGGAAATAATTTCTTACAATACTTAATTACAAGCGTATACGTTTCGATTTCAGAATCACAGGCCTGAATCAGATCACCAAACTGATTAAAAATCTGGGTTTGTTTTGTTCTTTCTTCGAGTTCATCGATTGTGCAGATCAGCTTTAAATTCGAAGTTTTTAACTCAGCGGTTCTTTGTTCAACCTGAGTCTCAAGCTCTGCTTTGTGCTTTTTTAGCGCGTCTACAGCGTCTCGACGCTCCGATATATGATTCATCACAGTTTCAACCATCTTGTCAAAACAATGGATCAAACTAACTATCTCGTTCCCCTTTCCTTCCTTTACATCCTCACCCGATATATCCAGTACGGTCTGTTTGGCCTTTTCCTTCAGATTTTTCAGAGGCTTCAGGGTATACAGCGCAAACCCTACCCATAAGGAGATCGAAATCAAAAGAATAAGGCAAGAGACCTTTAAAATATGATTTTTATTATTTTGAAGTAATTCATAGGTTGGTTTGGTATTGATCTCCACAATCACGCTGAAAATCTTATCTGCCAGCTCCATGGGTGAATAGTGATTCACCTTGAAACCGTCTACATCTTCAATCCTTATGGATTTTATATCTTCAATACTTTCCTGCAATGCCTTACGGCTGATATTGCCTCGATTGCCGACAGGAAGGGAACTGGCAATCACTCCATCTTTGGATCCAAAAGAAACATGGACTTCGGTTTCATAGGCAATTTTGTTGGCATAATCGTCATCAATCCATTTCCCGACTGCCAATTTCCCGGTTTGGATTTCCTGATTCATAATCGGGACAAGAGCGAGAAGCGCCCACTTGTTTCCTGATTTTGCAGCAATAAGATTGTGATTTTTATCAAGGGCTTTGTTTAAATCAGAAACCGAAAAATCAATTTTGGTGTTACCCGCTTTCGTGACACTGTAAATGATTTTATAATCCTGATCAAAAACCTGGCAGATATCCACATCCAGCTTTGGAAAGAGGGTGTCCATTGTCTCTTTCAAGGGCCCCTTGGATCCTCC
This sequence comes from Desulfosudis oleivorans, assembly GCA_020723305.1. Taxonomy (GTDB): domain Bacteria; phylum Desulfobacterota; class Desulfobacteria; order Desulfobacterales; family SURF-7; genus QZKS01. The sequence goes on from DYJC01000001.1 coordinate 89,522, forward strand.
GGAAGAAGAATAATAAATCAATCCTTCGTTAAGCCCATTATGTTCAATCAATGCCTTGGACAGTGCTGTCAGATAACCGCTGTCTCTTTTTATTAAGCTTTCAACAATATAATATATATCTTCTGCCTTTGTAATTTCCTTGCCCCAGAAGATATCCTGAAGAGCCTTGCCCTGAATATAGTAAAATAAAAAGGTTATACTTAAAATGAGTAGAACGGTCATTCCGGTGATTGGAAATGTAATACTCATTCTTCGAATCATAGTCGATTACCTGCTTGCATAGTTGTCGGTTTCGTTTTCAAATATGGGTTGAGTATGCAATAAAGAAAAATATGTGTCAAGCGAATTATACACTACTAACCAAATGAATTAACAATATTTTTTAACTGTTTTCCAATGTATAATCAGAAAAAAAGGGGCTGTCTTTTCAGACAGCCCTTTTTAAGGGGGGTTAAACGTAATGAAATAAAAAAATTACGATTATTCGCAGAGCTCGATCAGTGCAGCCGCTCCCATGCCACCGCCGATACACATGGACTCAACACCATATCTTACGCCCAGCCTCTGCATATTGGCTACCAGGGTTGCCAGAAGTTTTGATCCGGTGCATCCCAGCGGATGACCAAGTGCAATCGCGCCGCCATTGATGTTGATAATTTTATCCGGGCTGTCATATGCCCAATATTTTTTATCTCCGATACCAAGTTGCTGAGCTGAGTAAATGGCCTGAGAAGCAAAGGCTTCATTCAACTCCCAGAGTCCTATATCTTCAACTTTTTTTCCGGTAAGCTTCAAAAGCTTGGGAATAGCATATGCCGGTCCAACGCCCATTTCGTCTGATTTGCATCCTGCTGTTGTATAGCAAACCAATTTTGCCAGAGGTTTCACGCCCAGCCTTTTAACTGCGTCCCCGCTCATGATAACCGATGCAGCTGCGCCATCGGTTGTCTGAGAAGAGTTACCGGCTGTTACAGAACCCAATGCAGCAAAAACCGTTTTCAGTTTTTTAAGGCCTTCAATCGTTGTATCTGCTCTTACACCATCATCAAAATTCTGTACAAAAGTTTCACAGACAATGGTGCCATCACTCTTTTCAACAAATTTATCCGCTACTGTAGGAATAATCTCAGTGAAATATCCCTTTTTCTGTGCCTCAGCAGCCTTCATATTAGAGTGATAAGCAAATTCATCCTGCAATTCACGAGAGATTTTATAACGATTGGCTACATTTTCCGCCGTAACTCCCATGGATATATAAACATCAGGACTTTCTTTTGCCCATGAAGCCAATGGTCGAGGCATATTCCCGCCCATGGGAACAATAGACATGGACTCAATACCGCCTGCCATACATACTTCAGACCAACCGGCCATAACTCTTGTTGCAGACTGAGCAACAGCCTCAAGGCCGGATGCACAGAACCGGTTAACAGTTGCACCGCTGACGCTATCCGGAAAGCCTGCCATCTGAAGGGCAATCCTTCCGATATTCAGTCCCTGTTCTGCTTCCGGAAAAGAACAGCCCAGCATCAGATCATCCACTTCACCCTTATCTATTCCAGCTCTTCCGATGGCACCATTCAAAGCCTGTACAATCAGCTTTTCCGGGCTTGTCTGAGCCAGGGCACCTTTATTTCTTCTGCAGCCAGGTGTTCTTACTGCACTTACAATATATGCGTCTCTCATGAGGATCTCCTCCTTTTATTTTTAGTAAATTAAAGCATCAAAGGTTTTCCGGTCGTCATAATGTGGTTAGCCATTTTCTGAGTATTTTCGGTTCTCCACAATTCAACGAAAGCTTCCCTTTCCAGCTTCATCAGATATTCCTCGGAAACCAATTGCCCCTGCCTTGCTTCACCACCGGACATACAATAGATCGCTTTTTTGGCAATAAACTCCATATGTGGAGGAATGAAACCGCCGGACTTCATGTTAAACATTTCGGCCCAAACCATTCCCTGGGCAGCCTGCCCCATAACCGGGTATTTCTTCTTGGCAGGAGGAGCATATCCGTCATCCACCATTTTGAGAACTTCCTTCTTGGCTTCACCAATCAGATAGTCTTTGTTTGCAATGATTCTATCGGTTGGACGTAAAAACCCCATATCCCGGGCCTGAGAAGCAGACATGGATGTTTTTGCCTGGGCAACCGCCATAAAAGCCGGTAAAACAAATGCACCGTAATCCGCCAGTTTCACATTGGCCGGCACACTGTCCATGTATCGCTGCCACAGATGCATCATCCCACAACCACCCGGCACCAGACCTGCTCCGATTTCAACAAGTCCCATGATCAAATCCGTATGAGCAACGATCTTATCACAGGCCAGACAGACTTCACATCCGCCCCCGAGGGTCATTCCGTAAGGAGCTGCAACGATCGGTATATTACTGTACTTCAGCCCCATGATACCGCGATGAACACCCTTGATGAATTCATCAATCTCTGAGAATTTTCCTTCTTTGGCCAATCCACCCATGTAAGCCAGATCGCCACCGGCAGAGAATGCACCCGGCATACCCGGAGCTTGATTTCCAATAACAAGTCCCACACCGTTTTCAAATACATAACCGGAGGCTTCTTCCATGAAGTCGAGCATGGCCTTGTTCAGGGCGTTCATTTTTGAATGAAATTCAATGTTGAAAACACCGTCGCCGAGGTCGATCAAAGAGGCAGAATTATTTGATTTGACAACCTTGTTATCTGCTCTCAAGGTTTTCAGGAAGATCATCTTGGAACTGAACTTGATTTCTTTATAACTGTTGGAGGCGAAATCATAGTACATATCCTTCCCGTTCTCTACCTTATAGAAGGTCTTATTTCCGCCTTTCAACATTTTCTGAATATTTTCAGGTATTGCAAATCCATCTGCCTTCATCTTTGTAACTGACTCTTCCAGGCCGATATTGTCCCAGATCTCAAATGGACCGACTTCCCATGCAAAGCCCCATCTCATGGCATCATCGATACCAATAATGTTATCCGATATCTCCGGAATCCTGTTGGCAGAATAAACCAGCAGATTTGCTACCAAATTCCATGCAAATTTTGAATATTTGTCATTGCCGCTAAGCAGAATTTTCTGTTTCTCAGCAAGGTCTTTGCCCTTTTTGGCGGCATTTGCAATTTCCGGAACCACGGCTTTACGATCAAATCCTTTAAATTCAAAGCTCTTCGGATCCAGATAAAAGTTCTTTTTGGCCCAGGTGGCTGGATCGATCTCGCTTTTATAAAAACCGCCTGTCTGTTTGGTTTTCTTTCCGAGCATCTTCTTTTCCATCATCTGCCGGACAAATTGAGGAAGCTTATATACATCCCTTGCTTCATCATTGGGCAGATTTTCATATGATCCATCCGCTACGTGAACGATCGTATCCAAGCCTACAAGGTCCGCCAAAGCAAAAACGGCTGTTCTGGGCATTCCCATATTCGGACCAAACAGAGCATCGATCTCCGGAATGATGATATCTGATTCTTCTATCATTTTGAATGTTTTGCAGATCAGATTCATTCCGATTCTGTTTCCGATGAAATTCGGTGTATCTTTTGCCCAAACCATTCCTTTTCCGAGTATTTTTTCGCCCCAAGCTGCAATGAATTTGGTAATTTCGGGAAGAGTCTCTTCGCCTGGAACAATTTCAAGCATTTTCATGTATCGAACCGGATTGAAAAAATGCAGAATCATAAAATGTTTTTTAAATTCTTTTGATCTGCCTTCAGCCATCTTGTAAAGAGGAAGTCCGGATGTGTTGGAGGCAATTACAGCACCTTTTTTCATCACTTTTTCAATACGTGAGAACAGGTCCTGCTTAATTTTTAAATTCTCAACAATCACTTCAAAGATCAGATCACACTCAGCCAACTTATGAAAATCATCTTCAAGATTTCCGGTTGCAATCAAATCCAGATCCGTTCTTTTGTTGTAGAATACCGGGGGTTTTGCTTTGAGAGCTGCATCCAAGCCTGCCTTAACGATCCGGTTTCTTGCTGCAGGATTACTTTTTTCTTCATCCTTTAGATCAAATGGAACAATGTCCAACAGCAATGTCGGGATACCGGCACCGGCACAAAGAGCTGCTATTCCGCTCCCCATGATACCAGAGCCAATGACAGCTACTTTTTCTATTCGTTTCGCCATAATCTCCTCCTGTTATTGTGATATGATAGATAAACCATATTCGCCGCTTATAAAATAATGAATACATATTCAGTTTATAACAAAATTAAAAATTACATGTCAAGAAAAATTCATTCGTTCATTATCGGAAAGATTAAATTTTATTCAAGCCATTTCGAGTAGTTATTAAAATAGTTAATAATAAAACCATAGGAAAGTATAAATCAACCTATTTTCCCCATCAAACATGAAATGAATTTTTATTCATATATAGCTAAACATCCTTATTCTCAAATATATATAGAAAAACCCCGGCCAAAAGGGAAAAAAATGAATGTTTATTCAAGCGCGATTCTATCCGGGATAAAAAATAAACCCCGATCAACAGAATTCTCTGCAAAGGATCAAGAAGAAAATAACCATGCTGATTACCATTACAAAGATCAACTGATCGGGTTCAAATTTTCTCATCGCAAATTTGATTCAGGCCGGATTAACTTGGGGCCTTATCCAGTCCAAAGGCAGAGTGCAGAACACGAACTGCAAGCTCTGAGTATTTTTCTTCAATCATACAGGAAATGCGAATCTCTGATGTACTGATCAACCGAATATTGATATTCTCTTTTGCAAGAGCGGTAAACATTGTTGCAGCAACACCGGAATGGTTTTTCATCCCAACCCCTACCACAGACACTTTCGCAATATTCTCGGCAGTTAATACCTCGGTTGCACCGATCTCTTCAGCCACCTTTTTGGATATCTCCGTCGCTTCTCTGAAATCCGCTTTTGAAACCGTAAACGTAAGATCGGTTTCTCCGCCTGTTCTCGTATTCTGAATGATCATATCCACTTGAATCTTTGCATTTGCTAATGGAGTAAATATTTTTGCGGATATCCCGGGTTGATCCGGAACTTTTTTCAAGGTGATTCGCGCTTGATCCTTGTTGCAAGTAACGCCGGAAACGACCAGCCGCTCCATCGCATCGTCTTCATTGACAACCATTGTACCTTCCTCCTCATTAAATGATGATCTTACATGCACCGGAACATTATATTTTTTAGCAAACTCAACAGAACGGATTTGAAGAACCTTTGCTCCGAGACTGGACATCTCGAGCATTTCATCATAACTGATCCTGTCAAGCTTTCTGGCCTTATCACAGACGTTTGGATCGGTTGTATAAATCCCATCCACATCCGTGAAAATCTCACAAGTGTCGGCATGAATTGCTGCTGCAATTGCCACTGCGGACGTATCTGATCCACCTCTTCCAAGCGTTGTGATATTCCCTTTTTCATCATACCCCTGAAACCCGGCAACCACGACAATCTGTCTGTCTTTGACCAGATCATGTATCCGATCTGCCCCGATACTTTTAATCCTGGCACTGCAGAATTGAGCATCGGTCCGGATATCTGCCTGAAATCCAAGTAATGATGTTGCAGAATAGCCCATGTCCTTTAGAATCATAGCCAAAAGCGCGACTGTCGTCTGCTCACCAGTGGAAACTAGCACATCCAGTTCCCGTTTGTTGGGATTGGGTGATGCCACACGCGCCAGTTTGATAAGACTATCCGTTACTCCGGCCATGGCGGACAAAATAACCACAACATCATTTCCCTGATCATATGTTTTGGCAACCCGTTTTGCCACATTCCGGATGCGGTCGACATCCCCAACCGAGGTGCCTCCATACTTTTGAACAATTAGTGCCATTTTTTCTCCTTAAAATTGTCTCTGATGTCCTCTATCAAATCCGTATTCTCAAACCCGCAGGCTGTTATCGTCACCTTACGGGTCTCTTCACTTAAGACACTTATCTTTACTGAAAGATAGGATGTCAGGGTTTTATCCGGGAGTTTATCCGCCCACTCAATCGCTGAAATTCCTTGACTGTAAATAATTTCTTCCAACCCCAGATCATCAAGCTCAAGCGGGTCAATCAAACGATATAAATCAATATGAAACAAACGGTGCCTTCCGGAATATTCGTTAATCAGATTATATGTCGGGCTGGTGATATAATCATCGTCAGGGATTCCAAGCCCTTTTCCGATCCCCTGGACAAATGTGGTTTTACCACTTCCAAGATCCCCGTCAAGCGTAATCACCATCCCTGGTATCAGTCCTTCTCCAAGGTATTCCCCCAAAAAACGGGTTTCTTTCGGAGAATGGGTGATAATCGTTACCGTCCTGTTCACAATACACCTTATAGCAGAAACGGCACTGGTAATCGTTTTTTCAACCGGCTTTTCTCCAGCAAAGAAATCTGCGCTGGTATTTCCTCCATCACATCAGATGCCAGAAAACCGATAACACCTTTTTTTTGGATCAGTGAATCCGCAGCCGAACCATGCAGCCACACGCCCAAGTGGGTAGCTGCTTCCGGTGAATACCCTTGCGTTAACAGCCCGGCAATCATTCCGGTAAGCACATCCCCCATGCCGCCGGATGCCATCCCGGGATTTCCAGTCGGATTAATATAAACAGTGCCATCCGGATGGGCGATCACCGTACCTGCTCCTTTTAAAACCAGATGCACGTTGTACTCCAGAGAAAAGGCCCTTGCAGCAGCAATCCGATCCTTCTGAATCTTACTGGGAGTTATATTCATCAGCTTTGCCATTTCACCAGGATGGGGTGTCAATATCACAGGCAGCTTTAAAGAACTCAGTATCTTTTTATTCTCAGCCAGCATGGTGATGCCATCCGCGTCAATTACGGCAGGCATTTTCAGATTCTGGAGAACCTTGAAAAAAAGCGACCTGATTCCCGGTGACATTCCAAGACCCGGCCCAATGGCCAGACACTTTTTATTTGTAAGAAACGCAAGAATTGTTTGTTCAGAGGATTCGTCAAGCAACCCGTCTACTGTTTCACTCAGAGGAAGGGTCATTACTTCCCGTACCTGTGATTCCAGAACGGGGTTCAATCCAGCCGGGATTCCCAACGTAACCAGACCTGCGCCGGTTTTCATTGCAGACAAAGATGTCAAGGCCGCAGCACCGGTTTTACCCGGTGAACCGGCAATAACAAAGAGATGTCCGGTGCTACCTTTATGCGCCTGGGAATTTCGGGGTTGATATTCATCGCTTACAATCTCTGACGTGAGCAACCGCTGTTTTGGACGAATCGCATCAACGATTGGCGTTGGAATCCCAATTTCCACAACACAAAGTTTACCGGTAAAATCTTTTCCCGGATAAAGCATGTGTCCGGTCTTGGCAAAACCAAAAGTGGCTGTGGCATCGGCCTGAATGCTTATTCCATGGGGTTGCCCTGTATCAGAATCAAGGCCTGATGGGATATCAACAGCAAAAACAAATTTTTGTGAGTTGTTTATAAATTGGATAACATGATGGAAAAATCCATTGATCTCTGATCGCAAACCCGTTCCCAGAATTGCATCCACCCATATTTCCTGTTGCGCAAGCAATGTCTGCTGTTTCTCAAATATCTCTTTGTCCGGAATTTCATACACCGGTATATCCAGCAGAGAAAGCAAATTCATATTCGTCTTTGCATCCCCACGAATCTTTTTTATTTCAGACAGAACAAAGACCGTTACATTGGCACCATACTCTTTTACACAGCGGGCGATTACAAAACCATCTCCCCCATTATTACCACTTCCGGCAGCAATACCGACTTTTTTCCCTTTCACATCCGGAAACATTTCGATCAATATACGTGTTGCGCCACGTCCTGCATTTTCCATGAGGATTCGTCCGGGAAGACCAAAATTTTCAATCGTATCCTGATCCATTTTCCGCATATCGTCTGCAGTCACAAGATACATTTTACGCTCCTTTTATGCACCCATTGACGTTTTCAATGGTCTCTTTACAACTGTCTGATCAGATCCCGCATTTCCTTTACTGCCGCTTCCATTCCAGTTAGAACCGCCCGGGACACTATGCTATGGCCGATACTGAATTCATCGATTTCATGAAGCCCATGAAAATCTTTAATGGTATTATAACAGATTCCATGTCCGACATTGATTCCCAATTTTAATTTATGAGCAAACTTGATGGCATTCACAATCTTGTCAAACGCCGCATCTTTTTTTGCAGGTGTCGCAGCCTCGCAAAAAGTACCGGTATGTATTTCAATCATGGATGCATTCGCCCGGTGTGCCAGTTTAATCTGTTCCGGCTCCGGATCAATGAATATACTGACTGGAATGCCGCTGTTCTGCAACGTATCAACCGTTTCAGTAATATTGTTTTTATGGATAATCATGTCAAGACCGCCTTCTGTTGTCAGCTCTCCCCGTTTTTCCGGCACAAGCGTCACCAGATCCGGCTGAATATCAAGGGCAATGCCAACCATCTCGACCGTAGCCGCCATTTCCAATATCAGTTTGGTTTGAACCACATTCCTCAATATCCGAACATCCCGATCCTGGATATGTCTTCTGTCTTCTCTCAGATGTACGACGATACCGTCAGCACCCGCGATCTCCGCTATCAAAGCAGCAGCAACAGGATCCGGATAGCTTGATTTTCTGACTTCTCTAATGGTTGCCACATGATCAACATTGACAGCTAATCCGGCCATTCATCTCCTCCATCTTTCCATAATAGAATCAAAAGTTCACGGCTCTTTTCTTCCATTATCTGTGCTTCTCCTTCATCGGATACATGATCATATCCGAATAGATGCAGTATCCCATGAACAAGAAGCTCATCAATCCGTTTCTCGATATCCATGCCCGCGACCTTGCTCTCTTTCTCCGCAGTATCGATAGAGATAACGACATCTCCCAACAAACCTGGGTTAACGCCTGAAAATTCACCCTCCTGCATGGGAAAGGCAATTACATTGGTAGGTCCCTCATGGTGTAAATACTCTGAATTCAGTGAAGCGATCTCAGAATCACCAACGATGACGATTGAAAGCTCACTCTCAGGACTGTCCAAGGCGTTTAAGATGACTTGTGCTTTCTTGCGGATCTTCTCCAGCATAATCGGCAGACGTTCCTGGCGGTTGCTTATCAGAATTCCCATTTCTTTCCTTTCCACTCGCCGGAACGATAACTTCCGGATATTCAATCCGATGATGATAAATACCATCCAGTATTTTGATAAAACTTTTCGCAATATTATTCAAATCTTTTAAGGTCAGCTCACAGTTATCCAGCTGGCCGTCTGAAAAAATCTTATTAATCAAGTTCTGTACCAACCCTTGAATCCTTGACGGGGTTGGATTTTCCAGAGTTCTTGAAGCCGCCTCAATAACATCTGCAAGCATTACAAGGCCTGCCTCCCGGGTCTGAGGTTTGGGACCGGGATAACGATAATCATCGATATTGACGGCATCCTCACCTTTTAACTGCTTTGCCTTGTCATAAAAAAAGCTGATCAAACTTGTTCCATGGTGCTGCCGGATCGTATCAATGATTGCTTTGCCCAACTTGTGTTTTTTTGCGATTTCAACTCCATCCTTGACATGAGATGTTAATATCAAAGATGACATAGACGGAGCTAGCTTATCATGTCTGTTTTTCCCATTTACCTGGTTCTCAATAAAATAGACTGGCTTGTTAATCTTGCCGATATCATGATAATAACCGCATACTCTTGCAAGAAGAGGATTTGCACCTATGGCGGAAGCAGCAGCTTCAACCATAGATCCTACAATAATTGAATGATGATATGTCCCGGATGCTTCAATCATCAGCCTTCTTAAAATAGGACGCTCCAGATTTACAAGCTCCAGCAACTTGATATCGGTCGTATATCCGAATAACACTTCAACGATGGGTGCAATGCCGGCTGTAATGATACCCGCTATCACACCCCCAAAAAAAGCAAAAGTCCAATCCCACAGGAGCTGAACAATAGAAAAATCCGCCATATAGATATCAACAGCTGTGACAAAAACAACATTCAGTAATCCGAGCTTGACTCCTGCTTTTATGAAAACGATTCGTTCTCTGCAATGTTTCATCCAATAAGCTGCTGTTGTGCTGCTTAATAGGAAAAAAAGAAAAAAATCAAATCGATTATTAAAAACAATAGCCGTCCCTACCGCCATCAGAACAGCAAATGGAATCGCAATTTCCATCCCCATGAACAAGCAGACAATCATTGGTCCGGAAGCGAGTGGAATGCCATAGTACATCGAACTGGCCGGTATCATAAATGGAGTAGACGGTGCAAGAGAGTCTGCTAATGAAACAGAGATCCGGGTGATTAAAAAAAACAAAACCAGAACACTGGCAAAAAATACAAGTGTCTTATTGGGGTCACGTTCCATGATAGGATGTTTTTTGATATGCAGGAAATACGAAACCAGGATCAGACACATCACAATCATCGTCGTTCCGATTCTACTGGTAATAACTTGTTCGTTCTTAATCTGCTTTTGCATGGCTTCCAGTTTCCGTAACTGGAATTTATTGACTCTTTCTCCTTCCCTCAGTAGCATTTCACCAACCTTGATCTCATAAAAAAACGGCTTGATCTCCTCTGCTGCCTTTTTTTTCCGCTCTTCTGTTTCATTTCGATTCAAGGTGATGTTGGGCTGCAAAAGTCTTTGTGAGAAATCGACAATCAATTCCTTGAGGGCGGAACTGGATTCTTCAAGAAGAGGCTGACCAATGACCCGAACCATGGTTTTTGCCTGGTCGAGGCTGTATAGTCGTTTCAATGTTGTTACGGTTGTTTCTGTTTTTGTTTCCAGGCTTCGGAGGATTATTCCCTTTTCACCTTCCCATAACAGCACTTCCTTATTAGCGACAACACCATTTGATAAAATTTTAGTAACAATTTCACGAATGGCTTTTTCAATATACTCAGAAAATTCTTCTTTTTCCAAGATTTTGAATGCCCCATTGCTGACTGGAATACCGATTATATTTTCAAAACCAGCCTTCATTTCCGCCAGATGGTCAGAAAGTGACTTCTTCCCACCCGGTATTTCATTTGTAACAGCATCCTGAAGTTGTATATTCTGCTCTTGAATGGTTTGCTGCTGGTAGACCTTGATTTCTTTCCTCATCTCTGAGAATGCTTTTTTAAGTCGTTTATCTACTTCTGCCGACATGGTGGTATCATGGTCATAAATCGTCAAAACCGACTCAACAGCCTGTTTCCGATTTACGGAAGTAGCATCAAGATCCTCGATTAAAAAATCAAAGGGAGCCTTGATATCTCTCTTTGCAACATCTCCGATCCGATAAGAATATCGATTGATAGCCAGATTTGGATACAGAATGAGTGTAAAAATAATGGTAGCCAATAAAAACAGAAACCATGAAAAACTCTTATCATTACCTAAAAAACGATTGATTGATTTTTTTTGGAGTTCAATATTCATAATCAAACACGGTTATCCTGATTATACAGATCCTCCTGTCTACGGATAGAAAGTCCGATAACAGAACACAGGGAATCATTGTCAATGTTCCCTGTTCCCTCCTTTTTCATCATAAGCTTTTATGATCTGCTGCACCAACTTATGGCGCACAACATCTTTGTCTGAAAAAAACACAAACCGGATTCCTTCAATATGCTGAAGTATATCCCTGGCTTCAATTAATCCCGAAGAGCGATCAACAGGCAAATCGATTTGTGTAACATCGCCTGTGATAACAGCCTTGGAACTGAACCCGATCCGGGTAAGGAACATCTTCATCTGTTCAGTTGTAGTATTCTGGGCTTCATCAAGGATGATAAATGAGTCGTTGAGGGTTCTGCCGCGCATAAAGGCAAGTGGAGCAACTTCTATTATTCCCTGATCCATCAGATTGGATACTTTTTCAAAACGCATCATGTCATGGAGTGCATCATAGAGAGGTCTTAAATACGGATCAATCTTATCTGCAAGGTCTCCTGGTAAAAAACCAAGGGCTTCACCAGCTTCAACAGCAGGCCTGGTTAAAATAATACGGTTGACAATTCCTTTGGAAAGAGCGGAAACCGCCATCGCCATAGCAAGATAGGTTTTCCCGGTTCCTGCAGGACCAATACCAAATACAATATCAAAACTGCGCATCGCCTCAATATACTGTTTTTGTGAATATGTTTTGGGCGCAATCGAACTTTTTTTTGAGGTTACAAAAACCGTATCCAGAAAAATATCTTTCAGGTCGGCACGATTGTTTTCACAGAGTATGCGAATGGCATGATCAATATCTTTTGGATAAATCGGATATTTATCTTCAAGAAGCCCATATAGTTGATTAAGTATATTTTTTACCAGATCAACTTCGACAGGATCAGCGTTGATAAATACCTTATTCCCCCTCGCATTGATATCCACTTCCAATGCGTCTGCAATTCTTTTAAGGTTGCAATTGTGCTCACCAAAAAGCTGAATTGTCAAAGCCATATCCGCAAACGATATGGTGGAATGTGAATTATCCTGGGCTGTATTCAATACCAATCCTTGTAACCCTTCTCCTGATTGTTTCCTATGCTTCATGAAGATATAATTTTCCTGAATTATTTTATCGATGTCATATCACAATAAATTGAGGGATTGCAAATACCAAATATTCTACCGAATGCCAAGCATTTCTATAAAAAAATTAACCTTGACTCCCCATCCGTGTGGTGTTAACTCTTGACCCCGCTGATAAAATATATGGTTCAAATTAAGGCTACAAATTATATGAACTTTCTTGATATTCTCTTCATCGCCATCCTTGTTTTTTGTCTGATACGGGGCCTTTTCAGAGGGTTGGTGCTGGAACTTTCGTCAATCATCGGTGTAGTGGCCGGCATTTATTTAGCAAGCCTATACTATCCGGCTGTATCCCAGTATCTCTCACAATGGGTATCGGAAACCGCATACCGAGACATCATCAGTCTTATCCTGATTTTCATTGGCATTTTCATTCTCGTCAACCTTCTGGGAAGATTGATCAAGATAATTCTGAAAATTGCTTTCATGGGTTGGTTTGACCGCATTTTTGGAGCTGGTTTCGGAGCATTAAAAGGCTGTTTAATCGGATCGGTATTATTGTTAATCTTCACCGCTTTTCTTCCAAAAGACGCTTCCATTATTCAGAATTCAAAACTATCGCCTTATATTTCAATATGTTCAGATAAAATATCTCATTTTGTTCCAAATGACATGCAGAACTCATTTACAACCAACATTGACAGGGTAAAAAAAGTTTGGAAAAGCCGAAAGTAACCTTTCACGACAGCGAACAGAGTAAATCAAATGATTTCAAAGGTCTAATCCCAATTGGGCGCTTAATGAAACTGGTTGAAACACTGAGGGGAAAAGACGGCTGCCCGTGGGATCGAAAACAAACCTCAAAATCAATGACGATCCACCTGCTGGAAGAAGTTCATGAGTTGATTGACTCAATAGAATCCGGGCTACCTGATGAAATCTGTGAGGAACTGGGGGATGTGCTTTTTCATATCGTTTTTATTGCAAGTCTATATAAAGACAAAGGATATTTTGATTTATCCACTGCCGCAGGAAGAATCACGGAAAAAATGACCCGCCGTCATCCCCACATTTTCGGAGATGCAACCGTTGATACTGTTGAAGATGTGAAAAAACAATGGAAAAAGATTAAGGAAAAAGAAAATAGCCATGTCGTATCCCATTCTGTCCTTGATTCCATACCCATCGGACTTCCGGCCTTGATGAAAGCCTATACGGTTTCAGAAAGAGCTGCCGGCACGGGATTTGATTGGGATACGATGAATGATGTGATGAAACAGACAGAAAATGAGTGGGCCGAATTCCATACCGCCCTTTCCCATGAAAGCCATGAAGAGGCATCCCTGGAATTCGGTGATATTCTTTTTACCCTTGTGAATGTAGCCCGATTTGCAGGAATACACCCAGAGACAGCCTTGAATGATTCTGTGAAAAAATTTGAAAAACGGTTTCGACTCATGGAAAAAAAACTACAGGACAATGGGAAAAAAATAGAGGAGACTTCCCGGCAGGAATTGCATAAACTCTGGGAGGAAGCTAAAAAAATAGCCTCGAATTCAAATTACAAATAATCGCCCCGATTAAACTTTATATATTCGATATTAGCCATCATTGCAGAACGTTCAACAATATCTTTCAATTTATTATCCTGAATGCCATCCTTCACTGAAATATTTTCCATCAGCGAATCCGCAAAACTTTTCATAGCCCTTACAGATGGTTCAATTTCTTTAAGGGTTTTATTTGGATCTCCAAGATGTTGTATATACTGATCCAGTTGATCCAATAATTTCTTTGTTTTTTTAGCCATAACAATAGATGGGTTTTCAATGATTGACGGTGCAATGGAATGGATTTCACCAAGAATATTTCCTGAAGAAATGGATTCGCTTTGTTTACAATTTTTGACTCCCATCGCATCTTCCAATGTTTTTTGAAACAAAGCCGGGTCATCAACCTTTAGACTATTCTTTTTACCAACAATCTGAACGCTCTCGGTAATTCCATTGATTTTATTCATATTCGATCTCCATGATTTTTTTATTCATGTCTCTCTAAAGTTTGATACTTTATACCATTTTATCAATAGAAATTCAGGATCGACACAAAACGACTTCGATAAGAAGCAGATTGCTGTATAAAAAAGCAAAAAACAGGCCAGAATGCAGCCTGTTTTGTTAAAAAATTTATCATGTTTTTTAAATAGTTATAAACAATAAATCCAATTCTATCTTGCCTAAGAAATAACCCCGGCAAAATTTTCCTCAAAGCGTCATGTTTCAGACATATTCATCCACGATCAATCCGACAATTTTCTCAGCCACATTCTCAGGGTTCACTTTATAACGCCCCTCTTCGACGTCCTGTTTGATTCTTTCAACCTTTTCCGATCGATCTGCATTTTGATCAGGCAATGATGACATCGCTGCATTTTTCGCCATCTGAAGTTCTTTCGAACCAGATGAAAGGCTAACCTTTACTTCAGAACTGTCGTTTCGTAACTCAGCAGGCGGATTCTCCCGTATATCACGCTTCTTCTCCGCAGTTTCCTGGACATATGCCTGTCGCTCATAATTTCCAGTTGATAATCCTCTAATATTTTCCATCGCCACTCCTTTACTTTACATCAGGACTCCATGTTCCTGTCTACAGCTTCCTTTGCAAGATCTTCAAGACGGTTGATCAAGAATCGGGAATCATCCACAGGAATCGTACTGGTTTTTTTCCCATTTTCCTTATCAATGGTATTAAAAACAAACTCCGATTTCTTTGCCTTATTGAAATCTACTTTTCGGCCAATCTCACTCTCTAATTTATCAACGATCTCCTGATCAAATTCATCTCTTGGGCCAAAGCTCGTAATCCGATCTACTATATCGGCAGCTACTTGATCAATAATTGCCTGACGCTTCCCCTCTGTGGATATGCTTATCTGATCCATAGATGTACTTCCGGACGTGTTGCTTCGTTCAAGCAATTTACTTTGTGTCAATTGCTTGGTATAAACCCTCATTACCTTGTGAATTTGATAAGTCGGAATCTCCATATAAAATTCTCCTCAATAATGCCATCGGATATCTTGAGAATAAACTTTAGAAAAAAAGATTGTTTCTTTCAAAAAAAATTCTCCCCAATAGACAATACATAAAGCTTCAAATTCACATTTATATTATAACTTATTAGTATTTAATAAAAAAGTTTTTAATGCGCATATGATCCAAGAAATATGCGAATAAATTGTTCATGACTCTTAAAAGCGATTTCTGGAAGTTCATCAGGATGAAAGCAGGCGATATCCGATGCATCATCACCAGCCAAAGGTTCTCCGGAATAATCCAGCACAAGGTATCCGGCCATTAGAACCGTTCCATATCCGTCACTTGGATTTGCATTAATACCCAATAATATCTCTATCTTGCCTGTAATATTGGTTTCTTCTTTTAATTCCCGCAACGCAGCTTCTTCCGGAGCTTCATCCAGTTCCATGAATCCTCCGGGAAGACACCAGTAACCTATCTTGGGTTCTACACTCCGTTTTACAAGCCAGATTTTATTAAGATGATCCGCCACAACAACACATGTTGCCGGAATCGGATTTTCATATAGCGGTTCATTGCAAGTCGCACAATACCGTCTATCTCTCCCCTCGATATGCTTATCTACCAATCTGCTGCCGCAATAATGACAGAATTTTTTTATTCTCATCCGAATCTGATCTTACCTTTCACTATTTCATTAAACAGTCTGCCTATCAAAACCATTAATCGTCAAAGTTCCCTTTCGATCCTTTGTCACTATCAATGGCAGCTGCTTTTTCCTTGATTTTATCCGGTGTCCAGTCATCCGGATTTTCAATCCTTCTAATTTTCGGTCCAGGATCACACGATCCAGCGTCATTGATTGCTTCGATTGTTAATGGTGCCGTGTTCTCCGCATTCAATACACTCACAAGCATGTTATATGCAAAATCTTCAACTCGCTTCGACATCCGGTCTCTTACTGACTTTTCCTGGCCCAATAGTCTATTTTCAAACGGCAGATTCAGTTTCTTGAAGTCCCCCCCCTTGATACCACGTTCCTTTGCATAGGAAAGCATGGCATTCCACATATCCTCAGACACACCCTGGTCCTTAACTTTAATAAAATTTTTCTCACCATCAAGAATGGCATTGCCATAATCATTGACCTCAAGACCCCAGGAAATCATTTGAAGGGCTGTTGCCACATTTGCTTTTGTGGTTCTTGTCATGGCCGCAATCTCGCGGAGCCGGTCAGAACTGTTGCCGGATGTACCATGTTGTGCTCCGGAAACATGATATTTTGAAATCGCCTCGTGTATCTCTGATGTTAACCCGACCTGGATACCCTGAGCGCTTTCCTCGATCCCATGTGTCGTCCCGTTATTCAAAGCGATCCAATCCGGGAAGATATTATGTGCGTTCAATCCGGCAATGAGAAACACTGCCTCCTCCTTGGTGGACAATCCCTCTTTCCCTTTAATCTCGCCTATTTCCGTCTCCAGTCCTGCCCAATCCGGAATATAAGGTCTTAATTCAATATTTGCATTCAAATTTTTATCATCCGGCATATGGGATGCATCAATAGCAATGGATGTGATTCCAGCCTCAAACATGGAAGGAATTTCCACTTTTGCAAGAGCGAGTTCACTTTCTTTCTTGATTCCATAATGATCTGCATGAATCGCTACAGGGACAGTGATCCCCAATTCATTACATACGGCATCAACCTGCCTTGCTATATTCCAGAAATTCACAGCACAATATGCATTCGCTCCTCCCTCGGATCTGGCAATTTCAATAATAATCGAAGCATTTGCGCGCTGAGCTGCTTTCAATGCACCACGGATCACAAATAAACTTCGACCGTTTGCAGCAATGGTAACCGCTTTTCCTTTTGCAATCATTCCCCGGTCAATAAACCGTCCGCTTACAATCAAGGCTTTTGAATTTGGAAACAGCTTTGTTATGTTGGGGGGTCTTCCGACCTGCAGGGCTTTTTGAAAATCTTTAGAATTTATTGAATTACCTGACATATGCGAACCTCCTTTTTGAAGACGTATGCGAATACCCTTTTTTTGAAGTCGATCTGATTTCTTTATGTCATTAAATTGCGAAGACTATACCACAGTGAAAGCAGCTCTAAAAGCAAAGTTTTTTAAAAAATTATATTATCCATATGGCCCTTGCTTTCCTCCTGTTACTGCATATCTTATTTTCCAAAATAGAAAAAAGATATGGACAAACCTTTTAAAATTTTGAATAATGATAAAAATTATGCTTGAAATCATTCTGTTTTTTGCAATCATTGGCCTGTGGATTGTTTTACAGACCTATATCCTACCTAAAATGGGCATCTCAACGTGAGTCCGGGATGCTTGTCAGGTGACAGGGAAGAAAAAAAAAGATGACGAACAAACCCTTATGTGACGCACCGTCGAATAAACCAAACAGTGGCAACTGGGAAGATAAAATCGTTAAGCCGGAAGACGTATTGGCTAAAATTCAACCAGGTATGAGTATCTTTATCGGAACAGGAGTGTCTGAACCCAGAACACTGGTCAAGGAACTCATGTCTTCAAACAAGGGGAACTTACAGGACCTTGAGTTGATTCAGGTGGTCAGCCTTGGTGATGCGATCTCCATCAAGGAGTTACGGAACCAGAAATTCCGTTTAAAAACTTTTTTTTCCGGATGGGTTGCCAGTGAAGCGATCACGACCGGAAGAGTGGACTTGATTCCAAGCCGGTTTTCTCTGATTCCGAAACTCATCTCATCCAGACAAATTCCCATTGACGTGGCTTTTATCCAGATCAGCCCTCCGAATAATGCGGGTTATTGCAGCCTCGGCGTTTCCGTGGATGTTGCCCATGAAGCAATTGCGCAGGCCTCGATCGTCGTTGGTGAAGTAAATATGGATATCCCGATAACCTATGGAGATACCTTTTTCCCCGTTTCTCAATTTGATATGCTTGTAAAATCGACAGAACCTCCGATCTATTTTCCAAGGTGGCCGATTGATGATATCTACGATACGGTTGCAGCTAATGTTGCCTCTGTGATCATGGATGGCAGTTGCATTTTTTTCTCCATCGGTCCTTTATATGAAGCCCTGAGTTGCCATCTCAGGCACAAGCATAACCTTGGTGTTCATACGCCTTTCTTTACGGATGCGCTAATGGACCTCGTGAAAAGCGGGGCCGTAACCAACCGGAACAAAGCAACATTCCGTGGTAAGTCCGTCGCCTCTTATGCGTTTGGCACTAAAGAGCTTTTTTCCTGGCTGCATCGAAATCCGATTGTTGAATTTCAGAGCGTTGACAAAGTGTTTAATTCCGAAGAGATTGGTAAAAATCCCAGATTTGTCTGTATCCTTCCAGCCAGAAAGGCAGATCTTTCCGGACGGATCGCCCTCCATTATGGGAAAGGAAATGTAACCGCCGGTCCGGGTGAGGCCATGGATTTTTTTAATGGTGCTGAGCTATCAAAAGGCGGATACTCTGTCTTTGCCCTTCCCAGCCGAAACCTAAAAAAAGAACCCAACATCAAGATCAGTGTCGAGAACTACAACAACCTGTTCAATGTCAGAGAGTCTGTGAACATGGTTGTGACAGAGTATGGCGTTGCAAACCTGGCAGGCCGGACTCTGCGGGAGCGAGCACAGGCACTTATCGAAATTGCACACCCGGATGACCGGGAGGAACTCATCAATCAAGCCAAAGAACAAAAAATCATTTATCAGGACCAGATATTTATTGCTGAAGCAGCAAGCTTTTATCCATCTGAAGTAGCCACAAAACACACCTTCAAAGGAGGAGTCGAAGTCCGATTCAGAGCCATCCGTCCATCTGATGAAGAAGAAATGAGGAAACTGTTTTACCGTTTCTCAGACGAAGCTGTCTATTATCGTTATTTTGCTAAAATCAAGGCCATGCCCCACTCCAAAATGCAGTCATACGTCAACGTGGATTATAGAACTACCATGTCCATTGTTGGAGTAGTTGGAGATCAAGGGCAAGGAAAAATTATCTGTGAAGCAAGATTCATCAAAGACAAAAATACTCCGCCAAATGCCGATGTTGCCTTTATCGTTGACGAGGAATATCATGGTATCGGAATCGCGACCTACCTTTATAAAAACCTGATACGAATCGCGAAAGATCGTGGGATTCATGGTTTTACAGCCGATGTTCTGGCTTCAAACACTGCAATGATGAAAGTTTTTGAAAAAGGTGGGACCGTAAAAGCAGAGCTGGATTATGGAACGTACTCACTTAAAATTCCTTTTGATTCATCTCCGGTCGCATAACAATTACAGTAAAACGGGCTCAAAATAGTGTACACCAACCCTGAAAGTTGGCTGCTCTAAATCTTTCCTTTCCTGGCACCATCGAACCTCGGCGTGATATCCCTTGCGGCATTCAGGTGCAGACGCCTCTGGAGAGAAGTTTGTTATTTTGATAAATACCTCCACTCCTTTCGGAACTGCGTAGTGGGTTTCAAAACACATTCCTCCCATACTGTGATTATGAATAACTGCGCCAAAATAATCATTTGTCCTGAAATACTCATAAGTAACCGGTGCCCGAAAGATATATCGCTTATAAGTTCTTTGTTCCACAGCAACCATTTTGATCCCCTTTAATGCGTTTTCGATTACTAAAGAAATGTTCAATACAATACCGAATTAAAATTATTATCGATATTGAAAAAACATTTTCATCAGTCGGTTTAAACCATAATCACATTAAAAGATTGTTTCTTGTGTGTCAAGCAAAGAAATCATACTATATATAGTAGAGCCAATTTCAACCCGCAGCTTTCTCAAACATCAGCCTCTATAACCACTCATAAATGCTTTTAATTCTTCGCAGGATTCAGACAATGCTTTTAATAAGCTTTCAGCCCCTTCCAATTCTCCTGCCTTGCCTTTATGTTCAAGCTTTGAAGCGATATCCGCGGTCTTGGATGCAGCTAGATATCGCAACGAGCCTTTCAGTTTATGTGCATGGGAATCAAGCCCTTTCAAATCTTTGGATGAAATTGCACTCTGAATGTTCGCTATCATATGGGGATATTCATTTATAAAATCCTGGAAACACTCCTGTATCAATTCCGTATCATTATCCATTATTTCCAAAATCTCCTCCATGTCAATCAATTCATTACTTCCACTCATAAATACCCTCCTCAAATTATTATTTTTAAAATGATAGTAAAGACGAAGGTCTGACTGACAGCAGAAAAACCGCATTTCCTGCCGAGAAAAAAAAATAGATATAAAATTTTTATAGCATTACTTACAATATCATAAATATGCACTTTCGTATAGCATTGCTTTTCCTGTTCTGTGATTCCCGATTTCATATTTCTTGTTTACTTTTTTTTGATCTTGTATGAATATTTTATTTTCCAAATAGAAGCGAACAAAGGTCTATAGGTAAATTACGCGTAACATGTTTAAAATGCTTATGATTAAAATACTAAAATTCCATATAACCTTTGTTGTAGTTCTGGTTACAATCCTGCTCTTTACTTTATCCACATCCTCGGCTGAGGAAAAACCAACCGAAAAAATCGAAAAGACTATAAAAACTGAAGATACAGATCATTATCAAAAAAACATAAACGATACTCGTAAAGATGGGAGCGTTGATGTCAACAAAATAATTGAAAACGATTTGTTGATAAAAAAAATCAGTAATACGATTGAACTGAATCCAGGTGACTTTTCAGCGTACAATAGCCGTGGTAAGGCGTGGTATGAAAAAGAGGAGTACGATGAGGCCATCAAAGACTTTTCCAAAGCTTTAGAACTAAATCCCGGATATGCTGAAGCATACAATAACAGAGGTATTGCCTGGAACAAAAAGGGAGATAACGAGCAAGCGGTATCGGATTTTAACAAGGCAATCTCGCTGAATCCAAACCTTGCTGAAGCTTATTATGGGAGAGGAATGATTTTGAATGGCAAGGGCTTTTATTACCAGGCGATTGCAGATTATAACAAAGCGATAAACAGCGATCCGAATTATTCACAGGCCTATAATCAGCGAGGCATCTCATGGGATAATAAAAAAAAGTATGATCTGTCGATTGCCGATTATAACAAAGCCCTGGAAATCGACTCTCAATTTGCAGCAGCATATTTCAACCGGGCAATATCATGGGGGAAAAAAGAAAATTTTGACAAGGCAATAGAAGATTTTTCAGCATCCATACAGATATTTCCAGATCATAGCATGACCTATATTCAAAGAGGGATCAACCTTGTAAAAAAGAAAGAATATGACAAAGCAATCAAAGATTTTGACAAAGCCATGGAGATCGATCATCTCTCTGCCGATGCTTACGTGCAAAGGGGAATCGCTTATGGATTAAAGAAGGACTTTGAACAAGCCGTCAAAGATTATACCAAAGCAATTGAAATCAATCCAAATCTGGCAGAGGCTTACTTCAACAGGAGTCTTGCCTGGGATAATCTGGGAGATAATGAAAAATCAGTTGCGGATAACAAAAAAGCAGGGGCTCTGGATTCTCAATATTTGATAACTCCGAATGAAGGCATCCCTGATGATACAAAAACAGATCATGAAAACCATAAAACCCAGAAAATAGATCTTAAGACACAAAACAGCCTGAAAAAAGGGATCCAATTTAACAAAGAAAGCAAATATTCACAGGCGATTGAGGAATATGACAAGGTGATTAAAAGTAATCCGAACTTTGCTTCCGCTTATTTTTATAAGGGGCTTGCTTTATATAACAATCATGAACAATCAAAAGCGCTGGATAATTTTAAAAAGGCGTTGGAGCTTGATCCAAAAAATAATGCATACATGAAAATCGTAGCCAATATCAGCGGCAAACTAAAAGCGCCTGTAAACTGACACTCATCCGACATAGATATCATTCTATCGATTGTGCAGAACTACCCCCGAAAATGATACCTATTTCAATTATGGGTTCATATAGTACATAAAACTGGCAAGACTGAAATTCAAACAAAAAAAAAGAATGAACCCATATGACATCCCCCAATTATCTGGCCAGAAAGTTTGATATCCGATTGAAAAAACAGCTTGGACAAAACTTCCTGTCTGATCCGTCCACGGCAAACATGATTGTGGAACGTTCCGGGATCACCGGAACGGATACGATCCTGGAAATCGGTTCCGGATTCGGTGCGCTGACGATCCCTGCTGCAAAAACAGCCGGAAAGGTGTTTGCCATTGAAAAAGACCGAGAGGTCATTCCGGTTCTGGAAAGCGAACTTTCTGCAAACCATCTTGAAAATGTTACGATCCTTCATCAGAGCATCCTGTCCACAGACATTCCATCTTTGGCTCAAAAAGAAAACTGCAACTTTATTGTCCTTGGAAATCTTCCGTACAATATCTCATCACAGGTCCTGATACAGTTGATGTCATCACGCTCCGTTATCAGCCGGGCTATTTTAATGTTTCAAAAAGAGCTCGCAGAGAGAATTGTCGCTCCTCCGTCATGCAAGGATTACGGACGGCTGTCTGTCATGATTCAATATCTTGCGGATATCAAAACTCTCGCGCGCATCAAGGCGCACCTTTTTACACCAAAACCAAAAGTCGATTCAGTGGTCATTGAAATCAACTTTAAACAAGAGATCCTGAATCCGGCAAAAAGTGAACTGTTTCTGTTTCAGGTCATCAAGGCCGGCTTTGGAAAAAGACGTAAAAATTTAAAAAATGCCTTATCCGATAGTGATCTGAAAGTAGATACGGAAACCATTCTGATCGCCCTAGAACAATCCGGTATTGTCCCGGTCAGACGAGCGGAAACCCTTACGATTCAAGAGTTTGTTCTGCTTAGCAATTGCCTTTACAACCTGGTTCAAAATGCCGTATAGGATGGATTTTTCACAAAATCATGATGTACCCCCGATAACCCCTATAATTTCTTGACAAAAAAAAAATTTCATCATAGGATTAAATCATACATATCCAGATTATTGATTCAATCCTGAAAAAAAATAATAGGAGTATTCACGTAATGACTCTCACAAAAGCTAAGATTGCTGAAACCATTCAAGATCAAATCGGACTTCCCATGGAAAAAAGCGTGGAACTGCTTGAAACGCTGTTGGAAATAATGAAAAAAAGCCTTGAGGAAGGGGATGATGTTCTGATCAGCGGGTTTGGAAAATTCTGTGTAAAACAAAAATCAGAACGAAAAGGCAGAAATCCGGCAACCGGAGATGATCTGATTTTGCCACCTCGGAAAATTGTTTCTTTCAAATGTTCTTCTGTTTTGAGAAACCGAATAGACAAATAATGGATGCAGGTATGCGACTCCCTGCAATATAATACGAATCAAGCCCTCCTGTTGCCTGATCGTGATCGATGGTTCTTCTGATGGGCCTATTTGTCTGCACCATTCAGAGGTGTTCTATTGATAACGAATCTCAATCTGTAAGGGTTCGTGTATATGAGCATGAACCCTTCCATAAACCGATCCGTACATGGTTATATTTCAGCAACCAAGACAACAGAGTCCGCCTGGATTGTTTTACTATAAATCAAAAATCGTCTTCTTAAAAAACAGAAAAAGAAAAAAATGGCCGACCTGCCGGACATCCGATCGATTGCCGAAACCATTAAAAAAAACAGGGATTCTTTTGTCACCTATAATATTGCGCATCTTCGTGAAGTGATCCGATATCTTTCCACTGAAAAATTTGAGCTTTTCCACACACTGCCCTTTCTCCTTCACGTGAATTCACCGGAATTCCCCGGTTATGTGGCAGATCCGGATTGTAAATATGGAATCCATGGGTTTCAAGACTCCGGTTTCTGGAAACTGGCGCTCAGGCATTTTAAATACAGTGAAAAAGATCTGTCTCGATGCCTAGCAAAAAAATATTATATTCAAGGGCTTTATCTGATGGGAAGTTCCGGAACGCTCGCCCAGGGCGACCACTCTGATCTGGACTACTGGGTGATCGTAGATGAAGAAATGAATAACAGCCCCCATATGGAAACCCTTAGGCAAAAACTTGATCTGCTGAAGGAATGGGCGGAAACGACATATACACAACAGATCAGCTTTTTCATTCTCACCAGCAAACAGGTAAAAACCAATTCTTTCAGGCAGGTGGATGATGAAAGCTCCGGTAACATTCAACAAACAATCCTGAAAGAAGAATTTTACAGAACCTTTCTGATGATCGCCGGGTTGATACCCTATTGGGCCGTACTTCCGGTAGATCTGGATGAAAAACAGTATCAATTATGGATTCATGAAATTGAAACCCATGGCGGCAGGATACTGGATCAGGATTACATGGATCTGGGTTATCCAGCTATTATCGATAAAGGAGAGTGCCCGGGAGCTTTACTGTGGCAGATTTTTAAAGCCCGCCATGATCCGGTGAAATCCTATATAAAAGCAACTCTCATCGTCTACTACTATTTTACATCCTGGGATGCTCCGCTCCCCTGTGACGAAATCAAAAAAAAATTCTCAGATAAAAAACTGGACAGTTATATGGTTGATCCCTATTCGACCATTTTCAATAAAACATTATTGTTTTATAAAAACAGGAATGAGATCACCAGATTGAAACTGCTTCGGGAATGCCTGTTTCTGCGCATACATGGCTATCCGATCGTAAAGCCGATTAAAAAAGACTCGCCCAAAAATGAATTGTTGCAGATCTATCTGAAACAGTGGTCATGGGATGAGGATACCATTGAACATTTCCGGAATTATTCTGCTTGGCCGGAAGCGGATAAACTGGATTTTGAAATTCGGATTATCAGCCGGATATCCGCCTTGTATCAAAATATTCAACTTGCGGAATCAAAAATTCAGAAAACGGAAAATCCGGAACTCCGGTCCCTTCAAAACCGGATTTCAACCTTTTTTACGACCCGGCCGAATAAAATTCCCCGGTGTTCCGCTTACATCAAGGCAAAAGCAGAATCCGGAAAGCTTTGCCTGATTTTCCGGTGTGTAAAGGCAGAAGACAGCATCTGGAATATTTACGAACAGCAGACAACGCTGACCCAAAAAAATCATCAAAAACTGTTTACCGGTTCCGGACTTTCCCATCTGACAGGCTGGTTGAATGTAAACAGACTTTCCATAGACCCATCAAAATCGATAATCTTGGAGATAGGAAACCACTATCTGTCTGAACGTCAGACAATGGATTTTCTTCAAAAGGCCCTGCATTTTTTAAACAACCCGATATCAAACCAGGAACATATTACTGCATGTCCATCCTGGAATCGAATTCTGGTCGCAGTGGAGGCGAATCCTTCCGGAGGAAACAATCGTTATGAACGGTTTGATATCCTGATCAAAAATACCAGGGGCGAAATTTTTCACCACAATCTTGTTGTAAAAGATATTGAAAACAACCTGCTGAAATGTTATAAATTGAGTAATCTTTTAAATATTTTAACAAAAGATACACCTTCCAATGATTTGCAGTATCTCATATTGGAACTGGGTGCGGAAGATGAGACATATGCTCATAAGACAACCCTGGAATTTATCCGTCAAGTCAGGCCAAAGGAATCTGAAAAAAAAACGAATATCATGAAAACGGAAAATCCGTTTCTTGATCTTCTGTAACCCCATGAAGGTCAACCTATGAAAAAACCCTCTTTTCTGATCGTTAACAACAATTCCATCGCATTGCGGGAACTTTCCGACATCATGAAATACCTGACATATGATGATATCCATCAGACGGAAGATGCGAACAGCGCCTGGACCATGATGCGGATAAAACCCTTTGACTGCGTAATCGCAGCATGGGACATGCCCGACATGACCGGACTGGCGCTGCTCAGGGTTGTCCGGAATGACGACCGTTTTTTTAACATTCCGTTTTTTCTGACCGATTCCGCCTTTACAAAAGTAAAGGTGATTCAGGCGGGTCAGTCCGGTGTTACCGGATTGCTGGTCAGCCCGTTTGATGTAAAAAATATCAAACAGAAAATAGATATCATAATGAATGCTTCCAAAAAGGAAGAACCTTCTGAAGCGGTCATCGCCCTTGAAAAAGGCATGAAGCTTGTTGAAAGCGAAAACTATCAGGAGGCGATCAAGGTTCTGGACAATATTACAGCCAAAGGAGAAACCGCAGAGTATTATTACAACCTCGGTTATTTGAAGACGTCGGAGGAAAAGTACGGCGAAGCGATTGAAGCCTTCCAGAAAGCGACCCAACTGGATCGGCTTTTTGCAAAGGCCTATGAGGCCATGGGGCATGCATATCATCGATTGGGCAAGCAGGATGAAGCGCAGAAATATCTTCAAAAAGCAGCTGACATCTATATGAGCAAAGACAATATGCAGGTTGCGGAAGAGATACTGAATGAAATATTAAAGATCGGTAAGAATACGGTCAATGTCTATAACAGCCTGGGCGTCCTTTACCGGAAAAAAGGAGACCCGGAAACCGCACTCAAACATTATAAAAAGGCAATCAAGGTACATCCCCAGGAACCGTATATCCTCTACAACATCGGAAGACTGTATCTGGACATAAAAGATCCGGTCCAGGCCAAAAAATATTTCGGTATGGCAATAGACATCAAACCGGATTTTGAAGATGCAAAGGAAGTACTGAACGCAATTGAACTGGGTACGATTTAAAAAGTTACAGCCCTCCCGGAACTCCTTTTTTTATTAGGCGAACAACGATTCCATTGCCCTACCCTGTCTGAATTTTAAAACAAACAGCCGCAGCAGGAAATCGGCAATCTGATCCGGATTGTGAAAATAATCAAAATTAATCACAACATCGAATTCACTCGGCGGGGCTTCCGATTTTTGATACACCATGCTGAAAAATCTTCTTTGATCCAGATCCGCCTGTTCCAGGATCTCTTCCGCCTCTTTTTGACTGACAGACAGGGAATCGGATAGCCTTTGCACACGGTATTGCTTTGAACTGATGCATCGAACAGCAAACACCTTTTCACGCGGTAAAACCAGGTGGGCTCCCCTGCCTACAAAAATAGTCGGTTCCGATGTGGCAAGGAAAAAAAAAGCCGCAAACAGATTCTTTGAGTAACTGGAAAACGGGAATGACCTTTCCCCGGAGAATCGATTTAAAAATGCCTTCACATAGCCGGGATGGCTTTCATCAAAAATCTCAACACTTTTTGAATTGATCCGGGCTTTGTTGGCAATATACTCGATAATCTCCCTGTCGATCACACGATACCCGATTTTCGGGGCCATCATGCAGGCAAGATCCAGTGACCCGACGCCTATTTTTCTGGAAAAACAAATGGTCGGATGCATGTTGGCCATTGCCTCCCGGACTTCTTCCCAGAATAATTTCTGACATGCTCTTGAAAGATAATCGGCTGCCAGACTTTCCATTTTCTCCTGCCGAAGCTTATGATCCGGGTCATCATCTGTTTTATGACCACCGAATTGTTGTAATGCTTTACACTCAAAATCGTGATTGGCTTCGTTTGCCACGGGAAATCTCCTTTCCAAATATATGTCTATATAGTTTACAAATGATAAAATGGATTTTTCGTAACTTTTTCCTTCACAATCTGATGAACAATAATATTGGTTCCTCTTTTCTTTGCAGAATACATGAGGCTGTCAGCTCGACGGATCATCTCCTCGATGTGATTTGGTATCTTTTCATAGGTTACCAGACCTGTACTGATTCCAACATCCCATTTGTTCTGTTTCATGATCTGATTCAGTTTCCGCATTAATTTCACTCCAACCGCATAAGCTGCAGAAGATTCGGCCCCCGGAAGAAGCAGTCCGAATTCATCCCCGCCGAACCTTGCCACGATATCGATCACCCGGATATTTTCCTGAACAGTCTTTGCCACACACTTGAGGAGCTTATCTCCTTCACTATGCCCGTGAATATCATTTATCGATTTAAAATTATCAAGATCAAAATAGATGATCGACACGGGATGTCCGAAACGACGGGCTTTATTCAGCTCATGTTCAGCAAATTTAGTAAAAGCGAAACGGTTGGCGATTCTGGTCAGGGGATCTGTCGTGGCCAGTTCGGTTTGAATCAGAATAATCTGTTTTAATCGGGCAATGAGAAAGGATATAAACAAAAAAACAATCACGCGTAACAGTTCATTTACATAAGGTACAAACCAATGGCTGAAATGTCTTATCATGGCGATATCGGCAATCAACCAGGATAATGCACTGGAAAGTGATATAAACACCCCTGCTTTTAATCCAACAACCCATGAGATAAAAACGATGGGAAAAAGAAACAGCGCAGATAAGGCGTATTCCGGTCCGGTAAGATAACGGATATAACCAATAATCATGGTTGCCATGAACGAGATGGTCAGGATGAACAGGGTGAACGCAGGAGTCAGCTTCGGAGCCCACAATATTTCTTTGAATCTTGAAAGCATGTTTCATACACTATTTCAATTCAGATATTCCGATCATAACTGAAGTCCGGTAGACAAAATGCTATCATTACAAACCAGATGATACACGTGAGAACACTGCTGATGCATATGGCTTGATAGTTGATCCTTGACCCCATGGACCTCTTTTTGTTTTAACGGAATCTGTTTTTGGGTTTCAAGCCTGAAAGCTTCATTTACAGCTTCGATCAAACTGCCGTATGAATCCATGTCCGCCGTTGAATAGTTGATAATGGGAAGCGCCGGCCACTGCTCATGCAGTTTATTAAAAAATTCCCATGTTTTTATTTTTTCCTGTAAAAGATTCAATAATACAAGCTGAGGTTGAAATTCGGCAATCAATTGTTCAGCGCTTGTTTCGGAATCACTTCTGACAACCTCATACCCCGATTTGATAAGCTTCAGCCGCAACTTCGGCCATGTATAGAGTTGATCATCAACAATAAGAATCCGTCTCATTTTTCCTCCCTTATAATGCGTTTAACCTTCCTGCATCCTTTCTGGAAATCTGATCAACAAGAATCTTGATTTTTTCAATACTCGTCGTACCTTTTTCAATTTCATAAATTTTATTGGATAACGAAATGCTGAATGGCCGTTCGCAGCCGCAGGAATGTATAATGATTGGAATTGCATCAAATCCGTCTTTCAATTTTAAGGTGATATCTGCCAGATCGCCATTCGGAAGATCAGGATCCAGAATCAACAGATCGATTAATTCCTTTGTAGAAAAAATCATAACAACCTCTGCAGCGGTTTTCGCCAGAATCACTTGATGCCCGTGGGCTGACAACTCACGCTTTAACAGCTCCCGGACATGCTTATTTCGATCAGCTATCAATATCGTAAACATCGGCTTCAATGGAAATCCTTACTCTGATAATTGTATTTAATTCGCTTGCCCGACATTGGCATACACCTCTGATGTCAGCTTTTTTTATACTTTGTAAAACATATTTCATTATAAAACATGGAAACAGGAATGGACGCCCCCAACTTGCGCCGGCACTGAATTCAATTCAAACCTATCTGTAAGATCAGCTTCATCCCTCTCTTTTCATTCTGATCATCTTCCGGGTTGTATTGGTCTCCACCGCTTATTCACCTGTATTTATAATATGGCCCTCTTTTTGCTTTCTATTCTGCAAACCATCAGCAAACATCTCGACACAGGATTCCGCAATGAGCATGCCAGGAAATACGAGAACAAATATTTTTTATAAGTTGTTTATTTTATGGTTAAACAAAACTTTAAAACTTGTAAGCTGCTTTTGGATGAATACGATAGCTGTTCATATTTTTTACACTGTGAAAAATCAACAGGCAGGCAACAGGGACAAACCAAATACTGTATTCCATATTGACCAGTTGAGAATAAAAACGCTATAAGGATTTCCGATGGCCCGACAGGTAACTTTATGATTTCAAAATCCATTCCAGCCTGTATATGGAGCAGACCATCAGCACGCGATAGACGGTTTCATATTTTTCAGGGAGCTTACAAAATGTTTTTACAGTTGAGTCTCAGGAGACGGATCCTCCTTCTGATTGCATCACTGGCAATTATCAATATCGCCGGATCAACGATCACCCTCTGGTATTCATACAAAGCGCAGGATCTGAACTACTCCATGGTTGATCAGGATCTGACTGCATTAATCGCAGCACAGAATCTGGAAACCGCTCTGGTGATGCAGAAGGGTTTTCTAACTTATTTTTTTATGACCGATTCCCCAGAATGGCTCGAAAAATTAAAAAAACATCATGAAGATTTTCAGATCTGGCTGATTCAGGCACGGGAAATCAATCAATCTACACAGGGGGTTAAAATTCTCAATGAGATCGAGTCCCGTTATATCCGTTTTGTTTTCGACAGGGAAAAAGTTATTGAGCTTTACAAAAACGGGGAAAAAAAAGAAGGGGCCTCCAAACACTGGAATGTCCGGAATCAATTTTTCAAGATTATTGAATTGACAGGTCAATTCAAAAAGGTCCAGGAAGAGAAGATCAACAGTTCAAGTTATTCACTTCGCAACGTATCCTGGAAAATAAAATATATGGCCGGTGCGGCCATCCCTTGCGTGATCTTTCTCAGCATTCTCCTGACTTTTTTCCTGCTTTCTCAAGTTCTGAACCCAATCCAAAAATTAGCGATAGAAGCAGACCTCAAGGAGATTCCCGGAGGTCTTGAAAATGAGATTGAAGCATTAAAAAGCCGTGTTCAACATCTGATTATGGATATCGGTCAGACACATGCCAAACTCGCGGAAAGCCAGGAGCACCTTGTTCAGTCCGAAAGACTGGCGATGGTTGGAAAACTTGCGGCAGGTGTAGCCCACAGTGTCCGTAATCCATTGACGTCCGTAAAAATGCGCCTTTTTACTCTGGAAAGAAGTCTTTCGTTAACGCTTGAACAAAAGGAGGATCTGGATGTCATTTCGGAAGAAATCCGCCACATCGACACCATTCTCCGCAATTTTCTGGAATATGCAAGGCCCCCCAAACTGAATTGCCAGCTCCACAGCCCCTCGGATGTTGTCGATCTTACGATTCAGTTACTGAAACACCGGATCGAATCTTACCGCGTTGATATCAATGTAGAACGTAAGGAAAAACTGCCCAAGGTCATGCTGGATTCCGACCAACTCAAAGAGGTTCTGGTCAATCTGATTATCAATTCATGCGAAGCCATGGGTGAAAACGGAAGAATCACGATTATTGAAGACAAAATTCAGAATGATCCCTACCATCAAACGGCCGTTATCCGGGTCAAGGATAATGGCCCTGGAATTTCTCCGGAATTAAAAGAAAAAATATTTGAACCGTTTTTCAGTTCAAAAGAAGAAGGGTCAGGACTCGGCCTCAGTATTGCCAAAAGGATCATGAAAGAACATGGCGGCGAACTGCATGCGGAGTTTGATGAGGAACCCGGTGCCACTTTTACAATTATAATGCCCATAAAGGAGTATGAAAATGGCGACAATCCTGATCGTTGATGATGACCCTCAGTTACGTCAGAGCTTTACAAAAATATTGTCCGCAGAAGGGCACAAAATCCAGACCGCTTCATCCGGTGAAGCCGGAATTGCGGCTGTGGAAAAAGAACCGCCGGACCTTGTGATCATGGATGTCCGGATGCCCGGCATAACCGGGCTTGAGGCTTTTCAAAAAATACATTTGCTGGATTCAAAACTTCCGGTGATTATCATGACCGCCTTTGGGACAACCGAAACAGCAATTGAAGCCACCAAAATGGGGGCATTTGACTATGTTCTAAAACCGTTTGAAATACCGGGCATCCTTGAATTGATCAACAAGGCGATAAAGGCTAGTCGCTTCATGCATGCACAAATTCAGATGGATGCCCCGCCAAAAGAGGCGAATCAGGATGCAATTATCGGAAGCAGTTATGCAATGCAGGAGGTTTACAAGGCGATCGGCCGGGTTGCCCCAACCGATGCAACCGTATTGATCCGAGGTGAATCCGGAACCGGAAAAGAACTGGTTGCAAGAGCCCTGTATCAGCATAGCCTGCGCGGAACAATGCCGTTCCTGGTGATCAATTGTGTTGCCATACCGGATACACTTCTGGAAAGTGAGCTTTTCGGATATGAAAAAGGCGCATTTACCGGAGCAGTCAATCGCCGGATCGGCAAGATCGAACAGGCACATAAAGGAACGGTTTTTCTGGATGAAATCGGCGATATGCCGTTTTCGATTCAAGCCAAAATTTTGCGCTTGCTTCAGGAAAAAAGCATTGAAAGACTAGGTGGAAAGCAGCCGATACCTGTTGATGTAAGAATCATAGCCGCTACCAACCGGGATCTGGAAACCGCGGTCAAGGAGGGACATTTCCGCGAAGATCTGTATTACCGGCTCAAGGTCGTCAGCCTTACCCTTCCTACCCTTCGGGAAAGAAAAGAGGATATCCCGGTGCTGACCGAATATTTTATAAAACAGCATTGCAAGGATATGAACATCCCGAACCCCGGGATCTCCGAAAAAGCCAAAAATGAGCTGAATTCGCACTCCTGGCCGGGAAATGTGCGTGAGTTGTCCAACACCATACAGAAAGCGCTCATTTTCTGTAAGGGAGGTCCTCTGGATGTCAGGGATGTGACCCAGGCCATCGACCAGGCGGATCTGAATGGAGGAGAACCCAATGAGAATCCGACAAGACCGGATATGATCATCCGGGAATGGCTACGGAAACAGATGACCAATGACCCCCCAAAAAACCTTTTTGATGATCTGATAGATTACTTTGGAAGCATGATCATCCGGGAAGCCCTGGATAAAACGGGCGGCAACCGTTCTCATGCCTCCAAGCTGCTTGGGCTTTCGCGTCCGACCCTGTTATCAAAAATTGAAAAATACAGTATTAAAATCAAAGCGGATATTGATTTTTATTGAGGCAGATGAGATTCTGAAAGATTCAGGTTCAGCTCATATTCACCAACCAGTGTCGAAGGACGAATCGTAAAATTCAGCTTCCGGCCAAGGGCCAGCATTCCCTTATTTTTTGCCAGAGCAATCCCCCATATATTCCGGAAATGCCTCTCTTTGGCGATATTGAGGCAAATCCGAAGCAACTGGGCTCCGATACCTTTCCCCTGCCAGGGATCACCGACCAGAACAGCAAATTCCGCATCTTTCAAATTTTGCTGAAGAATAACACGAGCTGCCCCCAGCATTTTTTCTTCAGACACGGATTCTGAAATGGCTACAAGAGCAATCTCACGATCGTAATCAACCTGTGTAAATCTAGCGAGCATTTCCTGTGGAAATTTTTTCATCGGAAAAAAGAACCTGTAATAGATACTCTGGGGAGACAGGGCATCAAACAGCTCCAACAGAAGCGGAGCATCCTCAGGCCGGATAGGACGAATCAGGAGTTCTCCGATTTCCGGCAAATTTACCCTGGATTCATATTGGGCCGGATACGGACTGATCGAAAGATGAAGCGGAGCCGGACATGTTGTGGGAGTCAGAACAATTCGGGCATCCACAACCAGGGGAAAACCGTTTTTGATCACCAGCGGGTTCATGTCCAGTTCCGCAATCTGCGGAAAGTCAATCACCAGTTGGGATAAACGAATCAGAATCTCCTCAAGCTTTTCCAAGTTTACCTGAGGACAGTTCCGGTACCCTTTCAGCAGCCGGTGATGAACACGCGTACCTTCCATGAGACGGGATGCCAGCAAACGATTCAAGGGTGGCAAGGCAATGGCCCGATCTTCATGCAGCTCCGCAAAGGTTCCTCCCATGCCGAAGAAAATTACCGGGCCGAAATCCGGATCCTTTTTCGCTCCGATGTTCAGTTCGAACTCCGGATCGACCGGATAACCCAAACGTTCGGCAATCGCAATGTCCTGATTGGATGAAGTTGCCGGACTCGTCGGATTCATGGGAATACCATATGCCTCAAGCAATAACTTGGATTCCGTTTCCGTCAGCAGACCGCCGGCGTTCTTCAGACCACATTGAATGATCTCTTCCGCTTTTTCTCGATTCACCTGTATCCGGGTGGAAAGACGCGGTGGTATCTGCTGAAGCATTTCAATTCCGCGGGCATGACGATAGAGATTCATGAAAGCCCGAACAGCGCGTTCCGGGGTATCGAAAGTAGCAATCCCTGCCTGATTGAAAATTTCTCTACCCTTCTCCACATCCGATCCACCCAGCCAGGAGGTGACAACCGGAATGGATGTATTCTTCAGTTCTTCGGAAAGCTTCTTTGCAGTTTCGGTTACATCCGCCTTGGTCTGAGGAGGGGCAAGCATGACAAGCAGCCCCTGCACTTCTTTGGCCTTCAGAAGAATCGAAACCGCGGCAGCATACCGTGCCGGTGTCGCATCTCCCAGGATATCCACAGGATTTCCATGACTCCAGTACGGTGGAAGGAAGGCGTTGAGTGCGTCCAGGGTATCCAAAGACAACTGTACCGGGGATATTCCATAGTCAGCCAGCGCATCCACAGCCATGACACCGGGTCCGCCTCCATTGGTAAGAATGGCAAGGCCTGGCCCCATGGATCTGCCTTTTCGAGAAAGAATCTCCGCTGTATCAAATAATTCCTCAAAGGTTTTGACCCGGACAATTCCTGCCCGCAGAAACGCAGCATCATAAACCTCATCCATGCCGACCATTGCACCAATATGAGAAGCGAATGCCCGGGCTCCCTGCTTTGTCCTTCCGGCTTTCAAAACAATGATGGGTTTAATCCGGCTTACCGCCCTTGCAGCACTCATGAAATTGCGTTGACGTACCAGATTCTCCATATACATGAGAATTCCGCTGACCTTGGGATCACTCCCCAGATAATCGATGATATCTCCGAAATCAACATCCAGCATGGACCCCATATTGATAAAATGGGAAAACCCAATATTCTCTTGAATCGAAAAATCAAGAATCGCCGAACAGATGGTACCACTCTGAGAGATGAACGACAGATTCCCTTCCAGCGGTATGCGGGTGGCAAGGCCGGCATTGAGGCATGAAGCGCTGCACATGATCCCCTGGCAATTCGGACCGATGATTCGCAAAGCACTATCTTTGGCTGCTTCACGAATCTTTGCTTCCACTTTCCGGCCTTGCTCACCAATTTCTTTTCCGCCGCCGGAAATGATTACCGCACCCGCAGCATGGATACTGCAGCACTCAGCAATCACTTCCGGTACCACCTCCATGGGTGTAACCACTACGACAAGATCAATGGGTTCACCGATCGTAAGGAGTGACGGGAACGACTTTTTTCCAATAAACACATGATGTTTTATATGTACAGGATATACCGGACCGGCAAAACCTCCCTGGACTAAATTATTCATCACCGTATAGCCCACGGAATCCGGACAGGTTGATGCACCGACAACGGCAATGGATCGGGGATGAAAAACTTTTTCAAGCTGCTCCGTGCTCATGGAAAAATAGTTACCTAATGGTTGCGAAAAATAATCCGCTGATTCTCACGGTGATCCTTTCGCGTCATGCGAAAGCGGGCAAAAAAAAGAGTTGCGAAAAATGATCCGCTGATTCTCACGGTGATCCACCATATACAGCAAGGTTGCTTTGCTTTTTAAAATCTCCATCATATCATGCAGCCTGTCACGGGAGACATTGGTGAACCTAAGATATACATTTCGAAAACCTTCCGGTGCCCGTTCATAGGTCGAAAGAATGCTGACCATGCGGCCGTCAAACTTGCGGACGACATTAACAATATCCATGATCGAACCCGGGACATCCGGAAGGAGAAAAGCAATATGAATCCCCTTCTTTTTCAATCCGGTCAGATAAATGGTTGCCCTGAATATGTCGGTCTGTGTGATGACTCCGCACAATTTTCCGGTGTCATCCACCACCGGAGCACCTGAAATTTTATGCTCCAGCAATATATTCGCGGCCTCTTCCATGGTCAGATCCTGATGGACTGTGACCACGTCGCGGGTCATGATATCTTCCACTTTAATCTTTGAAATCAGATACAACAGTTCATATACATCCAGACTCGTTGCATCCGAAGCCGATGACCTTTTCAGATCACGATCCGTGATGACCCCGCAAAGGCTGCCCTTTTCCGTAACCGGAAGCATCCGGATATGCTTGTCTTTCATTATAGCAATGGCCTGCTGCATGGAATCTGTTTTTTTTACGGTAATAACCGGTTGACTCATCCAATATCGTATCAGCATAACTTTTTCTCCTTGCCTGTCTATCTCCTTCACCAAAGGAGCAAAAACGAAAAACGATCTACGACATCATGCTTTCCTTATAGAAGTACATCATACCCGGCCGGAATGATCACCATCGGTATGGGTGACCGGCGAAAAATTTTTCTTGCTGTAGAGCCCATCACCACATCGGCAATGTTACTTCTCCCTTTTGTACTCAGAACCAGCATATTGGGCTTTTCTTTTTCAATCGCCTTCAAAATCTCCTGATAGGGTATGCCCTGCTGGACAAGGTATTGGCATCTGATCGTTCCGGGTGAACCTGATTCGAAAAGATCCTTCATTCTAGACTCTCGTTCCTGTATCTGTTCTGAAACATAATCCGGAAATGAAAATGATCCATAACCTGCCATTGCCCGCTGAACAATGTCCAGTTCCGGCTGATTAATCACAGTGACCATCACCATCTCTGCCTTTAGTTCCTTGGCCAACATCTGACTATAAAGGACGGTCGTCTCTGAATACGTGGAGAGATCTACTGCCGACATAATTTTAAATTGATTTGTCATGGGTTCCCTCTTTCTGATGATATGACCTTATAAATAATAATGATTCCCGGTCTGACCTATCGTTATCTTTGAGCAATAGGCATGCCATGTCGCTACAGATGGCCTGTCACTAAAAATAGGCTGATAATTCAAAAGGTAATCGTTTTTATTCATTTACGATAAGATGTACTATCAATAGGTACAGTGTCGGGCTTTTTAACAGGATGTAAAACAGAATCTTCAAAATTTATGTATTCCGGATTTTTTTGAGTGAAAAAAATACCGGGAGGCACATGGACTTCAGCCGTATTGTAGTGTAAAGTTCAAAAACATATTGACACATGAGTCAAAAAAATGCCAATTATACATCATCTTAAGGAAAAAACTCCATCTGCCAAGGAAAAAACATATGAAAGAGAATGATCTGAAATATGGACTTTTTGCCGATGCGCCGGATCTGGTGGATACGATTCCGGCACTGGGAAAACTGAAAAAAGCCTATCCGGAATACATTGCCAAGGCCGAAAGGGCTCAATGCATTGCCAGAAAATTTGCAAGGGAAGAGATGCTGCCGAAAGTCATTGAAATAGATACAAAGTGCAGTAAAGATCCCCGGTATGCAGACCTGGACCTTTGGCAAAAGGCAAACCATCTCAAACTGAACATTGCAGCCATTCCGGTAAAACTGGGGGGACTTGGATGGAGTGCCCTGGATAATGCGGTTCTTGTAGAGGAGCTGTCCAGCGTGTGTCTGGCAAGTGCTGCCAATATAACATTCAACACCTTCGGACTCCTGGGCGCACTGGTTGAATGCAGGACCGATATTGTTCTTAAGATTATCCGAATGATGACCGATGCCCAGAAAAAAGGGGAACCGCTTTTCTGGGCCTGGGCCATCACGGAACCTAGCGCCGGAACCGATATGGAAGATGGCGAAGCCATGGCTTTGATGAAACCGTCGACCAGTGCAAGAAAGGTTCCAGGCGGATACCGTTTAAACGGAACCAAGTGTTTTATCACCAACGGGAGTCTTGCCCACTATGTCATTGCAACCATCCCCATGGATCCGTCCCACCCCAGAGAATCCATGGCCACCTTTTTTGTGCCGACCGGTACAAAAGGGTTTTCCGTTGGCCGCGTCGAACGGAAATGCGGACAGAAGGCAAGCCAGACTGCTGAAATTTTCTTTGATGACGTTTTTGTTCCGGAAGAAAACCTTTGGGAACCGCCCGGCAGAGGACTGAGGCACACCCGGGAAATTCTCTCCATCACGAGGGGTTATATTGGTCTCTGCGGCACTGCGATGGCACGCGGGGCTCTGGATCACTGCATCCGGTTCGCACACCGGAAAAAGATTAGAAATCATCGTCTGCTGGACGAAGACTGGGTGAGGTTTGCCATTTCCGATATGATGAAGGATATCATGGCGGTTCGGGCTGCATGCTATAATTTCGCCATATCCATGGATACCTACCATGTGTGGAGTCTGTTTGAAAAGATTCCCATCAAGGCCTCCCTGAAAATTCTTTCCGAAAAACTGATTTTAGGAGATTCCATGCTGAATCTTGCCAAGAATAAACTGATCAGCCTTGCCGGAAACCGATACAAGGGCGGCATTGTTACCGATAAACTGGTGGAAAAAT
Organism: Desulfosudis oleivorans; assembly: GCA_020723305.1. Lineage (GTDB taxonomy): Bacteria > Desulfobacterota > Desulfobacteria > Desulfobacterales > SURF-7 > QZKS01. The sequence goes on from DYJC01000001.1 coordinate 128,373, forward strand.
TTGTTACCGAAGGTTCAGCCCTGAAGGTGTCCGGAACTGATCTTGCCGTTAGGGTGAGTTCCCGGGTCCTTGATATTGTCGGGCTTGAAGGCATGGCCTATGATCTTGGAATTGAAAAATATTTCCGGGATGCCAAGGTTACCCAGATCTATGAAGGCTCAAACCAGGCAAACCGGATTGACCTTTTTCACAACACAATCGGATCGCTGAGTTGATGAAAAGAGCGGACCGGTATTGGAGAATCATGAAATGCAATTCAAGGAACTGAATGACATTGTAAATGAATGCAAGCGGTTTGCCCGGAATGAAATCCGGGAACAGGTTCTGGATTTTGATCTCAATCCATCTCCTGCGGCATTGCAGGGAATCTGGTCTAAAAGTGCGCAACTGGATATTCCATCCCTTCTCCTTCCTGAAGTATACGGAGGTGCCGGATATCCGGCACTCTGCTGCGCTCTTGTCCTCGATACCTTTGCTTCGGAATGTGCAGGGATTGCATCTGTGTTCGCACATCACTTTGCCGCCTGCATGCCCCTTTCCGACAGCCGGCCGGATTGCTGTGAAACCTACTCTACAAGCATTTCACGGATGGAGGGATATGGTTCTGCACCGGCAGCCGTAATTTTTTCAGGAGATCCGGGAGACGGGGAGATCGAACTGATTGAAAAAGAAAATGCCCTGGTATTGACCGGAATCACCCCGCCTGTCGGGAACACGGATGCAGCGGGGTTCTGCTGCATCTTTGCCAAAGATCCGATCCAGGAAGATGGCATAACCTGTCTATTTTTGGATCGAGACAGGATTGAAAACAGTCGTTGCAAGGACATCCATCTTCCGGGACTGAAAATCAATCCTTTTCGAAAACTCCATTTTCAGGGCCTGAAAATCAGCTCAACGGACATCATCGGCGAGCGGGGCAAAAGTTCCGACCTCATGAAAAAAACACGTTCCGCTTTTTATGGTTTTATCTCTGCCATGGCACTGGGATCAGCGCGTTCGGCGTACCAGAAAGCATTGACATATGCCGGCCTGCGATATCAGTACGGCAACACCATCATTCATCACCAGGAAATCCAGCGCATGCTCGGAGCCATGCTGATGAAACTTCAGATGGGAACATCCGGAACCATCCAGCTATTTTCCGAAGAAAAACTGAACCTGCCGTTCTCCGCCCCTGACCCGATGCTGACCAAATCGTTCTGCACGGACATGGCCATGGAGATCGTCATCGATGCCATTCAGATTCATGGCGGTTATGGATATATGCATGAATATGGTCTGGAAAAAATCATGAGGGATGTTAAGGTGCTTCAACTGCTGGGCGGAAGCAATCCATATCATCATGTTCAGGTGATCGCAGAGCAGTTGTAAAGCAAAAAAGAGGAATTCATGACAAATCTGTTTTCAAAACATGAACTCACCGAACTCTCCACCCCATACCCGGACCGGATCATTGGCCACATCCGCAAAAATGAGATCGACAAGGCACTGTTCGTATGTGATGAGATGCGCGAATCCAGAATCCTTCTGCATGATTATTTTGCAGACTCCTGTACAGTACTCTGGAGCTGGATCGGAGAACGTCTTGGCGAAGATTCGATTGAGAAACTGTTCCGCTCTGTTTTCAAACAATCCGCAGAGCGCCAGTACTATGAAGTAGCGGATGCGCAGGTCATGCCTCATCTGACCGTATATCTTCTTGCCAAATCCTGGAGAGCCCACAGTTGTTTCGGTGTCGGGCCATATCCTGCAAAATTCCGGATTACCGAGGATCATGAAAAATTCACCTTTCATCTGGAACCGTGTGCCAGTGGGGCCAGACTCTGGAAAAAGGGATGGTATGAGGAAGGAAAAGGCGGACAAGTTTCCGGGTCGGAACATCCCTGGACTTACAACCGGAAAGGTTTTCCGTATTATTGTATCCACTGCCCTTTCCTGAATGAGATACTCCCATATGAATCCGGATACGGCATGATCATGTGGCCGGTCGATCCGCTGAACAGCCCGGAAGATTCTTGCGCATGGCATGTTTATAAAGATCCTTGCAATGTTCCGGAAACCTACTACAAAAGATTGAAGCTTGACCGGAAACCCAAAAAAATGCGGCTCTCAAAAACCGGTACTGACCTTATTTTCAACCCAATTGAGCTTACAGAGATGGCAAGGCCGATCACAGATCGGATTTCAGAAAACCTTATGAAAAAAAATCTCAAAGAAGCCATAAAGCTCTGCAGAGAAGTCCGGGATGAATTCCTGACCCTTCACGATCTCTACGCCATGATGATTCTGGCCACCTACTCTTTTATTGCAGAAGAAATGGATGAAACCGCTCTGGGGGAGGCATTGGAAAACCAGTTCAACCAATGCCTGAAAAAGCAGGTATTATCTACGATTGAAACCATGCCCCTCACGCAAAAGATCTCTTTCCTTGCGACAAAAATTTTTGGAGCGGATAACTGTAATGGAACCGGCTATCATCCAGGCAGATTTTCAATCCGCGAAACAGACAAGGAGATCCGGTTCATTCTGGCTCCATGTGGAAGCGGCGGAAGGCTGCTTCAGGCCGGTGCATATGACCCAATGCCCTTTCTGAAAAGAATACGGGAAAAAGTGGAAAACATCGCAGTCAATTTCATCGCTCAGATTATTCCCCTCCCTGAAGCCATACTGAAGTTGGCCTTTCCACTGATCGTTACCCATTTTACTCAGCGAAAGTCTTATTCTCAGGGAAAAACCGGAAAACCCTTCTCCTGGTCTTTCAACCAAAAGGAGATACCTTATTACTGCTGTCAGTGTGGTAAAATTGCAGAGAAAATGGAGGGCAATGGTCTTACAATCATTCCCCCGGCAGGGAAAAAAGATGTGTGTGTATGGAAGCTGTCCAAAGCAGATCTGATTTAATACATATTCAATGCAGTCTGCGCGATTTTCCCCAGGCTGACAATTTTATCCACAGCTCCGGTTTCAATGGCGGCCTTCGGCATTCCAAATACCACGCAGCTTTTTTCATCCTGGGCAATGGTTTTGGCTCCGACTTCTTTCATGCTGACCATTCCGGCAGCACCATCCGCTCCCATACCGGTCAGGATAATCCCGATAGCATTGGAACCTGCATACTGCGAAACCGATTTATACAGAACATCAACAGCCGGTCTTTGATGGTGAACCAATGGGCCGGTTTTTACATTGACATAATAGCGCGCACCGCTTCTTTTCAAAAGCATATGAAAATTTCCCGGAGCGATCAGGGCAAGCCCGTTGGTAACCGTGTCTCCGTCTTGTGCTTCCTTCACCCTGATCTCACAGAGAGAATCCAGCCTTTCGGCAAAAGAGGTTGTAAACTGTGCCGGCATATGCTGAACCACGACAATTCCCGGTGAGTTGACCGGCATGCCGGTCAGAACGGTCTTGAGCGCCTCCGTACCTCCGGTGGAAGCGCCAATGGCAATAATCTTGTTTGTGGTTTCCGCAAGGTATCTTGAAGGAAGCTGCGCTTTCTCAGGAGCAATTTGTTGTTCATTTTCCTCTTTTTTCTGAACACGAATCCCGGCCACAGCCCTGATTTTATCCGCCAGTTGCACGCTCATATCTCCCACAGAATACGCGGCAGATGGTTTTGAAATCACCTCAAGTGCGCCAATGGATAGCGCTTCAAGAGCGAGCTTGCTTCCGGCATGGGTTAACGAGCTGACAATGATCACCGGAAGCGGATAATACTTCATGAGCTTTCGAAGAAACGTGATGCCATCCATACGGGGCATTTCAATATCGAGTGTGATCACATCCGGTTCCAGTTTCATGATCTTGTCTCTTGCGACAAAGGGATCGGGAGCTGTTCCGACAACCTCGATATCCGCCTCCCTGGATAATTCCTCGGTAAATACCTTTCGTACAATTGCGGAATCATCGACAACCAGAACCCTTATTTTTTTTCTCATTTTCTCAGCCCCGAAAGCATTACAATTTCATATACACACTCGGCTCGATATATTTCAAAGGATGATTCAATCCGCCCAGGCTTTCCGCTCCTCCGATAATGAAGTAGCCGTCTTTGCGAAGGACATTGATCAGCTTGTTGACCACCTTCTCTTTGGTCTTATTATCAAAATAGATCATGACATTTCTACAGAAGATAATGTCATAGAGTTTGGATTTCGGTGTGTCCTTAATCAGGTTGAACCGCTGGAAGTCCACCATCTTCCGTACATGATCCTTGACCTTGACATGATCCTTAAAATTTCCATGCCCTTTCTGGAAATAAGCAGTCAGCAGTTGTTTGGGTATATTTGCCACACTTTGAAAAGGATAGATCCCTTGGATCCCTTTCTCGAGACAGGTAATGGAAATATCGGTTGCGGTTATGAATGGCCTGAACCCCTTATCCAGGCAATAAATGGCCAGTGAATAGGGCTCTTCCCCGCTTGAAGATGCTGCGCACCAGATTTCTGAACGGCTTTTATCCAGATACGTAAAACTTTTCGACTCCCGGAAAAAAAAAGTATGGTTGGTGGATACGGCATCCAAAAACCGTTTCAGCTCCTCAGGATCATTTTGAATCATTCCATAATAGATATCCGGACCAACCTCATGTTTCCGCAGTCGCTTCGCAATCCGGGCATTGAGAAGCTCCCGTTTTTCCTCTGTCAGATTGATGCCTGCTTCCCGGTACACCAGGTCACAGTATTTGGTAAACTGCCTGTTGCTCAACTTATCCACGTGGCACCAGTCCCAGAAGATGGAGCTGTTCCAGAAGTTTTTCCTTTCTGATCGGCTTGATAATATAGGCTTCACACTGCTCCTGGAAAGCCTGCATCAGGTTTTTGCTGTCAGACAGGGCTGTGGTCATAATGATTTTTGCGCTTTCGGAACCGGAAATATTCTTTTGCAGCTCAATCTCCCTGATCGCTTTCAGAGCGTCCTGGCCGTCCATTTCCGGCATCATGATATCCAGGCAGATCAGGTCGTATCTTTCTCCATTGTCCAATGCATCTGAAAAAGCACGGACCGCTTCCTTTCCATTCACAGCAACATCAAAATCTCCATAAGGGCTAAGCATTCCGCACAACACCTTCCGGCTTGTAAAATCATCCTCAACTACCAGAATTTTCAATCTCATACATTCTCCTGAAAATATTAGTATGAATCGTTTCATCAAAAAACAGGATTACGCAACTGCTGCCTGAAACAGACCTGCAATATCCAGAATCAAACCGACCTTACCGTCAGCCAGTATGGCGCTTCCAGCCAGACCTTTAATTTCTCTGAAGGTTTCTCCCAGATTCTTGATAACAAACTCCTCCTTGCCCAACAGTTCATCCAAAAGCAAGGCTTTTTGCACGCCATGATTTTCCGTGACAACCACAATCGCGTTCCATGGATCCGTCACATCTTCCTTTACATTGAACAACCGGCTGATCCGGACAAGCGGAAGCAGATTTTCCCGATGCCGGACCATCTCGCCTTTGTTTTCAACCGTATAACAATGTTTTCGGTCCGGACGATAAGACTGGATGATGGAATGGGTAGGAATGATATATCTCTCCTTACCTACCCGAACCAGCATTCCCTCAACAATCGCCATTGTTAGGGGAAGCGAGATGGTGAAAACCGTCCCCTTTCCTTCCCTGGAATGTATTTCCAGCCGGCCCCGAAGCTTTTCAATACTCTTCTTAACCACATCCATTCCAACGCCACGCCCGGATATATCGGTAATCTCTTTGGCTGTGGAAAACCCGGGATGCATTATAAATTCATAAATTTCCTTTTCAGAAAGGTTCTCCCCTCTGGTGATCAGATTTCGTTCAATCGCTTTTTCAAGAATCCTGTTTTTATCCAGCCCCTTTCCGTCATCCTCGATTTCAATGACAATATTCCCTCCCCGCTGAAAAGCACGCAGATAGATCGATCCTTTTCTGTTTTTCCCGGAAGACTCCCTTTCTACAGGTGATTCAAGTCCATGATCCACGGAATTCCGGATCATATGAACCATGGGTTCATACAATTCATCCACCACATTTCTGTCGATTTCCGTATCTTCACCGGACATGGACAGATCCGCTTCTTTTTCGGAATTTTTTGCAAGATCCCTTACCAGTCTGAACATCTTTTGAAAGGTGTTCTTGATGGGAACCATCCGCATGGACATGGCAATTTTCTGAATCGCTGAAACCGCCTGCGTCACCTGGTTGAGCTGATGAAAAAATATCGGATTGTCAGCGGTCAATGTTTGACCTAGCTGCCTGAACATGGACTGGGCAATAACCAGTTCACCGGTCAGATCCACCAGGTTATCCAGCTTTTCCGTATCCACCTTGACCTGAAGGCTGGTTGCGCGTTTCCCTAAAGTCTGTGCTTTCAAGGCGGATTTGATTGCCTCGGGATCAACATTCTGCTCTCTGACCAGGATTTCACCCAACTTTTTTTCCGAATGTTTCTTCTGTATCTTCAGGCTTTCTCTTAATCCTTTTTCAGTTATCACATCGGAATCCAACAGGATCTTTCCAAGCGGTATCTTATTTCCATCAGAAGTATGGACAGCCTGAATTTTTTCAATCAGCTTTTCAACATCAATAAGATCGAAAGATGTGGTATGTCTGGTTTCAAGACATTTTTCCACCTCCTCCAGCATCAGTTTGAGCGTGTCGATGGATTCAAGAATAAGATCGGCAACCTCATCATTGATGGTCAGTTTTCCGGACCGGGCGCCATCCATCAGGCTTTCCGTGTGATGACAGAACCGGTTCATCTTATCCAGTTTGAGGAACCCGGATACGCCTTTAATTGTATGGAAAGACCGGAATATGGCATTGATAGTCTCCATATCATCCGGATTCTGTTCCAACTTAATCAGATTGAGTTCGACGACTTCAAGATTTCCTCTGGATTCAACTACAAAGTCGCGAGTAATGTCAAGATCCTCATCTGTCAACCCCGTGCTTCGTGCTGCCTCAGGTTTATCTTCATGAGCCTCCATACTTCCGGTTGCATTGATTTCCTTACCGGATGTTTTTTTCTGATCTTCCGGTATATATCCAAGGCCTTCCAATATATCCGTGACATCAAACGTGAACTCTCTTCCGCTGCTGATATCCCTCCATATGGCCTGTAGCATTGCAACGCCGTCCCCCAGTGGTTTACTGTCCGTTACATCATTTAATACAAACCGGTCCAGGTATTGTTTCACTCCCTGAACAATATCCGAAAAAGCGATGCAAGGACTATTCGGCATGCTTTTTTCAAGCTCTGAAATCGTTTCATACACCTTGCCCATTCCAGGGATGTCCTCAGCTTCAAGTATACAGATTTGAAGAGAAAGGCTTTCAATCATCCTTCCGATGCTGTTATCTTTCTCAGCCATGGCTGCTCCTGAATTGAGATCCTTTTTAAATTTCCTGGCGGATTCTTATCCTGCAAGGGTTTCTATTTATTTTTTGGTTCAAAAATCCGAAAAATTGTCTTCCATGGGTATAAACTTCTCCGGATCTGTTTCTTTATTTTTATGCGACAATAATGGTTTACTCCTGCCCTTTTTGCCTGAAAAATTCAAAGTATTCCCATGACCGGGGTTATGGAATACGGTTTTTTCAGAATAGTCTGATGCTGACGGGGCATTTCGATTCCCTGATCCGCCGACCATGGCAATCAGTTCGTTCACCGTTGCCTTCATCTGATTTGCCTGGGCATTCATTTCTTCGGAGGCAGATGCGGATTCTTCTGCATTGGCCGCATTCTGCTGAACCACCTTGTCCATCTCGGTCACGGCCTTGTTCACCTGCTCAATTCCCTGGGCTTGCTCTTTTGATGCAGCCGAAATTTCTCCTACCAGCTCTCCTACCTTTTTGGCACTTTCCGCCACCTGAGAAAAAGCATCACTGGTCCGGGTCACCAGTTCCGAACCGCTGCCGACCTTCTTTACCGTACCCTCAATCAGATTAGCGGTATTTTTGGCTGCATCCGCCGCTCTCATGGCAAGGTTTCTCACCTCATCGGCAACAACAGCAAACCCTGCGCCCGCCTCTCCTGCCCGGGCTGCCTCAACCGCAGCATTCAATGCCAGAAGATTGGTCTGGAAGGCGATCTCATCAATAGTCTTGATGATCTTCGATGTTTCCTCGCTTGCCTTCGTGATCTCCTGCATGGATATAGTCAACTGATTCATGGACTCATTAGCCTGTCCTACGATCCGATTGGCCTCTTTCATCAAAGTATCGGCATGGCCTGCATTTTCCGCATTCTGCTTGGTCATGGAGGACATCTCTTCCAGGGAGGAGGAAGTCTCCTCGATGGATGCTGCCTGCTCGGACGCGCCTTCCGCCAGAGACTGACTGGAGGAGGATACCTGCCCGGATGCTGCAGAAACCTGCTCCGCGCCCTGATCAATCTGGCCGGAGATTCTTTGAAGGACCGTAATGATTCCTCTGGCAATCAAAAAAGCCAGTAGCAAACCGATAATAATAGCTGCAACTCCTACCGCCGTTACGTTTCGCTTAGTCCCAAATGCCTTTTCCAGCATCATCTGATCGGTCATAATGTGCTTTCTGGCTTCGGCCCTGATCTCGTTCAACAGCTTCTGAATCGAGTGAAGGGCCGGAATCGTCTGTTTTGCATAAACGGTGTTTGCCGTCTGCATCCCTCTGACCTTCCCATCATGCCATTTCAAGATATGATCGATCTTCTCCAGACATTCATGGGCCAATGGTTTGGTATTGTTCATATAAAAAATACGAGCCTCTTCATGTTTTCCTTCCTTGATCAGATCCTGGATGCTGATAACACTCTTATGAAGTCTGGTATGGGGCTCTTCCAGATCGCTCAGTAGTGCTGAGAATCTGGGATCTTGTTGTCTCATCGTATTGATTTCAATAGTATTCATCCATTTTCCGAGACTACATTTTTGAGGATCAGTCTCAACATTTATTTCACGAAGGGAGAGATCCACAAACACATCTTTTACTTTATGTGTCCACACCAGATGATCTGTTTTTTTTTCCCGCAAAAAATTTCCAAATACTATATCTGTCCGCTGAAAATTCTTGCTGATTTCAATGGCTGATTCATGCAACTTCCGGTGCGGCTCCTCGATATCCTTTAACAAGGTCGATAAAGAGGGAACAAGGGCCTCAGCATTTTTTCGGCCTTCACCATAATACCATTCACCAAAAGCGCATTTATGATAATCGGTCTCTACATCAAGAGAGGTGACTTGATCATCGGTTAACAGAGCATTGACTTTTCCGGACCAGGAAAGATGATCAACTTCTTTTTGGGCCAAGTCAGCATCCAACTTGTTACCCTCAATCACCTGGGTGGCATTTGTAACAATTCCTCCGACACCCGTATAACTCAGCACGACAATTACGGCCAAAAAGGTAAGCACAACACCAAACCCAATGGAAATCTTTTTTCCAAAGGTCATGTTATTCCAATTCATTTTTCCCTCTCCTTTTCTGGTTTAATTGTGATGAATTTCTTGTAAAATCATCAAAAAGCTGATTCCATGCAAATTAGCCGACACTCATCTCTCTATCTCAAGCTGCCTGACTGATACTCACCAGCTCCTCGCTGGTGAGTACTTTGTCAATATCCAAAAGAATCTTGACGCCCCCTTCCATCTTGGCCATGCCAAGGATATAATCCGTATTCAGCCGGGCGCCAAAAGCCGGCGTGTCTTCAATATCATCTCCCTTGATGTTCAACACTTCCGATACGGAATCCACCACGATCCCGATTTGAATGGTTCCGCTGCTCCCTTCGATCTCCACCACAATAATACAGGTCCGTTCCGTGTAAGCCATGGCAGCCATGCCGAACCGCAGCCGCAGATCCATCACGGGAATCACCTTACCTCTTAAATTGATCACCCCTTTCACAAAATCCGGTGTCTGCGGCATGGTGGTGACATGCATCATTCCAATGATCTCCTTGATCTTCAGAATGCCAATCCCGTATTCCTCACCACCCAGTGTAAAGGTGAGGTATTTCCCTTCTCTGTCGGCAATGGCCTTCACTGTCTGGCTCATTACTTTGGTTTCGTCCGCCATTTTTTTTGACCTCCTTTTCTTCTTGGATTGTTTGGATCAATACAGACCGGACATTTCATGATTGTTTTTAAATAAGGCCCCTCAAGAGGGGATTATTAGATTGTAAGGATTCGGAAAAAAGTAATTCAGACAGGCGCCATGACACAATGACACCATGAATCATCTTCAGCAATCATCCAGACAAACCTGCTGAAGTTATTTACCTCTAATTTTTGGAGATTTTTTACAACTCTGTAGGAGTGAAATATCGTGAGCTTGTTTAGAACGCATCATACCATAATGAGAAAAAATATCAATGAATTGTTTTCTTTCTCGCAACTCCCACAAGGCCCAGTAATCCGGAACCGAAAAGCCAGATTGAAGTCGGTATTGGGACAGGTGGTGTCCTCTTTGTATCAAAGACCCTTGGATCAAAAACCGCAAACAGCCCATTTCCATTATAATTCACTGGAATATTTGCAAACTCATTATCTCCTGTCAGGGATACATTGTTGCCATTATATACATACAGATTTGTTACATCCTTAAAAATCGGATGGTCGCTGTTTATATTAACAACAGTATTCATTATCCCATTATAATATGGCTCAAATCTCAGACCAAAATTCGTGAGAAAAGGATTCCACCTTGCGGCTTCCTTAACAGCCCTACCCAATCCGGTGCCGCCCGCAAGATAAACATTCCCGCCTTTTAAAACATATTGAGTCAGAACAGCGGTATCGGCAGGATTGCCGGCCAGAAAAATCCCATCATACTTCATAAGATTGTCCACAGTGAATTCTGCCTGATAATTGATCTCCCACGAATGGCCTGCATTTGTCATGGCGTTGCCCAGCAATGTTTCCGTAAGGCCGAAATTCATTGAATATACTAAAAAATCACCAATGCCGCCACCGGTAAACCAGGAAGCGATATTGGTTGAAAATTTTTCTGCGCTGGGTGAGGTTTGAAAACCGATGTTGCTGAGTGTCCATTCGTCATTATTGACGATAATCCGGCCGGCAAGGCCGTTTTGAATGGTTGCAATCAGAATGATAATGGAAAAAAATACTATCTTTTTTTTCATAGCCATACTCCTTTAAAATTTTGCATGAATAATTACGCTTACCAGAACCAGCTTTTGTCAAATCACTCCGGAAAATGAAAAATCCGGTATTTCCTTTGACAGAGCCAATGACTTATAGGTGACTCATTAATTGTGTATTCTCGAAGTTCCAGGCAACAGGGGGAGACGGGCAGAACAAATAACAATCGAACTGAGAATTAATCAAGATTCATGCCGATTCGGATAAATTTGAAAAAAAAATTCAATCAATAATAAATAAGAATGGTTATACAGATCGAGGGGACATCCTTGGTGGAGCGGTTTAAAACAATTTTCAGGATCTGTCCAATCCGGCTATCACATTTTCCCGTGTAATAGGACGGGTATTGCCAAACCGGTTTGGACAGGTCAGAGAATCACTTTACCGTTGCTGCAAAAAGCCGGTCTGCCTTAATCCTCCACTCCTCGAATTGGGCAGGGTTCCATTTTGGCGGATAGGCAAGATAATGCTTGAATATCTTTGTGCCGGCGGTTGTTGCAGCGTTCAGTTTGAGAAGCAGACCTGGTCTGGTAAAGCCATTGACCAGCGTTTTCACCATGGTAGGCAGGTCGGGGAGCGTGAATATTCCGTTAATGGAGTCGGTCAGCATCTCATTGCTTAATATGTCTTTTCTGAACAGGAACGAGATCTCTTCATGTGTGAGGTCCTGCAGGATGTTCCGCAGTGCCGTCAGGCCGGCATAGTTGGCTCCCCTTTTGGAGCCGACAAACCATTTCCAGTTGTATTCCCACAAGGCATCACAATCATTTTTACCTTTTGATGCAGCTGAAATTACTGCCTCGGCAGCGAATTTGCCTCCCATCATGGCTCCGCCCGCGCCACATCCGGTCATGGGAATGGTCTGCGAAGCGGCATCGCCGATAACGAGAAAACCTTTGGCAACCAAGCTTGCCGGTGACCGGCCTACCAGGCAGAGCCCGCCGCCACCCCGGATGGCTTCATCGGAAATCGAGGGATGCCTGGAAATGAACTCCTTTACGATCTCTTTCGGGTCCGGATTCTTGGGGTCATATCGAACCCCCGCCCCAGTGTCGATCTCCTCTTCATTCAGATACTGAATCCACTGGTAACCGGTGTTGTAACCGTACCGGTAATGGTCTGCCACCGGGTCGATGGCATTCTTGTTCCTTTTGCGGACGGTCCGGTGAACCATGGCAAACTCATTGTTTGAAAACTTCCCCGCAATACCGGTCGATACAGGGAGCTTGGTTCGTAACACAGCCTGAAAGCCGGTGTCGTCCGCCACAATATCCGCCGGATAATTTTCTGTTTTCCCGGTTTCCAAATTTTTAACCACAACCCCTTTTACCTCCACATCACCGAGCGATTTTCCACCGGCAACTATAATATCCACAACCTCATGCTGAAACAGCACCCTGGCGCCGGCCTCTCTTGCCTGATCAACAAGAAGTTTCCCAAGAGCCCTTCTGTCTGTTGTCACATACCGGAATTGAACCGTCTTTTTGCAGGAATAATCCGGTGCCCAGACCTCCATAAGAGGATAGGCATGCTGTTCATAAATCCCGGTTGGATTTCCTGCGGCGTCTTTGGATTTGACCAGCGGGCCTGTATTGACGGAGCCTTCAAAAGGCGCTTCAAATCCTGTCGCAGCCAGCGCAGACCTTTCCATGGCATCCGACCAGTTGTGACCGATATTTTCATAATCCCCTTTTTCATAAACCGTAACATCCATACCGGCCTTTGCAAGGTCTCTTGCAAATATGCATCCTCCGGGTCCGGCCCCGGCAACAATCACCTTAAATTTTTCAAACATGATTCACCTCGATATAGTCTGGAAAAAATATTGTCACGAGTATACTCATACTCTGGTTTTTTAACAATATCATTTATGATAAGGCTGCGTTTTTTAAAAAAAATTATACAGACTGACAGAAATTCCGACATCCTGCCGGAAAAACGTAATACGATTTCACCTTGATATCAATACGAAAAATCACTCATAAATTCGGATAGATTCAAACAGACTTCGGCCTTTCATCTGCCTGGCATATGGTTTGCTATTCCTTATGTTTCCAGATCCATGAACCTTAAAGTCGGCCTGGTGCTGTTCTGATACGGAAATTTACAAAAGGGGGAACCATGAACATTGCGGAGAAAATCCAACTGGTGCTGCATATTTTAAAATGGCGTTTGACCTGGAATCGAAAAGATCTGACATACAGGGCGGCAGGTATCGACAACCCCAAATTCATGACTGCCATGGAAGCGGTTAAAATGATACCGGACAACGCCACCACCTTTTCCTGCGCCATGGCCGGCAATGCGCGGCCTTCGGTATGGTTCTGGGCCATTGAGCAATCGTTTTGCGAAACCGGACATCCGTGCAATCTGACCCATATCATTGTCGGCGCCCAGGGCGGGCGCGGCAGGGTTCCCGGCACCATCGAAGAACTCGGTAAACAAAAAGGAGTTGTCACCCGGTTCATTGCCGGACATCATGAAACCGTAAAATCCATGCTGAAACTGGCTGACCAGGGAGCTGTTGAACTGCATACCTTTCCCCAGGGCATTGAAACCTTTCTGATTGAATCCCAGATCCGCGGCAAGTTCGATTTGGAAACCGAAACCGGTGTAGGCACCTTCCTGGACCCCCGTGTGGGTAACGGTACGGTAGTTGTTCCCGGCAGGGGGGAAAGTTTTTCAGAAGCAGCCGGTGACAAGCTTCGATATTGGTTTCCGGCAATTGACGTGTCCTATTTCATTGCACCGGCTGCTGACAGGGAAGGAAACATCTACATACGGAACTGCTGCCTGTTCACGGAAAGCTATGAATCCGCATTGGCCGCAAAAGCCAATGGCGGCAAGGTGCTGGTGAGCGTTGCAGAAATTATCGAAAAAGATCCGGACAACATCTTCCTGCCTGCCGACAAGGTGGATGCTGTTGCGGTCAAGGACCTTTGAATTATGTCGGCCCCGGCTGATTTCCCGATTTCTGCACTGCGGCAAATACGATTATCTTTGTGGGAAGCTGGATGGCTCACGCCAGACTGGAGATTATCGATGACCGCCTTAAAATCGTCAAACCCGGACAGCATAAATTCATCCATACGGTTTCGGAAATCACCATGAGCGGCAAACAGGCTCTGAAAAAAGGGAAAACCGTTTTGCACGTAACCAATGTCGGCGTGTTCAAGCTTACGGAACGCGGCATGATGCTGATTGAGGTAATGCCCGGCATCGATATCCAGAAGGATATCCTGGAAAGCTGCCCCATGAAGGTGGAGCTGCCGGAATCCAGCAAGGTTGCAGTGACGGATTCTTCGATTGTCACCGGAAATGGATTTGCACTTCGTTGGGGAGTTGTTTATTGATCATTTCACCAGGATATAACATGATTGACATTTCTGAACTGAAAAGTGTAAATCACAGTTCAAAACATAAACCGTTGGAGTGAAAAATGGCATCAAAAAAAGTAACCGTCAAGATCCTCGGAATCGTGGGAACCCCGATAAAAAATGGAAACTGTCAATATCAGCTTGAAACGGCGTTAAAACAGGCGGAAGAAACCTGCCATGCAACAACAGAGATTGTCCACCTGCGTGACTACAAGCTTACATTTTGTATCGGATGTGACAAATGCATGCGGAGAATTCATAAAATTCAGGCACAGGTTGGGTATGATGTATTTCCGGTTCCGATCGAGGGATACAACTGTTCGATCAACGATGGAATGGATGTGCTCCATCAGAAAATGGTTGAAGCAGATGCGATCATTCTCATGGCGCCGGTTTATATTGCATCGATTCCGGGCCAGGTCAAAACGTTTATCGACCGTTGCCGGACCTTTGTTCATGACTTCCGATTGCAGGATAAAGTGGCTGCAGCAATGACTGTCGGTTTCTTTCGAAATGCCGGTCAGGATACCGCGCTTGATCTGATGCGGACCTCCCTCTCTGCCCTGGGACTCAACGTCGTCAGTTTTGGATCTGCCGCCGTGTCCACACGGGATGGTCTTGGTGTCCCCATACGCGAAACCCGGTTTGGAGTCCAGGAAGACCTCGCTGGCAGTGTGATGATGAATATCGCTGTCAAAAGGCTTGTCAGAATGGCAGTATTGATCAAGGCGGGCAAATCCGCCATGGATTCGGATCAAATTACCATGATTCATTAATTTCAAGAACTGCTTTCTTGATCAATGCCTTCACAATTTGAATTTTATATCTGTTCTTTGAAAGCGGTTTCACATCCCTAACTGCGATCTCTCCTGCCTCTTCTGCGATTGCTTTTGTTGATTCTTTTCCGTTTAGATATTTTTCAACAGCATGCATTCTCAACGGAACCGGGGCCACAGCGCCCAGAACGATTTTTGTTCCGGCAAATCGGCCTTTATTCGAATTCAAAACAGAGGCCAAACTCACGATCGGGAAATCAATTGCATTCCGGATTCTGAACTTGAGATAGTTCTGAACACTCTTTTGCTTCTGAACCGGAATTTCAATTTCTTTTACGATCTCATCGGAATCTAAAATATCTTCAAGGGAAAAGAAAACCTCCGCATGGACGGCCTTTTTGGTCGTTATAATGTTTGCATCAAGGGCGATCAGAGCCGGAGCAAGATCCGAAGCATTCACAGCCACACAACCGCAATTTAAACAGCGCTGTATCTCGGATTCAACAGCCTGTGGTTCTAAAGTGGAATGATCTTCCGCATCAAGACTATTGCATGAACTCTGAACACATACCGCGTCTGCTCTTTCGCTCCTGTCATAAGATCGGAGGTGTGTATCCAAAAACGCATGTCCACCCGCCTGTTTTTCGATAGCGCTTTTCTTCTTTTTATCACCGGAGAGAAAAGCATCTATTGATTCCGCGGCTTTTCGTCCCGAGGCAATAGCTGAAATAACGGACGAAGGACCGCTGGTCACATCTCCACCTGCAAATACACCGGACAGATTGGTAGCACCTGTTTCCGGGTGAATTGTAATCAGTCCCCTGTCGGTCTTTATGGATTTACCGGCATAGGCCAGCTCTGCAGATTGACCAATGGCAACGATGATTCGATCCGCCTGCACGGTTTCCTTTCGGGTCAAATCAAAACGCGGATGAAAACACCCCTGCTTGTCAAAAACCTGTGTACAGCGTGTAAATTCCATTCCGGTTAAACGGCCTTTCAATTCCAGGATTTGATGTGGACCCCATGAATTCATGATCTTTACACCTTCCTGAACCGCCTGTCTGATCTCTTCAGGAAAGGCCGGCATTGTCTCTCTGTCTTCCAGACAAACCATTGTCACTTCTCTTGCACCAGTCCGCAAAGCGCTGATTGCCACATCAACAGCAACATTTCCTCCGCCAATGACCAGCACCTTATTGCCGGGAGATTGTTTTTTATATTGTTCAATGTGGGTCAGAAAATCCATGCCGGAGGTGAGCAGCTCTGATTTTTCGAGCGTAAGATCTTTCTGTTGCCAGGTTCCGGTTGCCAGAAAAACGCTGTTGAATTTTTTCCGTAGATCTTTGAGTGTTGTTCCTTTTTCTCCAATGTTTGTGTTCAGCATGAATTGAATACCCATTTTTTGATATGCCTTTATCTGCTTCTTCACAACATCGTTTGACAGGCGATAGCCGGGGATACAATAAGTCAGCATTCCCCCGGCTTCAGGCATTTTATCAAACACGGTTACTTTATATCCCCGTATCCGTAAATAATAAGCTGCGGAAAGTCCGGCAGGTCCGGACCCGACAATGGCTACTGTTTTTGCTGATTTTTTTTCAGGGGTCTTCATCAATCCAGCTGCATGATCCAGAATGTAATCTCCCAGAAAACGTTCCACAGATCGAACGGAAACGGAATCGTCAAAATTACGCCGGTTGCAGGCAGACTCGCAATAATGCGGACAGACCCTCCCGGTCAATGCAGGCATTGGATTATTTAAAAGTATGGTATGAGCGGCTTTACGGATTTTTCCGGCTCTCATCTCACTCATGTACGTTGATATTTCAACATGGCCCGGACAGGTATCCGTGCATGAGGGAGAACCTGCGCGAAAGCCGCCGTAAATTGAATGATAGCGATTTTCTCCAAGAACGGCGCTGCATTTTGTCCCGCCTTTTCTCAGGCAATGGAAAAGATTGTCCGGAGCGCGATAATACCAGCATCTGGGTTCCTGGCAAATATTTCCGCCGATGGTTCCCATATTCCGGATCTGCGGTGAAGCGACAGAGCGTGCGGCAAGTACAAGCAGATTGAAGTTTTCCTGAATTGTTTTATTTGCAGCAATTTCCTGAAGTGTAGTCATCGCACCGATACGAAGGCTTTTCCTGTCACTCTGAACGTAATTCAGCTCCTGAATACTTTTCAGATCTATGATCGTATCCGGACTTTCCGGATGAATCTTATCTTTAAGAACGCCAAGCAGGTCAGTTCCACCGGCAATGATTTTTACGGATTTCCCTTTTCCGGTTTTCGATGCTTTTTTTAAATGGGATTCTGCCTGCTTCAGAGTAGCTGCTGCTATATAGTTAAATTTTTTCATATCTTCACCTCACGCCTTTCCCAGAGCCCTGAGTACTTTCTCAGGCTTGACCGGGATATCATTGACCCTGACACCAATCGCATTATAAATGGCATTCAAAACAGACCGCGGTGTACAGGTCACCGTACCCTCGCCGATTCCGCAGGCGCCGTACTCTCCGGCACCCTTCCATACTTCGAGTAAAACCGGATCGATATCCGGCATATCCGCCATGGTTGGAATTTTGTAATCAATAAAGTTGAAATTCAGGGGGATACCGGTTTCTTCATCATAGATAATCTCTTCCGTCAGTGCTTCTCCGACACCGATACACTGGCCGCCGATCTGCTGCGCTTCCGCTCCGGAAGCATACATCACTGTCCCGCAATCATTAACCACTACAATTTTCAGAATTGTAACTTTTCCCGTGTCTGTATTCACTTCAACTTCTGAAAACGTAGCGATATAGGGAACCCCTGTTTTTTCATTGTTCGGCAGCTTGCTTTTCCGGATAACCAGAGGTGCCAGATCCCCGCAATTCATTAGCTCCTTGACTGTCATGCCGACCGAATTTTTTGAGAGCACCCGCCCGTCTGAAATATCCAGATCTTCCTGTTTTTCTTTCAACACCAAAGCCGCCTTTTCGATAAGACGATTTTTTAAATCCCTGGCTGCATGAGCAATCACTTCAGATTGAAGATAGGAAACCGAGCTGTCCGTCTGAACGCAATCCTTCATACTGGTTTCCGTGTCCACGACAGGTGACCAGTTTATATCTTCTATCTCGATACCCAGAAAGCCCAGTGCCTCGGCGCAACCCAGCATATTGCAGGTATTGGATCCGGTACCGGTTTCAACCGTAGGCGCTTCCAGCATGACGGTACAATCCGTATTTAATGTGATACCCACCTGTATCTCTCCCCTTCTGGTTTCCTGCCATTCAGCATGCCAGGCAGGATGAAAGGAAAATCCGACTCCGCGTTTTTGCGTACCTTTATAGACCCCGGGTTTATGACGCTTTTCACGCCAGCCGATTTTAGCCGCTCCCTGGTTCAAAACTGCGACCAGACTTTTATCCGGGCGGGAACCCCACTCATGCCCAAAATTCTTAATGGCCAGATCAATCGGGTCCATTTCCAGTTTCTCTGCCAGCATATCCACAACATGTCCGAAAATTAAATTAAATTGTGAGTTCCCTACTCCCCTCATCATACAGGCAGGAAGTTTATTGGTGTATACTCCATACGATTCCATGCGTATATTGGGAATGTGTGCAAAAGCAACCTCCGTTATTTCCGTAGGCGCAAATTTCAGGGCAAACATGGTATGGTCGGCGTACGCACCTGCGTTACCAATGGATTTAAAATACATTGACGTTATTGTGCCGTCTTTTTTGGCTCCCATTTTTCCCAGGTAAATGGCCGGCTGCCGTGAATCGTGAAAACTCTCCCTGCGGGTGTGTTTGAATTTCACCGGCCGCCCTGTCTTTTTGGACAGGAGTGCCGTAAAAAGAAAGAATGGCTGATCGCCCGTGTCTCCCCGGCCGAATTGACCGCCGACATAGGAACTGATAACCCTGACCTTATGAACAGGGATATCCAGCATCTGACTGATGTGCATTCTCGATTGATCGGTCTCGTAGGAATTGGAACGAACCGTTAATTTGTCTTTTTTCCAGTCCACCAGACAGCACCAGTTATCCAGGGAAGCCTGCGTGGCATTATGATGAATGGAGGTGTCTTCAACAATCACATCTGCTTCCTCAAACGATTTGTCAATGTCACCCCTGTTGACAAAAACATCCTCTCCTCCGACAGATTCTTTCGGTAGAATATTGGTTTGAGAAATTTCAGGATGAATAACCGGAGCGCCGGGCTTCATGGCCAGAAGAGGGTCCAGAACAAAGGGAAGGACTTCCCAATCCACATCAATGAGTTTTAAGGCTTCTTCCGCTATCTCTTCCGTCTCTGCCGCGACCACGGCACCAACTTCATCCGTGGCCCAGCAGGCATGATCGCCCAGCACCCGCCGATCACGGAAGTGCCGCCACATCATACGGTCGTATGAAACCGTATCCACGCCATCTGTCCAGCCTGCGTTCGTAGCCCGAAGAGACGCCACTTCTGGATCTGTATAGGTTAAGATTGCGATCACACCCGATAGTTTTTCCGCTTTGCGGATATCCATGCTTCTGATTCTTGCATGAGCGTAGGGACTGCGCAGGACTTTCGCGTAAAGCATGTCCGGGTAATTTGTTTTTAATGTGATATCATCTGCAAACTTGACATTTCCGGACGCTTTTTCCAAACCATCTATCCGGGGGCGGTATCCGCCGATAAACTTACGACCTGTTCGTTGTTTATAGCCCTGTTTCATGATTTTTCACCTCCTGCTTCCATTTTTTCTCCTGCGCGGAGAACCGCTTTCGCGATTCCGGCATAACAACCGCATCGGCAGATATGTCCGGAAAGCGCTTCTTTGACCTCGCTGAGACTGGGTTTGGGTTTTTCATTCAACAAGGCCTTTGTACTCATGACAAACCCGGGAGTACAAAATCCACATTGCAGGGCGGTTCCATAGCCTGGTTCACATTGCTCCGAAAAGGCTTTTACGACAGGATCATTTTCAGCCAGGCCTTCGATGGTGGTTATTTCATGTCCATGCACCGAAACAGCAAGGGTGAGGCAGGATAAAACAGCCTTGCCATCCAGTAAAACCGTGCATGCCCCGCAGGCGCCCTCATCACAGGAAACCTTGAGGCCTGTCAATCCAAGTTTTTCACGCAATAAAAAAGATAACGTCATATTGGGTGTAATATCTTGACCCAGCGAGAATTCACACCACTTTTGGTTGACCTTTATTCTGATTATGTTTTCTTTCCTGGACATGACGGTTCCTCCGTTTTTTTATTTGGATGATATTCCGGATGATCCGGTTTTACGCTGCTATGTTTTGATTTGAAATCTAAATCACAGTACCATTTCTCCTATCAGAGAATGCACCTTTGTTTCAACTATCTTTACCTTTATGATTTTACCCAGGAATGACCTGTCACACAAGAAATCCACCGGGCCGTTGTCCATGGTCTTTCCCAGCATCCGGGGGCCTTCCATCCTCTCCGCCAGCACCTCCACTGTCCTGCCGATGAAACGTTTGTTGCTTTCCGATGCGATCCGATTCGTCAGGGAGAGCATTCTGATATGACGCTTCTTTTTCTCTTCCTTGCCGACTCGGTCTCCCAGGTCATAGGCTGCGGTACCCTTTCGGAGCGAGAACTTGAACACATAGCAGAAATCAAAACCAGCCTTTTCCACCAGGTCATACGTTTCCTGGAAATCCTGTTCTGTTTCCTCAGGGAAGCCGATAAGCACATCGGAAGAAATGCTGACTCCGGGGATACCTGCCTTTATTTTCTTGACAATATCCATATACTGCGCCTTTGTATACTGCCGGTTCATCAGCCCCAGCACCCGGTCCGAGCCTGACTGCAAAGGCAGGTGGATGTGGTTGCAGGCTTTCGGCAGACGCGCGATCGTCTTGATGATCCGATCGTTCATATCCTTGGGATGGTTTGTCAGGTACCGTATTCGCAGCAGCCCGTCTATCCCATGGATCTTTTCCAATAATCCTGCAAGGTCCAGCCCCTGAAAGGTATAGGAATTCACGTTCTGTCCCAGCAGGGTGACCTCTTTGGTCCCGTTCCGGACCAGTCTTTCGATTTCAGCAATAATGGTGTCCGCCGGTATGGATACTTCCGCCCCCCGCACATATGGTACGATGCAGTAAGAACAAAAATTATTGCACCCCCGCATGATATTGACATACGCCGAAATTTTTACAGGAAGAACTATCTCTCCACCGGTGAGAGAGGGTTGGGGTGAAGCGGCTATGATTGCCGAAACTTCTTCTATTTTTTTCGCCCCGATCACCAGATCGATGAACGGGTAGCTTTTTTTCACTCCTTCCCCCAGCCGCTCTGCCGCGCACCCGATCAGTACCAGTCTTCTCCCTTTCTTCGCCCTGCGCCAGGCCTTGAATTTTCCCGCCTCTGTCAACGCCTGCTTCTCCGTATTTTCCCGCACCGTACAGGAATTAATAATGATGATATCGGCGTCCTCTGGGATGGCGGATTCAATAAAACCGTATGATACCAGACCATGGGTGATAGCACTTGAATCAGCGACATTCATTTGGCATCCAAACGTTTTGACATAAAATTTCAAACTGCTGTGTCTGGATGTGATCCCGCCCATAGATTTGATGCTTGTCCTGCTTGAAATCCGAGGGGAGGTGGCCATTCCCTTATTTGTATTTTGACATTTTTTCATAAATATTTATCATGCTTAGCCATTCTTTACCATACGAGTTTTCAACGATCAGGGAAGTCAATGGTAAAAAAAGAGCAGTGCGATCCCGAAAATGATCCGGTAGATGCCGAAGCTGACAAATGTGAACGTTTCCAGAAACTTCACAAAAATTTTGATCACGAAATAGGCAACCACGAAAGACACTGCAAAGCCAACGGCCAGAAGGAAAAGCTGCTCATTGCTGAAATCCTTGTAATGCTTCAGCAGATCCAGTCCGCTCGCCGCCATCATAATCGGAAGAGCCAGCAGAAAAGAAAACTCAGCGCTGGCCTTGCGGTTCAGTCCCACCAGAAGCGCACCGATTATCGTCGCTCCGGCGCGGCTGGTTCCGGGCACAAGCGCAAGAATCTGTCCCAGGCCGATCCAGGCGGCCTGCCGGTAGCTGATCTGCTCAACGTCCCGGACAAGTCCCGGCTTTTCTTTATAAAAACGCTCCACAATCAGAAAGATAATCCCACCGACAATAAACATGACGGCAACCACATGGACGGAAAACATCGCCTTGACCAGCTTGTAAAATACAAGGCCGACAACCGACATCGGCAGAAACGCCAGCAGCACTTTTTTCCACAGATCCAATTTCCGTAAAGTGAATTTGTCCCGGTAGTTGGCAATCACAGCCAGAACAGCCGCAAGCTGAATAATGACCAGGTATGCTTTATGTGCATCGGTCTCAACGATTTTCAACAAGTCACTTGCGACGATCAGATGCCCGGTGGAAGAAATTGGTAAAAACTCCGTCAGCCCCTCAACAACCCCTAAAATAACAGCCTGTATGATATCCATAAAAAAAACTTCCTCTATCGTTCGCCTTGTAAACAATTTCATCTCATTTTTTTTCTTTTTCTTCTTCATCCGGGTACAATCGCCAGGTTTTATTCACCACCAGTCTGGCTCCCCTGCTGAAGGAGAGATAGGATGATGCCCATCTGAGGAATACAAACAGCCGGTTCTGAAATCCAATGAGAAAATAGATATGGATGACAACCCACATGAACCAGGCGGGAAATCCGCTCAATTGGAGCCATCCGTATTCCAGAACAGCCCGGCTTCTTCCAATGGTGGCCAGTTGCCCCCGGTCTTTATACTGAAACGGTTTTCCGATCTCGCCCCGGATGTTCCCGCAGATGCTCCGAGCGAGGTATTCCCCCTGCTGTTGGGCCACAGGCGCTATGCCGGGAAGCGGTTTGCCCTTGCCATCGGATAGTCTGGCCTGATCTCCGGCCACAAAAATTTCCGGATGTCCTTTCAGACTCAGATCCGGCAATACTATAACCCGGCCCTGCGGATCGGTATCCACAGCAACGCCTGTCAGGAACTTGGCAGCACGGATGCCCGCTGCCCAGATGACGGTTGTGGCCAGTAGCTTTTCCTTCCCGATTTCAATGCCGGTATCATCCACGAGGGTGACCCGTTTGTTGGTCCAGACTTCAACTCCGAGATATTCCAGGCTCCGGGCAGCCTTTCGGGTAAGTTTTTCGGAAAACGACGGGAGAATGCGAGGCCCAGCTTCAATCAGGATGACCCGAGCAAGAGTCGGGTCGATATTTTTAAAATCCTTTGCCAGGGTATGACGGCTCAGTTCACCCAGAGCTCCGGCCAGTTCCACACCCGTTGGGCCACCACCGACAATGATAAACGTCAGATGGCGGGACATTATTTCCGTATCCGGCTCGGCTTCCGCCTGTTCAAAGGCTGACAGCACCCGCCTCCGGATTTCCGTGGCCTGCTCCAGTGTCTTGAGTCCCGGCGCATGAGGTTCCCACTGCTCATTGCCAAAATAGGTATGAAAGGCCCCGCAGGCCAGGATCAGGTAATCATAGTCAAACCGCCCGATGGTGGTTGTCACATATTTTTCATCCGGATTCACACCCAGGGCTTCTCCCTGAAGAATCCGGATGTTTTTGTATCTGGAAAGGATCGAGCGCAGGGGGACGGCGATTTCCGCCGGACTCAGCCCGGCCATGGCCACCTGGTAGAGCAGTGGCTGAAACAGGTGATAATTGCTCCGGTCGATAAGAAGAACCTCTGCGTCTTCACAATTCCCAAGCCCCTTTGCCGCGTTGAGACCCGCGAATCCGCCGCCGATAATCACAATTTTTTTCATAAGCCCTCTTTTGTTCTGCCGGATTCTGGAATCTTGTTTTTGATAATGGTTTCCCCCGGATCGCCTTCCTGTTTACTCCAGACAACCGTCTTTACCATGAAACCAGGATGCATTCAACGGAGTTGTTTATCTGGAATGTAATCAAAACTGTTGAGTTTCGATTACCTAATCGTTTTGATTACTCCGATTGTGGGAGCGGCATCTTGCCGCGACAGTACTGTCTTGATTGATGTCTTGAACAAAGCCCTATCGCGGCTGGAAGCCGCTCCCACATAATTCGACTATTCAACAGTTTTGATTACACCCGTTTGTCTGTCTTTGTAAACTGCATTGTTCCATTTCAAACGAACCGTTTCCTGAGTTCAAGCCCCTTGTACTCTTTTTCAAAGCCAAAGGCTTTGAGCGGATCTGCATAAGGACTTTCTTTTGCAGGTTCGCTGTTGATGGTCTCGACCCGGATGGATTGAACAGGATGGAAGCTGCGGGAAAGGAAAGTCTGAAAACAGTTGAGATATTCCAATATGTTCATATTATCATGCGGAACATGAAAGGTCAGTTGTTTACCGCTGCTCCTGGAAACAAGCACAAGCTTTTTCCCGTGAAATACCAGATGGGTTGTTCCAAGTCTTGGAGGCAGATCTGTTTCAGGCAGATCCAGGTTCATCCCGCAGACAGAGGCTGGATCCATCGCATTTATCCAGTAGATCGAATCATCCGGAAGTTTTTTCTGCAATAATCGGAATGCCTCATGGGAGATAAACTGAAGGCCGCTGATGTTTTCAAAAAACTGTCCGGACAGGATCTCTCCGGAAAGCTCCATGATCCGGAAGGTCTTGAACAGGGCTCTCCAGCTCAAGACATGAATCTCCCGTGACAGGATTTCCCGGAAAATGATTCCATACCGCCTGAACAACTGGCGCGCCCTTTCTTTCCGGATCTCTGCCTGATCCAGGGGATCGGGTTCGCCCCCGTCCCCTTGCCGGATAGAAAACCAGGTTCCGGACATTGGTCTGGATCTCTTCCACCGGTTATACTGCCCGCGTCTTCCCTGTTTTTCTTGTACCACCTTTGCCGGTATAAACCGGTTCAGAATTCCTTCTCTCAGCACAAGATAGGCGTCATTCGTAAGCAGCCCCTTCCAGGCCATTTTCCAGATTTTCCGGGAAGCCTTTTCCGAATCCAGACCAAAATGATTCATGATGTCAAAAAAACTGTACCGGCCATCCAGTCTGGGCAGAATCTCTTTGCACGTTTCATTATCAAGCTTTCCGGAAACCGGATCATTCAGACCGCCATCTGAAGAAAAAAGCTCAAGATCTTCCTGGAACGTAAATCCGGTCTTTTTTTCCCCGCACCCGAACCACACAAGATCGCTGGATTGCATCAGGCTGTCCAGCCATGCGGTGTGATAGGGTTTGAGTCTGGCCGGAAAGATGTTCTCTTCCCAGGATGCTGCCGGCAGGCATAGTCCGAACAGTTGATCCAACCGGGCCTGAAGGTCGTCCATGGTTTCGCCGGGCATGGTCAGACCATGAAAATGGGCCAGAAAAAGCGGCAGGCAATCCAGTGAAAGCGCCTGAAATACCGGCTGTCTTGCCTTCCGGGCCAGGCGAAGCAGGATTTCAAAATTTTCCCGGTCGCAGATTTCATGATAATGGATTTCTTTCCGCAGCTTTGCCCGCACGATCTGATCTGCTTCAAGCAGGGAAGTGATTGCTTCCGATAGTTGATTATTTGAAAAACCAAAAACCTCCTGAAGGAAAGCTTCCGGAACCAGCCCATAATAGGAAAGCCATCGGATCAGGAATTCATAAGGCAGGCTATCACCTGCATCCCGGGGTTTTGAAAAAACAGTTTCAATATCCTGTTCCATTTCCGGCATAATGTTGTTTCTATCTTCATCCAGTGACATGATGCTGAAGGCTTTTCTGGGTATTGAAAAAGCGCCGGCAACATAGGGAAGATTTTCAATGGCGCATACCCAGAAAATCTTTCCAGCCGGGAACCGTGTCCGGATCGCACGGACATTGGGCAAAGCCAGAATCTCTTTTTCCTCAAATCCATGGTCTCTTTTCATGGCATGAATCAGGGCCTGCCACTCTTCTTCCGGAATGATCAGTCGCTCTTTCAACCAGTCCATCAAATCCTGGGAAGAAGAAGGAGAATATCCCTTTGCCGTTCGATGCAACTTCTCTTTCAGCATCTGAAAAACATGTTCCGGTATGATCCCAGCCGGATCATCCTGTCCTGCGATCTCTCGAATCAGATCACTGCTGATCCCGGAATGGCTGCCACTTACCGGCGTATCATCCTCATACATATGCTTGTTGGTCTGCTGCCATATGAGACCATTTGAAAACGGGGAAGGAAAAAAAGATTTCACCTGGGAAATCCGGATCTGCCCATCCTCGATTTCATCCAGGAGTTTTTTCAGATTTTCCAGATCGAACTCATCCTGGATGCAGGTTCTCCAGGTTTCCAGCACAATCGGAAAATCCTTTTTTTTCCGGGTGGAATCCAGCAGTTTTTTAGACCGCAGACGGTTCAGCCAGAGCGGCATTCTTTTTTGAAATCCTGCCCTGGGCAGGAGCAGCGCCCGTCCGGCGTTTTCCCTGAATTTGGCGCCAAAATAGCCTGTTTTTTCAAGCTGGAACCGCAGCAGGGTTTCCATTTTATCCGCCTTTACCAGTCTGAAAACATCTTCAATCTCAAATGAATGGGGAAGCAGAAGAAGAATTGCATCATCATCGGCAAACACTTCCAGGGGATAGGAATATTGATTTTCCCAAGCCGCAGAAAGGGCCATAGCAAAAGGACGATTGATGCGTCCGCCCCAAATGGAGTGAAGAATCACCTGCTTCCGGTCGCCCTGGTTCATTGGATCATCAAAATGTTCAATCAGAAGATGATACCGGTGCGGAAGATCCGATTTTGTACTGTCTTTCTGCCGCGAAAGAAACCGGATGAGTTCTTCTGCCGCGGATTCCTCCATGCAGTAGTCATTCATCAGTTCTTTTTTAAACAACTCCTGCCTGCGGTCTATTTTGGCATTGGCATCCTGTAAGAACAATCCGATTTTTTCAGAAAGCCCGAAATCCCGGTTTCTGCTCTCTGCCTTCCAGAACGGAATGATACCGGGCCTTGCTTTTGAAGCAGTGACCTCGATATCGTTATGGGTGATTTTTTGAATCCGCCATACCTGGGTTCCCAGTGCAAAGGTATCCCCTTCCTTTCTCTCCCACACAAACTCTTCATCCAGCTCACCGATCTTCGCTTTGGTGTCTGTGGTTCGAAGATTGAAGTACCCCCGGTCCGGAATCGTGCCTCCGGCCATATACACCAGCATTTTCATGCCGTCTTTGGCCTGCACCGTGTTGCGAACCCGGTCAATCGATACCTTTGGCCTAAGTTCCCGTATCCGTGTATCGGAGTAGCGTCCTTCCAGCATATCCATCACCAGATCAAACTGTTTCCGGGAAAGATTGTGATATGCGTAAGCGGCCCGGATCGATGCAAACAAATGATCCATGTCCCAGATTTCAACACAGGTCATGGAAAGAATAAGCTGGGCCAGCACATCCAGCGGACAGGAAACCGGGATCATGGACTCGATCTCTTTTTCCCGGATACATCGGGCCAAGACTGCTGCATTCAGGAAATCCCGGCCGTGGGTCGGAAACAGAAGCCCCTTGCTGGTCAATCCAACACGATGGCCGGAACGCCCGATCCGTTGAACAGCGGATGAAACCGTGGGCGGCGTCTGGATTAAAATCACCTGATCCAGTTGACCAATATCGATCCCCAGCTCCAGTGAATTCGTCGCCACTATGCCTTTCAGTTTTCCGCTTTTCAGATTCTGTTCCACTGCCATGCGGATCTCTTTGGATAAAGAACCATGATGGGCATACGCGATCAGACTTCCTTCCTGTTCATTGATCAGCCGGGTGATCTTTTCCGTCAGCCGCCTGCTGTTGGCAAACAAAAGCGTAGACCGGTTTTTTTGGATAATCGTCCGGAAATGGTCAGCGAGAAATGGCCATCTGGAGTTGTTGACAAGGTTTTCATCTGCATGATCCGGAAAACAGACCGACACCTCCATTTGCTTCTCTGATTTTGATTCAATAATGGCTACCTTCCGTTTTTTATAGACCGGATTCAGCGGATCTCCTTCCATCTCATAGCCGCCGATAAAATCCGCTATTTTGGAAAGGGGCTTGATGGTTGCCGAGAGCGCAATCCGCTGAAACCAACCGCAAAGAGGAACCAGCCGTTCAACCGCTGTCATCAGATGTGTACCACGCTTGTTGCCGGCAACGGAATGGATTTCATCCAGGATAACAGAGCAGACATGGGTCAGCATTCGGCGGCCATTGGGAGAGCTGATGAGAATGTTGAGACTTTCCGGGGTTGTGATCAGAATCTCAGGCGGTTTTCTCAGCATGCCTCTTCGTTCATCCTGCGGGGTATCGCCGCTGCGTATCAACACCCGGACAGGTGAAAACGCTTCACCCTCTTTCCGGAAACACTCCGCAAGTTCGGAAAGCGGCTGGAGCAGGTTTTGCCGGACATCATTGTTCAGCGCCTTTGCCGGAGATACATAAACCACCCGGATCCGCCCGCCCGCCCAAGCTCCAGTCATCAACTGATGAATGGCCCATAAAAAAGCGGTCAGAGTTTTCCCGCTTCCGGTCGGAGCGGTTATCAGAACATGCTCTTTATTTGCAATCCTCGGCCAGGCGAGCTGCTGAATATCGGTCGGCTGCCCCAATGTTCTCTCGAACCATTTAGCGATTACTGGATGAAAAATCGTATGAGACAATGGGTTCATTCCCTTTTCATTTCCGGATGTTTCTGCCTATAAACATGACACTGTTCTGGAGTTATCTCAAAAAATACAACAGGATTCAAGTCATGAACCATAATCCCCCAATTGAGGGGTATCTTTTATTAATTCCCCCCTTGAGGGGGGCGCAGGGGGGTGTTCGCCCATATTTTCAAATACCTGCAAATAAAAACAATCCCCCCGCTCCATGAATAATTTTAAGACTGCGTCGTTCAAACTCGCGGATAAGGGCTCGTAAACAAAAAACAGGATGTGAAAAAGCAATAGATCCTGAAGTGTGCCGATTTCCCTGATTTCAAATTACCGCCGTTCCGTAATGCTGTTTTTTGCCAACGATCCCTAATCCATTCAGACAGTGAACGACTCCGCTATAAAATCATTCATTCCGCTCCGACCACCTCATCCCATGCTCCGAAAAAATCGTAGGTTGCGGTTGAACGTTCCAGACCGTCGTATTTCATGATATCTCAATTGTTCTCACTAAAAGCCTTCCGGAGAGCAAACGCAATCGTGAAACCCAACACAGATCTGAACCTCTTAATTCATTTTTGAAGCATGCTGCTTTTAATTTATAAAGACTGAATAACGATTTGTTATCATGTGAAAAAAAGTGTTGAATAATTTGGCACATGGAATATTATGCAAAAAATTGAAAAACAAAATTAAAATCAGAGAGAAGACAGAACTGGAATTCAATATTTGCCTCATAATTATAAGGGTTAATATCAGGATTAATTGATCTGTGAAGGAAAGTTCCGCCACTAAACACTTGACATGTGCATACAAATGTACATATTATAGGCCATTATGTTTGAATGGGATGAATCGAAGGCAAAAGAGAACAAATCCAAACATAGAATCTCGTTTGCCGATACATTTTCGGTCTTCGATGACCCAAACGCAGTTACACTTGAGGAATTCCAGCGTGGTGAACAACGATATGTCACCATTGGAATGGATGCCTTTGGTCGAATACTGGTTGTGGTCTACATGTGGCGAGGGGAAAATATCAGGATAATTTCTGCACGAAAAGCTGTGCGTTATGAGGTGAGACAATATGAAAGCGAAATATGATTTCAGTAAAGGTCGCCGCGGTGCTGTGATCCCCACTCCCGGGAATAAAGTCAGAATCACGATTCGACTTGATCGTGACATTATTGACTGGTTTCGTTCCAAGGTTGAGGAACAAGGTGGGGGTAACTACCAAACAATGCTGAACGATGCCCTCCGAACATATATGGAGCATCAGGAACAGTCTTTCGAAGAAGTCATTCGCCGTGTCGTCCGGGAGGAATTGCATGCCGCTCAATAACCGGGGCGGCGAACCCATCACTCAAGTGGATAATTTGCCTTGCTCCCACAAACAAGGGATCTTCTTCATAATTCCCACATTAAGGGGATATGCTTTAATAACTCCCCCTTGAGTATTCTTTATTAATTCCCCCCTTGAGGGGGGCGCAGGGGGGTGTTCTCCCATATTTTCAAACACCTGCAAACAAAAACAATCCCCCCGCTCCATGAATAATTTTAAGACTGCGTCGTTCAAACTCGCGGATAAAGGCTCGTAAACAAAAAACAGGATGTGAAAAAGTAATAAATCCTGAAGCCTGCCGATTTCCCTGATTTCAAATTACCGCCGTTCCGTAATACTGTTTTTTGTCAACGATCCCTAACCTGCTCAGACAGTGAACGACTCCGCTATAAAATCATTCATTCCGCTCCGGGCCACCTCATCCCATACTCCAAAAAAATCATAGGTTGCGGTTGAACGATCCAGGCCGTCGTATTTCGTGACATCTCCATCGCTTCCACTGCAAGCATTCCGGAGAACAAACCGTAATCGTGAAACCTAACACTGATTTGATCCGCTCGTTACCTTTTCGATGTCTGCAGCTAATAATTTTGAAAAACTGAATAACAATTCGTTATTATATAAAAAAAGTATTGAATAATTCTCTGCATGTAATATTATGCGAAAAAATTGAGAAATGATCCCCCCCAAAAAAAATTTTGGAATTGAATATAAGACCACATCATAATGTGGGTTTGGTAACAAAAAAAATCACTTTACAATCAATGGGTTGATTGTATGTATAGTCTTAATAAAAAATACATTAGCGCTTTATAAAATCTTGGGTTGTAGATATTATGGATGAAAATAGTAATTTGAGTTCATTTCCCAATATGAACGCTTTTAAGGCACTTCAAATTTCTGGAAAACCTGGTCAAGAAGTTTCTTTAAGCATAAAAAATGAAGAAGGATTTTTTATAACAAAAACGGGCGTAATTAATGATTTCCTAAACGACGGAATGATAATTGATACTGCAGAAGGAACGGAGTATATTCCTGCTATTGAAATTTCAAAGTGGAAGATAGTTAAAATACAAAAAAATCATAACGATCAGAAACATTCAATTACCTATGAAACAACTCGAGCAGTTGGTCAGTCGGCTATTTTAAAAAATGACTTCGAAATAGAGAAAAATCAGA
The DNA here is from genome assembly GCA_020723305.1 of Desulfosudis oleivorans. Classification (GTDB taxonomy): domain Bacteria; phylum Desulfobacterota; class Desulfobacteria; order Desulfobacterales; family SURF-7; genus QZKS01. Next base: position 159,803 of record DYJC01000001.1, read on the forward strand.
AACATGGTTATTATGAAAAGCAATTATCTGAAAATGAAGAATCGGCAATAGCACCTCTACCAGAACCAATAGAATTCGAATTGCTTTTCTCAGGCAAACCATATATTTCAAAACCAGAACCATGCTTTGATATTCAAGGTATGGACGATGGAATTAAAAAAAATATCCTTAAATGGCGTAATCGTTTTCAATACGCACAAAAAGTCCATGAACCCGCACGTATGGCTCAAGATGTAGCATCAATCTACGAACTTGCAGAAAGTTTGTTTAGCGCAGAGCTATATTTCATGGCAGGAGTTTTTGCTGACATTGGTGGGCTAGGTGCCCAACGTGCAAAAGATTGTTATCACAAAGCGGTGGAACTCGATCACCAGCCAGCTGCTGTTGCACTTGCAGCGTTATTCATTGAAGAAGAAAAATGGACTACCGCTGCTGAAGCTATAGTAAAAGCTATATGTCTTAAAAGTGATGATGATAAAATTGCTCTAGTACGAGCACTGGGACAATGTCTTCTGCGAACACAAGAACACAAGGTTAATGGATTGGGTTTATTACTATCCTGTGACTTAGATGATCAAGCTTTAAACCTTACGAAACGTCTAATTGCTATTACCGTTAAAGATGACCCTATCGCTTATAAAGCCGCTTTAAATTGTGATATCATTGAATTACGAAAAACAAAAATAGGAAATGACCTCTTCCCTTGGGTTGATGAAAAACCTTCAGTATTAAAACAAAAAAAGGAAGCTTGTTATCAAAAAGATAAACTCAAATCAGAAGATAGATACAGAAATGGATATATTTCTGCATTTTATGCTAACAGAAATTTTGGATTTATAGTAGAGAATTCAACTGGCCAAACTTGGTTCTTTCACAAATCGTCTGTCGAAAGTGCGACGCTTTTAAGCAATCTAATCGAAGGTAAATATGGGCAGGACATCATCTTTAAGGGTAAACCCGAAACAATTTCAGGCCGATACCCATTGGCTTCAAGAATTAGCATCCATTCAGAACTCACTTCTATAGAAAATGAGTTCAAACAACGAGCCCCATTAAATGTTAGACTTTTAGGCATACCTAAGGATGGAAGTTATTATGCTAAAGCAAAAGAAGCGGAACAGCTAGATCAACTGGAAAAGGCTGATAATTATTTTTATGAAGAAATTAATCGAAAAGGAAAGCATTATAAAAGTGCGATAAAAGATCTCGCTACTCTTAGAAATAGAATGGGAAGACCTGAAACAGCTATAGAAGTATTAGACAAATATAGAGATGAGTACGATTCAGCAGAGGTTAACTCATTAGATCAGATGAAGATACAGTTCTTTGTCAAAGCAAAACAATATATTGATGCAGCAAAATTACTATCTCAGACTGCAAAAACAACTTATCCAAAATCAAAAAAAATCGAATACTTGCGGCAAGAGGCCTATTGTTATTTCGCTGCAGGTAAATTTGAAGTTGCAATATCAAAATTGGAGGCATTACCAAAAGACAGTGCTACCACAACTCTTTTAGCTAAAGTAAAACAGGCATTAGAAAATGGACTCTACGGTGTTGCATTTGGCGAATTAATTGATGATGAGCCGCTTTCAAGTTTGGCATTAGGCCTTTCTGTCATGGCAAGAACGCATTTAGACAAATGTGTCTTTAAAGGTACCGATGAAAGATCAAGAGAAAAAGGACAGTTTGAAAAAAGAGATTATGACCAAGTAAATAGGCTTTTATCCAACATCAAAGGCCGTCGACCCAGAGACCGAGCAGATTATTTAATTTCCTTAGCAGCATTATGTGAGAAAGTTCCAGATTTCGAGCGACATACTCAAATGCATTCTTATTTAATGTGGTATTTTGCCGCGTTAGCTGAAGCAGCAATGAGCGAAAATTTAGACATAGATGTTGTAAGATGCTATTGTATTGAATCTTTGAGGTTGCACTCACCTTCTGAACGAAAAAATCTCGAAAATCCATGGGTTTTGTTACTTGGTACTTATCTTTCTCAAAGCATTGGAGCCAATGCTCTGCTTGACCAAGCTCGTGACGACTATGGTGCATCACTTTTTACTTTATTTATGAGTAATATGGATGATTGGAAATATTTTTTAAAAGATGCCTCTTATTATAAGTTGCATGTACCAGTGGCCTTTAAAGAATTAGAAAGACATATTGGGAAATTTACTTTAAAATTAGAATTTCAGATTTCTATCGAAAAAGAAATATCTCGAAATAAAATAATAGAAAATGAATTTAGAGGTCTTTCAAAACCCTCTTTTTCTCTCGATTTTTTGCGAAGATCAATCGAAAGCCTAACTGAATGCTCGAAACACACTTTATTTAAATTAGACTCAGAAAGAATAAAAACAACAGTAAATATCTACAGGCAATGTGCAGAATATCTCCAAGAACGTGACTTTCGAGAAAAAGAAGCTAAATATTTACGTCTTGAATCTGATATAATAAGAATTCTTAAAGACATAAGTCAGCATCCAACAATCTTATCTTTCGAAAAAATATTTCCAATTTTAGAATCTTTACGCGAATCTTCGCGTTGTGATTTTGACCAATTAGAAGATGCGAGCCCAGAATTGAATTTACGAAATATTCTAGATAATGATTTTTATGTCATAAATAATGATTATGTTTCTCTACGACTTTTGCTTGAATCTAAAAATGAATACACTCCTGCCATTGAAGCCATCAGTCTTTCGATTGAAAATGGAGAAAACCACCCTTGTCACTCACCGGAACCATTATATGGAGGACAGCGGCGAGAAATTGAATTAAATATTAAGCCTACCCAAAAACAAATTAACGATAGTGCTTTTACTGTCCATATCGTAGTTGAATATCGCACTCGTAAAGGAAAATCCGAAAAATCATTACCTTTCCCGATTGCAGTAAGGTTAGGAACATTAGATTCTTTTATTGAAATACCAAATCCTTATGGTCGTTATGCAGGAGGTTCACCAGTTGATGAAGATTATATGTTTTTTGGGAGATCTGAAATAATTAGCCAAATAATTAATTACATAACAACAGGAGCTCAAGGTCAATGTTTTGTGATATATGGGCAAAAACGTTCAGGCAAATCATCAGTTTTGAACCAAGTTGAAAAAAAAATATATGATAAGGTCTTTTTTGTTAAGCTATCAGCAGGCAACTTTACTCCCGGTAGATTATGGATATCATTTGCACGTTTTTTAATCCAAGAAATGAAATTTCAATTAGAAGACCGGCGATATGAAGTAGAAATAAATTGGCCTTCATCAGTGGAAGTTGAAGATGGCCCCATTGAAAAAATAAGAGAAGTTTGCCGTTTCATTAAACAATTGGAATTTAAAATTGTTATTGCAATTGACGAATTCACATATGTTTACGAAAATGCAAAGGATGATGTAGAGTCCTTTATGCGTGGCTGGAAAGCTTTGCTTGAGGCAAAGACTTTTAATGCCATTTTGGTTGGTCAAGATACAATGCCAAGGTTCATTCAAAATTATCCTAACGAATTCGGTTTCATACACGATGTCCGGCTCTCTTATCTTAACAAAGATGAAGCTGAGAATCTTGCATCTTTACCTATATTATACCAGGAAAATTGTCGTTATCGAGGTAAGGCACTTGATAAGCTATTCTTTTTAACCGCTGGGAATCCATATTTTTTACAAATCACTTGTGATAGGCTTGTCCGGCATCTTAATGCTCAACGTGCACCTTTTGTTACTGAGGCAGATATCGATCAAGTTGCCCGAAACATGACTTTAGGTGCGGATGCTTTGCCTCCCGAACGCTTTGATGCACTAGTGACTGCTGCAGGTGAAAAGGTTGATATTATACCGAGAAAAGATCTTTGGCTACTATTAACACATATAGCCAAAGAATCTCTGCAAACTGGGTGGTGCTATCGTAATGCATTATCCGAATTTCCAAATAGTGATAAAGCATTAAAAGATTTAATGAATAGGAAAATATTAATCGCAGATAGCGAGCGTGTTCGAATTCAGGTAATTTTATTTACAAAATGGCTTCAAGCAAATCAGTAATAACCATGGTGGTGAAATATGTCTCTAAATAATCCATATATTGGTAGGGGCGAACCAGTCAGCGGAAGTCGTTTGGTTGGTCGAAATCATATATTAGAGCGATTAAGTAAAAGAGTTAGTTCAGGAGCGCACTGTAGCATTGTCGGCCTACCCAGAATTGGAAAAACAAGTGTCGCACGAGAAACGCTTAAGATTGTTTGCTCTTTAAATTCAAACATAAAGACTGGATACGTTACCTTAGATGCGATAAGCGGTCCGATCCAGGCATATAAAAGAATTATCAGCGAGATTTCAGATGATGATTTTAATGACCAGTCTTTAATGAATTGCATTACTCATGACGATACATATGAGGCATTACTAAAATTTCTTCGTAAAAGAAACCGTTCTGGCCATAAAGCTGCCGTCATAATTGACGAAGTAGACGGGATTGCCAGAGATAGTTTTTTGGATTCACAGTTATTTGTCTCCCGATTGCGAGAACTGGCGAATGATCGTGATCGATATGGGGTAACATTTATTTTTTTATCTCGAAGATCACTTGATATGATACAAGGGGTTGTAGATTGCTCAACCTTGGCTGGCTTATGTGAGGTGACTTATTTGCAGCCGTTGGACCGTGAAGCAATTGATCAACTTACGTCGCGTAGCCCAATAAAAATTGAAGCTAACAGCATAAACGCATTATGGAATTTTACTGGAGGTCACCCTTTTCTATCTGAAGTAGTAATGTGCGAAGCTGTTGAGATTGCAAAATCCTTCATAGATGTCGAAACTGTTGAAAATGCGCAGCATTTGCAATCTCACGAATTTACCAATTATTACTGCCAAATACAAAACATTTTCACATCAAATAATATGTTTGATGCATTATGTGAACTAATCGTTGGGCCACGATGGCGAACAATTGATTTCCATACAATAATATTACTTAAACATTATGGGTTAATCAAAGCCTATGATGATTCAGATAATAGTAGATTAAAATGTATGTCTCAGCATTTAGAAGAATACTTAAAGCTTATAAGCCGTACAACTCCCTCTTGGTATTTGTTAGGTGAAACAGAGCGTCAATTGCGTATACTAATACAAGATAAGATGCAAGAGGCCTTTGGAGATGATTGGCTTGAGTCAATTAAACAGAGACATCCAAAAAAAGAAAAATCTTTAGACAATCTTATTCAACAAAAACAAAGAGAGAATAAAATTTTTGGCGATGCAGCATCGGATTTTATTTTGGACTATGCTTACATTGGTGAATTGAAGGATCTTTTATTTGCTGAATGGGACAATTTCCGTTCAATTCTTGGAAATACAAAAGGGGATTGGGAAAAAATGTTTCAAGCACTAATGAAAGTGCGTAATCCTATGGCACACTATAGACCTATACCTTCAGAAAAACTTTTAGAAGCTGAGATAGCTTGTAAGTCGTTGCTTGCAAAATTAACTGGCACCAGTAAATATAGCAATGATAATTTTTCAGCACTTAAAACATCCCCAAGCGCATCACCGAACAGCAATTCCACTTCACTTCATTGCCACCGATGAGCTTATATTTTTATGTCCTTCCAGTATAAGCCTGTATAGCATGAAAAAGCCAGTATGGAGTGTTTATTTTGGCTTTTATGCATCTATCAGGGGACTGATCAACGATCAATATCAGCTTGACAAAAAAAATATATTATGTACAATTGTACCTATGAAATTAATCGCTGATACAAATATATTTATAGCAGTGGCCTTAAATGAGCCTGAAAAGGATAAGATCATTCGACTTACGGAAGGCCATGATTTAATTGCTCCTGATGTTTTGCCATTTGAAATTGGGAATGCATTGACAGCAATGTTCAAAAAAAAATCCTTAAAAAAGGAAGAGGTCGAGTCCGCATGGGAGATTGTTCAACAAATACCGGTTGACCTGAGACATACAAACATCAAGTCGGCATTAAGCATCGCGATTAAACAAAATCTGTATGCATACGATGCTTATTTTTTGGAATGCGCAGAAAACCTTCGTTGCCCGCTTCTAACACTTGACCTTGGAATGCTAAAAGCAGCACGGGAGCTGGGAATAACGATTTTGGAGTAAATAACCATGAAAGTCTACACATATTCCGAAGCTAGACAGCGCCTTTCAGACGTCCTTAACATTGCAAGAAGTGAAGAGGTTGTCATCAAAAGGAGAGGCGGTGAAACCTTTTCCATTATTTTCAGGAAAAGCGAAAAGTCACCATTCGATGTCCCTGGAATCAAAACCAAAGCAACGACAAAAGACATTCTTTCGGCTGTTCGAGAATCCAGAGAGCGGTTTGGCGAACAAAACAATGAAGATTAACAGGTAGGAGGGGAAACACAATGAAAGTTGTCGCATTCAACGGAAGTCCAAGAAAAAAAGGCAACACCAACACATTGATTACCTATGTGCTTGAAGAGATTTCCAAACAGGGGATCGATACGGAAATCATCCAACTGTCCGGGAAAAATCTCCGGGGCTGCATCAGTTGTTTCAAATGTTTTGAAAATCTGGATAAAAAATGCGTGGTAACCAATGACGGCATGAATGATTGCATTGCCGCGATGATTGAGGCGGACGGGATTATTATCGGCTCTCCCACCTATTTTGCCAATGTCACTGCCGATGTAAAAGCACTGATTGATCGTGCCGGTCTGGTATCCATGGCCAACGGCGGCCTTCTTCAGAAAAAAGTCGGCGCTGCCGTGGTTGCGGCCCGCCGCGCGGGAAGCGTCCAGGCTTTTGATGCCATCAACCGCCTTTTCCTTTACAGCCAGATGATTGTACCGGGCTCCAACTACTGGAACATGGGGTTCGGGCTTTCACCGGGAGATGTGGAAAAAGATGATGAGGGTATCAATACCATGAAAGTGCTGGGAACGAATATGGCCTGGCTGCTGAAAAAAATCAGGTAACCGATACTACTCCTCTGTTGGAATGGTTTAAAGTGGGAGCGATATCTTGCCGCGATAGTTACAATTGTAGTGATCCTGTTTCGCGGCAGGATGCCGCTCCCACTCAGAATACCGCTCCCACATGCAGAAAATGAACGTTAAATAATCTCCAGCCTCTTTAATGTCTCCTCCGTGGGAATGCCATTCTGATCATACCCGCGTGCCTTGTAGTATTTGGGTATCATTTGATCCAGGGGTATGGTTTTTGACTCCGGATCCGATGCCCGTCCTTCCTTCATCAGCCTTGGAGGCAGCACATCATCATGCCGACTGATTCCCTCGCGGGTGTTCATATACCGTTCCAACACATGGATGCGTTCACCGGCCATGAGAAATTCACTCTTGGAAAGCGGTATCCCGGTTACGGTATTCCAGAGGCCGTTATAAATGGAGTAATCCACCAGCGCGATGGCAACCGGCGGCATGTAGTGCATCAGCAATCCGAGAATCGGGTCCCAGGTGTATTTTGTCAGTGGGGATTCCATCAGATAGGCATACATGGTGAACTGGCAGGTCTGCAACGCATTGATGCAGCAGGTCAGATTTTCAAAAAATTTCACCCAGGTGCTCTTTCCATAGGTTGAGTCTTTCTTCAATAAATTAAAAAACACCTCCTGCGCCACCATGTAGGAAGAAAGGTGGCAACTCCCGCGGTTTGCCACTGCATAGGCAAGCCCCTGGCCAAAACTCCCCCTGGGGTCATAGGCTGCCATTTCAAGTCCCTTGACGTGCATGGCAAAATCTTTTCCGCCATATTTCTGGGACAGAAACTGGGAGCCCCGGGCCATTTCAGCACCGAATCCTCTCACATGAGCGATATCTTCCAGCGCTTCAGCAACACCGTCCGGAGAACCGAATTTCAACTTTGTATCCACCAGCCTTTTTTCCGTCGCCTCCATGACCCAGCCTAATGTTCCGCCGGTAGAGATTGTGTCCATTCCCAGGCGTCCGCAGATCCGGTTCCATTTTGCAATCTGTGTTGAATCAAAAATCCCCAGGTTGCTCCCCATCAATCCGATGGTTTCATATTCCGGAACCAGCATCTCTTCTCCGTCAAATTTCCCTTTGTGCCCGCATCTTATGGTGCAGGGCTTGCATGTGTGATGTTTGGTTTCATGCTTTTCCGCCATGGTCTCACCGGAAATCAGGTCGCCGTCTTTGTGAAATCCATCACGGAAATTATGAACCGGCAGAATATTGCCTTTGAGATTCGGGCGGACATTGGCATTGGTTCCATAGTTCCGGTATGCCACTGCAGTCATTTGGTTCTTCTGGATATAATCATTGGCCCGTTTGGTAATCTTTTTGAATTTTTCCGGATCCCGGGGCTTGATCAGGTAGGCGCCGCCGATTGAAACAATGGCTTTGACATTCTTGGATCCCAGGATCGCTCCTAGCCCGCCTCTTCCCAGAAACCGGCTTCCGGAAGCGATATTGGCAAAACGGACAAGGTTTTCTCCAGCCGGCCCGATGACCAGTGATCCGGCTTTTTTGCTGGTACTCAGCTGATTCTGAACTTCCGGAATCTCCTTTCCCCATAAGGATGATGCATCCTTGATCTCCAGACCATTTTCCGTGATCGATAAATAAACCGGCGAATCCGCTTTTCCCCGGACAATCAGGCCGTCCCAGCCGGCTGTTTTGAGCGACATACCAAATTCCCCTCCGCAGGAGGAAGTTGTCATGATCCCGGTAAGCGGAGACTTTGAAATCGCATCAAACCTTCCGGAACAAGGGGCTCCGGTTCCGATCAATACGCCCGGCATGAACGCAATGATATTGTCCGGTCCTAAGGGGTCACAACCCGGCTTCAGGCGGTCAAACAGAAGCTTCAGCCCAAGCCCCTTGGCCCCCAGAAAAAGCTGTCTTTCCCGATAGGTGACCTCAAAAACTTCAACCTTTTTGCTGCTCAGGTCCACTTCCAGAATCTTATTGCTTGTTCCTTGGATTTCCTTCATTGTCTCACCTCTTTTGATTTATTCATAGGCCAGTTTCAGGATTCTTAATGCATCTGCCTGGTTTACCGCTTCCGGATTAAATGTCAAAGCGCCGTCATCCATGACCGCCTGAGCGATCTGCTCCAGTCTGTTTCTGGGAACACCGGCATCCTTGAGATTCATGGGAAGCCCGCAAAGACTATACAGGTCGGTCTGAAGCTTTCGTATAATTTTAATGGCTGCTTCCGCACGCCTGCTTTTGGGAGTTGCGGCATACAATTCGCTTCCCCCAAGTGGCAATAACAATTCGCCGATCACCCCGCTCGCTTTTTCCAGATTATACTCCATGCCGAAGGGTAAAAAGATAGACATGGCAATCCCGTGGGGAACATGGCAAATCCCTCCGGTTGCATGACCCAGGCTGTGCACCAAGCCCACCATGGAATTTGAAAATGCAATACCCGCCATGGTGGCGGCATTGGCAAGAGCCAGCCTTGTATCAGCATCCTTTCCGTTTTTGACTGCATTGACAACATTTTCCTGAATGGTTTTTATAGCTGCTGTGGCATAGGCATCACTCATGGGATTTTTCTGAAGATTGATATAACTTTCAATCGCATGGGTCATCGCGTCCATGGCTGTTGCCGCAGTGAGTTTGGGCGGCAGGGTGAGCGTCATGCGAGGATCCAGAATTGCAACATTGGGTAATAGGTAATGGGATGTAAACGGCATTTTGACATTGTTTTCCGTATCCGATATCACGGCAACCGATGTCACTTCCGAGCCTGTACCGGCAGTGGTCGGAATAGCCACAAACGGCCGAAGCCGGTTTTTCAGCATTTCCGCCCCTGCAAAACGTGACAGGTCATCACTCTTTTCCGTAATGGCAATATTCACCCCTTTTGCCGTATCCATGGATGAACCGCCGCCAATGGCGATAAAAGAATCACATTGGTTTGAATGATAAATTCCCGCTATCTCTTTCACAACCTCCAAAGATGAATCCGGAGGTGTGGTGTCATACACGGCGCCGATGCTCAACTTTGAATCCGCGATCGCGTTTTCAACGACCTTCAGCAAACCCGCCATGACTACACCCTGATCCGTGACAACCATTGGACGTTTTGCCCCAAGCTGATCCAGTTCATAGGGAAGGTTGTCCACAGCTTTATTCCCGGAAACGATTTTTACCGGATTGATGAATTCATAATAGGAAGGCAACATCAATTCACTCCTTTTCTACTGTTACATATGTAGATCCTGTAGATGGATACTCACTGGTTATCCCACAAGGGGATAAGTTTCGTAAGAGCAGTCAAGCTGCTCAACTCAGCTTTATAAGCCTGTTGGAATTCCGATCAGCATGATATACAGGCGCAAAAGATGCTGTTTCATGCTCAATCCAGGCACTCTTTTCACCAGACGGCGGCTGATGATACCGGGATACAGATAGACCTCGATCAGGTTGATAATGCGTATCAGGCTTAAAGCAACCGCCAAATCCCCTTTCACCGTCATCCGGTGTTCGATAAACCCCTGTTCAGACCCCATCAGACCGGAAAAAACCAGAAAAGCGCACTCAATATTCTTGAAACTGATCAGCAGATTCACATCTCCGGGACCGGCACCCAGATATTTCAGACAGCCATCCTGTTTTTTCATGGACATTCGGGGCCCCCAGGGCAGCACTTCCAGGGCAACGGTAAAACCGTCCGGCCAGCGTGCCACCTCGTGGCGCACTATCGAATCCCACCGTGAGGCAGATTGAATGGCCTTGCCAAGTACGAACATTACGATTCGGACAAAAATCTTTTTGATCTTTTTTTCCAGGCTGATTGTTTTTTTCATCTTTCAAATCTTTTCGTAAGGGTTATGTCTGAGGTTCTGATTCCGATCTTTATAATCGGTGTTTCATCCTTATGCAAGTCTGTTTTTCGTTCATATTGTCCATCTTTCGATATTCCCGAACCGTATTATGTTTCAAACAAACGTAAAAAACCGACCAGGTCAAAAGTGCCCCCTTCAATTGCAATATCCCCTTTCAGGAGCGCGATTGCGGGATTTCGCATCTTTGCCGCAATCTCCTTCCAGACCATTGCATCCACTGTGACGGCGATATCCGGATTTTCAGGAAACCAGGGCTGCAACTCCGCCACTCCTTTCCGGACATGCAGTGTGTAGGCTTCGCCCGTATCCGGAAACCGGAAACCGACCACCTGATCCACATCTGCACTTTTTAACGGGTCCAGCCTCACTGCCATTCCGTTGAAAATCGCTGCCAGGGGTATGGAATGCACCAGTTCAATCTCTTTGGTTTTCCGTTGAGCAATCGTTATATCACCTTTTACCTCAAGCGCCTGAGTGAGATAATAATTTCTGGCTGTTGAGGCGATCTGTTTTTCTCCAAGCGCTGTCAGTGCGTCTGCTTTTATGGTCTTGGCCTTCTGATTTTTTGTATCCAGACATAAAACATGGTCGCAAATTTCCAGAGCCCACTGATACTCTTTCTGCTGATACGCAAGCGCTGCGTTTTCAAGCAACCTGGATTCTCCTCCGGCCAGTTCCGCAATCTTTCTTGCCCTTTCTACTGATCGTAATGGAAACAGATCTGTAGCATTACCGCTGAACCAGCCCAGATATCCGGTAAAAATGGCTCGTACCGACCATGCTACCGTCCCATAGTATTCATGCAGATAAGGTTTACCGGCAAGATGTGCCGGCAGTTTCACCCTTTCCACAATCTCATCCGGGGTCAGTCCCTTGTTGATCCATCGTATGGTCTGATCGTGAACAAACTGGATCGCATCCCGATAATCGGTCAGCGTTTCCTCAATCTCTTTTTCTCCATAAATGGGACGTGTGTGATGCGGTATGAGTATTTCAGGTTTCAATCGTCTCATCTGGTCCAGACTCTTCACCCATAAGGTCACATCCCGATATGCCGTGCCTCTTATTGCATAAAGATTTGGAAAAGAGCGATAAAAATTGTCTGCCGGCAGAAGTATTTTTTTGTCCGGCAGCCAGATGAAAATCTGATCACTGGTTTCTCCCGGTGCATGGTGGAGTTCCAGATTGATTCCGGCGATGGTAAGCTTTTGCTGGTCTCCGCCAAATGTTCTGTTCGGACGGATCAGGCCCACGGTATTATTTTTTCGGAAATCAAGATAAGGCCCGATTCCGCAATTAATGACACCCCCCTCCGGCAGCATGGTTCCGAACTGCCTGGCAGACCTTGTGTAGGTGGTTTCCCGCGTGACACTTACCATCCGATCCAGTTGAGATAATGTGGTTTCATGGGAAATGATTTCAGGAGACTCCTTGCCCGACATGATGGTTGTCCCGAAAACATGATCCGGATGAAAATGAGTATAGATAATGGCTTTTATTGGTTTTTGAGTAATTTTTAAAAACGCATCTTTTACCGGTTTTGCAGCCTCTTCACTCTCCATGGTATCCACAATCACAACACCGTCATCCCCTTCAAGAAGAATGGAATTGGCAAGGCCGTAACCAATGGCAACAAACACGCCGTCTGCAACCCGGATCACCTCTTTTTTGAATTCTTTGGAATGCGCCTTCAGATCCGGATTTGACTTTACCGTAACCTTATCTGAAATTGACTGTCCGGAACAGGCAGCTACTGCAAGACACAAAAAAATCATTATCAAAAAAGGATTCATCGGTTTCCATTTTTCAAAATACATTTTACCTCCCATTGAATAAGGTTTCCCCTGCATCCACATGATTTTTGTATACGATTGACTACAATAAGATCATGGATATCCTTTTCAACGAGACTTGTCAAACAGATTGTATCTGTAAAAACAGAGTTACGAAAACATCACTTCGAAAACAGGGTCAGCAATTGAAGGTTGAGTTTTTCAATCACTTCGTCAGACGGATCCTTTTCCAGATCCACAGCAGGGAGAATATATCCTTTGAATACCATCATTCCAAGACCATAGGCCAGAAAAGACGCAACAATACTCTTTGCATCAACAGCCGTTGTAATGCGGCCTGCTTTCTGTTCACTTGCAACCCGCTGCACCAGTTTTCTGACAAACGGAAAATCTCTCTGAATCTCTCCATGATCCCTGTCATCCAGCAAAGTACGCGCCATGACACGCCAGAACTTGTCATGTTCGCGGATCACTTTTAATGCACGAAACAGGATTTCCATAAGATCATCCGGTTCACCGATTTCTGAACGGACATCTGCGGATAGCTTTTCCTGTGTTTCTCTGCGAAGCATTTCCTTGGATCCAAAATGTCTGTGAATCAAACCATGATTTACTCCTGCATGATCGGCAATCATGCGGAGAGATACCGCATCCACTCCTTTTTCTGAAAAGAGTGTTGCAGCGCTTTGAATGATGGCTTTCTTGACTTCCTCTTTTCCGTATGGCTTGTTTTGTTTACGCATTTTTCCAAAGCTTTCTTGATCTTCATTTTCAGATTTCGTTTATTAACAGAAATCATTCATAAAAAACAGTCAAGTTTTTTCATTATCCTCTTTGTCCAGATAGGAAAAAACTGCCGTGATTTCGTATGCTGATCGAATAATCTATTTAGTATTAACTAATAAATCAGTATGATATGAATAAATTTCAAACTGGCATGATCCTGGCTTTTATTAAGAGCAACATGTTGAAAAAGATTCTATTCTTTCCATTCAAATAAGGAGCCATGCATGAATCAGATGCATCGAAACCGGATCTGGGAAATGATCATCAGAAGTCTGTCAGACAAAAACAGAAGCTATATCCCGAAGGATGATGAACAAAAAAAACAGGTTATTGATCCAGAAGAGATTATGAAAGGATTCAAGGAATCGATCCGGAAATCAGCAGTTGACTAACAGAATGAAAAGGCATTACAGATTATACTTTTCCAGTTTCCGGTAAAAAGTAGCACGCCCAATCGCCAGCGCTTTTGCTGCCAGCGAAAGATTTCCCTGTGTGATACGAAGAGCGTGTTGCATGGCTTTTTTTTCAAGCTCAGGCATGGGAATAATTTTTTCAGGGAATATGATATCATCTATATTCACAGACGATATCCTGTGCATCTTCTTTTCTTCCGGATTGTTCTGTGCGAATCTACCGGCGATCGTATCCGGCAGATTCACCATCATCAGCTTACCCGTATCCGCGGACACCACGGAACGGAATATGATATTTTCAAGTTCTCTCACATTTCCAGGCCATGGATAGTGGATGAGTGCCTCCATTACATCACTGTCCACCGCTGTTATCTTTTTCCCTGTTTCTCGAACGTATTTTTCAAGAAAATGATCGACAAGTGAAGGGATATCCTCTTTTCGTTCCCGAAGCGGCGGCAGGCGAATCGGAAATACAACCAGCCGATAATACAAATCTTCCCGGAAATGGCCTGACTTTACCTCATTTTCCAGATCTTTGTTGGTAGCTGATATAATACGGACATCTGCTGTTATCTTTCGACTCCCGCCAACCCGCTCAAATGTTTTATCCTGGAGAAAACGAAGCAGTTTAATCTGTAATGACGGTGACATCTCTCCGACTTCATCCAGAAAGAGCGTCCCGCCCTCTGCTGTTTCGATTTTTCCAATCCGATTTGTCACCGCACTCGTAAACGCGCCTTTCTCATGACCAAAAAATTCACTCTCCTGAAGATTTTCCGGAATCGCCCCACAGTTAACTGCCTCAAAAGGGCCTTTTTTCCGAAGCCCCTGAAAATGGATGGCTCTTGCAACCATCTCCTTTCCCGTACCGCTTTCACCATTGATAAATACATTGATATTGGTTTCCAGAACATTCTCAATCTTGCTGAAAACCATTTTCATGACTTCACTTTTTCCAATGATATTGTCGAACGAGAAAGCGGTGCCCAGTGCCTTGCGAAGCCTGATGATTTCACGGGTCATGGAATGCTTTTCTACCGCTTTTTTGAGTGAGGCACGAAGCCGATGGCGGTCGATAGGTTTGGTGATAAAATCATAAGCTCCCTGTTTCATGGCCTCAACTGCTGTATCCAGAGACTCTACTGCCGTGACCATGATCACAGGCAAGTTCGGTTTTTTCACCCGCACCTGTTTCAGCACCTCAATCCCATCCATACCGGGCATCATAATATCCAGACAAACCGCATCCGGCTGCTCCGCTAACGCTTCCAGAAACGAATATCCGTCTTCAAACTCCTGGATTTCATAAATCTCCCTGTCAATCCAATAGGAGATCAATTTTCTGACATTTTCCTGATCATCAACAATGAATATTTTATATTTTTCCATCTTGCAGGCTGCTCCTGGACAAGGCTTTTTCAATCGTTATAAAACCTGAACGTTATCTTCGAAGGGGTTGACCGAGATCCAACAATTATGCATGTTCGAGAATAATCATACTGGATTGTCAGACCGGTCAATTGAGCTTTTCCGTCATGATAATATAAATTGTCTCATTTTAAAACAACTTTTTACCGCCCAATGATCGTTTTCACTGAGCGGCAAACTCTTTTGAGCCAATTTCAAAACGATTAAAAAGCGTCACACCGGCGAAAGTCAGTGCCCAAAAAAGAGCCGAAAATACTGGATTATAGATTTCGCCGGAACTACAACAACAGACTTTTGAAATTGGCTCTTTTGAAAAGACTGGTGAACAAAATCGATGGATAGCCCATTAAAAGCCGGAGTGACCGGATAGAAAAGCTTACGATACCATCACAATCATTGGGCACAAATCAGGCAAAGACGTTTTCATTTCTGTCAGGAGGATGATTTTTTTTTGCTAGGCTTTGAATGAATTCAAGATCCTGAGAACTGCGTTCCGCCATCCTGTCTTCAATTTCCTGTTTTTTCAGCCCCATTAAAATTGCATAGGCATTATATTTTGTTTTCAAAAAAAAGATATCAAAAGGATCACATCTGTTTTCACTTCTGAATATCCGGATTCCCGGAACTTCACCTTCTTGAATATACTCGGAATCTGTATTCAGCAGCAAAGGTTCAATATCATATTTGTTCTGCCATGGGATACAGGCACCAATCATTCCAAGATCCAGATCCATGATCGATCGGACTTTTTCCGTTGTGCCCCCCACAGGCAATACAATATCACCGGTCAAAGAACCGGTAATGCCGATTCGTTGATTCACAGGTCGACGGATGTAGTCGGATATCAGCCCGACATCCATGGCTACAGATGCGGAATCACCTTCCACGCCGCTATGTGCCTGAATATACTCAATATGCATTTCATATCCAATGGCTGGGGCACCGATTTTTTTCAACACCTTCTTTATGGATGCCCTTACGTTCTGGGCTGCCGCTTTTGCGATATCCCCTGTTTTTCCCGGTGAGACAACCGAGTCTGATCCACCCACCGTAATCTGGCATCGTATGGGGAGAGGCTGTCCATACATGGTTCCACTGGATTTGGCCTGAATCACGGCAAGTCCCACCACATATCCAATGGAATCCGTCATCGTACTGATAAATCGTTTTAAACTTTTTTTATGCTCCAGGATTTCCCTTGTCATGCTACCCTCAAGGCTCAGATGTTCCTGTAATGCCTTTCTCACATGCTTCGGTTGAACCAGAGACGAATTGTCCAGTATCGCTTCGAACTCTGCTGTTTTTATGACTCCATTCATGGGCCTAAGCATGCTGCTCAACTTACGATCATTTCCACGGCAGCGCAGCTCCTTGATTACCTCAAGAACGGCAGGCCTGGAAAAATCCCTCTCAACCAGCCGGTAGTCTTTTGGAAGGTTCTGCCCAAAAATTTTCTCGCTTCTGGTTCTGACTCCCTCATATCCCTCTTTTTCAATGATCTCTCCCCATGTATCTTTCAAGTCCTCCCCCAGATTGATTACTTCCTGTTTAATATATTGTGCTACCTGGCGGATACTCTCGGTTGTTTCCGGGACAGCGCTTTCCATCTGGACAATCTCTCCCCGATCTTCGATCCGGCTTAAAAAAGCGCCATCACCTTCGCTTTGCAGATAGGACAGGGTATCATGGTTGCAGCAGGCGATAATGATGTTTTCAGCCCGCAATTCGTTTTCTGCCCTGTCCGCAGCGCCGCTGCCGGTATTCCGTCCTCCTTCCAGAATAAATCCTTTGTTCTGCATAATTTCCAGCAGATCGGACATGTAGCCGGACTTAACGAGTGTTTTTAATTCGTCAATATAAATAACCGGTGACTTGGCATGAGCGCCCAGATATGTCCGTTTGTGTGCTGGTGTATGGAGATTACCGGACTGATAGGGATCATGCCGGAAACCGCCCTTCATATTGCGATCATCCGGCTCGGAAACCCTTGCCATCAGATCCTTGTCTTTTCGGGGATCATAAACCACCTCCGGTATCATATCCTCCAGGTGTTTAACCGAATTCTTCATTCCCTGCTGAGCATCTCTTTGTATTTTTTCCTGAACCTTATGATTGTTTTCCTGGATGAACATAAAAATAGCACCAATACCAGCCAGCCCTGTCAAGGCAAAGAGAACAGGAAAAAACAACCCTCCGATGATACTCAAAAGGGAGGCGATCAATAATAAATTTCTCACTTTTGTAATGGGTTTGATCTGATCCGACAAACTGAATGGATCTACGCTTTCTCTGGCCGAACTGATCGACTGATGAATATTTTGAATCAATTCATCTGCTTTTTCAGGATTTTGATATGTAAAACGAATATGATTTTTGTCTTTTCCCGGATATGCAAGTATGGATTCTTTGGGACGCAAATAATCGCCAAGGGCATCATCCAATACCTGATTGAACATTTTCGCCAGCATTGATTTTCCGGTTCCGGGCCGGCCGACCATCAGAATATGCCCTTTGTTCTGAGCTATTTTTCGTATCGCTTCTTTGGCCCGATCCTGAAAAATCACTTTTTCGATTGGGTCTTCCGGTACGATAACCTGAGATGTATCCTGAAAAAAACTGAGCCGATCTTCCAGGTTTTTGGGATAAAGCATCAACTCCTTTATCCACTGACAATCGTTTTTTGTATATTCATCAGGCATACACATACCCCCTGATCGAGTCCAACACATAAAACCGTCTTGTATCGGAAATGGAAATCCTCTTATTGATTTCGGAATACAACTTCGGCAGTCGCTGCCGAATCGGTTCAAGTGCTTTTATGCTGTGCAATACAGAAATATGAGTAAACAATTTCTGCTTTCCGGTATTGTCTTTCATTACGTAACTAAAGGCTACTCCGAGTTGGAGTTGATTCAAGGACTCCATGATCACATCTTTTTCATCCATACCCAGATTGCATGTTTTAAATATATCCTGGTAAGCTTCCGGTAGATGTGAATCCGTATACCCGATTTCAAATTTCGTATTAAATAATATTTTAATGGGCATCAGTTCTCCTGTGATGCATTGCCTGAATGCATCCTGAAACTTTTTATTTTCCTGAATAGACTGATCGAGAAGAAGCATATATTTGACCAGATTCATATCCTGTATCCAGTATTGCACACTTTTATCTGCGCCAATCACACAGGCTTTTGACTCACCATTTGAAAAAAACCGTATCAATCGGTACTGGTTGTCCGGATTATAGGAAGTAAAATCCAACCCCCGCATCTCGAACAACCCGGGAGCAAGCTGTCGGCTCTCCAGGATGACATTTACGTTTCTGGAATAATTATTTTTCATATAATTCACTTTACTGGGGATATCACCATCAAGTCGCAATATGGACCGATTCCCGTCAATATCCTCACAAATACCGACAATATTTGAAACATGATCCATATCCAACGATGAGAGAGTCCTCGGCAGAACATCATAAGGCCGTAATGATTCATTAATCAGATCAACATGATCTGTAAATTGTTTATCTTTTCGGGAAGGTGCTTCAATGGGTGACTGTGCGAGCAATATATCCGGCGGACCAGCTTCTGCCTTTTTTTTCCATGGAATCCATTTAGATAAGCTGGACCCAAAAGTGGTTTTTTCAGGTTGAGATCTATGGATCTCACAACCCACCAGCCTCTTTTGAATTTCCATTGGATTTGGATCCAGCATATATTTGGCAAAATCGGATATTACATACTCAACTATCGATTCTGCCTTTATTTCAGAAACCAACTCAATATCCTTCGGGATTCCGAATCCGGTTCTGGAGATGATCCAGATCGGTCTTTGCGATACTGCCTGTTTGTTGTTTTTAATTTCCATTTCTTTCACTCATCACCCGGTTAATTTCAATTATCTTCGATTCAGAAATATTTCTGATAGATGGTCTTCTTCATGACTTTGATCAATCAACTCCTGTAAACAGTTGTCACAGTAGGTATGTGAGATCTCTACTTCAGATTCATAATTTCCTGTCTTCCCTATTGTCGACCCACATACACAACATTTTACAATCAAAATCCGATCTCCTTTTTTGTATAGTTAAAAAACAGATGTTGCCGTCAATTGAGCAAAGCAGCAAGCATGCCACACGTTGATCAGGAGATACAAGAAGCCCATCTGCCTAATAAAACAGACGATTGTGAAAAAAAGATCTATTTCGTCTTTTGGAAAAAAAGGGCTACTGTCCCAATTTGAGTAAACTTCTTCTCAATTTCCGATAGAAATCCATCTCAGAATGAGACAGCCGGATTGAAAAAAACCTGTTCTGATCAAGGCCAAATTGAAGATTTCAGGATAAAACTATGTTTGAATTCAGAGAATATTCAAATATCTCTTGTAGTCATCACAAAGATGTGTCAGAAAGAGGATAATAGTAACTGTGAACACCCAAGTAGAGCAACTGGTTGAAGATTAAATCGAAAAAAAATAAATCCAAACTGACATTGACGGGATGATGGGGTCATGCACAGCTTATTTGATAAGCAAATCTGTGTAAATCCTATTGGTGCGCTATTGCCTCCAGAAATCATAATCCGGGTTAAAATGCTTCAAAGGTTGTCGGGAATCACAATCATAACAAAAATGTTTTTAAAAGGAGAAATGTAAGATGGCGAACGGTATTGTAAAATGGTTCAATGACAGCAAAGGTTATGGTTTTATTGAGCAAGAAAATGGGGGTCCGGATGTTTTTGTGCATCATTCAGCAATCAATGCCAATGGTTTCAAGTCTCTAAATGAAGGAGACCGTGTGAGCTTTGATATAGAGCAAGGGAAAAAAGGACCTTCAGCTGCCAACGTTACGGTTTTATAACCTGACAGAATCTTTGAAAGGGCATTTCATCGAGTAATCATGCAATGCCCCTTTTTCCTTTCCAATCAAGTTTCACGTTCACCCTGGGAATGGACATAATCATATCCATGATTTATCGTATCAAACCTAAATGGACAGTTTTGTTCAAGTGGAAGTTGTCATCACAGGGAGATTTCCTATGAATTCTAAAAAAGCATATAAAATCAACATCCTGTTTTTTTTCCTGATTTTGAATTTATCTGTCTTTTTGGTAAATTCTCATCTTTTCGCAGGGGAAGTGCCGTACACAATCGTCCAGAAATGGCAGATTGCGGACGGGATTCGTGTTCCGGAATCCATTCTGTTTGACGGAACAGACAATATTCTCTATGTTTCCAACATCAATGGACAACCAA
Source organism: Desulfosudis oleivorans (assembly GCA_020723305.1). Taxonomy (GTDB): domain Bacteria; phylum Desulfobacterota; class Desulfobacteria; order Desulfobacterales; family SURF-7; genus QZKS01. Next base: position 180,310 of record DYJC01000001.1, read on the forward strand.
CAGAAAAAAATCAAAAGGGATTTATCTCAAAGGTTACACTGGATGGGAAAATGGATGTGCTGAAGTGGGCAACAGGCCTGAATGCACCAAAGGGATCGGCGATTTTCGGAGAGTTTCTTTATGTATCCGATATTGATCATCTGGTCCAGATTCATCTCAAAACCGGAAAAATTAAAAATCGGTTTCCAGCCCAGGGCGTACAATTTCTAAATGATGTTGTCACGGACTTCAAGGGAAACGTTTATGTCTCGGACATGTCCGCTGAAAATAGTGTAATCTACCAATTGTCCCGCGGATCTGGAATACATTATATCCAAAAAGCTCTTGCTGATACCTACGTTTTTTGACAACCGGGTCATTGCGTACGAGGTAAAATAGGTATCCTGAAAACAGTATGCAAAAAGAAAATTGTGAAAAGCGATGTGGATACGTTGTACACTATTCCAGCGCCCTACCGGAAAAAAATTGTAACTGGAATGATAAGGTCTGGGGGAATGCACCACACCTGGAGCTGAACTGTTTCCGACCTGAAAGCAGCGGGCACCGTCCAATAACAAAATTAAAATTGCTTTATGATTCAAAATTGTTAAAAGGTATATTTAAAGTTCAGGATAAATATGTTCGCTGTATCCATACCGAATTCCAGGAACCGGTTTATCAGGATAGTTGTGTGGAATTTTTTGTTCAACCCAAGCCCGATTACGGATATTTTAATTTTGAATTCAATTGCGGGGGCACCTTGCTGGCATCCTATATCACGGATCCCACCAGGATCGGAATCGAACTAAAGGAGTATACCCCTCTAACACGGAAAGAGGTTGAGCAGATGAATATTTATCATTCTCTGCCCCGGAAAGTTTTTCCTGAAATTCAACAAAAAATAACCTGGTATCTTGAGTTCTCTATTCCCTTCTTGTTGTTTGAAAAATATATTGGAACACTCCCGGATATCAGAGAAAATACATGGAAAGCCAATTTTTATAAATGCGGAGATCAAACATCCCATCCACATTGGGCTTCCTGGTCTCCAGTGACCGAGCTAAACTTTCATCAGCCGGCCTGTTTCGGCAATATTTGTTTCCAATCCACTCAATACTTGGAAAGAATGGCATTGTAACCAAAATTATGAAAGGAAAAAAAATGTTTCCCGATGTTCAAATTAAAAAAATTCTTTATGCAACCGACTTATCCGAATATGCAAAGAAAGCGTTCTCTTATGCTGTAAGCCTTGCCCGGCATTATCATGCAACCATCACAATTTTACACACGGTGATCGACAATCCGGATATCTATTCCGGTGTTCTCAGTTATGTTGATCAGGAAAAATGGGAAGCGATTAAAAAACAGCATGTGGATGAAGCCAGGGAATCCCTTATCGGGAAAAAAAGAAGCGGAATGCCCATTCGACAGGTGCTGGATATCTTTTGTGAAGATGTGAAATCCCAGTTTCACGACCAGCCTTTTGAAACCGATAAGATCATTGTAACACGCGGAAATCCGGTTGAAGAGATTCTCCGGTATTCAGAAGAAAACAACTGCGATATCATTGTCATGGGTTCCCGGGGACAGGGAAGCTTTCTGAATGCGATGATCGGCAGCACATCTCTGAAGGTTTTGCACCGTTCCAAAAAGCCGGTTTTGCTGGTTCGTCTGGAGGACGAATAGACTACCTCCTGCTTCCGGTTTTTCCGAGTCCTGGCTGATCCAGCAATTTGCATATTCCTTCAAACCATTTTTCAGCCATCTTCTCGGAACCGGATTCGTTTGGATGTGTACCATCAATTGTGTCCACAGCCGGGTCAAAGCCGGTTGAAAAATCGATGACCACTACTTCAGAGGAAGATGTCCTCATCTCCTTGGCAACACCATCGATTTCGGCATTCAAAATGGAAAGTCGGCTGTTCCACAATGGCTTTGCGGTTGGGATGACCTTTGCCAGCAAAATATCGACATCGGGATTGTCCTTCTGCAAAAGAAGAATGACTTCCTTCAACTCCCCTGCCATCTGCTTTGGGGTCTCATTGGCTCCGGCATCGTTATGCCCCAAATGCAGCAAAACAATATCAGGGGTATAGTTTTTCAACCATTCCGAAATGCGGCCCTTACCTGTATCCGGATATATTTCTCCCGCTGCCATACCCAGAATCTGATCAGAACGCCATCCCCAATGACCTTCATGATCCGGATCAAATTGCTTGCCCTTGTAGGGCGGACAATCCTGGCCAGGTTCTTCATTGACTCGTCTGTTCATGGATCCGATAAAATCAAACTCAACTTTAAGATCCACCAGTTTTTTCCAAAGGGAGTATCGATATCCGCAGTATTCCCCAACCGAATGGGTAATGGAATCTCCCAGACACAAAATCCGGATCGGTTGATGAATCTTCTTCTTGTCCGCTTCTGCAGGCTGCACCAGCAGGATGAAAAACAAAACAAAAAAGATAGATTGTTTTTTCATAACGCCTCAATAAGCCGTTGATGAATATTATCAAACCCGCCATTGGACATGACCAGAACTACATCTCCGGAACGAGCTGTTTTTTTCAGAAACCGGATAATTTCGTCTGTGTCCTCAAAATAATAGGCATCCTTTTTCCGGTCTTTCATGTCCTGCACAAGTTTGATCGATGAAAACCGATTTCCTTCCGGTATTTTTTCAAGAAGCGGCGGTTTCCGGATACAGATCAGGTCTGCCGGGTCAAAACAGGCTGGATACACATCCTGAAAAATATTTCGCATACTGGTGTTGGTTCTGGGCTCAAATACGGCAATCAAACGGCCTTTTGGATAAAATGGTTTCACCGCTTTTATGGTTTCCCGGACTGCGGTTGGGTGATGGGCAAAGTCATCCATAACGGTGATCCCGTTTTTCACTCCTCTTACTTCCTGCCGCCTTTTTACGCTCTCGAAATGATCAAGTGCCTGCTGAATGGTTGAAGGTTCAATCCCCAACCGGTCTGCTGCTGCAATCACGGATAGTACATTTAAGAGATTATGTTCTCCCATCAACCGTGTCTGAAAAGTATGATAATGAATTCCGCTCTTCATCACTTCAAATATGCTGTAGGGCGGATCAATTGAAATATTGTCCAGCCGCCACCCAGAACTTTTCTTTTTTCCATAGGTAAAAACCTTATAATTACGATTCTGAATCAGTTCTTCTATTGCCTCGTCTCCATCGAATGCAATCAGGGTGCTTTCCTTCGTCAGCTTGGATAAAAAGGCATCAAACACCCCGCGAACATGCGACAAGTCTGTAAAGATGTCGGCATGATCAAACTCCACACTTGTCAGAATGGCGATATGCGGATCATAGTGAAGAAACTTGGGTCCTTTATCAAAAAATGCCGTATCATACTCATCGCCCTCGATGGAGATATACGGCCCGGTTCCGATCCGGTAGTTGCTGTGAAAGTTCTTCAAAATGCCGCCGATCATGAATCCTGGATCTAGTCCTGCTTCATGAAGTACCATGGCCATGAAGGAAGAAGTGGTTGTCTTCCCATGCGTGCCTGTTATTACAACCGGTTTTCTTCCGGCCACCGCAAACCGGTTCACTGCCTGAGGCATGGAGCAATACCACAACCCCAGCTCATCGGTCTTGACCGCTTCCGGATTATTTTTTGAAATCGCATTCCCGATGACAACAAGATCCGGTCTATAAGACAGATTGTCTGCACTGAATCCGTTAAAAGTACGTATCCCCTTTTCGACCAGGAAATCACTCATGGGTGGATACATCTTATGATCCGACCCGGTTACTTCATACCCCAGTTCCTTGAGCATACAGGCCAGAGCTCCCATGGCAGTGCCGCACACAGCAATCAGATGGATGGTCCGGACATGATCCGGAATCCTGTTTTTTTCCAGGTTCATCGATTCTTCCCTTATATCATTTATCCTCAGTATGGATTTCCATTTCCCGCATTCCATTCACGGAAGTGCTTCCACCACTAGCCCGCAGCGAATAAAAAACCTTCTCTCCCCTGGAAAACCGGATCTCAGGAAGATCAATGGTGTTGCCAAATCCGCCATCCTGGATATTGACTCGCAGTTTATGCGTCCCGGGTTCAAGAAATACCCTGACAAGGGACAGCTTTGCCGGAAGCGTATCCCATCCCCGGGTATCGGCTTCCTCCATGGCAATAAATGCAAGACGGATCAGAAGCCCGGCAAGCGGATCCTTGTTGTCCCGTTCAAACCCCCGGATAATCACCTCCTTGGCTGCAATCCGGGCCGCTTCTTTTGCATAAATCAGCTTTGCCCGATCATCCAGGGAGTCATTGGCAACAGCAAGCACATCGGTTTCAATAATATTTGATGATTGCGTGGAATTGGAATCCATCACCTCAGGACTGCCGAAGTAGCTTTTCTGTTTCTTGTATCGTGGAAAGGAGACCCGAACACCAGGAGGCAGGAGTATGTCTCCGGAAACTTTTTGAGGCCCATCGCCCACACTGACAAATAATATCAATTCTGCAGAATTACCATTGGCCGCAGGAATCGGTTCCGGCTCTTTTTCATCTTTCCCGGAATGCTCCAGCTCATCCTGAAAACCCAGTATCCGGGAAAGCCTCTGGACATGGGGCTTTACCAGAGAAGGGTCGGGAATGGTTTCTGCCAGCTTCTTATAAACGATATAAGCGTCATTATATTCCTGAACTACTTCGTAGCAAAGTGCGATCATCGCTCTTGTAAAATATTCCCGGGAAAGGGCTTCCGGATATTCATCCAGAATTTTCTGGGTCTGCTTTGCCTCTACCAGTGCATCCTCATATTGTTTCAAGAGCAGATAGTTCATCATGAGATAGGTATGAACCCACAGCCGTTCGGAATACTCCCCCTTATACTCCGTAACCCACTCATTGATGACAAGTGAACCGGCCTGCTGGCTTACATTAATGACATCCTGTTCCCGAATCAGATCCGCAGCCTGCCTCAACTCCCGGATGCTTTCTTCATATTTTCCAGTATGGTGCAGCAGCAGTCCTTTTTCCATGAGGTATTCCAGTTCGCTGAGACCGGAACTGTCAGCCTCTTGAATAATTTTCGCAGCTTCCTGGACATTTCCCTGGTGAAAAGCCGTCCTGGCATCCTTAAGTTTTGCGCCGGCACAACCGGTTGTCAACAGAACTATAAGAAGAAACAGGGATACCCCGAACCGTTTCGGTATCCTTTTTTTCATCAAAACCCTACCATCCGATAAAAGGTTTGGACGCTTCCCTTGTCAGCTCTACACTGTCTGCCCACTCAATCAGGCTGGTTTCAAGATCCGTCAATTCAAGATTCAGGCTGTAGTAAATATAATTTTTCTTGGTCAGACGGAACTGAGCCCCTTCGCTTTTCTCAATGGATCGCAAGGTTCCGGTCAGCATGTATTTGGCTCCAAGCTGTCTGGCAAGCTTGACTCTGGATTCTTGGGTTACACGTCCGGTCTCCTGATAATCGGTTTCGCTGATGATGTTTTCACGATTTTCCTTGCTCACAAACCGGGCTTTGCCTGACTGAAGAATCTCCTTACGGATTTCATCGGATATACCGCTGGTACTGATATGCTCCGACGTCCGGTTGGCAATTCCATAGACAATGAGAATCGGCCGGTCAGTCGCCCCGCCCAGGGGTGGTTTGGTAGTAAGCGATTCCACGAGGGTTTTCACGATCTTTTTCTTATCCGTGAAATTGTAGGTCTCGTCATAGTTCAACTCTTCGTCCGGTGATACCGCACGGGTTGAAACCGTACATCCGGCAGCCAGTCCGAGTACACACATCAAAAGAATCATAACAGACAATTTTTGCATACATTTTTGCATGATAATTTTTCCTCTGGGTTTAAAAATTAAATTCTGGTACATATCCGTCATAAAATGGGCACACAAATATCACCGTGTAACCGCATCTGGAACTTATTCATTTATTTAACAAATTCCCCCCTTGAGGGGGGCCTGGGGGGTGTCAATCTTTGTGTTACACCCCCCTACCCCCCTCAAGGGGGGATTTAACAGAATCGAATTCCAAAAGCAGTTGCTCTGACAAATATCAGATTTACCCTTTTTTGAAAAGGATATAAACCATATGGCATCCAATCCGGTTTCCACACTGAAAGAGGTTCAATCCCAAAAAGGACATGTTACCATACTGACCGGTGCAGGAATCTCTGCGGAAAGCGGAATCCCAACCTTCCGGGGACCGGAAGGATACTGGACAATCGGAGCCAGGGAATACCATCCTCAGGAGATAGTGTGGGCAAACCCATCATGATATCAACATTGAAAAAAATCTATTCTCGCAACTGGCTGAAAAAAGCAATGAAGGCGGATTTATTCAGGAATCGGCTGCTTCTGCCCTTCCCCGGCTGGTCAGGAATCTGTATTGAGAAACCAAATCGCCTTCCGGAGATCTAAACAGGACATTAATTATTCATTTTTTAATTGATTATTCTTTTAAAATAGTATATTAAATAGGACATATATCAGGACATTATAATGATTTTAAAACTGGACGATGGTTGTTTGTATTTATCACATGTTCAATTAAATTACAGGATGTTGATTCGGTCATTGATCCGGACATCATGGTTGCAGAATGGTTGAAAGAACAAAAGATCTGTCATTCATCCCCCCGATCCCGGAAAAACGTCTGGGGGAACTTAAAGATCTGGCCCAGGAAGTGATCATTGCTTCGGCAACACTCGATGGACGGATTGCCCGTGATACGGCAATGGCGCTTGGAGACCGGCTGCGGTTCCTGAACAGTTACCACTCCAACCTGATTGAGGGGCACAAGACTTCAATCTGTGAAATCGAAGCAGCCCTGATGAAAAATTTTTCCGGAGATGAACAGAAGCGATATGCACAGGAGCTTTGTGCAGCGCATGTGAAAACGGAAAGGGAGCTGATGCAGGAGATTTTCATACGCCCTCCGGAAAATATATGCAGTTTTGATTTTGTTGCTGAAATTCATCGGAAATTTTATGAAAAATTGCCCGAGCATCATCAATTTACCCATAGTCAGGGTGGATTTACAGGGTATTCTGTCCTTCCTGGAAAAATGAGGGATGAAAACATCTCCCTGGACGGCGGGATCACAACCCATGGCCCGGATCATCAAACCCTCCCGAAAAAATATCAAGAGTTCAGCCAGTTGTATGCCCCAAAAAATTTTCACGGTGATGAACGACTGATTGCGGCTGCTGCGAGTCATCACCGGCTGGGATGGCTTCATCCATTCCGGGACGGCAATGGCCGTGTGGCCCGGCTGTTTTCCGGTCTGTACCTGGCCTGCATCGGAATCAATCAGAACAATCTCTGGTCATTATCCAGAGGTTTTTCCAGAAAAAAACAGTGGTATATGACCAATCTCCAGTCAGCGGATTCCCCCTCAAAAGACCGGAAGCATTTTGATCCGGATTTTTTTGCAGATTATTGCATCTATTTTCTGGAAGTATGTCTGGATCAGATCCGCTTCATGGATCAACTGCTCGGACTCAATCGTATTGACGCAAGGATCGAAGGATACATAAGAGACAGAGATAAAAAAAGAGGGGCAAACAATCCAATCGACCCAAGATCGGGCAAGCTGTTGAAGGCGTTATTTCTGCAAGGCAAGATCCCGAGAAGTGAGGTGCAGGCGATCCTGGGAATGGAAAAACAGACAGAAAGGCATGTCCGGCGGATCATCAGCCAGCTTTTTAAGGAAGGGCTTGTACGATCTGAATCCCATCGCGCGCCCTTAACCATTGGCTTTCCAGCACACGTCCTTCGATACTATTTTCCGGATCTATTTGACCCATCTGTTCTTGGAGAGAACGACAGCTTTTAATCCATCAAATCAACCAGACCTGCCATCACCGCCTCGGCTGCTGCAATTGTTTCTTCAATATCTTCTTTTGTATGGGCAGCCGAAACAAACCCGGCCTCAAACTGGGAAGGTGCCAGATAAATTCCCTTTTCCAGCATTCCCTTGTAATAGGATGAAAACATTTTCAGATCCGATGTCTTGGCGTCTTCAAAACTGTGAACTGCATGGCTGGTGAAAAACATTCCCAGCATAGAGCCTTCTCTTGCAGATGTCACGGCAATACCGGCTTTCTGAGCTGCAGCAGCGATTCCCTCTGAGAGCTGATTGGAACGTTCATCCAGTGCTTCATAAAAACCGGTTTTTTTCAGCTCTTTCAGTGTGGCAATACCTGCCGCCATGGCAACCGGATTACCCGACAAGGTTCCAGCCTGATACACCGGCCCCTGTGGTGCGATATGCTCCATGATCTCTTTTCGTCCGCCATAAGCCCCGACCGGCAGACCGCCTCCGATGATTTTCCCCAGACAGGTGAGATCCGGCTGGATGTTGTAAATCGACTGGGCTCCGCCATAAGCAACCCGGAATCCGGTCATCACCTCATCGAAAATCAGGAGAGCCCCTGCTTTTTTCGTAATCTCCTGCAAACCCTCTAAAAAACCCGACAAGGGCGGAACCATCCCCATGTTTCCGGCAACAGGCTCCACAATAATGCAGGCGATCTGATCCCCCTGTCTGTCCATAACCTTCTGAAGAGCCGACAGATCATTGAATGGCAGAGACAGCGTGTTTTGCACAACCGATTCCGGCACCCCCGGGCTGCCCGGAATATTGAGGGTCGCCACACCCGATCCAGCCTCAACCAGCAACGTGTCCGCATGGCCGTGATAGCATCCATCAAACTTAACGATCTTGTCCCGTCCGGTAAAACCGCGTGCCAGACGGATAGCACTCATGGTTGCCTCGGTCCCGGAATTCACCATCCTGACCATCTGAATGGAAGGCACGGCATCAATCACCATTTCGGCAAGTTCAAGTTCAAGCCCGGTCGGTGCGCCAAAACTGGTACCCTTTTCCAGAACCTCCTGAATCGCCTCAATCACGGCAGGATGACGATGCCCCAGAATCATCGGCCCCCATGATCCCACATAATCGATATAGCGGTTTCCATCTGCATCAACCACCCTGCTTCCCTCGGCATGATCGATAAAAACCGGATCGGTTCCCACCGACTTGCATGCTCGGACAGGGCTGTTGACACCGCCGGGAATGATCTTCAAAGAGTGTTGAAATAGCGTGTTGGACTTTTCTGTATTCATATCACTATCCTTCCAACCGATCCCCAAAGGATCGATCAGGCCAAGATTGCTGCCGAATCGGGGTACTGTTGTTCTTGCTGAATTGGGTTGACATTTTTTTTTAATCGAAGGAAATAGCATTGTCAGCGGATTCATGCAAGTATTTGTATGATATCTTCCGTGCGTCACTGCATCTGATGAGGTTAATAATGATCAGTTTCAGCCAATCTCACAAACAGCTTTCCAGATTCATTGAATATATCCTGGGACGCAGTCCGCATGAATTCGGCCTTGTGCCGGATCAGGATGGTTTTGTCAAACTCAAAGAATTTATTCTTGCAGCCAATGAAGAGGAAGGCGGACGCCACATCCGGCAATCAACCATCAACGAGCTTATCAACAGCATGCCGGATCCCCCTGTGGAGATTGTGGAGAACCGGATACGCGCCGTCAATCGGGATCATCTTCTCAAAATCCAGCATGCGGTGCAGATTCCAAAACTCCTTTACACCACCGTAACCCAGAAATCCCATCCGGCCATCCTTGAAAACGGAATCTTTCCCACCCAGCATGAGTATGTCATCCTGTGTGCGGAAAAAAGCTTGGCCCTCCGGATTGGAAAGCGAAGAGACCCATACCCTGTTTTGATCACCGTAAACGTTCTTCAGGCAGAAGAGCAGGATATTTTTTTCAAAGAGGCTGGAGATAAAATCTTTCTGGCGGAACAGATACCTGTCGACTGTTTTACCGCGCCGCCTCTTCCCAAGGAAAAACCAGAATCCAGAAAACCCAAAAAACAATCGGAACAGGAAGGGCCCAAAATGCCAGGCAGTTATCTCATTGATCTCCAGAACAAAAAAGAAAAACCCTGGAAAGCGGTAAAAGAAAAAAACGATTCATGGAAAAGAAATAAAAAACGCCTCCGAAAGCAAAACTGGAAAGAATGGCCTGAATAATGGCCTAATTAAAAAATCCCTGAAAACCCTTGATAAAAAAATTGACTTCTTTTTACGGTTTTGTTACTTATACGTTCCTTCCCGGATCAATGGTGGAAAAACAAATTCGGGCCGTTAGCTCAATCAGGCAGAGCACCTGACTCTTAATCAGTAGGTTCTGGGTTCGATTCCCGGACGGCCCACCAAGGATATTAAAGGGTTATGTATTATAGCATAGACCCTTTTTCATTTTTTGCTGCCGTTTTGCTACCATCATTTTTATAAACAGTTTTTTCTATTCTACAAGCACTTGATATATGACTGCTTTCAAGCTGAGTGTTGGGTATAAAAAAAGGGCTTAGAGATATTTTTCTCTAAGCCCTTTGATTTTTTGGCTCCCCAGCACGGACTTGAACCGCGGACCCAGTGGTTAACAGCCACTTGCTCTGCCGACTGAGCTACTGGGGAATAGATGTTTTTCCAGTCACCCGGAAGTTCGTTTTATCTGGAGGATGAACCGGTTATGGATTCAATATCGTTTCATTCCCGCCTAAACGATCCTGCTTTATAGACCAGGCTTATTTCCTTGTCAATATGAAAAATCCGGTTTTTTGATCAAGATACCGGATCTGTCTTCCGGCAGAGGCAAAAACAGAAAACATTTCATGATATTTTATACTTGTTGATTAATATGAATGTCTTAGATATGATTCGATAAGACACATGAAGAAATGCCTGCAGGCAGGCCAGGCTGAGTCATAACCTGTGAGAAGGTGAAACAATGAAAAACAATCTGATTCTGATACCGGTTTTCATCGTGCTAATCCTGCTTGCGGGATGCAACGCAGACAACGACCACAACACATCCAACGGAAGATTGATTGTCTATAATGAAACGAATCAGAACATCGAGGTCCGGTATACGAAAGAGACCGGTTCCGGATTCACGGAACAATCCACCTGGATAGAAGCCAACAGCCAGGGAGTCCTGTATGTCTATGCCCTGTGGTATGATGCCGAGGTGATTGTGATCTATAACGGGATATCCAGACAATATGATCTGGATTTCCGAATTACGGAAACAGCCGAGCTTTATGTACACATAGAAGATTTTCAATCATAGGGCGCAGATTCATGATCCGGATATTTAAAATCATGATTAGGATTCCGGGCATCTTGTTATTCTGTCTTGCGATGCTTTCCCCTGGTTTTGCAGACACCGGAACATCGGATAAACATCTGGAAGTAAAAGCCCCCTTTGAGCTGGGCATGGAATATCTCTGGCCCACAAACCGGGACCGGAGGATTCAGACAACTGCTCTCAATATGCTCTGGAGACACGGTTATTATAGCGACCTTCTTGTATCGGTCTATAGCGGTTTGACCCTCACCTACGCCTGGGGAAATAGTATTCAGAAGGATCTGGATGGCCGGAAGACAGAGTATTCAAACTCCGCTTTCGGGATCGGTCCCCAGCTTCACTTTCGATGGGCGCCTGTTTCACTGGACAATCTGACATTTTCCATGGATGCAAATGGCGGATTCATTTTTCATAATAAGGAGTTTCCGGCAGGAGGCGATCTTTACAATTTTATCTGGCGTATCGGCCCGTCGATTCAATTTCAGCTTGAAAAAAAAGAAGCATTGATCTTTGGTCTCAGGATCATGCATGTTTCAAATGCGCAGGGCCGGACCAGGGATAATCCGGCTTATAATGCAGCAGGGGTCGGTTTGCATGTGGTCAGGTATTTCTGACAGAGGAGTGTGGGTTTGCAGCGGGTTTGTGAAATGTGATTGCACTCCGCTTGATTACACCCCCCTTGATCCCCCCTCGAGGGGGGAATTATTGGGGTTTTGTCATCACTTAAGGGAGGAGTTATCGGGATTCTGTCATCCCCATTAGGGTGGGAATCATTGGACTACTTTTCAATCATCACCTTTATGGCAAGCTCCAGAAGCTGTTCCCTGCCGGGTTCGGAAGGCGCATCCGTAAGCAGACAGGCGGCCCGCTGGGTTTTGGGGAAGGCAATCACATCCCGGATGGACTGCATGCCGCAGAGAATCATCACCATGCGATCCAGTCCAAATGCCAGCCCGCCATGGGGAGGCGCCCCGGAATCCAGGGCAGACAACAGAAAGCCGAATTTTCCCTCATAATCCTTCTTTTCCATGCCAAGGGCCTGGAGAACCTTTTCCTGGCGTTCTCTCTGATGAATACGGATGCTTCCGCCTCCGATCTCGGAACCATTCAGCACCATGTCATAGGCCCGTGACCTCACCTCAAGAGGTTTGTCGAACAGTTTGTCAAAATCTTCATCCAGCGGCGCGGTAAACGGATGATGAAGGGCCTGGTATCGTTTTTCCGTTTCATCGTACTCAAACATGGGGAAATGGGTCACCCACACAAACCTAAACTCATTTTCATCGATCAGGTTGAGCTTCTTTCCCAGATGATTCCGGAGATGCCCCAGTGCTTCATTCACGATCTTGGGCTGGTCTGCTACAAAAAAGACCAAATCCCCTGTCTCCATATTGATCCGCTCCGCCAGTGCCTCTTTTTCCGCATCGGTAAAAAACTTGGCAATGGGAGACTGCCAGGAATCCTCCTTGACCTTGATCCAGGCCAATCCTTTGGCCCGGTATACAGCAACAAATTCCGTAAGATCATCGATCTCTTTTCTGGAAAAATCGATGCATCCTTTCGCATTCAGGGCTTTCACGATTCCGCCTTTTTCCACTACACTTGAAAAAACTTTGAAGCCGGAGTGTTCAACAATATCGGAAATATTCTGGAGTTCCAGGCCAAAACGCATATCGGGTTTATCCAGGCCAAACCGGTCAATGGCATCTGCATAGTCCAGCCGTTCAAAGGGTGTCGCAAGATTTCTACCCAGAACATCCTTGAATAGCGCTGACACCAGCCCTTCTGCGGTTGACATCACATCATCCTCTCCCACAAAAGACATCTCAAGGTCGACCTGTGTAAACTCCGGCTGACGGTCCGAACGGAGATCTTCATCCCGGAAACAGCGGACAATCTGATAATACCGGTCAAAACCCGCAACCATCAGAAGCTGTTTGAACAACTGGGGAGATTGCGGCAAGGCATAAAACTGCCCCTGGTTGACCCGTGACGGCACCAAATAGTCCCGTGCCCCTTCCGGGGTACTTCTTGTCAGTACCGGTGTTTCAATATCCAGGAAACCATTGGCATTCAGATACTGCCGGATGGAGGCGGCAGCCATATGCCGGGTGATGATATTTTTCTGAAGCTGGGGCCGCCTAAGATCAATGTGACGGTGCTTGAGCCGGATGCTTTCGGACACATCGACGGTTTCTTCAATCATAAATGGCGGTGTCTGTGCGGTATTCAGGATTTTCAGCTCGGTCACAAGGATCTCGATTTCACCGGTTTTCAAATTCGGATTGATCATGCCATCGGGCCGCGCTTCCACCTTTCCCCTGATGCCCAGGACAAACTCGCTTCGCACGGAATGCGCTTTTGCATGTGCTTCCTGCTCTCTTTCCGGGTTGAAAACAATCTGGGTGATCCCTTCCCGGTCGCGCAGATCCACAAAAATAACCCCGCCATGATCACGCCGCCGCTGAACCCAGCCCATTAAAACAACTTCTTCTCCAATCTGGCCTTTTCCCAGCGCACTGCAGTGATGCGTTTTCCTCATTTCTCCAAGTATATCGGACAATGGATTGCTCCTTTATTTTATCGATTTAAAAATTGTGTAATTGTCTCTGTCAGTTTATCCACAGCAAATGCATGCTGTTCTTTTGTTTTCATATCCCGCAGAACCACCCTGCCCTCTTTCAGCTCGCTATCGCCAACCATCAGCACAAAAGAAGCGCCCATTCTGTCCGCCCGTTTCATCAGGCTTTTCAGGCTTTTTCCGGAAAAATCCGCCTCGGTTGAAACACCGGCCATGCACAGTTCATTTGCCCAGATATACCCATTCCGGATGCCTTCTTCTCCCAAGGCTGCGATAAAAATGACCGGCTTTTTCTCCAGGTTTTCCTGTCTCTGGGAAACAATCTCCACGAGCCGGTCAAACCCGATGGCAAAACCAATGGCCGGCTGAGCCGGGCCTCCCAGTGCTTTCACCAGGCCGTCATACCGTCCTCCGCCGGCAACCGCACTCTGGGCTCCCAATGCTCCGGTCTGAAGCTCAAAAGTTGTGCGGGTGTAATAATCAAGCCCCCTAACCAGACGTTTATCCAGTTCAAACCGGACTCCCTGTTTTATCAGCATGGCCCGAACCGTATCAAAATGACGTGCACAATCCGGACAGAGAAAATCCATGATGGAAGGCGCCTCTGAAACCGCTTCCCTGCACGCTGGAACCTTGCAATCCAGCACACGCAGCGGGTTCCGATCACTCCGCCGGATGCAGTCCTCACAAAGCTGCTCTTTCCTGGATATCAGAAGTTCAGACAATGCTTTCCTGAAATTGGGACGGCATTCCGGACATCCCAGTGAATTGATATGGGCATTGATATCCATTACACCCAGTTTTGAAAACAGCGTCACCAGCATGAAGATCAGTTGCGCATCAATATAGGGAGACGCCTCGCCGAACACCTCGGCATTGATCTGATAAAACTGCCGGTACCGCCCTTTTTGCGGCCTCTCCCTCCGGAACATGGGGCCGATGGTATACATTTTCCGGATCGGATCAATTGCATACATCTTGTGTTGAATATAAGAACGCACAACCGATGCGGTCGCTTCCGGACGAAGGGTGATGAGATCTCCGTTCCGGTCTGAAAAAGTGTACATCTCCTTTTCAACTATATCCGTATCCTCACCGATACTGCGCTTGAACAACTCTGTTTTTTCCAGAACCGGTGGATGAATCTCCCTGAACCCGAAATCCTCAAACAAGGTTCTGGCTGTATTTTCAATATGCTGCCGGAGAGCGGATTCCTCCGGCAGGATGTCTTTAAAACCTCGAATTAACTGTATCATGCAAGTCCAGTTTTTTGATCAATAATAACAAAAATTTGCTGTAAAATATCAGATTGAATCGTGAATGCACCGGGATCAGAATCATTTATGGGCGCTTCCACGCGATAACCGTTACCCTATTACCCCAGAGCCTGTCTTTAAGTCAATATGAATGTTTTCCCTTTTGAATATTGAAATAATATGAAAAATCATTGTAAAACAGCCTGAAAGAAAGTAATCAGATGGACAGATCAGCCAACAGCCTGGTAAAAACTGGACACCCGGTCCAGCATGACACCAATAAGTTAATTTGGTCAATCCGATAAAAGCCGAACAGGCAGTAAAACTATGTGCTATCCATAGGTAAACTGAAAATCAACTCTTTTAATAGTATTTGAAAGGAGCAGCGCTTTCATGAAAGAATCGTTTGCAATCGTCGGGTGTGGAAAGCTTGGATGCGCATTGGCAAAACAGATGAAATCTTCAGGGTATCCACTGGCAGGTCTGGCGAGCAAAAACATTATATCTGCCCAACAGGCAGCAGACGAAATAGGAACGGATATCTTCAGTGACAAGCCATGGGAGATAACCCGATCCGCTGATGTGGTTTTTATCACAACGCCCGATGGTCAGATTGAGGCAGCCGCCACCCTTCTGGCTGAAAATAAAGGGTTGAAGAAAAATGCAGTAGTATTGCATTGCAGCGGGTCCCAGCCGTCCACGATTCTGATGGCAGCAAAAAAATGCGGGGTTTCCATCGGCTCTCTCCATCCTCTGCAAAGCTTTGCCTCAAGCCGTGCAGAGGGGAATCCGTTTCAAAATATCATCGCAGCCATAGAAGGAGAAGCAGAAGCGGTTGCACTGGCCAGACAGATTGCACAGGATCTGGGGGCAACCTGTTTTTTTATCAAAACCCATGCAAAAACTGCATACCATGCTGCCGCAGTGGTGGCCTCCAACTATCTGGTCACCCTTCAGGATATGGCATTCAAGCTGTTACAGATTGCCGGCATTCCGCCGGAAAATGCGTTTCAGGTTCTGAAGCCATTGATCCATGGCACTCTTTTCAACATTGAAAAAAAAGGCACGGAAAAAGCACTGACCGGCCCGATTGTTCGGGGGGATACGGAAACCATCCGTACCCATATTGATGAGATTCTCCGGATGGCCCCGGACCTGCTCAATCTGTATCAGACCATAGGAAGATATACGGTGAATATTGCGGAATCCGGCGGCAATATCACAAAAGAAAGAGCCCGGGAATTGATTCAGATATTGTCTGAAAAAAAATCATCCTGATTCATCTTTACCTCTCATTCAGGCAACCGAGGAAACAACCTCCCTTTGCGTTGCTGCCGGAACTGCTGCCTGTTGAAGCCGGCACACTCTCTGTCTGTGCGTCCCTAAAGCCGGGGCCTCCGATATCCATGATCTTACCATCCAGGGTATACACATCATCCCCGCGCTTTCCATCAATAAAATGGAGGGTAACCACATTGCCATCGATTTCAGCCCCGGTCTCTCCGTTAAACATGAATTCATACCAGTGATCCTGGGGCTGATCCGGTGTCGGCCCATATTTGTAATAGGTTGCCGGAGCCGCATCCTCTGGGAAATAGAGGGAGACAAATGCACTCTTTCCTGCCCCGACACCTTCAATTGTAAAACCGATCAGACCATAGATAAAATCCAGATCCGATGGGGTAGCCGAAGAGGATGGAATATCATTAATCGTCAACCCTGTGATTTTTGTACCTTGTGACGAGACAACCGTCAGATATTCGCCATCGGATAATGGAAGGGACTCGACATTATCCTGACTGTCATCTGGAACCCCATCGTCATTCATATCCTCATCCGATAGGTCTTCATCCGGGGTATCCTCTGCATCCGGCAGACTGCTTTCCGTGTCGAACTCACTAACACCTGCAGACGTACTGATCCATATATGTCCATCCATATCTATGGCAACAGCTGTCACCTGATTACTGATCAGGCCATCTGCTTTTGTGTATCCAGTCCAGCTATCCTCAAAGAAATCACTGACTCCTCCACCATAGCAGCCAAACCATTTATGCCCGGCCTTATCAACGGCAATATCATTGACAAGATCCGCTGCAAGACCATCCTGGGTCCGATAGGTTGTCCAGGTGCTGCCGTTATACAAACTGACCCCGTTATCGGTTCCAAACCATCTGTTTCCGGAATCATCCACCTCAATCGCGTTCACCTTGTTGTGAGCAAGCCCGGTTGCAGTGGTATAGGTTGTCCATTTATTTCCATTCAACCGGCTCACACCCTGATTGGTACCGAACCAGATATTTCCCGATGCATCGGTAGTGATCACATTCACTAAATTTCCTGCAAGACCGGTCTTATCCGTATAAACAAGCCATCCATTTCCATCATAACTGCATGCCCCCTGAGTGGTGCCGAACCATTTCACCCCGGAGCTGTCAATTGCCAAGGCTCGGACCTGATTGCTGACCAGTCCGTCTGCTGTGGTAAAGCTGACCCAGCCCAAGCCATCAAATCGGCTTACACCACCCAGGGTGGCGAACCATCTGTTGTTGTTTCCGTCAATGGCAATGTCCATCACTACCGAATTTATCAGGCCATTTTTGGTTGTAAACTGAACAAAGGTTCCGTCACTGCGTTTGATACGCCAGACGCCGGTTGTGCTGCCGATCCAGATATAATCCCCGTCCGGTTGTATGCAGATCGCATTTTGAATATAGTCATGAACCTTCCAGGTACCGGCGTCAGCGGTTGAAGGGTAAAAAAAGGAACTAGCCGGAAACAACAGTACAGCCAATACAAGAATTCTGAATTCCGGATATTTTCTGTTTTTCATATGCCCTCTTGAAAAGATAAATTTATTCAACCAATTCCCATGAGAGGGGAATTTTAACAGTTTTTCATCTTTGGATAGCCAGATAAGATAGCAATTGGCATACCAATCCTGAAAAGATATGAAAAAATATTGAAAAACAAATGGTTAGGATGCTGCTTCATCCAGGGCATAAAAGTCTGGAATGATGAATTCATGAAAAACCGGCAGTTATTTCCTATCCCGGAAAGATTGTCACTTATATCTTATGCAATGAAAGCGCTTTCTCTCCCAGCTTCTGATTGGACGCCAGGATCTTATCTTCGCCGGATATGACGGCAATGGCATGCTGGTCTTCTCTATAATGAAAATACTTTTCAGATACACTCATGACCTTCTTGCGGTTAACCTGAACCAGATTCTTCTTGAATTTTATCCGGGTATCATCGGATAGGGAAATGATTTTTCGAAAAAATGCCTTGCGTCCGGCAACACCCGGAGTATCGGGCTTATCAATTTCCGAACATACCTGAAAAATCGCCTCTTTGATGTCCTCTTCATCATACTTTCCGGATCGGATAAATTCCGGTACCTCTTTGAATGCATTCAAAGTTTGAAGGATATGGGGGTCACGATAGGAGGCATAACCGAACAGACCGTCTTCGGAATTGTAAACAGCAAATCCTCCGTAAGCGCCTCCCTTTTCACGGATCTCCCGGTGGAGATACATGGAACGTATCAATTTGGAAATGACCGAAAGCACCGGCGCATCCGGATGGTTCATTCTGACGGTCTTGAACATCCCTGCGACAAAAGATACGGCAGAGGAGGTGCTCCACCCCTCCCTCGGAAGCTCCGAATCGATTGAAATCGAAGGCATCCTGAAAAAATCGGATGTTCCATCCGGAATCCCTTCATAAACAGACTGAACAAGGTCAATGCCGGATGACAACATACTTTCATCTCCGATAAGCGCTGTTCTGAGATTTGCGGATTGAAACAATGACTTTCCGATCCGGGAGAGATCCTGGGCCAGCTTCTGAAGTTCTGTATCTGTCTGTTGCGTTCCCATAAATTTCTGCGTGATGCTCTGTATTGTTTTCAACTGATGTACGCCATTCCACAATTCACCCAGAGCGGCTGACGGCGTAAAGTTTCTGGATGCCAGAGATATGGCCAGTCTGTGACCGTTGTTGACGATCATGGATTCCATGCCGGCCTGGTATTCCAGTAGTAAACTCTTCAACCGGTTCAGATCGGAAAAATCAACCCTGCCGAAAAGCTCTGCAATGATCCCGAACATCTTCTCAAGGTTGCGAACCAGACATTTGCCTCCAAAGGACACAAACGGCAGGCTCTCATTATCCGGCCCGAAGCTTGTTCGCGCCTGCGGTGACAGGCCAACGCCACCGGTATACAAGTCGATCAACTGAGCCATCTCCGTATAATCATGATCTTTTGTTCCGACCCGTGTAAAAGAAGAACAGAAAAACGGCAGCAGAGGGATCAGATCCTTTTCCACTCCTCCGGCTCCGGCTGCTGCAGAAAAATAAAAAATTCCGGATGTGGGCTGCTCATAACATTCCGATACAGCACCCGGATAGGCATCCGATGCTTTTACAATGGAAACATCCGGAGGGATATCCTCTCGTGACAGGGTCGGAAGACAGGTCAGATCTTCCTCCATATCCTGTAACCGGACCAGTTTTTCCGTATACTGTTTGATGGTTTCCAGATCTTCCGGAGCAAGTTTTTCCTGTATCGCTTCCAGCTCTTTCCGCACTCGTTTCTTCTCTGCTTCAGCCATCTGACCATCCGGCTTGAGCAAAAGGCGGACACGATGGTTGTTATCCAGAAAATGCTGCCGGATCTTGTTTTCAAAAAACGGTTCCTTTGCAAGCTTTTCCCATATCTGATTCAAATCCGAATCCAGCAGCAGTATATTTTCCGGATCTCCTCCGTGAAACCAGTTACTGGACATGGAAAGCAACAGCTTGATGCCATATGGATGGGGGGAGTTTGTCACTTCTTTTCGATGGAATTCGATCTGATGGATCGCAGATTCAATCATCTGCCGGGGTACTCCGTTTGTTGCCAGATCGTTCAGCACCGAGAAGATCAGTTCTTCAATCCTGTCTTCACTTTCTGCAGACACGCCTTTGAGTCCGCAGGAAAAAAGCGTATCCCGATTATCCGCATCAAACCCGGTGCCATCGCTCAGGGCTGTTCCAATCCCGGATTCAATCAAGGCCTTCCGCAAAGGGGATGCGGAATTCCCGAGCAGGATCTGTTCCAGGAGAAAAAGTGACAGAATTTCGAAAGAATCCTTGATATCGGCTGTCAGCCAGGCCAGGGCAACCTGACACTTTCCGGAATGGTCTTCATTCGGGTCCAATGGGTATGAATAGGATACCTGAACCGGTTTCTTCCATCGGGGTTGAGATGGAACATCGGTCTGGGGGTCGATTGAATCAAACCGGCTGAGAATTTTCTCTTCGATCAACCGGAGATGATCCTGTAACGGCAGGCTCCCGTATGTATAAAAAAAAGCGTTGCTCGGATGATAATGCTGTTTATGGAACGCTTTCATCTGTTCATGGGTCAGTTCCGGAATCACGGAGGGATCTCCGCCGGAATTAAACCGGTAGGTTGTTTCCGGGTACAGGGCGTTTAAAAGAGACCGGACCATAACCTGATCCTGGGATGACATGGCTCCCTTCATCTCATTATATACTACCCCTTTATAAACGAGCCTGGATTGTTCATCCAGCTCCATGCGATGCCCTTCCTGCATGAAACTGAGGACCTCAATGTTCGGGAAAAAAGCAGCATCCAGGTACACATCCATCAGGTTATAATAATCTTTTTGATTCTGAGTCGTAAACGGATACATGGTCCAGTCCGATGCCGTAAATGCATTCATGAATGTATTCAGGCTTCTTTTGATCATGGAAAAAAAAGGATCGCGTACCGGAAATTTTCTGGAACCGCACAAAACCGTATGTTCCAGAATGTGTGCGACACCCGTTGAATCCTTTGGAACAGTCTTGAAGGCTACTGCGAATGTGTTTTCCCTGTCATCATTTGCAATATGGATGTGCTGTGCTCCGGTTGCCTTGTGCAGCAACCGATAATAAATAGCGTTAATCTCATCAAGTCCGGCGGTTCGGGTAACAACATAGCCGCCAATCACATCTCCTTCACGTAATGCAACATTTCCGGTTGTAGAATGATTCTTCATATTGGATTAAGGTACTCCTTATATATTTAAAATATTTCTTGGAAATAACAAACTCTGACAACAAAATTTACGTTTTTTCGGCTTGTACTGCCTTTCGAGCCTCCTTTTTGATCACAAACGAGGGGAATGCATCAAGGGGGATAATAAAAATGGTTCATGCAAGCGTTCAATCCCTACTGAATCCGGGGATAAAAGTCAAGTTCCGAATCCGGGCAGGACGTGGACGAGTGACCGCATTTGGCGTGCTATTTTATTAAATTCCCCCCTTGAGGGCTTAGGGGGGTGTCGATCCATTTTTGAATGGAAGCATTTATAAATTTATCAGGTATTACATTCATTAATACCGCTTCATGAATAATTGTAAGACTGCGTCGTTCAAACTCATGAATAAGGGCTCGTAAGCAAAAAACAGGATTGCAAAATTAAAGAAATGTTCGAGCCAGCCACCTGAACTTGAATCAAGTCACAACCGGAGAGAGAAGCTGTTTTTTGCTAACGATCCCTAATCCATTCAGACAGTGAACGACTCCGCTATAAAATCATTCATTCCGCTGTAGGCTGGAATTTTTGCTATCTATTGCCGTAAGTGACGTAATCATCGTGACGACGTTGCTGCCATCTTTTTCTTTTTGATGCTGTCGCAATAACCGCCATGTTTCAAAACGATCAATATGTAATGGAAATTGGCATGCTGAATTTACATACCAAAATTGTTGATTTCAACGAATATGTACTTTCTGGAATATCGATTTTTAGGGATATTCGACTTGCCGATCTCAGATGTATGTTTTCAAAAAATTCCAGATACCTTATTTCAATCGCTGAACTCCAGCATCGCCTGAGCTGATTTTTTCTTTTCAGGATCGGAGAGGTTTTATGAGCCTGCATTCTTGGCTTAAAATGCTCTTTTTCACGCCCAAAACATCGCTTTAAGATAAAATATCGCCGCCTTTTTAACCCTAAACCCTTGTCAGATTGGCGTTAAGCTTGGTCCGACAAGAAATCAAAGAAATCAAATACTTTCTGGATGACCCCAGAATTCCCAGAATTCAGAATTTCCCTTTAAAAACACATTTCACACTTGCAAAAAAAACAAAAAATCTGGTACCCTCACTCAAATCATTCATTCTGGAAGCTAAAACGATGACCGAGCTGATCGAGCGTTGTTCAAAATAGCATCGAAAGGCGTCCTTGGGCTTACATTTTGCTGATGTTTTTGTACCTGGTTTTGTCGGTCCTCCATACCTTTTTTGTTGTTTCTGGTCTGGTTGTGATAAATGGTTAAAATTAAGGGCAATGTCCCCTGAATTAAAAATAGGCTTTATACATAAAAACATAAGGTATAAAAATGGAATCTGTTAAAATAGTTAACGAAATTAAAAAGCTGCCGCCGGAAGCCCAGCAGCAGGTTTTCGACTTTATCGCGTTTATGAAAAACCGTTACAGACGCACGTTGAATAAAAAACGTCCTCAAAAGGTCAACCTTGCCAGTGAAACTTTTATCGGCATATGGAAAGATCGCGATGACATGAAAGACAGCCGTAATTGGCTCCGTCGAATTCGAAAATCAGAGTGGAGTGACCCAAATGTCTGATATGGTCGTTATCGATACGGATATTTTGATTGATGCAGGCCGAGGAGTAAATGAGGCAGTGGATTGTCTGAAACGGATCGAGCAAAAATCTGATATTGCTATCAGCGTTGTTACTCAAATGAAATTGATTATCGGCTGTCGGAACAGGGATGAACTTCTGTCATTGGAACTTTTTTTAAAGCGATCTCAAATTTTAAAAATAGATGAAGCCATTTCTGATAAATCTGTTGAACTTCTGAAACAATACCGTTTAAGCCATGGGCTGCTCATTGCCGATGCACTCATAGCAGCTACGGCAATAGTGACCGACCACCAATTTGTATCCAAAAACCAAAAAGATTATCGATTTATAGAAGGCCTTCAACTTCTCCCCTATCCAAATCCATTCGATTGAAGCCAAGTCTGACTTTCCTCTTTTTGACAGCATAAACCCGGGAAAAACCTTCAAAGCATCAGCTCGCCAGCCGTTTTAAAGAAAACACCCCATCAAGACCGCTGACGGATTTTGGAATTTTTTCATTTCTGGATTGAAACAGATGCTGAAACCGTTGATAGTTCTGCCGGACAAACTCTTTGGAACCAATGATTCCTGAATCCGTAAAATAACGGGTCCGGTTTTGAAACCGGTCTGCCCTGGTTATCTGGAATTTTTTTTCACGTTCATTTTTCAACAAACCCGGATCAATCTGCCTGCCTTTTTTGGTATTGATCGCTCCGCTTTCATACACAAACTCCCGGTATTGCCGCACTCTTTCCTTTGCATCCATAGGCCCGAATTTCTGCAAACCAAAATCAAATGACAGAAACCCATCCTTGTTTTGGGTCTGCAAATGATACCCGATGGAACTCCACCGGTATGCTTCGGGCTTCTCCACAATCCCCGCCCTCACCGGATTCAGGTCAATATAGGCCAGACAGTTGATCAGGGTTTCTCCCTGCTCAACAATCACGCTTTTATACCGGTCGCCCCACAGTGTCCCCCTCCGGTTATGACGTTTGTTGTAGTACGAAGAAAAAGCCTGTTTGATCTCTTTCATGTACTTGGGCAAACTGGACAGTTTTTCCCGGTAATATCCCACTTGTCTATCGGATATCTGAAAATCGTCTCCATAAAAAACCCGGCAGCGTTTTCGGACCTCATCATCGGAAAAATACTGCTCCGGAAACACCTGAGCAAGAAGGTGAAAATGGTTCCCCATGATGCAGTATCCAAACACCTCCATAAAAAACAGTTTGCTAAATTTCTGGATAATTGTAACCAACTCATCCTTTTCGACATCACCGAACGGATAGCCGTCCAGGGCCGTACGGGACATGATATGATAGGCTGTCTTATCCTGACTATTGATCATTCTTGCGGTTCTGGGCATCTGATCCGTTCTCCATGTTATGTTTCTTGCCTGCCTGAGAAAGCCTTCATATAATTACCATTTAATGAAATGAGAATTAAGCATAAAGAGCCTGTCCCCTATTTTCCCTAATTTTCCCAGGATTACAGAAATCTTCTGCCGAAAAATATTGAGCCGGGCTTACTGAAAATTTGAATTCAACTCGGTGTGGTTTATTGGACGCTTACGAAAAAAGAATCATATCGGATACATCACGGACACCCCGTCAAGGGGAGACTCTTCGTTCTCATAGTTATGACAATAAAACCCAAGGCCGATTTTTTTTGACTCAAATCCGTAAGTATTTTTTGTAAAAGTAGGAGATAACATCTCACATAGAGCTTGAATATCTGCCATATTTTGTTTTTTTAACGAGATATCTTTGATCGTTAATACGGGATCATTATGCTGAACTCTTGTAGAAGCTTCAATAAAATTACATCTCTCATTTTCATCATAGAAAATATAAATACCCAAAAGCTTGATATTATCAGTACGATAAATTGATTTCTTTGATTTATAAAAACAATTTATAGGATATCTATTCTGTGACCAAACTTCCTGTCTTGACATTCCTAACCTATAAGGACCAATTGATTTTCCTGGTACAATTTCAAGTATTTCACTCATAAATCACCCTGTTTTAAGTCGCTTGCAAGTGTACTGAATCTTTTCAGGCGGCAGATAGAAAATTTCGTATCTTTTTTTAACTTCATTTATCATTGAAAAAGCCTTATTGAAAATAAAAAAAAGCCTCTATCGAGGTTGTATCCAGTCGTTATAATCATCCGGCAAATTATCTATCATTTCACCTAGTTCTTTATCGTATTTTGTGCCATTTTTTTCCTGGACATCATCGATACCCTTCTGGATTGCGTCATCCCACAGCCCTTGTTCGATAAGCTGATTTTCTTCATCCCGAAATTGCTGTGATTCTCCCGAATTTCCCCAACTGCCTGTATCCATATGGTCTTCAGGGTCCATTTGAATTGCTGAACCATCATCTGGATGTATGCCATATTTTTCCATAACGCCTTTTGAAGGTATGTGGTGTGACTCTTTACCATCTCCTACAGGTCCTTTAGTGTCTCTGTGACGACCTCCACGGCCATTTTTATCTGCAAAAAGCCTGTCTATATAATATTTGGCAGCTATTGCAAAAGGTGTGTTAAGAGTGCGGCCAAATTCCATAATTTTAGATGCAATAACCTCATTATGATTAATTTGACCTTGTCTATAAGCTCCAGCAGATGCTGCGGCGGCATTGTTCATCATTATTTGGTCTGCCATTAGCTTTTGTGCCATTACAAAAGCATGTCCATCCGGATCAACATATTTCAGAGGATTATTCCTACAATATGCATACCTATTCAAGCTCTGCGGATCATGCCAATCCTGAACTATGCTATCGGCACTAATGAACATCCCCAACCCCGGATCATACAGTCTTGCATCGTAATTATACAGTCCAGTACTCGTATCCTGCTCCTGATCCGTAAACTTGTAATTGGTAACCGTCTGACCGCCGGTTGTTCGCTCAAGGCCAAATGGCATGTATTCTGTCTTGGAACTGCCAACGATGCTCTGGCTATCGTCAGTTATCAATGCTGTGCTGCCCAAATGATCTTTATGATAATAATATGTCTGATCGTTTTTAATCATGGCAACACGGGTGCTGCCGGCAAAAATATACATCGTACTTGTGCCATTAGTCTCTTCAAAATAGTCATTAACATAGTATGTAACGTTGCTGCCGTTGACTTTTTTGGCTCGTTTACCGTCACCGTCATAAACGATAGAGGTTGTTCCATTTACGGAATGAGGAATTTTAGTTGGCTTGTTTTCCGCATTCCATTCCATTGGGGTTGTATTATATCCTCTTTCCATTGGCTGGGCTGGGCGGGAAAAATCAAAACCTCTTATCATATTGCCGTTTTCATCGTATTCGAGTGTATAATCCGCCACATTCCCGTTATAATTCAGGACTACATTATCGGACATACAGGGACGTACATGAAAATATGAAAAATAGCTTCAGTTTAAATAATATTGATTGTTTTTTACAAAAACTCGTCCCCTTCGGGCAGCATGACTGATAGCGGACTGAGTTAGATTCAGCTTTTCCGCCAATTTGGTTCGAGTAATACCCAACTGATCTGTTGCCCAATGCATCAGTATGCTCCGGGCATCTGTCCGCCTTTTATCCCTCACTCCATCCAGCATCTCATCCTCTGTCAGTCCGTTCAGTTCTGCCACCCGATGAATGAGACTCTCTAAGTCGAAACCTTTGGCCTTCATTCGGTATTTATTTTCCAGCTTCTCTTTCGCGCAGGCAAGAACCTCTGTGACAAATTCCCCATCACCCAAAATACGTTCATCCCCTTTTTGATATTCTTCTGCCTTTACCATTGAATACCACGACCGATTATGTGATGTATGGCACCTGGTGCATCTATTCTTGCTTTTCTTGGCATAACGATGCCAACTATCATTGACCTAATTGCAATGTAAATTCTTATTTTCATGTACTTCCAGTAATAAACCAACAGAACCTCGGTATTTTTTCTACACATTTTAAAAAGGAAAAAACAAATGAGGTTGAATCAGAAATGGATTCAAGCTATATAAAAAAATCAAAAAAGGGGGAGGCATTTAAGCCTGCCCCCCTTGTTATCTATGGCGCGCCTGAAGGGATTCGAACCCCTGGCCTACGGATTAGAAGTCCGTTGCTCTATCCAGCTGAGCTACAGGCGCAGTATTCAGAATTAGTGTGGATAACATGACAGGCCTCCAGTTGTCCATATTTTTTTGACAAAATACTGGATATTTTTTCAGATCCTGATACTATAAGCGCAAACGTATGAATATAAAATTGGGACTTTTAATATAGCAGTGATTGTGTGTTGTGTGACAGATTGATTGGAAATTATGAAAATACCGAATTCCGTAAAACCTTTGGAAAAAAAGAAACAGACTGACAGTGCAAAAGCCTCAAATAGAACCACTGAAAAAAGTTTAGTAAGATTTGACCCTCTTCAACGGTACCTGACTGAAATCAGCCAATATCAACTGCTAACCAGAGAACAGGAAATTGAACTGGGGAAACAGGTTCAGGAATCAGATGACCCGGATGCAGCCTATACCTTGGTAACCGCGAATCTTCGATTGGTTGTAAAAA
Organism: Desulfosudis oleivorans; assembly: GCA_020723305.1. GTDB lineage: Bacteria > Desulfobacterota > Desulfobacteria > Desulfobacterales > SURF-7 > QZKS01. The sequence goes on from DYJC01000001.1 coordinate 207,525, forward strand.
TTGCACTTGAATTCCAAAGAGTCTGGATGCAGAATCTTCTGGATCTGATCCAGGAAGGGAACATCGGCTTGATGCAGGCGGTTAAAAAGTTTGATCCCTATAAAAACGTCAAATTTTCTTATTATGCTTCATTCTGGATCAAGGCATATATCCTTAAATTTATAATGGATAACTGGCGCCTTGTAAAAATAGGGACCACCCAGGGCCAGAGAAAACTGTTTTTTAAACTGAAAAAGGAAAAACAAAGGCTGATCGAACAGGGATTTGATCCAAAACCAAAGCTTCTTTCCGATCGTCTGGGTGTATCAGAACGCGAGATCGTTGACATGGATCAACGTCTGGATGGTTGGGATGTTTCTTTAGATGCTCCTGTAAAAGATGATTCCGATACAGAACGAATCGATTTTCTGAAGACAGTGACAGAATCTATTGAAGATCAGGTAGCCAAAAAAGAGATCGAAACAATTCTGCATACAAAAATCACGGAATTTAAAAAAAGCTTAACCGGCAGGGAACTTGAAATTTTCAATATTCGGATTTTTTCTGATAACCCGGTGACCCTGCAAGAAATTGGTGATCTCTATGATATTTCAAGAGAGCGTGTAAGGCAGGTTGAAAAAAACATTATCAAAAAAATGAAGGCCTTCTTTAAACGGGAGCTTCCGGATTTTAACATATATACGAATAGTTTTGATTAGATCGGATTGAGATGTTCATCATGGGAAAAAAATATCTGCAACTTTCCTGTTTACTTTTTGGTATCATCTTCTTTACGGGATGTGCAGTATCAAAAAATGGGCTCCATTCTGCCGCAACCAAGCTGCCTGATCCACCCCAATCGGAAAACAAATACTATTATTTTACTGCTGCACAATTTCAACTGTTGAATGAAAATATAGATAATGCCATATTTTATTTAAAAATGGCCATTCAAAATGATCCGCAATCATCTTTCCTGAAAAAAGAGCTGGTCTTTCTCTATCTGCAACAGAATAATTACGAAGATGCACTTGTTTTCATTGATCAACTGCTTGTAAAAAATCCGGATGACATAGAAGCCCTCATTTTAAAGGGAAACATCTGGATGTATCTCGATCAGAAAGATAAGGCAAAAGCAATTTATGAAAAAGTGATTTCTATAGATCCCCAAAAAAAGAATGTCTATCTTTTCCTCGGGTCGATTTATATGGATGGGAATGAAAACCGGAAAGCTTTAGAGATGTATCAAAAACTGGTAAAAAATTTTCCGAATGCTTATACTGGATATTTTTTCCTGGGTAAAGCCCATGAAAGATTAAAACAATATCGTGATGCGGAAAGAGAATTTAAAAAGGCACTTGAAATTGAGCCGATGCTTGTTGAACCTCGGTATGAACTTTTACATATTTATAAAAACAATCAGGTCCAGGTAATGGATCCGGTAATCATCACTGTACAAAAAGGGGATTCACTTAAAAAAATCGGCCTCAGATTGTATTCGGAGTATACTCCGAAAACAGAGAAATCGATTCTGAAACTAAACCCTGAAATTTCAAACCCGAAACAAATCAAAATCGGGCAAAAACTTTCTTTCCCCCCCCCTTCCATCAAAGGAAAACAAAACCCAAATAAAGAAAAAATAATAGAGCTTTACCAGGAAATCCTTGACCTGTATCCAAATGATATAAGAGCGAATATGGAGCTGGCTCTTTATTACGATAAAACCAATGAAAAAAAGAAAGCGCAAGAAATCTTTGATTGGCTTGCGGATCGCTCCCCGACAGATCCGGATATTGCAGGAAAAATCATCTATCTGTTTATTGATCAGAAAAAATTTGACGACGCGCTGATATTATTGAACGGGATTCTGAAAAAGATACCGGATGATTCAGATATGAATCATCTGGCTGGTGCTGCTTATGATGGAATCAGTAATATTGAAAAAGCACTTTTTCATTTTACTAAGGTTACGGATAATTCCAAATTTTTTGAAAACGCGACCATTTATCTGGCCTATATTTATAAAAACCAGAATCAAACGGATAAGGCAATCCAGATTCTTGAAAAAGCGATTCAAAAAAAACCGGATAACCCTGAATTTTATTTTTACCTGGGGTATTTTTATGAAGATTTCCAGGAGTACCAGAAGGCTGAGTCTGTTCTGAAAAAAGGACTTAAAATCATGCCGGACAGTTCCAGACTTCACTTCAGGCTGGGAGTTGTATATGACAAAAGGGGAGAAAAGAATCTTTCCATTGAACAGATGAAAAAAGTGATCGGTATCGATCCGATAGATGCGCATGCGCTCAACTATCTGGGTTATACCTACCTTGATTTGGATATAAATCTTATAGAGGCGGAACAGCTCATTCGAAAAGCCATGGAGATTGAACCCAAAGATGGGTATATCACCGATAGCCTTGGATGGTTATTGTTCAAAAAAGGTCTGTTTCAGGAAGCACTGACGACACTTGAACAGGCGATATCCTTGGTACCGGATGATCCGATCATCCTTGAACATATCGGTGATGTTCACACCAAGATGAATAACCGGGAAAAAGCCGTTGAATTTTATAAAAAAGCGCTCATGAAAAAAGAGAAGGACACAGAGACTCTTTTGGAAAAGATAAAAAAATTATCCCATGGTAATAATTAGGTTAAAAACGTCTGTTGTTTGTCTGCTTGGTTTATTCTGTCTCCTGATTCAATCCTGCAGCAGTATTCATAAAAATTCAATTTTCGGATTACCTGACCTGGCATCCCAAGATGAATCCCTGTCGATCATTGCCTCCATACGGGAAAAAAACAACTCTCTCCGCACATTTAAGGGAATCGGTAAGATTGAACTGAACAAGGACAAGGACACTTTCATTACCCGAACTGCCTGGATGGGTTCTTATCCAGACCGTTTCAGAATTGAAATATTCGGAATTGCGGGTCAGCCACTCATCAGTTTATCAGCCGATAAGGATCAGCTCTTCTTTCTCTCCCATACGGATTCCAAATATTTTCAAAAAGATGACCCCGCATCAACTCTTGAGGAGTTATTGTCTCTACCCGTAGACGTAGAAGATGCCATAGAATTTCTCACCGGTCGGATACCCATTCGGGAACATGCAACCTCACGCGTTGAAAAATCAGATTCAGATGGTGGTTTTATTTTGATTCTGGAAAAAAACTGGACCGGTGTAACTGAAAAAATTTATCTTGATGAACAAAAAACAAAAATCTATAAGGTTGAAATATTTGGAATCACCGGAGCGCTGAACTATCGAGCAGAATTGCTTGATGAAATCCTGATCGATGGATTTCGTCTTCCATCCCATCTGGTTCTTTCCAATGGAGATGGAGAATCCGTCAAATTGCGTATCGACCGGTATTATGCAAATGCTCCGGTTACACAATCCATGTTTTTCATACCTCCGCCAGGAGTTGTAGAATGATATTCCCGTTAACAATTGATGAGTCAACCAAACGTTGCCCAATGCAGTCTAAATGATGGAGAGCGTTCATACAGCAATCGCACTTGGTTCGCGGCTTCGAAATTGTCGCAATGTAATCACATTGGGTATTCAGTCCAATTTTTCAAAGTATAGTGAACCGGAAAAAGAGCTGATCCGGAAAGCATCGAAAATTTATTACCCCGGAACTTTTTATGCCGACCTTTTCAATACAATTGAAAAACCAACATTTCCAAGCTACCATACCTACAAGTTTGTACAGGATAAAATCAAACAGACCGCTCTTTTTCAACTTCTCAACATTCCCCACCCCAAAACAAGAATTTTTTATGGAAAGAAGCAAAAAACAAATATCCTCGATTATTTCAAATATCCGTTTATAGCAAAAATTCCAAGAGGTTCGGCTATGGGAAGGGGCGTCTTCCTCATTCAGAATCAGGATGATTTTTCAGAATACTGCAACCTAACGAAAATCGCCTATGTTCAGGAATTTCTTCCAACAGATCGGGATATACGTGTTGTCGTTATTGGTGACCGCGTTGCCCATGCCTACTGGAGAATTGCAGCACCCGGTGAGTTCCGGAGCAACATTGCCAAAGGAGCGGAGATCAAACTAGATGACGTTCCGGAAGATGCGGTCAGGCTGGCATTGTTTGCCGCAAGACAATGCGGATGGGATGATGTGGGTATGGATATTCTCATTCATAAAAAAAACTATTACATACTGGAAGCAAATATGAAATATGGCAAAGCCGGTTTTCAAAAAGCAGGAATTGACTATATTGGACTGATGGAAAAAAAAATTGCAGCCGGTGAAATCTGAGACCTGTGAGCCAATTTCAAAACTATTATAAAGCGTCACACCGGCGAAAGTCAGTGCCCAGAAAAGAGCCAAAATACTGGATTTTGTTTTCGCCGGAACTACAACAACAGACTTTTGAAATTGGCTCCTATAAAAAAAATGTGAAATCACCATGAATTTCAATCTTGAGTCTTTGAAACAGACCCTGGATGACCGCGAACAGGGATATCTATCCCCTCTTTCCACGATGAGCAGAGATGGCGCACGGCGTAACCAGGAAACCCACCTGGATAAAGGATATCGCCAGGCCTTTTCCGTGGATGTGGATCGAATCCTTCACTCGCTGGCCTATACACGTTACATCGATAAGACGCAGGTCTTTTATCTGGTTAAAAATGATCATGTCACCCATCGGGTCTTGCATGTGCAGCTTGTTTCCAAGGTTGCAAGAACCATTGGCCGGCTCCTCAGACTGAATGAAGATCTGATTGAAGCAATCGCATTGGGTCACGATATTGGACACGTTCCATTTGGTCATGAAGGTGAGACCTATCTGTCCCGGCTTTGCAAAACCGCAGGGATCGGAAATTTCCGCCATAATGTCCAGAGTATTCGATTCCTTGATCAGCTTGAAAAAAAAGGACGCGGATGGAACCTGTGCCTCCAGACACTGGATGGAATTCTTTGCCATGATGGAGAAACCCACAACCAAAAACTTGAACCTGAACAAAACAGGACATTTGAAATCCTTGATCAAAACATTATAGAGCTGACAACCGGATCATTACACATGGTTATCCCCATGACATTGGAAGGATGTGTCGTCAGAATGGCGGATACCATCTCCTATATCGGGCGGGATATTGAAGATGGTATACGGCTGGGACTGATTGCACGTAACGACCTGCCGGAAAATGCTGTTGCTTTGCTGGGTGAAACAAATGGGACGATTGTGTACAAGCTGGTGACCGATCTGATTGCAACCAGTTACGGAAATCCCTTCATTGCATTCAGCCCTGAAATCTCAAATGCCTTGAAATCCCTGAAAGCATTTAATTATAAGCATATCTATCTGAATCAACGGATTAAAAAAAATTCAAAAACAATTGAGGAGATGTTTCAATATCTGTTTGAAACATCTCTGGAGGATCTGTCCAAAAAAAACCGTTCCTCCCTGATCTATTCAAATTTCCTGAAAGATATGTCGGAATCCTATGTTGAGAGCAATTCCCATCCTGAAATTGTAAGGGATTTTGTTGCCGGTATGACCGACCGGTATTTTATTGAATTATGCCCGGAAAACTTGAAATCCAAATTACAATACACTTTCTGATTTTTACGAAGGTCTCCTGATCCAATGAACCGTGATGAAGAATACCGGAAATTCATGAAAAGAAAAAACCTGGTATCCTTTTCCGTCATGGTGAAAGAGACCGATATCTCTGTTCAGGCAGACAAAAATCTGTTTGATATGGCAAGGGAAAGCGTTTTTACATATCGTGGACATATCGAAACCTTCATACAAAACAATCCCGGTTTTTTAACATCACTTGTTCCCTGGAACATGAAAAGTCCTGCCCCGCTGATTATCCATGAAATGATCAAAGCCGGCAATCTGGCCGGAGTGGGTCCCATGGCGGCTGTTGCCGGTGCAATCGCCGAGTTTGTGGGCAAGGATCTGCTTGCACATTCAGAGGAAGTTGTGGTTGAAAACGGCGGGGATATCTTTTTGAAACTGAATGATCCGGTTACCATAGGCATCTATGCCGGCAAATCGCCTTTGAGTATGAAACTCGGCGTGCGTCTGATTCCGGAAAACCGCCCCCTTTCCATCTGCACATCCTCCGGAACAGTCGGCCATTCTCTCAGTTTCGGCAAATCCGATGCAGTGTGCATCATCTCCCACTCCTGCGCCCTTGCAGATGCAGCAGCAACCGCAATCGGAAATCGGATCCGATCCAAAGGAGATGTAAAAACCGCGGTGCAGGAAGCTAAAAAAATGGATGGGATTATCGGTGCCGTCGCAATCATTGATGACATTATCGGACTTTGGGGCGACCTTGATATTATACCATTGACAGAAGCGTATTCACGTGGGAAAAAAGGTTGAGTTTTCGATGGTAAAAGAGTAGAAGCTGTTTCAGAAAACAGTCACCATCAAACAGACCCGTATCATATAAAAGACAAAGTACCAAATTTTTATGATGAGCATCCCCACAGAAACACCGATGGTCAGACAATATCTCTCCATCAAGGAAAAATACAGCGATGCCATCCTGTTTTATCGAATGGGTGATTTTTATGAGATGTTTTTTGAAGATGCTGTAACCGCATCCAAGGTTCTTGAAATCACGCTTACCTCCCGGAATAAAAAAAATGAAGATGCCATTCCCATGTGCGGTATACCGGCACGGGCGGTAGACAGCTACATTGGCCGTCTGATTGATAAGGGGTACCGGGTAGCCATATGTGAGCAGATTGAAGATCCTGCTCTTGCCAAAGGAATTGTAAAAAGAGATGTGATCCGTGTCATAACGCCCGGCATGATCATCGACAGCAACCTGCTGGATGAAAAATCCAATAATTATATCCTGTCCATCTCCGCCAACCATTCCATCACCGGAATCTCCTTTCTGGATATTTCGACCGGGACTTTCCGTATGACGGAATCCGACCAGATCCATGCGATCCTGGATGAATCCCTGCGCATCTCTCCGAGCGAAATTCTGCTGCCGGAATCGATGCGTGAGAGCGACAGCCACGCAAAATTGCTTCGGGCCTTTTCAGAAAAACCCATATCCTTTCTCCCGGACAAAGAATTTCAACCCCAGGCCGGGCGGGAAATCCTGATCGAACAATTCAAGACCAGAAGTCTGGAAGGATTCGGATGTGAAAATGCTACCGTTGGAATTGGAGCGGCCGGTGCCCTGCTGGCCTATGTCCGTGAAACCCAGAAACAGAAGACAGAACATATAAAGCGCATCGAGCCCTATTCTCTTAATGGTTTTCTGATCGTAGATGAGATGAGTTGTAAAAATCTTGAACTCATTGAAAATCTTCGAACCGGGAAACCGAACGGTTCCCTGCTGGGGATTATCGACCAGTGTATCACAGCCATGGGAAGCCGGCGCTTAAAAATGTGGCTTCGATATCCCTTGATCGACGCGGATCTGATCCAAAAACGATTAACCGCAGTGGCAGAAGGAAAATCAAATATCGAATGCCGATTCCAGGTTCGGGAAAACCTGAAATCCATTTACGACCTTGAAAGGCTGTCCAGCAGGATCAATATGGGAAGAGCCAATGCAAGGGACCTGGTTGCCTTAAAAAAATCCCTGATGAAAATTCCGGATATCCTGCATATCCTAAATAAACTCAGTTCAGACCTTTTTCAATTCAGCCGGGAGTTTACAGACCCGTCTCTTGACAAAGTGAATCAGCTTGTCACCCTGATCGAGAAATCCATCCGGGAAGATGCGCCCCCTGTCATAAACGAAGGGGGGATCATCAAAACCGGATATCATGAAAAACTGGATGAATTGATCAAAATCAGGCAGGACGGCAAAGGCTGGCTGGCCAGACTGGAAGCGGAAGAAAAAGAAAAAACCAAAATCAATTCATTGAAGGTAAAATACAACAAAATTTTTGGTTATTATATTGAAATCCCCAAAACCCACTCGGAATCCGTTCCCGGACACTATATCCGGAAACAGACCCTTGTCAATGCGGAACGGTACATCACCGATGAACTGAAAACATTTGAAACCAAGGTATTGAACGCCCACGAACTCATGGCGGAACTTGAGTACAGGCTGTTTACCGAGATCCGGGGAAAAATAACAGAGGCCAATGACGAGATTCTTCGTTTTGCAGACTTTCTTTCATCCATTGACTGTATCTTTAATCTATCTGAAATTGCGGAACAGAACAACTACATCCAGCCGGAACTCAACGAAGAGGGATATATCCATATCCAGGAAGGGCGTCATCCAGTGGTTGAAAAATTGATCACAGGGGAAAGGTATATACCCAATACAATCAAACTGGATGACTCGGAAAACCAGATTCTGATCATAACCGGGCCGAACATGGCCGGAAAGTCAACCGTCCTTCGCCAGGTGGCCATTCTTTCCATTATGGCACAGATGGGTTCCTTTGTTCCGGCCAAAAAAGCCTCCATCTGTGTTACAGATCGAATTTTCACGCGGGTCGGAGCGCTCGACAACCTTTCTTCCGGTCAAAGCACTTTTATGGTCGAAATGGAAGAAACCGCCAACATTATGAACAATGCGACTCCCCGAAGTCTGGTGATCATGGATGAGATCGGAAGAGGAACAAGCACCTATGACGGACTGAGTATTGCATGGGCGGTAGCGGAATATCTGCATGACCTTAAAGGAAAAGGAGTCAAAACCCTTTTTGCCACCCATTATCATGAACTTACCGATCTATCTGACCAAAAACCCCGGGTGAAGAATTTCAATATTGCAGTAAAAGAATGGAATGATGAAATCATTTTTCTTAGAAAACTTGTTGAAGGCAGCACAAACAGAAGCTATGGTATCCAGGTAGCCCGGCTTGCAGGGATACCGGAAACCATTATACAACAGGCAAAAAAAGTTCTTTCAAGGGTAGAACAGGCTAACCGGAATATTCCAGGGTCAAAAAAAACGATCCGGAAAAATACAGAACCATCCAAAAGACAGGTTCAGCTCAGCCTGTTTCAGAACCCGGATGAGATCATCATCCAGAGCTTACAGAAATTGAATATTTCAACCATGACGCCTATTGATGCAATCAATTATTTATGTAAATTAAAGGAAAAAGCAGACAGCATTATTTCATGATCACAATTCATAAAAAACTTCGCATTGTATTGTTTTCGGTTTGCAGCATATTGATCTTCTGCTCTGCTGCAAGTGCAGGAAAATCTCCAAAAGACCTATATTATCAGGCGGAATCCTGTTATCAATTTCTTCTGGAAAATCAGAAAAAACAGCAGGATCGGGGAAACTGGCTGTACTGTATTCAAAAATATAAGGAAGTACACAGGCTCAATCCTTATGGTCCATGGGCTGCTGCGGGCCTGTATAAAACCGGTCTCCTTTATGCCGGATTATCCAGATTGTCCAAGAGAGAATCGGATAGAAAAGAAGCTCTGACTTTTTTCGAACAGATCATTAAACAATATCCCAAAAGTAGATATAAAAACCAGGCCGTGGATGAAATCAGACAGCTTTCGATGAAAAAGCCTGTAATGGAATCTACGGAAGTCCGTCATATAAAAAAGAAAGCCGGCCTGCAAAAAAAGAAAGCCGGCCTGCTTCCCCCAAAAACCGAACCTCCGAAAACAGCCGAACCGGAACCGGTAGCAAAAGAGACCAGCCTCCCCCTTTTTCCAAAAGGGTTTTCAACAGTAAAAGACCTCAGGTTCTGGTCGAACCCCAGTTATACAAGAATCGTTATTGATTCAGACAAGGAAACCGATTATACGCATCGTCTACTGAAAAAAGACCCATCCATCAGCAAGCCACAGCGTCTTTATGTGGATCTGAGCCAAAGCCGGCTCGGAAAAACATTTGAAAAAACAAAACAGATCAACGACAACCTGCTCAAAGATGCCCGAGCCGGCCAATACACAGCGGATACCGTTAGAGTCGTCATTGACATCAAATCTTTTAAAAATTATAAAGTCTTTTCTTTAAAAAATCCTTTTCGAATCGTGATCGATGTATGGGGAAAAAATGGCAAACCGGAAAAGCATGTTAAAACAGTGCCGCCTGAAAAAACCTACCATTCCTCCGTCAACCAGAAAATTACTCCAAGTGCGATTGCAAAGCAGCTGGCACTGGGTGTCCAAACCATCGTTATCGATCCCGGACATGGAGGACACGACTTCGGAGCTCCCGGCTACATTAAAGGAACCCATGAAAAAGATATTGTGTTGCAACTGGCTAAAAAACTGGCCCGAAAAATCAAAGATACAATCCATTGTAATGTTATCCTGACACGGGAGACCGATCGATTCCTGACTCTTGAGGAGCGAACGGCAATTGCAAACACAAAGAATGCGGATCTTTTTCTTTCAATCCATACAAATGCGGCCAGAGACAAGAGAGCCTTTGGAATTGAAACCTATTTTCTCAACCTCGCAACCGATGATGAGTCCATCATGGTAGCCGCAAAAGAAAACGCCACATCCACCAAAAACATCAGCGATCTTCAATCGATTCTGATCGACCTTATGCAGAATGCAAAAATCAATGAATCCAGCAGGCTGGCAACTCATGTTCAGGATTCCATGTTTACTAGCCTGCGGGGACAATACAACCGGATAAAAAGCAAAGGAGTCAAACAGGCGCCCTTTTATGTTCTCCTGGGTGCACAGATGCCGGCCGTTCTTATTGAAACCGCTTTTATCAGCAACGAAAGTGAATGCAAAAGATTAATAGATCCAACCTATCAGGAACGCCTCTGTGATTCCATCCTTTATGGAATTCGGAACTATATCAGAGAAACAAACCCGACAGCCTTTATTGAAAAAAAACAGGATGAACAGACATAAATACCTATCGGACGGAGGGAATAATGAAATATAATACAATCCTTTTTCAAATTGAAAACAACATCTCCATCATCACATTCAACCGCCCCAAAGCCTTGAATGCACTGAACTCGGAACTTTTGTCCGAATTCTCAGCAGCCCTGGATGAAATCCAGAAAAACCAGGAAATACGGGTACTGATTTTAACCGGCGCAGGAGATAAATCATTTGTCGCAGGTGCGGACATAACCGAACTTGCCTGCTGCCTTTCTTCAATTCAGGCCAGACATTTCGCGTCATTGGGTCATCTGGTCATGAATAAGCTTCAGGAGCTGCCCATACCGGTAATTGCGGCAGTAAACGGATTCGCCCTTGGGGGAGGAAGCGAGGTTGCCCTGGCCTGTGATTTTATTTATGCATCTGAAAATGCAAAGTTTGGTCTGCCGGAAATCACACTGGGTATTATCCCCGGATTCGGCGGAACCCAGCGGCTCGCGCGGCAGATTGGAAAAAATATGGCCAAAGAGATGATTTTTACCGGAAAAATGATTAGTGCTTCCGAAGCGCATCAGATCGGGATGGTGAATAAAATCCTGCCTCCTGCGTCTCTCATGGAAGAGGTTATCAAAACAGCCGGCATGATTGCATCCAAAGGGAGAGTCAGTCTGAGAGCTGCCAAACAGGCAGTAAACAGCGGAATGGATGTTGATCTTGCTACAGGCTGTAAATTGGAAATCGACGCATTCTCCATCTGCATGGCTGGAGAAGACGCACGGGAAGGGACAACGGCTTTTCTTGAAAAAAGAAAACCGGAATTTAAAGGCCAACTGAATGAGCCAATTTCAAAACGATTATAAAGCGTCACACCGGCGAAAGTCAGTGCTCAGAAAAGAGCCGAAAATACTGGATTTTCGTTTTCGCCGGAACTACAACAAGAGACTTTTGAAATTGGCTCTGAATAAATAATTTTCAATTTCATTCTCCGATATTGGATAATGAGAGACCTGATCAAAGGATAAAAAACATGATATTCAACATTGAATACGAAACCATGCCAAGGGAAGCCCTTGAAGCTATCCAGCTCAGACGGCTTCAAGCCACGCTGAATCGTGTTTATGCAACCGTTCCATTTTATCAAAAAAAATTTGAAGAAGCAGGAATCACCCCGTCTGAAATCAGATCACTTGCGGATATTCAGAAAATACCGTTTACGACCAAGCAGGATCTGCGCGATAATTACCCGTTTGGGATGTTTGCCGTCCCGATGGATAATGTCGTCCGCATTCATGCATCCTCCGGAACCACTGGAAAACCTACGGTTGTCGGCTACACTGCCCGCGATATCGGTACATGGTCTGAACTCATGGCACGTTCTTTATCCGCAGGTGGAGCCACACGCGGAGATATTATCCATAATGCTTACGGATACGGGCTATTCACCGGAGGGCTTGGCGTTCATTATGGAGCGGAAAAACTCGGGGCATCCATTATACCGGTTTCCGGTGGTAACACCAAAAGACAGATTATCATCATGAAAGACTTCGGCCCTACAATCCTGACAGCCACCCCCTCCTATACCCTGCACCTTGCGGAAGTGGCTGAAGAGATGGGCGTTTCGTTTAAAGACCTTAAGTTTAAGTACGGTATCTTCGGGGCAGAACCCTGGTCTGAAAGCATGCGGCAGGAAATTGAGAACAAACTGAAAATCATCGCGGTTGATATTTACGGCCTCAGTGAGGTCATGGGTCCGGGAGTGGCCATTGAATGTCATGAAGCAAAGGCCGGCCTTCATATTTACGAGGATCATTTTATCGCAGAAATCATTGACCCAAAAACCGGCAAGGCCCTGCCCTATGGCGAAACCGGAGAGCTTGTTTTCACCTCTATTACAAAAGAAGCATTTCCTGTAATCCGATACCGAACAAGAGACATCTCTGCACTGAATCCTGAACCATGCATTTGTGGCCGATCTCATGTAAGAATGAAACGGGTCAGCGGCCGAACAGACGATATGCTGATCATCCGGGGAGTCAATGTATTCCCCTCACAGATTGAAAGCGTACTGATGCAGATTGACGAAGTCGAACCCCATTATCAACTGGTGGTTGACCGGAAAGACAATCTGGACACGCTGTCCGTTCTTGTTGAGGTCGGCGAACATCTGTTCTCGGATGAAGTCAGAAATCTCCAGAATCTTGAGAAAAAAATCTCAAAAGACATCAAAGAAATTTTGGGAGTCTCTGCTGCGGTCAAACTGGTTGAACCCAAGACCATTGTCCGGAGTGAAGGAAAGGCGATTCGTGTCATTGATAACCGAAAACTATAAAAGAACAACTGTGCTTTGAACCCGATAAGGAGGTCAGAAATGAAAGTTGAACAGATTTCGGTTTTTTTGGAAAACAAGTCCGGTCGTATTGCCGAAGTGACCGGCATCCTCGCAGAATCAGGGATCAATATCCGCGCATTATCCCTTGCAGACACATCTGACTTTGGCGTATTGCGCATGATTGTTGACAACAATCAAAAAGCGGAAGAAGCATTGAAAAAACATAATTTTACGGTGGGAAAAACCTTTGTCGTGGCTGTTGAGATTGAAGACAAACCAGGAGGCTTGTATAAAATTCTCAGCATATTGCATAAGGTAAGTATTAATGTTGAATATATGTATGCATTTGTCCAGCCGAATTCCAAAAATGCAGTCATGATATTCCGATTTGAAAAGCTGGAAGAAGCAGTCCGAGTGCTACAGGAAAATGGGGTTGTGGTTATTGACGGAGATAAGGTTTATACCCTATAATTCAAATATTCACTTGACAGCTTTGAAAAGTTTCGTTATTGATTTCCGTTCAGTGTGGAATAAACTTAATATGTAAAGGAGCAAATCAAGTTGGCAAATCATAAATCTGCATTAAAACGCGTAAAACAAAGTGAACTCAAGCATATGCGTAACAAAGCGGTCAGAACGAGAGTAAAAAATATCGTTAAGGATATTCGCACTGGTTCTGCAGAAACTGGAAAAGATAATACCTCAATCCTGAACACAGCCAAATCAATTATTGATAAAGCTGTTAAAAAAGGGGTTATTCATAAACGAACAGCCTCCAGAAAAATTTCACGCCTGTCCAAGCTGATCAATTCAAAATCTGCCTGATTGACTTCCGGTTTGCCTTTTTTTCATAAGGCAAACCGGCTAAAAATCATCTGTAAGCCTCTGGTAAAAAGTCCGCGAAAGCCGTTTTACCAGATCGTTAATGGCTTTCTTCTTTTGTCTATCCTCGTCTACGCCTGCTTGATAGGCCTCACTATCTTCTAGACCGGTTCGAGCCCATAAAACCTTGCCCTTACCATTCATCAGCTTCATATCGAGTCTGACATAAACGCGTCTCTCCGATGAGGTGTTTGCACTGGATCGCGCAATGGTTTCCGTATAAACAGATGCAACAGAACCGGTAAGTATCCCATCCGCCCTTGCCGGATCTTTTGTCATGGGCACACCATTTCTGGTAAACTCATTAACGATTGAGTTTGTAATGGTTCTTTCCAGACCGGTTTCATTGGTATTATTTTTCAACATGGTGACACATATGGTTTTCACTCCGCCGGGAATCTTTCCCATACCAGCAAAATTATAACCACATGCTAAAAAAAAGCATGGAATCCAAAAAACACAAAAAACCTGTTTTATCAATTTGCTCATATTACAATATTCACCAGTTTCTTTTTCACAACAATTACTTTTCGGATTGGTTTTCCCTGAATAAATTTTATGGCCATCGGATGTTTTAAGGCAGTTGTCTTGATTTCCTCGTCGGAAGCATCTGCCCCGATTTCGAATTGTCCCCTGAGTTTTCCATTTACCTGTATCACAATCGTCATGTTATCGTGCACCAGAACATCTTCACGGTACATAGGCCATTTCATATCAAGAACGCTTGGAGTCTTGCCCATGCTTTCCCAGAGTTCTTCTGCAATATGAGGCACAATCGGAGAGATCAGGAGTACCGTTGTTTCCATGGAAAACCGCATGACAGCATTTCCATTCGGAATTTCATGGAATTTTTCAACGCTGTACATCATGTTCACCAGTTCCATAACAGCGCTGATCGCTGTATTAAAATGAAACCGGTCTTCAATGTCATTGGTAACCTTTTTAATGGTCAGATGCGCCTTCCGATATAGCTCTTTGAGCCTTTCATCTAAAAGTTGGATCTCTCCATTATAGGGAACTGCATCATGGATTTTTTCCATGGCACTCTCTGCCAGACGCCAGATCCTGTTTAGAAAACGATAACTGCCGTCAACCCCCTGCTCACTCCATTCCAGATCCCTTTCAGGAGGAGCGGCAAACAAACAGAAAAGACGGGTTGTATCCGCGCCATACTGGTCCAGCAGGATATTCGGGTCAATCACATTTTTCTTGGATTTGGACATCTTCTCCACACGGCCGACCTTGATTACACTGCCGCACATCCTGCAGACAGACGAATCACCTTTTGTATCCACCTGTTCCGGAAAAAGAAATCCGTGCTGGGGGCAGGAAACCGTCTCCTTGCATACCATTCCCTGGGTCAGCAGCCTTGTAAATGGTTCCTTGAAGTCCACAAGGCCGACTTCTTTTAAAACACGGGTAAAATATCGTGAATAGAGAAGATGAAGAATCGCGTGCTCTACACCCCCGATATACTGGTCAACCGGCATCCAGTAATGAACAGCCTTCCGGTCAAACATCGCCCTGTCTTCATGCGGACTGCAGTACCGTTCAAAGTACCAGGAGGATTCCATAAATGTGTCCATGGTATCGGTATCCCTTCTGGCATCAGGGCTTCCGCATCTGGGGCATTTTGTTTTTTGAAAATGGGCAAGAAAAGCCAAAGGGGATTTTCCACCTTCCTGCATTTTCACATTTTCAGGCAGAAGAACAGGAAGCTCCTCTTCCGGAACCGGCACGATACCACAGGCATCACAATGAATCATGGGAATCGGCGCTCCCCAGTAGCGCTGTCTCGAGATTCCCCAATCCCGGAGACGGAAACTGATGGTTTTCTTTCCCAGATTATTTTTTCCCAGATATTCCGCGATAGCATCCTGGGCTTTTGTATTGTCCAGCCCGTTAAAATCGCCTGAATTAACCAGAACGCCTGGTCCGGTGTACGCTTCTGTCATTTCCGAAGCATCAAGATCCCGGTCATGCGGCTTCACCACAACGATTTTTTCCAGTCCATATTTTTCTGAAAAGTCGTAGTCTCTCTGGTCATGGGCAGGAACAGACATCACGGCACCCGTACCATATTCCATCAACGCGAAGTTGGCTGTATAAACAGGCATCTTTCTGCCGCTCAATGGATTGATACAATGAACCCCGATAAATACACCCTCTTTCTCATACTTTTCCACTGCCTTGCTGGACCGGTCCTGAAGAGACATTTTTTCCACAAATGCCTCAACCTTTTCTTTTTCCGGTGTATTCCGGGATAGTGAAAGAACCAATGGATGTTCCGGAGCAAGACACATAAATGTCGCACCAAACACGGTGTCCTGACGGGTGGTAAAAACCGGTATCACCTGATCCGAATTGTCAACAGGAAATCGGATCTCCGCACCAATACTCTTTCCGATCCAGTTTTTCTGCATGGTTGTAACCTTGTCAGGCCAACCAGTTAGTTTATCACAATATAAAAGAAGATCTTCGGCAAAATCCGTGATCCGGAAAAACCACTGCTCCAATTTTTTCTGGCGTACCTGTTTTCCGCAACGCCAGCACATGCCGGCCTCAACCTGCTCATTGGCAAGAACCGTCTGGCATGGATCACACCAGTTTACCGAAGACTCCTTCCGGTAAGCCATTCCCTTTTCAAACATCTTGATAAACAGCCACTGCTCCCACCGGTAATACTCAGGTTTACAGGTTGCGACTTCCCTGCTCCAGTCATAACTGAATCCCAGTTTTTTCAGTTGTGTCCGCATATAATCAATATTGTCATACGTCCAGGCGGCAGGATGCGTATTATTGGCAATGGCAGCATTCTCAGCCGGCATGCCAAATGCGTCCCAACCCATGGGATGAAGGACATTCAGACCCTGCATTCTTTTATACCTGGCCACCACATCCCCGATGGTATAATTCCGGACATGCCCCATATGGATTTTGCCCGATGGATAGGGAAACATCTCCAGCAGGTAATATTTCTTTTTTGTCTCATCTTCCACAACCGTAAACAGTTCGGTATCTTCCCAGAATGTCTGCCATTTGTTTTCAATCGATCTTGGATTGTAGTTTTCTTGCATTTTCAATCTTCCTTACCTATCTCTTCATTCAGGTTCTTTTCCATTTATTTGAACATTACGCAATATCATTATTTTGATGAATCCAGACAATACAAATATTCATCCAGCTTGGCAAGGTGTAATTCAGGATAAAAACTGTTTGACTTATCTACTTCAATTCTTTATTTAAACTTAAATCTTCATCATCAATGAAAATCAAAATCGCACTGTAATTTCTTCACGGAGAACGATTAGAAAAAAAAGGATAAGCACAGGAAATAATATGGGTAATAAAATTCTTATCAATGCAGTTGATATGGAAGAATGCAGAATTGCTATTGTTAAAGACAATAAACTGGAAGAATTTCACATTGAAACCACATCCAAAGCCATAACCAGAAGCAATATATATAAAGGTATTATTACCAGAATCGAGCCAAGCCTTCAGGCTGTTTTTGTTGATTATGGAGAAGAACGACACGGCTTTCTACAACAGAGCGAGATTCACAGCGACTATTTTATCGACAGCAGCTCCGGCGACCGAACATTGCAAAAGATCGTAAGAAAAGGCCAGGAGATTCTCGTACAGATTACCAAAGATCCAATGCTGAATAAAGGGGCCATGCTGAGTACCTTCATCTCTTTGCCCGGAAGGCATACCGTGCTGATGCCCGGCAGCACAACCATTGGTATTTCGAGAAAAATAGAAGATGAAAATGAACGCAAACGCCTGAAGGAAATCATTGCGGAAATGCTGCCGGAAGAGTTCGGCCTGATTGTCCGTACTGCTGGAGAAAGCTGCACCAAAACACTTCTCTCAAAAGATATCCGATATCTCCTGCGCCTCTGGAAAAATATCAAAAAAAAGGCAGTTGAACAAAAAGCCCCGAGTCTGCTCTATAAAGACAGGAACCTTGCAGTAAGATCGATCCGTGACTACTTTACCCCGGAGACGGATGAAATTCTGATTGATGACCAATCCGTATACCGGGATATTAAAACCTTTATGAGTATCATCTCTCCGAAACAGGTCCAGATTATCAAACATTTCAAGAGCGACAAACCTATTTTTTCAAAATATCAACTTGAGGACCAGATCTCCTCTATTTTCGAGAACCGGGTACAATTGAAATCCGGGGGTTCCATTGTGCTGAATCCAACCGAAGCGCTTGTTGCTATTGACGTGAATTCCGGAAAAGCGACCCGAAAAGAATCCATTGAAGAGACCGCTTTTCAGACCAATATGGAAGCTGCAGAAGAGATTGCAAGGCAACTCCGGCTTCGAGACTTAGGGGGGCTGATTGTGATCGATTTCATTGACATGCGGGATCAGAAACACAGGGTTCAGATACAGAATGCCATTAAAACATTCTTAAAAGAAGATAAAGCCAGAACAAAGGTCGGCATTATCTCAAAATTCGGCCTTATGGAAATGTCAAGACAGAGAATCAACCCTTCCATTGAATCCGGAAGCTATGTAAAATGTTCTCACTGCAAAGGTAAAGGCCTCATCCCATCCGTGGAAACACTTGGCGTTTCCGTGTTGCGGAAACTCCGATTGGCCACCATGAAAACAAATGATACCAATGTCACGGTTACGGTTCCCATGAATGTATCCTCCTACCTCCTGAACAGAAAAAGAAGCGAAATACAGAATCTGGAAATGCGGCTTGACATTCGAATCGCAATTGAAGGTGACCCTGAAATGATTCCGGGTGACAGCAAAATCGTTTGTGATTCATAACTTACCTCTATAATATAGAATTTTATTTTCCATGAAGAATATATCCACCCTGTATTGACACCGGGATCTGATTGCTGTATCAGTGGTGTCGACCCGTGTTCAACACAGAGAAAGTGACATGTTTTTCATAACTAAAAAAGAAACGGTTTTGTTAAAATATAAGGAGGAATCATCTTGTTTAATATAGCATATGCAATGGGAACCGGAGGGGCGACCGGAGGCGCTGGAAGCGGAGGTGGATTGACCGCTTTTGTACCGTTGATTTTAATGTTCGCCATTTTTTATTTTCTGTTGATCAGACCCCAGCAGAAAAAAGCCAAAGAACATCAAAATATGATCAACTCTGTAAAAAAGGGCGACCGTGTGATTACCAGCGGAGGGATTCACGGCCGGATCACAGCGGTTGATGACACTACCATCACCCTTGAAGTTGCCGAAAAGGTAAGAATCAAGGTTTCAAGAGGTAATATCGGAACAGTCAGTCCAGGATCAGCTTCAGCGGAAAAAGAATAAATTCCCATTTACCGGATCAAGGGCTAACCATTCTGAAATAGGAATAGAAATACGGATTGAAGAAAGGAAATGAGCTTTGAAGAATCTTTCATGGAGACTCTATGTTGTGCCTGTGGTGATTGTTGTCACGTTGATCTATCTGTTTCCGACAATCCACATGGCCATTAACAAAACCGAGCAACCCACGGTATGGCCGAATAAACAGATCAACCTGGGCCTTGATTTACAAGGCGGCATGCATCTTGTTCTGGAAGTTGAGACAGAAAAAGCAGTTGAACGGCAGATTGAGACAATGACGCAGGAAATCAAAACGCTTCTTCGAACTGCCCATATCAAACACTCCGGAGTGCGGTCAGCCGGAAAAAACAGGATTGAAATAACCATAAAAGAAGAGATGGTTGAACCATTTAATGAATTTTTAAATAAAGAATACAAGGAACTAGAAGTTAAATCCGAATCCAGAAACAGTGAAACTGTTTTTCTTCTTTCCCTTCCCGGACAGGAAGTGGAATATCTGAAAAAAATGGCAATTGAACAGGCCATTGAAACCATTCGAAACCGGATTGATGAATTTGGTGTGAGCGAACCGGACATCCGGCTTCAGGGAGACAACCAAATCCTGATTCAGCTTCCGGGCATCAAGGATACAAACCGGGCAAAAAGCCTGATCGGCAGGACTGCCCTTCTGGAGTTCCGGCTTGTGGATGAGGAGGGGGATGTGTCTGCGGCTGTCAATGGCAGCATTCCACCCGGAAGCGAGCTTCTCTATGAAACCCGTAAAAACAGGGAAACCGGCCAGACCACAAAAACACCCATGCTGATCAAAAAGAGAACCTCTTTGACCGGCGCGGATCTTACCGATGCAAAAGTCCAGATTGACTCCCAATATAATGAACCTCATGTTGCCATGACTTTCAGCAAAAAAGGCGGCCGGATCTTCGAACGGATAACAGGAGAGAATGTAAATAAAAGGCTGGCCATTGTACTGGATAATACCATTTATTCCGCACCCAATATCCGGTCCAAGATATCCGGTGGCAGTGCAATTATCGAGGGCAATTTCACGATGGAGGAAGCCCGCGATCTGGCTATCATACTGCGGGCCGGTGCCCTTCCCGCTCCGGTAAATATTGTCGAAGAAAGAACCGTCGGCCCTTCCCTTGGACAGGATTCCATCAACAAAAGTTTGCTTTCCGGTTATATCGGCAGCGTTATTGCGATCGTGTTCCTGATTATGTATTACAAAGGTTCCGGAGTCATTGCAGTCATTGCCCTGATCTTCAATATGATCATGCTGCTTGGAGGCTTGGCCGCTTTTCAGGCCACACTGACGCTTCCCGGTATCGCCGGTATTATTCTTACCATCGGCATGGCGGTGGATTCGAATGTTTTGATTTTTGAACGTATCCGGGAAGAATTAAGGCTCGGAAAAACACCCCTGGCTGCCCTGAATGCCGGTTTTGACCGGGCGACACTGACGATTCTGGATTCTAACATCACAACCCTGATTGTCGCTTTTGTGCTGTTTCAATATGGAACCGGGCCTGTGAAAGGTTTTGCTGTCACACTGACTATGGGTATTCTCATCAGTCTGTTTACAGCCCTTATTCTCACGCGGCTGATTTTTGATTACTTTCTGGTTGTACGGCGAGCAAAAAGCATTAGCATTTAAAGAATTACTCATTATCAATCGATATGGATCAGACGATATGTAAAGGAATGAATAAATGCAGTTCATCAAAGCCAATATTAATATAAACTTCATCGGCAACCGTAAACTCGGTTATGCTCTCTCTGTTTTGCTGATTGTGATCAGTATCGGATCGCTGATCATCAATAAAGGCCTTAAATATGGTGTTGATTTTGCCGGAGGCTCGCTTCTTCAGGTAAAATTTGATCATACCGTTAAAATCGATGATATTCAATCCGGCCTCAATGCCATTGGTCTGGAAAAAACCTCTGTCCAGCAGTTTGGTGATGAAAACGGGAATGAGTATCTGGTCCGCACCAATACCCCCATAAACACATCCGAAGGTTTTTCCACCCGCATTGAACAAGCTCTTACAAAATCAACCGGCAAGGGTTCCCATATCCTCCGGGTAGAGATGGTCGGCCCCCAGGTTGGAAAAGATTTGAGGGGAAAAGCGCTGTTTGCGATTTTTTTCTCACTCTTGTTCACGGCCATTTATATCTCAGGCCGTTTCGAACTTAAATGGATCCTGAGCGGCGTCATTGCTGCTGCGTTGTTCAGCGCTGTTTCGATCCTGTCGATTTTTAATGTAAGCATCCCCATCCTGATTGCCGCCGCCCTGCTGATAACCCTCGTTCTTTTCTGGGTTCTGGGATTAAAATATGCCCTGGGAGCGATTATTGCGCTTATACATGATGTTTTGATCACAGTGGGAGCGTTCTCTGTTCTTGGGAAAGAGTTTACACTGCCGATCATTGCAGCGCTGCTCACTATTATCGGTTATTCATTGAATGATACGATCATTGTTTTTGACCGTATTCGTGAAAATCTGAAAAAACAACAAAAAGATACCCTTGACATCACCATCAACAGAAGCATTAACGAAACCTTAAGCCGAACCTTGCTGACTTCTCTGACAACGCTGTTTTCCGTAATCGCTCTGTATATTTTCGGAGGCGGAATCATTCATGATTTTGCCTTTGCCATGATTGTCGGAATTTTGGTTGGAACCTATTCTTCCATATTTATTGCCAGCCCGATACTGCTCGCGTGGCAGGAGGAGTGAATGGTATAATAAAACCCTTCACATAGAACAGGACGGGCGGATTTGATGGACATGTAATTCATTCCACTTGTTTTCGTAAGTTTCGATAAACAGGATACATGAGGACGCCTATGAAAAAATCTTTCCAGACTCCTTTGCGCAGAAAGTTGTCATGGTCTTGCCTTCTGTTAATTTTTTTATCCGGCTGTCCGGTTCTGTTTCAATCGTGTGCTGCGGTAAATCCACAACCCCAGGAAGAGTTTCAGATTACACTGCTTGAAAAGCAGATCCAGGAGATGGATAAAAAACTGGATGAAATCTATCATCGGGTTTCCATTATTCAATTCATGCTCGATAATCATGAAAGGAAAATGAAAGACCTTGAAAAATCAGGCGTAATCAAAAGCAGTTCAATTGAGGAGACGCCACTTCAGGAAGAATCCATCACCAGATCGAACTCTTCTGAAATAGTACAGGAGCAGCCGCTTTCGGAACAAAATCAGGAACCAAACCCTCAGCCACCGCCGGAAGTGCCTGGAACAACCGAATCATCCAGGCACTTATCCAATGAAGCCCCGGAAACATTATATAACAATGCGCTCGCCTCATATAAAAAAGCGGATTATGAAAAAGCAGCCTCTGCTTTCATCTCTTTTTCCGACAAATTTCCGAATCACGATCTTGCGGATAATTCACTTTATTGGGCCGGGGAATGCTATTATGCCAAAAAGAACTATTCCGCCGCCATCCTTTCCTTTAAAAAAGTAGTCACCCGCTATCCGGAAGGAAGTAAAATACCGGATGCATTTCTCAAAACAGGATATTCGTATCTGTCTATGGGCGATAAAGGAAATGCGCGGTTATTTCTAAAAAAAGTGATTGAAAACTTTCCCTTCAGCCCGGCCGGTTCAAAAGCGGAGGAGATGTTAAAACGGATAAGATAAACCATTCCTTATGAATACTGTTCTACAGTGGTTTTCACTTAAAAATGTAAAAGGCGTCGGTAATCATCTCATTAAAAAATTGATTGGCCGGTTTCAATTTCCCGAAAATATTTTCAAGGTCTCGATAGAGGAATTAGCTCGGATTCCGGGCATTTCCTATCCTGTTGCAAAGGCAATCCTTCATAAAAAAATTACGGATCTTGAAAAACAGGAATTTGAATCCGTATGTGAAAAAGGCATCCGGATCATCACAATGGTTGATGAAAACTATCCTCCTTTGCTGCTTCAGATCCCTGATCCCCCGCCGTTTCTCTATGTATTGGGTAATCTAGAAAAATCAGCCGTACACTTGGCGATAGTCGGATCACGGGATGCTACCCGATACGGAATCACAACGGCAAAACAATTGAGCCGGGAATTGGTTCATCATGGCATATCCATTGTCAGCGGGATGGCCAGAGGCATTGACACCGCAGCACACGATGGAGCGATTGAGGCAAACGGTCACACTGTCGCGGTGTTAGGGTGCGGCGTCGATGTTGTCTATCCACCGGAAAATCGATCCCTTTTCCAGAAAATCAGGGAGACCGGAGCCGTGATCTCTGAGTTCCCGCTCCATGCAAACCCGGAACCATACCATTTCCCTTTACGAAACAGAATTATATCCGGAATGTCGGTTGGTACAATCGTTGTTGAAGCTGCCATGAAAAGCGGATCACTCATCACGGCAAAACTTGCGGCAGATCAGGGACGTGAGGTTTTTGCCGTTCCCGGATCCATCCATTCCTTTAAAAGTTCCGGTACACATAACCTTCTGAAGCAGGGTGCGAAACTGGTGGAAACCGCAGCAGACGTTCTTGAAGAGATTCAGCCATTCCTTTATCATCATGAATCATCCGGGGACTCTCCAATGGTTCAGATCAAAAAAAAACACTCAATGCTTGACTCGGAAGAGTCAATTGTGCTTAAAGCCCTTGAGCCATATCCGGTTCATTTTGATGATATTGTCCGTTCGACTGGTATTGAACCAGGAAAACTGGCTGGTATTCTTTTGAAATTTGAACTTGAAGGCATGGTAACCCAATCACCGGGCAAACATTTTTCAAGCTGTGAGGAATAAACGTGTCAAAACCATTAATTATCGTCGAGTCCCCAACCAAGGTGAAAACCATCAAAAAGTATATCGGGGATCGATTTAATGTAACCGCCACTTCCGGCCATATAAAAGATTTACCCCCCAATGAAATGGGAATTGATATTGAAAATAACTTTACGCCAAAATATATCGACATCAAAGGGAAACAGAATGTTATCAAATCCCTGAAAGCCGCGGCTGCCAATGCAACCGATGTTTATCTGGCTCCTGACCCGGATCGGGAGGGAGAAGCCATTGCCTATCACACTGCGGATATCCTGAAAAAAAAGGGTCGGAATTTTTATCGGGTGCTTTTTCATGAACTGACTAAAAACGGTATTGATGAAGGAATCCGCTCTGTTCACAAACTGAATCAGGATAAATATGATGCTCAGCAAACCCGCCGAATTCTCGACAGGCTTGTCGGATATCAGATTTCACCGCTTTTATGGAGAAAAGTGCAGGGCGGATTAAGCGCCGGACGGGTTCAATCGGTTACTGTCCGGATGATATGTGAACGGGAACGGGCCATTCAGGCATTTACGCCTGTTGAGTACTGGTCCATTACAGCCAACCTGGAAGGAAAATATCCGCCGGCCTTTGATGCCAAACTGATTAAAAAAAATGGAGAAAAAATTGAAATACCGGATGAAAAACATGCCAATGAAATTCTTGAAATATTACATAACGCCGACTATTCAGTGGACAAGATCCATAATAAAACAACCAAAAGAAATCCCCTGCCCCCCTTTATCACCAGCAAGCTTCAGCAGGAAGCCATCGGCAAGCTGCGATTTTCCGCCAAAAAAACAATGGTTGTCGCTCAGCAGCTTTATGAAGGAATTGAAATCAGTCCGGGAGAACCCACCGGTCTGATTACTTATATGCGTACGGATTCGGTAAGGATTGCCAATGATGCTGCTCTGGAAGCCCAGGATCTGATTCGGGAAAAGTTTGGACCGGAATACGGCATTGAGAGTCCTCGTTTTTTTAAAAATAAAAACAAAGCGCAGGATGCCCATGAAGCCATACGTCCGACATCGGTTTATAACACACCGGAAAAAATGGCCCCTCATCTTGCTAAAGATCAGCATGAATTGTATACACTGATCTGGAAACGGTTTGTCGCCTCCCAGATGGCTCAGGCACTGATTGACCAGAAATCCGTATCCATTCAATCCAATGACTTTACATTCAATGTCAGCGGATCTACGGTTAAATTCCCCGGATTCATGGCTCTCTATATATCATCGGATGAGAGTACTGATAAAGAGCAGAAGAAACAGGTTCTTCCGGAACTCACCGAAGGGATGGCACTCAAACTGATCAAACTGGATCCCAAACAGCACTTTACACAGCCTCCGCCCCGTTTCTCCGAGGCATCGCTGGTAAAGGAACTGGAAGAAAACGGTATTGGCCGGCCCAGCACCTATGCAACCATTCTGACCACAATCCGGGATAAAGGATATGTGGATTTTGAAAACCGGTACTTCCGGCCCAGTGAACTTGGATTTCTCGTAAACGATCTTCTGGTGGACAACTTTCCGGACATACTGGATGTTGATTTTACAGCCAAATTCGAAACCAACCTGGACCGGATCGAGATCGGTGAACTTCCCTATCTGGAAGTTCTTCGAACCTTTTATAATCAGTTTTCCCAGAAACTTGATTTTGCAAAGGAAAATATGATCAGTATAAAGGGGGTTGGTTTTCCCACAGATCTGGATTGTCCCCTGTGTCAGAAAAAGCTTCATATCAAAGTGGGTAAAAACGGCCCCTTTCTCGCTTGTAACGGATATCCGGATTGCTCCTACTCCAGAAATTTTGCCCGGGATGAAAAAGGAAAAGTTCAGCCTGTTGAG
The DNA here is from genome assembly GCA_020723305.1 of Desulfosudis oleivorans. GTDB lineage: Bacteria > Desulfobacterota > Desulfobacteria > Desulfobacterales > SURF-7 > QZKS01. Next base: position 233,508 of record DYJC01000001.1, read on the forward strand.
CCTTCATTTAAGCTGGCAGAAGGTAAATACTGCGAAAAATGCAATAAGCCCATGGTTCTCAAGCAAGGTCGTTATGGAGAGTTTCTGGCCTGCTCCGGATATCCGGACTGTAAAAATACTCAATCCGTAAACGGCGGAACTTCAGGAGGGAAAAACACAGGTGTCAAATGTCCGGAAAAGGATTGCGGAGGAGACCTTGTGGAACGAAACTCGAAACGAGGCAAGGTTTTCTATGGATGCAGCCGTTATCCGGACTGCTCTTTTGCAACCTGGGACAAACCGGTTGACCAGGTATGTCCGCAATGTGATGCAAAATTCCTGGTTGAAAAAACCAGCAAAAAACAGGGTACTTTTTTGAAATGTGCCAATCCGGACTGTAACTTTAAAACAAATAAATGATCAAATGTACATTCCCTTGCTTTATAGAAACTTGTAAGCTATAGAAGTCCTTATATTTATCATTAATGAATCCAAGGCGGCCAATTCATCCGGAAATCGTTTTGAAAAAAAACCTCTACTCAGGTATCGGGAAAGAATGAAAAACAGTAAACCAATTGATATTACGCCATTTCAACATCTCTACCCGTTTCAATCCCATTTTATGAAAAGAAACAGCATGCAGATGCATTATCTTGATGAAGGATCCGGTGATCCTGTAGTCATGCTGCATGGAAATCCAACCTGGTCATTTTATTATCGAAGCCTTGTAAAAGGGTTGTCTGCCGGTTATCGAACCATTGTGCCGGATCACATTGGTTGCGGTCTTTCGGACAAACCGGATGAAAATCAGTATGATTTCCGGTACCAAAGCCGGGTCGAGGACCTGGAGGCATTACTTGATCATCTTGACATTAAAAGCCGCATCACACTGGTTCTTCACGACTGGGGCGGAATGATCGGCCTTGCCTATGCCTTGAGGAATCTGGAAAAAATCAGTCGGATCGTGATCACCAACACAACCGGTTTTTTTACTCCCGGCGGAAAAGGACTTCCGCTGCGCCTTTGGATGATCCGCCATATCGCCCCGTTTGCGACGATCGGGGTAAAGGGGTTTAATCTGTTCTCAAGGGCTGCCCTGTACATGGCCCCTTACAAACGCCTGGCAAAAGATGTCAAAGCCGGTCTAATCGCACCTTACAACTCATGGGAAAACCGGATTGCCACATTGAAATTCGTTCAGGATATCCCTTTGAAACCAGGTGATCCCAGTTATGATCTGGGACAATATGTGGATCAGAATCTTTACAGACTTTCGGGCATCCCCAAGCTGATCTGCTGGGGGAAACACGATTTTGTTTTCACACCCGCATTTTTTGAAGAATGGAAACAAAGGTTTCCGGATGCAGAATCCCATTTTTTTACAGATGCCGGACACTATCTGCTGGAGGATGTACCGGATAAAATTCTGCCGATTGTTCAAACTTTTTTAACAACGCATCCTGTGTAACGATGATCCAAAATAAATATAATAACTCTGGAAAACTGCTGATTATCCTCCTTTTGATCATTACGATTGCTGTTGCAGCAGGCGGTTTTTTTGCCTATACATTCTTATATGCAAAAAAGACTTCGGACACTGAAATGGTTAATATCCACCTCCGGGAGGAAACCATTGCCTTTGTCCATCAGTCCATGCCCGATGTTTACAACTCTCTTTTCGAACTCAACCAGGAAATTGTCGTGATTGAGAAGGAATTGAAGCGTCTTGAAGTCATCGAAAATGAATATCCGAAACAGAAAAAAATTGTCCAGGATGAGATAAAAATGTGGATCAAGACCCGGAAAGATCTACAGACCATGATTGAAAATCTGGAAAAAAACATCGAACCCCTGTTTGTCGCCTATACGGTGAATATGGAAAAAGGAACGGAACTGCTGGCATCGAAAAAGGAAGAGCTTCTGGCTTCGGTAACCGAAGCCCTGGAAGCATCCAAAAAACAGACTGCCCGGCTAAAAGATAACGAAGATAAAAGTTTTATCCAAAAAATAAAAGAAAAAATTTCAAAGTGACCTTATCAAACAAAACGATTGTCAATGTCTCCATGGGCGTGACAGAGACAGCAAAAAAAGACCCGTATAAAAAAGCGGTTGTATATCCTGAATCCAGGAATCAGAATGGACGTCTGGCTTATTCCCATTTCACTTTTCGTCAACTGGATCAGGAATCGGACTGCATGGCTGCCGGACTTGAAAACGCTGGAGTAGTCCGCAACACCAAAACCATCCTCATGATGAAGCCATGTCTGGATTTTTTCTCACTTGCCTTTGCCCTCCTGAAGATCGGCGCGATTCCGGTTCTGGTTGATCCCGGCATGGGGATTACTCCTCTGCTTCGCTGCGTAAAGCAAATAAAGCCCGAAGCATTTATCGGGGTTCCCTGGACCCGGCTCCTCAAACTGTTCCGCCCGGATCTTTTTAATAGTGTAAAAACCTTTATCACGACTGGCCGGTGTTTGTTCTGGGGCGGGATGACCCTGGAAGATATTCGAAAAGTTCCATGGATCACACCGGTCATTGCCGATACACAGGCTGACGATACTGCCGCGATCCTGTTTACTCCCGGGAACACCGAACCAGCCAAGGCGGTTATCTATACCCATGGCAATCTGATCGCCCAATTCAGGCAAATCAAAGACCAATTTGATATCTCATCAGATGAAATCGATCTCTCAACACTCTCTTCATTTGCTCTTTTGGGTCCGGCTCTTGGAATAACTACGGTCATTCCGGATATCGACACTGCGCGCCCGGCACTTGCGAACCCACAGAGCATCATTGAGACAATCTTTGACCAGGGAGTGACCAACATGATCGCCTCCCCTGCCCTGTTAGACCTGGTGGGGCGATATGGGCAAAACAACCGGATGATGCTTCCTTCCCTGAAAAGAGTGATTTCCGTAGGAGCGTCGTTTCCGCCTTCACAAGTTGAACGATTTGCAAAAATGTTATCCGGAACCGCTGAAGTGCACACATCCTATGGTTCTACAGAAGCCATGCCGATCCTGTCCATTGGCAGCAACGAAATCCTGTCCGAGACAAAGGGTCTGAGTGAAAAAGGATATGGAAACTGTATTGGCCGGCCCATCAAAGATATCGATGTCCGCCTGATTCAGATAACCGATTCCCCTGTATCCATTTTTTCCGATGATCTGCTGCTCCCACATGGCGAGATTGGTGAATTTATTGTCAAGGGCGATCTTGTATCCGGAAATTATCTTGAAAACAGTGAACATGACATCCAGCAAAAAATAAAGGAAAACAGTGAAACATGGCACCGGATGGGAGACCTTGGATGGATGGACAAGAGCAATCGTTACTGGTTCTGCGGCAGAAAAAGCCATCGGGTCATGACTGAACACGGAACATATTATTCGATTCCCTGTGAAGCGATTTTCAATACCCATCCGGATGTTTATCGAAGCGCACTCGTCGGTATTGGTACGGAAGAAAACCAAACACCGGTAATCTGCATCGAACTGGAAGAGAGCCGCAATCTTGAACAGAATCGTATTGAAATGGAGCTTCTGGCTCTGGCGGAAAAAAATGTAATTACCCAGAACATCAAAACCATCCTGTTTCACAAGGTGTTCCCAGTGGATGATCTGCATCATACAAAAATCATCCGGGAAGAGCTGGCTGTCTGGGCGGAAGAGCAACTGGAGTAATTGTTTTGTAAAAAACTCAATAATCAGTTTAAGATCAGGAGCCAATTTTAAAACCATTATAAAGCGTAACACCGGCGAAAGTCAGTGCTCAGAAAAGAGCCGAAAATACTGGATTTTAGTTTTCGCCGGAACTACAACAAGAGACTTTTGAAATTGGCTCTCAGGAGAAAAAATGATCAACTCCGAGAAAAAAAAAGCGCTGGTAACCGGCGGAGGTGGTTTTCTGGGCAAGGCCATTATCCGGAAACTGGTTGAACAAGGTCAACCGGTATGGAATTTTTCCCGACATTCCTACCCGGATCTTGAGGCATTGGGTGTTCAACAGATTCAGGGGGATCTTTCCGATAAAAACGCAGTTGAAAAAGCATTATCCGGAATGGATATTGTTTATCATGTTGCCGCAAAACCAGGCGTATGGGGAACTTATGATGAATATTTCAAACCCAATGTTATAGGTACTCGTAACGTGATCCATGCCTGTAAAAAGAATAATATCCAAAATTTGATCTATACCAGTTCACCCAGTGTGATCTTCACCGGTGAAGATATGGAGGGTGTGGATGAATCCATTCCCTATCCGGAAAAAACCCACACACACTACACCCAAACAAAAACCATTGCGGAAAAAGAGGTGCGCGAAGCGGCAAAACAGGGGTTGAATATCATCATCCTTCGCCCGCACCTGATATGGGGGCCAGGTGATCCCCATCTTGTCCCGCGGGTTATCCAGCGTTCCCGGAAACTCGTCCGGGTAGGAAGCCGGAACAGTTTGGTGGACACCATCTATATTGACAATGCTGCCGATGCCCATATTCTGGCAGCAAAAAAGCTCGAAGAAAACCCGTCGCTTTCCGGTAAAATCTATTTTATCAGTCAGGATGACCCGATCCCCATTTGGGATATGATCAACGGCATCCTGAATGCCGCCTGCCTGCCCCCGATAACCAGAACACTCCCGCTCAAGGTTGTCTGGACTGTCGGAGCGATTCTTGAGTTTGTATACACTGTTTTCCGGATTCCAGGAGAACCGAAAATGACCCGGTTCGTTGCCAATGAGCTGGGGACATCCCATTGGTTTGATATCAGCGCTGCCAAGAAAGACCTGGGATATTCACCCCGAATTTCCACCGAGGAAGGATTCAAGCGCCTGAAAGAATGGCTGGTTCAGAACCCGATATTGGTGGAATAATTTGGTTAGAATTCTTTAATGATACATGATATCGATTTTTTCATGACGACATCATTAAAAATCAAGTCTTTTTCAAATACCCAAATCATATTCCAATTCCCGGCCTTACCAGTACCTGGATTTCGATCCTCTTGACACAACATCTTATCTCAAATATACAAAATATATTAAAAACAGGTCTTTTCAAAAGGAGGTGTACTATGCAAAAAAAAGTCAAGCATTTTTGGAACAATGCAGCGATCCGGGAATTATTGATTTATCATATTATCTTCTTTTTTATTATCACTCCTTTTTTATCAAGCTGCAGCAGTTCCAGTAATAGCACGGACAGCAGCAATATTCCATCAAGCACAGATACTACTGTAACAGATGCCGTGGACAGTCAGAACAGATCAGCCGAATCCGCGATATCCGGTGCTGCGGAAGTGGAAACCGACCTAAAATCCGGCAGGGCGTTGATTGAAGATGCATTTGGAACAGTATCCCCGAATCAGGAAGCGATCGAGGATTATGTTTACGCACATCCGGAGGACGCTGCCACTCTTATTGCTAAACTCACGGAACTGGCCAATGATATTCAATCGGCTGCAAGCACATTCAGCGCTTCCATAAAAGAATTAAAGGATCAGGAAAATATCATTTCCGATTCACTGGAATCCGGCAATGATGAAACATCGGTCGTCATCCGGGATTCTCAATCCATCGGCCTGGTAGGCGGCGCCCTTGTTCTGCTGTCCGTCTTCGGAGCCGTTGCTGCCGCAGGAAAAGGAGCTGCCGATGCCATTCATGAATGTGATGGTTTGCCGGAATGCAATCCAATGCCGGCTGCAACAGATGCGAGATTTGCCGAATGCATGAAATGGAGAGCGGAAAAGCTTGCCTGTATTATCCAAAAGTGGCCCAAGGCTGCCGGGGAAGCAATCAAGGCAACAATTTCCAATGGTGTTACCGACATATCCAGTTGGGCCGCCGGTGTCAAGGAATGGAAAACCATAAAATTTCTGATTGAGGCTTACGACACCTATGACGATGTCGATTCCATCAAAAAAGCTTTCGGTATCAGGCGCTGCGATGATACGGATGGTTACTTGAAAACGGATAATCCGGATTTTCGGCAGATTCAGGCCATCAATCCAAATGATCTGACTCCGGACGATATTTACATTGGCACAAGCCAGAACGGATCGTTCCACAATGTCCCGAAAGGGGACTGGACCTTCCTGCTTATGGAAGACGGCCATCTGCGGAAGACCACCATTTGTGTGGATGCCAACGGAAATAGTCCGATTCAATCCCTTGTAAAGCTTGTTCCGGTTCGGGCGTTGACAGATGACGACAAGGACGGGTTTTCGGAAGTTCAGGGAGACTGTAATGATCAGAATGCAGCCATTCACCCCAATGCTGCTGAAGTCTGCACAGATGGTGTTGATAACAACTGTAACATGCTCATTGATTGTTATGACAGTTCGTGTGATGCCCATGAATCCTGTCAGGATAATACTCCAGCCGACGTAACCCTGAGTGCAAATGTAAATATTCCCGGTTATGGTGGATTTTCTCCCAATTTCAAAGCGATTGCACTTGGCGAGTGCGATGACAGCACCAATAAATATATGGTTCCGGTCGTTTACGGCAGTACCGGCGGGGATACCCTGAATATTTTAACCAGTGATGTTCTTACCCTGCATCTTAATAACGACATGGGAACAGGCACCTGGAATCTGGGTTTTGGTCCATGCGATACGCCAATTCTCTTCTTTTCCAGCAAAAATATTATTGATAAACGAGATGGAACACCTGTTGTATTCGGATCGGAATCCGGATCCGTTACCATACAAACCTATGGCACCCAGTATGGGGAACGATTAACAGGCAGTTTTGACATGGATGTAATGGGATCTCAGTGTCTGGACGCTGCATGCGAAAATGAAACCGAAATCACAGGAACAATCACAGGAACATTTGATGGTGTGATTACCCAATATACGCCGGGAAACTGATCAAGGCGCTTGTAGGGTAATGGACAGACAATCCCTTTACCGGGATTGCCTGTCTCACAAAAAAACAAGGCATAAGGACTGCTCATTAGGATGTTTACAGATAAACAACCGTTTACCTGCCCGCATGACCACGATTTCCTGCCCGATTCCCATCATGCCAATGAACGCCGCACCTGGTTCGTGATCATCCTCACCTTCACGACCATGGTTGTGGAGATCATTTCCGGAATTCTGTTCGGCTCCATGGCCCTTCTGGCTGACGGTTGGCACATGGCCAGTCACGCCTCAGCCATGGGTATCACGGCCATGGCCTATTATTTTATAAAAAAACATAAAAGCAATTCCAACTTTTCATTCGGAACCGGCAAGATAGGCGACCTTGCCGGTTACAGCAGCGCACTTCTTCTTGCCTTTATTGCATTATTTATGGCGTATGAATCCATCCATCGTCTGTTTGAACCCCGCTCCATTCGCTTTAACGAGGCTTTGATCGTTGCGGTTATCGGACTGGCGGTCAATGTGATCTGCGCATTTATACTCAAAGAAGATTCGGAGCATCACCACCATGAACACGACCATGACCACAATCTTCGTGCAGCCTATCTCCATGTGCTGGCCGATGCCTTGACATCGATTCTGGCTATTGTCGCACTCTTTTTCGGAAAGACTCTCGGATGGACATTTCTGGATCCGGTTATGGGTATTGCAGGAGCGCTGATGATCAGCCGCTGGTCCGTCGGCTTGCTGAAAGAAACCGGCAAGGCACTGCTCGACCACAACAGTGACAACCGCATGCTGCAGGATATCCGGGAGACCGTCGAATCCATCGGGGGAGCAGCTTCGGTGGAAGATCTGCACCTCTGGCGACTAGGCCAGGGACATTACAGTGCAATTATTTCAATTAGATCTCATACGGAGGCAGTTCCGGAAGACTATAAAACAGCTTTATGCCGATTTCACTGGTTGTCACATGTGACCGTTGAAATCAATAAAACAGAGCCAATTTCAACAGTCTCTTGTTGTAGTTCCGGCGAAAACTAAAATCCAGTATTTTCGGCTCTTTTCTGAGCACTGACTTTCGCCGGTGTGACGCTTTATAATCGTTTTGAAATCGGCTCAACAAAATAACGATACAGGTTGAATAATCCTTACTGTTTCTGTATAGTGATATAGCTACTTAAGCCAATCACCTGATCACATTACAGTTGCCTGATCGTCTTCCGGATGGAAAAGGAGCGGAATTGATGAAAGAAGCGTTCAAAATCAATCCCTTTGAAAGGGATTCCATGGTCCTGATCGGAATCAGTCTATCCGTGGCGTTCTGGTTTATTGAATCGTTCATGCATATCTTTCTGTCCCCTGGTTTCAGTTTTTCCGAAAATCTTTTCGGTGCCAACCTGTATGATATTTATTCCCGTGTCATTGTTTTATGTCTTTTTCTCATATTTGGATCTCATGTTCAATATACGATCAACAACCGGAGAAAAGCCGAAAGCGCTTTGCGTGAAAGCGAAGAAAAATACCGATCCATTCTGGAAAGCATTGAGGAAGGATATTATGAGGTTGACCTGAATGGAAATATCACCTTTTTTAACGATTCATTCCGCAGGATATTGGGTCTTTCCAGTAGTGAACTGTTGGGCCGAAATCAAAAAGAGTTTCTTAGTGAAGAAAATTTGAAAAAAATTATTATAGAAGCCAAAAAGGTTTTTAAAACCGGAAGGCCCAATTCACTTTTTGAAGTGGAGTATGTAAACAAAAATGGTTCAAATCGAATTATCGAAGCTTCCATTGCCCTTTTCACAGACTCAAAAAGTAACCCGGCAGGTTTCAGGGGGATTGCACGCGATGTCACGGAAAAGAGAATCATGGAAAGAAAATTGATTGAAGCGGATAAAAAACTTCAGGCAGCCCGTGGCGCGACAATACTAGGACTTGCGAAACTGGCTGAATACCGGGATATGGATACGGGTCTGCATCTGGAACGGATGAGGGAATACAGTAAAATCCTAGCAGAAGCCTTGTCTGATCTGCCGGACTACAAAGATTACATAACCAATGAATATATTGATGATGTTTTCAACTCTTCCATTTTACATGATATCGGCAAGGTAGGCATACCGGATTCCATTCTGCTGAAGCCGACCACCCTCACTCCTGAAGAATTTGAAATCATGAAGAGCCATGCCAGGCTGGGCGGAGAGGCCATCGAACTGATTGAGCTGGAAACCAAGGGGCAGTCTTTTCTAACTATTGGAAGGGAAATTGCCTATTATCATCATGAAAAATGGGATGGAAGCGGGTATCCGGAAGGCCTCAAGGGAGAAGCCATCCCCTTATCTGCAAGGCTCATCGCCCTGGCGGATGTTTATGATGCACTGACATCCAAAAGAGTTTATAAGGAATCCTATTCCCATGAAAAAGTAAAAGAAATGATTTTAAAAGCCAGAGGCAAACATTTTGCACCGGAAGTAGTGGATGCATTTCTGGCACAAGAGGAAAAATTCAAATCTATCCGCCTCAATATGCAGGATTCAGATCATGCCTGCGTGATGCATGACTACTAGAGATTACTTTGCATAGAACAATGAATCCAAGCCGGCTTCAGCGAGTTGACGACCCTCTTCCGATTCTTCCCACCACCTGGATATCAGAGGGGCTTCGGGCAATTCAACCATCCTTCCCGGCCTTGGCATCAACAGCGGAAAGCCGCCGGCTTTTGCATATTGAATCACTTCCTCAGCCGGTGCGCTCCATGTATGCAGCGCCAGTTTGAAGGTGCCCCAATGGATAGGCATGAGTACTTTTCCACGAACAGCAGAATGAGCTTTGACAGCATTCTCAGGCCCCAGATGGATCTCTCCCCAACCAGGATGATAGGCACCGATTTCCAGTAAAGTCATATCAAAAGGTCCGTACAACTCACCGATGGTTTTCATTCCCGGGAAAAAACCGCCGTCACCGCTGAAAAACACGCGGTGCGTTTTCCCCTGAATCACCCAGGAAGCCCATAAAGTCTTGTTGCAGTCGAAAACACCGCGCCCGGAAAAATTCCGGACAGGCGTGGCGATTATTTGGTGATCAAAGCCGATGCGGGAGCCTTCCCACCAATCGTAGTGAAAAAGCTTATCTTAAGAAAATACCTGCGAGTGTTCATTACCCCTCTCTTATTCAACAATGATGATTCATATTCTTATGAAATCCAAAAAAAAAAGCGGGAGGCAAATGCCTCCCGCTTTTCAAATGGATCAATCCCAATTATTTCTTGTTGAATCTTTTTCGACTGGCCCCGCCCAGTCCTAATAAGCCAGCGCCCAACAGCATCAGCGTAGCAGGTTCCGGAACTGGAGCAATATCGTTGCCGATGACCGTCATGTCATTCCAATCACGATCTCCGCCGCCCTTCTGGTCGTCGAGGTAAATGCTGGCTGTATCAAAGCCATTCCAGCTCGTAGCGACATGCTCAATATTGGTGTCCAGTGGCGCGCCATTGGCATAACTGTTAAACTGTTTGTCGGTGTACCAAAGATAATCCAAAGTGGTATCCGTTCTTCCGCCTGTATAAACACCATAGTAGAAGCCGAAATACTTGTCAAAAAGCTTCCAGTCTTCCAGGTTGGATTTGGCCCACCATCCGCCGGCATCATGTTTAAAATAGACATTTGCTGTGGAAGTCGGCTCAGCTTTGGCTTCAAAAACCAACAGTTTTTCCACGATTGAGGTGGGAGCGGTGATATTATCTACTGTAAATAATCCGAAATCAGACTCATACCCGGCGACTTCGACAGATAAAATAAAAAATGAGGATCCGTCTTCGTGAGTGGTAAAATCCGTGCAAGACCAGTAGTCCTGTGTAAAAGACAGAGCAAATGCATTATTGGCCAAAAAGAACATCGCTAAAAAGGTGAATAATTTAATTCCGATTTTCATTGTTTCTCTCCTTATCAACTTCTGCTGCCTTGGATCTTCTTGCATCAGTTTTGTTGATCATTGTCGGTTTATATTTTTTGATTCGCTTACAAAAACGAATTTATTTGTTCGTTTGGCCGATCATAGAGCAATTGCAGTGCCAAAAAACTATATGGAATAAAAAATAAAGATAACTGACCTAAATAAAACATAAAAAGTGGATAAATGTGTTGTGTGGATCTTTTTCAGAAAGACAGCATATGAGTAAAAATGGGAATAAAAAATGGACAATCATCAGAATGATGACTTCTACTGGATTTAAAATTTTTTATAATATAAATAATATGTTATGGCATATAAACTGTAAGCGGAAAAAGGTACGACAGCACGATCCAGTGTATTACATATATCCCCAGATGTAGGTATTTCATTACATATACCTCTTTCAGTGAAAAAGACTGGAAAAAAGGAAAGCTTACAGACATTAATCAAATAAGGATATCATTCCAAGAATATATGATTTTCCCTTGATATCAGGATGGATCTATTTTATGAGTGAAATATGGAAGGAGAACCTTTTACCGCAAAGATTGATGATCATCTCCGGTAAAAGATAAAGAGTAACACTGTAAAAAAAGGAAGCGCATATGAGCAGGCACCACATTGAAATACGGCAAACATTTAATGCCCCTGTTGAAACCATTTTTAATCTTTTGACGGATCACGAATCCTTTGGAAAAGTTATTGCAACTGATATCAAACGTGTGATCGACAGCCAAGATGAAAATAAAAATGGCGTCGGTTCCGTCAGACGAATCCGGTCTTTTCCTGTTCCTGCTTTTGAAGAAACCGTCATCACATTCAAACCAAACCAGTTGATGGAATACATCGTCAGCAAAGGCAGCCCCATAAAAAACCATAAAGGCCGGATGGAATTCTCAGAAGCAAAAGGCAAAACCAATCTTTATTACACGATTGAATATGAACCCAGGTTTGCCTTCAAGCTTCTTGGCCCTGTTTTGAAAAGAGCGATTGAAAAACCCATCCGAAGCAGTCTGGAAAGACTTGCCAAGCGCTATGCTCCCTGAATACGAAACGATATCTTCACCGTGTTAAAACTCAATTCCCTTTTGAGCCTTTACTCCTGATGAAAACGGGTGTTTGATCTCCTGCATCAGGGTAACCATGTCAGCTGCATCCATCAGTGCTTGAGGGGCATCACGCCCTGTAATGACAAGATGGAGATTCTCTCTCCTTTTTTGAATACATTCCATCACTTCATTTACATCGATAAATCCAAAGTTCATGATATAGGTAATTTCATCCAGGATGACCATGAAGTATTTATCCGATGCCAAGGCTTCTCTGGCAAGCTCCCACCCCTGTCGAGCAATTTTTTTATCCTCTTCCAGATTTTCGGACAGGAATGTAAATCCCCTGCCCATGACATGAAAATCCAGAAGCCCCTGAAAACGGTCTTTTGAAAACAGTTCCCCGTATTTCCATGACCCCTTGATAAACTGGATGATACAGACATTGAGCTGATGCCCCAGCGCTCTGAATGCCTGACCCAGCGCTGCAGTTGTCTTTCCTTTTCCATTGCCGGTATTGATGATGAGAAGTCCTTTTTTCATAATTCCTGACTCTTCCCTGATTTGATGTTTTGTTACCGCTCCCTCGAATCCTGATTTAGAATTTGTTACTTGTTCTTCCATATGTCATTCAGACAGGCGATACTACTGTTTTCTTTTTCCAGAGCTTGTAAATTGCCGGATAAACGATCAGCTCCAGCAAAAATGAAGTGACAAGTCCCCCGATCATTGGGGCTGCAATACGTTTCATAACATCCGTACCGGTAGCCGTCGACCACATGATCGGCAGAAGGCCCATAAATGCGGCAGCAACCGTCATCATCTTGGGGCGCACCCTTTTAACTGCGCCGTGAACAATCGCCTCATCCAGTTCGCCGATATTGTTCAGATTCCCCGACTTTTTTGCTGAATCATAGGAAAGATCAAGAAAAAGCAGCATGAATACTCCTGTTTCAGCATCGAGCCCTAAAAGTGCGATCATTCCGACCCATGCAGCAATCGAAACATTGTAATCAAGAATATAGAAAAGCCAGATGGCACCGATTGCGGAAAAAGGCACAGCCAGCATGACAACCATGGACTTGAAGGCGGAACGGGTGTTTATGTAAAGAAGAACAAATATCAGAACCAGCGTAATCGGAACGATCACCTGAAGGAGTTGACGAACGCGCAGCATATTTTCATACTGGCCGCTCCATTGCAATACATATCCGGTTGGAACGGTAAGTTTTTCTGCTACTGCTTTTTTGGCTTCCGCAACATAGCTACCGATATCACGGTCTGCGATATCCACATAAACGTATCCTGTAATAAATCCGTTTTCATTACGCAGCATGGAAGGCCCGTTTACAATCCCGATATCGGCAAGATGTGCCAGCGGCACCATTGATCCAGTTGGAGTTGAAACCAGAATCCGGCCCAGCTTGTCCATATCATCCCGGAGTTCCCGCGGATATCGAAGGTTAACCGGATACCGTTCCCGCCCCTCGATTGTTGTGGTTATGTTTTCACCCCCGATTGCGCTCATGATAACCGACTGGAGTTTTTCAATCGTAAGCCCATAACGGGCAAGCTGATCCCTGCGGGGTTGAAAATCCACAAAAAATCCTCCTGCCACTCGTTCGGCATAAACACTTCTTGTACCCGAAACGTTACGGACAATACGCTCAAGGTCTGCGCCTATCTTTTCAATCTCTTTGAGATCAGACCCTGATATTTTTATACCCACGGGGGTTCGGACTCCTGTGGAAAGCATATCGATACGCGCCTTGATCGGCATGGTCCAAGCGTTTGTCACCCCCGGAATACGCAAGGCAGAGTCCATCTCATGAATCAGATCCTCCCATGACAGGGTATCCGGCCATGCCGGACGAAGCATTGCCTTTAAAAATCCCGGAGCCCATGAGGAGTACCATCTCTCCTTGGGTCTCCACTCGTTTTCAGGCTTCAGAATAACCGTCGTCTCCATCATGGAAAAGGGAGCCGGGTCGGTTGATGTTTCAGCACGCCCGGCTTTCCCAAACACTCTTTCTACTTCAGGGAATGATTTTAATACACGGTCCTGTGTGGTAAGCAGTTCCTGTGCTGCTGAAACTGAAATCCCGGGCAGGGTCGTCGGCATATACAGAATACTTCCTTCTTTTAAAGGCGGCATGAATTCTGATCCAAGCTTGAAATAAACCGGCACGCTTACAGCAACCAGTAAAACCGAAGATACGATGATCAGCACAGGATGCTTTAATGAAATTCTGCATATTGGTTCGTAGATTTTAAATATCACCTTGCTGACAGGATGCTGCTCTTCGGAATAATATGTACCGACCAGTGTTTTATTGGCAATCCATGCAAACCATTTTGGCCGGAATACAAAAGGATCAATTCTAGTAAAGAGCATCCTCATTGCAGGATCAAGAGTTATGGCTAGAAGTGCGGCAATCCCCATTGCAAGAGTTTTTGAAAAAGCAAGAGGCTTAAAAAGTCTACCCTCCTGATCCACAAGGGAAAAAACAGGCAGAAAAGCAACTGCAATGACAAGCAGTGAAAAGAAAACCGAAGGGCCTACTTCCTTCAATGCTTCGAGCCGAACTTCATGAAAATCTTTTTTTCTGCCTTCTTCCTGCCAATGATAAATCCTGTTATAGGCGTTCTCCACTTCGACAATCGCCCCGTCAACAAGAACACCGATTGATATCGCTATGCCGGCAAGGGACATGATGTTTACATTAATATTCAGAAAATACATCGGAATAAATGCGATCAGTACTGAAATCGGGATGGTGATAATAGGAACAATGGCCGAAGGAATGTGCCAGAGAAAAAAAAGAATAATCAGCGACACGACAACCATTTCTTCTGTGAGCTTGTCCTTTAAGGTCTCTAGCGCTCTGTGTATCAGATCGGATCGGTCATATGTCACAATGATTTCAACTCCATTTGGAAGGGAAGGCTTAATATCCTCTATCTTCTGCTTGACCCTGTTAATGACATTCAGGGCGTTTTCCCCGTGCCTCATGACAACAATGCCGCCTACCGTATCGCCAAGACCGTCAAGATCTGAAACTCCTCTTCGTATTTCAGGCCCCAGCTCAACTCTTCCAACATCCGAAAGCAGAACCGGAACACCGCCGGCGCCGGTTTTCAATACGATCTTTTCAAAATCGGCCGTGGAACCGGCATATCCATGCCCACGCACCATATATTCAGCACCGCTCCACTCCAGAAGTCTCCCGCCGACTTCATTATTTGATTCCCGGACTGCTTCCGCGACTTCATTTAGTGAAAGGCCGAAAGCAGCAAGACGGTTCGGATCTACCGTCACCTGGTACTGCTTCACAAAGCCCCCGATTGAGGCGACCTCGGCAACACCCTGAACCGACTGCATCGCATAACGCAGCGTCCAGTCCTGGAAAGAACGGAGTTTGTCAACGGAATGGGTTCCGGAACGGTCGACAAGGGCATACTGGAACACCCACCCGACTCCCGTGGCATCCGGCCCAAGCTCTGTCTGAACTCCCTGGGGAAGACGTGACTGAATTTTGGAAAGATATTCAAGAACTCTTGAACGCGCCCAGTATATATCCGTTCCGTCCTGGAATATCACGTAGACGTATGAAAATCCAAAATCGGAGAAACCCCGTATGGCTTTCACCTTGGGAGCGCCAAGGAGAGCGGTTATGATGGGATAGGTCAACTGGTCTTCAATGATATCCGGAGACCGATCCCATTTTGAGTATATGATGACCTGTGTATCGGAAAGATCCGGAAGCGCGTCAAGACGTATTATTTTCAAGGTATATACAGATGCCGCCATGAGCACCAGTATCCCCAAAATAACAAGAATCCGGTTTTTTGCGGAAAATTCGATTATTTTATGTATCATCTGTTTTCTCCGGTCCCCGCCGCCTGCTGGATCGCGGCTCGCAGGCGTGATTCGGAATCCAGAAGAAAATTGGCCCGGACAACAACCTTTTCATCTGCATTAACCCCGGATAAGATCTGGGTCAGACCTGCACTGCGATATCCGGTTTTTACTTCCCGGGGTTCGAAACGATCTTCACTGATTTTCACAAAAACAATCTGGCGAATACCCGTATTCATAATGG
This sequence comes from Desulfosudis oleivorans, assembly GCA_020723305.1. Lineage (GTDB taxonomy): Bacteria > Desulfobacterota > Desulfobacteria > Desulfobacterales > SURF-7 > QZKS01. The sequence continues at coordinate 249,465 of DYJC01000001.1, forward strand.
ATGAATCAGGAACAACTACCGAATCCAAAGTCTCGATCTTCATCGAAACATTCACATACATTTCCGGTTTTAAAGAAAAATCGTTATTTTGAAACTCGAATCTTGCTCTCAATGTTCGGCTCTGCGGATCAAGATAAGGATATATATAGGAGATCTGTCCGGCCTTTTGCGCTTTTGGATCATATGGAAATGTAAATACAGCCTTTTGTCCCAGCCGGATCAGGGGAGCTTCAAACTCGTAAAAATCAGCCTCGATCCATATTCTTGAAAGATCTGTAATGGTAAAAAGCTCCATTCCCGGTTCCACCTGCTGGCCTTCATAAACCCCTTTTGCCGTTACAAAACCGGAAACAGGCGCAAGCAGGGTAACGGTGCGTTTCGGCATGTTGGTACGCTCGATTTCCTGGATCAGGCTTTCCGGAACATCAAAGAGTTCAAGCCTTCTTCTTGCGGCCTTTAGCAGATCTTCACCTCCCTTCCGGACTTCAGGAATGGACGAGTTTGCAAAACGCATGGCATTTTCCTTTGCGCGCAGAAATTCCTCCTGGCTTCCGAGAAGCTGTGGTGAATAGATCGTTAAAAGCGCCTGACCTGCTTTGACAAGCTGGCCGGTCGTATTCACATACAGCTTTTCGATCCATCCTGAATTTTTTGTATGCACATGGCGGACTAGGGTTTCATCCGGCTTGACAAGACCGACAGCCCGGATGTCTCCTTCCAGTTTCCGCTTTACGGCTTTTTCGGTTTGAATACCGGCAAGACGGATTCCTTTTTCATCTATGGTAACGGTTGCAAGTCCTTTTACGCCCTTGTCAGGCGATGAAACCTCATCGGAATAGACAGGCACATAATCCATGCCCATCCCATCCTTTGCGGGGACAGGCGAGCTGATTGAAGGATCCATGGGATTACGGTAAAAAAGAATTTTCCGATTTCCGCTCGCAGACGGTTCAATCTTCTTTTTTTCAGGCTCAGCGGCTTGTTCCGTTGAAGGAGAAGTCACTGTGCTCTTTTCTGATGATTCAGACCTGTTTTTTTCAATCGGCACAAGATCCATTCCGCAGATCGGACAGGTTCCGGGTTTCTCCGAAATATAGGTGGGATGCATCGGACACTGATATTGAACCGCGTGCTCATGTTTGTCTTTATCGGCGCAGGCAGATAGAAAGGCAGCCAGAAACAATACAGTTACGACAATAACGGTAAATCTATATCCATGAACGGATATCCGCATGGCTTTTCTCCTTTCTTTTTATAAAGAAACCTTTACTCATTCCTTCAGCGTCAGTCAGCACTCTCATTCAATGGAAAAGGGGCTGTATAGGCATCGATAACGGCCCATGATATGAACCTGTCCGACTCCCGTCGCGCAAGCTGGGCAAGTGCATCAAGCCAGAGATTATAATCTTCTATGACAACCGAAAAATCCGCCCGGCCGGCAATATATGATGCCCGTGCCGAATTCAGAGCCGCGCTTGTCTGAGGAATAATGGCATCCCTGTACTGCCGGATCTGTTCCTGATCACGGTGCCATCTTGCAAACAAACCTGAGATTTCCGAGCTGATGGCTATTTCAGTTTCTGAAAGGCTTTTTCTGGCCTCTGCCAGTTTATGCCCTGCCGCACGCTTAAGAGGCTTCTGTTTGCTGTTTTGCCATACCGGGAGCGTCATGCCAAAAGAAACAACCGCCATCGGGTCATATTCACTGTCAAAAGCCATCCCGGCTCCTGCAAAAAAATCAGGCCAAAAATCGAGATCAGCAGACTCCAGCCTGTACTCAGCTGATTTCACAGCGGCTTTTTTTACGTATACCTCAGGGGAATTGGCCAGGGCAAGCGCTTCCAGGCTTTTGAGGTCTTCATGTTTTATGGAAACCGAAGGCAGATCCTGAACTTTCCCCACCGGCAAACTTCCGTGACGACCAAGCAATCTGTTTAGCCCGGCAGCCATGGCCGCCCTTTCAGCAGCGATGTCATTCATCCGCTCCGTAAGTCGTGATAACTCGATCTGGGCTTTTAGCTGCGACTCCTGTTCCCCCTCTCCTGTGCTGTATCGTTTGGCTGCTGCGGCCTCCAGTGTTCTGACAAGTTCTCTTGCCGCAGCAAGAGTTGAGGTCTCGCTGTCAAAAGCATAAAGTCCGGCATAGATGGTGCGAACTTCTCTGATAATCTTCCTTTCCATATCCATAAGACCGGCATATTCCATCTCCGATTCCGCACCGGCTGTTTTTCCCAGAACCGACCGCTTCCCTGGAAAAGGAAATCCCTGCTTTACCAGAATTTCACCCCTTGCGAATTCCGGAGATGAAATGGATTGGATATTTTCCTCAAGAGAGAATTCAAGTTCAGGATCCGGAAGAGTAGATGCTGGTTCAATAAGTTCTCTTGATGCGGCGACCCTTGAACGAAAAGCAAGGACAGCAGGAGACTTCTCAAGCGCTTCGGCGATCAGATCATCCACAGCCGGCGCAACCATACTCTCTTCGGTTTCAACAGAATCGGGCAGTACCACCGTATCTTCCCATTGTTCGGCAGCATCTCCGTTTCCATGAAAAATCCGGATAAGCAGTATCAGCAACACGACGAATCTTAAAATGATTTTCGCTCTCAAAAAAATCCTCCCTTCCGGACTGTGTTTCTTCCCGAACCTGACGGCCTGGAAAAAATAGAATTACTTTTTGGTACCTGCACTAGGAATGATCTGTCCGCATGAGAGCATTTTTGAGCCATAATACGGATTACGTATTTTTGACCCCTTCTGAAGCCATGATCCCGGATTCATAGAGCAATATACCACATTTATTCCAGAAGGCTTTGACATTGAAGCCCACATGACCATTGGTTTTGATAAATCCACAAGTGCGGTTCTCATGGATACAATCTCTTTGGCCAAAGCCATTTTCTTGGCTCCCTCTGAAATGTTCTTTGGTATGCTGTTGTAATGAGAAGCATGCTCTCCGGTAACAAAGGCGGCGGAAAGATTTCCGGAAAGGCTTTCAATTTTTTTGGCGGAATCGGCAACTCCATCTGTTTTATCTGAAGCAAGATTGTCCGTAATTTTAAGATATTCTTCAAGAATCGGCTGTATCTTATCGTCGAACTTTTCACTCCCGGCAAAAACAGAATTTCCAATGGATGAAAGAATCAGAAACACAAAACCGGTTATAAAGTTAAGATAATATTTTTTCATTTTTCGCCTCTGTTGTATCGTTTTCTAACTGGCAATACGAGTTAGGCTGACACCTGACTCAGCAGCCTGAATGACCAATTTTTGGTGGATATCATGTGGAATCCTGAACTTAGGACTTCCCGATAGTAAGATTTATGATGTCTATATAGTACTAAAATGGATATTATTGTCAACTAGGTCATAGAATGGCATTTTCGCATAAAAAAAAGCCACACCCCAAAAGGGTGTGGCTTGAATAGTCGCTCCTAATTTCCTCTGGTAAGCTTTTTAGCGATTTCTTCCCAATTCCATATTTCCAGGTAAGTATCCCCTGTCTTTTCTTTAATCACTGAAGCGACCATGGAGATACCATGCAGGTCACCAGTAATGCGAACAGTTTTATTTAACAGGCTAATTTTATGCGACCTTGAAAGATTGGGTAGAAAATAATATTTTCCGCCGGGTTCAGTAAGTATAAAATCAACTTCCAACGCCACATGTGGATCTTCCGGGGTCATGGGGCAAATCTTTTTATCGAGAATACAATTTGCACCACCGATTTTACCTTCAATAGTCGTTATTTCAGCAAAAGCTGTCCCGAAAAAAATTAGCGCTATCGATATTATCAGCAAAATTGTTTTATAATACGAATTAATTTTCATTTTTCTTCTCCTTTTTTAAAAAAATTAATAATAATGAGCCAATTTCAAAACTATCATAAAGCGTCACACCGGCGAAAGTCAGTGCCCAGAAGAGAGTCGAAAATACTGGATTCTATTTTTCGCCGGAACTACAACAACAGACTTTTGAAATTGGCTCTAATGATATAAGCTCGACGATTTACTATACTAACTTTTTTTAATGGGAATAGAGTATTAACAATGAAACTGATCGATTATGAATTCTTGTATTTTATTGAAGATTTTCCTATTATAATAAACAGTAAACTATTGAATGTCAATACATTCAACAAAAATTTTTCTCATTGCCTGTTGACACGCAGTCGACCATACTTATTTCACTTTGAAAAATAACAGAATAGCGACGGAGAACCGGACATGAAAAAACAATATATACCCGTCATCGTGGGGGTTTCCCAATGCACTCAATCAAAGGATGCGGTTACAATTTTGTTAAGATTGAAGGGTTTTAAAATAAAAAAGGGCAACCACAAGGGATTGCCCCTGCTGATATTCAAACAGACCGTGCGATCTCTTCTGCTTCGCTGATGCAGTACATCAGGTGCCGGGGATTTTTTGCATCCCCGATAAAATGAAATGGAATATTAACCTCCTTTTTCAGTTTTCTGGCATCCCGGATCGCATCGTGCTTTTCCGATATGACCACCATGTCATAATCTTGCAGTTCAACCTCCTCATCATTTACCGTAAAAAGGACTCCGTCTGGAGAAAACGATTGGATACGGACATTTTTAAACAGCGTGACCTTTCCGGCTTTCAGTCTTTCCCGCAGATAAAACCGATCATTACTTGACATCTCTTCGGCAAAACTTTTTTTCCGGTTCAGCACAACTACCTCTTTGCCCTGCGTTGCCAGGTAATCGGCTGTGATCAGACCGGTCATTCCGCCGCCTAAGACAATAACTTTTTTACCCGGAACCGTCTTCCCTTCCATGACATCCACACAGGTCAGAAGCTCCATGCGGTTCTGGAAAAGCCCTTTGATCAATGGCATCTCCGGCATGGAGCCGGTTGCAAGTACAACCATGTCCGGTTTTACTTCCCGTATCAGTTCCAGACTGAGCTCCGCATTGAACCGGATGTCAATCTTAAGCCGTTGTATCTCATTCTGATAAAACCGCAGGATATCCCCCAGTTCATTCCGGCCAGGTGCCCTTGCCGCAAGGGACAGCAATCCGCCGGAATCCGGTTTCTTCTCGCATACAACAACCTCATGCCCCCTTAGTTTAAAAACACGCGCAGCAGCCAGCCCCGCTGGTCCGGCACCGGTAATAAGCACGCGTTGAACCGTATCCGGCTTTTTTTCATCCTTGATTTTATATTCTCTTCCCACATCCGGATTGACAACACAGGAACCCGGCTCCTTGGCAAGAACTGCATGAATACAGCCCAGACAGCAGGCAATACAAGGTCGTATCTCCGAAAAACGGCCCTGTGCGGCTTTGTTGGGATACTGCGGATCAGCCAGCAGAGATCTTCCCAAAGATATGATATCCGCCTTACCCTGCTTCAGGATATCGTCTGCGTGGTTCGGATCTTTAATCCTGCCGACGGTAACGACCGGAATCCCCACATGCTTTTTCACTTCAGCTGCAAGATGCACAAAACACCCCTGCCCGGTATACATGGAAGGAATGGTCAGTTCGGTTGATCCATATACACCGCCTGAAATATGAAGATAGGCTGCTCCGGCTGCTTCAAGCAGCGGTGCCAGTCGAACCGCACTCTGCAGATCCCATCCGTTTTCAATATAGTCATTCCCATTGATCCGGATGCCGATAGGAAAATCCATCCCGGTTTTCATCTGAATATCTTCAATAATCTCAAACAGGAACCGGGTGCGGTTTTCAAAAGACCCCCCATATTCATCGGTGCGAATATTGGAATTGGGGGCAAGAAACTGGTTGATCAGATACCCGTGGGCGCCATGGATCTCAATAAAATCAAAACCAGCATCCCTGCATCTTCTTGCCGCATCCCCGAAACAGGAAATCAGACTCTTGATTTCATAAATTTCAAGAGCCCGCACCTCCCCTTTGACAACAGCCGGTGCCGGTATGGCGGAAGGAGCGACTTTTTCCGGAAGATAGGACTGGCGGCCTCCATGCATAAGCTGAACGCCAAACCGGGTATCATACGGCTTGATCTTCTGCACCATCTTTTTCAGGGAAGGAATGCAATCATCCGTGTACATCTGCGGGAGATCCGGGAGCTCCTGACCGCCCGGATGAACGCTTCCGCCTCCCACCAGCATCATCCCAACACCGCCTTTTGCCCGTTCGACAAAATACTCGCACAACTGGTCCGTAACCAGACAATTTTCATCCACGCCAAAGTTGATGCTCATGGCAGACATCAGCAGTCTGTTTTTCACGATCATATTCCCGATCTGAACGGGATTGAAAAGATGACTTAGAAGCATAATCGATTTTCCTTTGAAATTGATATCTATAGATTCTTTCTGTTTTCAAAACAGGGATTTTGGATCTTGTCAAGGAAAGACAGAAATGAAATTGAATTTCTGACGATTTCCTATGGGTTGGAAGGGATTCGTCGGTCAAGCAGTTCTCTGATTTTTACTGCAATCTCCTTTTTCAGCAGCGGCTTCATCATAAAAGCATCGATCCCGATGCTGTGCGCCCTCACTGAATCGATGATTGCACTGTATCCGCTGCAAAGAATGACCGGCAGATCCGGCCGGATCTCTTTGACCTTCAGAGCCAGTTGATCTCCTGTCATTCCCGGCATGGTCATATCAGTGATGAGGATATCAAATCTGTCCGGATCATTTCTGAATTGCTCGAACGCTTCCAGGCTTCCTGTTTTTCCGGTTACATGATACCCGAGAGAGGATAAAATCATCTGCCATGATCCCACAATCTGCTCCTCATCATCGACAAAAAGAATCCGTTCTGTTCCACCGATAACCGTCCGGGGCTGGGCAGTTCCTCTGTCTTTCTGCTGATATTCAACCGCAGGCAGATAGACGATGAACTGGGAACCCTTGCCCAATTCGCTTTGGAGCGTAATCGTGCCACCGGCCCTATTAACAATCCCATGAACCACGGAAAGACCCATACCGGTTCCGGCTCCTACTGCTTTTGTGGTAAAAAACGGTTCAAAAATTCTGTCCCTGATCTCCGGTGCAATACCCTGTCCTGTATCGCTGACGCACAATTTTACATAGGGGCCGGGTTTTATATTTCCCGAAACCATACTTTCGCTCTCCCTGATGATGGTTTCATCCAGATCAATCGAAAGCTCACCTCCTGTCTCCTGCATTGCGTAGACTGAATTCGTGCACAGATTCATCAGGATCTGATGGATCTGCACCGGATCGGCCATGATATATTTTGTACTGATAATCTTTGTACGGATGGTTATATTCGCAGGTGTGGTTGCACGGAGCAACCGAATCACGTCATTGATGATGAATCCAGGCTGGATAGCTTTTTTTTCACTTTTTTCCTGGCGGCTGAAAGAGAGAATCTGCTGAACAAGATCTTTTGCCCTTTTACAGGCTTTCATGATCCCCATTAGATAACCATATAAAGGATCGGAAGGTTCCATGTCATACAGTCCCAGTTCCGTGTTTCCGCTGATCGCAGCTAAAATATTATTAAAATCATGCGCAATACCGCCGGCAAGCGTTCCGATTGCTTCCATTTTTTGTGCCTGCTGCAACTCCGACTGAAGCTGCTTGTTTTCGCTGATATCTTTCAGATTGATGATGGTCCCTTCCGGATTTCCCTGCCTGTCCCTGAAAATGGAAGCACTGATCATCACCGGGAGCTTCCGTCCATCCCTGGTCAAGCGGTATGTTTCCACTCCGGAAATGCTTTTTCCTGCCAACACCTGTAAGATCATTTTTCTTGTTTCTTCCCAGCTTTCCTCTGGAACAAAAACATCCATTTTTTTCCCGATGCGTTCATCCAGTGTCCAGCCAAAGGTGTTGGTAAAGGCTTGGTTAAGAAAGGTAACATTTCCTTTCATGTCGTACAGAACAATCGAATCCGGGTTGGCTTCAAGAGCGATCCGGAATCGCTCTTTATTTCTTTTCATGTTCTCCGCATATAAAGTCCGATCTGTTATATCCTGAAAAATCCATACGCGGCCTGTTTCCTGTTCATTTTCAATCAGTGGATAGGATTCCCTTTCCAATACCCTACCATCCTTCAGGCGGATGATTTCGCTAGACCACTCCGAACTTTTGTTCAGGGTTTGAACCTGTGAAAGAAATTCAGGGTAGTCCTGCAACTGGGGACGGACATATTTGAGCAGATCCGCACCATCTTTGATACCCATCATCTCCTCTGCAATATTCCATATTTTACAAAACCGGGAATTGTATTGCGTGATGCGACCGTCTGCCGAAACAACCAGGATACCGTCATGACTGGATTCGAAGATCGCATCCAACAGGGATTCCCGCTCCTGAAGATATTTTTCCGCTCTTTTTCGTTCCTCAAGTTCCTGTTTCAGATTTTCGGTTCTGCGTCTGATCTGACGTTTCAGTGTGATATTCCAAACAACTGTTGCCAGCAGGCACAATCCGGTAACGGACAAAAATGCAACCAGATATTTGCCGTATTGTTCGATCCATGAATGCTCGGTTGTATAAATGCCAAACCATTTCTCATAGATTTTTTGGAACTGGCCGTTCTGTTTGATGATTGTCAGCCCTTCGTTCAGCCTGGATACCAGCTCTTTATTCCCCTCGGCAACGGCAAAGCCGTATTTTCGGGGATAAAAGGGAGGGCCGCTTACGATGATATTGTATAGGCGGAATGTCCGGATGGTTGCTATGCCTTGCAGCTTCGCGCCCAGAAAACAGTCATGCCTGCCGGAAGACAGCATCCGCAATCCATCCGGTTGAGACTCAACCGCTATGATCTTCCTGGCAATATTTTTATTTTGAATAAAATCATGCAGGATGTCGCCCTTCTGTACAATCACCTCTTTTCCGCTCAGCTCTTCAATTGAATCGATTTTTGGATCAGACCGGCGAATGAATATGGAATGATGGATTATCAAATGAGGAATGGTGAAATCGACCCGGCGGTCTCTTTCTTCAGAATAATACATCCCGATAAGAGCATCAATTTTCCCCTCTTCAAGGTTTGAGCGGACCTCATTCCAGGGGCCCAGGGAAATATCCGCCTGTATACCCATCACATCGGCAACCGCGTTAAAAATGTCTACATTGTAACCGTCCGGGGCACCATTTTGATTAATAAATTCATAGGGCGGGTAGTTGTTGTCACCACGAACCTGAAGTCGATGGAATTCTGTTGTTTCACCGGCTTGTGGTACGGCATACAAAAACAACGATATCAGAGCGGTAAGAAGAAGGAAATGGCGTTTTCGGACAAATGACGCTGTTCTGCTCTTGGATATCATTTTCATTGGAATATCACTCAAGTTGCATCATGAAATGGTATTTTAATCTGAAACTCCGTGCCATTGCCCGGCGAGCTGATGCATGTGATCTGCCCCATCAGGGTCTGGCAAACCAGATTATGGACAATATGCAATCCAAGTCCGGTTCCTCCCCGATTTCGTCTTGTTGTGAAAAAAGGATCATAGATTTTGTTGAGAACAGCCTCATCCATACCCCGGCCTGTATCCCGAAAGTTGAACAAAAGGATATTCCCCTGTTTCTGTATGGTGATCCGGATCTCCCCTTTTTCAACCCCTTCAAACCCATGCACCAGTGAATTCATCACCAGATTTGTGGTAATTTGAGAAAAGGTTCCCGGATAATTGTGAATCATCAGATCATCCGGACATTGCAGAGTGATCGTATGGGAGGTGCGCTTATATTGCGGTTTCAGGCTGTTCAGGGTTTCTTCAATATTCTTCCGGATATTAAAATTTCTTTTTTCTTTAACAAGCTGATCAACCGCGACATTTTTAAAGCTGTTTAACAACTCCGATGCCCGTTCCAGATTGTTTACAATCATGGATGATGCTTTTGCTATTTTTTCAGCATATTGTTTCACATCAGGTAATTGAAACTCCCCGGTCCAACACAGATCCGTCAATTCTTCAGATATATCCTTCAGATAGGATGCAGACAGCAGACCTGCTCCCAACGGCGTGCTGACTTCATGAGAAACTCCTGCTACCATATCCCCCAAGGAGGCCAGCTTTTCCGAGCGAAGCAATTGTTGTTCGACCTTTCTCTGTTCCGTGATATCCCTGCTGATCCCGAACAACCCGATAACACATCCTGTTTCATCTCTCAACGGGGAAATGTTGTTTTCCAGCAGCACGGTCGTACCGTCTTTACATAAAAACTCCAGTTCCAGAACCGTGTTCACATAATTCCGCTTCTCAGTTTTTTCCAGTTCCCGCTCTCTATAAAAAACCCGTTTAGCAAGTTCAAGGGAGGCTGGTGTTAAGATTTCCTCCAGGGTCTGGCCCAGAATTTCCTCCGGGGTATATCCCCGTAACCGTTCAACAGAAGGACTTACATAATTTGTTTTAAAAAATAAATCCATTGTCCAGATTACATCATTGGCATTCTCAGCAAGCATCCGGTACTTTTTCTCACTCTCCTTTAGAGCTTTTTCCGTCTGTTTTCGGTCAGAGATATCCCGGCTGACCCCGATTATGCCGGTTGGATCAGAATTCTGGCCACGCAGAAAAGACATGCTGACTTCCATCCAGATCGTTTTCCCGCTTTTACAAAAATGTTCCAGCTCCAATACGGTTGGTTCATAAACTTTCTCTCCCTGTGTTTCCTTTTCCATTGTTTCAGCGTATAATTCTATTGCAATTTTCAGGGAATCCGGTGTGAGCACCTCCTCTAAAGCATGATTCATTCTCTCCCCAGGTGTATAACCAAGTATCCGGATGATGGATGGGCTGACATAGGTAAACTTCAAGCCCATGCTGAGCGTCCAGATAATATCATTCGCATGTTCGGCCAGCAGTCTGTACTTATTCTCACTCTCCCGCAACGATGACTCTGTTGCGTGATGTCTGGTGATTTCATCAACAAGATTTTTATTGGTATCTATCAGCTCCTGGGTTCGTTTCTCGGCAATCTGTTTCAGATTCCTGGTTTTCATCTGTGAAAGCCGGAGCATCCATAGAGAAGACAACAGAAATCCTCCTCCAAAAAGCCAGATCAGCACCCGATAATAGAACAGGGGATCAATCATCTCTTCGATCTGTTTTACCCTTATGCGCCATGTTGTATCTGCTATATCAAGCGATTGCTCAATAAAACCGTCCGGAATTATTTCCGCGCCCCAGAAAACCTTCCCATCGCTGTCGGATAGCTGAATTGCATAACGATTCATATCAATCCCGGAAAAAGCTTCCTTCAGGAGAATGTCAACATTATATACACCGATTGCCAGACCGATAAACTCATCTGACTTGAATATCGGAGTTCGGGCCACTACACCCATCCCCCCTTGGCGAAGAACAAACGGCCCCTGGATCGAAATCGCTTTCCGCTCAATGGCTTTTTTTACAAACAGGCTTCGTTCCGGATCTGCAAGCAGGCACAGTGGTTTGCGGATAACGACCTCATTCCCCTCTGAAGGATAAGTGTAGGTTACGATCGTTTGAGGGTTTGCGTACTGAAGCGCACGAATGGGAGGGTTGGACTGTATGAGCCTTGAAGCAAAATTAGAAAACGCTTCCGATGTTGTTTCCGGGTGAAGAACAAACAGGGAAGCAACCGAATCCACAACATTCAATCTGGAAGCTACCGCATTTTCAAGTCGGGTACTGCATAACCGTATGGTACTGCGGAGTTCAGATGCCCTTTCTTTATTCCATTGACCTACCAGCGCCCTGTCCAGAAATATCAAAGCTGCGATACCAGCAAATGCAATCAGAATGAACCTTGTTTTTTGCAGCATTCCCGCACCTTCATGAAAACAATTTACAATTTTCAGTCATTTTCCCAGAGGGATATTGTTTACTGAAACGGTTTCTACAAACTGTCGATAAATTCAAGATCCTTGGTCTGGGTATTCTTGGTACCAATAGATAAAACTTCAATATGCAGATCCGGCAACCTTCGAAAATACAATCGCCCTTTGTATGAAAAAAGAACCTCTAAAACCGTTTCACTGCTTCTCTTGCTGAACACCTTTCTTTTAATGTGAACCAGATCCGGATTCTCATTGAGTTGATGAATCACTTCCTCGCATTTAATCCTCATGTCTTCCGGAATCAATACAAACCCTTCCAGCGCCTTTTTATTCATGGAAATATTTTTATACAGCGCTTTGAATCTTCTGCTGACTGCGGTAGCTTCCTTTTCGTTTTTTGTCTTTTCTTTCTGGTTATCCTTTTGATACTTATCGATCTCTGATTTTAATCTCTCAATCTCCTGCTGCTGCTCCTGCTGCAAACCGATATTTCGATTCAATTCATCTTCAAGGGAGATGATCTCTTCCAACATTCCATCTTCTGTTTTGCTGGCTTGCAGTTTTTCTTTTTCAAGCTCCCTCCGGGCTTCACTGTAACGAATGTTTAACTCGCTTCGTTTTTTCCCAAGTGTTTTTAAAATTTCCACCGACCGTTTTTCTCTCTCGATGAGCCTATCGATAGTCCGGATCTTTTCCATCTCTTCCATTTCCGATTTTCTGAAGTTTTTCCGGGAGGAAAAAAACATGAAAACCAGAGAAATACCAATATAGAAAAACAGGATGGCAATCGAAATGGGTTTGTAATATAACAGTTCGCTATTGATATGAATTACCAGGCCGTCGTTTAACAGATTGTAATTCTCCGCCGCGATCTGCATTGGATCGGATGATGAAACAGCCCCTGCAGGGTCTTCAAAAATAGCCGGATAGATTATCGTTCCTTTTTTCGTTGTAACGATCACATCCAGCTTCAACCCTATCTTCACAACCCATTGGTTACGCATATAAGATGTAATATTGTTGTTGATGGCATCCCTGACTGTAATCGTACCATCAAACAGAGGGCGGGAATCTCCGATATAGATATCTTTAATTTCTTCCAGGCATATATGGTTGAACATTCTTTCAAGGTACTGAACGGAAAAAATGTACAAGAAGGGGGGAAGCAATATGCACAGAAAAAAGACCTTAAATAATGGAAGTTTCATATATGCTTTGGATGTCTGCGTCTTGAAAATCAATCGATCTTTTCCCGTTGAGTTTGATAGTTTATGCAATGGATCATGCCAAATGGTATTCCAGATACATTATATCAAGGTTATCGCCCTATAACCGGTTATAATTCCGATAGAACTTTTTTTGCATCATCCGCTCCGTCAAATCCCTCATTGATTCGCAATGCTTCTGAAAGCTCTTTTTTGGCCAGCGCTTTTTCACCCTTTTTCAGATATGCAAGACCCAGATGATATCGAACAGACGGGTTTTCCGGTATTTTTTCAGCACTGCCTTTCAATTCATTGATCGCGGCATCATACAAACCTTTTTTATAAAAAATCCACCCCAGCGTATCCATGATCGCGGGGTTGTCCGGCTGTTTTTCTTTTGCTTTCTGGGCAAGTCCCAGTGCGACATCCATTTCCCGATCCTGGGTGGCGAGAAGGTAGGCAAGATTATTCGCTGCTGGAAAAAAATCCGGTTGAATTTCAAGAGCTTTTCGATAATGAGTTTCGGAAAGATCCGTTTTTCGCTGAATCTCGTATAAAATACCCAGGAGCATATGCGGCCCGGTCTGATTAGGATCTTTTTCTAGAATTTTCTGATATTGCGAAATGGCTTTTTCTTCTTCCTTATCCTGCAAATAAACCTGTGCAAGAGCATAATACGCCTTCAGGAAATCCGGATTTGCCTGTAACGCAAGTTCAAACTCACGCACTGCATCCGGCTTCTGTTTCAAGGAAAAATATATGTTTCCTTTCAGGTGGTGAATGATTGCCTGAAGTCCGGGCTGATCCCCGACAGCGGTCATCTGTTCATCACAGACCTGAAGGGCTTTGTCAAATTTTTTCTGAGCTGCATAGATATACACCTTGTTGCTGAACACATCCATGAGATGCGGATTGATTGCAGATGCCTTGTTAAAATTTTCAAGGGCCGGGTCATATTGCTTCTGTGATCGCTGCAATTGGCCTAACCGGAAATAGGCTTCCGGAACATCCGGATATTTTTTAATTAACCGTTGAAATTCTTCATCCGCCTCCTTGATTTTCCCTTGAGCGGCCAGAAGGTTACCAACAAGAAGTTTTGCCTGATAATTATCCGGGTCTTTTGATAAAATCGCTTTACACTCTATCTGAGCCAGATCAAAGGCTTCCTCCTGATATAAAATTGCTGCAAGGATAAGCCGCGCTTTGATAAAATCCGGTTGAAGCTCGACTGCCTTCTGCAACGCGGTTTTGGCTGACCGGTTATCCGCCTTTTTAAAATAGGAAACTCCTTTGAAATAATATGCGGTTTCAGATCTGGGATTATCCTTGATCAGTTCATCAAATATTTCAATTGCGCGTGTATAATCCTGTTTTAAAAATACGATCTCACCTTTCATCATTCTGGCGGATGGATAGTTGGATTGTTTCTCAAGAATTTTGTCCAGGTATTTTTCGGCTGTATCTATTTCCTTCAGACCAATGTAAAACTCCGCAATTTTTTCCATAACCCGGATGTTCTCAGGTTGAATTTCCAAGGCTTTATTATAATTCAAAACCGCCTTTTCCCGGTCTCCTGTGTTTCCATAAAATCCAGCCGCCATCATATAGGGTTTTACATTTTTGGGATCGACTTCAATGGCATTCAGATAGGCGGCTTCTGCTTTTGGCCGGTCATTTTTCCGAAAATAAAAATCACCCAGCGCAACCTTCAAATCCGATTCCTTTGGATTTTCCTCAATGGCTTTCAGGATGATCGATTCTGCTTTTTCAAGTTGGCCGATGGCGACAAGAAGATTGAACATGGTCATTTTTGCCTGGATCGATTTCGGGTCAACGGCAATGGCTTCATTCATTACTTTTTCAGCCTCTTCGACCTTTCTCTGCAACAACAATAAACGGGAGAGCCCGATATAGGCATGGGTATTGGTTTTATCAATCCGAAGAATCTTGCGGTAAGTGGATTCAGCTTCTTTTGTTTTTTTGTCGATCGTATATAAACTGGCCAGAAGGAAAAGTGCTTTTGTGTTGTCCGGTTCTTTGGCCAGGATCAATTCAACCTTTTCCTTTGCCTCCTTATCTTTTTTCCCAAGCAGGTAGAACGTGGCCAGCTTGAACTGGGCCTCCAGATTTTCCGGATCAAGCTCTGCTACCATTGAGTAGGCCTTCATTGCTCCGCGTGGATCTCCAAGTTTTAAATTGGTTTCTCCAAGTTTCAGATAGGCTTCCACATATGCCGGATCAATCTGAATAACGTTTTTATATTCAATTTGAGCACTGCGGTATTCTTTGTTTGTGAAATAAGCGTCCCCTTTTTCCAGATGTGATTTTTTCTTATCTTCATCGGAAGCGCACCCTGTCAAAAGGAAAAGGGTGGATACAAACAGAAGAAGAACAACGTGAGTGCGAAACATTTGAAAAACCTCCATTTTTCAGTTTTGATAAGCCGAATCCAAATTTTCTAATTTATTAAAAAAGAACCAACTTCAAAAGTCTGTTATTGTAGTTCCGGCGATAACTAGAATTCAGTATTTTCGGCTCTTTTCAAGACACTGACTTTCGCCGGTGTGACGTTTTATAATCGTTTTGAAATTGGCTAAAAAGAAAAAATCATTTTACTGCCGAACAGCCCGGACTGCGCCACACTGAGTCAATGCTGCCTCATCTTTTACCCATGTATCACCATTCCGGTTGATGACCGTATAGCAAAACTCATAGTATCCTTTCCAGAATAACTCAGAAGTCCAGTACCATTTGGCCCCGCTTCCGGGAAAAGAATTCTTGGCATTCATGACCGCCATGAGATCATTTGCAGAAGGCAGACGCCAGTCTTTGAAACCACCCACTTCAAGATTTTTCACATATTCTTCTGCTGCGTCATGGTCAAGGCATTCCTTCAGTTCAGTATGGGAGTCCAGAATATACCACACCAATCCGGTATGCTGGTCTGTGACCGTACCATCGATATTGACAATAAACCGCCCGTTTGATCTGCTCAAAATGGAACCGATCTTTGTTTTTTCCTCTTGAAGCCTTGCCCTTTCTCTCTTTTCCTGAGCGATATTTTCCAGCTCGATCTTCTTTTGTTCATCTGCAATCTGCTTCAGCCGGTTGAATTCCGTTTTTTCCTTTTCAAGCCGCTGCATTAAAACGCCTGCACCTTTCAGATAAATAGCCTCTGGTTTTCTGGCCATGTATTTTTCAAGCGACTTTATCCTCTCAAACAGGTCTATTTTTTTATTTTTGCTGAGTTTCGCTATCGCTTCCCAGGATTCTTTTTCACGGATTTTTTTATTGATATCCGTCAATTCTCGCTGAATTTCTCCTTTTGCCGATGAATTGGGATTTGCTTTTAAATAGTTCAGATAGATATCCCGGACTGCTGCGTGGTCACCACTTTTTTCAGATGCTTTCTGCCGGAGATCTGTCATCACCATTGTATTGTTCATCCGGTTTCTTAACCCCCTGATCTCGGAAAGCTGCGAACTCTTTTTATAACTGACCATGTACTTATCACAGAGTTGAATGCACCGGCCCAGGTCATTTTCTCTTTCACATACGGATATCTCTTTCTTCACATACTGATAATAGGTTTCACTGATATCGGATATCAGTTTCTGAACTTCGTTACGATATTTTCCGGTTTTGTGTTCACTGAGATATGTCTGATAAGCGGTTATTCTCTTTTCATACTCATATGGATC
The DNA here is from genome assembly GCA_020723305.1 of Desulfosudis oleivorans. Lineage (GTDB taxonomy): Bacteria > Desulfobacterota > Desulfobacteria > Desulfobacterales > SURF-7 > QZKS01. The sequence goes on from DYJC01000001.1 coordinate 266,135, forward strand.
AATCTTTTTCAGCTCCTGGAAATCGTCCTCATCCACAAGAGCAGGGATCTCTTCCATTTTTTTCTTAATATCCTCCAGACGAATCCCATCTGGAAAATTATCCAGGTAAGCCTGATAAATCGTTGTGGCCTTTTCTTTAAAATTTGTATCGACCGGAAGATTCGCAACCTGATTCACTGCATTTTCATAATCCCTTTCCTGGATCAGACGGAATATCTCCTTGATTTTCCGATTGGCCTCAAGCGTGTGTTGGCTGTTACCATGTGTATCGATATATTCCTGCAGCAGCGTTTCCTTCTCTTCCAGTGACGGGCTGTTTCCTACTTCAACCAGCACCTTCTGAAACTCATCTTTTTCCAGCCTGGGTTGAATCACCTGAATCCAGAGCATGCCACCACCCACGACAACTGCAACAGATAATAATAATCCCGATACTACCGAAAGCCATCTGTTTTTCTTCGGCATCTTTGGGGCACGGCCTGCCTTATCCTCTGCTTCGATTTTTTTTTCATCACGGGCGGGTGCTGCGGCTGAAAGTGTTGAATCCTCTGTTCCCATGTCAGCCACTTTTGGGGCGGCAGACTTCTGAGCTCGCTGTTTTCTCTCCAGCGTTGTATCTGCGTTTTTTGCTTCCTTTTCCTTTGCTGCCGCCTCTTTCTCATCTTTTATCCTGAGACCTTCCATTAAAATATTCATCAAGGGCATTTTGATTTCTCTCTTTTTTTTATGCCCTGATTTCTCAATTTCAATGACCGCATTATCCCAGCTTATGATTTCAAAGGCTGCTTCCTCGCTATGCAAAAGACCTGTTTCAGCAGCAATCAATTCCCCTTTTTGCAGATACAGATACCCATATCCTTCTTCCGACCGGATTTTTAATCTGCATGTTGATTTCTCCATCTCCGACATCTGAAGAAAAGAGGAGAGAGCAATCCCATGGATCTGTCCACCCACTCCGACACCCAGATCTTCAAAAATTTTTTCAGACAGGGCGTTCATATTCACTGGTTTTTGATAGTATTGACAGGTTTTTAAGGCTTTAATTCTTGCTTCAATCTCCGGTGTACCGAATGCGGTCATGACAATCACGGGAACGTTGGGGAAATCATGACTCATGTATGCAAGGAATTGAAGGTCATCATTATCCGGCATTTTCAGATCAATGATGAGCATGTTCACCTTGGCACTGCTGATAATATTCGGAACTTCCTTGGCATTTCCGGCTGTCAGTATTTTTAAATCCCCGGATTGCGCTTTTAAAAGATCTGAAAATGTATTCAAGGTTGCCGGATCAACGTCGACCAATAATATCGTGTTCATGGAATATCACCTTTATCAAATAACCGGATTGGATAATCGGACCGATCGGTTTGTCTTCTGTTTTTGCTATCCAGTCATAATACATATCCATTTCATCTTCAATAGCCAATTTCCCAAAACCACGGGATGATACACAAGAAAGAACCATTTTTTAAAGTGAATATGCTTTGACACCCGAACGGTTTTTTTCTACTCTGTTTATATCGGATTTCCATGGATCATCCCGGATCATGAACCGGGCAACCAACACACTTGAACGGCAGAAACCTATTTCATTGAAAATCATCATTTCCAATCACCTGAGGCTTTCAGACATCCCTTCTGACCTGTATTCTCTTCTGATCGAAAAATTGAAAATCCAGAACCCCAAATGGCTCGAAAACAAAAAGATGGGGCGATGGAATCGTAACACACCGAAAGAACTTAAATTTTATGATAAAATCGGCAAAGATGGACTGTCGATCCCCCGTGGATACATAAGGCAACTCATCTATCTGTGCCGGTCTCAGGAGATCTCTTACGAGATCGAAGACCGAAGGCTCTCTCTTCCTGAAGTGGACATCCGGTTTTCCGGACACCTGAAACCATTCCAGATTGAGGCAGCCCAAAAAATGCTGACTAGAGATTTTGGCGTTCTTTCCGCCCCGACCGGGTCCGGGAAAACTGTTATCACACTTTTTATGATTGCGCAGAGACGGCAACCTGCCCTGATTGTTGTCCATACCAAGGAACTGGCCAATCAGTGGATCGATAGAATCCATTCTTTCCTAAGTATCCCTCTTGATGAAATCGGGCTGATCGGAAACGGGAAAATGGTGATCGGGGAAAAAATAACTGTCGCTCTGGTGCAATCCCTTTACAAATGTTCACAGGATATCTCCCCCAAAATCGGTTACCTGGTGGTGGATGAAAGTCACCGGTGTCCCAGCAGAACCTTTACCGATGCCGTTACCGATTTTACTTCCAGATACATGCTGGGCCTAAGTGCCACACCCTTTCGCAGGGACAATCTTTCCCAGTTGATATTCTGGCATCTGGGCGACCTGCATCATCAGATTGAAAAAGAAGGTCTGATCCGGCAAGGCCATATTCTCGAGGCGGATGTTACGTTCCGGGAAACCAGCTTCAAATCCCATTTTGATCCAATACACCAGTACACCAAAATGCTTTCCGAGCTTACGGAAGACAAAGAAAGGAATCTGCTGATCGCTTCGGATATTGCAAATGAGATAAAACAGTTATCCGGAGTATGTCTTGTTCTGTCCGACCGTAAGGCACATTGCAAAAACCTTCAAGCGATTCTGAAATACCGGTATAAAACAGAATCAACCGTGCTGACCGGTGATACGCCGGCCCCTGAACGCAAAGAGGTGCTTGAACAATTGCACAATGGAGAAATCAGGATACTGATCGCCACAGGGCAGTTGATCGGAGAGGGGTTTGACTGCAAAGAGCTGTCGACTTTATTTCTGGCCACACCCATCAAATTCAGCGGACGCCTGCTTCAATATATCGGAAGAGTGATGCGGACAGCGCCTGACAAAAAAAAAGCGAAAATCGTTGATTATATCGATGTCAATGTTGATGTCCTGAATTCAGCCGCCAGATCCAGGCAGCGGATTTACAACAGCGGTTGATTTTTGAGCCACTTTCAAAACGTTTCAGTTTGGTCAAGGTCAAGGCGGGCGAAAATTTTAACCGCAGTAATACATTGAGTATTTCGAGGATTAAAATTTGAGCCCAACGCCGAGATTGACCAAAATGGGGCGTTTTGAAACTGGCTCCTTTGACAAACCTTTTTTCATAGGCTATGGTTTGCACGCCAAGCATAAACGGCTTTATTTACCGATTCAATAGCAACAGGAAGCCATATGGATATTCACAAAATTGAAGCAAGAGATCTGCCTGACCTCTGGTTCCAGGCTGTCCATGATATTCTGGAAAAAGGCAAAAAATTCATGATTGACCGGGGATCATATGCCGGACAGACACGCCTGGAATATGACTATTTCATGGGGCATGTCAAATTTCCGGGCACCCACCCCCTGATTCCGGATATCCCCCCCGCCTGCGGCATCCCGAACCCGGTGGAAGAGGCGTATATATACGGAGGGGAAGGATATGATCGCTCGTATATCGAATACCTGATGACCGGCCATAAGGAGCCTGGAGAATCCTATACCTATGGGGAAAGACTGGTCAGGGTTCCCATCACCGGGGACAAACGGATCTGGTGGGATAAAAATCATGCTGAAATTATAGACAAAAAGGAAATCGACGGGAAAATCATTTTTCAGGAAGGGAATCAGATTTTCCTCAATCAGATTGAATGGATCATCGACACCTACAAAAAATTCGGCAGCCGGAACAATCAGATGGTGCTTCAGGTTGCTCATCCCTCGGATCTGACCCTTCTGGATCCGCCCTGCCTACGTTCCATTGATACCCGAATCCAGGACAACAAACTCCATTTTTTCGTGTATTTCCGATCCTGGGATCTGTGGAGCGGACTTCCGGCGAACCTGGCTGGAATCCAGAATCTGAAAGAGTATATGTCCGGGCAGATCGGTGTTGAAGACGGTGAGATGATCGTTGAGAGCAAAGGGCTCCACCTTTATGGATATGCGGAAGATCTTGCCAAGCTGAGATGCCTGAAAACCTGATGATAACTCCATGACCAGAATCGCCTTTTTAACTCATATCCTGTTTGCTTCCGGCCTGTTTGCGCTTTCCTGTATGATCTGCCATTTTATGGTCAAGCGGGTTAAAATCATGGATATTCCGAACGACCGCTCCTCCCATGATACCCCGATTCCCAAATCCGGCGGAATCGTCATTGTCATCACTTTTCTATTCGGCGTTCTTTCCATATACCTGTTTGGCGATACAACCCTGATCCATGACCGGTATTTTTTCGGCTTTCTCTTTTCAGCCCTTCTGATTGCCGGTATCTCTCTTTATGACGATATCACCTCCAGACCTTTTTTATTCAAACTGATAACCCATATCATCGCAGCCGGGGTTGTGATCGCATCCGGAATTGTGATCCGGGAGATCGCACTCCCCTGGGTCGGGCAGGTACAACTTGGGATTCTCGGATATATATTGACGTTTCTCTGGATCATCGGCCTGACCAATGCATATAATTTCATGGATGGCTTAAACGGCATGGCAGCAGGACAGGCCGTCATCAACAGCCTTTTTTTCTGCGTGCTGAGCTACAGCCAGGGCAGTATCTTTGTTTACATCATCTGCTACACGATTATTGCCGGAGCCTTAGGGTTTCTGATCTTTAATTTTCCATTTCCCAGGTTGTTCATGGGAGATGTGGGAAGTGCATTTCTAGGTTTTGTCTTTTCAACACTGGGTATTATCGCTGCACTGTATGACCATTCCCATACATCCTTGTTTGTGATGCCTCTCCTGATGTTCAATTTTATCTATGACACGGCTTTCTCCTTTACGCGGAGGCTTCTGAACCGCGAAAATGTTTTTTCCGCTCACCGCACCCACCTGTATCAGCTTTTTAACCAGCTCGGATACAGCCATGTTACCGTGAGCAGTTTTCATTACGGGCTGTGCATTGCACAAGGCATCGGCGCCTGGATCATGATCCATATCTACGGCAGCAACCGTATATTTGTCTTCATTCCCTTTCTGTTGTTCCAGATCGTGTATTCGGTAGTCATTGTGACAAAGGCGCGTAGAAAGGGGTTGCTATAGCGGGTTGACCCGTTGGCCGGTTAGCCGGTTTGCCCGTTGGCCGGTTGGCCCGGATTAAGTGAAATGACTGCGGTCATGAATGCTCACCCTTTCGCCCTTATCCTGCCGCTTGCAGCCATTTTTGTTGACATGATAAATATTTTAGTGCTTATAAAAGATTGACGGTCAGGAATTACCATGTCCGTCATGCCACATATGAATACAGAAACAAGACTGATATCCATAATTAGCCGCCAGGCTATCCACATTAATGTTTCAATGGAGGATGTAAGAAATGAAACTTATAGTCGTTCTTGAACCAAGCGAAGAAGGTGGATTCACCACCTATGTACCAGGACTTCCTGGTTGTATCAGTGAGGGCAATACAAAAGAGGAAGCCCTAAAAAACATAAAGGAAGCAATTGAGCTATACATCGAACCTGTGGATGACGACATGACAATTGTTCCGGGTACAGAGATATTGGAAGTCGCGGTATGACGAAAATTCCAAGCCTTACCTATGATAAAGTAATTCGAGCGCTTCAGCGGGATGGTTGGGTGGTAGTACGACAAAAAGGCAGCCACATCCGACTACAAAAGCGTACCATCAATGAGGTTTAAAAACTGACAATTCCGGCCCACAAACCAATCAAACGGTCAACACTTTCCCACATTCTGAAACAAGCACGGATGGATATAAATTTTTTTCTTGAGTTGGTGTGAGAAATCAGCTAACCGGCCAACCTAATAATGTCGATCCGCAAACTCCACCCACCCACCGGCCAGAACCAGGGATCGATCATAGTCGGAGATAAAAAAAGGAATCTCTTCAATCCGGCTGCCGGAACGGATCGTAAACCAGTTTCTGTCAAGATCGGTTTCAATCGTAACCTCTTTTCGCTGGTAAACCTTAAAAAGATGATCGATGGTTTCTTTGGGTAATTCAATGGCCATCATTCCGCAATTGAACATGTTCTGCCTGAAAATCCGTGCGTAGCTCTCGGCAATGATCAGGTTGATCCCGTTGACTTCAAATGCCCATGGCGCATGTTCCCGGGAAGAACCGCATCCGAAATTGGCACGGGTGATCACAATGCTTTTTCCCGGAATGTCCGCTGACGGGGAAAAACCTTCCAGTTTCAAATCCTCGAGCAGATTGGGCTTCAGCGCCTCTTTCGAGATTTCCGTCAGATATTTGGCTGGAATAATTTCATCTGTATTAATGTCGGAGCGATCCAGGAAAAGGACTTTTCCGTTAAAATTTTTCATTGAATATCTCCTTACGTTTTTATCGGCCATGCATATATTGTTCCGAATTGGTGATGCACCCTTTTACCGCACTGGCAGCCGCTGTGGCCGGATTCATGAGGTGAACCATCCCCCCTTTTCCCATGCGTCCATTGAAGTTCCTGTTGGTTGTGGAAGCGCAGACCTCGCCCGGAGCCAGTATGCCATTGCTCATCCCCAGACAGGCTCCGCAGGTGGGATTGGTCACACAAAAACCCGCATCCATGAAAATTTTAATGATACCCTCTTCAAGAGCCTGATGATAAATTAAAGGTGTTGCCGGTGAAACAATCCCCCGGACAGAATCCTTGATCTTCTTTCCCTCCAGTTCTCTGGCCGCGGCCCTTAAATCCTCAATCCGTCCGTTTGTGCAGGATCCGATATAAACCTGATCCACCCTCTCCCCTTCCATTTCACGAACGGTTTTCACCTGATCCGGCTTGTATCCATAAGTGACCAGCGGTTCAATGGTTTCTGCCTGAAGTGTGATCATGGAATCATATTTTGCATCCGGATCCGGTGCAAAGGCGGAAAAAGCTTCCAGGGCAGACGCACGGGACTGAAACTCATCTTTTATGAACTCCCAGAGATAGTCAACCGTTGTTTGATCCGGCCGGCAGATTCCGCTGGTGGCCCCGGCCTCGACCGCCATATTGCAGATCGTCATCCGTGCCTCCATGGACATTGCATCCACCGTAGACCCGGAAAATTCTATCACCTTGTTGGTGGCGCCATTGACGCTGATTTTCCCGATTATGGAGAGAATCACATCCTTGGCATAAACCCCTTTTGGCAGGGCTCCATTCACTTCAATTTTCATGCTTTTGGGGTAATGGAATGCGCACACTCCCTTTAAGATCCCAACCTCAAGATCGGTTGTGCCGACACCGGCGGCAAACGCACCAAAAGCACCGTGCGTGCAGGTGTGGGAATCTCCCATGATAATCGTATAACCAGGCCGGACAAAACCTTTTTCCGGAAAAATGGCATGACAGACACCGTTTCTCCCAATATCAAAAAAATCCCGGATCTGATGCCGTCCGGCCCAGTCTCTGAGAATCTTTCCCTGAATCGCTGTTTTCGAATCTTTTGCAGGGGTAACATGATCAATGACCGCTTTGATTTTGGAGGGATCAAACACCCTGTCCTTGCCCCGGCTGACCAGATCATTGATGGCCGCAGGTGTTGTAATCTCATGGCAGAAAACAGCATCCAGCCGGATCACGTGTATATCTCCCGAAGGATTGTCCACATAATGGGAGTCAAATATTTTTTCAGCAATTGTTTTGCCCATGATCGCTCCTTGTTGACTTCTATCTGAAAATCGTTCCTTGATTTAAATCTTATGATTCCGAACTTTTGCCCCTTTTATTTCAAGAAAAGCTTCCGGGGCGGCGAGATCACCCAGATTGCCCGGAGTGTTTTCTTCCCCGTGTTTCTCAGGATATGCGGATTGTCCGATGAAAAAGAGATACTGTCTCCTTCATGGAGCTGATAGTGACTGGTTCCGTAGATCAACTCTCCCTCTCCCTCCAGCAGGATCCCCAGCTCCTTTCCCGCATGCCCATAAACCCGATCCCCCTTTTCGTTGCCGGGGGAAACCTCCAGTAAAAAAGCCTCGACAGCATGCGCTTCATCCAGTTCCTGCATCATGGAGAGCTGATGAAAAATCACCCCGGGCTGGACAATACGATCCCCTTCCCCGGCCCGGACAATATCAACCTGTTTGTTCCGTTTATAATCCTTGAAAAGATACTCAAAATCGATATCTAGTGAATCCGCTATGGTAAGAAGGATATCCATGGAAGGAGAAACCTTGTTCCGCTCAATCTGGGAAACCAGGCTCTCACTCACCGAGACCATCTCAGCGACTTCCTTTAAAGTAAGCCCCTTCCGCTCCCGAATGCTTCTTAGCTTTTCTCCAAATCGATATCGAATCGTTTTCTTAATCAATACTGAATCTCCTTTAGTATTTTTAAAGCCATGGATAGGAAATGTCAATTGTTTTTTAAAATTGGACGATTTTTTTATAAACCTGGCGTAACAGAGTATGTTGTTTGGGGAGGATTCTGACCTTTTTCCCAACTTTTCACTGTATCGATAATGTAGGAGGCCACGCTCAAAGGATTTCCATGCCTGTCAAAATATTCACTGTTATTCCTGCGGATAACATTCATCCTGACCTCGTTGAGCAAGAGTCTGTCGATGACATGTCGAATACCGTCGTAGCATTCCAAAGGCTGGAGAGATTCATCCGGTCCGAGTCCACACCCCCCATCCACAAAGTTCAATTCGGGCATCAATGGCAAGGGCCAGTTTGGGTAGGGAGATAGATCACATACAATGCATGCTCCCATACAAAGGAGATCCAGCATTCGCCAGGAGATGCACCCATGCTTTCCCGAATGCAAGAACACGATGCGGGCTTTGGCCAGATGATCCCAGAATTCAAAAGTGGACATCCCTTCCCATGAATGGCTCCAGGGTACACCAGCGCGATCAAGCCTGTCCAGGTATGGCCTCATTATTTCATACGGGTATTCGGGTGGAATGATTGCTTTGAGTATTTTGCTGCAATCAAGACTGGCCAGAATTTCAAAAATACGGACATGATGCTCGATATTATTATGAAAAACTTCTTTCTGGGAAGAGGCATAAATCTTAGTCATGAATAGTAAATCGATCTCTTTTTCCCGATTCCGAAGAATCTTTAGCTGATATATTTTCCGTGGATCCAGTAATCCGTTACCGTTTACAAGCGGATATACGTTGTCAGGATAGCTGCGGTTGTACCATTTGTTGGTTTTAAAATAGATGTCGCACCACTGGTAAGCCTGCTGGTCGCGGATCTTCCAACCATCGTGCGAATCCAAAGCGACCCTGATCGGCTTTGCGTCCACTTCGAAAAGATATCGGCCCACATGGTCTGCTTCAATTATTCTGTGCCTGCTGAATAGCCTGCTATGGATGCTCCATGCGCGGTGTGCTCCCCGGATTTTTCTGTCAAGCAAGCGGAAAAATATTTCTACCAAAGCCGGCTCAAGATTGAAATCAAGCCCCCTGATTTGTCTAAAACCCTGGATATAATAATGCTGATATTCATAAAAGGTGCCCGGTTTCCGGCAATAATCACCTGACAGCCTTATCTTGACAGCCATAAATTACCCATCAGTTCCACTACACCAAATTGTAAATAATGCGTGCTGAAGCGATTGGTAAATACCAAAATTACTCAGAAATAAGCCTTTCATTTTTTTTCAGATGAATATATGAAAAAGTCGTTTGTGCGTCAATACCCTGTTTTCATAAAAAATCAATATTGTTGCCCAATTGAAACAAAAAGGATATGACTTGTATGGAATCGGTCAATACATCGGTAATTAAAATCATGAATTTTCCAAAAATCAACCAGATCGGTATACTTGTAAAAGATATTCCTAAAGCAGCTTCCTATTACTCAAGACTTCTGGGAATCGGTCCCTGGTTCCGCTCCAAAACCGCCCGGCATGACCTTGTTTATCAGGGAAACCCCATCCACCTGGATCTGGATATTGTGATCGCATTCCGGGGAGGAATGGAATATGAATTGATCCATGTAAAAGGCGGAGATGAGTGCATCTATTCCGAAACCCTCCGGAAAAACAACGGCGGAATCCATCATCTCGGGTCCATTGTTTATGATTTTGACGGTAAGCTTGATAAAGTTAAAAAAGCCGGTATCGGTGTGATCCAGTCCGGAACCATTGTCACGCAGGGGACGGCGGTTACGCGCTATGCATATCTGGATACTGTGGCACAATGCGGAATGATCACCGAACTGATTGAAACCAAACTCAAGGGCATTTACGTGCCGCAGAATAAATTCATGATGTACATCGGTCTGGTCACGGGTGATGTTGAAATATTGCGTATTTAGACAGGATAAAAAACACAAAGCGATTATAACTTCTGATCCAGGGATTTGAATCCTCGTCCGGTCAAACCAATTCAACACGTTGTATTCACAAAAATCTTGACTCACAGGCAGACTTCCATTACAACCGGAGCGTAAAAAAAGCAAAGTCTTGTCATTTCTTCATTTTAATGCCACTTTTGCTTTATATTCAGCACTGTATTGTTTTCTGTTGTTGCTCTTTTCTATCTCCATTTTTGCTTTGGAGATAGAGTCTGGCTTATTGCCAGGCTTTTGGGAACAACCACGGAATGAATAACTTTCCATAAAGGAGAAAAAGATGAAAAAATATGATGGCAAACTCACTTCCATAAACCGGATCATTCTGTGCTGCGTGCTTGCGCTAACCTTGGTGTCCTGTGCAGCGACCGGCCATTACAAGCTTGATGTACGCTATATGCCGCAAGCAGAGGTAACAAGGGCTGCCGACTCCGGCATGCAGCAGTGCATCATTACGACTGCGCAATTCAATGATAAACGCAACGAACCTGACAGAGAGTTCATCGGCAAAAGGATTCAGGGCGACAGCAGCGTGCGTAAGGCGGTTCCTCTGACATTGACACCCTCGGAAACAGTGGGAACTGCGATCAAGGATGCCTTTTTCAAAAATGGTTATACCGTGTTCGGCGGCACACCGGCCTGGGACTGCACCAGTACTTCCGTCCGGGAGGAGTGGGGTAATCTGGTGGTCGGCGGTTTCATCGAAGAGCTTGATGTAACAAGTAAAACAGACTTTCTGAGCGCTGAATACAAAACAAAGGTAAAACTTCGCGTCATCTTTGCCGACGTGAAGCAAAAAAGCATTCTTTATACCACAAGTATTGAAAGCTCTTCATCCTTCAGCCATCTGTTTTTCAACCAGTCACGCATGGAGCAGGAAATAAGCAATACCCTGTCCAGTGCGGTTGAAAAAATGTTTACCGATAACAAGGTCAAAGATATTATCAGCACAATGATTCAGAAATAAGGAATCCGTATTTTTTATATCATCGGAGAAGATACCGGGCGGTCGGGATGCAATTCCCGTCCGCCTTTTTTTCTGAATTTTATCGCTGATTCCCCATATGGGAGAATTACAAGCAGAGATATCACCTGTTTTACATCACTTATTTTGTCTTGGCGCGGATCACTGCCCTGATTTCCGGCATCATGGTGCGTGCAGCTTTTTCACCAGCCTCGATCAACCTTTTTTTCTGGGAAAAATCATCGTACGCCACATTACCCACATCCGGATGGATAATCACATCCGCGTTTTTCACGCCCAGCACTCCAATCTCCGAGGACATGATGGTAACCGCATGGTAGGCAACTTCTATCGGATTTTTAGGAGCTTGCTGGGGCAGGGCCGGATCGATGACCACGGCGATCACAACATCCGCTCCCTTTTTGCGCGTCAACTCCACTGGAATGGGGTCGGTTACGCCGCCATCGACAAAAACACGGCCGCCGATTTCCACCGGTACGAAAACTCCGGGGATGGCGCAGGAAGCATGGACAGCACGTGCCACCGATCCCTGTTCAAACATAACCGCCTTTCCCGTGCGCAGATCAACGGCTACAGCGCCAAATGGTATTTTAAGGTTCTGGATTTCTTTATTGCGCAGATGAGTGTTCAAAAACTTTTCCAGCTTCTCCCCCTTGACAAAGCCACCTGAAAAAATGGATAGGGCGCCGTAATCAAAAATATCCTCTTCGTTGATGGAAATGGCGATGAATTCCGCATCCAGCACGCTGCCCGTATCCGCATAGATGGCTCCGATCAGGCTGCCCACGGAAGTGCCTACGACCAGATCGATAGGGATCTTTTCCTGTTCAAAGGCTCTGAGAACACCGATTTCAGCAAAGCCTCTCGCCCCCCCGCCCCCGAGTGCAATGCCCACCTTTGGGAGTACTTCTCCGGTTCCGGCCGGAGATTTTTCCTCATTTTTCGTGGAGGTAGTAACACAGGCCATCAAAGTTAGGCAGACAAATCCTGTAATCAGAAAGTTGATCGTCCGTTTTTTGTAAATTTTCATGGTGTATACCCTGTCATTCAATTTGATGTTCGATTCCGGAACCTGAATTTTAGATCTTTTCCCCTCTTTTCCCGGATTATTTTTACTCGATCTCACGATTGGGATGCAATATTTTTTCTATATCAGGTGAGCCAATGTCAAAAGTCTGTTGTTGTAATTCCGGCGAAAAATAGAATCCAGTATTTTCGGCTATTTTCTGGGCACTGACCTTTGCCGGTGTGACGCTTTTTAATCGTTTTGAAATTGGCTCAGGTGTATCATTTTTTTTAAAACGCGCAAGAAGCCGATTCACCAGCTCTGCCTGTGATGACAATTCTTCCGAAGAAGATGAAGTTTCTTCAGCGGTCGCAGTATTTTGCTGAGTAACGGCATTAATTTGATCTAGCCCCTGTTTTAACTGCGAAATTCCCTGAGCTTGATCACGACTGGCTTGTGAAATCACCTTTACAATTTCATCAACCTTTGTAACCCCCTGATTCATTTCCTCCAAAACCAGTGCTGTTTTTTGGGCGATCGCTGTTCCATCATCCACTTTCTTCATAGATGAGTAAATCAGGTCGGACGTCTCTTTTGCTGCGTCTGCACTCCTTATTGCAAGAGACCGAACTTCCTGAGCTACAACAGCAAACCCTTTACCGTGCTTGCCGGCACGGGCAGCCTCAACAGCCGCATTTAAAGCAAGAAGATTGGTCTGAAAGGCAATACCATCGATCGCCTTGATAATCCTTGAGATCTCAGCACTTGAATGTTGGATTGCGTCCATGGCAAGCATCATTTCATCCATCTGTTTTGACCCTTTTTCCACAATACGGCAAACTTCAGCCGCAAACTGGCCGGCCCTGGCTGCATTCTCGGCATTCATTCTGGTTTGGGATTCTATCTCAACTGTTGTACTTGTAATTTGTTCAATTGCAGCGGCCTGCTGAGTAGCTCCTTGTGATAATACCTGGCTGGAATCGGAAACCTGTCTAGCGCCATTATTCACCTGATCTCCTGCGATTTGAAGCTCAGTGACCATTTCTCTCAGGCTCTGAACCATTTTTTCAAGCGATATACCAAGAACGTCCTTGTCTGAAAGGATTGCCACGTCGTTTGAAAGATTGCCTGAAGCAATGATCTTCGCTACCTCGGCTTTGCTCTCTAGTCCCTCCACCATAGAATCAAGCTTCCTTGTAAGATAGCCTATCTCATCATTCTGTTTGAGATTGAGCCGCTGGGAAAGATCACCAATGCTGATCGCTTCTGCCAGCATTACAGCTTTTTCCACCGGTATTGTTATCGAACGTATGATCAGCCAACTGCTGAAAATGCCGATGAAAAATCCTGTAATTACGATTAGTAATAATAACAATTGGGCTCGAAATGCATTTTCCCCGGCTTCTTTCTGAAGCTGTGAATTAATGCCTTCACTTGCATTTGTAATTCTTCTTAATTCCTGGTCAAAAAGCGCAACTGTCTCTCCTAAAATTCGCTTATGGGTTTGAATCTCTTCCTCGGCTTTAAGAAATTTCTGATGTGTCAGAAAAAGTCCATTTTCTTCAATAGTACTGCCACACAATTTAATGAAACCACTTGTGATTATCTCGAAGGTTTTTCTGCTCTCTTCAGTTGACAGTTTTCTTTTTAGTCTGAGAAGGCGGGATTCAATAACTTTCGAAAGGTTTTCAAAACTATCCTTACAAGCATTCAAAGAATCCTGATTTTTCAAGCTGATATACGATTTTGTGATACCCTGGAGTTCGATGAGAAAACTTCTTAATTTTTCCCCCTGATAGAGTACCGGCAAATCCCTTTCAAACATTTCTAAATATAAATTTGATACATCTTTCACAGAAACATCACTGGTCATAGCCAGTTTCCTGCCGATACCTTCTTTTTCACCGATGGCTATCTGTGCAGTTTCAATGAACTTCTGAAGAGAACCATCTATCTGTTCCCTCAACTTGTTAAATTCCAATAGATTTTGATTTAAAAACTCCTCATCTTTTCTTTTAGATTGTTGGGCATTAACCGCTAGTCCTGCAACCCGAAAAAATTCATCTCGGATGTCATTTATTTTTTTTAAATCTAAACCTAAATTGCCCCTGGAAAGAATCAAAGATAATTTTTGCAGTGTTTGGTCGAACTCCGACTTCTTGACTGATAACTCCAATTTTCTACCCTGAAAAACTTTCCGGTCATCTATGGCCAGCAATTCCAGAGTGGTGATATGAGCGTCCCTCATTTGATTGACCAAAACACTTGATGTACGGCTTAAAGGAAAGGTTACACCCGACAGCATTTCAACATTTTCCCGAATTTGGGTGATGAATAGAAAACCTACCCCGCCAGACAAGCCACCTAGTAAAATTAAAACTGAAAAAGTCATAACCAATTTTCGTTTGATGGTCAGATTCAGATTACACATCATTTTAAATGATAATTGCATATCCCATCCTCCTCTTTTTAAAATATATGCAACTCATGTCGTTCACTTTGGATGTCAATAGAAAGAAATCAGAATTTCAGTTATAAACGGTAAATCAATGCTTTTTTCCATAACTGAAGAGAGGGACATTGGAAACCAAAGCAATTAAGGAGTTTTCATTCTTAAAAAAGTTTGTATTGTTGGAGGTCGTTCTTATAGAGATTGTTGATGGTTTCATGATCGTAAAGAAAAAGTAATTCTATCGCGCCCTTTATTACCGGTCAATCGCAAAGCTTTTACAGATCAAAAGAAGTCATGAAATACTCAAATTGTATTTGATGCCTTCTAATAAGTCAATAATTTTTATCCCATTTTTAACACATCTGAGAACCAAGGCTATTCAAGTTAAAGACATGGTGCAAATATTGTGGTTCATATCGGGAATGGATCGATGGACAATATTTTTTCCAGGGCAAAAAAAGGAAGAACATTGGAAAAACAAGAAGAGTGAAAGATAACGGATCATTTCTCATCCCGGAAAGCATGACTCAGAGCAGTCTTCAACCCATCCTTTTGAATAGGTGAGCCAATTTCAAAAGTCTCTTGTTGTAGTTCCGGCGAAAACTAAAATCCAGTATTTTCGACTCTTTTCTGAGCACTGACTTTCGCCGGTGTGACGTTTAATAATAGTTTTGAAATTGGCTCAGGTCTTTTTCAAAAAGGATTGGCTCTGCTCTGAATCATTCCGGCTTTGATTCCATCTTACATCATGAAAGGTCCGTCCTCATCCTTTTTTTTGAGTACCCGCAACAGAACGATAAAGATGACAAGACATAGAACCACGGCGCCCACGATGTACAGGGTGCTTTTCTGGATTTCAACCACTTCCTTTTTTCCCGCCTCAGCCGCGACCTTTTCCTCCTGGGCAGCTTTTTCCGGAGTGACTTTGGTTTTATCCATTGACGCGGCAGGCGGAGGCGGCGCACTTGCCACCAGTGTCATCAGGCCCTTTGAAAGGATCTCACGGGCTTTGGCATCCCTTGCTTTCCGGTTCAATGATCCGAAAACAACGGCAATGGCACGCTGATTTTTTTTAGTGGCTGTTGCCGCGATGGAAAAACCAGCCTTGAAGAAATAGCCGGTTTTGAGTCCGTCACAACCGTCCAGATGTTTCAGTAAATGGTTATGGCTGCGCATGATAAACGGTTGTGGTGCATCCGGCCGGAAGGTGCGTTCCTTGACCGATGTGTACCGAACCGTATCCGGATACTTCAACAACGCCCGGCAGAGGATGGCGATATCACGGGGAGTGGAAACGTCCGCTGATTGCTCCTTTCCCGGCGGCAGACCGTGTACGGAATGGAAGATTGTGTCTTTCATCCCGAGTTCCTGGGCGCGTTTGTTCATCTGCTCCACAAACGCTTCCGTGCTCCCGGCATAATGAAGTGCAAGGGCTACTGCCGAATCGTTGGCAGACTGAATGATGAGGGCATACAGCAAGTCATCCACGGAAAAAACCTCATGCTCCTTCAAGTATACCTGGGACCCACCGATTCTGGATGCCTCGGCTGTCACCGTCACCTGGTCCTGAAGACTGAGTTTTTTGGACTGGATAGCTTCAAGCAGGATCATCAGATCCATGAGCTTGGTGATGCTGGCCGGATACCCCTTGACATCGGCATTGTCTTCAAACAGAACCTTGCCCGTGGCCGCATCGATCACGATCGCTCCAAGATAAGGATTTCCGGCTATGGTTTGGGCCGTTTTTTTGGATTTCTGAGAAGCTTCGCTTTTTTTCCCGGCATTTGCCGCCGGGATGACCGAAAACAGAATCACAAGGAAACAGACCAGGATAACGAATGGGAATATAGACTTTTTCATGACAACTTCCTCTGAAGATGAGTTAATTGAGAATGGATTCGTAAAGAATACCTATATGGAAAAAAATATTTTTCTTGTCAAGGATAACTATACATAAAATGCATTTTAATGAAAATTACGTAGATCCCATTCCAGACCCTTTGTAACACTGCCGGATAATCAGGTCTGATGTCCAACGGGTCAGTGATGGAAAATACCGGTTCAGTATTTCAAAAAACCGTGTAACCTCCCCGCTGTATCCAAAGGTTCCCATCAAACCGGCCATGGAACAGATATTGACAATACGGCCCTCTCCCTTTTTCTGAAAATACGGCAGAATCGCTTTAATCCAGTTCAGGGTTCCAAAAAAATTGGTGCCCATGACCTTTTGAAACGTATCGATCGGAATCTTTTCAAAATAGTTTTCACTGATGATCCCGGCTGAATTGATCAGGATGTCCGGAAGTCCGATGGTTTCTGCGATCCGTTTCCCTGTCTTTTCAACAGCGTCAAAATCACACACATCGCTTTGGAAAATTTCGATTCGGATGGGTCGGGTACCGGAAGATCTGATTTTTTCCAGAACAGACCGGAGCTTGTCCTGATTCCGTGCAACCAGTGCCAGATTGGCGCCCTTTGCCGCCAGGGTGCAGGCCAGTTCCTCGCCCAGTCCGGATGATCCGCCGGTAATGATGACATTTTTCCCTTCAAACATGAGGCAGTTCTCCTGTGATGAAGCTAGTTATGTTCTGAACGATCTGTGTTGCCTACCTGATATGCAGTCAATCCGCATGCAACACAACGGAAAAGCAGTTGAAGAGCGCCCAGATCTCATCCCCTGTTTTCAGATAGAGATCCCGGAAACTTTCGGTGGAAATGATGGCACACAATTCAGTCGCGTCTGAAACGCGAACAATGCATTCCGTATTGATTTTGCCTCTGGTGATTTTTTCCAGAACCCCTTTGATCCTGTTGTCGGAGCTGCATACCGGTTCCGTGTCGCTGCTTTGAAGATAAACCCACGGGGCCTTGACTTCGGCTTTCATGAGCCCGCCCTTTCTCAAATCAAGCCTATCCACACTGTCGTTGGTAATCACTGTGATGATGGGAAAACCTTCGAAAGTCATCAGATCGATACGGGCCTGGATGTCTCCTTTACAGATGTTCTGAATCTTGCCGAAAAAAGTATTGCGAGCGCTGGTTTTGCGGGAAGACTCCTCTTCCATAAAGAGCTTTGCAATCTTCCGGATTTCATCCTTTGAAAAGGAAACATATGCGGATGTGAGATTGGGAGTGGAGTGCCCCAATATCATTTGAACTGCCGGCAAGGGCATATTGCCTTTCATCAATTCTACGGCCCGGGCTTTCCGGATCATTTCCGGTCCACCCAGTCGCTTTATAAACCCGCAAGCCTGGGCCCGTTCGTAAAACTTGCGCCGCACAAAACCGGGATCCAGATTCAGCAGACTTCCTCCCGAAGCTTGTTGGAAAGAAAAATCGTCCAATGCTTCCTGAATTTCCATGGCCAGGGATTCTGAGATCTGAACTTCTCTTGATTCCAAACCTGCATTGGTTTCACTGCCGCGAAAAATCACAACATGCCTGATCCAGTCCATATCATTTAAGGGATTCAAGGCCAGAACCTCACTCAGCTTGGCACCGGTGTATCTTATCAAAAGAAAAATGATCAAAATCCGCCAACGGGAAAATCTCATACCCGCATGACGCGCGCCCTTCAGCCATTCTCGAAAAGATTGCTCCAGACGGTTCAGCTGAGCTGTGTCCAGACACTCATCTCTGTTTGGATGAGAAATGATGCTCCCATGATTTTTCCTCTTTGAAAAAAGTGTCTTTCGTTCCTGCGAGGTTTTCATTGATTTTTCCATTGACTGAACAGGTCGTTTTCTTTTCAACCCCTTTCCGGCAATCCATCATTATGACCGATGCTATTAGCACATTCGGTTCGAATAGCATACAAAAATATCTTGACGCACAAGCCTGCATTGTTTTATATCACGAATATATTTTTTTTCGTGTCAATTTTCAATATGCTCATTGCCGATCAAGGAGGCTTTATGTTTTTTCCCACTGCGGGAATTGAGGTCGCTTTCTGGATTCCACCGTTGGTTGCTTTCGTGATTTCGTTTTTCACCTCCATGGGCGGAGTGTCCGGTGCGTTTCTTCTTCTGCCCTTTCAGATGTCTTTCCTCGGCTACACCCATCCTTCGGTGAGCGCCACAAACCAGCTTTACAATATTGTGGCCATTCCCAGCGGGGTCTATCGTTATTGGAAAGAAGGAAGAATGGTGTGGCCCCTCACCCTGGTTGTAATCTCCGGCACGTTGCCGGGGGTTTTGATCGGCGCTTTTGTCCGCGTGTCCTGGCTTCCTGATCCAAAAAATTTCAAACTGTTCGCTGCCGCAGTGCTGCTTTACATCGGAGCCAGGATGGTACTGGAGCTTTTGAAAAAAAACCAAGGCCGGCCGAATCAAAACGACAGCGAAAAACGTTTTCAGGATATGGTGCGTCGTCACCTGGAAGGGTCCGGCAAAACAGGATCAAAAGGCAAGGATCTGTTCCCTGCGATCAAGGTAACCCATTTCAACCTGAAAAGGCTGGGCTACACCTTTTATGATGAAACCTTTGATGTCCCTTTCTGGGGAATCTTTTCCCTGAGTTTTATTGTAGGGATTGTGGGCGGAATCTATGGCATCGGCGGAGGGGCCATTATTGCTCCTTTTTTTGTGACTTTTTACAGGCTGCCCGTCTACACAGTGGCCGGAGCAGCCCTGATGGGAACCTTTGTCACCTCCATTGCCGGAGTTGTTTTTTACCAGGCCATTGCGCCTCTTTATCCGAATATGTCCATTGCTCCGGACTGGTTTCTGGGACTCCTTTTCGGAATGGGAGGAATGGCCGGCATGTACCTGGGTGCCCGCTGCCAGAAATTCGTGCCTGCGAAGGCAATCAAATGGATGCTGGCCGTCATTATTATTTTTACTGCCGCAAAGTATGTTCTGGATTTTTTCAGATAGACCTGTCTACGGTGTCAGCATGAATACCGGTGGGTCCAGATATTTCGGGTCTTCGTTTTCCATGGCATCGGTGATATGTTTATAGGTTCTTTTTTTCATCTCCAATAAAGTCTTTCGCGGTTTATGAAACTGTTTTCCAAATTGGATCGCTTCCAGAATTGTGCTTTCAATCCCATCACAGGTTTTGATCAGTACGTTGTTTTTTTCAAGTTCCGCTGCGCCAACCTTTCGGCCGGACCACTTCATATCGATAAAAAGATGATAGGGCATGGCTTTTTTCATCCATTGAATCATCGATGGCGCGAACTGAATGTTCAAATCCACTTCCGGCAGACACATATAACCCCTGTCTGACCGCATGAACCTGAAATCGCAAGCTCCCGCCAGCATGGCACCATTTCCAAAGGCATGACCGGTTATCGCTGCAATGGATGGGAAGGGGCACATGATCAGGAACCGGAAAACCTGGTTCATCTCATAGAGCCATTGGCTGACCGCCTCCATATCCTTGGCCTGAAAGCGCTCCATCATCCACATGACGTCCACGCCCAGACTCCAGTTTTTCGGATCATCGGATGCTAGTACCAGGGCATGGACATCCGTATCCGCCATCATTTCATCAAAAGCCGCTTTCATGGCTGTTGAAAAAGACGGATTGTGACGATTTTCACCATTTGTCATGGTCAACACCGCAACATTTTCCTGTTTTTCCCACTTTACAATAGACATATCTTTTCCTTTCCGAATGGTTGAACCGTAAAGACAGATTGTGTTTTTCAGAAAATCAGAACGCTGATAACCAGCTTATGGGTCATCAGCTCTCTTTTTTTTATTCCATGATACTTTCAATAACACATACAGACCGGAGAGTAAACCCGGCAGAAGCATCCGGATCTCACGGATCACGAATCACTGATTTCCCGTGTCTTGCGGAAGACGATATCCGGCCACTGCTCCATGCAATACCCTAGCTGCCACTCGCTTGTAGTGAGGTACGCCAGAGATCCTTCCGCATCCAGGGCGATATTGGAACGATTTTTCTCTTGAAATTCCGACAATTTTTTGGGGTCGTCACACTCGACCCACCGGGCAACATTGAAATGAACCGGTTCATAAACCGCATCCACACCATACTCCGTCCGGAGCCGCTCCATAGTGATATCAAACTGCAAAATTCCGACTGCGCCCAGAATGTATTCCTTGGTTACAGCCGGCCGGAAAAACTGCACCACTCCTTCTTCGGCAAGCTGTGTCAACCCCTTTTGAAGATGTTTCATCTTCATCGGATTTTTAAGAATGACTTTTTTAAAATATTCAGGGGCAAAATTGGGAATCCCGGTAAACCGGAGCGGCTCTTTCTCCGTGAAGGTGTCTCCGATCTTGATGGTACCATGGTTATGAATCCCGATAATATCACCCGGGTACGCTTCGTTTACATTTTCTCGTTCATTGGCCATGAAGATGGTTGCGTTGGAGAGCGCGATCTCCTTTCCAATACGATGATGGAACGCTTTCATCCCTCTTACATACTTTCCCGAACAGATTCGAAAAAATGCGATCCGATCCCGGTGAGCCGGGTCCATGTTTGCCTGAATTTTAAACACAAACCCGGAAAACGTATCCTCATAGGGGGATACCTCTCTTGTGACCGTCTGTCTGGGAATGGGAGACGGAGCCATCTCAACAAAGGTGTCCAGCAATTCCTGGACACCGAAATTATTGATGGCACTTCCGAAAAAAACCGGTGTCTGATTCCCTTTTAAATAATGATCCAGCTCAAAAGGATCGGCAGCCCCCTCGATCAGATCAATATCCTCTCTTAACTCATCTGCCTGACTGCCAAGAATTTCATCCAGGTTTTTATCGGACAGATCCTGTATCAGAATCCCATCCTTGTTTCTGGAATCATGGCCGGGTGTAAACAGATGAAGTTCCTTCTTATACAGGTTATAGACCCCCTTGAATCGCTTGCCCATCCCGATGGGCCAGGAAAGAGGTGTGCATTCGATCTGCAATTTCTCCTCAATATCCCCCAAAATATCAAGGGGTGCCATCCCTTCCCGATCCAGTTTATTGATAAAGGTGATAATGGGGGTATTTCTCATCCGGCATACCTCCATCAATTTCTCTGTCTGCTTTTCCACTCCCTTGGCACTGTCGATCACCATCAGGGCGCTGTCAACAGCGGTCAGAACACGATAGGTATCCTCAGAAAAATCCTGATGTC
Source organism: Desulfosudis oleivorans (assembly GCA_020723305.1). Taxonomy (GTDB): domain Bacteria; phylum Desulfobacterota; class Desulfobacteria; order Desulfobacterales; family SURF-7; genus QZKS01. The sequence goes on from DYJC01000001.1 coordinate 287,940, forward strand.
CGGGGGTGTCCAGCAGATTGATCTGATAGTCCCTGTATTCAAATTTCATGACCGATGTGGTAACGGAGATCCCTCTTTCTTTCTCAATCGCCATCCAGTCACTCGTGGCGTACCGCCCTGCCTTGCGTGCTTTTACCGCACCGGCCTGATGGATTGCACCTCCATATAAAAGCAGTTTCTCCGTCAAGGTTGTTTTTCCGGCATCCGGATGACTGATAATCCCGAAAGTTCTTCTCTTGTTTATCTCTTTTTGATGAACACTCATATTCCGTTATTCTTCCGTTTCTCTCTATTTTTTACATCATGGCCTTCTTGCAACATTCCAAAATATCGGACCGGAAAATCACCCTGCGAATATAACCATTCTGATTATTCTTGCAAGCTTTAAATGCAGACAGAACAGAATCAGGGATTCAGTGTCGGCCCGGTATGGAAAGGACTATAAAAGGCAGTTACTTATCGGAAAGTACAAACTCAGAGAAAACAAACCATGAGGAATACCATGCTGTACAACAAAAAAGGATGAAAAGCCTTTAAAAAAACGGTCAATAACACATTGAATCATTTCTATTCAAGCGTTATCCGCTGACAAAAAAAGTTCGGGGATTATTTGATCTCTCTGTCAGGTGTCCCTTTGCGACGCCGGATCACTTTGACACCGGTGCTTATTGATTCATCCGTATAATTTTTGTTTTCCAGTTGATCTGCGTTAACAAACAGTTGACGCAACTGGGCTTCAATTTTTTTTCTTTTACTCTCTTCCATTATTCCTTTTACCTGCATTTTAATAAGTTATTATGCGCAAAAATACGCCGGAAAAAATGAGCTGTAGAATTCAATAACGTGGAACCGCTATCCGCAAATTCATGACTTTCAACGAATCAGAAAGAAGACGTAATTGAGTAATCGTAATTCAGTCAGGGATGAAATCAGACGAAGATGCAATCAGCAGCTATTTCTTTCCAAAACAATCATACAACATAATCAGGGCACAATCGCAAAAACAGATACCAATTTGAGGAGTTGTTCAGATTGAGAATAAGCAGCGCAGCACAGGAGAATTCCGATTCTGTTTTGCGACTGTTACCCGAATTGAGACAGTCAATATATGAGATTCAAAGGATAAGCAAGGAAAAATTCATTCCATCCTATTTTTTTTTTCCCGGCATTTTCTGTTTGAAAAAAATATTATTGCTGTTTCTGATCTGACGGATTTCTTGACACAAATCAGACTCTATGAGAGAGTCGACAAACGCTATATTCAAGGAGGATAATCCAATGGGATTTTTAAAGTTCTTTGCTGGAAAAACACCAGAACAAATTGAAAAAAAAGCAGATTCACTTTTCAATGAGCAGGAATATGGTATGGCGAAAATGGAATATGAAAATGCGCTTGCCAAACTTGAAAAACAATCTGATCCAAACCCTGAGCTGGTAAACCGGATCAGCGAAAAATTGATTCAATGCAAAGAGCTTCTGGCCGTCAGGCATCTTCAAAACGCAAAAGAACTGGTCGCATCCAATTGCCTCCAGGATGCAAAGGATCTGCTGAAACTGGCCCTGGAGCTGACGGCTGATGAAAAACTCTCTGTTGAAATTCAGGAAGTCCAAAAACAGTTTATGGGTTCCCGATCTTCGAACGGACATGAAAAAGAAGATCGGATCGAAAATAATCATATCGGAGAGGATAATATTGAAGAGGATATGCCATGGGAGGAGGAGGAATATCTTACAGCACTTCTGGGCTCCCTGCCCCAGTCAGAACAGGAGGCGTATCTTGAGTATGGAAAGGAATTCAAGATCGGTTTTGTTGCCCTGAATCAAGGGGATTTTAGTACGGCTGTGCAGAATCTATCCATTGCACTGAAAGCGCATTCCTCAGCAAAATCTTACATTCCCCTGGAGCTGGCCACCGCATATGTAAACCAGGGACAATACAGTGAGGCTGAATCGTTGTTGGCCGGATTTTTAAAAGATTTTCCGGAATCCATAAGGGCATGCCAGTTAATGAGTGAAATTTTGTGGGAAAAGAAAAAATTTAAGGATGCGGAAGTATTTCTGAAGGCCTGTCCAAAAGAAATCGTTGGATCCATTCCCATTCAGCTTCTGCTGGGGGAAACCTATTTTCTATCCGGCGATCTTGAAAAAGCCAGTACGTTTTATCAGGATGTGTTACAAAAAAATGAATGGGATAACCACATTGCCCAGTCCCTTGCAAAGACATATGAGGCGCTGGGCCGGAATGAAGAAGCCCGCCATGTATATGGGCAGATCATCGGAGCCTGTCAGGGCTGCGGCCGCAAAATCGATTCACATGTCAAACAACGGTATGCGGAAACCAGTTTCAAGGCTGGGGATTTTTCTACGAAAACATTGGAACTGTTCTTCAACCTGACCCAGGAAGATCCGGAAAACCGATCCCATTACTACCATAAAATAAGCCGGATCTATTCCTTACAGGGCAATGAGAAGGAGGCTGAACGATTTTTATCCCTTGCCCGATGATGCCGGCTTAGTCTACAAAATCGCCGGATCCGTTTCTACGGATGTGTATCCAGAAAACGCCGGTACTCGGCCATTCTTGCAAGTGATTTTACAGCTCTTTCCGGTGTGGGGAAGAAAACAGCCTTGTGTTTTTTGCCTTCAACCCGGTAAACGGTTTTGTCTTCCGCGTCCGTGATAATGTTGACGCCATATATCGGTTTCTTGTACGTTTCCATCAGATTGACCACATGTTCAACGTATCGTTTTTCAAAATCAGTGATCATTTTGACGATTGAATCCAGAAATTCTCCGGAGTAAGACCCGTCTGCTTTTGCCACGGATTGAACCAGTTGACTGGTCATGATACGCTTTCCCATGATTCCCAGATTGATGACCGCATCGCACTCATCCCATTTCATCAGCTCTTCCAACACTGTCATGGGGAGACGGTTGTCATTTTCCCCCACCAGATCGATCGGGTTGGCCTTGCTCCAGTAAGGCGGTAGAATTTTGTCGATACGGGCCGTGATTTCAGCAGACAAGTGAGGCAGGGTCAGATTGTAGTATTCACAGAGATCGGCCGTTACAACACCCCAGCCGCCTCCCAGCGTCATAATGGCCACGCGGTTTCCGGTAGGAAGCGGAAGTGAAGAAAAAGACGCTGCCAGATCGAGCATTTCAAGTGACTGATTGACATTGATAATACCCGCCTGCTTGCACATGGCATCAAACACTCTGGTATCTGAGGTAAGCGCCCCGGTGTGGCTGGAGGCGGCAATATTGCCGGCCTTGCTCCGGCCGCCTTTTAAAAGGACGATCGGTTTCTTCTTGCTGACACTTTTGGCGCTTTCAAAAAACCGTCTCCCGTTTTTTACACTCTCCACATAGAGCATTACTGTTTTGGTGAGTTCATCTTCAAGGAATGCATCCAGGAAATCTTCGATTGTAAGCATGGCTTCGTTTCCCGACCCGCAGAAGCCGCGGATGCCGATATCCTGCTGATAAGCAAAGGCCAGAAGCTGGGTACCCATATTACCGGACTGGGATACAATGGATGTACTCCCCTTTCTAGGCCTCACATGAACGCCCGTACAGTAAAGATCGATATGCGGATTGCATATTCCCATGGTATTTGGGCCAAGCAATAGAATGCCTGCTTCTTTTGCTTTTTGAACAAGCTCTTTCTCCAGTTTTTTCCCTTCCTCTCCGGTTTCACCGAATCCGGAAGAAATCAGAAGCATGTCCTTGATGCCCTTTGCCTGTAACTGGGGGATAAGCTCCATGACTTTGGAAGCAGGAATGGTCACTACCGCAAGATCCACTTTCCCGGGGATGTCTGCTATGGATTGATAGGCAGTTCTGTTAATAATCGTTCCCCCTTTGGGATTGACCAGATAAATCTCCCCCTTATAGTCTCCGCTTACGGTGTTGGTGGGAAGCGTATGCCCCCATTTACCCATGGTGGTTGTGGCTCCGATGAAGGCAATCGGTTTGGGATAAAAGAAAAACCGGATGGATTCCAGGCTTACCGGTTCTGTGTAAGGCATATGTTCAACAGTTTTGCCTTTTACAATCAGGGCATCCACCGCAACAATATTTCCATCAGGCTGAACCAGGAGGGGATTGATATCAATTTCAGCGATATCCGCTTCCACCATACTGAGATCTGAGAGACCTTTCAGTGTCCGGATAATTGCCTCCATGTTCACCTTTTTTTCACCCCTGAAATCACCCAGAAGTTTTTGGGAACGGATTTCACCAATCATCTCTTTGATATCGATATCCGTAAGCGGCGCCAGCCGAAAGGAGACATCTGAAAGCGCTTCTGTGAATACACCCCCCAGACCGAACATGATGACCGGACCGAACATCGGGTCTCTGAACATACCTGCCACAAATTCACGTCTACCCGTTAAAAAAGGCTGAACAAGGAAACCTTCCAGATCATCTCCTGCTTCTTTTGAAATGGCATCCGCCGCATCTGTAACCGCTTTTTCATTTTCAAGGTTCAGATGGACAAGCCCTCGTTCTGTTTTATGAGTAAGTTTTGCCCCAAGCCCTTTTACGACAACCGGGAAACCGGTTTCTTCGGAGAGACGGACAGCCTCTTTCTTTGTTCCGGCAATCTTTTCAACGATAACCGGAACGCCATAGCCGGAAAGGATTTTTTTGGATTCACTTTCAGACAGGGATTCATGATTTTTCCGGTTCTTTTTTTGGGTGTCCGCCATGTTATGCTTCCTTATTTGAAAATGAATAATGTGTAGGAGGAAATAACCAAATCAGTCATTTGAAAGAGGCTCAAAAAAAAACGATCATTTGGCATTACGAACCGGCCATACGTAGTAGTATTTACTGTATTGCTTATATCCGGCATATATTTTACCGTCTCCCATATAGGCGTGCCATGCTTTTTCAATCGAAAATTCTTCACTCGACCAGTAGTAATTTTTTATCACTCCTGTAAATGCATCTCCTTCCGTCCACTGACCATCCCCATTTGTATTCACCAATGCCGGGTCTGTAAAACCCTGGCACATAAACGCTACCCATTCTTCCTTGGTGGGCAATCGCCAGTCTCCATCTACGGAGTCATCCGATAATCCTTTCTCCCCGCTGCTCAGCTCTGCCGCTGCATTCAGGGCATCGGGCCAATTCATCTCATCAAACGCATTCGCATTCTTCAACCAGAGAAGGCCGGTGTCGTTATCCCGGACAGTGCCATCTCCCATATCTGTGAATCTTGCATCTATTGAACAACATGCATGGATTTCTTTATTTGTATCATCACAGTCTGTATTATCACGCACATAACCTTTTGGTTGCTTTTTTGAAGCATCTTTCTCAATCGACACATTGGGATCACCATAGAAATCCTCGTCGGAATCACGATAATACGTTATTAACGTTTCATTCCCGCTATTACCGCCATCATCGCCCCCTCCACAACCGACGGTTATTACAACTGTTAAAAGTAACAAAAATACAGATCTTAAATAATTTGAATGTTTGTTGTACATAATTTGAAATAGTATTCCAAAAGAATCGCAATGGTCAATAATAAACTCGAGAGACATAATAGAAAAAAAATAAGCCCCTGAAAATATATTACTGTTTTATATCAATTGTCTAATCGCCTCCAACAATTCATTTTTCCGGACGGGTTTTTCAAACGTCTGCTTTGCGCCCAAGAGCTTTGCGGTATGAAGATATCCGTCCGGTTTGTTTTTGCCGCCGCCTGACATGGCGATAATCTTTACAGCCGGATTTTCTTTTTTCAACTCCATAATTGTTTCCGTACCTTCTTTTTCCGGCATGATAAGGTCTGTGATGATCAAATCTGCCGGATTTTCATGATAGCGTTTGATCCCCTCTGCTCCGTTGGACGCTTCTGTTACGACAAACCCTTCAGACTCAAGCATTTTGCGAAGCATTAAACGAATCGGTTGTTCATCGTCAATGATTAGAATATGTGCCATTTTCGGTTTTATCCTTCCTTATTCATGTCCATTACTTTTCTGATTGTTATCGATAGATCATCTCTAGCAATGGGTTTTATCAAAAACCCATCAATACCCAAAACTTCCGCCCTTTCCCTGGAAATTTTTTCACTGAAGCCGGTGCAAACAATAACCGGAATCCCCTTCCTGATCTTTTTAAGCTCAAATGCAAGCTTCTCACCGGTCATGTTCGGCATGGTCATGTCGGTAATGACCAGATCAAATTTCTTCAAAGAGGAGCGAAATGCCTCCAGTGCTTCCAGGCTGCTTGTTCGCGATGTCACCTGGTATCCAAGGCGCTCAAGCATCTGCTTCTCCATTTTTAGAATCGGCTCCTCGTCATCCACCAGCAGGATATGCTCGTTCCCGCCTCGAACAGAGAGATGATTCATGGCCTTTGTTTCTTCCCACTCCATATGGATTACCGGCAGATAAACATTGAACACGGATCCTTTTCCAGGTTCACTGTATACACGGATATCCCCTTTATAGCTTTTTATAATCCCATGTACAACAGAAAGACCAAGACCGGTTCCTTTGCCGTTTGTTTTTGTTGTAAAGTAAGGCTCAAATATCCGATCAAGAATATGTTTTTCAATCCCATGGCCTGTATCGGAAACAGACAAACAGACAAATGTACCCGGATTCACATCAAAAAAATGTAAATCCTCTGCGGAAAAGTTGACTTCGGATAGCCTGATCGTCAATGTCCCGCCATCTGTTTCCATAGCATGGTATGCATTTGTCATGAGATTCATCGCAATTTGATGAATATTTGTCGCATCGGCAAGCACCATACTGCAATTGTTATCAATATGCTGTTTGATATCGATTGTTGTGGGAATGGATGCTCTCATCAATTTTATGATTTCCTTAATGATAATTTGTATTTTTACAGGCTTCAGCTCTTTTCCCTCATGGCGGCTGAATGCAAGTATCTGTTTTACAAGGTCACTGGCCCGAAGCGATGCCACCAAAACTTCATGGAGACTTTCCCGCAGGTCACTTCCTTCCGGTGCATTGTCAAGCATCATTTCCGTATACCCGATAATCGGGGATAGAATATTATTGAAATCGTGCGCAATACCACCTGCAAGTGTACCAATGGCTTCCATTTTTTGCGCTTGCTGCAGCTCGGACTGAAGTTTTTTATTCTCGCTGATATCCTTCAGATTGATGATACTCCCTTCCAGATTCCCCTGTCTGTTCCTGAAAATCGAGCCACTGATCATTACCGGAAGCTTCCGTCCATCCTTGGTCAAGCGGTATGTTTCAAACCCGGAAATGCTTTTCCCTGTTAATAACTGTAAGATCATTTTTCTTGTTTCTTCCCAGTTTTCCTCTGGAACAAAAACATCCATTTTTTTTCCGATGCGTTCATCCAGTGTCCAGCCAAAGGTATTACTAAAAGCCTGATTAAAAAATAAAACATTTCCTTTCATGTCATACAGAACAATTGAATCCGGATTGGATTCAAGAGCGATCCGCAATAATTCCTCTTTCTCTTTCAAAGCCTCTTTTGCTTTTTGAATCTCCCGATACTGAATATCCATTTTTTCGATGGTCTTCTCTGCTTCTTTCTGTATTTTTCTTTGCCGGAGAAAATTGTTTGTAAAAAAACAGAAGAGAACAATGATGGATAGAGCTCCAAAAATCAAACATTTTATCACGAATTCAGACAACATGATTTCGATTGGCCGATATGACCAACCCTGTCCAAAGCCTGCGGTTAATGCACTGAAGGCAAGCAATAAACCAGCTGTCCTGTAAATTGGCTTTTTGTCGCTATACTTTACCTGCAAATGCAATTCCGGAACTCCTTTTGAATCGGATTCCCTGTAATGTTTTACTTCTGCACACTGCTGACTGTGTATGGTCGGAACAGATGCAATGTATCCAACCGTATTCTGATAGATGTTATCCAGATTTCCCAACAGGGCTTTTTGTTCTTCATCGTTCAGGGTTTCGAGGTGAGCCGGATGATATTTAATATGGATGAACCCTTTCCCTTCCGCCACAATCTCCATGGACATTACTTTTGAAAAATTCAGGGATTGAGAAGAGATTGTCCGGTATATGCGTGTTGTTGAAAGTGTATATTTTAAAAAATAGTAAAGGAGCCCCCCCATTCCTTCCGGCGTCAGACTGATCAGGCTGGATTTGTACGGTAGCAAAGGATCGCCGGTTGCTTCAATACATTCAGCCGTAAATTTGCGGTCAAATATGACAGATACCCATTGGGTCTCATCCATAATGTATTCATATGACAGACCGGCGCGGTCACAAATTTTTTCTACAGAGATTTCCGGGTAATGACGCTGGATACATTTCAGATAAACCTTGAATATCTTGGTGCTGAAATGCTGTTTGGTCAAACTGTCATCAAAAGGTTTGTATACCGGATTGATTTTTTTATTACCGTTGTTCATGATTTTCAAAGTATTGAATCTCCATAAGGCTTAAAAAATTTTTCGATTGACCGAAAAGCAAAAGTCTCTCACGGAATCGTAACCAATCCGGAAATTATTAAAAGGCTTTGTATAAGATATTGGGTTCTGGAATGTGGATCTTGAAATATGTTTCTATAATATCAGAAAATTTTATGGATTGCGATAGAAAAAACAAACATAAGAGCCAATTTCAAAACGATTAAAAAGCGTTACACCGGCGAAAGTCGGTGCATAGAAAAGAGTCTAAAATACTGGATTCTAGTTTTCGCCGGAACTACAACAACAGACTTTTGAAATTGGCTCATAAAAAAAAGCAAATGGAAATAAACTGTAAATTGGCCCCATGAATCCGACCCGGACATTTCACTTCTTATACCATGATGCTTTTTCAAGCTTTTTTTTGTATGCGGTAAGGGTATACTTCTTTGCAAACTCCTTTTCAGAAAAATACGGCAGTGTGCTCGCCAGGAAATCGTCTATGAGAGTGTTCAACAGGGTATCTTTCTCTTTTTCGTCTATAAAATTGCGGTCCTGTTTCTGTTCAAATCGAACGGTTTCACCCAGCACATCTTTCATCTTTTCCATGTCAATTTCAGCTAAATCCGCATAACCTTCAAGAAAAGATATGGGTATTTCAACACGCGCAATAAATCCAACATACCATCTGTCACCAGCCAGTTTTCTTGACAGGTCATAAATCTCCAATTCCAGACCGCTTTTCAGATCGATTTTTCTCAATAATGGCGTCATCTTAATTCCTCATACTGGTAACCGGGGCAGGAAGCCTGCCGCCTCGTTTTAAGAAATCTTTTGCAGAATAGGGATTCACCTCCATAACCGGAGCCTCTCCCAGCAGCCCTCCGAAATCAACGGAATCCCCGGCCTTTTTGCCGGGAACCGGGATGATCCGAACCGCGGTTGTCTTGTTGTTGATGATACCGATCGCCAGTTCATCGGCAATGATTGCATTGATGATATGCTCCGGCGTATCCCCCGGCACGGCAAACATATCCAGGCCGACCGAGCAGACAGAGGTCATGGCTTCCAGCTTGGAGAGGGTAAGCGCGCCGTTTTTTACTGCCTTGATCATTCCCGCATCCTCGCTGACAGGGATAAAAGTGCCGCTCAATCCTCCCACATTTCCGCTTGCCATGGCGCCGCCTTTTTTTACTGCATCCATGAGAAGCGCTGTCGCCAATGTTGTCCCATGTGCGCCCACGGACTCAATTCCAAAAGCCTCGATGATATTGGCCACCGAATCCCCTTTGGCTGTTGTCGGCGCAAGAGAAATGTCCACAATCCCGAAGGGAATACCCATATTTGCGGCAAGCTCGCGGCCGATCAGCTCGCCGCCCCGGGTGATCTTGAAAACCGTTCTTTTGATGATTTCCGAAAGCTGGGTCAGATCACAATCCCGGTTTTTATCTACAACACTCAACACAACTCCCGGCCCGCTGATTCCGATATTCAGGGAAAAATCCGGTTCTCCCACCCCATGAAACGCACCTGCCATAAAAGGGTTATCCTCCGGTGCATTTGAAAAAACCACGAATTTCGCACATCCGATGGCATCTTTTGTCTTTGCCGCGGTCTTTTTCAGCATAGGGCCGACCATGTTGATGGCATCCATGTTCATTCCGCTTACATTGGTTCCTACATTGAGAAAAGAACAAATCCGCTGGGTCTTGGCAAAAACATCCGGAAGCGATTCCACCAGCACCCTGTCCGACTCGGTCAGCCCTTTCTGCACCAGTGCGCCAAAACCGCCGATGAAATCAATGCCGGCATCCCCGGCTGCCTGATCCATGGTACAAGCCATTTCAACAAATTTGGGGATTGTGCAATGGGTTTCCATGATCAGACTTACGGGGGTAATGGATATGCGCTTGTTTACAATGGGCACGCCATACTTGGATTCAAGCAGTTCCGCTTCTTTTACCAGCTTTCGGGCATGGGTATGGATTTTCCGGTAGACATTTTCCCTGAATGTCTGAAAATCGGAATGAATACAGTTTTTCAGATTGATCCCCAGCGTGGTGGTGCGGATATCAAAATTCTGAAAGAGGATCATACTGGCGGTTTCAAAAACCTCTTCTACGGATATGGTCATATATTACACCCTGTGCATCATTTTAAAGATATTTTCGTGTTGAATCTGGATCTTCAGCTGAAGATCGTTTCCGATCTGTTCAAGCGCCCCGCGAACCTTTTCCAGCGTATGATCCGACCCTTTCATGTTGACCAGCATGATCATCACAAAATAGTTCCCCATGATCTTCTGATTGATATCCTCTATATTGATATCACACTCATACAGCAGGGTTGAAATTTTAGCCACAATACCCTTCTTATCCTCACCGATCACCGTGATAAAAAGGAGTTCATTTCCTGTTTCCATTTTCCATTCCTCATTTTGTATCCTGAAGCTGCCTCAGATAGGCAAAAAGATTCCGGGCTGACTTTTTGGATCTGTTTATTATTTTTTCCTTCTGCGCACTCCGCACCAGCTGGGTTAACCGCTGCCGTTCTGCATCCGGAAATTTGACAACAATCTCTTCCAGCAGGGATTCATTTCCATTGATGAGTTCATCGCGCCAGGATTCGATCTGATGAAATTCCCGGGACTTTTTATAGTCGCCCTGCTCGATCACTCTTACGGCCTGTAGAATTGGTTCCGGATCAATTTCGCGCATCAAGGCTCCGATATGCTGCATCTGCCTTCGATATGCCCCATGTTTTGTAAGGGTTTTTGCAAATTGTATCTCTTTCAGCAGTTCCTCCGGAAGGCCGATGGTCAAAAGCTGCTGGGATGAAAGCGTTACCAGCTTTTCCCCGAGCCCCTGAAGCTGATGGGCTTCTTTTTTCTTCTCTGTCCTGCTTTTGGGTTCCACGTTTTTGATCCCTGTATCGTCCGTTGTAACATTATTGAAATCGCTTCATGAATTTCCGGTCAATATAATCCTTTACAATAAAAGCAATTTTCCCATGCAAGGTAACCCACTTTTTCTGAAGCACCCCGGTTCCGCCTCCCATGTTGAATATCAGCAGATAATCTCCTCCTGGTTCAAACGATTTCAAAGGTCGGCCGGAAAGTGCTGCAAAAAGATTATGGTACAGAACCGGATTTTCCCGGACAGCATATACACCCACTTTATCAAGATAGGCTTCTTCAAAAAAAATACAATCCCCTCCCCCGAAAATTTCCGGATAGGCATTGCTTTGCAGATATCGATTCACCAGCAATCCGCCATCCGGTCCGACCGGAAGCCCGGATTGCCGGAATATGGGAGATGGTTTGACACCGGTTGCCAGAAAAATAAAGTCCGGCTCATACACCTCGCCGGAGGACAATACGATTTTTCCGGTCTCAACCTTCCGGACAGAACTGTTTTCATGGATTGCGATTCCTCTTTTTATCAGGGATTTCCGGGTATAAAGTCTTACCCTTTCTGAAAACCGTGGCATGAATTCCCGGCTGGAAAAAATCCGGATCTTCGGGATCTGTTCTCCCTGATACTGACCGAGCTGCCAGATATTTCCTGCGATCTCCGCAGATGCCGGCCCCCCGCCGATAATATCAATCACTGCTTGCTTTTTAGATAATAGTTCATGAATTCGTTTTTTCGCTTCCGCCAGTTTTTCAATGGGCTTGACCGTATAAATATCACCATTGTTCCGGGAAACGATATCCTGAGGCACATAGCTGCCGATATTAAACGAGATCACATCATAGTCAACAACCGCGCCTGTTTCCAGTTCCACCTGCCTTGTATCCGGGATCACCTGCCGGATCTTGTCCAGAAGAAATATTCCTCCATTTTGTTCAACCTGCTTCTTTATCGAAAAACGGATCTCCTCCGGCAGATAGGTACCACCCAGCATCCCGGGTCCCATACCCGAATAGTAATGGTATGGCGACGGACCGATTACCGTAACCCGGTGTCCCTCCCGGACAAATTGTTTCATGTTGGCAAGGGTGACCATGTGTGCATGCCCGCCGCCGGCCAGAACAAGATGTTTACCCAAGAACCGTATCCTCTTTTTCGTCTGAAAAGTGAATCCGCAATATCCTTTCTATCACTATTTTACAGACTCTGAAAAAAACTGCAACCATCTAACCTGAATTCTTCAATTGTTTCTTGCATTTCAAATTGGTTTTACATATAGAGTAAATTCAGTTTCATATCTAAAATATATTTCGTTTTTTTCTTAATAATCCATCAAGTGCAGAAGGAGAAAACAGATGAAAAAGACCGTAATGGAAGTCATGAAAAACACAGTGGACAAATTTGGCGGAAAAGTCGCATTAAAGTACAAGGTAGACCATACATGGGAAGAAACGACATGGAAATGGTATTATGATCAGGTGCTGGTCACCGCACGGGCATTCATGGCACTTGGACTGGAAAAAGGAAAAGCCGTAAGCATACTGGGCAACAACTGCCCCCAATGGTTTATCAGCGATCTTGCTGCTATTTTTGCCGGAGCCGTACCCGGCGGCATATACACGACCAACACTCCGGAACAGTGTCACTACATCGCTGAACACAGTGAAGCGAACATCGCTGTTGTTGAAAACGCAGAACAGTTGAAAAAATTTAAAGAGATCCGACACCGCTTGCCTGACCTGAAGGCCATTGTCCTGATGAATGGTTCCGACAGTGACGATCAGGTCTATTCCTGGAAAGAACTGCCCAAGCTTGCCGAAAAAGTCAAGCCGTCAGACCTCGACGCACGAATCAAAGCTCAAGACCCGGACGATTGCTGTACATTGATCTACACATCCGGCACAACCGGAAACCCTAAGGGCGTTATGATTACCCATGACAATATTACCTGGACAGCGGATCAGGTCGTCTCAACTGTAAAGGGAAACTCAGAAGATCAGATCATCAGCTATCTTCCCCTCAGTCATATTGCAGAACAAGCTGTCAGTCTGCATGGCCCCATCAACATGGGTGCAACCACATGGTTTGCGGAAAGCCTGGATAAACTCGGTGAAAACCTGGCGGAAGTCCAGCCGACCATCTTTGTGGGTGTACCCCGTGTGTGGGAAAAAATACAGGCCAAGATGCTGGCTGCTGGAGCCAGCAATCCCAAGCTGTTACAAAAAATCGCAGCCTGGGCCAAAAAGAAAGGGAAAATCGCCGGCTATGCCTTTCAGGAAGGCAAACCCATGCCTCCTCTCTTTAACCTGGCCCAGAAGGTGGTATATTCCAAGGTTCGCAACAAGCTCGGTCTGGATCGATGCCGGATCTTCATCTCCACGGCTGCGCCGATCAGCATGGATACGCTGGAATATTTCATGAGCCTGAATATCCCTGTTACCGAAGTTTATGGAATGAGCGAGTGTACCGGCCCGGCAACCGTATCTCTTCCTGAGCCGTTTAAATACCGGACCGGATGGGCCGGACCGGTCATGCCGGGAGCTGAAATCTCCATTGCTGAAGATGGAGAGGTACTCATGCGGGGGCGCCATGTTTTCAAAGGTTATTTTAAAAATGAGGCCGCGACAAAAGAAACCATTGACGATAAAGGATGGCTGCATTCCGGTGATGTTGGGATTATTGATGAAAAAGGATTTCTCAAAATTACCGACCGGAAGAAAGAACTGATCATCACCGCAGGCGGCGAAAACATCCCACCGCAAGTATTGGAAGGCAAACTCAAAGCGATCCCGGTTATCAATCAGGTTGCCGTGATCGGAGACAAACAGAAGTATATGACCGCGCTGTTCACCCTTGATCCGGAAAAAATCGTGGCAGAAGCAGCCAGAGCCGGAAGCAATGCAAAGGATACCGCATCTGCCGCAAAATGCGAAAAATTCAGAGCCTATCTGCAAAAACAGGTGGATGAAGTCAATTCAACCTTTGCCCGGGTTCAGACCATCAAGAAATTTGTCATTCTTCCGGAGGAGTTTACGGTTGAAGGGGGTGAACTCACGCCAACCATGAAAATGAAACGAAGAATCATCAACGAAAAATACGCAAAAGAGATTAAAAGTATGTACTAGCCGGTCTCACCGGGTTGAACAATAACTTTTAGGATAACACCCGGTTGTGCCTTCATTCCCGGCCAACCGGGTGTTATATGTTTTTACTCAAACTGTTTTCGAAATTCTAAAAAATTTGACTTCAGTTCCATCAGTTCCGCCTCAAGCTGATTCACCTTTTCTTCCAGTCGATCCATCTGCTCATGATCCGCCGCCACACCTATTTTTTCAGGAGAGGAGGATATTGGTTCCGAATCCCATTCCTCCTGTTCAACAATGCAAAATCGCTGTGCGAACCTGCATTCTTTCTGCCCGGGCATGCGCGGTTGTTTTTCCACAAACGGACCCTTTTCATGGTCAATCAGCTTCTGCAGTGTATGCTCTACCGCAGCCAGTCCATGGAACTCCACCATCCGGGTTGTCCTTGACTTCAACTCTCCGACTGTCTGGGAACCTCTCAGGAGCAATACACAGAGAATTCCGAGTTCACTGACTGAAAAATCAGCGACCTCCTTCATATTATGTTCAAATTTTGCCGCCCGGCTCCCTTGGGTTTTCACCTGCCAGACCAAATGCTTGTCCCGGAGGCTTTGAAGGGCATTCTCCACCTCGCTTTCACTCCATATTTTTATTGGATACCGGTTGGATTTCTGATTGCACCCGTTTACCAGTGCATTCAGGGTCAGGGGGTAATAATCCGGTGTGGTCATCTGTTTTTCGATCAGCACCCCCACGATCCGGGCTTCCAGTTCATTGATTGAATAGTCCATTCTGTCGTCCTTGTTGTTTCTTTTTGGCTTGTTTTTTTCCCGGTTACACCATTGCTTTTCTCCTTGACAATACCATTTCCGGGCTTAATCTGAAAGCATAACTGTATCAAAACAACATTTCATTCTGTTTCTGAATAAAATGGAGATACAAAGGAGGCCAGCCATGAAAACCCGAGTCTTCATGATCCTGTTGGTAATATTTGCAGGTATTTTCGGAATCTATCCAATCCAATCATTCACCCATGCGGAGACCAATAAAATGGAACATAATAAAATTAAAACAAATATTGAGACAGCTACATTTGCAGGAGGCTGTTTCTGGTGTACGGAATCGGACTTTGAAAAAATAGAGGGTGTGATCAGCGTTATTTCAGGCTTTTCCGGTGGACCGGAAAAAAATCCCACCTATGAGGAGGTTTCTTCCGGGAAAACCTCCCATCTCGAATCTATACAGATTCAATATGATGCAGATAAAATCACATACAAAGAACTGCTCGATGTATTCTGGAAACATATTGATCCAACCGATCCAGGTGGCCAGTTTGTAGACCGCGGTGCCCAATACCGGTCTGCTGTTTTTTATCACTCTGCATCACAGCAGCAAATTGCAGAGAAATCCAGAAAAGAGCTGGACGGCTCCGGTGTATTTAATAAACCCATTGTTACGGAAATTCTTCCGTTTACCGCTTTTTATGAGGCAGAAGAGTATCATCAGGATTATTACAAAAAAAATCCAATTCGATACAATTTATACAGATATCGCTCCGGAAGGGATCAGTTTATTAAAACCGTCTGGGAAAACAGAACAGGGAAAAAAACAGCCGATTTAAAAACCGTCGAAGCTGTCCGATCCGCCTATTCAAAACCGGATGATGAAACGATCCGAAAATCACTCTCCCCTCTTGAATATGAGGTTACACAGCAAAACGGTACGGAACCTCCCTTTAACAACCCTTACTGGGACAACAAAAGAGAGGGGCTCTATGTTGACATTGTTTCCGGCGAACCGCTTTTCAGTTCAAAAGACAAATATGATTCCGGAACCGGCTGGCCGAGTTTCACCCAGCCCGTTGATGACCGGAATATCGTCGAAATCCAGGATAAGTCTCTCTTTATGACCCGGACCGAAGTCAGAAGCAAACACGGGGACTCCCATCTGGGTCATGTTTTCTCCGATGGCCCGGCCCCGACCGGACTCCGTTACTGCATCAATTCAGCAGCATTACGGTTTATTCCCAAAGAAAATCTGATGGAAAAAGGATATGGAGAGTATTCAAATGTATTGAAATAGATGGATTATTGAAGTATAGGTAACGCTGACAATAGAAACTGAATTCCGGATATTCGAATACCAAAGGAGCTGAAAAGAAAACCACATGATTCAAATGACAACATGGTTGATGAAAATGGAACAGCTTGCCAGTGATCTCTATTTTCGCTCTGCGAAATATTTTCATGATGATGAGAAGCTGGCGGAATTTCTGAATCATATTGCAGAAGATGAGGCCTGGCATTATCATGTCATGGCAAGTGCTCTGGAACATTATCGAAACACAGACTCCACTGTACCTTCGACAAAACCCGCGATAACCATCGATCAACAGACAGATCATAAAATCAACTCTGTTTTACAGGAAATATCCGACAAACTGTCCGCCAACACTCTCACCAAAGAATTCCTGTTCGATCAGATATTGTTTGTTGAATATTCAGAGTGGAATATGATATTTCTGTATGTTGTCAACACCCTGAAAAAAATAATCCCGGAATTCAGGGTTGCTGCAACAAAAATGCAAAGCCACAAGAGATCGGTTGAGCTGTTTTTTGAAAACATACCCTATACCCGCGATGTTGTCCTGAATTTAAAAAACCTTCCTTCTGTATGGAATGAAAAAATTCTGATCATTGAAGATGAAGAGAGTGTTTCCGAACTGATCCGGGAGATCCTCTGTAAAGAAGGAAAGATCGACGTTGCTTTCAATGGTCTGGAAGGTATTCAAAAAATCAAGGAGAATTATTACAAACTGATCATCTCGGATATCGATATGCCGATGATGGATGGTTTTTCCTGCTACTCACAGGCAGTAGAGAAATTCCCGCTGATCAATAAACGGTTCCTTTTTCTTTCCGGAAATGCATCTCCGGAGAACCGATCTTTCCTCCGTAAAAACCAACTGCCCTTTTTAACAAAACCCTTCCATATAAAGGCCATCCGGGATCATGCCTTGCAAATCCTGTTGACTCCGTAAAATAGCATTGGTTTTTTGCTCTTGAATACCCATATTCAACCTATTCCCCCCAAGGGGGAAATTTAAAAGTTGACATTCCAAATGCGATACCCTGCCTTGACAGGCCGCCCATGGATCACTATATTCATCCATATAGAATTCCGGACAATTTGAATATTTTTCTCTATTCCCATACAATTCCAGGAGGATCAATATGGCAAAGCTGACTATTGGAGGAAAACCAGTGAACACCATCGGAGCATTGCCTGAAATCGGCAAACAGGCTCCGGATTTTTTACTGACCCGAACCGATCTGTCGGACATCTCGCTGAAAGATGTTGCCGGGAAAAAAGCAGTGCTCAATATTTTCCCCAGCATTGATACCCCGGTCTGTTCCATGTCTGTCAGAAAATTCAATCAGGAGATCACCAAGTTCCCAGAGGCTGTTGTACTCTGCGCATCCATGGACTTACCTTTTGCCCATGCCCGCTTCTGTGAAACCGAAGGACTGAAAAATGTCATCTCAGCTTCGGAAATGCGATCCAGAAAATTCGGTGATGAGTATGGTCTGCGCATGGTGGACGGCCCTCTTGCAGGGCTGCTCGCCAGAGCCGTTATCGTGATCGATAAAACCGGAAAAGTGATCTACTCAAAAATTGTTGAAGAGCTGAAAAACGAACCCAACTACCAGGAAGTGCTTTCCGTTCTGAAAACCGACAAAGAGAATAATCTGGATGTATGCACGAAATCCGGAACTGCCGAACATTCCAGAATGGACAATTCAGATGAACCTTGTGATGACGGCCGCTCCGGATGAGGTGCTGACATGGAGGCGCGGATATGATAAGGGAAGAGAAAGATTCACTCGGAACCATCTCTGTTCCGGGAAATGCCTACTTTGGCGCCGGCACACAAAGGGCCATTGAAAACTTTCCCATCAGCGGCATGGGTTTGCCGAACTCCTTTATCCGTGCCCTGGCCCTGATCAAAAAATTTGCCTCGATCGCAAACCAGAACCTCGGACTGCTGGATCAAACAATCGCCGACGCCATTAACAATGCCTCACAGGAGGTTCTGGACGGAAAGCTGGATGACCAGTTTGTGGTGGATATTTTTCAAACCGGGTCTGGTACTTCCACGAACATGAACATGAATGAAGTGATCGCATCCAGATCCAATGAACGGATTACCGGTCAAAAAGGCGGGAAAAAACCTGTACACCCCAATGATCATGTCAACCTCGGGCAATCCAGCAACGATGTGATCCCCAGTGCCATACACATTGCCGCCGGAATCAGCATAAAAGAAGATCTGATTCCTTCTCTTTTGGTTCTCCAGCAAGCGCTTTCCGAAAAAGCAGATGCATTTTCAGATGTTTTGAAAATCGGGAGAACACATCTCCAGGATGCTGTTCCCATGTATCTTGGTCAGGAGTTTTCCGGATATGCCCGTCAGATTGAACTTGGAATCAAAAGAATCCAGGCTGCGGGCAAAGAACTGGAAGAACTGGCACTGGGTGGGACAGCCATTGGAAACGGGATCAATACACACCCGGAATTTGCAGAAATTACAATCGGGTTGATATCCCGGCATACTGGGATTCCATTCCGGGAAGCAGCGAACCATTTTGAAGCCCAGGGCGCTAAAGACGCAATCGTCTCCGTGAGTGGTGCACTCAAAACAGTGGCCATCAGCCTGGCAAAGATTGCAAATGACATCCGCCTTCTCGCCTCCGGACCCCGATGCGGCTTGGGAGAAATCACACTACCGGCCACGCAGCCGGGATCTTCGATCATGCCGGGAAAAGTCAATCCAGTCATACCGGAAGCAGTGATTCAGGTGGCAGCGCAGGTGATGGGTAATGACACCACCATCATGCTCTGCGGTCAGGGAGGATATTTTGAGCTCAACACCATGATGCCGTTGATGGCCCATGCTGTTTTATACTCCATCAGACTCCTTTCTTCCTCAGCACGGATTTTTGCAGAAAAATGTGTGAACAATCTGACCGCAAACCGGCTGATATGCGCTGCATATGTTGAAAGGAGCCTGGCCCTTGCTACCTACCTGGTGCCGGAAATCGGTTATGACCGTTCAGCGGAAATTGCAAAAATTGCCTATGAAACAGGTAAAACCATCAGAGAAGTGGTAGTTGAAAAACAACTTCTTCCGGAAGAAAAGATTGACTTGATTTTTCAAAAGAGCGAACCGACAGGTGAATAAAATGAAATCGACCAGCCGGAAAATATTCATTACCGGTGGAACGGGATTTGTAGGTGTAAATCTGTCCCGATACCTTCTGGAAAAAAATCAACAGGTCATCGTGACCGGAATGTCGAAGGGCCATCCACTTTCCGGTCAGCCCAACTTTCAATATGTTTCAGCAGACACCTCACAAAAGGGGAAATGGCAGGATCTGATCCCGGAAGCAGATGTCATCATCAATCTGGCTGGACGAAATATTTTTCATTTCTGGACACAGGCGTATAAAAACCAGATATATGAAAGCCGGATACACACAACAAGGAATCTGGTGGATGCCCTGCCGAACGAGACGGATATTCTGTTTCTCAGCGCATCTGCCGCAGGATATTACGGCAGCCAGGCAGATCAACTCCTGACCGAAGAGAGGGAACCTGGCAAAGATTTCCTTGCGAAAGTTTGCGTTGACTGGGAGAAGGAAGCATTTGAAGCGCAACAAAAAGGAGCAAGGGTCGTTTCCATGAGATTCGGCGTTGTGATGGGAAAGGATGGCGGAGCCCTGAAAAAAATGATCCCTGCCTATAAACTGTTTGCCGGAGGCCCGCTTGGCAACGGCAGGCAATGGTTTCCCTGGATTCATATTCAGGATCTGATGGCAGCTGTTTCCTTTATCATTGAAAAATCGGAAATCAACGGCCCAGTCAATTTTACAGCGCCAGGCACGATACAAAACCACACCTTCTCAAAAGCACTGGGACGTGCCTTGAAAAAACCCTCTTTTTTCAAAACTCCGGGTTTCATGATCAGACTGCTGATGGGAGAACTGGGTGAAGCATTTCTGGCCAGCCAGAGGGTCATACCCCGAAAACTTGAAAAGCACGGTTTTTCGTTTATCTATCCGGATATTGATGCTGCTTTGTCCACACTGTAACAACTTTCACTTCTTAACCAGGTGATCCAGATGGGTTAAAAACTGATCCGAACCTTTTGTATTCAGTATCCAGAGATAATACATTTTTTGAAATGGAATCGAATTTTCTCCCGCATATGAGGCCGGGAACAGCAATACCGGGATTTCATGAAGTTTGATTTTCAGCAGAATCTGGGAAAGCAGTGAGGAAAGAATCTCCTGAGGGAGGTATTCCTGATCCAGAACAAAAATGTTCACGCTGTTGGTCAGATCAGACAGATTCAGACCGATATCGGACAGGTTGAGAAGGACAATCGCCTTCAGGGTATCATGTTTTTTCACGGAAAAAAGGTATTTGTTTCTCCGTAATCCCATTTTTTTATATTCACCGGACAATCCGCGATTTGTCAGCGCATTGGGCAACAGGTCAAGGGCATTCAGCATAAGTCCATTGGATGATGCACGATATGAATTCTCCAGTTCAATCAGATCCTGCGGAAGGGTTTTGTTCAGCTTCCACGGATGGCTCAATTTCGGTTTATCCATAGCGTCTTTCCGGTATCGGAAATAGGCAAAACTATCCAGAGAGCAAATCCTCGAGTCATTTATTTTTTGTGAACCTTCTTGAAAAACAAGATTGCTGAACTTATTCTCTGAACCAAAGTAGTTCAGAACATATTCCATATGCAGTGATGAGAATCTGTGTGAGTCATGAACAAAACGAGCCACCTGATTCAATACCCCAAGCCGAGCCTCAATGATCGGCGAACCAGCCGCTTCATGATGGATCAGCCATGACTTTTCATAAAATCGCAGCATGGCCATATGCCCCTTGATCACGCTGTCTGTCTGATAAATAAAGTGCCTGGCCAGATCCGGATTGCTGTCATACAGTTTTTTATAGGTTTCTTTGATATCCTGGTTATCGGACCGGATGGAAGCGTAACGATCCGGCTTCATCATGCCTGTTTTAAAAAAGAACTTCCAGGAAGCCTCGATATCCACCTTGTTGTCAATATAGGTATTGTCGTTCTCCACCTGGCTCAGAATGGATAACAATTTCATATGATCTGCCGGATGAATATCGATGATGGCGATACCACACCGGACAAGGTTGCCGCTGCTGTTTTTGCCGGACAGCTTTCGATACACAACCTGCGCCAGACATTTTATGGAAAACCCTCCTGCGAATTTCACTTCCAGATCCGGTATCACCATGCCGGTCACGATCAGTGAATTTTCTTCCGACTCTTCAATTCCAAAGCCGGACCCGGAAATATTCAACACCTTTCTCTGAACCTTCTCCTCTGTAAAAGGATGTTTGAACAGAATATCCGGTGATGGAACCAGGGTATGACGCTGACTGCGATATTCACTCGGTTTGAACCTCTGGATCTGATGATTCAGCGGTTCAAGAATGTAGCTTCGATCCCTGTTGCTGCCGCTCTGCCGTAATATTTTACATTCACCCGAATACAGGGTATGGGTTTCCGATGAAAAAAGGATGTTCACATGGGAATCCGGATTGATTTCAAGGTTTGTCTGCTGATATGTCTCCGCTGTTTTGACTTTGAAAGTAAGGGGAGAAAATTCAGTCAACACGCCTTTCTGGACAGAGCCCTCCTGCATCATCTGGACATTTACACCCTTACAGGGATATCGTCTGACCTTGCGCTTGCCGATTTCCGTATAGGTTTCCGGCAGGGAAAAACTGATTTCATGCGGATCCATGCTGATTACTTCCGGAGACACACATAACAGGTTGTTCTCATCTGTGACCAGAAGACTCTGGAACCGGTATGTTTTTAAAATCTGTTGTATCCCGGCTGTATTTGTCCAGGTGCAGTCCAGCCGGCTTCCGTGACATATCTTTGTAAACAAACTGCGTCGTATGGATCGATTGAATTTCACATGTTTAAAAACAGCCAGTATGGTACCGCCCTGAAAATTGATATAATTCAGTATATCCACCAGTTGTTCTTTGGAACCGACATTCCGCCTGGATATTTTATCGGTTTTGGATTTGGTACGGACAAGATGAAATAATTTTTCCGTCTTGGAATTTGTTGAACCGACCGGCCGATAGATTGTATGTTTTTTCTGAATCGATTCCATTTTCGTCCATCACCCATTTTTCTGTTTTACATCATTTATGTTATGGAAATCATAACCCAAAATCACATTATTCCTGCAAGATTAGCAAAGATTATACCAGTTTCATATATATCTGCATTTTATTATAATTTCAATCGATTAATCTATTTTCATTCTGCGTGGCCCGATTACATATGAATTGAAGGTGCCTATATTGTGTAAAAGTTTTTATAATAATCCTGGTAATTTAATCTAGACATGCAACAGCCGGTTCTCCCGGGTGATCTGTTATGGTTTTTATTCCGGTATTCTGTATCTGTTATTATAAATCAAATGTGATAATCAAAAAAACAGGTGCGGATTCATACAACAGAATCCAGGATGGATGAATAATAAATCTAAAAAACCGATTTCGAGGTAATTCAATTGGATCATAATTTGTTACTTGCAGACCGAACCAGACAGATCAATGCCAGCGCCATTCGGGAAATACTGAAAGCAGCTTCCAGGCCGGGAACGATTTCCCTTGCCGGCGGAGTTCCTGCACCGGAAAGCTTTCCGATTGAGATCATCCGCAAGCTGTCCAACAAAATATTGGATACCTATGGAGCCGGCGCCCTTCAGTATGATCTGACCGAAGGATTCCCTCCCCTCTGCAATGCGCTTTCCGGCTATCTGGCCAATAAAGGAATAGCTGCAGAACCGGATGACATTCTGATTACAAGCGGTTCCCAGGGCGCACTGGATTGCATCGGAAAGATATTGATATCCGCAGGTGATAAGGTTGCGGTGGAAGCGCCGACCTATCTGGGTGCAATTCAGGCGTTTAATCCTTATGAACCGGAATATATCCATCTGGATTCCGATGACAATGGCCTGATTCCTTCTTCTCTTGAAAAAGCGATCTCCTCCCACAGGGTGAAATTTGTCTATATAGTGCCGAATTTTCAAAACCCAACCGGCAGAACCATCTCATTGGAACGTCGCAGGGAGATTGCTTCAATCATCACCAGACACGATGTGCTTCTGGTGGAAGATGATCCATATGGAGATCTTCGGTACCAGGGCATTCCGATCCCGGCGATTAAAACCATGGCCGCTCACCATGTAATCTACATCACCAGCCTGTCCAAGGTGTTTGCCCCTGGCCTGAGAATCGGTTTTTGCCTGGCTCCGCAGAATATACGAAAATGGTTGGTTATTGCCAAGCAGGGTGTAGACCTGCATACCAGCACCTTTAATCAGGCGCTGGCAGCAGAGTATATCTCAGGAGGCTTCCTGAAAGAAACCCTTCCGGAAATTATCCGGATATATCAACCCAGATGTAAGAAGATGATTGATACCCTTGATCATTATTTTCCGGATGGATTTCACTGGTCCAGGCCGGATGGCGGCATGTTTATCTGGGTAGAAGGGCCAACGGGATTTGACATGCAGAATGTTTACAGGGAATCGTTAGAAAACCGGGTCGCCTTTGTTCCTGGAAAATATTTTTATACAACCAGAGGAAAAGGCATGGAAACCATGCGGCTGAATTTTACCATGGCTACAGAAGAAGAGATTGATTCTTCCATTCAAACCATATCCGAAATCATCAAAAACAGGATGCAAATCAGGGCAGCCTGATCATCCGGCTGGGTGCGGACAGATGAATCTCAAAGGATGGAAACCGACAAACCGCCCAAATTCAACATAATAAATTTAATAATATATTCAATAAGATATTGATATATATGCCCCCTTCCTATATGGTCTTTTCTAAGAATTCATACTCCAAAAAAGCGATGTATTCCTTTCATGAAATAGGATAAACCATTGAAATGGATGATCTGCGAGGAAAACAGATCATTGTCATGAAAAACGACTAGGCGCATAATTTTCTTCTGCATTCCGATGTTGTGAACGAAAGCCAGCTGATTTTCATGAATTCTCTGCCGGAAGGGTTTCGTCTTCTTTCCGCCGGCAAGGGGGACGTTGCCCTGATGCCCAAGCTGGTCGAGGATGAACAGAACATTCTAAAACTGGGCAAACTCATGCTCGAACGGCTGGGATATACCGTGCTGACCGCCAATACACCGGATGAGGCAATCCGCCTTGCCAGGGATCATGCCGGAGAAATTCATCTCTTGATGACCGATGTGATCATGCCTGAAATGAACGGCCGAGATCTGGCCAGGCAGGTAACCGACTATCGTCCGAATCTAAAAATCCTTTTCATGTCAGGTTATACAGCCAACGTGATTGAGCACCATGGGGTTCTCGACGTTGAATTGATCTGTAAAGCGTTCACATCATCAACGATATACTGCAAAACCGATCCGGAAAAATGTATATCGCTGGTCGTAATACAGGAGGGTTTCGCCGTAACCCGAATAGAGTTGGGTGATCAGATAAAAATTCAGCTTCCCGGTAAACATTTTATTCATGGGATAGGAGCAATCCATTTGAATACTTCCCTTACCCGCACTTACCCCTTTTCTCAGATTTGAAGATACTATGAATCCATCCCGAATGCCATAAGAGAGTCCCAGATCAAAAAACCCCCTGTAATCTTCGATATTTTCAGACGGATTTCCCAGATGAACCCAGACCTTTGGAGAAAAAATAAAATGGTAGTCATTCAGATCCCCGAACGTGAACATGGGTTTGATATAAAAAATATTGACTTCCCGGCTGGCTTCCCCATCCCGGCCATTGGATTCATGATGAAGGCCGCTTTGAAGCCCCAACCGTGTGATACCTGAAATCCAGGTCTGGGGGATATTGCTACAATAAAAAAACAGCTCCGGTTTATAACTGGAATCCACAAACGGAGCGGAACTGGATTCCAGATCCCAAAAAGAGGTCTGCGTATATCCAAAATACAGATTCTCAAGCTTGTCCCAGCGGTGGGTTGATGCTTCCCCAAGATTGAGAAAACGATACTTGAAACTGAGCTGAAATTTGGAATGAATTGGATTGGAACCTATAATAAAATAGACGGGCTCATGACCAAACAGGCTGTCTTCAAACAGATCCGGACGTGTCCTGCTTGTATCTTCCCCTGTTGATGAATCTATTACTTCTTCATTTGCGGCAAGCGGCATGGGAATGAATAAAAGGATCAGGAATACAATCCGGCAGCACCGCGTCAGAAAGCTCTTTCTTCTGTCATAACCGCTCATTTAATATGGACTC
Organism: Desulfosudis oleivorans; assembly: GCA_020723305.1. Classification (GTDB taxonomy): domain Bacteria; phylum Desulfobacterota; class Desulfobacteria; order Desulfobacterales; family SURF-7; genus QZKS01. The sequence goes on from DYJC01000001.1 coordinate 313,747, forward strand.
CAGTGCGGACGAAAACCCGAAGAAAAAATGATCCCCTCCCTCGATAATGTCAAGTCTGGCAGAGGAATTCCACTTTGGCAGCAATCCCTTGATAAAGGATGGCGGAGCATATTCATCTTCATCTCCGCTCACAACCAGATAGAGCCTGGGAAGAACCTCCACATCTTTAAAATCGATGAATGCAACCGGTGGAGCAACCATGACAAGCCGGTTGACATGAGTTGTTTTTGAAGATGCAAGCGCATTGACCCAGGCTCCAAAAGAGTATCCGGCCAGGTCCAGGTCCTGTATCCCATGATGCTCTTTCAGACAGGATATGGCTGACAGCACATCGGTCTGCTCTCCTATCCCCTGGTCAAAAGATCCCTCGCTCCTTCCTGCGCCTCTGAAATTAAACCGCAGGGTTGTATATCCTTTTTGCCGGTAAATTTTTACCAGGGATTCAACAACCACATTATACATATCCCCGCCAAAAAGCGTGTGCGGATGGGTGATGACAACGCCACGCGGATTTATGCCTTTCCCGATCAGGCCCTCTATTTTCAATTTTTCGGACTGAAATGATATTTTTTCTTCCATTGGATAGTCCTGATTATCTTTGATGGCTCAGAATTGTAATAATCTCTTCCCCAAACTCTTTTTTCTGCCAGTTCCGGATTCCCTCTACTTCTCCCAGGCTTGTCAGATTATTCGGCCGCTTCATGGCAATCGCCGTCATCAGCGCTCTATTGAAAAGCATGGACGGATCAATATGGAGTTCTTCCGCAAGCTGGTCCCTCCACTTTTTAATGGCCTTTACTCTTCCTGGAATTTCCGGTCTCATTACCGGTGCCTTCTGCCGCGGATAGATCGGAAGCTCCTTTTCAGAAACCTCCATTCCTTTTTGAATCGCTGCGATAACCGATTCCCCATACATACTGGTCTGCCGATCACTTAAAAAATCCTTTTTTTGAAGATCGGCGACGGTTTTTGGTTTTTCATTGGCCAGTCTCAGAAGAGCCCGGGTGGACATAATCTTAAAAACAGGCCGATTTTTTTTCTCGGCAATCCGGATGCGAAGCTGAAGGAGCTGTTCAAGAACCGACAGGCTCCTTCTGTCCAGACGGCCCGAACCTTTAAATTTTAAAAAAAGCGGCTCGGAATTTGTCATGGCCGGTCTTACCTTGCTTAAAATCCAGCATTCCTCAACCACCCAGTCATACCGTCCTTTTTGCCGCAGTTCATCCTGAAGCAATTCGGCAAGGGCATGCAGATGGACGACATCCCGTGCAGCATATTCCACCATCTCTTCGGATAATGGCCGATCAGACCAGTCTTTACGCTGGAAACGCTTATCCAGATGAATGTTGAACCGGTCTCTGAGAACCGCATCCAGACCGGTTTCATTGGCGCCTAAAAATCTGCATGCCAGTTCCGTATCAAACAGATTGTTGATTTCAAAACCAAAATCCCGATACAGGGAACGGATATCATAATCCGCTCCATGAAAAATCTTCTGAATATTTTTATTTAAAAACAATGGCTTTAACAATTCCAGGCTGTTCATTTTAAGCGGGTCCACAACCAGGTTTATCTCCGGAACCGCCAGTTGAATCAGACATACCTTTTCCCGGAAATTAAACATGGAATCCGCCTCCAGATCCACGGACAGGTAACTGCTTTTTTCAAGTTCGGGTATAATCTCTTGCAGGCTTTGTTCCGAATCAACAATCCGGAATCTGAATTTCGGGTTTTCAATAAACATATTCCATCATATCTCTCTTTTTCACTTGACCACTCAGGCTGTTTTCCATAAACTTGTGAGCATAAACCATCATCAACATTTAAAAAAACCGGTGAATAATTATTATGATTAACATAACACTTCCAGACCAAAGTATAAAGCAATTTGAAACACCGCCTACCGGTATGGAAATTGCTCAAAATATTTCAGAAGGTTTTGCAAGAAACTGTGTTGCCGTTGTGATCGACAATGCTATGCTGGACCTAAACAGGATTATTGATAAAGACGCATCCATTCGCCTGATCACAACCCGGGACAAGGAAGCAATCGACATTCTTCGTCACAGCACCGCCCATGTAATGGCCCAGGCTGTTCAAAAGCTGTATCCGGAGGCCAAACTCACCATCGGCCCTACTGTTGAGGAAGGGTTTTACTATGATATTGATATGCCGCCGGTTTCCGAGGATGATTTTTCCCGGATTGAAGCGGAAATGGAAAAGATAATCAAGGCAAAGCTTCCATTTATACGAAGGGAGGTTTCCCAGCAGGAGGCGCTTGCGGCTTATAAAGATGAGCCCTATAAGACCGAACTGATCTCGGAGCTGAAAGATGGGACGATCTCTTTTTATCAACAGGGGGATTTCACCGACCTCTGCCGGGGTCCTCACCTGCCCCATACCGGGATGATCAAGGCTTTCAAGCTGATGAAGGTTTCCGGTGCCTACTGGAGAGCCGATCAAACCAAAGCCCAGCTGCAAAGAATTTATGGCGTATCTTTTTTTGATAAAAAAGAACTGAATCAGCATCTTCATATGATCGAAGAGGCCAAAAAACGGGACCATCGAAAGGTCGGCCCTGCACTCGGTCTATTCAGCTTTCATGAAGAAGCTGCGGGCATGCCTTTTTTTCATGCCAAAGGGATGGAAGTCTGGAATGCCCTGCTGGATTACTGGAGAGAAGAACATCGGGCAGCCGGGTATGTGGAAACCAAAACACCGATCATGCTGAACCGGAATCTCTGGGAAAAAAGCGGTCACTGGGAAAATTACAGGGAGAATATGTATACCTCGGAAATCGATCAGATTGAGTATGCGATCAAACCCATGAACTGCCCCGGTGGAATGATGCTGTATGCGGAAACACAGCACTCCTATAAAAATCTGCCCTTGCGTGCAGCGGAAATCGGACTGGTACATCGGCATGAACTCAGCGGCGTGTTGTCCGGCCTTTTCCGGGTCCGCGCTTTCCACCAGGATGATGCCCATATTTTCATGACCCCGGATCAGATTGAAACGGAAATCCTAGGGGTTTTGAAACTTGTCGAGCGGGTATACGGCACATTCGGACTGAGTTTTCATCTGGAGCTTTCCACCCGCCCGGCCAAATCCATTGGATCGGATGAACAATGGGAAAAAGCGACCAACGGTTTGCAAGGGGCTTTGGAAACCTATGGAAAAAAATACAAGGTCAACGAAGGAGATGGCGCTTTTTACGGACCGAAAATCGATATCCATATTAAAGACGCCCTCGGCAGAACCTGGCAGTGCGGGACGATCCAGCTCGATATGTCTTTGCCGGAACGGTTCGACCTTTCCTATGTCGGAAAAGATAATGAAAAGCACCGTCCGATCATGATCCATCGGGTGGTCTATGGTTCCATTGAACGTTTTTTTGGTATCCTGACCGAACATTTTGCCGGCAAATTTCCACTCTGGATGGCGCCGACCCAGGCGGTTCTCCTGCCTATCAATGATAACCTGGCTTCTTATGCCGATGACCTGAAAAAACAGTTTGAAAAAAACGGAATCCGTACTGAAATGGATGACAGGGCCGAGAGTTTGAATAAAAAAATCCGGGATGCGCAGATCAACAAGATCCCATTGATCCTGACCATCGGTGAAAAAGAAAAAGAATCCGGAAACCTGTCGATACGGACCCTGGATGGAAAGGTAACCTACGGTATCGCCATAGAGGAGTTCTTTTCACGTGTTCGCGAGCATATCCGGCTAAGAAAATTGGAATTGGAGATCTTTTAATTATCGATACGGTTTTTACAAATCGTTTCTTTTTATACTGGGCGCCGGTGATTCTGCTCTGCTCCCTGATCTTTATTATGTCTTCCAATCCATACCCGGAGTCCATTCCCAAAATACAGTTTCTGGATAAACTGATACACTTTTTTGTCTATGGGCTGCTGGGGATTCTGTTTTTCCGGGCTGTCCGAAAAAGAAATTCCTGCCGGTTCCAGGGATATTCAATGATTCTTGGAATTGCTCTGGCTTCCCTGTATGGGATCAGCGATGAAATCCATCAAATTTTTGTTCCGGACAGAGTGGCGGATATATATGATGTGATAGCAGATATATTGGGCAGTATGATCGGTGTAATGCTGTATCAATTTTTTATTCTTGAATATTATGCATCTTTTCCATACCATTCCCACATGGACAAAATTGAAAGCTTAATATGAAATACGTTGGAGAAGAAAAACGAAGGTTCATACGGGTCAACACGCTCTTACACATTCTGATACGTATCCATTCTGAAAACTGGGAGAGCATCCTGAACCGGGTCAATGGGACAGTACTCAATCTGTCAAAGGACAGTATGTTCATTGAAACCAAAGAAGAAGTGCTGGAAGGAAGTCGCCTGTCCTTTCCGATCTATTCAAAACGCGAAAAACAGCAATATCAGGTAAAAGGCATTGTCTCCCAAAAAAGAAAAAATGGCATTGTTGTGATGGTGACTGAGTTTCAGCCCCCGGATATTGTTATCACTGATTTTATAGTGGATGAAATGGACAGGATCCGCTAATTGCGTATCCTGTCCGGATTGAATCATGACCGATCCCCTGGAAAGGGAAACTTTATTTTTTTTCCTTTAATGCTGCATGGGCCGCTGCCAGACGCGCCACAGGGACGCGATAGGGCGAGCAGGATACATAATCCAGTTTCAGGGCATGACAGATGGCAATCGATTTTGGATCTCCCCCATGCTCCCCGCAAATACCCAATTCCAGTTCCGGTTTGACGGAACGACCCTTGGCAACGGCGATTTCCATCAATTTTCCCACGCCGTCCATATCGATGCTGGTAAAAGGATTTTCCGGCAGGATACCGGATTCCATATAGTTCAATAAAAAGCCGGTTTCCGCGTCATCCCGGGAAATTCCAAAACTAGTCTGAGTCAGGTCATTGGTTCCGAAGGAAAAAAACTCCGCATGCTCGGCAATCTTATCAGCCACCATGGCAGCCCGGGGCAGTTCGATCATGGTGCCGAACCTGTAATCCACCTGCACCCCTCTTTCGGTCATGACAGTCATGGCCTCCTGCTCCAGAACCTCACGCTGCCTTTTTAGCTCGTTGCTGTGACTGATCAAGGGGATCATCACCTTAGGCAGCACCTTGATCCCTTCCTTCTTGACCGTACAGGCTGCCTCAAAAATGGCACGAACCTGCATGATGGTAAGTTCCGGGAACATGATCCCCAGCCGGACCCCTCGTAACCCAAGCATGGGATTGGCCTCCTTCAGACTCTCCACCCGTTTGAGGATGCGCTCCTTGCGTTTGAACAGATCCAGCAGTTGATCGATTTCCGCCAGATTAGGGGCATGCTGAAGCCTGATTTTGATATCGGTCAGATCCTTGAGCAGATCGGCACGATTCGGTAAAAATTCATGCAAAGGTGGATCCAGCAGACGAATGACCACCGGAAGTCCGTCCATGGCGCGGAAAAGCCCCATGAAATCCTCACGCTGAAAAGGTAGCACCGTGGCCAGCGCATCCTTGCGCTCCACCGGCAAATCCGTCATGATCATCTTCAATACATGGGGAAGCCGCTCGGATTCAAAAAACATATGCTCGGAACGGCACAGACCAATCCCCTCGGCCCCGTATTCCCTTGCCTTGACAGCATCACGGGGATAGTCGGCATTGGTCCAGACCCCCAGTGTTCGAAATTCATCCGCCCAGGAGAGGAGTTTGATGAGCCAGAGATCTTTGATATCCGGTATCATGGTGGCAAGCTTGCCGAGAAACACTTCGCCTGTGGTGCCGTCAATGGACAGCCATTCCCCTTCCTTGACGATCTTGTTGTTGACGCGCATTTCCCGTTTGGTCATATCGATGTTCAACTCGGAAATACCGACCACGGCCGGTTTTCCGAATTGGCGCGCCACCAGGGCTGCATGACTGGTGCGGCCTCCCCGGCTGGTGAGAATTCCGTTGGCCGCCAGCATGCCGTGGACATCGTCCGGTTTGGTTTCAGGACGCGCCATGATCACCTGCTTGCCTTCTTCCTTGGCCCATTTTTCAGCCAGATCCGCATCCAGGGCCACCACACCGATGGCGGCACCGGGAGAAACATTCAATCCCACAGCCAGAAGGTTGCCGGCTTCGGTAAAGGCATCGACGGCAGCCGGATCGAACTGGGGATGAAGAAAGAAATCAACCTGAGCGGGTGTGACCCGCAGCACGGCTTCCTCCTTTGTAATCAAACCCTCCTCGGCCATATCCACGGCGATCCGCACAGAAGCCCTGGCTGTGCGCTTTCCATCGCGGGTCTGAAGCATCCAAAGCTTTCCTTTTTCAATGGTAAACTCCACATCCTGCATTTCACGATAATGCTTTTCAAGCGTCTTTGCGATTCGCCCGAGTTCGGCATAGGCCTCCGGCATTTCGGTTTTCAGTTCGGATATTTCCTGGGTGATCCGCGTTCCGGCGACCACATCTTCTCCCTGGGCATTGATCAGAAAATCTCCCTCAATCCGCTTCTCGCCTGTGGAACCGTTGCGGGTCATGGCAACACCCGTAGCGCAGTCTGCTCCCATGTTGCCGAATACCATGGTGACAATGCTCACCGCCGTCCCTAAGTCATGAGAGATTCCAGCTGCATTGCGATAGTCCACGGCGCGCTTACCGTTCCAGCTTTTGAACACTGCCTCGGTGGCCATCTTGAGCTGATCATAGGGGTTGGTCGGAAAATCGATCGTGGTGTGTTCCTTGAACAGAATTTTGAATTCCGCTGTCACTTCCTTCCAATCCGCGGCTGTCAAAAGGGCATCCTGATCCACTTCCGCTTTCATCCGGGCGTTTGTAATCACTTCTTCGAATACTTCATCCGACATGCCGATAACGACACTGCCGAACATCTGGATCAAACGGCGGTAGGCATCATAGGCAAACCGCTCGTCGCCGGTTAAAACCGCCATGGCTTTGGCTGTATCGTCATTCAGACCGATATTCAACACCGTATCCATCATACCAGGCATGGAAAACTTAGCCCCTGACCGGCATGACACCAGTAATGGATTTTTTCTGTCGCCGAATTTTTTTCCAGTCGCAGCCTCAAGGGTAGCCATGGCATCCGTGATTTGCTTCCACATGCCCTCCGGGAAGATGCCGTTTGAAGTCAGATAGGCATTGCAACCCTCGGTAGTGACGGTAAATCCCGGCGGTACCGGCAAACCGATTCGGTTCATTTCCGCTAGATTGGCTCCCTTTCCACCCAGAAGCCCCCGGACTCCTTCCCATCCCTTGCCGATATATTTTTCTGCCTGATCCACTTCTTTAAACAAATAAACCCATTTGTGACTCATATTGCTTAAGCCTTTTTTTCGAGAGCCACCATTCCTACCTGATAACATCTCATGCAGCGGGATGCTTCATCTACGGCCTGTTTCAGGGTATATCCTGTCTCGACCTCCGTAAAGCTGTTCACCCGTTCGTCCATGGAGATGGTAGGCATGGTCATTCTTTCTGTGCCGGGTACTGCCCCGACCTTTTCATGACTCTGAAACACCCCTAATTTCTTAAAGAAACTATCCATTTTTTCGGAAGTCGAGAGTCCAATCGGTTTATTGCTGAGATACTGATCAATACTTTCAGCAGCTCTCCTGGCATTGCCGCAGGCATCCACGATGGTTAATGGCCCGTTAAACACATCGCCGCCGGTAAAAATCCATGGGACATCGGTTTGAAAGGTTTCCGGGTTGGCCTTAATCGTCTGCCATCGGGTGAACTGTACACCGTCAACCCCTTTTAGTACCGTCATGTCGCATTCCTGCCCGATCGCCTGAATGATGATATCTCCTGGAATAACAAACTCGGACCCCTCAACCGGCACAGGTCTTCTTCTGCCGCTTTCATCCGGACTTCCAAGTTCCATGCGTAGGCATTCAAGTCCGGTAACATTGCCGTTTTTCTCGACAATGGTTTTTGGGGCTGTATAGAATTTATAGTTTACACCCTCTATTTCAGAATCATGTACTTCGTGGGGGTCTGCCGGCAGTTCTTTTTTGCTCCGGCGATAGACGATCGTAACCTCCTTGGCCCCCATTCGGACAGCCGACCGGCAGCAGTCCATAGCAACATTACCGCCTCCGACTACAAGCACCATCTTGCCTTTCAGCTCATATGTGTCGTCAAGGACACTGTCCCTGAGATAATCAACTCCCCGGAGAAAACCTTTGTAATTATTATCTTCTCCTTCAACGCCCATTTTTCTCGAAATATGCGCGCCTGTGGATAGAAAAAATGCCCGATAGCCCTGTTCCTGAAGCTCCGACATGGTAATATCTTGTCCAATCCGGGTATTATATTTTATTTCAACACCCATGGCTTCAATGAAATCCACCTCTCTTTGCAGCACATCTTTGGGTATACGGTAGGAGGGGATGCCGACACCCACCATGCCGCCCGGCACAGGCAGAGATTCGAAAATAGTCACCATGTATCCCTTCAGCGCCAGATAATATGCGGCTGACAATCCGGCTGGTCCGGCGCCGATGACTGCCACCTGCTCTTTTCGAATATTCTTGTTGGGATTTTCGATTGATTGCGTATGATGCGTATCTTCATAATCCCAGACAAAACGTTTTAGCTTACAGATGGAAACCGAACCTTCCACATTGGCCCTGCGGCAATTTTTCTCGCAGGGATGAAAGCAAGCCCGACCCAGAGAAGATACCATGGGACTGGCTTCTCTGATCTTTTTAATCGATTCCGCATGGCTGTATTCCGTGATCAATTCAATAAAAGACGGAATGTTAATTCCTGTCGGACAGGCGGAATAACAGGGAGCAGTCCATTTTGCTTCATATCGGGAATGGGATTTCACCGCTTCTTGCCGCTTGATCAGATCCGTGAAACTGTTTCTGAAATATTTCAAGGCGTGCAGGATCGGAAGGGGACCTGTTTTACCGATATAGCACTTTGATGTCTCTTTTACATATTGACCGAGGGTTTCAAGCTGGAAGATGTCCTTATCCTCGCCCTTGCCTTCGGATATTTTTGTAAGCGTTTTCGCCATTATTTCTGTTCCGATGCGGCATGGAAAGCATTTACCACAAGACTGTTGTTGAACCTCTTTCATATAGGAGGCACACATATCAACAATATGAACATGTTCTTTGGCAAGAATAATTCCATTCCAGCCCATAAAAGCTGCGATATTATTTTCCGCATCAAATTCAATGGGCATTTTAACAAGCGGAGCATCCATCCAGTTTTCCGAAGAAAGCTCCCGATTATCGACAACTTCACCATTCCAAGAAGAAAATAAAACTTTCACGAATTCGAACTCCTTACATGTTCAACCGGGCTGAAAAACCAGCCCGGGTAAAGGTGTGCTTTACGCACGATAAAATTATATTCTGTTTCCCAGCTTAATTTTAATACGCACCTTATATCGCAGATTATTTATAGCGTGTCAAGGTGACTATCCGGACTTGTAAAAGTTTTAATGCTGTATTTTTAATCATCACAAATTTTTTACTCCGGATACCTTTTCCCGGCACAATCCGGACAGATTCCGCTATACGTTCACCTTCATAAGCCAGGTTTCCTTTCCCCGGGAATCGATTCTGACCTCCTGAATCTGCGCACGCTTATAACTCTTGTCTAGTGTAATCGAACAATTCTGACCTGAAATGGTCGTCCCCTCACAAATCAGACCGGTCACGGTGACATTCGGGATTAGCTTCTCTTTGTCGGAATACTGAAGTTTTTCCTGTTTTTCAATTTTTAAACCATTTACGCTCTCTTCGATCTCACTGAGGCTGACTTTAATTTTGTTCTTTCGCTCTTCCAGGTTGTCCTGTTTGGTGAAGAGCTGATTGATTATCTCATCTGCTTCTCTTCCCTTTTGAATCAAATTATGTATCAATTCCTCGGCCTTTATCCTGGATTCCTTATCCATTGTTCCGGACCCTTCCGCCATCTGTTTTTCCAGATCCCTTTTTTCAACCATGGACCGATCCTGAACCTGAGCATAATGGGCGATATCCGCCTGAAGTTGAATATCCTCTTCTACAAGCCCCTGTTCTGTGGCGAGAAGTTCATTCTTTTGTTGAAGAAACGCTGATATTCTGTTTTGAATTTTTTCAACCTCTTTGTCCAGATGGGAATCAACACCTACCGTCAGGTTGCATGGCGCCGACAGATCCGTACCGATCTGATTGGCCAGAATCCCTTTTTTGGCTGAAATCTCCGATGAAATGATCTTTCCGCTTTTTACAATACACATTCCACTGATTTCAATTGTTGAATCAATAATCTCTTTCTGGACTTCAATATCCCCATAAGCTGAAATAGTTGCATCTTTTAAATATTTTGCTTTCATGCCCCCTTGCAGATTCAATTTTGCATCAATAATTCCACCTGTCACTTTTAAATCACCGCTCAGCTCGATTTCTGCTTTCAGAATTTCACCTGCAATCAGGTTGACGGCTTTAACCCGAAAACCGCTTTGTATCGTGCCACCCACATTTACATTACCGTCAAACTCAATATGACCGGTTTCATACCCCACATCACCTGAAATTTTAAATTCCGAGATCACGGAAATTTTTCCATTGGATGAAGCTTCCGGCTGGCCATCGGTCTTGGAAAAGGCTTTTTGCCCATCCTCAAGCAATTCCACACCTGTACCGGCTTTTAAATTGATATCCCCTACAGGCTCCATGTTTATCGGGAACCCATACACATCAATCCCTTTTTCCCCTTCGATCATCGGTATCTTTTCAGCCAGAAGGGTCCCTTTTGCCACATGGGGAATTTCTCCCCGATCTTTATAATCAATCTGCCCATCTTCTTGAAGCGCTCCTGCCTTGAGGTATTCAGTGTCAAAATAGTATTTGATTTTTCCGGGTCTTCCGGATTTTGGCGGTTTCCCCTGGGCAACCTTGAACTTTTTACCCAGATATCCATGATATCGCAAAAAAGTCTCCAGCATGCTGTCATCTATCAGACCGTAAGCGATCTTGTTATCCATTAAAAATTCCTTGATATCCGATACACCCAGAGATTCCGGAATAACCGACTTCCGGCACAAAAACGCCCGCATGCGATTTTGTGAAACCAATATCTGGAAATCAAGATCACGAAAACGGGTATCAATGATTGTCCCATCCGGCTCATCGCCATCCTCGGATTGTATCAATGAATCTGTCTGAATTTTCAGGACTACATCACGTTGATCCGGTGTTAACATGGAATTACGAACCAGGATTTCACCAATCCGATCAACATTTCCCCCCTTTGCCTTCTGCTCATCTTGCTGCTGTAAAGCCTTATCCACCTCTTCTTGGGTAAGATAGCCTTTATGAACAGCAATCTCCCCGAATTTCTCTGCATTCAAAACAAGTCTTCTCTGTTTCATCAGAACAGAATCCCGCTGCTCAGGTGTCAGAACACCTTCATCCACCAGGAGGTTACCGATCAGCATCCGTATGCCGGATGTCTGAAATTGTTCCAGTTGCTTTTCCAGTACCTTGTCGACTTCGCTCTGGGTTGCAAGATTATCCTCGATGATTAATTTTCCAAATTCTTTATCCAGATTCCGGATATGAAAAAACTTTTTATCTTTCAGCACCTCTATCTTCTCAGATACATCCGGATCAGGAGCAGAGGGTTCACCTTTGATCCTCTTCTGCATGAGCAGTATGGTATCGCACTCCTGTCTTGTCAGTGCGCCGGATGTAACAAAAATTTCCCCGACTGAAATACTTTCACGGTTGATCTTAAATCGTCTGGCCTGCTCATTAATAGCCTGGTCTGCTTTTTCTTGAGTTACTTTGTTTTGCTTTACGGCGATCCGGCAGAACTCTTTATCCAGTTGCCGCATGACTGTAATCATTAAAATTGATTTTTGGCTTTCCGAAATCATCCCTTTTTTACAAAGGATATCTTCCAGTGGAAAATCCTTTCCGGTCTTTTGCTGAACCGCTTTCTGCATGGATAAGGCTTTCACCAGGTCGTCTTCCTTGACCAGACGATTTTCAAGAGCAATCCGGCCCAGAAGAGGATATTTATTGACTGGAGAAACCGGCTCCGCCTTGAATTTTTGTTGGCATTTTTTACAGGTCACCACTTTACCGAGAACCTGATCCGGTATCCGATAGGTCGCATTGCAGGATGTACAGGAAATTGTTATCTCACCGTTCTCTGGAATCATATTTCTCTTCCTTATTGTGATAAACAGCGCTCAATATTTTTTGATTTGCCGGATATGCAAAATAGATGATTGGTTATTATGGAACGGATACGATCGGGTGACCAATTGCACTATGGAAGGATTATACTAAAAGATTGAATACTTGTCAAATTATACCAGCAAATTATTTTACATCCTGTATGGGTATTTCCAACGGCTTCATTGTTCCCCCGGAATATTCACGATGCTAAAAAACGCCAGATATAGGTTAACAAGCCTGCAAGAACAAAATTTGCCTCCATCCAAAACATGGACCAAATTCTGACAAACAGCCCCAGATCTTTATTTGAATATACCAGAAAAGCCATCAGAAACAGTATCGGGCATAGTATGATCGAAAGAGAGAATACAGATCCCCAGAGACCGGCAAGAAAAAGAAAAACAAAAGATCCGATCAGGGTCTGTTTCAGTAAAACCCTGGTCTTTCTTTCGCCGATTATAATGGGTATGGTTTTTGTGCCAACGATCCGATCCCCCTGCATGGCAAGGATATCAAAAAAGGCTGTCCGGACAAATACAATCCCGATTGTCCAGAAAAATACAAGAATCGATAAAAAAGAAATGGCCCCGTTTTCAGCCAGCGCCGGGAAAATAGATGTCACAATTCCCCAGGCCAGAACAATCAGGATTGTTTTTGATCCTGGAATCTCATTGATTCGATGATACGGAATCAAACGGAATCGATCCGGCACGAACCGAATATTATACAAGAGTCCCATAATACTCATTGCCGTCAAAAGCAGAAAAGGCATCATGCCCATGATACAAGCGGTGATTAAACCGGTTCCACCTGAAATACACCCCAGCAATGCAAGGCGGTATTTGAACTTTTCATAAAAACCGGCTCGGGCCGGATCATTGAACTGGTCGGACTTTCGTCCGATCAGATTATTGAACGTGTGCATGGACAACACATACAGGAATGAAATAAAAATATAGGAGAAATTTTTTTCAATCCCCTGAAGTGTTGTTGAGGCATATGTCAGGCAGGCAGCCCCGAATGCAACATAGAGATTTGTATGAAAAAGAACCTGCTGGACAGGCTCGATCATATTTCTCCATTTCTTTCCGTCCTTGTGCTGAAAGGACTCTATTTTTTTCAGTACCCTGTTGATGATCCAGTTGGGTGTGGAAGCTCCGGCAGTAATCCCGAAGGTATGAGCCCCTTGAAAGTCCTGAGAATTCAGTTCAGACTCATCTTCAATATGAATCGCCGGTTTTCCCGCCTCTCTTGCCACCTCCACCAGACGCTGTGTGTTCCCGCTGCTCCGGCCTCCGACAACTATCAGTGTATCCACTTTTTCCGTAAGTTTCTTTACCTCGGCCTGCCGTTTCTCCGTGGAGTCGCAAATGGTGTTGTACAGTTCATAGTGAGGACAATTTTTTTCAGCCCAGTTAGTCACTTCCTCAAAAAAATTTGTATTTTGTGTGGTCTGGGCAACAATGATCGCGTGATCAAATTTCGGAAGTGAATTCAATTCTTCAAGGCTGTTGACCACATACCCTTTTTCGCCTGCATACCCGAGCAGCCCGATCACTTCCGGATGATCATTATCACCCACAATGATAACGGAATATCCCTTTGCAGCGTGTTTTCGGATAATGGTCTGAACCTTAATGACACGCGGACAGGTGGCATCCTTTACGGTATAACCGGCAGCCATCAGTTGTTTTTTAATCTGCGGAGGTACGCCATGAGCCCGGATCAGTATTGTGCCGGAGCCCTTTTCCGGTATTTCCTTGATGGCATGGATCCCCTTTTCTTCCAGTAATTCAAGAACCTGAGGATTATGAATCAAGGGGCCATATGAACTGATCGGCCCTTTGCTGCTGTTGGATGCATCCAGGCTCATTTCAACAGCCCGCCGGACACCCATGCAGAAGCCGGATGTTTTTGCGATATAGATTTTCGTCAATTTTCTTCTTTGGGTTTCAGAAAGATATTATGATCCACGAGGGCCAGGGAGTAGATACTTCCCTTTACAAATTTCTGCTCGCCGAAAATGCTGATCAGTTTTACACCATCCCCTTCAGGCTCGACCGTGTCAACCGCTTCCATAACCAATGTCTTTCCCTCTTTTCCAACAAGATATGCATTTGCTTCACACATATTTACTCCTTATTTTATGAATACCTCTTTAAAATGCTTCTGAACAAGCTCTTCAATCAAATGCGGGAGAGGCTGCGGCATCAACCCTGCAATTTCAATATTTTCCTGTGAAAGCGGAATCAGAATTTTTTTTGCAGGGCTTGAGGCAATCGCTGCTGCCATTGCCGGCGTAACCTCTCCCATCATGGAATTGGCCATAATGATTCCAATCGGACCGATGATCACATCCACCTTCTTCACGGTCTGAACAATTGCATTTTCTCCGGATGCGCCTCGATTGGCTTTTGCCTTGAGCATCTGGGTCGTGGCTATTGCATTGGTTCCCAGGGCAATAATATCAATCGAATCCTCAAAACATTCCCGCAGCTTTTTAATCGTTGCACTGCCGATACCTCCACCCTGCCCGTCAATGATGCAGATCTGTTTCATATTCACTCTTAGATTTTTTTTATTTTCATATTCTGTTTGCGTTCTTTCTTGGATCGTCTTCTGCTGGGGCCAACTTTTTTTGTGGTGGGCTGCCATTCGCCTTCTTCATCCTCCATGGAATTCAAACCCTTATTATCCATGTAAGATGCCATGGAAATTCTGTCTTCAAACTCAATGGACGAAATTGTCGCAGCTCCCCAGGATTCAGCGACATTCAAGATCTCATGGTCAGAGCTAACGACCAATGCCCTTTCCCGTTCTTTTTCAGCCAGGCGTTTCAGAACAGCATCCGCCAACTCCCCCTGCCTGGAAAAAATAACTTTTATACCTTGTACGCTTTCGGTTTGCCGGGAAATTGCATTGGAATACATGGCATCAAAAACAACGGTGATCTGGTGCCCTTTAATCTTTTTGTATGCGGCCAACATCCGGATCAGGGCTTCTCTTCCGGACTGAATATCTTCCTGGTCTATGGCACTCAGCGAACCGGACTGTCGAATCAGGTTGTATCCATCAATGATAATATGAAGTGCCATGTCTGATTTGCCTGGTTATGTTTTATAGAAGGCTTCTATGTCTGAAGAAGTTCCAATAAACGGTCAAGGTCTTCGTTGCTGTAAAACTCAATCTCAACCTTTCCCCTTTCTCCCTTTTTTTTAATATTGACCTTGGTACCAAACCGGCGGGAAAGATCTTCAGCCAATGTATTGAAATACGGTTCATCGGGTTTGGGAGCCGCTTCCCTGGGTTTGGATTTCATCGTTTTTACCAGCGCTTCTGTCTGACGTACCGAAAGCCCTTTGGATATGACCATCTGGCAGACTTTGATCTGTTGTGAAGGAATTTCAATACCCAGTAAAGCCCTGGCATGGCCCATACTTAATACATTATCCATTAGGCTTTCTTTTATCGGCAGAGGCAACTGACATAAACGAAGAAAATTGGCTACCGCAGATCGGCTTTTGCTTACGCGGACAGCAACCTGCTGCTGAGTCATGTTGAATTCATCCATCAGACGCTGATAGGCTTCCGCCTCTTCCATTGGATTCAAATCCTCGCGCTGAATATTTTCAACGATCGAGGCTTCAAGCAGTTCCGTATCCGTGATCTCCTTCACCACAACCGGCACCTGGCTGAGCCCTGCGATTTTTGAGGCCCGGAGGCGCCTCTCTCCTGCAATCAGTTCATAACCGTCACTATTTCTCCGAACCAGAAGCGGCTGAAGAATTCCCTGTTCCTTAATGGAATGGCTGAGCTCCGTCAGTTCATCTTCCGAAAATTTTCTTCTGGGCTGATAGGGGTTAGGACGTATCACATCAATATCACATTGGAAATAATCCCTGGCCTTTGTATCCATGGATCCAATATCCGGAAACAGCGCATCCAGACCACGTCCCAGCACCTGTTTTTTTCCAACCGATGGAGCAGGATTGTTTTTTATTTTTTGTTTTTCACTTTTCATGCTTTTATCCACTTGAAAAAAAACAAATAATTGATCAGCAAGCCTTCATAATCTCTTTTGCAAGCCTGAGATAATTAATCGAACCGGTTGAAGCGCTGTCATAATGTATGATTGGTTTGCCAAAGCTGGGCGCCTCTCCAAGCCTCACATTTCTGGGAATTCTGGTTTTAAAAACAAGCTCCTTGAAATATTTTTCCGCATTTTCAGCAACCTGCAATGAAAGGTTCGTCCTTTTATCGAACATGGTTAATACAATACCCGAAATGCGAAGACCTGGATTCAAATTCTCCTTTATTTTTTTTACTGTCTGGAGCAACTGGCCCAGCCCTTCCAGAGCATAAAATTCGCTTTGCAGAGGGATTAAAATATAATCCGCCGCAGTCATGGCATTGAGTGTCAGCAAACTGAGGGAAGGCGGACAATCGATGATGATATAATCAAAAGAGTCTGAAAGGGTGTGAAGAAGATTTTTTAAAATCTTCTCCCGGTTTGGCTGGCTCATCATTTCCACTTCAAACCCGATCAGTTCGACCCGGGATGGTATTATTTTCAGTTTTTTCAGATAGGTATCCGCAACAGTATCTTGGGCAGACACCTCTCCGATCAGACCATGATAGAGTGTGTATGTAAGATCCGCCTTGTTGACGCCAATCCCGGTTGTCGCATTTGCTTGTGGATCGCAATCCACCAATAAGGTTTCCTTACCGGCATCTGCCATTGCAGCTGCAATATTTATCGCTGTGGTTGTTTTGCCAACCCCGCCTTTCTGGTTGGCTATGCAAATAATTTGTGCCATAATGGGCAGCTCTAACACAAATAATGAGATTTGAAAAGCGCATAGAAAAAAATGCTTGTTGGATTGACCTATTCTGATCCATGATCATTATAAGTAATGAGGTTTTAATGAAAAAAATACAAAAGTTCATAGCCATCTGGACTTGTTTCCTGATCATCCCCGGTTTTACGCTTCCGGGTATCGCCTTTGGCATCACAAATGCCGAAGAAGAGGAACTGACAACTGAATTCCTGTATTATACCTTTCAAAATTATAAGGTTGTGGATGATTCTGTTATTGTCGATTATGTCAACAAGGTCGGGCAAAAACTTCTTTCCCAGATGCCTCCCCAACCATTTCGTTATCATTTCTATGTTATTAAACAGGATTCTTACAACGCTTTTGCCGGACCGGCCGGACATATTTTTATCAACAGCGGACTTCTGGAAGCCATGGAAAGCGAGGATGAGCTGGCCGGCATCCTCGGCCATGAAATATCCCATGTGAACTGCCGCCATATCTCCGATATGATCGAAAGATCGAAAATCACCGGTATGGCAACCCTTGCCGGCGTTGCTGCCGGAATCCTGCTGGGAATCGGAGGTGCTTCGGAAGCAGCTTCTGCCGTTACCGTTGGATCATTGGCCGCCGGTCAATCCGTCTCCCTTGCCTACAGCCGGGATAATGAGCTGCAAGCGGATCAGACTGGGTTAAAGTATATTGAAAAAGCGGGCTATGATGTATCCGGCCTGTTGAACATCCTGAAAAAAATACGGAATAAGACATGGTATGGATCGGATCAGATCCCGACCTATCTGGTAACACATCCGGCAACCGAAGACCGGATCTCCTATATCGGCTCATGGCTCCAGTCCAGAAAACAACCCATTCCCAATATTGAAAAAATGCCCAACTATGATTTTGAAACAATGCACAGTCGGATTCTGGCCCTTTATACGGAAAAAAGCATGGCTTTCTCCAAACTGAAAAACAGCATGAAACAGAATCCAAAAGATCCTTATACCCAGTATGCATATGGATTGTTTCTCGCCGGATCAGGAGACCGAAAAAACGCTATTGTCCATATAAAAAAAGCTCTGGAGAAAAGGCCCTTTGACCAGGTGTTCATCCGGGACCTTGGACAAACCTACTTTCTGGACGGTCAATACGAACTATCTTTGAAATTTCTGGAAAGCTCGGCCAGTATCCCTCATTTTGATCCTGAAGGAGAGCTGTATCGTGCAAGGACTTTGAAAGAACTGAAACGAACAGATGAGGCGATACAGAGATACGAGGAACTCCTGGCCCAACGGCCTCAATTTTCAAAAGCAAATTATTATCTGGGAGAGATTTACGGAGAATTGGGAAAAATGGGCGACGCCCATTTCCATCTGGGAATTTATTACAAACAGGAAAAAAACTATAAAAACGCTATTTTCCATTTAAACAAGGCCGTTGAAAACCTCACCGATCCGGAAAAGAAAAAATCAGCTAAGACCATGCTGAATATCGTCATTGAAGAAAAAGAAAACCAGCCGGACAACCTGTATAAATGAGTTTTTTTTATCCGCGTTGATCAAAGTGAGAGAACTGCATGGTGAAGGTTCCCCTTCCCTGAGTTGATGACCTAAGACTGGTTGAATATCCGAACATGCTTGAAAGCGGTACAATGGCCTTGATCGCCTGGAGATTTATCTTGGGGTTAATGGATTCGATTTTACCGCCACGGGAGTTCAGGTCTCCGATCACATCCCCCATAAAAGAATCCGGCACAAAAATCTCAACGCTCATGATGGGTTCAAGCAGGAATGGCTCCCCTTTTGAAAGTGCTTCCTTACATGCCATGGATGAGCTGACTTTATAGGCCAGCTCTGTTCCAAGCGAATCCTTGAAAGATCCGCCGGTTAAAACCGCTTTCACATCCACGACCGGATACCCCATCAGCGATCCGCTCTCAAACGATTCCATAACCCCCTTTTCTATGGCTGGGATAAAAGAATCGGGAATGATATCCCCCGTAATTTTTGACTGGAATGAATTCCCTGCCCCTCTCCCAAGGGGCAGCAGGTGAATCTTTACTTCACCAAAATGGCGTTGACCAGCCACCTCCCGATCAAAAACAACTGTTGCTTCCGCCTGTTTCCGGATGGTTTCCCGATAAACAACCTGGGGTTTTCCAACATTTACAAGTGTATTGAACTCCCGTTTCATTCTGCTGACAATGATTTCAAGATGAAGCTCCCCCATGCCGGACAGAATCGTCTGCCCGGTATCCTCATCCTGTTTTACCCGAAGCGTTGGATCTTCGGCCATATATTTTTCAAGAACCTGATCCAGTTTTTCCTGATCCGAATGGGTTTTCGGTTCCACGGCAATGGAAATAACCGGTTCATAGAAATCCATTTTTTCAAGCAGGATTGGAAAGTTAGAATTGCAAAGCGTCTCGCCGGTTGAAGAGTCTTTTAATCCAATAACCCCGACAATGCTGCCGGCACCGACTTCATCGATCCGTTCTCTTTTATTGGCATGCATCAGGAGAATCCGGGATAATTTTTCTTTCTGGTTTCGCGCCGGGTTAAACACCTCTGCACCGGCTTTCAATATTCCGCTGTAAACCCTGACATAGGACAGCTTCCGGCCTTCGATCATGGAAACCTTAAAAATCAGGGCTGCCAGCGGCCCTTTATCTTTTGCCGCACATTCAACCGTCTCCTCCGTACCCGGAATAATCCCCTTGATCGGCGGGATATCCACCGGACTGGGCAGATAATCGACAATTCCATCCAGGAGCGGTTGAATCCCTTTGTTTTTCAAAGCACTTCCACAAAAAATCGGCACAAGCTTCAACCCGATTGTCGCATTGCGAACTGCCTGAACAAGCGCTTCCTCACGAATGTCGGCTTCGGAAAGAAAGGCTTCCAGGATGGCATCATCATGATCGGAAAGCGCTTCAATCAATTTATCCCGATATTTTTTCGCCTCTTCCCGGAGGTCATCCGGAATCTCTTCGGTCTGATAATTCGCTCCCAGGGTTTCATCATCCCAGACAATCTTCTTCATGCGAATGAGATCAATCACACCGCTGAATGTATCTTCCTGACCAACAGGCAGTTGCAGAATAAAAGGTTCTGCATGCAAACGATCCTTTATCATTGCCACCGTGCCGAAAAAATCCGCACCGATCCTGTCCAGTTTATTGATAAAGGCAATTTTCGGCACCTTGTATTTATCCGCCTGGCGCCAGACGGTTTCCGATTGCGGTTCCACACCCCCAACCGCGCAGAACACACCCACTGCGCCATCCAGTACCCGGAGAGAACGTTCCACCTCAATGGTAAAATCAACATGCCCCGGGGTATCGATGATTTGAATGTCCCGATGGTTCCACTGGCAGGTTGTAACCGCAGAGGTAATTGTGATCCCGCGTTCCTGTTCATCCGGCATCCAGTCCATAACCGCCTCACCATCATGGACCTCACCGATCTTGTAAGACCGCCCTGTATAATACAGAATCCGTTCGGTCACAGTTGTTTTGCCTGCATCGATATGTGCAATAATTCCAATATTTCGTATATTATTAATTTTTGGATTTTTCATCTTATAATAATCATATCTGCTGATAACGGGGAAGTTAAATCAATATGACCGGCCAATGTCAATGACTCACGACCCTCGATTAGTATTTTTACGCGTTGAACCTGCGGAATGTTCAAAGCAATTGAGTTAACGATTGAATACACTGTCAGCAACTCCGTCTGGCTTCCTCCGGGATGTTTTTCCCGGATGGTATCTGAAAAATCAACAAATGCCGTACCATCCTTTGACAGATAAAATGCATTCAGGGTCGCATCACCCGGGATTGTACGCACCAGGTTTCCTCTCGGCCCCTGAATCAAATCGCTGATAATGGTTTTGCCGATCTCCAAAGGATCCTCCGAAACGAACAGTATCCTTTCCTCCGAGACCAGATAAGAATTTTTCTCATCTGAAAAATAGAGGTAGACTGTTTTTTTATTTTTTTTCGGACCAGGAACCGGTTTTTGTGAAACCATCTTCGGTATCCATCCGGAATCCACATTATTTTTTTCAACATATCGGATAAACAGCAGATATCCTGCGCCGGCCAAACTGATGAGGGAAGCCGCTGCCGCCATCCGGAATAATAAACGATTTGAAGCCATTGTTATTGCCTGTTATCACCAAAGAGCTAATTTCAAAAGTCTGTTTTTGTCATTCCGGCGAAGGCAGGAATCCAGAGAAGTGAAGAGATATACCGTATTTTCAATTCGTTTCTGGACACCGGCCTTCGCCGGTGTGGCGGTTTTTCATTGTTTTGAAATTAGCTCCAAAATATGGAAAATTTCCTGTCTGGGACTGACTGTGCAATCCCTTACAGGCTAAAGGATCTGAATCTTTAAGACAATCCCGGCCTGATGTCAAGAAGAGATGCGAACTGTCTTCTCTCGTTGTACCAATATGTTCAAGGTTTCCCGAATTTAAACAGCATCAACACTCGCATGAATAACACTTAACAAGACCAACCCATCCAGTGGAAATTACCCAAAAAGTCAAAAAAGATTTCCTTGGCATTCATCCAAACTCATGATACGTATGACAGGTAAATGATAACATAATCAATAGAACATACTTTTACAAGGCAAGCCATTCAAAAAAAGAAGACCATTGTGATATCAAGCCTGAAATTGTCATACCTATTAAGACACAAGAACCTGCCATTACAAGTTCTGTTGTTTTTCAATCTCCGGTAACATGAGCCAAAAATAGCCAAATGGAAAAATCAACCCCTTCTGAAAAAAGCACAAATCTGATTGCCGATTGGCAAACCCTGCAAAGAATATTCATTCGGCCGGAAAATGATGCGACCCAGGCCACATTATTGAAATATATGGATCAGATTCTTTTCGGGCTCCAGGACTTCCTCAAAAAACATGTTGGAATCACGGAAGAAATCAGTCTTAAAGAACTGTCCGACAACTACAAGGAAACCCGAATCAGCAAAAATCCGGAAAAAAAGCTGGCCGATGTTATTACGGATCTGATTAAAAATATCGCTCCAAATGCAGTCAATGTTGCTTCCCCCTACTTTATCGGCCATATGACCTCCGCAATTCCATTTTTTATGGTTCATCTGAAAACCATTGTCGCAGCATTGAATCAGAATGTTGTCAAACTGGAAACCTCCAAGGTGGTTTCCATCATCGAAAAACAGGTGCTGGCAAAAGTTCACCGGCTTATTTATCGTGAATCGGACCAATTTTATGACACCCATGTGCAGAGTACAAACACCACACTGGGTGCCTTTGTTGAAGGCGGAACTGCCGCAAACCTGACTGCTTTATGGGTGGCAAGAAATTCAGCCCTTTCACCTCGAAATCACTTTTCAGGAGTTGAAAAAGAAGGACTTCCTGCTGCCTATGCGGAGTATGGCATTAATAACTGTGTCATTCTTGTTTCACGGCGCGGACACTACTCCCTTCGTAAAGCCGGCGGCCTCCTTGGAATCGGCAACCAGAATATCCTTCCGATCAATGTTGACGAAAACCAGAGGATCGATATCACCAGCCTTCAGCAGACCATCCGGGAAATCAAAAAAAAGGGTTCTATCAAAATTCTCGCTATTATCGGTATAGCAGGAGCCACGGAAACAGGGAGCATTGATCCCCTGCGAACGCTGGGCGAAATCTGCCGGGAAAACAATATCCATTATCATGTTGACGCAGCCTGGGGCGGCCCTGTTTTGATGTCCGACAAATACCGGCATTATCTGGACGGTATCGAACTGGCCGACTCTGTTACAATAGACGGACATAAACAATTTTATATGCCCATGGGTTGCGGAATGGTATATTTTAAAAACCCAAAAAAAATGGATGCCATTGCCTATCATGCAAACTATGTCAACCGGCCCGGGTCTGTGGATCTCGGGATCAAGTCCCTTTCCGGATCAAGAGAGGCAACATCACTGATCCTGGACAGCGCATTAAAAATTATGGGAACCAATGGCTATGCGCTGCTCCTGGAGCATGGCGTTGAAACAGCCAAGGCATTTGCCGATGAGATTCAAAGAAGAGAGAACTTTGAACTGGTAACCAGGCCGACATTAAACATATTGACCTACAGAATCTGCCCGGCAGGCATGCAGAAAGCCCTTGCTACAGGAGATGCCAATCAAAAAAAAATCATCAATAAAAAATTGAATGCAATCAACAGAACTGTCCAGAGGATTCAGAGAGAAGCAGGATTAAGCTTTGTTTCAAGGACAACCCTCTACCTGAATAATACACCGGACGAAGAAGTGGTCGTTCTTCGCTGCGCGATCATGAATCCCATGACAGATATGAAAATACTGAACAATATCCTTGATGAACAGGAAGAAATCTATCGCAGCCGGTTTACGCCTGAATTATAGATCAGGACAAAATCCGACATAAAATGGGTTTGTACCGAGCAGGTATCGAAACAAAGGCCATAACCGCCAAACAGATTGATGCAGATAAGGAGAGTCAAAAATGAAAACCAAAAATGCAGTTATGAAAACAATTTGCTTTGCCTCTGTTCTAAGTTTTCTGTTGTTCTCATCCAACATCCTGACATGCGGCGCACAAAGCAGCCCGGGATGTGCCAACAGGAAAATTGTCAGTGGTTTTGCAGAAGATGTGGGCTCCGAGAAAAATGAAAATGTGATTATCAATACCGTTCCAAAAGGGAAAACATTCATCCTTACTGATATCGTGGCAGACAGGGCCTATGGAACCTTCAGCTTTAAAATTTCAAATAAAATCAGCCTGAGTATCAATATCAAAGAATATTCAGTAGATGAAAGTCCTTCCTGGCATTTCTATTCCGGCATACCGTTTAAATCAGGTGAACAGATTATCATCAAAAAGGTTGAGGGCCGTGGCAATGTATTTGTATCCGGATATCTCATCAATGAATAGGGTTTTATTGTTTTGTTTTTTCAGGCACTACAAGTTCGATAAGCTCCACTTCAAAAATAACGGTGCTGTTCGGACCGATAATTCCTCCTGCGCCTGAGTACCGGGGCCCATATGCCAGATGAGGGGGAAGAAAGAATCGGACTTGCCCTCCGGCTTTTATTTTCTTCAATCCTTCCGCCCATCCGGGGAGCACCTCCTTTACACGCACTTTCGTTGGCCCGCCGCGTTTATAGGAGCTGTCAAACTCCTTACCATCGATCAACAAACCTTTATAATGTACCACAACCTCGTCATCATCTTTCGGGAAAACGCCTGTGCCTTCCTTGATAATCTGATATTGAAGACCGCTCTGGGTAACGATGACTCCTTCCTTTTTACGGTTATTCTGTAAAAAAGCCTCGCCTTCTTTCAGGTTTTTAGCTGATATTTCCGCTATCTTGTCTTTTTGTTTTTCCTTTACGCTTTCGGAAATCTCTTTTTTCACCTCAGCAATCTGTTGTTCTGACAATTTCGACGGTTTGTTCTGATAACAATCTTGAGCGCCGAGGACAAAAGCATCAAAATCGATTTTTGTATCCAGTTTCTTTAATGCCGTTATCACATCCTTTCCCATAGTATAGCTGAACTTCTGGGATGTTGTCTGGAGAACCGGATTCTTTTTTGTTGCTTCTGCTTCTACATGGGTGGAAGCAGCCGGCAAAATGAGTATGGAGAAAAAGAAAATCAATATTTTATTCATCAGAAAACTCCTCAATCGATTCTGGGTAATCATTTGTGATATTCCTTCATCACAAGCTTCATGTCCTCCCAAACATCTCTTTTCCTGCTTTCATCTTTCAGCAGCAATGAAGGATGATAGGTCGGCATTATTTTAATGCCGCCGAATTGATGGAACCTGCCTCTTAGAGCTGAAAGCGGCTTCGTGGTGTTTAAAACAGCATGTGTCGATACCTCCCCGAGTGTACAGATTATGTCCGGTTGAACCGCCTGAATCTGACGATGCAGCAAAGGAAGACAAGCATTAATCTCTTCCTGTACAGGCACTCTCTTTCCGGGAGGAATGCATTTGATCACATTGCACAAATAAACATTTTCCCTGGTGAATCCCATTGCATGGATAATTTTTGTTAAAAGTTCACCGGCTTCACCGACAAACGGGCGTCCCTGTTTTTCATCTTCCAAATCCGGATAATCTCCGATAAACATCAACCCGGCTTTCGGGTCGCCGCTACCGAATACAACCTGTTTTCTGTCGGCGGAAAGATGGCAGCAGCGGCAATCCTTTGCCATCCTTTCGATATTGTAGATTGTTTCAGTATGAAATCTTCCACCGCTACCCCACTCCTGCATCTGTTCAATTGCGTGTGCAGAACAATCAAAGCCGCTGCATCCCAATGTCGATAAAAACTGAAAATAATTGCGAATCTCATGGACAAGGCTTTGGGGGCCGCCTGAGGGATCTGAATCAGTTTTGAGCATCAACAATTACCCTTTCAGCAATATAATCCAGAAGGATATTTGCAACCTCTTCTTTTTCCATAGTTGGAAATGATTTTTTTGAGCCGCCTGGGAAATATAGGGTTACCTTATTGGTATCTGTTCCAAACCCGGATTCTGAACTTCCGACAATATTACCAACAATCATATCCAGATTTTTCTCCTGAAGTTTTTCCCGGGCATAGGTATCAAGATCATTTGTCTCGGCAGCGAATCCGACTAGAACCTGATGCGTTTTCCTTTTGCCAAGCTCCTTTAGAATATCCATATTTTTATCCAGTTGTAAAATCAATTTTTCATCTTTTTTCTTGATCTTTTGTTCTGATAGGACATTGGGTTTATAATCCGCAACAGCCGCGACCTTAATAATGATGTCACTCGATTCCATATTTTCAAATATTGCAGCTGCCATTTCATCAGCGGTTTTCACCTGAATCATATGAACCCCGATGGGTGAACGAAGTGCAGTGGGTCCGGATACAAGTGTCACATCCGCCCCTCGATGCTCGGCTGCTTTGGCAACAGCATATCCCATTTTACCGGATGAATGATTGCTGATAAAACGGACAGGATCGATCGGTTCCATGGTTGGCCCGGCAGACACGAGAATTTTCTGATGAAGCAAATCCTTATTGCAGAGCTGCTTTCCAAGTCTGTCTGCAATATATTCAGGGCTTGGTAAACGACCAGCCCCGGTCATACCACATGCAAGCTCTCCCGCATCCGGCTCAAGTATGATAAATCCATCAGACTCCAGGATGTCTATATTCCGCTGCACGGCTCTATTTTCATACATATTTGTATTCATTGCCGGGCAGATGATCCTGGGTGAAGTTACAGCCAGCATGAAAGTGCTTAACGCATCATCGGCAATGCCGTTTGCCAGCTTTCCAATCATATTGGCAGTCGCAGGTGCAATGATCACCGCATCGGACTCCTGTGCCCATGAGATATGCCGGATTGCGCCTTGGCTTTCCTCTTCAAACAGGCTGACACATACCGGATTTCCGGATAATGCCTCAAATGTTACTTTTCCGATAAATGCCTCTGCATTCCGGGTCATAATCACCTTGACCGAGGCGCCCTGTTTTACAAGAATTCTTAATAATTCCGGAATTTTGTAAGCAGAAATTCCTCCACAGACACCCAGTACGATATTCTTATTTTGAAAAATGCCGGACATAAAACCGACTCCACTTTACAGAATAACTGCAAAAGACTGAACAGCTTCCTTGTGTAAAAAAAGTCTTTTGTTCTTACCGTTGAAAAAAATGTACTTGAAATGGATACTGATTAGGATTCAGTATACTTTTCTATCATGAAAGTCAAATATAAGGAATCCGGAAAATATTCGGAATATTGAACTCTTTTTCACACCTTCATGATCAAAACCATCCTTGGCTGTTCTCATTTTTCGCTTCACAACAGAAATATATTTCAAAAACAGCATAACTTATTTGCACTTTGCTCATAAAATTATCTTTTAACATTAATCATATAAATTCATAATACAATATCTGTTTGCATGCATGCAATTAATATGATAGCAGTTGTTCCCATCAATGATACAATTGCAAAAAGGACGGAAACAGATGGTTTTGAATCTCCCCAGGAATGAAGCGGATCAGATTCTCTTCAGCACCATGGCAGCCATATATCAATTTGAACGTCGGAAAGTTCAGCTTTTTGGAATCAATTATGAAGCTTTCTATCTCCTTCATTTTCTCAGGCGTCGATCCTCAGCGAAAATGAGTGAGATAGCGGAAGAGATGAATATCCACATCAGCACCGCAAGCCGTACGGTTGGTCGACTGGAGAAACGGAATTTTGTTTCCCGAAAAAAAGACCCGGTCGACAAACGAAGCATACTGGTCTCCCTGGAGCCGGAAGGGGAAATTGTGGTCAAGGCATCAGAGGATCATTCCTTTGAAACCATTTTAAAGAATCTGGAAGGATTAAGCGATGAAACCATTCAGGCAATCATCACGACCGCTGTTCACTTTCATCAGATACTCAGGATTCCTGTGATGAAATCCTATACTGGTGAATCTGCCTGAATCATGAAAAGAACAGCAACCATGGCAGAAGGAATGCCGGGCAATGGAAAACATGATTGATCAAGGAAATACAATTTATTCTATAACCGTTTTCAGTTTACAAGAAAGGAGAATTTAAAAATGGGCCTGATAGCAAACCTGTTATACATCCTCGGCATCGGAGTGGTCATCATGATCGCCCTGAATATTATCAATGTGCTGCAAGCAGGCAGCAAAAAACCGGACGGCCGGACAATGGAACAGATCCTTGGAGTAAAACCGGAAAAAGCAACCTATGATCATATGGAAAAACTGTCACGAAGCGAAAAAATGCAGCTTTTCTATGCTGCCTCAACACCCGAGCTTAATGAATTCAACGGTGAATACCAGGCAAAACTGTTAAGCGGCGGTGTCCTTGGAGGGTCCTCGGCATTTTTTACGCACCATGTATTTCCATACGGAAAATTGACGATGAACACCAAATGGGTTGGAAAAGGCTTTCAGAGTACCGGTGCGAATTCCGGAATCGGTTAT
This sequence comes from Desulfosudis oleivorans, assembly GCA_020723305.1. Classification (GTDB taxonomy): domain Bacteria; phylum Desulfobacterota; class Desulfobacteria; order Desulfobacterales; family SURF-7; genus QZKS01. The sequence continues at coordinate 341,763 of DYJC01000001.1, forward strand.
AATATTTTTACACAACAGAATGGTAAAACCCTCAGGATCCGTGCAATCGACACCTCCATGGTGCCGACAAAAATTGGAAAGGATGGAAAGCGTTCCTTTCAGATCAACTATAGCCGATTAAACAGCGGAATGATCCATTCCATGCGGGATGAAATCCGGAAGATAAACAACAACCTCTATATCGGTGCCGGATATATGGGGCTTGGCGGCGGTTCAATGAACCCGGCCCCGTTCGCGCTCATCGGTCCTCCCAAACCCTGGGTAGGTGCAGACAAGTAGGGAGTGATATCCTCTCTCAGGAGATATTTGAGAAATGGAAATGAAACAGGAAAAACCCACTGTAATCGTAAAAAGATGTGAAACATATGACCAGGCCGGAATTATGGAAATTTTTCAAAACGGCATGGCAGAAATTGATTTCAAGCCACGAGGAAAAATTTTTGTCAAACCCAATGTTGTGTTTTCCACAAAAGATGGGAAATATGGTTCAACCGCTTATACGGACACCGCTGTTATCGGTGGGTCTTTGCTGGCCCTGTCCAGAACAAAGGGAGTCAGGCGTGTTGATATGGGAGAAAAAACAGCCATTGGTTACCCGACCCGCCTGACATTTAAAAACGCGGGATATTATGATGTGGTTAAATCCATTCAACCACAGACAGAGGCTCCGGTCCGAATATTCTGTATTGATGAACATCCAAGAGACAGGGTGTTTGTCGGCGGAAAAGTTCATGACACCCTGAAGATCTCCCGGAAAATGGCCAGGGCGGATTGTAAAATCTATCTGCCAAAACTGAAATGTCACTGTGTCAGCTCCATGACCGGCGCGGTAAAACTCAACATCGGAATCTGTTCGGATGACGAGCGTGCCATCCGGCACGACTTCCTGCTGAATGACAAGATTGTCGATCTTCTGGAGGTGGGCACTCCGGATTTTATCATGATGGATGCCATTGATGTGGGTGTGGGGAATGAAGCGGTCCCGACCCCCCGGAAACTTGGATTGATCATCATGGGAACCAATCCATTAGCCGTGGATCTTGTGGGTGCCAGGCTATTGGGATATAACCTGAAAGATGTTCCATACCTGCAACGCGCCGTAGAGCGAGGATATACACCATCGGACATCAACGATATAAGGATCACCGGCGATCTGCATTCCGTTGAAGACCTGGACAAAGCAGCCGAAAGACTTCTTCCCTATGATGATGAATATTTCAGATGGCAGAATATTGAAAAGGACCTGGCAAGGCTTGAGAGCCCTATCCGGTTTTACTGGGGATATACCCATCGCCGGGAACAGGAAAAATGCCTGACCGGATGCATCATGGGTATCAAAATGTTTTTCGGATTCCTGGAGCGGTATGCCGGAGCGGAAGCATTCAGGAATGCAAAGCCAGCGGTTATGGTGGTCGGCGAAATTCAAGAAAGGATTGACGCAAAAGGGCAGGAAGTCTTCATGATCGGAAGTTGTTCCCGGGCAGATGTCGTGAACGCGAAAAAAATCATCCGAATCGACAACTGCTTCACGACAGCCGTCGATCTCGCACAGACCATCCGGGGAAGGCTCGGCATACCGGCGCCCATCCTGGATGCGGAAGAAGTTCTGCCGCTGATCAAAAATCTGGCCATAGCGTCCATCATGAAACTGATCAGTTTCAGATATTTTCAGGATATTGGTTTTTTCCTGAAAAGAGGATTGCAGAAACGGATCTGATTCGTATCTCATCTGGGTGTTATTTTTGTTTCAGTTTCAACAGCTCATCATCCAGTCCATATCGAACGACGTCTAAACGATCACTGCATTTTGCAATAAAATCTCCAGACAAGACTGGAAGCTGGAACGGAAAAAAGGCCGGATTGTTCAACAACAGGGCCATTGCCCCCCTTGCATCAGGTGTGGCGTGAAGTACGGACTCTACCATCAGAATGGCTATATTGGGATCAACCACGCTGACAGGCGCTGCTTTCTCATAGCAACCTTTTGTCTCGGAGTCGTTCAATGCTCCCCAGGCCACAAAAGAGCGGACTGTGTAACGAGCATTTCTTGAAACCGTCCCCCTGTCTCCATACTGTTCTTTCATGCGCCCAAACACTTGTGCCTGAGTTATCCGGTCTTGAAGGTTGAGAAGTCTTCCAACTTGTTTAGCCACGTTATACCAAAATGGATAGGAAGCGGAAATAATTGCCCAATGAAGCGGAAACCACTGGGAGGAAGGATAAGTTTGGGCGACCCGAAGAGCATCATCACGAAAAGAAACCAATTCAGGATCTGGAGAAAACCAAGAAGAGAGAATCCCGATTGCCATGCCGTATGTTTTCTGACCTCTCTCACCAACACCCCCACTCTGTTTTTGTGTGCTGAGAAATTGATCCAACTCTGACCGAATTTGCTTTTCATTCATACCAGAAAGTATCAGTTGGACAGTACGATCCATCCAATGCATCTGTATCGTCTGTTTAATACCCAATTTTTGGTGTCTGTTGCCCGTCATCGTGACCTCCTTTCAAATTTCACAAGGGGCACGATGACTTCCTCGATAGCGACGCCGCCATGTCCGACGATTGAATCTCCCGGTTTTACAAAAGCATCCCGGCCTCCGACTACGAGCGGAAAATAATTATCGGGAAGGCCGATTGGCTGCCACTCATGGGCAAATGCAAATGTTTCGGCAACCTGTGATCTAAACTCCGGGGTCGGGTAAACACGAACCCGTTCACCGCGAGTTTCAGCAATCACACCTTCAGATGGACGCCCCTTGCCGTCACATTCGATGTTGCCATGATCGGCCGTCAGCCAGACCTCATACCCATAGTCCAGCAGATGTCCGATCATCGCACCAAGGAAGCCGCGCTGACACCATTGTTTGATCTGGTTGTGCATACCGGCGGCACCAAGCTGCATGCCATGCATGATCTTGTCGACCTTGTCCACCACCAGCCCCACCACCATGGTTTTGCCAGGATGGATAATAGCATCAAGTACGGTGCAGGCATCACCATCACCCAGGCCGCGCTGGTAAGCGACATCCAGTCGGGAGAGGCCATGCCCTTCCCAGAGCTGTTTCCAGAGCTTCTCTTCACTATCGGTTGAATTGATAGACGTTCGGAAATAAAGCGGCGGTTTTCCGGAAAAGATTGATTGCCTCGATACCGAGGTCAGCGTCGGAATCCAGGCAAAGGTTGCGGATTCTCGCATGACCAGATTGGCGTCCTGCTTTTGCAGAAGCTGACGGACGGTAACCCATTGATCCAGGGCAAGGCCATCCACCACGATCAAGGCCGCTCGATTGTTCCCAGAACCTTCCACGTCACGAGCCAGACGTCGCGGCACATGGTGCAGCATGGCCGGGTTGGTCGGAGGCAGGTTGATCAGGCTGGCATAGTGGTTCCTCAGCCATCCCGCAAAGGTCGTGTTCAAGGCATCGCCAATTTCTTTGAGCTGTTTCTGATGCCGGGTGCTATTACCGCCATGAACCAATGAAGAGAGCTCGGCCCATTTCAGGGCAAAGGCAGTCCAATCCGAGTATCGCGATTCCGTCGGCGGAAGCTGATTTTCGACAAGGTCAAACAAACGGGAGATCCGAAGCTCGTCATCGTCCACGCCGGACGTAGCGATACCGCTTCGAACCCAAGACCCGGCATCTACTTCAATTCCATCGGCCAGAACCGGAGCAAGCTTCCCTTCAACGAACAGATTGTCAATGTAAACCTTGATATCCTGATGATCGAACGGCAAAAGATCCGGTCCGGGGTATTTGAGACCATATTGCGGAGAGTCTTCTCTGACCTGCTCCGCCTTGCCCAGCCTGCCAAGGAATACCGGCCAACGCTCCTGGAGAAATGCGAAAAACGCTTCCTCATCGGGTATGATTTCGTCCAAGGGCCAGGCCTTGAAGCTGTCATGGCTTTTAAGCACCTGAATAAACCGTTCCGTCAAGGTAAGTGGAATCTGCATCTTCCCATAGTGCAAGCGAAGCAAAGCCCGCAGTAATTCCACTTCATTGGCAATCAGCTCAGCGGCGATACCGAACACATGGCGGAGGATGAAATCCTTGGTAGCGTTATCGCCCATACGATCCGGCGGCGACTTGTGCTGGGCTTCAAATAGCGCATCCAAAAGACTCCGGTCTAGTTTCTCAATGACCGGGTAACTCAGGTTGGGGAACAGCTCACCCAGATTGAAAGAGAGCTTTCTGCCTGCCTGGAGCAGGTCATAAGGCAACGATTCCAACCCGGCATCCTGCAACCGTAGAATCACCACCAGATCGGTATGTTCACCCCGATCCCAGACCGAGCGATATTTCGATTCATAGGCATATCTGAATTCAACCGGATCGTTGAACTCAATCAGTTCGAACCCACGCCCGCGAAGCTCAAGTGCCAATTTCTCTTCGGTCAACAGACTGTCCGGATCGGCTACCAGGGTCAGTTTACTGACGTTGGGAACAAAGTCATTCAGGATGGCGTCTCGCCAGGAAGGAGAGTGCGAAGTGCGTTGTGCGGAGTGCGTTGTCATTCTCTTGCGCTCCTTTCCAGTGATGATCGAAGCCCTCCAATTGCCCGACTCAAGGCAATGCACTGTTCGCAAATAGCGGAGCTGTAAGCGAATCGTTCGACCTTACTCATGATCGCACTCCGCACTTCGAACTCGCATTGCAAGCAGTGCCCGAATCTCCGGTACAATCTGCCGCGCAAAATTCAGTTCATTTCGCCACTCGGTTTCCTCGGCATCACAGCGAGCCAGACGGTATTGGCGAACCTCGGGTAGCCCAACCCGTTCGATGGCTTTGCGCCTTGAACCAAAGGCCACTATTCCGCGTTCTTCTTCCCGGCCAACCGAGGCAGCGTGCGCCTGCTGCAGGGCATTGAACAATTCCTGCCCGGCCTGTTCGGCTGCGTCCTGAAGTCGGTCGTAGGCTGCGGTAGACTCTTCAACGCTGAGTGTAGCCACCACCTGCGGTTCTGCCGTCTGCAGAGCATCCCAGATGTGCCGGGCTGTGGGAAGAAACAGTTTGCCTTCCTCGCTTAAAAAGACACTGATATACCCACGCCGAACCATGGGGATACGCAGGGATTGAGTTTTCTGATGCATCCCTGCCTGAAGTCGTATCTCAAACAGCCCCCAAAGTCCCATAATGCTGGTCATCAACCCGCTGACAGTCACGCAAGGCAATGGTTGACCTGCGGACACCTGCGGCAGGTTGAGAGCCAGACCACGGACACGACTGTTTGATAAATCAAAGTGCGGAGTGCGTAGTCCGGAGTGCGTAAACGAGCCTTTTTCCACAAGGCCATCCGACCAGTTCAACTCCCAGACATTTCCACCCCGCTCCTTACGAAGCAACTTTGCCCCCGCATTCGAATGACTGTTGAGGAACGAAACGGTCATTCTCTCCACCCAGTGGGGCAACGGATGAGTGCGCAGACGCTCTGCCATTTGAAGGTCTGGTTCTTCCGAAATGCCATAGATGGATGAGGATTCCCGAACCTGACTTATTTCTTCGCGAATCCTGGCAACGGTCAGATCAACGGATGATTCAATCCCATCCGGATTGAGAATGGCTGAGGCGAACACCTCCTCAAACAACTCACCGGCCTGGGCGGAGTCGAGGACGTCACTGGTCTTGTCAATACCGAACTCATGGAAGATCACCGCGAGTTTCTGCTCCAGTACCTCACGGACACGAAATTCGACCGATTCCTCGAACACAAAATTGATGGCCTGCACTTTTTTAGGCTGGCCGATGCGATCTACCCGGCCGATGCGTTGTTCCAAGCGCATCGGGTTCCATGGAATATCGTAATTGATTACCACATGGCAGAACTGCAGGTTCAGACCTTCTCCACCTGCATCGGTGGAGACCAGCACACGATGTGATTTGCGGAAGGCATTCTGGACCTGCTTGCGTTCATCCATGTCCATTGAGCCATTCAGGGTAACAGCCGAGATTCCCCGTGCCTCCAGAAAATCCTTCAACATCTGCTGGGTGGAAACGAACTCCGTGAAAATCAGCACCTTCAGGTCCGGTTCGTTTTCCTCGGCCTGTAGCCTGAAAACCCATTCGATCAGCGCCTCAGCCTTAGCGTCTGGACCTGCCTGCTCGCACCGGAGTGCTGCTTCCAGAAGAGTTTCCACATAACTGCCTTCACTTTGCAGTGCGGACACATGGGATTTAAGAAGCTCGTCCAGCAGCTCCTGTCCATCCATGTCATAAAATTCGTCGAAGCTCTCCGAAGATTCCACACCATTTTCAATTTCCGAAAGGCGCAAATTGATATGGTGCTCGCCCTCCTTAAGCACTGCAAGCCGTCGCTCCAGCGTGGTGCGAATTGCCCGCGTGCTCGAAACCACCAGCCTCTGCATCAGAACCATCAAAAAACCGATGTGTCGTTTTTTCTCCCGGAGGGCCTGGTTGTAGCCTTCGCGAACATAGTCAGTCACCGCCTCATAGAGAAGTTGCTGCAAGTTGTGGCGGGTTTCCCACTGAATTGGAGCCATTTGCGTGCGCCGAGGCTTGAACAGTGGCTTGCCTTCGGCGTCGATGGCCTTGCGCTTCTCAGTACGGATAACATAGGGAGCAACCCGGTCACGGGACACGCTGTCCATATCTGGAAAGGCGTTGTCATCCAGAAGGCTCATCAAGCGGTGAAAAGCATCAGTCTTGCCTTGGTGCGGCGTGGCCGAAAGAAGCAGCACATAAGGCGCAGCCTCCGCCAGCCCACGGCCAAGCTTGTAGCGGGCCACCTGGTCGGTGCTGCCGCCCAGGCGGTGCGCTTCGTCAACGATAACCAGATCCCATCCAGCAGTAATCAGATCCTCGAACCTGGAACGCGACGCTTCACCATACTTCCCATCCAATGGACGAAACGTGTCCATCGGCACGATGACTTGATTGAAATGGTAAAAGGGATTACGCGTCGCTAATTGCATGATAGGTGGTGCGGAGTGCATTTGTCCTTCCGCACTTCGCACTTCGGATTTCGCACCCGAAATGCGCCGCAATACATCAACATCTTGACCAAGAAACAATTGGAACTCTTCATTGAAATGCGTGCGCATTTCGCTGACCCACTGAGTTGCAATACCTTTTGGCGAAACCACCAGTGTCCGGCGAACCAGCCCGCGCAGTTTGAGCTCACGCATGACCAGACCGGCCTCAATGGTTTTGCCTAGGCCAACCTCGTCCGCTAAAAGATAGCGCACCCGGTCACCGGAAATGGCTCGTGACAAAGCGTTGATCTGATGAGGCAGCGGAATTACGTTTGACTCCATGGGAGCCAGCAGGACATGGCCGTCAACGGCACTGGCTGAGCCTTCGAGCACCTCGGCCACCTTGGCTGCAGCCGCGACATAGGCAATGCGTCCTGCCTCGATTTCCGGTTTCAGGTCGGCACTCAGCGGCCGTAAGGCGGAGCGGGGCACGCGCACCACCGTATCCTGATTCGGCAGCCAGACACGACAAACCGTCTGCCCCCACAAGGTCTGTTCTTCGATGACCTTGCAGACGCTGTTATGAATGGTGCTGTATTGCCAAGAGATTGATTCCAAGGTGAATCCTTTACGAACAAGCTCTCAGAAGTCGGGGGTTGGTTGTCAGCACCTCAATGCCGCCAACTTGAAAGTCAGCATCATTAGTCATCAACTTGAGATTTCGCTTTTTACAAAGATCGACGAGAAGCGCATCGTTGAAATCAACCTGCCCCGATACAAAATCTGCCAGTGCCTGATTGAGATCCAGCTCATCAGGCGAAACCGAATGGATTTGGCAGAAATTAACAATTCGTCCTGCAAAGATTTGGCTGGCGGACGCCACTGCGTGAAAATCCACGGATTGCCTGAATTGTTTAAATCTTGGATATTGTGCTTTAAAATTTCCTTCCCACTCGATTCGGCAATATCGGTTTAGATATTCGCTCAAAACCATGGGGTCAAGTACAGGCTGTGCTTTCGCGCTGATAAGCCGCGAAAAGGCTGTCGAATATTTCTGAGCAAATGGTTGATGGGGATTTCCCGGAGCTGGAAATAGATAGAGCCAGATGTTGGTGTCTACCAGTATCTGCTCACCAGATGCGAAGGAGTAAGAAGCCAAATCATATGCTTTATTATTCATCTTCATTCTCCCCGTCTTGCCATGCCGCATCATAACCTTTTGGGTTCGCGTAATATTTTTTGGCATTGTCTACAACACGCTTAAGAAGTTCCATATCATCTCCAGAAAGTCCCTCGACCTTAACCAGAGAACGAACTTCTTCTTCACTAAATGACCCGTAAAGTTGACCGATGGCAACATTTAAAAACAAAGAAACCAGCATGGTCACATGGTCAAAAAAAATAGTCACCGACTTGCCTTTTTTCAGAAGGGGCTCCACTTTCTCAAAAACCTTTTGTCCATCTTCAGCGGATATGCAGAGAGGGCTTCCAATTAAATCAGCCACCTTGATTGTTATTCGATCGTCCATGACGAACTCCTTTGCTTAAAAAATGTCATCACTGCTCAACTCAGTCTTCAAGCAGTAACTGTTCGTATCTTGTGTGTTTATTTCAATGTTGACACTTGTTCCCGGAAAATCATGATCCATTTTTTCGATAGCGTCCCCACTTGCTGAAAACTCGTAATAACCGAATCGGGAAACAATTTGAAGTTTCCCTTCATTCATTCGAATAAAATCCTTGATCAATTTAAGACCCAGACCCCCAGGCTGCCTTCCTGTTTTTGTCGTGTTTCCTTCGATAAGCGCCCAGTTAATGGCTGAACATGAACTTACTTTCTTATTTCCGGTGTATCTCCGGACATTTTCCCGTATACCGATCCCTGCGTCGGCAATGGTGAAATCAAAGCGATGCTTCTGAGGAAAAAATTGGCCGCATGCAAAAATACCTGATGCTGAATCCGAATGAATTGAAGCATTCAGAAAAATTTCAACCAGACTCTGTCGAAAGCGTTTGGTCAATGCTTCGGTCATCCTGGGAATCCCCCGACCTTTCATATAAGATTCAAGATAGTCATAAAACTGCTCTCCGGCATGCAATTTGAAAATTTTAAAAGGCAGTGTTGTCTGATTGTTATCCGGAATGGATGCCATGTTGAAAACGGTAAAAAAATGGTTCTTTTTGAGTATCCTTTCAATTTCAGACGACACATTTTGGATCGACACATCATTCAACTCATTACGCAACCTCGCAATGACCACATATAAGGGGGCTACCATGTTGGCCTCAAAAAAACGGCATCCGGAAAAATCCAGATCAATTGAATCCAGCAACATATTACGAGTTTCTTTCGCTATACGGGCAATTCTGTTGAAACCGTCCATATTACTTCGAATGGTACCTACCTCAAGTTTCATACCTGTTGTCCCTTGTTATCTCCCATTCTTGTTACCGCCTGGTCGTACCACATAAGCAGTTTGGGATCTTCTTCCAAAATGTTATTGGGGATCTTATCGGCCACGGCGACGATGACGGCGTAGTCGCGTTCCTGCCAAGCCTTCTTGAATCCGGCGCGGACGGCTTCCAGGCGGAAGACCTTGAGTTTCTTTTTGGCCGTTTTATATTCCTCAAACTCCTTGAGCAGCGCCTTCTCGCGCAGCTTCTCCAGGTCGCCCGCTTTGTTGGGATCGGGCACATACCAACGGTCGCGGGCTTTGGTCACCAGTGCTGGGTCGTCCTTGGGCAGATTGCGCATCTCCTTCCAGTTGGTGGAGAGGTAGGCGTGAATCTGTTCCGGCACCGGGCCTTTACCGTCGTAGCAGAGGAAGTTCTGGTTCAGCAGTTCACGCAGGTCGAGCTGGGCCTCGTTTTTGCTCCAGCCTCCCAGTTGCTGCATGAACTGCGGATTGATGTCGGAAAGGGTTTGCGGCTTTTCCTTGATGAGCTGGCGGAGCCACTGGATGGCGGATGCTTCATCAGAGACGAATATGGCCATCTGCTTGAGTTCGCCCGAGGTCATCTTCTTGCGGTCGTATTCGGCCACATGATCCGGCAGGAAATACATGCCGTCGCGCACACTGAAACGTTGAGATAGGCCGATCTGAAACTCCTGACTTGAAATTGGCACGGGGTAGCCCTTGCGGACGTAGTAAGCCACCATCTGGTCGAACAAGATGCGTGGATCACGTTCCGGGACAAACTGCAGCAAGGCTCCCTGCTGTTTCGTGACCGGCAGATACTTCAGGTGCGTGCGAACAAAATCCCACACGCCTTCTTCGGTTTGCGCTTCCTTTTGGAAGCGCTCTTCAAAACCGCCGTTGGGTTTGTAGGCTGAGATAACGAGGTCTTGTTTAACAGATGTTGGGTTTGTTACAGCATTAAACCCATTATGGGTTTTTTGTAGTGCTGATACATTTGCAACAATAAAACCCGCGATAGAAATGGCAGTTTGAATTCCATTCCAAATACCAGCATTCGTATTTGAGAATTCAACGGTCATCCATCGGCCTGGCTTTAGCAGTCGAAAAACCTCAGAGAACCCCTTAATCATCAAATTTCGGTATTCCTCAGGTCCCTTTTGTTGGGTTGTGTTCTCAATGGCTTCTTCTTGCGTATTTGTACGAACTTTTAACCAGGATTCCCATAATATATTCAACTCGGAGTACATCAGATTTGAGCCGAAAGGAGGATCAATAAACACGTAATCAATAGAACTTTCAGCTCCAGAGTGGCGATTTGTTGCTGACCCAGTCTCGGTAACTGCAGCCTTTCCATTCGATGTGAAAGGCACAGAGGAAATTCTCAGACGAAACCTCTCAATGACGTTCGTTTCAATTGCTAAAGAGCTTATGTAAAGCGTCCCCTGCAGAGTCTGCCCAATTACTCCACCCCTTTTCTTGAAATAATTTGAAGTCAGCAGGCGATTTTGCTTTGTCCCCCAGACCTGTGAGGAGGTAAACCATAGACCGAGTTGCCTGCAGGTGGATAGGCTGCCAAAAATATGCTTGTGAAATGCAGAAAGACTGGAAAGATTCCTACGGCTATACATATGGTGTACGTGGGTCATCCCGATACGAACAGGCTCACCAGTTTTGTCACCATCAGGTATGACATTAGTGGGATGCCAATTCTTTTGGGATTTTTTATCGATTTCGGATAGCAACGAGAGATCATCCTCACCCGGCTTTTTCTCAAATCTTTTGCTGCCTACCGAGTAGTTAATTAAAACAGGAATCTGCTTAGCCTGTTTGACTGTTGAATTAATCGAATTATCGAGTTTCGTTTCCCACAATCTTTCAACGCTTCTTTTTGTGAGGGAAGCATTGCAGTGTGGACAGTCAAAGTTATCCTTCACGCTACCGGCGTCTTTATCGACAGCAATATCCCAAAAGACAAGTTCACCAGCACAATGTGGGCAAACAAAAACATCGGACCATAACGTGAAATTTATTATCCCTGTCCTTCCATTCGTATGTTTCGTCTCATACATCCATCCATACTCAGCCTCTACTTTTTTGAGAATACGCTTCGCCTCTTTTTCAAATGTTTCTTTTTCGGTCGGCGTGTTGTAGTTAGAAGCGATAAAAGTTGCCGCTGGCGAAAGGTCGTTCAGCAAAGCCCTACGAGAACCCAGTCTTGAAAACGGTCTCCAAACCTTTTTGCCATCTTCATCCATCTCATCCTGCAAAATAGTCCCGTCCGGCTTCACCTGATAGCCAAGAGACATGACCACTTCTCGGTCGCCGCACATCTGCGCCGCTACACCGGTCATGCCGGTTCCGCAGAAACCGTCAAATACGATGTCCCCCGGTTCGGTATAATGAAGGATGTAACGCATGATAGCCTTGTGCGGCACTTTGGTGTGATAGGAGTGCGCGTTATAAATCGGATCGTTTTTCCCCTCGCTAACGTCGGCGGCAAAAGGTTCTCTATGATAGTGCGGGGTGCGGGGTGCGGAGTGCGTTGGGCCATCTTCGCGCACTTCGCACTCCGCACTTCGCACTGCGGATTTTTCCGCTTCCCACAAGCGGATAAAATCCGCAATCCAAGGATTCGGGCAAGCGGTATAGTACGGCGGATCACTCAGGTTCAAAATATCCTCGTCTCTGCCGATCGGAAAGCCCTCAATCTTTCGGAACTCCGGATCTTGAAGCTTCTTGCGCAGCTCCTCGGTAAAGTGGGCGCGACAGGCCTCGTCGTTGTCAAAAGTCAAACCAAGGCAAGTCACCGGGCCGGAGGGCTTTGGGGGCTCGGTGTCTACATCGAATTCCATCTGGGTGAAATCGCCTGCCTTACTATCATTGTTCATCTCTTCAATTTCTTCTTTGTCACGCATGGCGATTCTCCAGTATGGCTTTTCCCTTGAGAGTGATTCGGTATTTTTGCAGTCGGCTGTTGGGTTTGCCGGGAATCGTGTATTCAATCATCCCTTCAAACAGAAGTCCTTTAATGGATCTGTTCAATGAACCGGTGATGGTTTTCAGTTCGAGCTTTCTCGCTATTTCAGACTTGGATAGCGGCCCATCTTGTATGAGCGACAATATTTTTTCTGCCCCTGACTCTGCCTTTGACTCTGCCTTTGACTCTGCCCTTGACTCTGCCCCGGGTTCTATCCGCTTCCGAATCGTGGAGGGCTTGGCCGGATTCTTGCCAAATTCCGGAACACTGATGATCATGCGGAAGTTGTCGCCCTCGATCAGTTGGGGATCGGCTCCACCGTATTTCCTTCCGTACAGCATCATTTTGCGCATGCCGGAACCGAGTTCATCAGCCCGGTCGATTTCCCTGAAAAAGGCGCTGAGAATGGGATTCTTCTGGTAAGGGACCATCGTTTCCGGAGTAAGCAAGCCGAAACCGTGCGGTCGGCTGGGGTTATCGGTGACGACCCGACCATATTCGATGATCAGGCGGGAGGTGGCGCCGCTGGCGTACTCCCGGTGGACGAACTCCTTGTGTATCCGATCTACCGCCTCCGGAGCAATGCCCTGAACCTTTCCGTCATCCTGAACACCCAGTAACAAGGTGCCTCCATGGCGGTTCAAAAAAGAGCAAACCGTTTCATATACCGATTTTGGCAATTGATTGCGACAGGCTTTAAACTCGATAACGAGTCCTTCTCCTTTGGCAATAAGTGCCTTCAATTGGTGTTCGTTTGTTTCCATCCGCAGTTCAGCCTTCCATGATGATCCGCACCTTGGCCGGGTCTTTACCTTTTGTGAGCTGATCGATGTATTCTTCAAAGCGTTTCTTCATCTCCGCCGGGGTGGCCGGGCCATCGGTGACCTGCAAGGCCTGCTGCAGATCATATGGTTTGACGGTAATCTTGACCAGACCGGATAGTACCTCTTTCAATGCGTGGACAAAGTTACTGTCCAGCGGCACCGGCAGTTCCTTTGTCTTGATGAAGGCCCCAAGCGGTTCGCGATCATCAATCTTCAGCAGCTCCATATTGGCCTGCGTGGTCGGGTCTTCAAGTAGATCGATAATGCTGGTTGTCCAAGTATTGACCATAGTGTCGAGCTGTTCGTCCATCTGGTCGATCAAAATTGTGGCTGGATGAAGGTTGGCTTCAACAGAAGGTCGGAATTTACAATGAGGACATACAGGTGTTGACTGGATATCGTACTCTGTAAGTGCGGAACAACTTTTCAGTCCTTTTTCTCCGTCACCTACCAGTTGACCTTGGAATTCAAAGATTTGCTGCTTGGGCATCAGATCGATACCAGCCAGTTTGAGCAGGGTTTGCATGCGCTGATCGTTGAGTAGTGCTGCCTTGCGCTTGTCGTCGTTCACACCCAGCCGGGCCTTGCTGTGCAAGTCGATGTAGGCGACGGTGTAATCTTTCTTGAGTTTCTGGAGCTTGGCTCCGATGCCCTGGGATTGGGTTGCAAGATCGGTCAGATTCGACTTTTTGAGCGCATCCAGGACGTCTTGCCGGGTGGTCTTCATGCGGTCCACCCATTCATGCTCGGCAGGCAGAATTGCCTCGGCGGTGGAGAGCCAGGACGCGGTCGGGCTGTGATCCATAATGAATTCACGCAGGGCATCCAGCTTGTCCAGTGCTTTTACAGCCTTTTCATGGATCATGACTTCAGGAGCGCTGTAACGGAAATTTTTCAGCTTACCCGGCGATGAGTATGCCTGGAGCGATTCAAAGAAGGTCTTGGCTTCATCCAGTCCGCCGGTCTGACAGGATAGATCTGTGCCCGAAAGCAGATCCAACCCCCAGAAAGAGATCCCTTCCCTAAGGGTCTGCTGGGTCATGACGATACGCTTGACGATCTTGCCCACCGCCTGTTGAAGGTTCTGCACCGGCTCGTCCTTGCCCTGGGTGATAAGCTGGGCCATGCCCGGCGTCATGCCGAGCAGCTCAAACAGTGCCTTGAGCGCGGGCAGATTCCATTCCTTGGGCTGCTCCAGGTGCTTAAAACGGACCAGTTCGTCCATGCCGGTTGCGGCAAGCTGCTGCAAGCCGGTGGCGTCGAACTTCTTGCCTGGAATGGCGAGCACAATGTCGCCGGAGTAGACCAGCGATGCCAGGATAACCACCACCCATTCGGGTTCAAGCCTTCCACCGCCCGGGTTCATGTATTCCAGGCCATGGTCGTCCTGGATGATCTCGCTGCGGTTGACCACCTGACCGAGGCCCTTGGCCTTGACAGCATCGAGGATGAACTTAGTATACTTCGACTTGTAGGGGTCGATCTTCTCACCGTCGAGAAGATCCAAGGCATCCAGAACCGCCGTGGCCTGCTTGGTGCGGCTTAAGCCCGCAATGGCCCGCAGGGCGTCCTGTGCTGCCTGGGTACGGTTGTTGCCGGTAATCAGCACGGAAAAAAACGGATAGTCCGGCGCCTGGTTCTCAAAGCTCGGGGCCAAACAGACACCTGCGATGGTGTTTACCAGATCCCGGAAATTGATGGTTTCATGAGGCGACAGACCGGACAGGTCACGGATGGACTTGCCCTTGGCCCACTCGGTCATTGTTTTGGCCCGGCCCTGGTAGGTTACTTCAAAAGCGTCACTCATGTGCTTCTGTAGCCACTGAACCAGCTTTTTCAGGAAACCGTTTGCCTTCGACTCATAGGTGGCCTTGGCATGGCCCGATGAGGTAGCTGCGAGATCCAGTGCCGCTGCATAGCTTTTCAGCACAGTCTGGAATTCCTCGTCGGTACCTTTCAACCGGAAAAAAACCTCGTCAGCATTTTTGTTATTGATGGACCGGCTGAGTTTGTCATCCGGATCATAGGGTTGAATAAAATAAAGATAAAAATCCCGTTGAGGGGTTGTCGTAGAACGCTCGTTAGGAGAACCAAAAAACAGGTACCCGGTGCGGGAGGCCTTACGTTCCTGCCAAACCAGTTCATATAACCAGATTTTATAACCTGTTCGATATGTAGCGTCCTGGCACTCCATGACTCGCTTGAGTGCTTCGTAATAAAAGCGATCAAGCTGAAATGCGCTTAAATCACCGCACTTTCGTTCAATAATTGCGTCGAAATCATCGGTCTTTTTCAGGTCGAGATAACACTGACGGTTTTCAGTGTTAAACGAGATGAACTGGCCGCTGACCGTTTTGTGGATCTCTCGCAGAATGGTTTCCACATGGGTCTGAAGGTCTTTATCGGGTTCATCGCTGCCCATCCCGATAATCAGCGGATCAAAGAGGCAAAGGCGGTCACGCAGCTCTTCGGCGGTCGCGCCTATGGGGGCATAAATGTCACCGGTTGTGAGACGGTGGACGGACAGCGCATGAATCAAACGCAGAGCCATCGGCTTGTACTGCTTGCGGGCGATAGCGTTTTCAATTCGGGATTCCAATACCTGACTGCAATCAATGACTGCCCGAATCTCAGGGATGGCGCGAAAGGATGCGTTCTGTTTTAGGGTTTGCCAGTAGTCATCAAAGGCGATCAGGCCGGGTTTGTTTGAAGGTACGTCCTCACTTAGAATAGCCTTCATACTCATGGACAACGTTCTGAGAACCTCGCGCTTTTCGACCACGGTGACCCGCTCGAAAGTATCAATGTAATCGGGATGCACGGGGAAAAGCCGGACGAATTCATCCATCCGCTCATTCATATTGCCGTAAAATTTTGTAAAAACTGTCAGATAGTCTCGGATGTTGGCCTGTTGTTCAGTCGTTTTCTTGAGAAGACGCTCGGCTACAACAAACTTGACATCGTTACGGGCGATCAGGATTTGTTCGAAGCGATCCTTCACCCGACGGATGCTATCGGAGACAAAGGCGAAGCGCGGGCTGTCGAAAATGGCCTCCTGCACACCAGCCATCAAGCGGAAACGCGATGATTTGCAATATTCTCCGAGCTCACGGAGAAAATTCAGGTCGAGGATCAGCTCCTGGTCCTTGCGGGTGCGGAGATAGTCAAGCAACTCATCAACCACTAGTAGGAGCCCATGATCAGGGAATTTTTGAAGGAACTTTTCTTCCATGTTCTCCAAGGCCTTTTTGTGGCCTGAGATGGTACCCGAATCAGGAAACACATATTCCACACCGAATTTTTCGAGATGCTCTTCCAGTTCAGCGACCATGATATCACGCAGGGACATGGTAGTGGCACCGATCTCGGTACGGATAACCTTGAAGCGTCCGGCAATTCGAGCAGCTTTATCACGGACACCAGAGTGATTCAGCGCTTTCAAAAGGGAGGCGTCTTCGGCAAGGCTGGAAACCACCGACATCAAGTGTGATTTACCAGTGCCGTAATTACCGACGACCAGAAGGCCTTTATTGTCGACCGGCTGGTCGAATTGCAATTGCGGGATAACAATCTGCGTGAGACGCTCCGCCATCTCATCGGAAATGACGTATGTATTCACCAGGTGATGTGCAGCACTGGATTTGTCTGCGTCACGTAACTGAACGACCGACTCAATCGGATCGAATTGGATGAGGTCTCCGTATTTCATGGCAACTCCGTTGTCGTTGCAAGGTTTTTGTAACTGTTAACTTTCATATCTCGCCCCAGAATCCTTTTCCCTGATTTCAACGATCAGCGCGTCGACCGAGCCATAGCTACGGTACTCGGGGTGGCCTGTTTCAGCGTATAAAAGCCTCCCGGAATTGAAGGTTCCATTCCATGAAGCCAATACAGCTCTGTTTCTTGAAAGGCCCTGCAACAAACGCAGCGGGTCCTGTTTAAGGTCCTTGTCGAACAGGATCTCAAGATTATCCAGTACCACGGGTGATTGAGCTCTGCCTGCTATTTGATCCAGGATTCCCGGCAATCGCAGACATCTCTGCTTGGCTGTCAGCTCAAGCAACTCGCTTGAAAGAGCCAGGTTGACATTAATCACGGACGTGCCAAAGTCATCGCAAACATCCCGAAGAACGCCGGTCTTGCCGGACCCGGTCTCACCTACCAGCAGCACCAGACGATGGTACAAACCTTCGGCAGCGTGGAGAGACCGTTTTATTTTGTCGTGAATCGGTTCTGACATGCTTGACTCCCTATTGCTATGTAACCGGCTTGTCGGATTTGTCAGCCGCACCGCCGGAGCGGACCCATTCGTCCACTTCTTCTTGTTTGAACATCCATCGACGGCCAACACGATGACCAGGCATAGCCCGTTGATCGATCCACTTGTAGACCGTCTCGTTGCTTACATTCAGATATTTGCAAATGTCATCGACCTTCAGCCATCTCTCGTCCATAGCTCTCGCCCTTCGTTCATCATATTAGCCCGGCAAACAAATAAACGAATCCATCATGCCGGTTTCGATCAAACGCCCTCTATCTATCCGGATAGCTTTATGCTGCAATACTTTCCCAGCTTTCGCCGGGATAACAAACATTGGAATAATTATTAGCCGGAGTAATAACTTTGCTATTATATTGAAAATCTCCGGCGGAAAACCCGAAATGTGGTCGCAATACCAGAAAAACACCCTCACAACCTACTTTAATGAATTGCCAAAATCAAGCGTTTTGTGCCGAATAAAGACGATTTTCCCGATAACAGCCTAATAGCCGTTATTCATGCATCTGCCGCGTATTCGTAGAATGATAATGTATTTCCACACTGCGTATATTGAATAAATGGTTGACCAGTTTAAATTGCAGAAGGGCTGACCGTCCTCTTAACCACCGTCAGAATCATTTTAAACCGTGATACAGCCAGAAGCGCATGGGGGACATCGGCCGGCATCACAACTACCTGGCCGGCAACGGCCTTGATCTGTTTTTCTCCGATTGTAATCAGTGCCTCACCATCCAGAATCTGCACCATGGCATCACCGGATGCCGAGTGGGCGCTGATTCCTTCCCCTTTGTCAAAAGCAAACAGCGTTATACCAACAGTCTGTTTGTTTGCCAGTGTCCGGCTAACAACACGGCCTTCTTCATAATTAACCAGTTCCTATATGTCCAGTGGTTCTGAAAACAGAAGCTTTTCTCATATGTTATTCTCCATTAGCTGAAGTGAATGGTTGATACTGAAAAGAGGTCTGGCTGCTTGGCCGGACGAGTAAGAGTCGCCGGGAAAAATTTTATGCCCAAACGTCACTCTGCTGCCGATAATGGTCATATCGACCCTGGCTGGATCGATGTCTATCAAATTTCCGGAAATCCATGGTCCTTCATCAAGTGCAACCATTACAATCGTATATGGCGCCTCAACCTCACGTCCCATGGGGGCGACAAAGGTAGTGGTAAAAGTCTCAATTGTCCCTTTTCCAGTCAGTTGAACTACTTCCTGATCGGAATCGGCGCATTTTCGACATACCATTATTGGTGGACATGTTATGGTACCGCAAGACCGGCACTTGAGCCCAAGAAGCTGATTTTTCTTCAGCGCATTGCTATAAGTATAAAAATTAAGTTTATATTTCATTATAATATCCTACTCCATCCAGGTTAATCCCTTTTTAAAACCAGGTTGGCAACAATGCCATCCCCCCCTAACGTATCCACAAGGCCTGTTTTCGCGCCTTCAACTTGTCGTCCCTGATCCACTAGTTCTCCACGGAGCTGTCTGGTAATCTCATAGACTTGGGAAATCCCGGTAGCCCCGATGGGGTGGCCTTTGGCTTTCAATCCTCCAGAGATGTTAATGGGTATTTTACCATTGATTTTGGTCTCCCCTTTTTCCCAAAGCTTACCGGCAGTGCCAAAATCGGCAAAACCAAGGCTTTCTACTGCGATAATACTGGCGATACTGAAGCAATCGTGCAATTCACACACATCGATATCTTTGGGACCAACTCCAGCCATTCCATAGGCTTGCTTCACTGAAATTTCTCTCGCCTGTATCCGAGGCAGATACTGATATTGAGAGGCAAGATGCCCGGAAGATGCCTGACCTGATCCGGCAATATAAACAGGTTTGTCAGTCAATTTTTTTGCCACTTCTTCCGATGCCAGAATAACAGCGGCAGCACCATCTGAGAATGGACAGCAATCAAGCAACTGCAAAGGTGTTGTCACCATAGGGCCGCCGAGCACTTTTTCCAACGTAATCTCTTTTTGAAACTGGGCATTGGGATTTTTTACACCATAGTAATGGGACTGTATTGAGACATAGGCCATTTGCTCCTTCAATTTCTCCAGTGGAATATGATATCGGCTTGCATACAGATGAGCCAGCATGGCAAAGACCGCTGGAAAAGTGAAACCAGCCGGATATTCAAATCGACTGTCACCAAACATGGCAAAAGTTCTTGTGGCCAGAGGTGTACCCATGGCCGTTGCCTTTTCAACACCACACACGAGAACAATATCATAGACACCGGATGCCACCCACATGGCAGCATCCCGGACTGCAATGGTACCGGTTGCGCACGCTCCTTCAAATTTCGTTGCCGGAACATAATTGCATCCGATTTCATTAGCCAGGTAAGATTGAATCATTCCCTGCCCTTCTGAAAAGTCACCCAGAACATTACCGCAGTATACCGCTTGAATATCGCGAGGAGATATTTTTGAATTGATGACCGCTTCCATGGATGCTTCTGCAAGCAATTCCAAACCTGTATTCGGAGAATTGGCCATAAATCGCGTATGCCCCCCACCGATTACCGAAACTCTTCTCATATTTGCTCCTTTTTTTTACACATAAAACATTTCTATTTTGCGGGCATTCGAAGGGCAGCATCCAATCGAATGGTCTCACCATTAATCATGGGATTTTCGATAATCTGTCTTGCGAGCATAGCAAATTCAGAGGGTTTACCCATCCGTTTGGGAAATGGCATCATTTTACCAAGCGCATCTTGTGCTTTTTCAGGAAGCCCATCAACCAAGGGTGTCCTGAAGATTCCCGGTGCGATAGTATTGCACCGGATGCCATTGTCAGCAAACTCCCTGGCAAGGGGTAAGGTAAGTCCAACCACCCCTGCTTTAGAAGCACTGTAGGCTGCCTGTCCGATTTGACCTTCAAATGCAGCCACCGAAGCCACATTGATAACAACCCCTTTTTCACCATCATAATTTGGTGTGTTCCTTACCATCTGAATGGCAGATAGACGGATCACATTCATGGTCCCCACCAAATTGATCTGTATCAATTGGGTAAAAAAATCTATGGGCATTGGATTTCCCTCTTTGTCAATTACCTTCTTGGGTGTTCCGATGCCTGCGCAGTTTACCGCGATATGAATCGCCCCAAAAGCCTTTACCGTATTGTCGATGGATTTCTGCACACTGGTTTCAGCCGTCACATCAGTCTTGCAAAAGATAATTGCACCTCCCAATTCTCTCGACAACTTCTCTCCTTTTTCAACATCCAAATCCAGAATAGCAGCCATTCCGCCTTTTGCAGCCATTTCTCTGACCATGGCCTCACCCAGACCAGAAGCACCCCCCGTGATTACGGCTACACTGTTTCTAATTTCCATATGTTGTCCTCTTTTTTGAAAATTATTTATCCTTCAAGTCATTGATTTATGATCTATACAATATCATTTTTTTACTCGAGCTAGTTACCCATAATCTGATTTGAGATTATGGTTTTCATGATTTCATTTGTTCCGGCAAAAATTGAATTCACCCTTACATCTCGCCATGTTCTTACAACAGGGCAGTTTTCCAGAACACCATATGTCCCGACGATCTCAAGAACACGGCCGGCAATCCGATTGGCCAAATCTGAAGCCCAGAATTTGGCCATAGCTGTCTCTATATTCAAATTCTCTTTTTTCATATGATCCATTACCAGTTTGTGGACAAAGGTTTTACCCATCTTCACTTCTGTCGCCATTTCTGCCAAAGCGAAACGTATTGCCTGGGAAGTTGACAAAATACCGCCGTTATTTCCGGAATCCTGACAGTATTTAATTATCCATTCTAGAGCGAATTCAGCACTCCAGATAGATTGAAGCGCCACCATCAGACGCTCCTGCTGGAGTTTTTGCATAAGCATGAAAAAGCCCTGACCTTTTTCTCCCAACTGATTTTCTTTCGGGATCCTGCAATTTGTAAAAAAAAGCTCCGCAGTGTCCTGACTGCGCATCCCCATTTTTCTGAATTTTTCTCCCCTTGTAAAACCAGGTGCACCATCCGGTACCATATAAAGGGATATCGACTTGTGAGGATTTGGGATTAAAGGGTCTTTTGCTGCCACGATGACAAGATCACAGTTATATCCATTGGATATGAATGTTTTCGAACCATTCAGCACAACCTCATCCCCTTGCTCGATGGCAACGGTGCTCATTGAAACCAGATCACTGCCGCTATTTGGTTCTGTCATGGCTATTGCCATGATCATATCGCCTGAAGCACATGCAGGAAGATATTTCGCCTTTTGTGTTTCGGAACCATAAGAATCAACATAGGGAACAACAATGTCACTGTGAAGATAGGCCATCAGACCCGTATGGTTTGTCCGAACCAGTTCTTCACCCACAATAAGTGAATGCAAAAAATCACCCCCCATACCGCCATATTCCGGACGAATCCAGGGGCATAAAAATCCTGCTGAACCCATTTTTTTCCATATGCTTTT
Source organism: Desulfosudis oleivorans (assembly GCA_020723305.1). GTDB lineage: Bacteria > Desulfobacterota > Desulfobacteria > Desulfobacterales > SURF-7 > QZKS01. Next base: position 363,661 of record DYJC01000001.1, read on the forward strand.
CGGTGTAATCCCCTTGTTTTCCCAGATGTTGATATGAGGGATCACCTCATTTTTCAAAAAATCTTTTAATCGTTTTCGATAAACCTTGTGTTGTTCCGTGAAATCAATAATCTCCATTATTTTCTTCTCTTGCCACTTTCTGGTTGATCCAGGCTTTCCAGGGATTCCGGCCGATACCACTTCACATCCATGCCTTTTGATGGATTCCAGTCAACAGGATGCTCTGTATCCGCAGCGTGTTCTTTGCATACTGAAATATAAACATGCTTAGCAGCCAATTAGCAAAAGATGTACCCAACGCTGTCTTTTAGTCCATGTTCCTGTTTTTAAATGCTTTTGGATATAAATACTGGCAACAAGGGTGCTGCGGTTTGTTATATCCGAAAAATCAATCAAAATTTAATTGACATATACGACAAAAAAATGATCTGATTGTCGTATATGTCAAAAAAAAAAATAACAATCGGGGATAACCATGCAGATCGATGAAAAAATTTTTTTCCGGGAAGTCACATTAAAAATATGCGGCAGTCTTGAAATCGAAAAAGCCTTATGGCGATGCTTTTTATATATTCGAAATTTTATTCCGGCAAGCCAAATGAATCTGCATCTCTATGAGCAGTCATTAGGGGTGGTGGAAACCATTGCTCATGCTGCTCTGGACGGTGGAAAACTGATAAGTATCAAAACATCCTTCTCACATAGAGCCCGAAAGATTCTCGAAAGCTTGCGATCCATCCGGATTAAAACATTCTGTGACCCCAACGACCGTGACGCTCTTAAAGAATTTGCCCTGAAACTGCAAACAATCGGTTTTTCACCGGATCTGGAATTTGTCTTTCTGGATCTGGTGATAGAAAAAAAATTTATCGGTGTCCTTTCCGTGGTATATGAAAAAAACAAAAAAGTTACAGAAGATCATTTGCGGTTGCTTAGCCAGTTAAATGAGCCTTTTTCCATTGCACTCTCCAACAGTTTGAGATTCCGAGAAGTTCAGATGCTCAGAGACCTGCTGGCAGATGACAGCCGATATTTTCAGGAGGAGTTGCGCAAACTGGCTGGTGAAGAGATTATCGGTGCAGACTCCGGTCTCAGGAACGTTATGGATATGGCAAGGCAGGTGGCAGTACTGGATAGTCCTGTTTTATTGATGGGCGAAACAGGAGTCGGCAAGGAAATCATAGCCAGCGCTATTCATCATATGTCCCCACGAAGGATAGGTCCGTTTATCAAGGTAAACTGCGGTGCAATCCCCGCCACTTTGATTGACAGTGAATTGTTCGGCCATGAAAAAGGTGCTTTTACAGGTGCGATATCCCAGAAACGCGGTCGATTTGAACGCGCTCACAAAGGGACTATTTTTCTGGATGAGATCGGCGAGCTGTCGATAGAAGCTCAGGTTAGACTGTTGAGGGTTCTTCAGGAAAAAAAAATCGAGCGGGTAGGTGGTGTTAAAACAATTGACGTGGATATACGTGTCATCGCAGCTACCCACCGTGATCTGGATGCAATGCTCACCCAAAACCTCTTTCGAGAAGATCTCTATTACCGATTGAAAGTTTTCCCCATCATCATCCCACCCCTGCGGAATCGGATCGCTGATATTCCGGATATAGCACAGTATTTCATTCATAAAAAAAGCTGTGAAATGAAACTCCCCACCCCTCTTCCCCTTGCCCCCGACACCCTTGAAAACCTGAAAGCATATCGCTGGCCTGGTAATGTACGGGAGCTTGAAAATGCAGTGGAACGAGCACTTATTCTAAGCCAGGGAAAACCTTTGACTTTTCAGCTCTTGCAACCACCCAAAGAAAGTGAGGGGAAAACATCATCTTTTAATGCAGAAGATATATCCTTCAATCTGAATCTTGCCATAGCCGGACAAATCCGCAAGGCATTGGCAGCCTCCAAAGGCAAGGTTTATGGAAAGGGAGGAGCAGCCGAGCTTCTAGATGTGAATTCCGGAACCCTCTACCATAAGATGAGAAAGCTTGGGATTCCATTTGGCAAAAAAGCGAGACAACGACCACCTGCATAGCTGGCGGCTTAGATTTTTGGCCATAGGCTGAAAAGTTAAAAGCACGATAGTGCTTCAATCGTTTCAGTTGTAACCAGGTGCATAGCACCCGGCTTAAAAACAACCAATCAGGCTAAATTGAACCGGCTGACAATCCGACCGCTCTTTTAACCACCGTCAGAATCATTTTAAACCGGGATACCGCCAGAAGTGCATGGGGAACATCGGCCGGCATCACAACCACCTGGCCGGTAACGGCCTTGATCTGTTTTTCTCCGATTGTAATCAGTGCCTCACCGTCCAGAATCTGCACCATGGCATCACCGGATGCCGAGTGGGCGCTGATTCCTTCCCCTTTGTCAAAAGCAAACAGCGTTATACCAACAGTCTGTTTATTTGCCAGTGTCCGGCTGACCACACGGCCTTCTTCATAACTTACCAGTTCCAATATGTCCAGTGATTCTGAAAACGGAATGTTTTTGATCAACTGCTCTTTTTCCATGTTACCCTCCTATCTCTATTGTTTATTCTCATTTCCTTCAGTTTCTCATACAATTCTTGAAATGGATTTGACCTGAATCAAAAAACATGAATGAATTTCAAATTGCCTTTTCATAAAGAAAAGCGCTAAGCTCATCCACCACTTTTTTCCGGTCTTCTCCTATCACCCAGTGTCCGACATCCTTGAGATAAATCGCCCGGCATGAAGGGATTCCAGTTACAATTCTTTTGATCGCAGAAATCGGGATAACCTTGTCCTGCTCACCATGGATCAGTAGTGTTTCAGACCGGATTCCGGAATAGGAAGAAGACAGCCCGGCAAAGTCAGGTATTTCCTGCATAAAGGTGAGTAATGCCTGCCTTGTACCGATGATACTGTTGATCTGCCGATAGCGATCATATTGCCGGTCTTCCGGGGAAAGGTAAGAAAGAATGACAGAAGGCAGGGTCAGCATGATCTCACCGCCTCCGGGAATATAATAGATCATGGATCGAATCGGCAGATCGGTAGGATCCATCGGAGAAAGGCTGGAAATAAGAACAAGCCGATCAACCATCTCCGGATGTCTGGCCGCAAAAACAGCCGCTACGGAGCCGCCCAGAGAAAAGCCCACTACAGATGCCTCTGATATTCCCATGCTGTTCATTGTATTGTTTACCTGTTCCGCCCATAGGGGAAAATCATAATGCCAGTCCTCTCTCCTTTCGCTGAACCCCATACCAAACAGATCAATGCAGATGGTTCGACGATTTTCCGGAAGATCGCTGAAGATGGTCTGCTCCCAATTATCGGTACTGCCTGCAAAACCATGCAGGAATATAACAGGTTTTCCCTTGCCTTTTTCGATGAAATGAACACGTTCTCCTTTGACATCCATCCATTTCCCGGGGATTTCCGTCAAAAAGTCTTCCAGTTTACGGGTTTCTATTTTTTGAATCGCATGATTCGAGACAAGGTATAGCACAATGTGCAGCAAGAGGAGGAGTGTGAGAAAAATGAGGCCGGCTTTCACAATTCGTTGAACCATCTTCCGAAGAATGCGGTTTTCTGACATTGTGTTCTCCTGTAGTTATACGTTGACGCTCAAAAGAAAAACCCCGGAAAAACCGGGGTTTTATCGTCAACAGTCTGGTTTGACCGTACTATTACTGATTCAGAAGATTATACTACCGGTCGTGGTAAAACCTTGGCTCTTTCGGCGATCTCCGGAACTTTATGTTCCCATTCAATGGCCATCAGATGAACGCCGGCAACCCCTTTCATCTCCTTGAATTCCTGAATCTGCTCGCAGGCAATCTCGATTCCCATATCTGCAACCTTGCCTTTTTCAGCGCCCTGAAGCCTTTTGATAACCTCATCCGGCACATCCATTCCCGGTACTTTGGATGCCATATATTTGGCCATACCCACACTTTTCATCGGGGTTACACCGGCCAGAATATATGTTTTTTCCGTAAGGCCCATATCCACAGCCCGTCTTATCCATTCCCGCATTTTCTTCATGTTAAAAACACATTGGGTTTGAATAAAATCCGCTCCGGCAGCGACTTTTTTGGCAAGCCGATGGACTCTCCACTCAAAAGGTTCGGCAAAAGGATTTGCAGCAGCACCAATAAACAATTTTGGCGGTATGTCGATATCCGCGCCGCCCAGAAACTTTCCTTCATCCCTCATGGTCTTCACCATGTTCACAAGCTGCATGGAGTCTATATCAAACACCCCTTTTGCGGTTGGATGATCTCCAAATTTCTGATGATCTCCGGAAAGACAAAGCATATTCTTGATTCCCAGTGCATATGCGCCCAAGATATCCGCCTGCATTGCAAGGCGGTTCCGGTCACGGCATACCATCTGGTAATTGGGTTCAAGTCCCTCTTCGATAGCGATCAGCGCAGCTGCCCAGCTGGCCATTCGAACCATGGCGGTCTGATTATCTGTGATATTCACCATGTCGACATTCCCGATAAGCGGTTTTGCCTTTTCCCTGACATGCTCGGCATTTGCACCGCGAGGGGGTCCCAGCTCACCTGTGAATGCAAAGTGACCGGCTTCCAATATTTTTTCCAACTTGCTTTCTGATTTCATATCCACTTCCCTCTACTGTTTTTCCGGTTTTTTATAGCCAGGTTGAATCAATGTTCTGGGCACTTGATTTTCCCAATTCTGTGCCGGGGTAAACCTTGTGATACAATCCAGACGGCCCTGTTTTTCAAGGCGCTCATAAATCATAAACCATGCACACGGCTGATCACTGGAAATTTCACAATTGCCTTTGTTAGTTCCGCCACAAGGACCGTTATAAAGGCCTTTGGCACACATGGTCACGGGACAGATACCGCCTGTATCACCCAGAACGCAATTGCTGCATGACCTGCATCGTTCTTCATACCAGCCAATTCCCTGGTTTACGCCAATAAAAGTTGTGTTTACTGCCGGCAGTACAGGTATCTGCGGAAATCTTTCAGCCAGGAACTGAATCCCGGCTCCGCATGCCATGGAAAGGATCGCATCAAAATCTCCGACCATGGAGTCAAAAGCCTCCAGATATTCACGGTCGCATTGTCTCTCAATGGTATGTCCTCGTAACTCCACGGGATTGTTTTCCATTCTCCGTGCCATATCAAGCTCGGTCTTGAGGATGTCGACTTCTTTCTCACCACCGGTCAGGCAGACAGCCACACAGGTTCCACAGCCGGCAACCAGAACTTTTTTATACGCTTTTACAAGTTCTTTTATTTCTTCAAAGGGTTTTCTTTCGGCAACAATCATCTGCCCCTCCTGTTAAAAATCAACTGCAATATTTCCATTTTACATCTCTGACTCAGGATGAAAAACATTCACTCCCTTGAGATCATCTCCCAGATATGTACGCTCATTGGGTCCCAGAATTCCAAGGGCAAGGCAAAGAATCGTCCAGAAATGAACTACCTGATAGTGACCTTCATAATGTTCACTGAGTTCATGGATCTGCGCATGACAATTATGACATCCTGCAACACAATATGTTGCTCCGGTTTCCTTGATCTGTGAATCCTTGATTCTTCCATATTCAAGGCGCTGTTCCTTGAATCCGGATTGAAGGAATCCACCACCACCACCGCAGCAGTAGTTATTGGATTTGTTCGGCGTCATGTCGATAAAATTCTCTTCTCCGACACATGCCTTTAATGCATATCGGAGGTCTTCTGCAATTGCATCCCCAAAACTCTTACGAACAATCTGGCAGGGATCCTGAAGAGTAAACTTAACCTTAAGATCCTTGTTCCAGTCGGAACTGGGTTTCAGTTTTCCTTCGCGGATCCATTTTGCATAATATTCATAAATATTTTTCACTTCAAAATTATGCTCTATTTTAAATCTTTTCAGTCCGGCCCGGACTGAGAATGTAATGTGCCCTCATTCAGTGTTGAGATACGTTTTACATCCCAACTCATGCACCATATCCGCCTGTTGATGAAGCATCTTTTTCCAATTTTCGGTATCTGCGATAAACAAACAGTAGTTTTCAGCCGCCCATGCTTTGCTTCCATAGGTCCAGCTTACGCCTGCAGTATGCAGAATTTTCCACAATGGAACCATTTCATCCGGCTCTGTCACTGGCTCTCTGGAGTTTTGATTCAAAAAGAACTCCGCACCTTTTTTATCAATAGGCGCTTCCATATCAGCAAATTCCGGTTGTGCCTCTTGATATTCTCCCAGGACATCCTCAACAACAAACTGGAAATCCTCAACACTGGTGCCCATGGCACTCAGGGTTTCCCCCTTCATAGCCATATCACACGAAGCCACGATTCCCTTTGGTCGCTGATCTCTTGGCCGCCTTGACCTGATATTAAAAATCAGCTGGGGAATGTCGATCTTCATCGGACATACATAGATGCAGCGCTGGCACATGGTACACATCCACGGCCAGTTGGATTTCATGATCTCCTCATCCATTCCAAGAGCTGCCATCCGAAGGAATTTCCTCGCATCCATCCCCTCCAGACCCGTTGCCGGACAACCGGATGAACAGGCGCCGCAGGTCAGGCATGCATTCAGATTCCCGCCATCCGGCAGAATCTCCTTGACCATATCCATTATGGTACTCTTCTTTTTCTTCCCACCAAGCTTTATTGCTCCCTCAGCCATAATCTGCTCCTCTTCATAAAATAATTAAATTATCCTACTTATGTTTCAAAGGATTCGGTCCGAGCTTCCTTATATGCTCTGTCATTTCTTTTGCATATGCGGCAAAAGTCGGGCCTTCTCCGGATGAAAGATTATACATCCTTACCCTTCCGCCAGTGATCCCGATTTCATCGAGCAGGGTGTTGACATATTCAATTCTTTCTCTTGCCCTGAAGTTACCCTCGTTGTAATGGCATGATCCTTCGAGGCATCCTACCGCATACACCCCGTCTGCGCCCTTTTGAATGGCCCTCAGCAGATACATTACATCCACTTTTCCGGTACAGGGAACCCGGATAATTTTCACATTTGAAGGATAGTCAAGCCGCATCGAACCTGCCAGGTCCGCTGCTGAATATCCTCAGTATTCACAGCAAAATGCTATGAGCGTCGGTTCAAAATCAGCCATTACATTCCTCCTGCCAATAACGCATCAATCTTACATGTTATCTGTTCATCATTATAAAAACCGAGCTGGATTGTCTGTCTGGGACATGCACCGGCACACGCGCCACATCCGTGGCACATGGCCTCATCAATCGCAATCACCTTTGTCTCCGTGTTGAATGCCGGAACATTAAAGGGACAGGTTCGGAGGCATGTCAGACATTTTACACAGTGCTGTGTATCCACCTTTGCCGTAATGGCGGAAAGCTTAATTTCCGGCTTGGCCAGGAAAGTCACAGCTCTTGACGCAGCTGCCTGGGCCTGAGAAATGGTCTCTGTAATCAATTTTGGGCCATGCGCTGTGCCGCACAGGAAGATACCTTCACCAGGCATATCAACCGGGCGGAGCTTGACATGGGCCTCCATGTAATACCCCTCCTGGTTGGAATTCAACTTCATGATGCCGCTCAGTTTTTTGGTGTCCGAAGGTCTCATTCCGGCACTGAGAGTCAACAGATCCGCCAGGATCTCCACTTTCTGCTGCAAGACATGATCCGTTGTTATAACAGAGATATGATCTCCTTCGACTTTTACCTCAGGAGGATCATCCGAATTAAACCGCATGAAAATAACGCCAAGCCCCCTTGCCTCTTTATAATAGTCTTCCATCAGGCCGTAAGTACGGATATCCCGGTACAGTATAAAAACCTGTGTATCCGGGTTCTGCTTTTTAATGACCAGGGCGTTTTTCACTGCATTCTGACAGCAGATCCTGGAACACTCCTGCATACTTTCATTCCGTGAGCCAACACACTGAATCATGACTACGGTTTCCAGATCCTTAGCGCCCTTGCCTTCCAGCAGATCTCCCAGTTCAACCTGGGTGATTATTTTATCACTCTCGCCATAACCATACTCTTTGGGTTTGTACTCGACGGCACCGGTAGCAACAACAATCACGCCATGCTCAATGTTTCTGGTTTCCCTGCCCTTTCCAACTGCCACATCGGTTTTAAAATTACCCTTGTAACCGCCAAATCCGGTGACTTCCGTATCCAGAAGAACCTCAACCTTGTCATTGGCCATTACCTCGGCGGAAAGCTTCCGGATGTACTCCTGAATATCTCCTCCTTCAATGGTGTGATGCAGTTTACGGGCAAAGCCTCCAAGCTCCGGTTCTTTTTCAATCAGAACAACTTCAAAATTCTGTTTCCCGAGATTCAGCGCAGCATTCATCCCGGCAATGCCGCCGCCGATTACCATTGCACGGTGATTCACCGGTATCCTTTTTTCCTGCATCGGATAAAGGGTCGCGGCGCGACCGACGGCCATTCTCACAAGATCTTTGGCTTTCTGGGTTGCGAGCTCCGGACTTTTGGAATGAATCCAGGAGTTCTGATTCCGGATATTGGCCATCTCAAACAGATACCGGTTCAGTCCGCAAGCTTCCAGCGTTTCCATGAACATGGCTTCATGCGTCTTGGGACTGCATGACGCCACAATCACGCGGTTCAGTTTATGCTCAATAATCTTTTCCTTGATCTTTTCCTGGGTATCCTGACTGCATGTAAACAGATTGGAATCAGTAAACACGACATAGGGCAAAGATTCGGCATATTTCTGAACAGCCGGGACATTGACGATTCCACCGATATTGATACCGCAGTTGCAGACAAACACACCGATTCGGGGATCCTGTCCTGTTACATCGATCTGTTTGGGAATTTGAACAACTTCAATATCCTTGCCTCTGGACCCGGAAAGCTCGGAGCCTGCAAGACAAGCTGCTGCACAGGCTTCAGTAACCGACCCGGGGATATCCTTGGGTCCCTGAAAAACGCCGCAGGTGTAAATCCCTTTCCGGGAAGTTTCAACCGGCGCAAAAGGCTCTGATTTTGAAAAATTATAACGATCCAGATCGATATTGAGACGTTTTGCCAATTCAACAGCTGTATCCGGAATGGTCAGACCAACGGAGAGTACGACCATGGAAAAAGTTTCCTCTTTCATCTCTCCACTGTCCGTGGCATACCGGACATTCAGATCTCCGGTTTCCCGATTTTCCGTAACCGTATGCACGCGGGCCTTGACAAACCGGACACCAGCCTTGTCCCGGGCACGAAGGAAGTACTTCTCGTAATCCTTACCAAAGGTTCTCATATCCATATTAAAAATTGCGCAATCCAGATCTCCATGGATATGTTCTTTTGCAATCATGGCTTCCTTGGTGGCATACATACAGCATACAGAAGAGCAATAGCCGTTTCCGCATCGGTTTGTATCTCTAGAGCCCACGCATTGCAGCCAGGCTATGCTTTTGGGTTCCTGTCGATCCAAGGGACGCATCACATGCCCGAAATAGGGACCGCCTGCAGAAAGGATTCTTTCAAAACCGTCGGCTGTAACCACATTGGGATATTTCCCATATCCCAGGTAATCCAGTTGCGAAGGATCATACGCCTTTGTCCCAGGAGCAAGAATCATGGAACCGACTGTTACTTCTGTTGCTTTTACCTTGTCCGAATAGCTGATGGCTTTTGCAAGACAGACATTCTCGCACAACCCGCATCCGATACAGGCATCCATATCAATGGCAAATGCCAATGGAACAGCTTGCGCATATTCAATATAGGTAGCCCGTCGATCATTGTATCCCTTGTTGATGATATTAACGGCAGATGCAGGGCACCGCTTTGCACAGTCTCCACACCCCGTACACTTTTTCGGATTGATATAACGGGGATTATTTTGCAGGGTAACCGTAAAATTACCGGGCTCCCCGTCTACACCTTTGACTTCACTGTTTGTAATCAGTTCAATGTTGTTATGCCGGCCGACCTCGACCAGTTTGGGTGAGATCACTCACATGGTACAATCATTGGTCGGGAATGTCTTATCCAGACGGGCCATCAGGCCGCCTATGGTAGGGCCTTTTTCAACCAGATACACCTTATAATCCGAATTGGCCAGATCCAGCGCAGCCTGCATGCCGGCAATACCGCCGCCAACCACCATCACTGATCCGCTTTTCTCATTTACTGTAACCGATCCCATTATGACTCCTTATAACGCTGCAAATGCGGCTGTGCTGTCCGTCATTCCCCTGAATTCCGCCCTGCCGGTTCTCTCCAGATCGGCCAGCAGATAGGAAATCCGTAATACGGCAAGTCCGGTTCTTTTGCTTATTTCTCTAACAGAAGTAAAACCTTCTTTCATTGCAAGAATAATCAGATTGTTATGATATTCTCTTTCCAGTGCATGGTCGAGAACTTCTTCGTATTTTGCCTCATCCCATGAGCGTCCGTAAACATCTCCTTTGGACGTGATTGACAATTCTTTACCCACCAGCCAACGAACCGATTCATTGTCCACCGTCAGCCGGGCAGCTTCAAGCTGCATACTCAATGCTTCCTGATCCAGAGGGCCAATGGACGTGACAGCAGCGACCGTTTTTCTTGCAATATCGGCAAACCGCTGTGCTTCCGCCGAGGACAACCATTCCAGATGCAACCGATCCCTTCCGATACCGGCCAGATCCAGCAGTCTTTGTGTCATCTGAATTTTCTTTTCCGCGTTAACATTACCTTCCAGGTAATGGCAATCACCGAAATGTCACCCCGCCACCAGGACGCCGTCACATCCCTCTTTCAATGCCTTTACTACAAAGGAGGGATCTACTCTACCGGAACACATCACCCTCACGGTTCTCAAATTTGACGGATACTGCATCCGGGATACACCTGCCAGATCCGCTCCGGCATATGCACACCAGTTGCAAAGAAACGCTACAATTTTTGGCTCAAATTCTGCCATATTCTCACCCTTCATATAATCTAATGGTAAACACATCCCGAATGTTTATCCGGGTTACACAATCCTTTGTTGTTTTCAAAGGATAGATATCCAATCATGTCAAACATATCCATCTTATGCTGCCGCACAGATAGAGGCGATAATCTGCTCATCCTTAAAGTGAAGCATCATGATCGCTTTCTGAGGACAGGAAGCAGCACATAAACCACACCCTTTGCAGGATGCCGGAATATTTTTTGCCCGCTTGCCCTTTCCTTCCACCTCTTCCAAAGTAATTGCACTGAACGCACAGACTTCCGCACACAGACCGCACCCGATACATTTCTCTTCATTGACTTTGGACACCAGCGGGGATACCTGAATCGAGGATTTCCCGAGAACAGTTGCTGCTCGTCCTGCGGCTGCCATTGCCTGGGAGATACTTTCGTCCAATGGTTTGGGGTAATGCGCAAGTCCGCATACATACAATCCGTCTGTTGCAAAATCAACCGGACGGAGTTTTGCATGCGCTTCCATAAAAAATTTCTCTTCATTGACCGGTATTTTATAAAAAGCTGAAATTGCTTCATTATGATTCGCTTCAATCGCGGTTGCCAGATTAACGTAATCCGCCTCAATCTCAAGCAGTTGCTGAAGTATCGGGTCAAACACTTTTACGCTCAGTCCATCTTTGGTTTCTTCAACAACAGGCTTATTATCCAAAGAATAACGGATAAAAATAACACCCAGTTCTCTGGCTTTTTTATACAATACTTCCCGCTCCGCGTAAGCTCGGATATCCCTGTACAGGATATATACACCGGTATCCGGATTTTCCTGTTTTATGGCCACAGCCTGAGAAATGGATGATGTGCAACAGATTCTGGAACAGTAGGGACGTTCTTCCGTACGTGATCCAACACACTGAATAAAAACGATGCTTTCTGCACTCTTCAGTTTCTCCGGATCTTTCTCCAGTTCATGCCATTTGGTCACACGCGGTGACTTTCCGTACAAGTATTCATCGGTTTCCGTTGCATGAGCACCGGTCGCGATAACGCCTGCTCCGTGCTTAATGGTTTTGGTTGAACCATTTGTTGTAACGGTAGTCTCAAAGTTTCCGACAAAGCCGGATGCGGCTGTTACCTCGGAATTCAACAGTATGCTGATATCCGGATGTTTCTCAACCTGTTCAACAAGTGAAGAGACAAATGCTTGTACATCTTCCCCTTTCCAGGTTTTTACAACATCTTTTGCCGCTCCGCCCAGGGCGGACGTTTTTTCAACAATCGTGGTCGGGAATCCCTGGTCAGCAAGACTTATTGCCGCAGTCATCCCCGCTACGCCTCCGCCTACAACAAGAGCTGTTCTATCTACATCTACGGAAAGCGCCGGAATGGATTCCAGGAGTGATGCTCGTGAAACAGCCATTTTTACCAGATCTTTGGCTTTCTGTGTTGCCAGCTCCTTGTTGTTGGAATGAACCCAGGTGCACTGATTCCGGATATTGGCCATCTCAAACAGATAGGGATTCAATCCTGCGTTTCGGATCGTCTCCTGAAACAATGGTTCATGGGTTCGAGGTGTACACGCTGCGACAACAATCCGATTCAGTTTTTTCTCTTTGATCACCCCAACTATTTTTTCCTGAGTATCCTGACTGCAGGAAAACAGATTCTGTTCAACGTAGGCCACACCAGGAAGATTTTTCGCATATTCCACAACAGACGGTACATCCGCGACCCCGCCGATATTCACACCGCAGTTACAGACAAATACTCCGATTCTGGCATCCTGACCTTCAATGGAAGTTTCTGCCGGAAACTTCTTGGCTTGAACCTGCGTTCCGCGTGCAGATGAAAGTCCGATACCGGCGATACAAGCAGCAGCACTGGCTTCCATGACAGACTGGGGAATATCCTTACAACCCTGAGCGACTCCGGCAACAAACACCCCTGGTCTGGAGGTGTTTACCGGTGTCATCTCGTTTGTCTTGACAAATTTGTACTCATTCAACTCAATACCAAAGGTTTCCGCCAGATCTTTCACTGAGTCGGAAGGTTCCATGCCAACCGAGAGAACAACCATATCAAACTGTTCATTCACAATTTCACCGGCCTCTGTAACATACCGGAGATCAAGGGTACCGGATTCATCCTTTTCCGTAATACTGTGCACCCTGGAACGGATAAACCTTACGCCATCTTTTTTGGCCCGTTCATAATATTTTTCAAAATCCTTGCCATGCGTTCTCATATCCATGAAAAATATCGTTGGCTCAAAATGTTCACCAATGTGTTCTTTTGCAATCACGGATTCTTTGATTGCGTACATACAGCAGACACCGGAGCAATATTCATTGGCGGATTTATTTGAATCCCGTGAACCCACACATTGCAGCCAGGCGATTTTCTCCGGTTCTTTATTGTCTGAAGGTCGCAATACATGACCAGCAGACGGACCTCCGGCAGAAAGAATTCGTTCAAACTCGATACTGGTGACAACATTGCGATACTGCTTATGCTGGTAATTATCCAGCTTATCCGGATTAAACGGTTTCAAACCCGGTGTCAGAATCACAGATCCCACATGGATTGAAACGATTCTCTCTTGTTCCGCATGTGTTTCAATTGTAACAGCCTTGGCCGTACATGCAGAAACACACTGATAACACTCACAGCACCCGCCGCAATCGAGGCATCTTGCAGCTTCTGCCTGTGCATCTTTCACATCCACGGCAAGAGCGACTTCTTCAAAATTGGTAATACGTTTTTGGACATCCAGTGTGGGAATCTTCATCCGTTCCTGAACAGGTTCATTTTCAGGTACCGGCACCCAGTTGTCTCCCATTGCCGGTTCATCCTGCCACTCTTTCGGTAGTTTTTCCCCCTGAAGGTATAATCCAATATATTTGGCAGCCCTCTGCCCGGCTTCCACTGCTTCGATAACCGTTGCAGGGCCGGTAATCACATCTCCACCCGCGAAAATGCCATCATCGTTTGTCTGAAGCGTTTCCTGATTCACCTTTACGTTGTTCCATGTGGTGGTCTCAACAATGGAATCCTTTCCCAGAAACGATAAATCCGGTTCCTGACCGATTGCCGGTATAATGTGATTTGCATCAATGGTAAAATTGGACCCCTCAATTGGAACGGGTTTTCGTCTTCCGGTTGAATCCGGTTCGGTGAGTTCTGTTCTGATGCACTCGATCCCGGCAACCCGGCCTTTTTCATTCAGAACTTTTACCGGAGCAGTTAAGAAATGAATTTTTATTCCTTCTTTTTCCGCCTCTTCCACCTCTTCCGGTTCCGCCAGCATTTCAGAACGGGACCTGCGATAAATGATATGCGCCTCTTCTGCACCAAGCCGCAGAGCCACACGTGCTCCATCCAAGGCAGAATGTCCGCCACCGATCACAATCACTTTACCATTGACTTTATGTAAATTTCCAAGATGTACTTCCCGAAGAAATGTAGTAACATCCGTCACGCCATCTGCTTCTTCACCGGGAATCCGCAATTTCAAACTTCGCCATGCACCAACGGCGATGAAAATAGCATCCGCGCCATGATCCTTCAATTCCTTAAGGCTTATATCCTTTCCTATGGCTGTATTGGTATGAATTTCGATACCAAAGCGTTTCAAATTGTTGATTTCCGCGTCCAGCACAGTTCTCGGTAGCCGATGCTCCGGAATACCATACCGCATCATGCCGCCGGCTTCGGGCATGGACTCATATACACTTACCTTGAAACCATCCAGCGCCAGAAAATATGCTGCCGTAAGCCCGGCAGGGCCGGAGCCGATAACTGCGACCTTTTTATTTTTCGGTGTAATTGCAGGGACAGGCAGATCATTCAAATCCACATGATCTGCAGCAACCCGCTTCAATTCCCTGATGGAAACCGCCGAATCCACTTCCATGCGCCGGCAGCCGGCTTCACATTTATGTGGGCATACACGACCGAGAATACCTGGAAAAGGAAGGTCTTGCATTATAATTTCAATCGCTTCCTTATATTTCCCCTGTTTCACCATGGCCACATAGCCCTGAACATTCAAATGAGCCGGGCACCCCATTCGGCATGGAGCTGTATCCAGCTTTTCAATGACAAAACCACTTGGAATGGCCTGAGCATAAGGTTTATAGGTTGCCTTGCGATTTGCCAGACTCATGTCATACTCACTGGGACGCTCCACTGGACACACTTTTGAGCAGTCTCCACAGGCTGTACATTTATCTGCGTCTATATATCGAGGAGATTTCAGGAGTGTTATTTCAAAATTACCCTGTTCACCATCAATCTTTTCTACAGTGGAACAGGTATGAAGTTCAATATTGATGTGCCGGCCGACCTCGACCAGTTTCGGTGAGATAACTCACATTGCACAATCATTTGTCGGAAATGTCTTATCCAGCTGAGACATAACACCGCCAATAGCTGGAGATTTTTCAACCAGATGAACATAGTAACCGGAATCTGCCAAATCCAGAGCTGATTGCATGCCGGCAATACCACTTCCAACCACCATCACAGAACCCTGGATATCCTTGTTTTTTTTCCCTGTCATTATTAACTCCTATATCTATGAGCACGTTATCCTGCCCCGACCGATAGGGCAGAAAAAAGAATTGTATTTTTTATTAAACTCCCATACTTTTGTCAATAATTAAATTCTGAATGAAAATCCCACAGGGTTCAGATTGACATTCCGGATTTTCATGGTAAAACAGACAATTATTATAACATCCGAAAGATCGGTATATGAAACCTTCTGAGGAAAAAATATAAAAAGAATTACAAATGAACCATGAGCATGAAAGTCAAAAAGACAGGCTTTACCAGGCCCTTGTCCACAGCGTTGGCGATTATGTTGATTCGTCCATAAGACACCAGACCGACAATCTTTATGACGCAGTAATCAACCGCCTGGAAGGCCTCCAAAAATCGGAAGAGAAATATCGAACCATATTTGAACGCTCGAGAGACGCCATACTGCTTACCGACATTGAGGGAAGACTTATTGATATCAATAGAGCTGCAATAAAAATATTTGGTTATGAGTCCAAAAAAGAGATCCAGTCCCTTGAAACAGCAACCGAATTGTTCAATAATCCAACAGAGCTGAAAACATTTCAGGATGTCCTTGCCCAAAAAGGATCCATCCTGGAGTTTGAACCTTGCTTAAAAAGAAAAGACGGCAGCGTATTTGACGCCTCTGTTACTTCCAGTGTAATCACGGATGTTACCGGACGGAGTACCGGTCTGGTTGTCATGGTTCGGGACATAACGAGCAGAAACCAGGCACAGAAAAAAATAGAAAAACGCAATGCAAGGCTTGCAACCCTGAACGCAATTGCAACTACCGTAAACAGCAGTCTTGAACTGAATGAAGTCCTGGAAATAACAATCGATAAAATTCTTGAAATTCTTGAATCGGATAATATCCGGATCTATCTTCTGGATGAAAAACGGAAAAATTTGATTCTTACTGCATGGAAAGGACTCTCACAGGATTTTATTGATAAACCTTATATGAAAACACGTCAGGTCGGGGATGGCTTGTTGGGTCAAACAATCTTGTCTGGTGAAACCCGTGTTGCTGATAATATTTCACGATCAGGAGACCCGTATGTCGAAGATTTCAATAAAGAGGGACTGAAATCAACAATTTACATCCCCCTTGTCTCTAATGAGGAACAGATTGGAGTCATGTGCGCATCAAGCCGGACAAGATTAAAATTTTCGAAAGGGTATGTCGACCTTCTGACGGCAATCGGAAATCAAATCGGAATGGCTGTCGAGAAAGCCAACCTGTATGAAGATGTTAAAAGTGCATACATAGAATTGATGGCTGCAAAAGAACAGATCATCCGAACGGAAAAGCTGGCATCACTTGGAAAGCTTGCCGCAACCATCGCACATGAAATCAACAACCCTCTGGCAGCGGTTCTTACCTATATCAGATTGATGATGAAATTGGTGAATCAGAACCACTTTGGCCAAGAAAGAATCAAAGATATATCCAGATATTTACATACAATGGATCGGGAGACATCAAGATGCGGTGAAATTGTAAAAAACCTGCTGGACTTTTCAAGACAATCCAAGATATCCATTGGCTTGCATCCAATCGATGAAATATTGGAACGATCCCTTGCTCTGCTGAATCATGATCTTGAAATCAATGGAATCCATCTGATTAAGGAACTGGCTCCGGATCTCCCGATGGTCAGATGTGATTTCAAACAGATTCAACAGGTTTTTTTAAATCTGATCAGCAATGCCTCTGAAGCCATGACCAAAGGTGGAAGCCTGACCATACAGACCCGGATTGCACAAGACAAAAATTTTGTTGAAATTGTCTTCAAGGATACGGGTTATGGGATATCCAAGAAAGACCTTGAAAATATTTTCGAACCGTTTTTTACAACAAAAGAAGAAGGACAGGGAGTAGGGCTCGGGCTTTCTGTTGTTTACGGGATTATTACGCAGCATAACGGATTAATCCAGGTGGAAAGCACACCAGGAGCTGGAAGCTCATTTTATGTGTACTTGCCTGTGGCGTAAACTTGATCTTCAAAAAACAGACTTCTTCACCCTGCCAAAAGCCGGGATGAAAAATAAAAGTGAGTGGGCAACTCATTCACGAGGAAATAAAGTAAATGAACAAAAAAACCAGAATTCTAATTGTGGACGACGAGACTGCTATCCGTGAAAGTCTTAAAGACTGGCTGTTGGAAGATGGGTATACAATAGACCTGGCTTCCTGCGGAGAAGATGCGGTTGCTATGGCGGAAAAAAAGAACTGGGACATTATTTTGCTGGATCTCAAAATGCCGGGCATGGATGGACTTGAAACCATGGAAAAGCTGAAAGAAGCCAGACCGGAAACAGAGATCCTCATGATGACTGCATTTGCTACGATTGATACGGCTGTGAAGGCCATCAAACAAGGTGCATTTGATTACCTGGTAAAACCGTTTGATCCGGATGAAGTAGACATGCAGATCAAAAAAATTGTTAATCATAAACAACTGGTCATGGAAAATATTCTGCTTCGCCAGCAACTTGAGGAAAAAAGCAGGTATGATGAAATCATTGGAAGAAGCGATGCCATGCAGGAAATCTTTGATCTGATATCACGTGTCGCGCCAACGGATTCAACCGTACTTATAACAGGTGAAAGCGGAACCGGCAAGGAACTGGTTGCACAAGCCATCCATGGAAACAGCAGGAGATGCTACATGCCGTTTATTGCTGTAAACTGCGGAGCACTTCCGGATTCCCTTCTTGAGAGCGAACTTTTCGGATATGAAAAGGGCGCGTTTACCGGCGCGGAATACACGAAAAAAGGCCGTTTTGAGCTGGCTGACAAGGGTACCCTTTTTTTAGATGAAATCGGCGACATCAGCCTGAAAACACAAGTTGATCTGCTCCGGGTTCTTCAACAGAGAGAATTCAGGCGTTTAGGCGGTCAAGACCTAATCAATGTCGATGTGCGGATATTGGCGGCGACAAACCGAAATCTACAAAATGCCATCAAGGAAAAACGATTCAGGGATGATCTTTACTACCGCCTGAATGTAATCTCAATTCATATTCCACCGTTACGAGATCGAAAAGAGGATATTGAATTGCTTTCCGAAGCGTTTATTCGTCGTTACTGCATTGAAATGAATAAAGAGGAAAGAAAAATTACCCCTAATGCGAAGAAGCTTTTACAGGATTACAGCTGGCCCGGCAATGTCAGAGAACTGGAAAATATCATCGAAAGAGCGCTTGTGATCGGCAGAGGGGATAAGATCACAGAAGAAGATCTGCCTTTCTCCAAAAAAACAGCCCCCCTTCCTCCACTTCCCAAGTCCCTAAAACTCATGGAAAAGGTTCATATTGAGAGAGTTCTTTCAGAAAATGATTGGAATATCAGTAGATCAGCCCAGGATCTGGGTGTGGACAGGCAAACCCTGTATAATAAAATTGAAAAGTACCATATTAAAAAAGAGGATTAATTCTCTTATGCTACAGGTGCATCCAACACTGTGATCAGCAGTATATCATCAAATCACATCATCATTGCCCCAATTGGCAGTGTTATTAAAGACAGCATCCTTACACAATTGGCTGAGTTCATTTATGATCGATGTGGGCTTGAGTGTCGGATTGAAGCCAGAGTGGAGATCCCGGATACTTGCCACAATAAAATCAGAGGGCAATACGACTCAAAAGAAATTCTGAAATACCTGATCAGCCATAGCCATCCAAAATCCCTGAAGTTTATCGGTATCACGGAGCTTGATCTGTTTGTGCCTATCCTTAAATATGTTTATGGTCTATCGCAAATCAATGGTCAATTTGCTGTCATTTCACTCCATAGATTATATCCCGGCTTTTATAATGATCCGCCAAACCCAAATCTATTCTTTTCAAGGATTCAAAAAACAACACTGCATGAGCTAGGCCATGCCTTCGGACTTACACACTGCCGAGAAAAAAAATGTGTCATGTACTCCTCCATCAGGATAGCAGATACGGATATGAAAGAGTCTTCCTTTTGTTCGACCTGCTTTGAGCTTTTCAAATGGCACCGTGAGAACGCAAAGTGAAATTGAAGGACACGCATCGACAAGCTTGATTACATCCACGTACTGTCTTTTTTTTCGGCACTATGCCTATTATTTAGGCATATAAAGATAAGATATTACAATTACAAATTATTATTTTATAACTATCTCTTGCCGGCAGCTGGTCTGCCGAAATTTTCGGCAAACCAGTTTCAAACGATATCTTTTCCCATTTAACCAGATGTCATATAAATACAATAGTATATAACAATTAACACCCATTCCTGAATTATGGCACAGCCATTGCTGAATGTATTGTAAAAACTGAAACTGAATTCTATCTACAGGAGGAGATAAAAATGGGAGCAAAAAGAGAATCATTGAAGATCGTACCCCCGGGAAAAATGAAATGCATATGGATGGAGGCCGGCGTTGTTTCCTATAAACTTTGTGATAACAACTACGATTGCTCAACATGTTCATATGACCACGCAATGGATGCTAAAATTACCAAAGAAAAAATAGCAGCCGATGTATCTGCCACTATGAGTGAATCCTGGATCGAAATGATGATGAAGCTCCCGGCAACGCAACGGAAATGCCGTTATATGCTCACAGGAGAGATTGGTCGTAAACTGTGCCCCAATGCGTATGCTTGTGGGTCATGCTCATTTGATCAGATGATGCAGGAGCGATTTCAGGCAGAACCTTTACCTGTTCAGGCATCTACAAAAGAAGCAGGTTTTGAGATGGCCGAAGGATTCTACTACCATGAAGGTCATACATGGGCCAGACCTGAATATGGAGGAAGAATCCGTGTTGGTTTTGATGATTTTGCACAAAAGCTTTTTGGTAAAAAAGGCCGTATTGAACTGCCTGCAATTGGACAAAAAGTTAAGCAGGGAGAGGCTGGTTTTGTTGTAAAAAGAAACGGCCAAACCGTGCAGATCCTGGCTCCTGTTGAAGGCGTTGTTGCCCATATTAACAAGGAACTTCTCAACCATCCTGAGCTTGTCAATGAATCTCCATATGATAAGGGATGGCTTTTTACCATTGAACCGGTATCTCTGCGCAAAAATTTAAAAAGCCTTTATTTTGGTGAAGATGCTCATCGTTATATTGGTGAAGAACGCGAAAAACTTTTTTCCATAGCCAACGAGGACCTGCGTATATCAGCGGATGGTGGTGAATCCATCGAAGACATCTTTGAAGAAATGGAAGGCGATGATTGGGCCGGCTTTGCGAGAACCTTTTTTAAAACCTGATTGATCTTACTTTCCGTGATCCATCCTTCGAATAGATGATCCGTCCTTTATGAAACAAGACGGATCATCTATCGAATTATTGAATCCTCATGCATTCATCATCAATGCAGCAATCTGATTCACAAAATCGGTCAATTGCTTTTTGGCTTCCAGGAAAAAAGCATCCACTTTCTGTTTCTCTGCCTGAATGTTCTTTTTTTCACCCAGCTCCCCTTTTGCGAGCACATAAAACTTGATTTTCGGTTCTGTGCCGGATGGCCTCACAACTATCTTGGACCCGCCTTCCAAAACATACATTAATACATTGGATTCCGGCAGCTTGGCTGCCTTTCCGATAATCCGGTAATCACTGCTCCAGAAATGCGGAACCGGAATATCACTGACCATTGCATACCCTGTAAACCAATCCGGGTCCCGAGGCTCGCTGTCATCAAACAGAATGGATCCATTCGCATCCTTTGCCGTTCGTCTTCCACCTGGTTGCGCACTTTGAAAATCAATTATAGCTATCACATTGCGACCACCGATCTGTTGAATCGGATCAGTCCTCAATGATTTCATCACCGACTGAATCACGTCATTACCCAAAGCGCCCTCGAATTTCAAAGCAACGGTTTCCTCACGGGTATAGCAATACTGCTGATAGATTTCTTCCAGTCTCCGGGTGAGGGTCATCCCCTTTTTTTTATAAAAACCTGCCATTTCAACAAACATGGCGGCAATCGTAACCGCATCCTTGTCTTTGACAAAATCACCGATCAGTGATCCATAGGACTCTTCCCCGCCAAACAAAAAACAGGTGCTGTATTTTTCAAGAAGTTCGATTCTCTCTTTTCGTGTCAACTGGCGGTAGTGTTTATCACGAACGCTCTCCTTACCGTTCTTCATTGCTTCTTCAAACGCCCTGCCGGAGAATAATGCAAGTTTTTCCCCGATATACTTGAATCCCACCTGGGGTTCTATGGTGGAAACCCCGAAGGCATCTGCAATAATTCTGGCAAGATCTGTGGAGACAATGGTTTTTGCAATACATGAATTTTCCGGAAGCTTGCCGTCACGCTCGGTTAACTGGCTGAGCATATAATCGGTCAGTAGGACAATCTGCTGGTTTCCGCTCAATGTATGGTAACCCCCTTTTTCAGACAAACGTATCCCCACCCCGATCCGGTCTCCATCCGGATCGGTTGCAATCAGGATATCGGCATTCTTCTTTTCGGCCAGAGCAATCGTCATATCCAGTGCTTCCTTTTCCTCGGGGTTGGGTTTTGGACAGGTTGGAAAATTGCCGTCCGGAAAGCATTGTTCGGCAACCATATGCAGTTTTTTATCCACATCAAAACCACGTCTTTTCAGCACTCTCTTCATAAGGCGCTGTGATGAACCGTTCAGGGATGAAAACACCACGTTGATGTTCTTATCGATTTTATCGTCCCGGAAAAACCCGTGCTCATCCACCCACACTGCATTCTGGTTTTCCTTTTCAATGTATGCCCGGTCAATTTCATCGCCGACAATTAGGATCAGTCCGCTGTCGATTCCTTCCTGAAAATCTATGGATTTTACTTCAGAATAATCGGTAATGCTGTCGGCGATCTCCTGGACTCCCTTATGGACAACCTGTCCACCGTAGTAATCATATGGCTTGAATCCATTGTCGGAAGCGGGATTGTGAGATGCTGTAAAAACACCGCCGGCATATGGTTTCAGGCCTTCCACTTCTGAAATGGCAAAAGAAAGTTCAGGGGTTGGGGCAACGCTGTCAAAAAGATACACACGGATATGGTGAGCTGCATAAATTGATGCCGCTTCCTTTACCAGGAAACCAGGCCCGTTGGTTTTTGGATCATAGGAGCCGTTCCTGGAATCATAAGCCAGAACCACCGCTTTTTCTCTTCCAAGACTCGATCCGTTGATCTCATAGGCATTTTCAATATACCGGGCATGAGCTTCTACGCCAAATCCAAGGATGATCCTGTTGAAGTGGGCTGTTCCGACAGCCAGTTTTCCCCGAACGCCGGCCGTCCCGAAACGGTTCACTTTGTAAAAACAATCATCCAGCAGGCTCCAGTCTTCTCTTTCCACGGTTCGCCTGATAAAATCACCGACGGTTTCTTCATTTATCTTTACATTCGCAAAAGAGGGTTCAAGCCACTGTGTGGCATGGATATACGTACTCTTTTTTATTGCTCCTTTTTCCATTGCATTGGATAATTGTGATATCAACTTCGGATAGGGCTGCCCTGACCGTTTTTTTTCCTGATTCATGAATTTTTCCCGGTAGTGTAAAAAATTTTGTGTAAAATTTAAAAGGTAGAAAAAAACTGGTGTTTTCCCTAAAAAACCTATTATTAGAAAGGAAAAACACCATGAAATTGGAAATTACAGTATCAGAGGTAAAAGATCTCATCAAGGGTATTCAGGAACAGCCGGAGCATTTTTTTGATATGATTCGCTCTGATATTCGAAAAAGTGTTGGGAATAACCTATCAGAGCTGAATAATATTTTTCTGAAACAGATGCTCATGATTTATAAAACAGCAGGTTTTGGGGCGGTCCTTTTTTAGACCGCCCCGGGGAAGGGATGGTGGAGGTAAAACAGATTAATGGATGCTAATCTGCTTCGGCTTTTTCTCTTCAACCTTGGGTACGGTTACAGTCAGGATACCATCCTTGAAATCTGCATTGATTTTTTCGTAGTCAGTACCTTCCGGCAAACGAAAGGCTCTCTGAAACTTTCCATATACCCGTTCTTTTCGATAGAAGCGGTCTTCCTTCACCTCTTCTTCATGTTTGCGCTCGCCTTTTACCGTAAGCACTCCATTGTCGATATCCACGGAAATATCCTTTTTATCAACACCGGGCACTTCCGCCTTGACAACAATGCTTTCATCATTTTCATATACATCCACAATAGGGTTCCACAAATTGCCTTTACTTTCATCAATGCAAACAGCTGGATGCAAAAATTCATTAAGAATGTTGTCCATATGATTGCGGAATCCAAAAGATCTTCCAAATGGTGAGAATTTTATAAGTTCCATAATATATCCTCCTCTTTATTATTCGTTATTATTCATTTTTCAAGTGAAAAACATTTTCTCTTCTTTGAATAATATGGTAAGAATGATTTATGTCATGTCAAGAATATTTTCATGATTTTTTTTATCATTACTTTTATTTCTTTATTTAAAATAGTAATTAAAAATAGGTGCAATATATGGAAAAAAAAAGTCATGGCTGGACCATCGAAATATCATTGCCCGGAACATCCACAGCAGATCTCATGGGGAAACAATCGGTCAGAGCTACGTTTAAGCTAACCTCCAAAGCCATTGATGCGATCAGCATTGTGTCAACGCATCTGGGAATTAAACAAAAATCCTTGTTTGATCAATTGATGGATGATACAGCCTCACTGAGCTTGATTGCCCATGAAATTCACAGCAGCAAAAATCAATTTGTCGACCGAATACAAAAAACCTATGTTCTGAGCAGGAAAACACTCTCCTGCCTCGATGCTGTTTCCAAAAAATTCAATGCCCCCAGAGACATTCTTGTGGAATACTCTATTCAGAGGTTATTGCCGATCATCATTCGGGAAAAGGAAAAACACCAAAAACGAAAAGAGATCTTAGGTGACCTGACTGATTATTTACAAAACAGCTATGTCCTGTTGCAAAAAGCCAGGGATATCCTTGGAGAGGATGATCCGGTATTTGACAGAATCCGGTCAGCCGTTACAGCGTGCGAAAACTCACATGCATTTGTTGATTTTTTTGTCAAAAAAGGGGAAGTGATAGAAGAATTTTAAAAATGGGGCTTGTACTCGTTGAGCCTGTTCCTTTTCAAACCGGTGAACCGGATTACATGAACAACCTTTTTCATAATCCGCAGGGATATTTTCTGAACGCACGACACTCTGTTTGGGGTGTTTTTGCGCTGATGGTTGCCATTGTGGCTGTGTACTGGCAAGTCTGGCATTTTGATTTTATCCGTTTTGATGATCCTGCCTATGTTCTCGACACCTGTTTGAAAACCAAAAATTCCAATGACGGATTCATGTGGATATTTCGCTTTCATCAGGGTGACGGCAAATACTGGCAGCCGCTGACACTCTTATCCCATGTTGCCGACTGCCGCTTTTTCGGTCTGGAATCCGGACTTCACCATTTTTCCAATCTGATTTTCCACCTGTTGAACAGCATCCTTCTTTTTCTGTTTTTAAAACAGATATTGACAGATTTTTGGAAAAGCCTCTGGATTGCGCTGCTGTTTGCAATTCACCCTATGAATGTCGAATCTGTCGCATGGATATCTGAGCGAAAAAACCTGATCAGCACCCTGTTTTTCTTTTTGACCCTGCTGGCATATTTCAGCTATGCAAAAAGCCCCAACCGCGTAAAATACCTTATCCTGATATTTGTATTCATGCTCGGGCTGCTCGCAAAACCCATGCTTATTACTTTGCCTGTTATTCTTTTTCTTCTGGACTGGTGGCCATTCCAAAGGATTTCCTTTAAAACAGATGCCCGGTCAATGAAATTCACTACCAAACTCGATATCCATATTCAAAAGCCTTTTTTATACCTGGTTCTTGAAAAAATTCCCCTGTTCCTTTTATCAATACTTTCCATATTCCTGACGATTTATTCGGTTCAGGGGGATCAGCATCTTGTACCTGAAAACCAATACTCAATGAAATTCAGAGCTGCCAATGCCATTACTTCCATCATTATCTATATCGGTAAAATCTTCTGGCCGATGAACCTGGCTGTATTCTATCCATACCCTGAAAAAATTATCTGGTGGAAGCCTTTGGTCGCGGCCTTTTTATTGATTGTTCTCACCACTCTTTTCCTCAGGAGGTTCCGATCCTCCCCTTACCTGATTATAGGCTGGTCCTGGTTTCTGATTACACTGCTGCCGGTTCTCGGAATTATCCAGGCAGGTCTTTGGCCGGCCATGGCGGATCGATGGGTCTATATCCCGGCCATCGGACTGTTTCTGATTACAATTTTTACCGGAGAAAAAATTGCAGCTATACTGTCGCTGTCCCGAAAAACAATATTTCT
Organism: Desulfosudis oleivorans; assembly: GCA_020723305.1. GTDB lineage: Bacteria > Desulfobacterota > Desulfobacteria > Desulfobacterales > SURF-7 > QZKS01. The sequence continues at coordinate 389,432 of DYJC01000001.1, forward strand.
GTTTGCAATTTTCTTCACCAGTATTCTGATGATGATAAGCCGGCATCAAGTAAGATTCTGGCAAAACAGCGTGTCTCTTTATGGTCAAACACTGAAAGCAACCACCGGAAACTATATGGCCCACAACAATCTGGGTAACATTCTCATGGAAAATGGGCAGCTGGAGCAGGCCTTAGGCCATTTTCAAAAGGCGATACAGATAAAACCATCCTATTTAGAAGCGCAGATGAACCTTGCCAATACATTGACTCACCAAGGGAAGCATCAGGAAGCTATTGAACAATATAAAAAATTGTCCGGCAGATACCCTGGCAATCCGATGATCCTCAATAACCTGGGAGCCGCAATATTCAAAACAGGCAGAGTCAATGAGGCAATTCCATATTATATCAATGCAATTCAATTAAAACCGAAATATGCAGAAGCTTATAATAATCTGGGAGTTGCGCTCCGGCAAAATAACCGGAAAAGCAAAGCACTGGTCATGTTCCAAAAAGCATTGGCAATCAACCCTGATTATGGGCAAGCATATGAAAATATGTTTAAGCTGATCTCTGATCAGAAAAAAACAAACCGGAAACTGAGTCAACTTTTGGACAAATCGTTTCTATCACCAGATGACCCGCTTCTTCTTTTTCAATTGGGAGATTTCTTTCAGAAAGAGGAAAAAATGAATCAGGCAATTGCCTGTTTCCAGAAGGTTCTGAAATTGAAACCAGGCTGGTATGAAGCAGAAAAACAGTTATCCATCGCACTAGCAATGAAAGGAGATTTTGAAGCCTCATTTTCAATTTTTCAGAATTTTATCATCCGGAACCCTGATGATGCAGATGCCTATTATCATATGGCTTCCATCCGTTCCAGGCAGAACAACAAGCTGGAAGCAATGCAATGGTTCCGGAAAGCAATCGATAAAGGCTTTTCAGACTGGAAAAGAATCCGCACCGATGCCAATCTGGACAATATCCGAAATAATCCCTTATTTAAACAGCTTACCGGATACCATATGGATGATAGTTCATAGAGAGTGCGAGTAAATAATTTTTATAAAAAGAGAGCCGATTTCAAAACTATTAAAAAGCGTCACACCGGCGAAAGTCAGTGCTTAGAAAAGCGCCGAAAATACTGGATTCTAGTTTTCGCCGGGACTACAACAACAGACTTTTGAATTTAGCTCAAGAAGCCTAGAATTTTTTCAAACTGGGATCAAGACGAATCGCCTCGGCAATCTCCTTCAACCCCTCGGCCTTCAACCCCAGTTTAATCATGCTTATTCCCAAAAGATAATGACTGTATGCTTGTTCCGGGCCAAAAATAACGGCTGCTTTCAGATGCTCTGATGCTTGTTCATATTGTTTCCGTTTACAATACAGTGCCCCCAGATTATGTCTGGAAATACTGAAATTCGGATTCAGGCTGACTGCTTTCCGGTAGTGATGGAAAGCCATTTCTTCTTTTTTCAATTGATCATACAATGTACCGATATTATTATGCAGTGTAATATCTTTGGGATTCAATTGCAAAGCCTTCTGATACTCCTGCAAGGCCTGCTGAAACAGACCTTTTTTCTGAAAAGCATGAGCCAGTTGACCACGATAATAAAAATTGTCCGGTTCCAGCATGACCCCTTTTTGTAACAGACCGATCCCCTCTTTCGTATTCCTTTTGCTTAACGATGAAAGACCGGCAGATATATACATTTCCGCCTCAAAATTATGATCTTTGCTGAAATGCGGATAAGGAAGACTGGCGACCATCAGCAAAACGCAAAAAATCAAAACAAAAAAACCGATCTTCCTGATTTCCCTTCTTTGAATCTGCTGTCGGATCCAAACAATAGAAACTCCGGAATACAACAGGAGTATGGGTATGATGGCCATGCGGTATCGTGTGCTGTTCCAGAACCCCAGTAGGGGGAGGAGCATACATGCTAAAAACAGCATCAGCAGACGTTGTGAACCGGATCGTCGTAAACTAATAATAATACCCATTATGGACAATGAGAAAAGAATGGAAAAAGGAAAGCCAAATCCATTCCAGTAAAACAGAAGCAGTTTCAGAACCGGACTGTATTTACAGAAAGAATAAAGATCATATGTTTCCGGCAATTCATATCCTCCGATCAATGTCCTGATTTTATAAACGAGACATTGCATGTACTGAACAGGCTGGTGGATCATAAACCCGAAAGATTTGCCATAAAAATAATGATTGAATGAATAATCATCCCTGGTTGGAGCAACCCCGTCACGGTTGGGTTTTTCAATCAAGTTCTGGTAGGCAACTCCTGGACGAATGCCAATGGTATCCATATAATCCGGATTGTTTCCCTGAAAAAATACAATGCCGGAATTAGCAGGAAAGGCCTGAAACCGTCCAAAAGTAAAAAAACTATGCATGCCGATCAGAAGCAGCGGTATCAGCATGAAAATGACAAACCCTGTGGATCTCCAAAACGCTTTCGGTTTCTTCCAGGTGATCAGAGCTGCTGCAACCAAATAAAAAACAAGTGTATCCGCACGGGTCAAAAGATTTAATCCGGCAAACAGACCAGCCGCCAACCACCATCTCCAACACATCTCATCAACCGAATGGATCAGTAAAAATAAGGAAAAGAGAGTAAAAAAAAGGACAAAAGGAACGTTGATGATCTCAGTTCCAAAATAGATCAAGGGAGCATATAATGCATATCCTATCGCTGCATAGTATCCGACAGACGGTGAAAAACATCTCCTGCCCAGTTTATAGATAAGAATGCAGGAGATGCTGTTCAAGATTGCCTGCATCACCCGTATCAGGGCGAGGCTTTTCCCGAAATAAAAAAAAATCCCTGCCAGAAACCAAGAATAAAAAGGAGAATGCAGAAATGGACGTGGCTTTATGGAAGGAGTAAGGATGTACTCGGCTTGTTTTACATACTCAAGGGAATCGATGATTGGCAAATCATAGGTAGGATTTGTCTGTAAATAAAAAATATGAACAAAGGATAACAGCAAAGACAGGCCGGCGGGCAACCAGATCATGGTTACTGAGTGTTCCGTATACCCGACACTACGGGAAATTTTATTTTCAATATTTCGGTTCTGTTCCATATATTCGGTCTGAATCACTCTGCAGTACACCCGATCAGTATTTATTCAGCATCGGTTATTAAGGTCCGTGCACTTGAAAATCATTCTACTTTATACAATCCATATCCATTTTTTGAATAAAGATAATAAATCTGTTTATGAAAGAAGTGTTCGATTCGTATCTTTTCCTGCTTGCTGAAGTTGTTGTTCGCCCAAGCATTGAACAGTTCATAACCGATCATGATATGGGTGATACCTCTTTTTTTCAGTTCAGATAAAATTTCTGCCTGGAGATTCGTTTCTTTTATGATCTTTGCAAATAAGGAAAAGTTGAAGATCATTTTCCGATCACTATAGTAATACCGGTTGCCTGTAAAAACAGGCAAGATGACAGCATCTTCTGGAAGATGCTGATTCGCATACTTCATGACTGCATATTCCGGATGATATTTTTCAATATATTGATCCCGATCAACCTGGCCTGTCAGATAGGTCATAGGTTCAACATGTTTGAACAGATCGACAACATAACCAGCGTTCATACAGAGCATCCATCCTATGATAGCTCCTAAAACAGTATATTGCAGTAATCTACCTAAAAAAGAACTACCCTGACGAGCCCTTTCCACCAGGTTGTGAAGTCCAAACATGGATAATACAACCAGAGGAGGGATAATAGGTGAAAGATATCGGATTCTGACATCATGAGTGAAAAAAACGAACAACAGAAACAAAACAGAAAAGAGAAACATAATTCTCATTTCAAAAACAAAATGTAACCGGTTGTTCTTTTTTTTGTATCTGAAAAATGCAAAAAAGGGCAGTAAAAATAAAAAAGGATTCAGTTTGCCATCAAAATATTTGGGGTTGTTATCCTCGCCCTGAAAAAATATACGGATGGGAACCAATGCCGTTTGCCACCAGGTTTCCCTGTAAACATATTTTCGAAGGGCTATCGGCCCAAATTGTTTCCCAGTGTAATGAGTTGAAATACTTTTTCCTGTTTCTTTTCCCCTTTCAACCGTCTGTTTGCTGAAAAATTGATGATAAAGCGGATATACAGGATTTTTTTTCCACACATAATTGCGAATCATCCAGGGTGAGAAGCAGAGAGCTGAAATAACCACGAAAAAAATGGCATGCCGTATCGCAGCAAAAGAACTCGCAGATTCAGCAGGTGCGGATCGTATATAAACAAAAGGCACAATAAGGGATGTCAGCACAAATAGAATCAAGGCATTGTATTTGATCCCCATTGCCACGCCACAACATAAGGCGGAAAAAAATAAAAATCTGACTGCATGTTTTTTTTCGCACCACTCCATTATAAACATCAGAGAAGCAAATGAGAAAAAAATTAGCCCAAGGTCAACATATGCTGTAATGGATAGCTTGACAATCAACGGGATGGAAAGGAAAAACAGCACCCCCAGACTTCCATATAAACTGCCAATGCGTTTTTTCAGATAATAATAAATGAGAAACGCTGTGAACAACGCAAATGAAAAATGAATATATTTTGGAATGATATCATTTCCAAAATATAGCGGGATCAGATACAGAATATCCATGTTCATTGGATAATAACTGAATTTGATCGATGGGATCTCGTACACACCTCCATGTTCTATGTACAGCTTGGGTACAGCAAGATGGTGTGTCAATTCATCCCGGTTAACCGGCGGAACAGAGGATAAAACAAGAATTGAAATCGTCAGAATGGAAATAGAAATCAACAAAGCGGACTGGATGAGCCTCCGAATGCGGAATTCTGAAAAACAAGTTATATCTATATTCTTGTCCATTGGTTGAGTCATTTTATCCGGTATAAAAAAATAATGGCCCAAGATTCATCTTCAATCGACTACCTTTGATAACACATCATCGGGCAGTTGCCCCAGGTAAACTTTGCCATTGATAACGTAAGCCGGAGTACCGCTGATCCCAAGTTTCAATCCAGACCGGATATCCGCGTCAAGATGGGTACGGGTATCCTTGTCAAAAAAAGCAGCCACCAGATCTTTGTCATCCAAACCGATTTTTACGGATAACTCTTTTACGTTAATCTCACCTTTTTGAACTGCCGCATCAAACAAAAGGTCATTCAGTTCCCAGAATTTTCCTTTCTTCGCAGCATGAATGGCTAACAATGCCAGACTTCCGGAACCGATATGGAAAGGCTCCCTGACAATCGGATTAAACCGATGATCCATAGGATAATGACGGTGAACCAGACGGATTTGATCCGGTTTTTCCCCTACAAGATTCCGGATAAAAAAATGCATTTTCTTGCATTGAAAACACTGATAATCTGTGAATTCAGTGATTTCCAGTACTGGATTTTTCGCACCGATCCAGGGGTGACCGTCTGCAGTTATGCCGGTAGGAAGTTCTCTTGATATTTCTTTTATAGAGAATGTCCAGTAATTAGGGAAAACAAAGAAAAGAGAAAAAAAACAAATGGCGAATATCCCCATTATGGGGACACTTTTTTTCCTCATAACCCACAGAAAAGCCAGATCCCGATGACTGCTTTGAATAACGCCATGAATATGAAACCGTTTCCGGATGATCCATGTTAAGTATAAAAGAAAAAAATTGACCCCAAAACTGAAGAGACACATGATGCAGTAACTGTGAATATATACGGTTGAGATGATGGCAAGAATAATGCTGTAAACACTGAACGTCAGTGCAATCAGAAAAAGCAGTGACCAGAGCGGACGATCCTCTCCTTGCTGTTTCCAGGCAAAGGATAGCAAAAGTAAAAAAAAGGTATATCCAACAATTCCCCAGACCGGCACCGGAATATTCAGAAAGATGGAATAAGGGCTCTGAGAAACCGTATCACAGTTAATGGATTTGGATAAGGCGCAGAAACTTTTATATCCGATATCTGTATAAACCCTGTAATGGGAAATCGACAAGTAAATGGAATCGGAAAGCCCCAGAATGGCAAGTAACAAAACAGTTAAAAAATATGCCTCATACGGAAGCGGTTTTATTTCTTTTTTTGTTTTCACCTTTTCTACAACCCTCATTATTATTATAAAATCTTATCGCTCAACATTTCCCTGGCTTTTTTCAAATTCTTTTCCACGCCCGGCATGTCCGGTTTGATGGTAATCGCTTTTTGAAAAAAAAAGACCGCTTTTCTGAAGTCCTTCTGATTCGCATAAAAAACGCCTATGTTATTATATATCCCTGCATCATCCGGATCAAGCGCTGCTGCTATAGTGAAATGGTCGATGGCCTTATCAAACCGCTTTTGAAGACCATAAATCCTGCCAAGACGAATGTGTACATCTTTATCCTCCGGCCGAGTCACCAGTAGCCTTGAGAACTGATCTATCGCATCATTGAACCGATTCCGAGCCACAAAAGCAAGCCCCAAATTATAACGTGCATCATCATATTCCGGGTTGATTCTCAATGCTTCCTGAAAATGCGGTATTGCTTGGTGTGCATGACCTTTTTGAGACAAAGCACATCCCAGATTGTTATTCGCAATCCAGTTTCCCGAAGTCACTTCAATAGCATGTCGAAATAACTGAATGCTGTTTTTCCAATATCGCGTTTGAACATGGGCAGATATTGTCATGCACAGGCCGAAAATCATTGCACACAAAGCCAATTTTTTTTTTCTATGAACCCAGCCGGTCGTCAAGTCCGCAGCACCCCATGAAATGATGATAAAAATACCAATCAGTGGGATATATGTATATCGATCGGCCATGGACTGAGATCCGATTTGAACCAGGCCGATAACAGGCACCAATGTTCCGATATACCATAACCATCCTACAATAATATATGGAAATCGTTTTACTACCATAAATCCGATTGTGGGGACGACAGCAAATACGACGCCGGCAAGAACGATCTCATCCATCAAAAAAGAGGATGGATAGGGATAAATGACTGCCAAATCAAAGGGCCAAATCATTTTTTCAATATAGGCAATATAGGTTATCAGGGCATTGGCAATCCTGTCCCAAAGCGGAAACATCGTTACAGCCCCGACCGCTCCTCCTTTTTGTTGAACCAGGAGTGTGATGAAACATGATCCCATTGCAATAATAACCAAAGGTAATTTTTCGATACTGAATCGCAGAACCAGCGATGTAAAACCATAGCTTCTTTGTTGGCTTTTTTCTTCGCAGGGAATATTCTGATCATAACGTCTTAAAGGCCAGTAGTCCATGAGAAGCAATATAAACGGAAGGGTCACCAGCATGGGTTTGGACATCAGACTCAGTGAATAAAAAATCAGGACCAAGCTATAGAGATATCTTCCTGGATTTTTTACATATCGAACATATCCCCACAGGGTTATTAGCCCAAAAAAAGTGCTCAAAACATCCTTACGTTCTGCTACCCATGCTACAGATTCTACATGAAGCGGATGAATAGCGAAAAGAACCGCAAGAAAACAACTCTTCCAGAGATCATCGGTCATTTTCCGAAATAGAAAAAAGATCAGGAATGAATTTGCGATATGAAAAAGCATATTGGTAAAATGATGAGCACCAGGATTCATTCCATAGATCTGTATATCCATCATATGGGAGATCCATGTTAATGGATGCCAGTTGCTTGCATATGATGTTGAAAATGCCCGGATCATGTTTTGAACATTCAAGCCCTGTGCGATATGGGGATTTGATGTAATATATGTTTCATCATCATAGTTGATAAAGTCATGGGTTCTTGTTTGAAAAAAAACGAAGAAAATCAAGACAAGCAGGAGGAGATAAACCGGATAATCCGCAAGGGTTCGACGGAAGACTTTTTCTTCGCTTCTCGACATAAAAGTTCTCATATCTACCGCTCTCATCAATCAACCGGATCCTTCATGGCTTTTGCTGCATCCCTTTTTCCGTTTTCTGATACTCAAACGCTTTTTCCAGATTTTTTTTTGCTTCCACATAGATTGGTAGAATTCGAATGGCCTCCTGGAAGTGACGTATTGCTTCTTCCAGTTTTCCATTCAAGGAGAGGGCAACGCCATAATTATTATGAGCAAACGCTGACTTTGGGTTCAACTGAATTGCTTTAGACAACACCACTAATGCTTCTTCATTTCTGCCTGCTCTAATCAAGGATGTTCCAAGGCAGGTATGAGGCCTTTCTTTATTCGGTGATTTCCGGGTACAATCAGCAAAAAGCGAAACCTCATTCCTCCAAACAATGTTTCTCTGGTAGGTCCAGAATGACAAGATTGCGATCACAATGCACAGGATCACTTTTGATAGCCGATCTGATCTGATATAGGAAAAAAACAAGCAGGCTGGTAAAATGAACGCAAGCATAGAAGGCAGATACAGACGATGCTCAAATATGATCTCAAGTCCGATTACAGATGACTCCATGACAAGATTGCCCAGGAACCAGCATATGCAAAAAGAGAAAACTCTTTCGCTTCTGGCGATACGGATTGCAAGAATCATCATTCCGGCAATTATTCCCAAACTCAGAAGAGTCGTAACAGGGTTCAGTAGTGAAAGAGAAAGGGGAAAATCATAATCCAGGTTTAACCGGGAAGGATGTGGATAAGCCAAAAGGGTTATATAATGAACCACCACCCGGGGTTCGGTCAACAGTCGCTGAGCAAGGGTAAAATTTCGTGTTTTATACTGGGACAGTATTTTTTCAACAGGATTTCCTCCAATATAACTAATCGATAAAAAAAGAAAAAACAGAAAAATACCCAACAAACGGGGGACGTTCTTCTTCAGCCACTTTCGATCCAGGTTCTGGAAAAAAAACCACTCATACAGAAAAATAAAAAATGGCAGGGTTGCTGCATTTTCCTTGGAGCATAAAGCAAGCACTCCGGACAAAGATGAACCAAAAAAAAATAAATAAACGAATCCAGGATGCCTTTTCACCGTTTCTGTTTTATTTTGAACGCAAAGCATTCTGGCTTTTGCATATAAAAACAATGACAGAAGATAAAACAAGGCGGCCATACTGGTCATTCTCTGTATGATATAAGTGACTGCCTGGGTCTGGACAGGATGAACCAACCAGATCAATGCCGCCATAAAAGGAATGAGCCTGTTTTGACATCGGGAAGGGCAATGAATTCTGAAAGTGATTTTGATAAAAAAATAAAGCACCATGCCGGAAGCGATATGGACCATGATATTGAACAGATGATAGCCCAGTACATTGTACTGACCGAAATAATAATTCAGGGAAAGACTGATATTGGATAACGGACGTTTGGATCGAAGGCTTTTCAATGCTGCATCGTATACAGTGTCCCACGTCAGTTCTGAAACACGAATATATTGATTATTCAGTATGTTTGCGGCATCATCCAAAACAAATGGAGAACCCAGTGTATGGGAGTATAAGGTTATTGTGATTGCTGAAAACAGAACCATTGCCAGTAGATCCCGACTGATGAAACCTGATTGAGCCGGATATGGCTTGGGTGTGTATGTACCTGACTTGAAATAACCTTTTTGAATATCCATCGATTGCAATTTACGTTACAGGCGCCTGCCTGTTCATATACAATTATTCGATATTATTTAATGATTGCTTTATAAAACCATGTTTCCGTTTCCGGATGACTCTTTCCAGATTTATTCTGGCTTCCTGATAATCAGGTTTGATTTCCAATGCGGTTTTCAGAACACGAATCGCCTGCAAGGTTCTTCCTGTCTGAATCAGCGCCACACCCAAATTATTGGCTGCCTCTGCATAGCGTTTATCAATTTGCAGAGCTTTGGAATAGGAAGCAATCGCTTCCGTCATGTTTACCTGAGAGTAATGAATATTTCCAATACAATTATATGCCTGAGCTGAATTGGGTTTTATCCGTATTGCTTCCCGGCAGTGCTTCATGGCCTGGTCTGTTTTTCCATCAACAAGCAATGCAGTGCCGAGATTAATATGAGCATATACAAAATCAGGCTGCAATCGTAAGGCTTCTCGATAATGAGTGATTGCCTGATCCTTTTTTCCTTGCATAAACAACTCCAACCCGAGATTGGTGTGAAGTGACGCCTTTTCAGGATCTATTCTGAGTGCTGTCTGATAATGTTTCACAGCCTCATGAGTCATACCCTTTTCAGCCAGGGCAATCCCAAGGTTATAATGAGGTCTGAACTTATTCGGGGATTTTAAAATGCAATCTTCAAGAAGAGTAATTTCATTATTCCATATTTTATTTCTGGTATAGGTCCATACAGAAAAAACCATAACCAGCAAGCAAAGGAAAATGGTTGTAAACCGGTTGACTCCGATATACCGGTAACAAAATACTACCAGTAATAAACAAATCATCATGGAAGGCAGATACAGACGATGCTCAAATATGATCTCAAGTCCGATCACGGAAGACTCAATCACAAGGTTTCCGAAATACCAGAGAATGCAAAATGAGACCAGTCTTTGCTTTTTAGCCGTTACCAATGAAAAAACAATACAGAAAAAAATGATGCACAGACAGATCAAGGTGGTAACCGGATCTGTAATAGATCTGGATAATGGGAAATCATGCTCCAGATTCAATTGCGAAGGATGAGGGAACAGCAGTAGACCCATATAAAAAATCACTACACGGAACTCTGTAAACAGACGCTGAACCATGGTGAAATCTCGTTTGTCATACATGGTTCCTATTTTTGCTAAAGGATTTTCACCCAGGTAAAGCAGCGCGAATATCAAAAATAATACCAGCACACCTGAAAACCGAAAAAAATTGTGTTTCAACCAGGAACCCCTCATGTCCTGGAAAAAGAACCATTCATACAAAAACAGGAACAATGGCAAAGTGGCAGCGACCTCCTTGGCCCCTACAGCCATGATACCGGCAGTCAGGGAACCCAGAAAAAAGAGATAGACAGATACAGGATATGGATTTGTTACGGATATAAGTTTACCATTTTTGAACTTCTGAACATCCTCCTGCCTTTCGAGCATCAGCAATCTGGCCTTTACATATAGAAACATTGCAATCATATAAAACATGGATGACATACTATTCATCCTTTGAACAATATAGGTTACCGACTGGGTCTGAATTGGATGAACCATCCAGATTGCTGCCGCAAAAATAGGAATTGCCCGGTGAGCTAAAGCCGGACAGGGATAAACCCTTCTTGTAATCAGGATAAAATAGTATAAAAATATCCCGGAAATTATATGTACCAGGATATTAAAAAGATGGTATCCAGAAACGTGATATCCATTCAGGTAGTAGTTCATAGCAAAACTTATATTTGCTACCGGCCTGTTTTTAAGATGGCCTTTCATAGCTGCTGCTGTCAGACTGTCCAGAGAAAGCTCCGTCATCCGGATATGAGGATTGGAAATAATATTATTGACATCATCAAACAAAAAAGGAACATGAAGGGTATTGGAATATATAAAAAATACAATCAAGATCAGGAGCATCAGGAGCCGGCTTTCATACTCCTTTGAAATTTTTAAAAGACCATTCCCCTCGCTGATGTTGTCGTATGTCTTCAAAACAGGATGCTGCCTTTGTGTCATACTTAGTTGCATCTTTCTTATTCCAGTTGATTTTTTCTAATTTTGTTAAATTTCTAACCGGAAACAATTGATAAAACAAGTCCTGTTTCGGTATTGTGTTGGAAAATATAGCTTGCCGCCAATGAAAAAACCAGGGGAGAGGACTTTCCCCCTCTTCCCTGGTTTTGATTCTGATTAAAACCAACAAATTGGAATGATAAATTACAGTGTTTTTCCAGTCGTTGTAAATCGAGGACATCTGCCGGATGTATCAGTTACTGTAACCCTGTATTGGTTTGAACCGAGGTCAGTGATGGTCCAATCATTATTGTTGGATACGGCGATTACAGGTCCGGAATCATCAGTTAATCTTGCTACTGATATAGCCCGATTCGCCGGATCGGCAAAGTAATCCGCAATAGCGCCCATAATGGTCTGCACGTCTGTTTCAGCTCCGGAGCAGTATGCTTTATCCCGATAGGAGATAAAATTCGGAATTGCGATGGCTGCCAGGATGCCGATAATTGCGATAACGATCATGAGCTCGATCAGGGTAAAACCTTTTTCAGAATTGCCTCTCAATCTTTGTAGCATGGTGTTCCTCCTTTTTGATTGTTGTTGTTGTTGCTCTTGTTGTTGTTCTTTTGTATGATTGTTGTAAAAAAAACAAATTTATTTTATTTTTTCCCTTTCTAAACATCAAATCACATAAAAAATTCTATCGAAAAACTGAAAAAATCAAATATCAGCTTATGGTTTAAGCAAAAAAAATGCCATCGCTTATCAATTAAAGTAATCATGCAACATACTGTTTATACATAATATATTTTATTTTCAAAATCTTTATGACTTGTTCAGATCCTTGAGTCACCAAAAAATGTCACAAATCCTGATTGACTGACAAAAATTGTCAGCCTTCTCTCCTTTTTAAAACTCTCCTCCAAGCGGTTTCTCAATCCCTAGTTTCTCAAATCGATACCGCAGGGAACGAAAACTCATTCCCAGGAGCTCCGCTGCCCGGTTCTTGTTACCATTGGTATACTCAAGTGCTTTTTTGACATAGGCCGCTTCAATGGTCTCCATGATCTCATCCAGATTGACACCATGGGAAACATCATCCAGGTCAAACCGCCGTCCCTTTACGCCCTCAATCCATCTTCGTTTATGAATGGAGATCGAAAGACTCTCCGGCAGAATGATATTGGTTGCAGACAGCGTAACACTGCGTTCAATCAGGTTTTCCAGTTCCCGTATATTTCCCGGAAAATCATACTTGTTTAACAGATCAATGGCATAGGAAGAAATCTTGGTCATCTCCTTGCCGGTTTCCTTGGCGTATTTTTCTAAAAAATACTGGGCCAGCGCTTTTAAGTCTGATTTTCTCTCCCGGAGAGGAGGGACCTTTATCTGTATCACATTAAGCCGGTAAAACAGATCTTCCCTGAACTTGCCTGCAATCACTTCTTCTTCGAGATTTTTGTTGGTCGCGGATATAATCCGGATATCGACCGAAATATCATTGGTTCCGCCGACACACCGGAACACCCGCTCCTGTACTGCACGTAAAATTTTTACCTGCAGGGGAAGAGTCAACTCTCCAATCTCATCCAGAAAGATGGTTCCATTGTGGGCAATCTCAAACAACCCCTTTTTATCCTGGGTCGCTCCGGTAAAAGCCCCTTTCTTATGACCGAACAGCTCGCTCTCCATCAACGATTCGGGTATGCCGCCACAATTCACGACCACAAAGGGATTGTTCCTCCGGTTGCTCTGCTCATGAATCGCTTTTGCGATAAATTCCTTACCGGTTCCGCTTTCTCCGGTGACTAGAATATTTGTCCGGGTCTTAGCCACTTGCCGAATCATTTCATAGATTCGAATCATCCCGGGACTGTTCCCGACAATTTTCCCAAAATGAAGATTTTTTTTCAGCTCATCATCCAGGATCTCTTTTTCATGTTCTATGGTTTTCAGATCCAGCGCGTTGGCGATCGTCCTTTTCAGCTCATCATTGTTAAAAGGTTTGGGGACGTAATCATAAGCGCCTTTATTCATGGCTTCAACCGCTGCCTCTGTGGTTGAATAGGCAGAGATCATGATCACAACTGTTGCGGGATCTTTCTGCTTTGCTTCCTGTAACACTTCTATTCCGCTGATGTCACCCAGCCGGATATCACAAAGCAACAGGTCAAAACGGGTTTCCTGTATCATGGATTTGGCTGTCTTACCGGTTCCGGCAATGGAAACCCGATAGCCGGCTCTGGTCAGCATAACCTCAAGAAATTCCTGCATGCTCAGTTCATCATCAACGACAAGGATGTGAGAACGTCCGTTAGAATCTGGCATATTTGTGAAAAATGTTCCGGTATCGGTTATCCGTAATACATAAGGACGAGTAAATTTCCGACCAAGTCCAACCAACCTGGTCGGTTGGCACGCTACTAAGTACAACCATGCTTGTCAATAGGATTTTTCTACTCTTTCTCATGCATTGGCGTAATCTGAGCTTTCAGTAAAGACGATGTTTCCTCCAACGATGGTAACCACGGCTTTCCCCGTCATCTGCCGTCCCTGAAACGGAGTGTTACGGCTTTTGGAATAAAATCTTTCAATATCAATCGTGTATGAAAACTCAGGATCAATAACGGTGATATCTGCAGGAAGCCCCTCTCTGATTCCTGTCTCAAGCCCCAGAATTTTTGCAGGATTTTCGGTCATTTTCTGGATTAGGGTTTCCATCGTAATCACTTTATCTTTCACAAGTCTCAATGAGAGCGGAAGTGACGTTTCAAGACCAATGATGCCATTGGCTGCCAAGCTGAATTCAATATCTTTTTCAAGGGAAGAATGTGGCGCGTGATCTGTGGCAATCACGTCGATTGTTCCATCAGCCAGACCTTGCCGGACAGCCTCTTTATCCTTGAGAGATCGTAAAGGAGGATTCATCTTGAAGTTTGTATTATACTCAATAATATCCTCATCTGTCAAAGAAAAATAATGGGGAGCGGTTTCAGCCGTGACAGGAAGTCCTCTTTTTTTAGCGTCCCGGATGGCCTCAACCGACTCTTTTGTACTGACATGGGCGATATGAAGTCTGGCGCCGGTCAGCTCACATAAAGCAATATCCCGCATTACCATGACTGCTTCCGATGCATTTGGTATACCAGAGAGTCCCATCCGGGTGGCTGTCGGGCCCTCATTCATAACGCCATTTCCGGAAAGCTGAAGATCCTCTGCATGAGAAATTACAAGCAAATCAAAACCCATGGCATACTCCATGGCTCTTCGCATAAGTTGAGAATCGGATACCGGAAGCCCGTCATCGGTAACAGCAACTGCACCGGAAAGCTTGAGCTCTCCAAATGCGGATAGTGCTTTTCCCTTAAGCCCCATACTGATGGATGCAACCGGATATACGCGGGCCTTTCCAGCCTGTCTGGCCTTTCTTATGATATACTCTGTAATTTCAGCACAATCATTTACAGGATTTGTATTGGGCATCGAACAAACGGCTGTAAATCCTCCGCTAGCTGCCGCCATGCAACCGGAGGCGATGGTTTCTTTATACTCATGACCCGGTTCTCTCAGGTGAACATGCATATCAATCAGACCAGGAGCAACAATTTTACCATTTGCATCGATCACCACGTCTTCTTGTTTTATGGACTCTTTATATGTCCCGGGTTTCTGGATTTCAGCAATCTTCCCATTCTGAACAATAATATCATAACAACCTGTAATGTTGCCGGGATCAATCAGAGTCCCTCCTTTAATCATCAGCATTTCTGATCCCTCCAGCCAGTAGATAAAAAAGTGCCATTCTTAAGGCTACCCCATTGGTTACCTGGTCCAGTATAATGGAATGTTTCCCGTCAGCAATGGCCGGTGAAATTTCTACACCCCGGTTTATGGGGCCGGGATGCATGATCAGAACATCCGGCTTCATTATCTTCATTCTCTTTTCCGAGAGCCCGTATTCTCTGGCATATTCTCTTTCCGTTGAAAATAAAAAAGAAGATTGTCTCTCCTTTTGAATTCGAAGCATCATTACCACATCTGCATTCTGAACCGCCAGATCCACTGAATGGGAAACCGATGCCCCCAAATGTTCAATACCCTTTGGAATCATGGTCCGTGGTCCGGAAACAACTACGTCTGCGCCCATTTTCGTAAACCCGATAATGTTTGAACGGGCAACCCTGCTATGAGAAATATCCCCGATAATCGCAATCCGAAGACCGAGAAGATCCCCTTTCCTCTCCCTGACCGTCATCATATCCAGAAGTGCCTGGGAAGGATGTGCATGTGTCCCATCACCGGCATTGATAATCGATGTGTTTAAATATCGACTCAACATGTGAGGCGCTCCTGAAGCAGAATGCCGGATGACAATCACATCCGGCCTCATCGCCTCAAGATTTCTTGCCGTGTCAATCAAGGTTTCTCCCTTAACCATGCTGCTGGAACCAGCAGAAAGGGAAACACAATCCGCACTTAATCTCTTTGCAGCAATATCAAAAGAAAGTTTTGTCCTTGTGCTGGGTTCATAAAAAAACAGAACAACGGTTTTCCCCCGAAGGGTTGGAACCTTTTTAATGGGCCGTTCTGAGATCTCCTTCATCTTATCCGCTGTATCCAGAATAAAAGAGATCTCCTCTTTAGATAAGGAAGCAATATCAAGAATATCTTTTCTATTAAATTCCATTTTGTTCCTGTTCTATTTCAGCAATTGACCCATTCGACCCCAACGGACATAATCAAGAATTGAATTCTGGTTCTCCCCATCCCAGGACCAATAAATAATAAAGGCTTTTCCTTTGATGGCTTTCAGTTTGACAAATCCCCAGAAACGGCTGTCATGGCTGTTGTCCCGGTTGTCACCCATCACAAAAAGAGAATCTTCCGGCACGGTTACCGGCCCGAAATTATCACGGCCCGGGAGACTTCGGTTATCCGTGAAAATGGCAAAATCCTGATCTAACATGCTATTGTTCACATACACCTTTTTATCCCGAATCTCTACGCGATCCCCGGCAACACCAATGACCCTTTTGATAAAATCCTTTGATGGATCATCCGGATATTCAAAAACCACAATATCCTCCCGTTGAGGATCTTTAATCGGAATCAGCGTGGCCCCGATAAAAGGCAATTTGATACCGTATATGAACTTGTTGACCAGAATATGATCTCCGATGAGAAGGGTGTTTTTCATTGAACCGGATGGTATTTTAAAGGCCTGTACAACAAACGTTCTGATAAATAAGGCCAAAACAACAGCCACCAGGATCGCTTCAATGTTTTCCCTGAGACTGCTCTTCTTTTTTTTAATGTTTTTCTTTTCTGTCTCTTTATTCTGTTTCAATTCGGCCTATACCTTATTAAAAAATTTTAATGAAAACTCATATCCGATGCATATAAAACCATTTCAGATTGTATGCTGTCAGACTCCCGAAAAAAAAATCGATATTCAACTAAACAGGCAAGGTGAATTGGGGCTCTCCGAGAAAAAACTCACCCTTCCGTATCCAATCTTTAAGAATTTCTGCAATCTCACGGGCTTTTACCATGCTCGATAAGGGTACGGTAAGAACCTTTTTACCATCAAGTTCTATTGATCCGCTTTTCAATTCCGCATAGCTTACGGTTCCCAGACTATTGGAAATTCCATTCGGGTAGTCATTCCCGTAATCCACAATCTGAGTAAAAATTTCTTCATCGGAAATTGCCGTATATGAAGCCATTTCTTCATTCAATATCGGGATCGGTACGCCAAGACCGACTGCAAGAGAAATCCCGTACCCCTGTATACTCATCCCGACCAGCCACTTATGACTCATTTTCTTTAAATCCCCCATCACCCAGAGTGTACCGGCGGGTTTCATCGGAATCCCTTTCTCCGTACGCGGAACCGATGGATTATGCTGTGTTCCCTGCCAGGTAACATATCCTTCTGCACCTCCTAAAAATATCCGGGTGCCCAGGCCAATGGTTTTGTAATACGGGTCATTAAAGAGTGGGCTTAACTCACCGGAAGAACAGTAGTTTGCATTTCCTGCCTTTGGTTTCAAAGCCCCCATATACGTATAAATTGTCTTTCGGGTAAGATTTACAGCGCAATTATAATTCTGATATCCATTGCGCGGATTGCATAAAGTGGCAGAGGGCAGTTCTTTTAAGGTAATTTGCTTTTCAATGATTCGGTTGGGATAACATGAAGTTCCATAAGCCGTTGCTTTTAAGTGCACCTTTTTGCCGGCAACAAGATCCTGAATCACATGTCCTCCGCCATAATTAAATTCGCCGGGCCAGACCTTATTCAGCGGGTCATCCTCACAGGTTTCGGTAGCGCCGATATAACAGTCAACCGCAGCAAGTCCTCCATATGCAGGGACATTGTTCAACCAGACTTTGGCGGCTTTTATCGTTGGTGAGGAATGGCCAAAATTAATGAATGCGCCGGATGAACACATTGGAGCAAAGGTTCCGGTGGTAACAACATCCACCTTTCTGGCTGCCTCAACCGGGCCTTCTTTTTTCACAATTCCGATTATTTCTTCGGCTGTTACAACAACAACTTTTCCTGAACGAATTTTAGCATTTATTTCCTGGTAGGTCTTGTTGACTTTATATGCGGACATTTATTTCCAATCCAGATTCATTGATCCGTCTTTTAGCTAACCAAATTTTATTATTGTTTGATTTCAACTCAGAAAAAACCTATCATCCAAGGGATTGATATAATTCTGACGACAATAACAACTTGAAATCTGCTAATCAAGGTTTTTTTCGTACCTTGACTTTTCATCAGTCAAAAGTTAAGACTCAGGCAACGTAATGAAAACCATTTTTCTTCAAAACATTTTTTCAGATAACATATGAAAGCTATGGTGCAAATCGGAAATATCAAGGTCGGAGGAGCCAATCCTCTATTGTTAATTGCTGGTCCCTGTGTGATCGAAAATTATGACAAAACATTTGAAATTGCTTCTTATCTGAAAAAACTGACCGAAAAACTTGAGATCCCCTTTGTATTCAAAGCATCGTATGACAAGGCCAACAGGACTTCAATCAATTCTTTTCGCGGCCCTGGGCTGAAAGATGGACTGGCAATTCTTCGCCAAATCAGAGCGAGCCTGGATATCCCGGTTTTGTCAGATGTTCATGCTATAAATGAAGTGGAACCTGCAGCCGAGGTTCTGGATATCATACAGATCCCTGCTTTTTTATGCCGTCAGACCGACTTGATTCTTGCCGTATCCCGGACCCAAAAACCAATCAATATTAAAAAAGGACAATTTCTGGCGCCTGGTGACATTCAAAATATTACAGAAAAAGCGACCTCAACCGGAAATCGAAAAATTACAATTACAGAACGGGGTAGCATGTTTGGGTACAACAATCTGGTTGTTGACTTTCGAAGCATCAAAATTATACAGGAGTCAACCGGATTTCCTGTAATATTCGACGCCACCCACAGTGTCCAGCTTCCGGGGGGAAGCGGGATAGTTTCCGGCGGTCAACGCGAGTTTGCTCCAATACTTGCCAAAGCGGCTGTAGCAGCAGGCGCGGACGGAGTATTTATCGAGGTGTATCCTGATCCGGATACAGCACGTTGCGACGGGCCCAATTCCCTGAGAATGGATCAACTTGAACCGTTTCTTTCTACCCTCAAGACGATTCGGGGCATCATCCAGAAAGAATACATATAATGAACCAGCACCTTGCAAGCAGGCTGAAACAGATCCAACTGTTACTTCTTGATGTGGATGGTGTGCTCACGGATGGGATGATTATATATAATGATTCCAATGTTGAAACAAAAATGTTCCATGTGAAAGACGGGTTTGGTATCCGCCTGCTGATGGACTTCGGAATCCAGGTTGGCATTGTCACAGGAAGATCCTCTTCTGTAGTCAACCATCGATGTAAAAATCTCGGGATTACAATGATTTTTGATGGTGTCCGAAACAAAGCCCAGGCTCTTGAAAACATTCTGCAGCAAACAGGAAAGACCTCTCAGGAAATCGCTTTTATCGGAGATGATTTTCCGGATCTTCCGATTATGAACCGTGTCGGACTCCCCATTGCTGTTGCAGATGCGCATGAACATGTTCGTAAGCAGGCTGCGTTTGTGACATCTTCAAATGGGGGCAAGGGAGCAGTCCGGGAAGTCAGCGAAGCCATCTTAAAGGCCAAAGGTCTATGGAACAACATTCTGGATATATATAAATAGTCAATGCCGGATACCTCAAAAAAAATTAAAACCATTCTGCTGATCTTGATTTTTCTGACTCTTGGAACCGTTATTTCCATTTTCATCGGCTTTCGAATGCTGTCAAAGAATCCGGATATACTGATTGATACCATTAAAAACAATGCAACTCTTTCTATCGAAAACCTCCATCAAACTGCAACACGGGACGGAAAACAGGAGTGGACATTGGACGCAAAATCCGCACGCCTTATACAAGCTCAATCAGGAAGCCGATCCATTCTGGAGAACCTGTCGATCGTTTTCTATCTCGAAAACCAAAACAATGCTCATTTGACCGCAAATCACGGGGTTCTGGAAAACAATACCAGTAATTTTACGGTAACCGGAAAGGTTGTCTTGATGAATCCTGATTACAATCTACATACGGAAGAGTTACGATACAACCATAAGGATCGGATACTTTATTCAACCTTACCAGCAGATATATCGGGGGAATTTTTACATTTCAGCGCTGAAAAAATATCATTTCAATTAAACACTCGCCAGGCCCGCCTGGAAGGAAAGGTTGAAGGGACTATCCGTGGCAAAATTCAACTCTAAACCATCCCATTACAATATTATTGTAATCACCTTTATCTGTATTGTTTTTTTTATCATTCACAACATATTTGCTGCTGGTCCGGAAATCAAAAGCAGCTCAACAGCTGATAAACCGATTCACATCACCAGTGACCAGTTGAATATTAACGATATGACCAAAGAAGCAGAATTCAAGGGAAATGTCCTGGCAACACAGGAAAATACCACTATTCAATCGGACACTCTTCAAATATTCTATAAAAAAGATCAACCAGCGCTTGAAAACGTACCGAACAGCGTACAGTCCATTCAAAAAATCATCGCAAAAGGAAATGTAAAAATTAATTTTGATAACCGTCTTGCCGAAGCAGACCAGGCAGTATATACGGCAGACAACGGGATTCTTGAACTAACCGGCGATAACTGCAAAGTTACTAGTGAAAAGAATATGATATCCGGCAAAAAGATCATCTTCCATCGCAACGATGGACGTATCCAGGTCGAAAGCGGGCAAAACAGCAAAAGGGTTGAGGCCGTGATCCGTTCCGATGGAAAAGGCTTGAATTAAGAGCCTGATATTTTAACCACCTATGAAGCAGCACATTTATCTTTGAAATCCCCCCGTTCCCTCTTTCAAGAAGTTGTCATTCCGGAAAAGTGCTGCTCAGAATAATACTGTTATGATAAATCCATTGATTCTGCTTTCAATCTGGATTATAACCAATACAAGATACTGAGATGGATCAACTGGATTTTTTAAATTCAATAGTTACTTATAGAAAAATATCAAAAAACGCATCTGAATGCCCACTCTGGAGCTTAAAAATCTGGAAAAATCGTATCATGGAAGGCGTGTTGTTGATTCCGTAAGCATTGAGGTGAACAGTTCAGATGTTGTCGGTCTGTTAGGACCCAACGGGGCCGGTAAAACAACCACATTTTACATGGCCGTTGGAATGATCAGGGCGGATAGAGGCAATGTTTTCATCAACCAGGAAGATATCACGGATTTTCCAATGTACCAGAGAGCAAGAAGAGGAATCGGGTATCTTCCACAGGAGGTATCAATCTTTAAAAAGTTGACCGTCAAAGAAAATGTTATGGCCATCCTTGAAATTCTACCGATCTCGGATTCAGAGAGGGAAACACGAGCAAATACACTGCTTGAGGACTTGGGCATTAGACACCTCTCAGATAATTATGCAAGTGTTCTATCCGGAGGAGAAAGGCGGCGACTCGAAATCACAAGAGTATTGGCTACAAAGCCTTCATTTATTCTGCTGGATGAGCCCTTTGCCGGTATAGATCCGCTTGCGATTATTGATATCCAAAAAATTATCAGACAGTTAACAAAACGCGGAATCGGTATTTTAATATCCGATCATAATGTAAGAGAAACCCTTGGCGTTTGTGACAAGGCTTTTATTCTGAATAACGGCAAGGTGATCGAATCCGGAAATCCGGAAAAAATTGCTTCCAGCGAAACAGCCCGAAAAATTTATCTGGGAGAGGAGTTTAAACTTTACTAAAGCATGGCACTTGAATTACGACAACAACTCAAATTGACCCAGCAGCTGATCATGACTCCCCAGCTGCAAATGGCGATCAAACTGCTCCAGTTGTCCAGGCTTGAAATGGTGGATATGATCAGCCAGGAATTGGAAAACAATCCTGCACTTGAAGAGTTTCAGGATGCCGCTGATGACAATATCGCCCCAAAACAAACGGAAATTTCAGAACCTGAAATTGATACAACTGTATTGAAAGAAGTCCGCGTTGAGGAAAATATCCAGAATGATATTGATTGGAGCAACTACCTCGATGAATACAATACGCCAGGCAGAACCAATTTTGAAACCGAAAAAAAAGATGCTCCTGTTTATGAAACGTTTATTGCCGGCAAGAAGTCTTTAAAGGACCATTTGCTGTGGCAACTGTTGATGATATTACCATCCGATCTCGAAGAAAAAATCGGGAGTCTGATTATCGGGAATCTGAATCGCGACGGGTATCTTGAAATCAGTATTGAAGAGATCGCCCAAACGAGCGGTCAACCTGTCCAGATTGTCGAGTATATACTTAAAACACTGCAAACATTTGATCCAATTGGTGTTTGTGCCAGAGACCTGAAAGAATGCCTGCTGATTCAGGCAGAGCATTTTGGACTGGCTGATCCAATTGTTGTTGAAATTATCACTAACCATATCAAGCATCTTGAAAATAAAAACTATAAAGCAATCTGCAAGGCGCTCAAAATATCGATTAAAGAAGTAGTCACTGCTGTAAATATTATCCGGATGCTGGAACCAAAGCCAGGACGCGAATATTCTGAAGAGGAACCACAATATATCAGTCCTGATATTTACGTATATAAATATGAAGATGAGTTCATCATTATGCTCAATGATGATGGAATGCCCAAACTGCGGATTAACCCCTACTATAAAAAAGCAGTCAGCCGTGGTGAAAAAATCGAAAGCAAAACCAAAGATTATCTCCAGGATAAAATGCGCTCAGCAGCCTGGTTGATCAGAAGTATCCACCAGCGGCAAAAAACCATTTATAAAGTGATGGAGAGTATTTTAAAATTTCAAAAAGATTTTTTTGAAAAAGGCATCTCACACCTGAAGCCAATGGTTCTTCGGGATGTTGCCCAGGATATTGAAATGCATGAGTCAACCATAAGCCGGGTCACAACAAACAAATATGCCTATACTCCACAGGGGATATTTGAGCTGAAATATTTCTTCAATAGTTCAATCAACCGTTTACACGGTGAAGCAATTGCTTCCACCAGTGTGCAGGATAAAATACGAAAAATCATCGAATCAGAGGATGCGAGAAGGCCTCACAGCGATGATAAAATTGCAAAATTACTAAAGGAGGCGAATATCGATATTGCAAGAAGAACAGTTGCCAAGTACCGAGAATTGTTAGGAGTATTATCTTCCAATAAACGAAAACAGTATTAGGGAGGTACTATGCAGACATCTGTAACCTTTAAGAACATTGACTCTTCTGATCATCTTAAATCTTTTCTTCAGGATAAGCTTAACAGGTTAGACAAACTCCTTGATAACCCGGCTGAAGCAAATGTTGTACTTTCAGTTGAAAAATTCCGTCATATTGCAGAAATCAGTCTGATTGGGGACAGACTGAACATTGTTGGAAAAGAAGAAACAAATGATATGTACTCAGCAATTGATATGGTTCTGGATAAATTGGAAACCCAGTTGAAAAAAAACAAACAAAAAATGAAAAAAAAGAGATCCGTATCCAGAAAAAAAAATAAAGGGTTTGACACACCCCCAGACATGCCATACCTGGAGGAAGACATACCCAGACAGATAAAAGTACGAAATATTGAATATAAACCAATGGATGTAGAAGAAGCCATTATGCAGATGGACCTGGTTGATGACCACTTTTTTGTTTTTACAAATGCACGAACTGATCGGGTGAACGTACTTTATCGTCGCTCAGACGGAGATTATGGGCTGATTCAGCCAAGTCGGATCTAAATTCCGGATATGGGTGTTGGTGATCATATATGAAAATTCTTGAAGTCTTACATGAAGAAACTATATTAACAGATCTGAAGTCAACAGATAAAAAAGGAGTGCTGGAAGAGCTTGTCGTGCCGGTGGCCAAGATGACAGGAATTGACCGTGAAAAACTGGTTCGAATCATTATGGAAAGAGAGAGATTGGGAAGTACAGGCATTGATGGAGGAATTGGGATTCCTCATGGTAAACTTAAAGAACTCAAGGCACCGGTTATTGGTTTTGGATTGAGCAAAAAGGGAGTTGATTTTGAGTCCATGGACGGAAGGCCGACCCATATTTTTTTTTTACTGTGTACCCCTGAAGACTCTACCGGGCTGCACTTGAAGCTGCTGGCGCGAATTTCCCGTTTATTAAAAAACGAAGGACTCAAGAAAAAACTGAAAACGGTCTCAAAAAAAGAAGATGTGATATCAATCATTGAAGCGGATGACGAAGATTTTTAACAGGCACTGAAACAGCCCCTGTTTTTTCATTCAAAGGCATCCTTTCATTCGAACAAAGGGGAGTTATGAATTCATAACTCCCCTTCCCCCAAACAAAACAGGGGGAAATCTCCTTGGTCTTTTCAACGTGGATAAAAAAAACATTACCATTATTTCAGGGCTTTCAGGCTCCGGAAAAAGTACGGCAATCGCTGCGTTCGAAGATGCAGGATTCTATTGTGTTGACAATATGCCGGTCTCGCTTTTGCCGCAATTCATCGAACTTCCTTTGTATCATTCCCCGGATATATCCGGTTTTGTATTTGGAATGGATCTTCGGGATAAAGAATTCATCCTGAAGTATCAGAAAGTTGTGCAAAAACTGAATTCAGATGGATATAAGCTAAGAATCCTGTTTCTCGAAGCAGATGATGAGATCCTGAGGAGGCGTTACAGCCAGACCAGAAGACATCATCCGTTTTCTTCCCATAAAACCATTATGGATGGAATCCGTGATGAACGAAATCAGCTTAAAAGCCTGAGAAAACATGCCCATAAAATTATTGATACGTCAGCGCTCAATGTCCATGAACTGAAATCAATTATTTTCAAATATGTCCGGGAAAATATCACCATCAATACCATGCAGACCCACATCATGTCTTTTGGCTTCAAGCAAGGTATCCCGAATGATTCAGACCTGATTATTGATGTACGGTTTTTAAAAAATCCATATTTTATACCAGAGCTTAAGCCATATGATGGTGAAAACAAAGCGGTTCAGGATTTTGTATTGAACACGGAAGAGGCTCAAACTTTTTTAAAAAAGTATATGGATTTGCTTGACTATTTGCTTCCTTTGTATGAAAAGGAGGGAAAAGCATATCTAACCATAGCTTTCGGATGCACAGGCGGCAGACACCGCAGTGTTACAATCGCAAAAAAAATATACGAACACCTTACCCTTCAGGGTAAACAGGTCGCAATTACACATCGTGATAAAGGAGATTAATTTTTTGGCGTCCTGTTCGAATCAGTTTTAAATTGCCATTTGTTTGATTGTAATGTTTCAAAAAGACCCCGATAGATCGGGAATCAAGTAAAAAGAAGAGGATTCATGATCGGTATCGTTATTGCGACACATTGTAAACTGGGAGACGCCTTGATTGACGCAGCCGAATTCATACTCGGGAAACGGCCGGAAGGTGTTGTCTCCATATCCATTGATCTGAAAGATAACCCAAAAAAATTATTGGATAAAATATCGGATGGAATGAAACAGGTTCACCAGAACAAGGGCGTGCTGATCCTGACGGATATGTTCGGCGGTACTCCCTCCAACCTGAGCTATTCCTTTCTGGAAGAAGGACGCGTTGAGGTATTATCCGGTGTGAATCTTCCGATCCTGATCAAGGCATTGCGACTACGCAATGAAATGAGCTTAAGCGAAATCGCAAAAAGTCTGGAAGAATTTGGAAAAAAAAGCATATCCCTTGCCAGTGGAATTCTGAAGGGACAGAGCCGGAGCTGAACGATTGGAACCCTGGCAGATCAAGCTTGTTCAAACAGAAGACATAGATCAGATCCTTGAAATCGAAAGAGAACTTTTTCCAAAGCCCTGGGACCGGGCATCTTATGAAAATGAGTTGACCTGTGAGGGTTCTTACAGCTTTGCCATTACGCTTGCCGAGCCGGATAACTGCTCTCTGATCATTGCATATATCTGTTTTCGCATTGTCATGGATGAGATGCATCTCTTTAAAATCGGAGTGGCAAAAAAATGGCAAAATATTGGGTTAGCGGCATATTTATGTCAGGAAAGCATAAAGTTTTCATCTGAAAAAGGAGCTGTTGTTGTTTATCTTGAAGTTCGTATTTCAAATATCCCTGCGATCTCATTTTACCGCAAGCTGGGTTTTACGATTGTTGGCAAACGGCCCCGTTATTATCCGGAAACCGGTGAAGATGCTCTTGTGATGATGAAACAGATCAATAAAATGAAATCTATCTTTAATTCATCCGCCTAAAAAAAGTATCCCAAAGAGTCTTGGTATTTCATTGTAATATTATCTTAACAACTGATAATTCAAATTTTTGCAGTCAATTTTAAAGGAGGAAAAATATGAGTATTAAAATGGCGATTAATGGTTTTGGAAGAATCGGAAGAGTTGTATGCCGAGCTGCAATGGAACGCTCTGACATTGAAATTGTTGCAATTAACGATCTGACAAGCCCGGAAACCCTGGCACATCTGCTGACCTATGACTCGGTTCATGGTAAACTTGAAAATGACATTTCAGCAAAGGATGATTCCATAGTCATTGACGGCAAACCCATTGCTGTAACCTCGATCAAAGACCCTGCAAATCTTCGCTGGAAAGAGTTTGGTGTGGATATCGTGGCAGAGTGTACCGGCCTGTTCGTTAACCGTGAAGGCGCCGGCAAGCACATGGCAGCCGGAGCCCGGAAAGTCATTATTTCCGCACCGGCCACTGATCCGGACATCACGATTGTCATGGGTGTCAACTCCACCCAGTACGATCCGAGACAGCATCATATCATTTCCAATGCATCCTGCACCACTAACTGTCTCGCTCCTGTTGCCAAGGTTCTACTTGAGAACTTCGGCATCAAATGCGGCCTGATGACCACGGTTCATTCTTATACAGGGGATCAGCGCCTCCTTGACTTTCCTCACAAAGATCTGAGACGGGCAAGGTCCGCAGCGCTTTCGATGATCCCGACAACCACCGGTGCAGCCAAAGCCGTCGCACTGGTACTGCCGGAACTGAAGGGAAAGCTGAACGGTCTGGCCATCCGTGTCCCCACACCGAATGTTTCGATTGTCGACCTGGTCGTGACCATCGAAAAAGCAGGCATCACGGTTTCACAAATCAATGAAGCGTTGCAGGAAGCATCTGAAAAAGCGCTTGCCGGAATACTGGGATACAGCGACAAACCGCTGGTATCATCTGATTTTAACGGCGTCCGGCTATCATCTATTGTGGATGGCCCGACAACCTATGTCATCAACGACATGGTCAAGGTTATGGCATGGTACGACAATGAAACCGGCTACTCCAACCGCCTGGTGGATCTGGCTGTCATGGTCGGCTCACAGCTTTGATTGACTTGTAAAGAAATACCTGAAACCTGTTGAATTAAAACTGGTTTCAGGTATTGTTCTATTTTTAAAAAAAAGATTCGTATTGATACACTGACAAGGAGACATGGAATGGGAAAACGGAAACCCTTGATTGCCGGAAACTGGAAAATGTTTAAAACCTGCACTGAGGCAGTGGAGACTGCATCAAAGCTTGTCAAGCTGTCATCCAACGTGACAGATACCGATATCATGATCGCACCGACCTTCACCTCCCTTGCGCTGGTCTCAAAAGTCGTTGCCGGAACCAATGTCGGGCTCGGAGCCCAGAATCTTTTCTGGGAAGCCCAGGGTGCGTATACCGGAGAGATATCCGCCCAGATGATCCTGTCTGCCGGATGCAGCTATGTGATCATCGGCCATTCCGAGCGCCGCCAGTTTTTTAGTGAAACCGATTCATCTGTCAATAAAAAAATCAATTCCGCCATACAGTCCGGACTGATACCGGTCATGTGCATAGGTGAAACCGGCCCGGAAAGGGATGCGGATAAAACATTTTCTATTCTTGACAAACAGGTGCAAATGGGGTTAGAAGGTTTTTCTTCGGGGAATCTTCGTTCTCTGGTGATTGCCTACGAGCCGGTCTGGGCCATTGGAACAGGTAAAACCGCTACCAGCGGCCAGGCACAGGAGGTTCACCGGTTTTTGCGGTCCCTGATTGAAAAAAAATTTGACAAAAACCTTGCTGAGTCCATCAGGATATTATATGGAGGGAGCGTCAAACCGGACAATATTGCAGAATTGATGTCCATGCCGGATATCGACGGAGCATTGGTTGGCGGCGCAAGCCTGGATCCGGAAGTTTTCAGCAAAATTATACACTTTTAGGGTAAGGTTTATCTGGTCATTATATGGAAATTTTAATCGTAACACTGCATGTTATCGTATGTCTGGCACTGATCATGATCGTGCTGCTTCAGACCGGTAAAGGTGCGGATATGGGGGCCGCTTTTGGCGGCGGCAGCAGCCAGACTCTTTTCGGCAGCACCGGAGCCAGCACATTTTTGAGCAAGGCAACCACGGTTGCAGCCATCGTCTTCATGGGGACCTGTTTCCTGCTGGCCTATCTGTCTGCTAATCGCGAGTCCAGTTCCATCATGAAAGAGGCAAAAACCAGTACTGAACAGACAGTTCCTGTTCAAACAGCGCCGACTGCCCAGCCCGCAGCAAAAGCACCGGAAGCACCGGCTGCACCAGCCACAGCCAAGGCTCCAGCGCAACAAGCGGCTGCTGAAACACCGGCTGCACCGGCCCAGACCGGAAAAGCTTCTCCAGCCAAGGCTGAATAAAAAGATACCTCGTGCCGAAGTGGTGGAATTGGTAGACACGCTATCTTGAGGGGGTAGTGGTAACAACCGTGCCGGTTCAAGTCCGGCCTTCGGCACCATCCAATAAAAATACAAAAAAGGGGTTATGCGAAAAGCATAATCCCTTTTTTGTGTAACAAGTTAAACCCGTTCATCCTCTCCCATCAAAATGAGACCTGTCAGATCTGTTTTTCAAATCACAGAAATGTGGTTTCGTGCGAAAAACCTCTCAATCTTCCCGAAGGGCAGCGCACTTCCACTACATTCCCCCGAGGGGGCGCAGGGTGTAAATTCAAAAAACACACGCAACCACCCCAAAACCACGCGCACCAACCGCCGCTCCATGAATAATTTTAAGACTTCGTCGTTCAAACTCATGAATAAGGGATCGTAAGCAAAAAACAGGTGTGCAAAACTTTAGGAACGCGCTCAAATCAGCCAAAGATATCAGAATCAAATTGCAGCCGGGAAATGAAGCTGTTTTTTGCCAACGATCCCTAATTCATTCAGACAGTGAACGACTTCGCTATAAAATCATTCATTGCGCTCTTGCTGTATTAAAAACTGAATTTTGGTTGTTATCCGAAATACTTTGTACAATTTGTCAATGTCCCTATAGTTTCCTATAGTTCCTAATTCATATTTTAATGTACGTCCCATATCCCATGTACGTCCCATATCCCACACGAGTTTGAACGACGCAGTCTTAAAATTATTCATGGAGCGGTGGTCAACGATTATACCAACAAATTTGTTGCCAACTATCCGGTTGGGATCATAAGGTCATATATTTTTCATACGGATAAAGGGAATGCCCCTGAAAACCGGTTGACATTTTACCCTGAGACTGCATATTATGATGTCATAATGAATCTATAGAGCGCCATCATTTATGGAGGATTTCCTATGAAAACCATAACCATCAGGGGTCTGAATGAACATTTATCCGAAAAGCTAAAACAGGCAGCCAAGAAAGAAGCCAAAAGCATCAACCAGTTTGTAATCGACTCCATCCGGAAATCATTAGGAGAAGAAAAAGAAAAAAAATTCAGCGTTATACATCATGATATGGACCACCTTTTCGGCAAATGGTCTGAAAAAGAATATAAACAAATTGAAAAAACCATCCATATGGAACGGAAGATTGATAAGGAACTCTGGCCATGAAGCATCTGCTGATTGACACCAACATCTATTCCAGCGCTATGCGTGGAGACAAAACAGTCATTGCTGTTCTCCAGCAGGCGGATGAAATTGGAATCTGTTCCATCAGTATTGGCGAACTCCTTTCCGGCTTCAAAGCAGGCGGCCAGGAAGGAAAAAACAGAAAAGAGCTTGAAGCGTTTCTGGATGCCCCGCGCGTGACATCTTATCAGATCGATGAAAACACGGCTGATTTTTATGCTGAAATACTGAATGCATTGAGAAAAGCCGGAACCCCGATTCCCACCAATGACATATGGATTGCTTCCGTTGCCTTTCAACATGGATTAAGGCTGTTCACGAAAGATCATCATTTTAATACCATCACCGGTTTGCTGCGAGTAGAACCATAACATGGGACCGGGACGAGATTATTCTGCTTCATGGCAATAGCGGAATGAATGATTTTATAGCGGAGTCGTTCACTGTCTGAGTGGGTTAGGGATCATTAGTAAAAAACAGCATCAACTGCCGACCGGAATTCATCACGAATAAAGACGGCAAACCTGACTGCTTGTTAATTTTTCCGATTCTGTTTTTTACTTATGATCCCTTATCCACGAGTTTGAACGACGCAGTCTTAAAATTATTCATGGAGCGGTGGTTGATGCGCATTGTTTTGGGGTGGTTGTGTGTGTTTTTTCGATTCGTACTGTCTAGTTTCTTCCATACACCCGTGGCCGGTTAAACCGGAAAAAATTATCCTTTTCTTCCAGCTCAATGGTTTTGGCTTCGTGCTTGAAATGTTTTTCGCGAAGCTCTTTTAAACGGGCATCCAGTGCTTCTCCTTCAAGCTCTTGTGTAGCATGTTCGCGCTCTTCCATGTATGTCAGACCCTCTGCCCATCGGCATTCCTGATATTCGTCGCGTTGCTCCATTTTTTCAATCTGTTCCTGAGAAAAACCTATTTCTCTTCGAATCCGGTTGATTTCAACCCTGCGCTGCTCCGGGCTCAGACTTTTGAGTTCATTCTGAACAGAATCAATGCCGAAGAACACCTTTGCCAGCATATCCTTGTTCTGCAATACATAGGCTTCCGGAGAGTTCTGATACGCTTCCTGGATCGATGTCTGATAGAGATCCAGTTTTTCATGAATGGGAATGTCATCGGCCTTGTCCAGAAAATCCAGTGCATCCCGCACATTCTGCTTTCTTTTCTCATAGGCCAGTACTTCCTCGGACCAGATTTCGCTTGCATCATCCCCGAAGAATTCCTTCCGTTTTTCCCATAACAGGCCCTGCTTTTCGACGCTGTTCATCCTGGACAGTTCATCTGCGTTTTCTTCCATCCAGCGTTGATACTGCTCCAGCTTCGCCAGAACCTTCATGATCTCATCTGCCAGATCCGGGAAAGCCCGTTTAAGGATATTGTAAAACCGGCTTTCTCCATCCTCAGGATAAAGCCTCATGACGAATTTTTTGACTTTCAATAGTATGACCTGTGTGCTTTTTTCCGAAATTGTCTTGCCGTAGAATTCTTTCAATTCCTTTACCAGTCGGTCTTCGATGGAAGGCGCTGATTGCTCCTGGCCTGTTTCAGGAGCAGACTTGTCAAGCATCAGCTGCTGCCTGTCATGGTTTGCCGGAATGCCGGCCACTGAACCTGATTTACCGGACAACCTTCCTGAGTCTGCCGTCAGATAATAGCCAAATCCTGCTGCGGACAGAAAAACAACTACTGCAATTATCCCCCACTTTACCTTCCTTTTCCGGAAAAAGGACTCTTTCATCTTGATTCTCCGCGATAAAAAAACAATTCATTTTCTGAAAGAATAAAAAAAAGGGGGACATGGAAAACGTCTGTTATCCTTCTGCCCCCTTTTTTAAAAGGGTCATATGTTCACTTCAGCACAACAATCTGCCACAAACTGTTTTCCTTTTATTTACAGCAGCGGTGCCAGTACCGGCCAGATCAGATTGGCCAGTTTTTGTGAACCGGATGTTGTGGGATGAATGGCATCGGATTTGATATCGCTGTCTTTGATCGTAGATCGTGGATCAACAAACCGGCAGTCTACCGATGAATTCTGACATGCCAGTGCCAGTTTTGCATCACCATAATCAATGGCTTCTTCCAGATCGTCAAGCTGCAACAGTAATGTATTTTTTGTGTAGTAATACCCCTGATAGATAACATGATCGACACCATCCGCATGCATGTCATTCAGCAGATTCACGCAGTCAACATAGATATCATCAATGAAATTTTTACAGGTGCTGGAGAGCTTTCCCCACTCATACCACTGTGTTTTACAATCATAAGGATCAAATGCGATTGCAGGCAGCAGAATGTCATTCCCGCCGCCATCCATGATAATAATCTCGATATCCGGATTATCATTTTTTGCAATATCATATTGGCTGTACAGGGAAGGAGCTAAAACCCCGCCGCTCAGTTCTGCACCGGAAACAGCATACCGGCGAAACGTCTGACCGGCATAGGCGTGTAAAAAATTGTTGATCTCCCCGGAAAGTGCAAAAATGGAATCACCGATATTCACTACCTGATTGTTGCCTGCATTGGTTATCCAGGGAACACTGGCAACAAATCCGCAGCCGATCGTGGCAGCGACGAACAATGATACAACAGTAAACCGGACAAGTGACTTTGGTTTTGATAAAAAGTTTTTCACGTTTTTTTACCTCCCTTGAAAAAAAGTTGATATCCCAAAAACAACGTTCTTTGCCTTAAACCTCTATCTCCGAAACCTGTTTAAAAGTCAATATGGGTTTTATATTGGCATAGCATTCACACCCCCCTGAATTTCCCCAGGGGGGAATCAAAGGATGAACGATTGGCTCTTTCCAATGTTCATGATATGCATATCCAAAACATTGGGCATATAACTTGAAAACAAACGCCATGAAGATGAAAAAAAGCATCATCCAAAAAATTCAACAATCCCTTACCCGCTGGTATAGGGAAAACAGCCTGGACCTGCCCTGGCGGAAAACAGATGATCCATACCAGGTGTGGGTATCGGAAGTGATGCTCCAGCAGACCCGGATCGAAACCGTTATCCCGTATTACAACCGGTTTATGGAAAAATTTCCGGATGTAGAAAAACTGGCTGGATCGGATATACAGCAGGTGTTAAAACGATGGGAGGGTCTTGGGTATTATGCAAGGGCGCGCAACCTGCACAAGGCAGCGCAGGTCATCTGTGAAAAATTTCAAGGCAGGCTGCCTGACACACGGGAAGAACTGCTCACGCTTCCCGGAATCGGCGGTTACATTTCTGCGGCCATTGCCAGCATCAGTTTCCACATTCCGGCAGCCGTTGTTGACGGAAACGTGAAACGGGTTCTGGCAAGGCTGTTTATGGATGCCACACCCATCAATGCTACAGGTGAAAAAAATCAGTTTGAAACCTATGCTGTAAAACTTCTAGATCCGGACCAACCCGGAGATTTCAATCAGGCCATCATGGAGTTGGGGCAAAGGATATGCAAACCCGGAAAACCGGTTTGCAGCGATTGCCCGGTTCAGGAATTCTGCATGGTTTTTCAGGCAGACAAGGTCGGCCAGTACCCGGTAAGGGTTGTGAAAAAATCCATCCCTCATAAAAAAATGAACTATGCAATCGTGTTCCAGGGGGAAAAATGTCTTCTCCTCCGGCGTCCTGCTGAAGGTCTGTTAGGAGACTTGTGGGAGTTTCCCGGTTATGAGCAGGACCGGCAAACAGACCAACCTGAAAAACAGCTTGCAGATAAGATACGCCGGATGACGGGTATCCGGATCAGCGTAAAGGAAAAAATCGGGACTGCCGCCCATGCCTATACCCATTTCAAGGTTACAGCAGATATTTATCTCTGTTTTTATAAATCCGGAGAAATCCGCCTGGACGGTCCAACAGAACACCAGTGGATTCTTCCGGAAGAGATCCGGCAGTTCCCATGCCACAAACTGATTCACAAAATATTCCCGATGCTGGACAGACTTGTGAATCAAACTGAAACGTTTTGAAATTGGCTCGAATGATAAAAAAAAGGGTATTTCCCGATCTGTCGGAAAATACCCTTATCAACTTCAGTGAAAAAAAAAAAAATTAAACTACGGTAACATTGACAGCAGCCGGACCTTTTTTGCCCTGCTCAATGTCAAAGGTAACGCGGTCGCCTTCATTCAAAGTTCTGAAGCCGTTTGAATTGATTCCTGAATGATGAACAAATACATCCGGACCATCTTCCGGCTCAATAAAGCCATAACCCTTGCTGCTGTTAAACCATTTTACGATTCCATTAGCCATTGTTTTACACCCTCCTTTTAAATTTTCTCTTTGTTCTAGACTCGGGGTGCCACTTTGACAAATGGATCTACCCTTTAGAACGAAACCGATCCGCATATCAAACGGATCCTTATATTATTGGCGGGAGCATACCATATTTTTTTAAAAAAACAATATTATTTTGCAGTGTATAAAAAATAGGATGTCTGGTATAAAACAGATAGAAAAATGGAGACTGAAAAAAATGAACATCCTTTTAACAAATGATGATGGAATCCTTGCCAGAGGAATTCTGGCTGTCCATAAAACATTTTCCCAAAAGCATGAAGTGTCCGTGATTGCTCCGGATCGTGAAAGAAGCGCTGTGGGACACGGTATTACCCTGAACATGCCCATCCGGGCAAAAAAGATCCTGTTAAACGAACAGGATTGGGGGTACGCAGTCAGCGGAACTCCGGTGGATTGCATCAAACTGGGTATCCTGGAACTTCTTTCCCGGAAACCGGACCTGGTTGTTTCCGGAATCAATCCTGGTGTAAACACGGGCGTAAACATCAACTATTCCGGAACAGTGGCCGCTGCCAGAGAAGCTTGTCTATATGGAATTCCTTCCATCGCCGCCTCCATAAAAGGACGCGATCCGATCCATTTGAATGATGCAGCCTTGTTTGTTCTCAGGCTTGGCGAGCAGATTGTCAAAACCGGTCTTCCGGCTGGAACATTTCTGAATGTCAACTTCCCGGACCTGCCCATCGATCATTTCCCAAACATCCGGATCTGCCGCCAGGATCTTTCGTTTTATAATGAATACATTGATAAAAAAACAGACCCGCGAGACCAAACCTACTATTGGCATGGCGCTGAATTGAGCAATAACATGCCTGAATCGGATGCAGATACCCCGAATGTACATAACAATTACATTTCCATTACACCGATCAAGTGTGATATGACGGATTACGCTTTGATAGACGAACTGAAAATATTAGAAAGCTTCAGTATTACAAAAGAATAGGAAAAACATGTTTATTACACTGGAAGGAATAGAGGGTTCCGGAAAAACAACACAGGTGTCGAATATTGTAAAATTTTTACAAGAAAAAGGACATGCGTGTGTCATCACAAGGGAACCTGGTGGAACCGAAATCGGCAGGCAGATACGTGCGATTCTATTAAACCCCGTCCATAAGGATCTGGATCCGCTGGCCGAACTGCTGCTATATGCCGCAGACCGTGCCCAGCACATGAAATCCATCATAAAACCTCAATTATCCGCTGGGAAAACAGTTATCTGTGATCGATTCTTTGATGCAACAACTGTATACCAGGGATTTGCACGGGGTTTGGATATGAAGGTCATCAACCAGCTTCACCGGATGGTATTGGATTCAATCAAACCTGATCTGACGCTGCTCTTTGATCTGCCTGTTGAAACCGGGCTTGGAAGGGCTCTGAACTGCCTGGATAATGGATCACGGGCCATCCAGGAGTGCCGATTTGAAAAAGAAACGCTTGCCTTTCATGAAAAAGTCAGATCCGGATACCTCTCACTTGCAAAGCAGGAACCCAATCGATTTCAAATCATCAATGCATCCAATGATGAAAACCAGGTTTTTCAGGAGATCATCATTGCCCTGACCCATAACTTGAAAAAATGACACCCCGGACAGATTATCAATCAAAATTTTCAGATGAGCCAATTACAAAAGTCTGTTATTGTAGTTCCGGCGAAAATTAGAATCCAGTATTTTCGGCTCTTTTCTGAGCACTGACTTTCGCCGGTGTGACGCTTTATAATCGTTTTGAAATTGGCTCAGATTGTTTACAGATCACAAACAGAATGTGAGGAATTCAACACATGAATGCAATTTATTTCCCGTTTACCTGTGTTTCAAAACAACACGCTGAAAAATTATCAGCGATCTTCGAACCGCTTACGGTTTATCTGCCATCTGCCGGATCCATATCATCCCAGTTGGAAGCGCTTTCGACAACCGGAAGGATCGATATCCGGATACCGGTTCAAAAAGATGAAGACAAACTGATGGGTGCATATCAAGAACATATCCAATGGGGAAAGACACATCGTCAGAATGTAAAATCCTACTTGAAACATCGGACAGAAGGCCATTATCTATATGACGATTCATGGTCGGCTCAGATCCGGTCTGACATTCAGAGCATATCCAAAACTAAAACATCTCCGGATACGGTTTTTTCTGCAAGACTTTTTCTGCTGATCGCACAGCAATATGATCAACATCATCTGGAGATGATTCAAAATGTTCAATCCATTGCGAACAAGGAAAAATCAATCTTCAAAGGTCTGAAAGACGATGATTTCCAGAAAATCGATGAACATTGTGAACCCCTATCAGACAGTATGCCGGATCTTGGCCTCTATATGCCCCAGGAACGGCTGTCGTCATGGTGCACATTGATGAAACAGGATGATGAAATCCCTTCCAGTATCCTGATAACCAGTTCTCCGGGTGTCTGGGAGCATCTTCTGGACGTTTCCCCGGAAGCGGAAATAATTGGACAAGGCTTTCCGGTTCATTATGCGGAATCGACATCCAGTAAGCAGTGTCAGGATTTAGCCGAACTGCTTTCCTCTCTTCAGACAGAGGAATGGTCATCATCCAATCATCAACGTACCTGGAACAGATTGATAGGCAAGGATCAAACCGGAGTTCATTCTGAATTCCGAATTATCCCGGATATCCATCCGAAAACATTTTTTTCCAGGCATACGAAACAACTTGTAAATAACATGAAACCGCATACGGAATCTTTTCGAAATACAATCATCGGGATTCTGCAATAAATTATACAATAACAATCAGATGAACAGATATGTAAAGGCAAGATCGTTTCGCTATTTGAAAAAAAACAGAAGAAAGCTTGACTCAGCAAATTAACTAGTATAATCAGTTTTCTCTATAATCGTGAATAATGCATGGTTGGATTAAGATAACCTATTTATTTTTTTAACTTATAAGGAGGATTCATAATGGCATTTAATCCTATCGTTGATGCGGAAAAATGTGCAGGTTGCGAAGAATGTGTAGATGTATGTCCTGTAGAAGTTTTTGAGATGAAAAATGAAAAATCTGTACCTGTTAACGCTGAAGAATGTTTAGGCTGTGAGAGCTGCGTTGAAGTTTGTGAAGAAGACGCCATCACAATCGAGGAAACCTAAAAACAATCCCCCGGCCTTTTTTTATCGATTAGACCGGGGGTTTTTATTCTTAGTCGCCTCTTTCCCTCATCAACCGATAAAATATTCCCTTCCATTATGAATAAAATAAAAAGTCATGGTGAGCTTTTTTTCCCTGTAATGGCCGTTATCCGGCAAGACCTGTATCGAGCCCCGGAAATGGATATTCAGCGTCGAGTATGGGAAACACTTAAAAACTGCATTCCAAAACAGCGGGTCACCCCTGGAGAGACTGTTGCCGTAGCTGTAGGAAGCAGGGGAATTCATCATCTCAATATTATCGTAAAGGAAACCATTTGTTTTTTGCTTCATCTTGGGCTGAATCCCATCATTGTCCCGGCTATGGGGAGTCATGGCGGTGGAACTCCTGAATCTCAAGAGTCGCTATTAAATTCCTATGGGATTTCTCAATCCTCCATGGGTGTACCGGTTGTATCGGACATGGATGTAAAAGAGATTGGAACCCTGAATGAAAAAACACGCATCTTCTTTTCTGCAGCCGCCCATTCTTGTGACCATATCGTTGTAATCAACCGGATCAAGCCACACACAAAATTCCGTGCAGAAATCGAAAGCGGAATATGCAAAATGATGGTTGTGGGATTAGGTAAAAAGCATGGCGCTGTTGAAATCCATCAAAAGGCAATCCACCACTCTTTTAAAATTATTGAAGAGGCGGCTTGTTTTATCCTGAAAAATTGCAGCATCCTGTGTGGCATCGGAATCGTTGAAGATGGGTACGGCAAGCCGGCCCATATCGAGGCAATACCCCCGGATATATTGATTGACCGCGAAAAAATCCTCTTACAAAAAGCCAATCAGCATCTGGCCCGTATTCCCTTTCAAGAAATTGATATCCTGATTATTGATCATATCGGCAAGGATATCAGTGGAATCGGTATGGACTCCAATGTTACCGGACGTCACCGGGACATCACTGGTGATTTTCAAATCTACCCCCATGTGAAACGAATTTTTGTGCGAGACCTTTCACCAAATTCCGATGGTAATGGAAATGGAATCGGCCTTGCCGACTTTACAACAAAAAGGCTTGTAGAAGCACTTGATTTGAAAAAAACCTATACCAATTCGATTGCAGCCATTTCTCCGGAAAAAGCAGCCATTCCCGTTTATCTTGAATCTGATTTTCTGGCCTTGGAAGCCTGTATGCAGACATGCGGAGCCCAATCAACAGATTCTGCATGTATCATCCGGATTCAAAACACTAAGGATTTGGAATACATACAGATATCAAAAACATTAGAAAAAGAAGCCAAAGAAAAAAACATGATTCATTTTATCACTCCGTGGCAACCCATACAGTTTTCTGCCGACGGCAATCTGTTTGATTTTCAATCCTTGCTGCCCTGATCCAGCCAACCGTTTCGTTTATCCGATTGATTTAATGCTGTTATTTTTTCAAAGTTTTTAGAAAATCCGCATATTTTTTCTTTTATCTTTTGACACGGATAGAGAATTCACATATAGCATAAATAAAGAAAACGTAATTCCGAAAGGTTAACAATGTTAAAATGCGATACCTTTAAGTGATTATTTTACGATAACATATTATAAATAAAAATAAATAATGGATTAGCGTTCATCGTGCAATCCAGAATTATGCTCCTTTGATGCCACATATAGCCAATACCCGGAGGACGTAAACGATGAAATATTTTCTTTGTTTTATCTTTCTACCTATATTTGTAGTAGTAAACGCTGCCTTTTGTGCGCAGGTAGGAAACATTTCCGACCCAGCCTCTTTATCCCAGGGCAGACTCTCTGGTGAGAGGCCATATGCTCTCATGGCAGGTATTGAAAGTGATTTTGTGTCCGGAAAAAGATTTAACGAACAGACCAATAAATTTAAATTCAATTTTTACGGCATGAAAATCGGCAGTATAATCCGGGACAGACTTTATGTATATGGGATTGTAGGAATGGGTGAAATGAAAGACAAAAAAATAATTTATGATTATGATCCGGATAAAGATGTTGCAGATGTCCGGATTGAATATGTTGACCTTCAAACAGACCAGAACTTGGTTTTTGGCGCAGGAATAACGGCAATCATGCATGAAGAAAAACTGGATGAAGATGTTTTTTTCAGAATCGGCTTTGATGCAAAATATCGAAGAATCAGCTTTGACTCAAACAATACTAAAGTAATCCTTACAAACTGGGCCGAAAACGGCGCTATTCAGTCCTACCCTGCTTCCTATGCCATGAATGTCAATGAATTCCAGGGAGCCATCGTTGCTTCATACCAGTATGAAAAAATTGCCCCTTATATCGGTTACAGAATATCGGACTGGAATGGCGAAGAAGAAATTGTGGTTAACAGTTTTACCGAAGGCAATATTAATTATAATGGCAGCCTTGAAACAAACGGACAAAAAGGGTATTTTATCGGAATCACCTATTACATCTCAAAAGCATTTTCCATTGGATTAGAAGGCAGGGAGAGAGATGAAGAAGCCCTGAACCTGACCGCACAAATGAGATTTTGATCCATTAACACACCTGATTTTTATTTCCTGACCCAAATCAGGTTTTTCCAATTCAATTTGACTCATTATTTAATTGTCAGTTTCACGAAATAATGCTATCGTCCCCCAAAATAAATACAACAATGGTTTCAGAATCTTGTACAGGAAGCATCCAAAGCAATCACGTATCTTTATTTTCGGGGAGGTTATTCTATGTGGCATACGCTGAGCATTGCAAAAAAGATCTGGTTCAGTATTATTATTCTGATAATCGGATACTTTATTTCAATGATCTTCGGGTTTTCAAGAGGGGTTCAGACTGAATCACTCCTCCTGGATGTTTCAAACTCGCTTTTTCCGGCATCTCAGCAAAGTCAGGCAGCCTTAACCGCATTCAAGGAACAGATAAAATTTTATGAGAATGTCGTTATCATCGGAGACAGTTCTTCTATCGAGACCGCTAAAAAAAAGTCATTAGAAACAATAGAGAATCTTCAGGCCATTCTTGACAAATCCAACATCTCTGGAGAAAAAACAATTGAAGTGAAAAACCTGATTCAGCTTCACTCTGATTTCACTAAAACCGCCAATGCCGTATATGGCTCCTTGAACACAGATACGGAAGGTAACTCCAATAATACAAAAACCGCAGAACTGGCTGACCAAACCAAAATCATTTTAAACCGTCTGGAAATATTAACCAACTCATTCTCAGAAGAGCTCAGGTCAAATCTTTCCAGCGTTCGAAATGCCACCAAAAAACTTCGAATTCTCAACCTGACCCTGTTTTTTGTTGTCGCTATCGGTGCATCGATCCTTATTTTCTTTATTGTAAAAAAATCCATCAGCGAACCCCTCATCAAAACGGTTAAAATGATTCGCGATATTGCCGAGGGTGAGGGAGATCTGACAAAACGGCTGCATGTCTCCAGCAAAGATGAAGTAGGAGATTTATCACAATGGTTCAATACATTCATCAACAACCTTCAAGGAATGATCCAGAATATTGTTGAAAATGCAGATATTTTGAAAACCGCTTCCAAAGAGCTTACCGATCTTTCTTCTCTGATGAGTGATGGCGCAAATCAGATGTCCATGAAATCCAATACAGTGGCATCTGCCGCAGAAGAGATGAACTATAATATGGATTCTGTTGCCGCAGCAATGGAAGAGGCTTCGACCAATACAGGAATGGTTGCAACCGCTGCTGAACAGATGACCTCAACAATCAACGAAATCGCACAGAATTCGGAAAAAGCGGCAATCATAACGAGTGAAGCTGTCACCCAGGCCAAGAAAGCTTCAGACAGGGTAGCAGAGCTAGGGGTTGCCGCACAGGAAGTAGGAAAAGTTACAGAAGCCATTACGGAAATTTCAGAACAGACCAACCTTCTGGCCCTCAATGCAACAATCGAAGCAGCCCGTGCCGGCGATGCAGGAAAAGGTTTTGCAGTTGTTGCCAATGAAATTAAAGAACTCGCACGGCAAACCGCAGAAGCCACACATGACATTAAACAAAAAATTGAAGGCATCCAGGGAACAACCGCCGGAACCGTATCCGATATTGAACAGATTTCCAAGATCATTAACGATGTGAATGAAATCGTTTCCACCATTGCAACTGCGGTTGAAGAACAATCTGTAACAACAAAGGAGATTGCAAGTAACGTGGTTCAAGTTTCCGGCGGTATTCATGATGTAAATGAAAATGTCGCACAAAGTTCAACCGTAGCCGGACAGATTGCCGGTGATATCGCAGAAGTCAACCAGGCGGCCAATGAAATGTCCAATAGCAGTTCACAATTGAACATCAATGCGGAAAAATTGACCAATCTTGCTGTTCAACTCAATGATCTTGTAGGCAAATTCAAGATTTAGTGTAAAACCGTCCATGATTGATCAACGGATTCCAGTGGGAACTCTCCGACTGGTAATACTATTATTGATCGGATTTATTGTCGCCCAGTTTTTATCCACGGTTCATATCTTTTTTTCCAATGCTGATTTCCATAACACATTAAAAGCTATTCATGATGCAGGGTACCTGGCCGTACCGAATATGCAGGTGGCACAAAGTTTAACTAATTTTTCTTCTGCTTTTAATGGTGGACTTTTCTTCTCATTAACTTCAGGGCTTAGCCTGACTATCCTTGCTGTTTTTTTTGCCTGGATATGGCGCGCTCCATTTAACAAAAGCAGATCCGTCCTAATCGTTCTGATCCTGATATGGGCGGCAAGCATCCTCATGGTAAATCAAAATGGATTTTCTTCCCTAGTCACCGCATATCTGATTCTTATACCAAGTGCGATCTTCCGGGTTTTTGGAAGGCTATTTCCAATCCATAAACGCGATTCATCATGGTATACTTTATTTTATCACATCGCACTTTTTATTCTATTTTCCATTTCCATTGGATACACCTTACAGATAAAGGCAGAAAAATTCCTGGATATAAGGGATTTTCTGCTTCTCAGGAATCCGACAGGAAACAAAATGAATGCATTTTATTATGATAACAGCCTCTACTCTGCAAACTATTTTAAATCCTTATCTCAACAACTGATTAAAACCTGTGACCTGAATTCAATCCAGGATAATCATCTCAGACAAAAGTTAAACCACATATTCAAACGATTTGACTATATTCCTTTGCCACACTCTATTCAGGCAGATCTCACATTGATAATCAAGCACAATAAAATTAATTTTTTCCACCAAAATAAATTTGTACTTGCTGTTACTATTAATGATTTTTTGAATTCTCCAAAGCAATGGATCAAACAGTTTGAATCCATAACAGACCGGCATGTAATTTTCAGGATGATTACAATGGTCTCCCTTCTTTTTACGTGTGCGATTCTTCTATATTCGATTGCTTTCCTGCTCCCCCTCTGGCTGATCAGACTTTTTACTGCTCCGCTTACGGCAACCATTCTGGCTTCGCTGATATGCATTTTGATTCTTTTTGTCTTGTTTGCGGGCAGCGTCGACAATAAAAACCACTCTCCTGAAGAAATTGCCGCTATGCTGGCATCTGAAGACTCCACTGCCCGAATCCAGGCACTTCGGTATATTGTTGATCACAAAATGGATGTCACTCTCTTTCCTGAATATGAGTATTTAATCCGTAATGGTTCGATCCCTGAACGGTACTGGATTGCAAAATCCCTTTCGATTCGAGATACGGGAAAAAACCAGGAAGCCTTGCTCACACTCTTACACGATAAACACTTCAATGTGGTCTGCATGGCTCTATACTCCATGGGAAAACTCGGTAAAAAAGGAGATATCCCGATCATACTGGATACAATTAAAACATCCCGCAACTGGTATGTTCAATGGTATGCTTACAAGGCACTGAGGAATCTCGGATGGCAGCAAGAAATATTGAACTGAAAATCTTTTTGCTTTCCAGTTTATGGGTTATGGCTGCGGAAACCGTCTGGATCCTGTTTATGGCAGAGAAAACCGGATGGATCGGTTTGGGAATACTCCGACTATCGCAATTGATTCTGATTCTGGGAACGGTTTATATCTTTGATCGGAATTTCGAATCGATTGCCCTGTCCTCACCCCGGATCATTCCTGGCTTGAAAAAAGGTTTTCTCTGGTCTTTTATTTTTGGAATGATCGCAGGTCTTC
This sequence comes from Desulfosudis oleivorans, assembly GCA_020723305.1. Taxonomy (GTDB): domain Bacteria; phylum Desulfobacterota; class Desulfobacteria; order Desulfobacterales; family SURF-7; genus QZKS01. The sequence continues at coordinate 433,032 of DYJC01000001.1, forward strand.
TTTTTTTCATTCTGTTTATGATTGGTATTAAACCTTTTACATTACTGCATGTTCGTCTTCCTCAGGACACAATACAAAAAATACTGTTCTTTCTTGTCGGCGGCCTGATAGCTCCGGTTGCAGAAGAAGCCTTCTTCAGAGGCATACTGTACGGGTTCTTCCGGAAATGGGGCTCTATATTTGCGATTTCGATCACCACACTGATTTTTGCATTGGCTCATCCAGGTGTTTCCTATGTCCAGATAACAGGCGGTATTATTTTTGCCATTTCCTATGAAAAAGAAAAAAATCTTCTGGTACCCATAACGATTCATGCGCTTGGAAATCTTTCTCTTTTTTCTTTATCGCTTTTAACTTGACAATACAGTGAGCCTGGGCCAAAACCGTTACAAATAATTTCCTGAAAACACCCTGTATCGAAAATAATTGGATAACAATAATAAAATTTTTAAGACACCTCTATGAAATGTAGGATATCACCATGCCTGTTTATGAATATAAAGCCTTGAATGCAAAAGGAAAATCAGTTACCGGTATCATTGATACGGAAAGTGCCGTTACAGCCAGACAAAAATTGCGCGCTTCCCAGATCTACCCAACAGAAATTAAAGAGGTGTATGCAACTCCAAAATCAACGGACAAGCCTGGTTCCATCTCTCTCTCCCTTCTGTTTTCAAAAGTGAAAAAATCCGAAATCACGATGATGACCAGACAACTGTCCACACTTGTCGGTGCCGGATTTCCATTGGTTTCGGCGATTTCAACATTGATTCCCCAGACCAGGTCCCATGTATTTAAAAAAATTCTTTCCCAGATCAAGGATTCCATTGAAGAGGGAAGCAGCTTTGCCGGAGCACTGTCTGTGTATCCGGATACATTCTCACCTATATATATCAATATGGTACGCGCCGGAGAGTCGTCCGGAACCCTGGAAATTGTACTTGAACGGCTGGCGGACATCACAGAAAATCAGCAGGCACTGACCAATAAGATCCGATCCATGCTCGCATACCCGGCTATCATGACCTTAATCGGGTCCGGAGTTCTTTTTTTCCTGATGGCATATATTGTTCCCAGAATCACAACAATTTTTAAGGACGTTAACCGCGCATTACCTGCTCCCACAAGGGTTCTCATTGCCACAGGTGATTTTCTGAAAGCCTACTGGTGGTTTCTTTTCCTGCTGATGATTGCGGCTTTTTTCTGTTTTAAGGCTGTGCAAAAAAAAGAAAGAGGGAAATACATCATTGACAAATTTTTACTCTCTCTTCCTGTTGCCGGAGATCTTTTGCGTAAACTGGCTGTCGCACGATTTGCCCGGACGCTCGGATCTCTTCTGGAAAATGGCGTAACCATGCTCTCTGCTCTTGACATTGTAACCAACATTGCCGGTAATGTTTTGATTGCAGAGGTGATTGGAAATGCCGCAAAGGAAGTTGAAAAAGGAAATGCCCTTGGCAAGTCCATCGAGGCGTATGATGTTTTTCCACATCTTTCCGTCCAGATGATACAAGTCGGAGAGCAGAGCGGCGAGCTTGAATCCATGCTGAACAAGGTTGCACAAGTTTATGAAAATGAGGTGGAATCCACTTTAGTCGCAATGACATCCTGGCTGGAACCCGTCATCATATTAATAATGGGTGTTGTAGTGGCCTTTATTGTTTTATCCATTGTTCTTCCGATCATGGAAATGAATAAGCTGGTTCAATAGCGAGCTGGTTAAAAGGCGGATTCAAACGTAATCCCGAGACGTTTGTCCTCATATTTGAAGGGTATTTGAATCCTGGTTTTTTGTTTTAATAGCTCGATAAAATTCATGCGCTGGTCCCGGTTGTACTTATGGGCACTAGAAACTGCTCCGTAAATATTTCCGGCATAAAAACCAAAACCAACTGTGCTGATCAATCCACCCAGTGCATAGTTCTCATGATCAAACGCCTCATATGCGGCAATCCCCAAAGCAACATTCAGTAAAAAAGCGGTCACGGAATCCTGATATCTTTCGCAATACAGTTGTCCCAGGCCTGGAACAATTGAAAAACCGCCGGCCATAATCGGATTTTTTTGAGACAGCGCTTCATATTTTTGAAGTTCATTCTCCAGGTCTGCAATTTTCAATTCTTCATAACCCTCAGCGCTCACCTTTTTTAAATAACCGGTTGCATGCTTCTCGTTCTCTTCTATGGATAATCGGTAGGATGGCTGTTCCAGCCAGATCCAGCCAAGCTCATAATATGCAATATCTTGCGTCCGGATATCTTTTGTGAGCATGGTTAAATTATTCAAAGAGATAATGGCATCCCCCTTTCGATCCAATGCAAGATAGGAACGTGCAATCAGAAAGGAAGCATTCCGGGAAAATGGAGTGTCTCCATACTCTTCCTGAAATTGATGAAAAAACTGAATCGCCTCCTGATATTTTCCTGACCTATATAGGGAAAGACCTGCTTTGTAATTGGCCAGCTCTTTCCGTTCATCCTTTGGGAAAAAAAAGACAAATCTTTTAAATTCCGATGCTGCATGGATATAATCTTCTTTTGAAAAACAATCTTCTGCATATAAAAACTGCTCATCTGAAGTTACCAGAATCTCTTTCTCTGCTTGAGCAGCAGATGGAAGGAGTATGTAAAAAAAAAGCAGGCATAGATATTTCAGGAAAACGGATTGCATACTCCCTACTCCCACCAGAAGTCGTTGTTTTCGACCGGGTCATAAACAAAAAATCGCTGCTGAATCCGGATAGAAGGAGAATGACTGACCTCATCCCGTCCGCACCTCATCAGACGATCACTGGTCATAATCCAGCCCGTGATCCCGCCGTGCTTTTTTACAGCATCCAGTGCATACCTTGAGCAGGATGGATACATGGAACATCGGTCTCCATCCGCCCCGGAAAGATACTGCCGGAAAAACCGGATGGGCAGAACAAATAGACTCCCGCCTAACTGGTCTCCTGCCGGTTTTTCATCTTTTGTTTTTTCGGTTGAATCGGCACTGCAAGGAAGACAAAACATGCAGAAAAAGAAGAAGAGAAAATAGAAAGGCGTGCGCTTATTTTTTCCTGCAAATGAGTTCACTATTCAGAAATCCTATCTCTGGGTGACACGCAACACTTCTGAGATACTGGTCATACCTTTTATAATCTTCTTGAGCCCATCCTTTCGAAGAGTCGTCATTCCCTGACTCATTGCTTCGTTCATAATAATATTTGAATCAAATGTTTCAAGTACCATTCTCTTGATTCGGCTGTTCATGACCAGAATCTCGGCAATACTGATTCTGCCTTTATATCCGGTGTTAAAGCAGTTCTCACATCCTTTTGCCCGGTAAAGCACATCGTTTTCCCCAAGTTCATTCGTAATGCCGATGCTTTTCTTGGCTGCTTCATCCGGAACATATGCCTCTCTGCATTTTGGACAAAGCACCCGAATAAGCCGCTGAGCCATAACCGCAATAACAGAAGAGGAAATCAAAAACGGTTCAATACCAATATCCACCAGACGGGTAATCGCACTTGCTGCGTCATTTGTATGGAGGGTTGAAAAGACAAGATGGCCGGTCAGTGCGGACTGAACAGCGATATCCGCTGTTTCCTTATCCCGGATTTCTCCTACCAGCATGACATCCGGGTCCTGACGCATGATAGAACGTAGTCCTCTTGCAAAAGTCAGATCGATTTTCGGATTCACCTGTATCTGACCGATTCCTTCAATCTGATACTCAACCGGATCTTCGATTGTGATAATATTGATATCCGGCTTATTGATCGTAGACAGGATTGCATACAAAGTTGTTGTTTTACCGCTACCGGTCGGGCCGGTAACAAGGATGATTCCATTGGGAGATGAAATCAATTCCTGAATCTGATCCAGACTCTCTTGTTCAAAACCGATATCGGTAAGTGATAACAGAGAACTGGATTTGTTGAGAAGCCTTAACACAACCCTTTCACCAAAGGTAATGGGTATGGTTGAAACGCGGATATCAATGATTTGATTTCCCTTCCGGACTTCGATCCGCCCATCCTGGGGAAGTCTTTTTTCCGCAATATTCATCCTGGCCATGACCTTGACCCTGGAAATCAGGGCTGCTTGAATCCATTTGGGTGGAGTCAGCATATCATACAAAATCCCATCCACCCGATACCGTACCTTAAAACTGTCCTGGTAAGGTTCGATATGAATATCACTGGCCCCTGCTTTTATGGATTGTGAAATGATATGGTTCACCAGCTTGATAATAGGTGCATCACTTGTGTCATCGAGCAGATCAGCGGTTTCTTCAATCGACTCGATAATGGAACTGGTGTTCTCTTCCATATCCTGAACAAGCTGCTCAGCCGACCCCTGGCTATGATCGTAGGAGAGATTAATGGCCGCCAGAATGGCTTCTTTGGTGGAAATGACCGGTTGGTATTCATCCTTTCCCATAATACGGGCCAGGTCATCCATCTGCTGGATATAGGATGGATCATGAACAGCAATCACACAATCGGACACATCCAGAATCGATTCATGCTTTGAAAAGTCCAGCGGCACCATAAAGTACTTCTTTAAAAACTGGATCGAAATATTCCGGGGTAAATCCGCCCGGATATTACCAATGGAAATCTCCGGAAGGAATGGAATATTATAGCGAATGCTTCTGGCTTTCAGAAGCTGCTTTTCCGTGATCGCATTGTTGGACAGGAGGATCTCACCAATATCCTCCCCTCCTCCCTGCGTTTTGATATCCAAGGCTTTTTGATACTCTTCTTCCGGTATGTTGAGCTCTTCCTGCAATATTTTTAAAAAAGATTTTATCATCTATTCACGAAATCGAAAGTTGCTGAACCAGTTATATTAATAACCGCAATAATGATTCTTATCAAAAAATCATTTCCCCTTTGTATCGTCACCTTCCGAATACAGATGATCAGGGCTGCCGCCACCGTACATCTTGATTCTTCCCTCTTTCATCAATTGTTCCATCTCCAACTTCTTGTTATTTTTCATCTCTTCAGAATCTTCCGGCCCCCGGATAACATGGGGTGTGAGGAAAAAGTAGAGATTGGTCTTCTGATTGGACTCACTGATGGATTTAAACAAGTAACCCAGTAATGGAACACTTCCTAAACAGGGAACAGCTGATTCTTCTTTGGTGATACTGTCATCGATTAAACCGCCGATTGCAACCGTATTCTTATTTTTGATAATAACCGTTGTCTCGATGGTGCGCTTCAGAGTCACCGGTGTTGTTCCTTCGGTATTGAGCTGAGAAATGGCGGCCTGATCCAGTTTGTTGATTTCCTGAAATATCTTAAGCCTTACTAGACCGTCTTTGCTGATCTGCGGTGTCACTTTCAAGGTAAAACCAACATCCTTGTATTCATAATTATTATAGGTCTCTGAGGAATCTGTTGTGCCGGTTTTGGTCAGATAGGGCAAATTGCTGCCTACGGTAATCACCGCCTCTTCATTATCCGTGGTGATAATCTGAGGTGTGGACAGGATATGAACATCCTGATCACTTTTCATGGCGTTGATCAGAGCCCCGAGACTGGCAAAAGTCAGATCACCTACTTTTATTTTTTCCCCGAAAACACCCATGGAATAACCAGCCGGAAATGTTGCTGAACCTGCAGCTGCAGTCGTTATCACATTCTTGATATTGTTATATTGTCCTTTGCCGCCAAAACCACCGCCCACAGCCCATTCCTTGCTTCCGATTTTCATATCATCACCGGCCACCCACTCGGTTCCAAGTTCAAAACCTTTTTCCACATTGACTTCCATGATCAGGCATTCGATATAAACCATGGATCGCGGTATATCCAGTTTTTTAATAATCTCTTCCAGAGTAAGATAATCATCCTTATCCGTCATCAGAATCAAGCTGTTTGTGGCTTTATCTGCTGTGATCTTGGTCGCACCTGAAACAACAGGTACTGCTGATTTTTTTCCTTTTTCACCTGTCTCCTGTTGTTTGCTCGGCAGCATCTGAAGTACCTTGGCAAGCTCTTCGGCATTTGCATATTCAAGATAATAAACATGGATTTTCTCCTTTCCCTTGGGTACATCCTTGTCCAGCATCTGGATCAGCTTTTTCACCCGTAATGTATCTGCTTCACTTGCAAGAAGTACGATTGTATTGGTTCTCTCATCCGCTACAAAAGAGATATCCCTGCCGTTTTCACTCTTCTTTCTCGTAACCGGATTTTCCTTTTTAAATACCGCTTCCAGAATTTTTACCAGCTTTTCAGCATCTGCCGACTCAAGAGGGATGATGGTGATTTCCCTACCAATACCGGTTACATCGATTGCAGTAAGAATCCTGAGAAGACGCTGAATATTGGAATAGATATCCGTCACAATCAACATATTGGTCTGGGTATAGGCCAGGATTACACTATTTTTGGATACCAGAGTTGAAAATAACTGTTTCACCTCATTGGCATCTGCATATTTCAACGGTATTAACTGCGTCACTAGTTTGTCGTTGGGCTCCAACCCCTCATCCGTTAAATAGGTCTCTACATTTTTGGTTCGCGCATCCGGAGATGAAACAATTTTGGTAATTTCTCCGGCTTCCACTGTGGAATAGCCATTCACTTCCAATACGGATTCAAACACTTTATACGCTTCTTTTTCAGAAATCTTGGTAGGAGAGATAATCGTAACCTTTCCCTTTACCCGATCATCCACGACATAATTCTTACCGGATAATTCACTCATGAATTTGATAAACACATTGATGTCCACATCATTAAAATCAATGGAAACAAATCGTTCCTTTCCGCTATTTCCTTCTTTTGTGGTATTGCCGTCAACTGTGGTTTTGCTATCAAATTTCTGAACCTTACTTTTCTCATCGCTTTCAGCAGCCAACGAAGCTCCGGATGCCATAAAAATCATGACACATATACTGATGATAATTTTTTCTGTTATACAAAAAAGTTTCATATCGGATCCTGATCAATTATTTAATTGTATATTCGATCACTTTTTCTTTACCACGCCGCTTCAATTGAAGCGAAATGTTGGATGCACTTGTTAAATTTTCATAAAATTTCAATGCATCATCAACCGTCTGTATCGGGTTGCCATCCACGCCTGTAATGATATCCCCGTTCCTCAACCCCATATTTCTGAATATGGATCTTGGTTTTACACTGCTCAAGGTCAAACCGTCCGGTCTGCCGTCTTCAAAATGCGGTCTTATTTTGGCCTGCCCCATCAATTCCGTGACATTTGCCATGGCGCTTTCCACCTGGGATCTCTGCAAGGTAATCTTTTGAGAATTTTCAGATCTGGAATACTCCCCTGAGATCTCCGTGCTGCGCTTTGCTCCTCCCTTTTGAGGGAATGCGGTTTCCTCTATATTCAGGACTTCATCCTTACCATTGACATCCAAAACAACTTTTTCTCTTAATATCATTTTGACAACTGCATTCTGGATGGAGTCTCCCACATGATACAGATTCTGTTTTCTATCCTTGGTATCCTCGATTACCGCAAAAGTTGTTTTTCCGGTAACGGTTCCCCACAGTTTCAGATTCAGCTCGGTCTCTTGAAGCCCTTCAAGATCCGGGTCAACCCCTTTTTTCTTAACCGATATTTCCGCACCGGTTTTAAAAAGATTCCGATCTATGATCTTTCTATAATATGTGATCGGTTTAGAAATGTTATCTTTCACTACCGGAATTTTTTCCATATGGGATTCCGGTGTCTGTACTGCTATCTTTGTTGTTACAATTCGATAAAATCCCTTAACACCCATATAAATACCGATGGTAAGCAGAAACAGATTCAATATGATAAAAATTTTATTCATTCGGTTCTATGATTCACTCTCTATCAAAAAAAAACAAAGCGGTTATGCATAAAATGTCTCTTTCGCATCAAAAAAACCTGGGTTTTTCAAAAGTTCCTTGAATCTTCACAGGAAAACCATCTTCACCGCTTTTCTTCAGTATTCTTTTTACAATAGGCCCCAATTTCCCCAGCTTATCTGTGAATTCAGGATTGGGGTTTATGGTCCCATTCAAATTCAGAACGCTTTTTTCAAATTTCCTGTTGATGAGAACGGTTCCGGAAAGACTGCCATCCACATCTCCTCCCTTATTTAAAAACCGGTTAACCTTGACCTCACTTCGATCAGTCTCGAAATCAGCCTCTATTTTTTTCAAACTCAATTTTTCCAGACCATGAAATGGCGAAGAAAATGTAATGATAAAATCTGTTAGAATAAAATCACTTTTAAAGATTTGCTTGTTGTTCTCTCCGGTTTCGTAATTCACCTGGCCATCCAGTGAACCTATTAAATCATGCGGTATGCTATTCTTTAAAAAAAGAATGTCGCCAATCTGAACATGATTGAATTCCACATCTGCATCACTAACCATAAAATTGTTTCTTTTAAAATCGAGCGCTGCCTCAATCGCCCCTTTGTATGCCTCGCAATCGATGTCTACAGAAATTCTACCCGCCAATAATGATAGAAACCCGGGTGTTACAGAAAGCTTTTGTGCATTAAGCACGGGTGTCCCTTTGTTTTCCACACTAAGATTTACAAATTTCAACCCAAGAGGAAAGACCGGTCTGACATTTTCGATGGTTATGGAAAAATCCGGTGCAGCCTGTTCTATCTTCGATTTCAAATAATCACTGAAAGATTTTGAAGGAAAAAGATAGTACAGGAAAAAAAGGCTTGTACCGATTATATAGGCTGCGTACAAAAATTTTATATTTGCTTTTCCCATTTTCCTTTAAAAAACTCAAAAAACCGGTTATCAGGACTCCACGGTTTCCGCTTGCAGAACAACCGTAATGAACCCGTCCTGTTCCCCCTTCTTGGTTATTGAAAGCCTTTTTACAAATACCATATTTTTTGATGTTTCAATCCCATGCAGATAGGATGTCAACTGATTCAAGGTAATATCATTAAGTTTTATCTCAACAATCGATTTCTTAAGCCCCGTCTCCTGTTTTTTTGATGCAGTTGGCTTCATATAACTGATATTTTCTTTCACACCAGACTGCCCTGCCAACTGATCCAGGAAGGAAAACAAGGTAAATTTCTTGTCCCGCTGCAAAATATGACGTTCCGATAATTCAGAACTTCTTTTCAACTGATCGAAATCATTTTTTAAAGCAGCCATTTCCATCAGTGCCTTTTTTCTGGTAATAACTTCCCCTTCCATACGGGACTTTTTATTCATCACTGGCGATATCACCAACTGAAAAAACAAAAAAAGGAGAAGTGTAACTCCTGCTGCAGCAAGTCCTATCTGTTCTCTTTTGCTATATTTTCGGTCAAGATATCGGTATAGTCTTTCCATAAGTCCCTTTGTAAATACTATATATCCAATTTCAGCTTAAATGAAATTCTTTTTCCGGTTTTATCTGAATTGGCTGAACTGATCGTAACCTTTTGGAAAAAAATTCCTTTTTCCAAAAGGTTTTTCATTTCATCCACTAAATTAAATGTTGCCGTGTCCCCTGCGATTGTTACATTGTCCGGCCCAATTACCAAATTATCCAGCTCAATGTCCATCTCTTTTGGCAACCGTCCACTGATTTCGTTTAATATATCAATGGATCTCAAATCCTCTCCTGTCGATCCTTGCGTTGTGAATTGTTTTTTCAGCTCATCCACCTCTGCACGCATTTGCCTCTGCTGCACAAAGGTATCTTCAATTGCTGAATCCGGAAATGCCTGTTTGTAAATAGTCGAAATCTGAGAATCCAGATCCGCCTTTTCCCTGCTCATTGAATAAAAATCATAAAACAGATTGAAGATCAGAATGCTCAGGATGATGCCTGCAAGAGTAGCGGTTTGAATAATATCTTTACGATAGACATTCCAATGCTTCTTGGCTGCAAACTGTCGGCGATGGAAATTCAAGCCATGGCTACCTGAGAACTCCGCAAGTGCCAGAGCCAATGCATTATCCATCTGTTCCGGTATCCAGGATTGATCGACAAACTCTTTCATCTGGATTCCAGTGTCTTGAATCAAATCAACCGATGTAACCGAAAGTTCAAGTGAGCTTGCAATCTCCTCCTTGAAATCAGGCTTATCTGTTTCAGGGCCTGTCAGAAAAACAATTTCCGGTACAAACTCAATTCCCAGAATATCCTCTACGGCGGAAACCGTTTGCACAACTCCTTTGCAGATAGATTCTGCAGGTCTTGTCAATGAATGGCTGAAAACAATGGAACGAATTGTTTGAATCTGCCCTGAAGATATCGCAAACAATGTTGAGCGGTTATCATAAACATCGATAACCAAAAACTGATTGGGTGAGCCGGCCTGTTTTGCAATCACCATGGCAATTGAATATCCACGGATGGTTGCGACTTGTGGATTCAGATTTACGGATTTCAGATCGGATATGAATTTATCCAGTTTTTCTTTTTCAATCACAGCTGCAAGTATGCATGTGTGTTCATGCTGTTTTGGGTGTGAAATATTCTGAAAATCGATGACGGCTTGATCAATAGGCAACGGCATGGTTGGTTCTAATTCAAATTGAAGAACCTGCTTTATTTTTCGGGTTTCTTTGAATGGAACCTGAATATTCCGATAAGAGGCCAGCTCTGCAGGAAAGGATATGACACACTCAACCTCTGACAGATCAATGTCTTCAACAATATTTTGCAGCGCTCTGATTTGATCAGCCGTATGTTCTTCTCCATTTGCTTTCCAGGAATTGTGAAAAAAGACCTCCACTTCATTGCCCTTGGTGCTGCTTACAACGACAACTGCGGATACGCTATTTTTACGGATATCAAGCCCAAGAATTTTTCTGCTCATATCTTTTTATCTCAACCTGTCTTTTTTAATACTTGGCAATTGATCAACCCCGAACAGTTCGGAATCCGTTTACCTCTCTACAAAAAGAATATTAGGCTAATATTTCTATTTCATTAACAATCAGTTCAAGACCGATGGTTCTGATATAGTCTATTCCGTCTGCCAACTCAAGACCCTGCAAGCGTTTTTTCCGGTTTTATTTTCCCGTTCCACAACTGCAACAGTCACCATCTTTACGTTATTCAGCTCCCCTGTTGCGATAATCCGGAAAAAATTGCTTTTCGTTGTGATCAGATTGGGTTCAATTGTCAAAGCACTGCATCCAGGAGCTTTCTTATACCAGTCTGCACCAGATAAGGATAAATCGTTGAGATATTTACCATCGGCCGTCATCTCTTCCCGATATCCGACAATCTCCTGTGCAAGCGGAAGATCATTTACCTGAAGTAAAGCGGCGATGACCGGCAATTCAGCCGTATTGATATTGATCTTCCCTGGAAAGTTGAATTTATTGGTTGTTGCTTCTGTTTCCATTCCATAGACAGTCAGATATTGGGATAGCATCTCCCAGCCGCCGAAACTTTCTACCAACTTTGACACTCCCTTTACCTGGAGAAGTTCATCCACATGATCTATTGGCCCGTTTTTACATGCATACGGCGGTTCCAGGCCATTATAGTAATCCGATTCCGCCCCATTCACACCGCTTATGGCATCATCATCTCCTGAATCAAGCCAGTCTTTAAGGGAATTCACAATGGCGGAGGCACTGGTATCATCATCCTCGACTTGTCCGGAGGTAATATATCCTACAAATCGTTCCCACATATTCATCTGATCCTGATTAAAATCCTTCCCATCCGGAAACTTGACCAGCGCATTGACCTGAATTTTTGAAAGCTCATCCTGAATTTCCACAGTCAAAGCCCCTTCTGGAAAAGGGATATCACTCAGAAGATCTGCTATGCTTTCCTTGTCTGCCCAATCTTCCTGCAGAGAATCCACTTCTCCATCCTTTTTATCTTTCAACAATAAGGCCATCACCATTTGTACACCCGAAGAAGTCATATGGGAAAGCTTTAAACGATCTCTTGTAACACCCGTAAACTCGGCAGCATCCCCAGCCCGCCTGTTCAGTTCCATTGTTGTGGAAATCAGAAGTGTAATCACTGCGATGGTAATGATCAGTGCGATACCTTGATTCTTTTTTTGATTCTGCTCATTCATCAGGTTTCTTTTTGGATGCTTTCATAACGATAAACCGGCAAATGAACCCGGGTCTGAAATACGTAAGAAGCCGTTTCTTTGCCGATTTCCAGTCGGATTCCGATGGATACCGGTGTTTCATACTTGAATTCAGAGGACTCGGAATCCCATGATTCATGCTCTTCACCCTCCTTATCATAATATGTAAAGGAGAGAGACTTTACATTCTCGCAAAGAACAGGATCATTATTTTTCTCATCAAGTGGTTTCTCAAAATTCAGACGATCCGATCGTTTCAGGACAAATGTGTTCTCCTCTGTTTCATCAACATAATAAACGATTTCTGCCACACCTTTTGGTTGTCCCTTGCCAAACGAAATATGAGCAGAAGATGTAAATCGCAATTTTGGGAAATCCTTATTCCGGGAGGAATTCTGTTCACCAAGGAGTTGATGAACATCCGGATCAGAATCCAGCTCGGGTTGGGAATAGCGCTGGGAGGGGGTCACATGAATCTCCCTAAAATCCAGGATCATCCTGTCCAGGCATGTTTTCGCCATCTCATTGATGGTGATATTCTCCTCAATGCCACCCACACTGCCAAGAATCTGGTTAAAAGATCCAAAAAGGGTTGTAATCATGATACTGAAGATAAAAATTGCCAGTAATATCTCAAGTAGCGTAAATCCGAAGCAACCTTCAGCCTCTTTGTCTTTTCTTGGAATGATCAGAAAACTACTCCTGCAATAAATGGTAAGAAATGATCGAATAATTGAACTCTCCATCGTTAAAACCTATGGTAACCTCAATTTTTTTCAGTTTTTCCGATAGATCGCCTAGGGTTTCCGACTCCACTTTAGTTACAGAACTTTTCCACGAGTAGCCTGGAAAATCTTCACCAAAGTCACCTTCATCCGCCTCTTCATGCTTTTCAATATTTTCAATAATCTGCGCCATCTTTACTTCTGCGAGAAACGGTGCCTGCGTATCAAATTGAGAATTCAGATTCAGATAAACCGTTTTGGAGTGCAGCCCCCATAATGTCGTTATCACAATGGCAATAATCGAAAAGGCAATCATAACCTCTAAAAGGGTGAACCCATCATCTTTTCTATTATCTGAAGGTTTCGACATATTCCTCAACCCATTTAACGGAAGGTAGAAATGCTTCCACAAACAGGGAGACTTTTCGATCATCACTGCCTTCAATATGGATAATCGCCTGATCGGAATACCCCTTTTTATTAAATCGTATTTCAACCGTTCCCTGAATCACTTTTCCTTGTCCTGGAAATCCCACATCAAGCAGTCTTACGGTTTCCGGAAGGGGATAGCCGTTATCTTGGGCTGTTTTCAACGCCTCTTCCGTATCCATTGATTCGTCTGCAATCCATAAACGATTGTTATCGATATCAAGATTCAGGACATAGTCTTTCTGTTGCTGAACCGCATTATTCCGTAGCATTCTGGCTTTAACAACGATCCAGCGTACTATTTTATTGGTATCATCCGGAAAAATAAATCCTGACAAGCGTGGTGTCGCAAACACAAGCATGACTGACATAATGATGACAACCACAATCAACTCGATCAGCGTAAAACCTGTATTCTCTTTTATTGGCCAAAAATTCATTCTTATTCAGATGACCTGGCTATTCGATTTCCCAATTATTGATATCCTTGGCAACATCCTCTCCGCCTGGAGCTCCATCAGAGCCATATGAGATAAGATCAAAATTACCATTCACACCGGGGCTAAGATACGCAAATTCATTTCCCCATGGATCCTTTGGAACAAAGGACTTTTCAAGATAACCGCCCTTACGCCATTTTTTAGGCAGAACACCGGATTCCGGGGCTTTTACAAGCGCCTCAAGTCCCTGTTCCGTACTCGGATACATACCGTTATCGAGTTTATATAATTGCAGCGCGGACTCAATGGCTTTTATATCAATTCTCGCCTTGTTTTGCCTTGCTTCGTCCGGGGCATCCATAAAATTGGGTGCGATCACCATTGCCAGTATACCCAGAATCACAATCACAACCATTAGTTCGATAAAGGTAAAGCCTGAGTTATCGGTTCGACTGACTGATTTCATAAATGATATCTCCCCTGTAATTCAAAATGTGGCAAAAACCACAATTCTATCCTACTATATGTTTCAATTGGTAATCTACGAAAAAAAATTGAAGAACTTTGCATAAGTGCCAGTTTTCTAATATAGCATTCATGTTCAGTGATCAAGGGTTAAAAGAGGCGAGTTGACATTATCCAATGACAATGCCAAATAGTCCGTATGAAAATAAAATTAAAAATCAGGTGTGAATGTTCCAGCAGAGATGTGATATTTGTTGATCATGAGAGGGTATATTGCACAAAATGCGTACCAGAACAGATTATCACTCAATCACCACATAAAAAAACCGGTTTAAAAAAAGTAACAGCAACCAACAAATAGATATTCATCTTATTCATAAAATTTTTTTAATACCTTGCTTTCATTACCCTTATCAATATCATCCAAAGCAAACAAAATTGCAGCTTCAACAAATGCAGACTTATTCTCAATCTGCATTCCGGCAAGCTTTAACTCATGAAATTTACGAGTGAACCGATCAAGCACTTCCAGAGAAAGATAAAAACCTGCTTTTTTTTTCTTCTTTTCTTCTAGGGGAGAATTCTTATCGTTATCTTTTTCACCTGAACCGATTGCCGCCATCACAGGATCGAATGCAATATTTTCAAAAAAATCAGGTTTTTCATTGTTTCCGATCGTCATCCCCATCTACCCTCCTTATCAGTTTTCGATATCCTTCTGCTCCGATGGCCTGACTTCTGTATTCAAAAATCGTTTTCCCCTGTGAAGGTGCCTCCGATAATCGGACATTATAGTGAATCGGATCACAGATCTGTCTTTTAAACATTTTTTGCAGTTGCTTTAATATCTCAAAACTTTGACGGGTGCGTGTATCAAACATTGTCGGAAGTATATATTTTAATTGAAGATCTGAGTTCAGCTTCTGAGCGGAAAGAAGATATCCAAAAAAAGTTTTTAGTCCCTCAAGAGATGGCCCTTGCAGAGCAACCGGACATAAAACCTCATCAACTGCCATTAAAATGTTGACGCTCAACACATCCCATCCCGGTGCGCAGTCAAATATCAGATAATCCAGCGTCCCCTTTTTGGGAAGAAGTGCATTACCCAGGACAGTCTGCCGGATATCTCTGGGCTGCTCTCCAAGCCAGTTTTTCAATTCTACCAAACCAATCCCCCCGGCAATCAGCCAGAGATTTTTTCGGGTGGGATGAATAATATCTTTTCTTGAAATATATTCGCCGTTTTTATCTCTGCCTGTGACAAACTCGTAGAGTCCATATTTGGGATTCACTCCCAGGAATTTTGAGGTCTGCCCTTGAGTATCACAATCAACCAGCAACACTCTGTGTCCAAGCTGTGAAAGACCAAAAGCAAGGTTTACAGCTGTTGTTGTCTTGCCAACACCACCTTTTGCCATTGCAACTGCTATTTTTCTCATTTTCCACTCCAGATATAGAGCATACTTTTTTTCCTGTCCGCGTTTTATACATATCTTTTTAGAATAATCAACTGATTCTTGGTTGTTTTTCAGATGAGACTGTTTTTAATATGCTTTGATACATTTTAATCAAAAGGATGAAAGGGCGGAAATATGAAAAAAGTTAAAATATACTTGCCCAATCCGTTATAATGCTATATGAAATCCATAAAAAATACTTGTAAATAATACCAAAACAATCCAAACTATGGTTAACACACAAAATCGGATGAAGAAAAATTCTTCACTTTTTATCTGAACACCTGATAAGGAAATGCAAAAAAAATATAAAATTCTGATAATTGACGACAGTGAAGAGATACTGAATACGTATAAAAAATTTTTTATAAAAAAAAATTATTCGGTCGCAACAGCTTCTAATGGATTGGATGGATTAAAGATACTCCAGACCGAGCCAAACGATTTTGACCTTATCATCACGGATATCGTTATGCCGAATATCAGCGGTGTTGGTATCATTTCTATTGTTAAAAAAAAATTTCCGGAGATACTTATCATTGCCATTACAGGCTGGGGAGAGCATCCAGGTATGCTGGCATCTGAGGCAGAGGCAGATCTTGTACTGGAAAAACCAATTGACCTGATGGAACTGGATAAACGAATTATTGATCTTATCCAGTCAAAAACAATTTAAAGTCAGCTGATTATGATTAACTGAAATTTTCATACAACCATTTAAACGAAAACATTTAAGAATATGCAAAGCGGACCCCCGATCATAGGCGTTAGTCCAGCCATTGTCAGAGTTACTGACCTGATCAATCATGTTGCAGATACAGGGCTGAATATCGTAATTTCCGGCGAGACCGGCGTTGGAAAAGAGGTAATCGCACAAAACCTGTATCAAAAATCCCCAAGAAAAGGGAAACCGTTTGTCAAGGTCAATTGTGCAGCCCTTCCCGAAGGACTTCTTGAGAGTGAGCTTTATGGTTACGAACGAGGAGCCTTCACAGGGGCGGAACAAAAAAAACGCGGGAAATTTGAACTGGCCAACGGAGGTGTACTGTTTCTTGATGAAATCGGGGATATGCCGATTTTGTTACAGTCAAAGCTGCTCCATGTTCTCCAAAGCGGGGAATTCGCTCCTCTTGGATCAGAAAAAGAATTTAAAACAGATACATGGCTTATCGCAGCAACCAATCATGATTTGGAAGATGAAATTAAAAAACATAAATTCCGTGAGGATCTGTATTATCGGTTAAATATTATTAAAATATATATCCCGCCTCTTCGAGAGAGAACCGAGGATATTCCGCATCTGATCAATTATTACAGTCAACTGTATACGTCTCAATTCAACAATAGAAACATTCTCCAGCCCAGCAGTCGGGTATTACAAAAACTATCCGAATATTACTGGCCAGGCAATGTCCGGGAGCTTCAAAACGTATTGAAAAGAGTATTGGTTCTTGGTAGTTGGGATGATATCATTGATGGATTCGATTATGGATATGGATCATCAAATGCTGTTCGCCAAAAAACGGAACAAGTTCAACCACCGATACCTTCATCCAATAATTTTCTATTCCAGAATGGACAAGCACCTGATCTGGAATCCTTTTCATTAAAGGATATCAAGAAAAACGCTTTGGATAAAGTTGAAAAGGAAGCCATCTCTTACATATTGGAAAAGACCGGGTGGAACCGTAGCAGAGCATCCAAAATATTAAAAATCAGCTATAAAACATTATTATATAAAATAAGTGAGTTGGGAATTCTACCGCCGACAACATAGAGCTTGAAGCTTCATCTCAATTGGATTTCAGATGGCTCCCCAATTATTTTTTAAATATCCTGAATCCCGAACCTGGTGACCAAACGTGACAAATAGGTCCTTTGAATCCCCATAACCTGAGCAGCCTTGCTTCGATTTCCCCCTGTATTTTTCAGGTTCAACTTGACAAACTCTTTCTTGAATTCATTCAATGCATCTTCCAGAGAAATCCCGACTTGCATACCGGGGTATTTTGTTTTCGGATCAAAAATCGGCAAATCCTCGGGCAGCACCTTTTTCCCGTTACCCATTACAACTGCCCGTTCTAAAGCATTGCGCAACTCCCTCACATTTCCCGGCCAGTTGTATCCAATCATTTTTTCCATAGCCTCTTCCGATATAATCAACCCTGGAGTTCCTCTTTCCAACCGAAAAGATTCGATGAAGTGTTCCGCAAGGAAAGGAATATCTGCTTTTCTTTCTCGAAGTGGCGGCATCTCAATTGTGACAACATTCAATCGATAATACAAATCCTCCCTGAACTTGCCCTCTTCAATTTCCTTAAGAATTTCACGGTTTGTGGCAGATATAACCCTCACATTGACATGGACGGGTGTGTTCCCGCCAACACGATAAAAAATCCCTTCCTGTAGTACCCTGAGGAGCTTTGCCTGCATACCCGGACTCATCTCACCAATTTCATCCAGAAACAGGGTTCCTTGATCGGCGAGCTCAAATTTACCAATTTTTTTATTGATCGCACCAGTGAAAGCCCCTTTCTCATGGCCGAAAAGTTCATCTTCCAGCAATGATTCAGGGAGTGCCGCACAATTCAAAACAACCAATGGTTTATCTTTTCGAAGACCAACCCGGTGAATCAACCGGGCAAGCAACTCCTTTCCGGTTCCGCTTTCACCAAGAATTATCGTACTTGTAGTCGAATTTGCTACCTTTGTGGCTTCCTGTATAATTTTCTGAATTGAACTGCTATTTCCAACGATTTGATATTTTGCTGCGAGCTCCTCTTTTAAATCTCTATTTTCACGGTCTACCTGTACGATTTTCCGTGCATTACCGATTGCATGGGCAGCAAGCTCTCCGAACTCCGTCAATATTTTCAAGTCGTCATCAACAAACGATGTCCCATTGATTTTATCGATAATCTCAATTACGCCAATAATTTCATCACCAACTTTCATGGGTGCGCAAATAATTGAATGGGTTTGAAAACCAATGGACTCGCTGATATCCTTATTCCAGCGTGGATCTTTTCGTACATCTGAAATCAGCAAGGGTTCTCCTGTCTGTGCCACCTTACCGGCGATCCCTTCTCCAATTTTTATCTTAAACCGCTTCAGTTCTTCTTTTTTATCGCCTGTAGCAACTTTGAAATATAGATCCCCTGTCTCCTGCTCCAGCAATAGCAATGATCCAGCCTTTGACTGCATGATACGTACTGCTTTTTCAACAGTAAATTCAAGGAACTGATCCAGATTCTGTATAGGAGAAGCCTCTCCGAGGTGATCAGAATAATCTGTTTGTCCGTTTAATCTCTTTTTCATTCTAAAAACACCAGCAATATGATTAATTTAATAACTATTTTGGATTGAAACCATTGTGACATGAACGATAAAAAAGCATAACCGAAAGAGATCTGTGTGTCAAACAAAAGGGGAAATATCCGGAAATTGAGAGTACGTCTGTAACCATTCGTATTTATAAATTTACTATTGAAATGGGATCAAAAAAGTATCGCAGGGATTTAAATTAACCACGTTATCCATGCGGAAAGACCATAAGGGTTACTTTGCTCCGGCGATTTTAGCAAATTGCGTATCAACAAATTTTTCCAGATCAATTTTATTTTGCATTTTTTTCATAATATCACACATATAATCTTGTATCACAGCCAGGTCCTCAATCACCGGGAACAATTCTCCTGTTGTAATGCGATCAGCAGGCGTAGTTAGAACACGCTCGACAATCGCTTTATCTTGACCCAGAAAATCCGCTCCAATGGCCGCTGCTGCCGAAGGCTGAGCATCAATGGACATACCAGACCGAACAAGGCTGGTGGTAAGTTCCTGGACGCCATCTGGGTTTTTCCCAATTATTTCATTACGCACAACAAAAACACAGCAAGGATGGTTTGGCCAGAGATCTTTGGAAAGACACATCTCCTCGCAAAGACCACCGGCAATTGCCTGTGAACCGATTGGCTCTGCAACGATAAATCCGCCGATTTCTCCTTCTTCATCGTATTTAATTGCATCATTCATCATCATTGGAGCCATTACCTCAAGTACGACATCAACTCCTGGTTCATTGCTGGTGCCGGGTTTTAATCCTTTTTCTGAAAGCAACCTGTGAAATAGCATATTATGGACGGAAAGCTGGTATGGAATTAAAACCGCTTTCCCGGCAAAATCCTCGATTTTTTCTATATTTGCCGCTTTGCTTTTTACCAGCACGCTTCCTGATTTATGGGTAAATAAAATAAGCTTAATACCGACTCCGGATTTAAACAGATCCATTGCAGTGGGAGCCAATATGAACGCGCCATCGATGCTGCCGTTTGCCAGTGCATCAGCAACCTCATTCCAGCCGTTCTTTAGAACTGTTTTCAGAGTACAATGTTCGAATACTTCTTTCCCCTTTTTTTGCTTTAAGTCTGTGACGCCAAGAATGAGATGATCCGTAATTTTCAGATGTCCAACCTTGATAACCGGTTTTTCTGTCATGAGCTCCCTCCTTCAATTATTAGACATTCACGAATGATATTTACGCAAATATTTTTTCAAGTTTTTCAATAATCGCATCTGCCGTAAAAGGCTTGACAACATAGTTTGAAACACCTGCCTTAACCGCCTCGATCACGTTTTGTTTTTGCGCTTCTGCTGTCACCATGAGAACGGGTATTTCTTTGAACTCACTGTGTGAACGAATCGTTTTCAATAATTCCAGCCCGGTCATTTTGGGCATGTTCCAATCGGATATCACAAGATCAAATTGTGTTTTGCTCATTGCCTCTAAAGCTGTTATGCCATCATCAGCCTCTGAAATGTTGGTAAATCCGATCTGCTTGAGGATATTCTTTAATATTCTACGCATTGTGGCAAAATCATCTACAACTAAAATTTTCTTTGAAAAATCCATTTAGGCCCTCCGTTTATCGTATGATTTTTCATTCAGAAGAGCCAATTTCAAAAGTCTGTTGTTGTAGTTCCGGCGAAAACTAGACACGCAGTGAAGCGTAGCGCTATCCGGTATTTTCGACTCTTTTCTATGCACTGGCATTCGACGGTGTGACGCTTTATGATAGTTTTGAAATTGGCTCAGAATCGATATTATTCAAAACATACCTCTATCGTAAAATTCCCATCATCGGTTGTAAAAGGAATAGCGAATTTGGGTCCATTCGCGATACCATAAATTGTATGATTTTTCCCAGTTACCACGGTTGGAATGGCTGCTTGAAAAATTTTACCCATCTCTTCAAGCCCAATCCGGGCTTGTCCGGAAATCATATTGGTTATTTCTCCAACCGCATCCTGAACATCTCTATTGATCGTATAAACCTTCTCACCCAGCATATTGGAGACAATTTTTAAAATACAACTTTCGTTAAATGTAACTGAAATGGTACCGTTTTGCTCTCCTGTGATACCAATAATTCCTGAGACATCACCTATAGCAATGGAATCTTTCTTCAGATAAACTTTTCCAGCTGTTGACTTCACAAAAGCCATTGTTTCCAAAACTTTTATAGTTGCACTGATAAAAGGGTTGATGATTTTTACATCCACAGACGTAACCTCCCATCCTAAAATTTAATTATTGAAAAACAATAGAGAGTATTTTGAACCATTAAAATTGAAGGCCCAAGCCACAAAT
This sequence comes from Desulfosudis oleivorans, assembly GCA_020723305.1. Taxonomy (GTDB): domain Bacteria; phylum Desulfobacterota; class Desulfobacteria; order Desulfobacterales; family SURF-7; genus QZKS01. Next base: position 454,240 of record DYJC01000001.1, read on the forward strand.
CAAAATTTTTCGTAGTAAATCCGGTACAATTCAGTAAGATCTATGATGATGATTTTTTTGAAATAATCAGATAAGAGTAAAAAGATAATGATGCATTTCGCTAACGCTACTGTTTTATGTATATCACAATAATTAAATCCGGTCTATAATAACTTCATAAAAAAATATTTCAATCGTTCTCATAACCACACGATCCCAAAGGATTCAGTGTAATCCAGATCATATTCAAATCTGTATATCCTTCACCTTTCTTCTAATAAAAAGGGGGCAACCCGGGATGACTCATTGATTCCTTTGGAAATCACCAAATTCCGTCCAATAGCAATGCCATCGGCTTCCACCGCTGGACTCCGATGACCACTATATTTTAAAGTTGTTTTCAAATTTGGATATTTATAATCGACAAACTGCCTAAGTCTTGAATCTTCGACTACAACCATCTCCCAACCTTCAACAGCCGATCTGCCATTATCCTGGTCTTCCAGCTTTTGACGGAACCCTTTGATGATCCCCGTGGAAAAATCGATTCTATGATAGTGATTATATAACGTGCCGACTTTATATTCATCCCACTTACGGTTACAATAAAGCTTAATGAACATATACACATATTCAGCGATCATCAGATTTTTATCGGTCCCGCTGATTTCAAGTACTCTCCCCATTTTCCCTTTGTCTAAAACAAACGCCGATACCCAAACTCCTTTTACAAAATAATAATCGATGATCAAATTTGCCAAATAGTATTCATCGCTGGAATGGCGGAGCCTTGGAAACCCCAGAAAAATGCTTTTATACCCTCTTTTTGCATCTGTTTGAATAAGCTGCACATTATATTTTTTAATCAGCAGTCTTGCCTTTGCCATAGCAGCCTCAGCTTCATTTTGATTCCGGCTTTCCGCCAGGGCCATCAGCTTTTTTATCCGGATTATTATTTTATCTTCTGTCGCAACCGAATCATATTGGATCTGTTCATGCAGCGTTCTGTATTTCCCTGAGGCTTTAGGATTTGCTCTTAATAAGAGGCAGGCCTCCTGAAAAATCGGACCATGTGCGGACTCATCCTCTCCGGAAAAAACTTCTGATGCGAGCTGGTGTGCCATTTCGTGAAGCAAAACATCTTTTATTGAATCCCAGGGATGGTTTAAAACAAAATCGATGCTAAGACATATTTCTCTTTTGGATTTAGACCAATATCCAAGACATTGTTTCATATCGGACAAACGAAACAAAGGCCTTCGCATTTGTCTTTGGATATCGGGCGTTAGAAGGATTCGTGCAGCATCCCATTCACAGGCAAGGCCATGAACGATTCGTTTTTCCAACTCTTCCCGGCAGATTGATTTGTCTTTATACTGCATCAATGCTTCGAGTTTTCTCCAATCGATTCATGATTTTTGTAAAAAATAATTCAAATGAGTATTTTCAGGATGTTATTTCTCAGGCAAAATGATTCTTTGTTTATCCGGATCTGTCTGCTTACGGTAAAAGATAGCCGTGTGTCCGATCATACCAACCATTTCACTTTGTGTCTTTATTTCAAGATCACGAATGATTTCATTTTTTTGTTCTTTTTCCTTACAATCAATAAATTTAATTTTAATAAGCTCATGAGCTTCAATTGCATCTTCAATTGCCAGTAAAACCGCTTCGGTTTTACCCTTTTGCCCGATAAAAACAACCGCTTTCAGACTGTGTGCAATCCCACGAAGGTATTTCCGTTGAAAGCCCTTCAGCTTTTTCATATCAATGCTCCGTTTTTTATAATGGGAGCCAATTTCAAAAGTCTGTTGTTGTCGTTCCGGCGAAAACGAGACACGCAGTGCAGTTTTCCAAGCCGCCAGGCGCAACCGTAGCGCTATCCAGTATTTTCGGCTCTTTTCTGGGCACTGACATTCGCCGGTGTGACGCTTTATAATCGTTTTGAAATTGGCTCACAGGTTATCCCTTTTTTGCGTCAAGCATCGCTTCCGCTTCTTCAAGTGAATATGCATTTTTTGCATGATACCCAACCGTCACGGAAACTTTATCAAACTGAAAATGCGCAAATGATCCAAATCTTTTAATGATTCTAACCACATTGGACATCCCCGCTTCGACAAGCCTTTTTTGTGCCCGAAAAATAAACGTTTCAGACTCATCATGCTGTACCTGATATTCTCTAAGATCTGTGATACAGTCAAATCCCTTTTTCAACATCTGAATTTTGCTTTCAATTTCCTGGATGAGCAATTCCCTTTCATTCTTTTCCGGCATATCACCAATTGTAATATAGAGTCTGTTTTTTTCTTTATCTGCTTTCACCTTAAACATTACGGCCTCCGTTTTCATGAAACGAATGTTATTACTTTCATTTCATAGAGTCTGGTCATCCCGTCTTATGCCGACAACCATGGTTTGATACACCAAGATTGCATTCAGAATGTGATTGAATCGCCTGAAATCTCATGCACTGCATCTGTAATCTCCTCAATGAATCGGCTTTTATATGCCGGCTGCCCTTTTCTGAAATTTGAATAGCTGATATATAAATAATGTATTGCTCTGGTAATGGCAACATACATGAGTCGTCTTTCTTCCTGCAACTCTGATTTTGATTCCTTGGATTTCCAATGAGGAAACAGATCCTCTTCACAGCCTGCAATAAAAACAGAAGAGAATTCAAGACCTTTGCTGGCATGAATGGTTGAAAGGTTCACACCTGATCCATCTTCTTTATCTTCCTCCTTATCTTCCCTTATCAGTGAAGCTTCTTCTAGATATTCAAGCAGAGTCGACTTTTTGGATGCAGAATAGAGCAACGCCTCAATATTTTCAACCCGTGAAGTATAATCCGCACCTGTCTTTGAATACCCTTGTAAGTATTCCAGATATCGTAACGATGTCAGAATGGTGTGAATCGCTTCTGATGGCGTCTGTTCTCTGATCCGATCAATCACCTCGATCAGTTCCGTCAGACTTGCATGGACTTTCGGTGTTACTAACCGTTCACAAAGAACCTTTCTAGCTGCATCCTGCAGGCTCATTCCAGGGATCATCACGCTTCCGATTTTTTGAATCATTCCAGGCCCGATCCCGCGGCTGGGAATATTAATAATCCTTTCAAAAGACACATCATCTTTCGGGAAAACAGAAGCTGCAAGATAACAATTGATATCCAGTATCTCCTTTCTCTCAAAAAAGCCTTTTGATCCCATCATACGATAAGGAATTCCATGATATCGAAGCGCTTTTTCAAATGCCAATGAGCAGAATTTGGTTCGATACAGAACCGCCATTTTATCATATGGAACCCCGGTATCTTTCAATACCCTGACCTTTCTGCATACCCATCTGGCCTCTTCATCATCATTATAAAAATTATGAAGTTCTACAACTCCGCCCTTCTTGCTTGCATAGCATTTTTTGTCCATTTTATCCGGATTGTATTCAATCAGGCAGTTTGCAACCTGAACAATTTCATTGGATGAGCGGTAATTTTTTTCAAGCCTGAAAACCCGGGCTTTCTCATATTTTTTTTCAAAGGTTAAAAAGTGATTCACATTGCTTCCACGAAATCCATAAATCGCCTGCCAGTCATCCCCAACGCAGAAAAGATTGGAACCGGAAAAAAAAAGGCGCGTTAATTCTTCCTGCAAATTGTTGGAATCCTGATATTCATCAACCAGAATGAACTGAAAAAAATCTTGATATTTTTTCCGCACATCCGGAAAATCCCGTAACAGATCCCGGGTCAGCAAAAGAATATTATCAAAATCCACTGCATTTTTTTTCTGAAGCTCTTTCTCATATAAGCTGTAAATATCGAATAACCGGATATGGGAAACATAAGGCTTCTGATCAAAATACTGTCCAGGGTTTGCCGAATTCTTCGCACTGGATATTTGTCCTAAAATGGCTGGTACATATTTCTTATCAAAATTCAACCCGACCATGATTTCCGTCAGCAGTTTCTTCTGCTGATATTCTGCATAAATCTGAATCGGCGCACTGAATCCAAGCAAATAACAATAAAATTTTAATATGATAAAACAAGCGCTATGATACGTGCGTACCCATGGGAAAGACCCCGGTCCGATTCCTGTCAGCCGGACAAGCCTACTCTTCATTTCGCCCGCTGCCTTATTTGTAAATGTAATGGCAAGTATCCTTGTTGGATCATAACCACTCTGAATCAAGTGGGCTATTTTTGCAGTAAGTGTAAGCGTTTTACCAGATCCGGCGCCTGCGATCACAAGTGTGGGAGAACCGGTATATTCAACAGCAGCCTTCTGCTGGTTGGACAGCTCCATATTTTTTCCTTCCTCCAAATATTTATTCTGGAGATCCTTTGAATAAAAGTTAGAACCGATAGTGGATAAAAGAATAAAAACGCGGAAAAGCCTTTACACCCTCTTGCCAATATCCATATAAACCGATTTCCGATGCCTGATGCCAAGAATCCATACCTCGGACTCGATCACTTTGAACACGACCCTGTAATCACCCACGCGGAGCTTCCAGTAGCCCTTCAGTGTCTTTCGTAAAGGTTCCCCATAGTCATGAGGTGCGGTCTGCAATCGTTCTTCTATGGCCTTACGTATCCTGTCTTTTGTTTTTCGATCGATAAGAGGCAAATCTTCAATGCGAACAGCGGGATGATAGTATAAGGTAAAAAGCATGGATCATTTCCACACATCTTCATTTGAAAGCGCCGTTTTTCTGTCAAATGACTTCATTCGTTTATCGGCAAAAACTGCCAGGGCGACATCTTCCCTCAAGTCAATTGCCTCCCGGATAAGGTCACGGGCAATGGTGGACATGGAAACGCCCTCACTGGTTGCAAGATCATGCATAACATTATACAGCGGCGGCTCAACAACAATGTTAACTCTTGGATTTTTTGTAGGCATGGTTATTTCTCCTTCCAGGAATAAGTGTAACGCTTATGACGCACCCTGTCAAGATTAAAATCCAACATGTATCTTTCCGGATTAACCTGGATATTGTTGACCCGTACCTCATAATGGAGATAAGTACCGGTGCTCGTTCCTGTATTTCCAACACGGGCGATCATATCTCCTCTTTTCACTTTGTCTCCACATTTTTTCAATATTTTGGAGCAGTGTGCATAACGGGTTGATATGCCGTGGCCATGATCAACAACTACCGTATTCCCGAACAGGCCTTTACTACCTGCGAAAGTGATGATTCCATCGGCTGTCGCAATGATGGGAGTGCCTTTGGAAGCGACAAGATCAATTCCCTTGTGCATTTCCCTTCTTCCGGTAAAAGGTGAAATCCTGTAACCGAATCCGGACGACATCCACCCTGCAGATGGTAGAATGGAAGGAGTTGAACCAAGAATATTACGTTTTTCCTCCCATTGCTGTAAAACATCCGACAGCGATTCCAATTGAATTTTCGATGCATACTCAAGAGTGTCAACCTGCTCATCCATTTCACGAATCAAACGATCCTGCTTATTTTCAACAGAGGCATCCAGCTCAAGGTCTTCTGGAATCGATCCACCAATACCGAAAAGACTCTCCGAATCACTTGTTTTTTCGATATTGGCAATAATCCGGATTTTTTTCTCAAATTGATTCAGATCAACAATCTTTTTTTTCAGCGAATTGATTTCATCTGCAAATTTTTGGATCTGAAGACGCTGCGTCTCAATCTCCTTATGTTGACTGGTGCTGCTTATTTGTAATGTCTTACGATCCGTGATGCCCTGAAAAATTTGAATATACTTTGAAATTACACCCGCCAAACCGATCAGGCAAATCAGCAGAACGATGCCTGCAACAACAGCTGACGATTTAATAAAGGTAATCTGATTAACCTTTGAACCTGAATTTCGAAAAACAAAAAGTGTAATTTTCTTTTGCATACCGGTGTTCACATAAAAAGGAAAATTCAAAAGGATATTTCAACTTGCACTAATGGAGACTGATATCAATCAAAAACAATGTCCGCTGTCAATTTAATTATGTTCTGTTGAATGTTTTTTCCGTACTTCCGCTTGATGATTTCACCCGGCAAAACACTCATCTCTGAATAAAATTGATATTTGGCACCTTTCCTTCTTCAAGTTGAATGATTGCACCGCCTCCACTTTTTCCAATACTGCAATTAACTACGATTGTTTTTCCAATAGTGCTTTGTCCAGCATCTTCATGAATATGCCCGCAAAGAAAAAGCAAGGGTTGTTTCCGGGCAATCATGTTGCATATTTCCCGGCTTCCGGAATGAACGCGGCCCAATACACGATCCAAAACACCAAATGGAGGTGGATGCATGACAAGGATGGATTTATCGGTAAGGGATGACTCGATCTCAAGAAACCGGCTTGCCTCCCATAAACAGACTTTTGTTTTAAACGGGAGCAATAGCGCTCCTCCCAGGCCAATGAAATGAAAACCATCTTCAAAATAGGCTTCCCTGTGAATAGAATAAACAGTTTCGGTTTTCGAGATCAACCTATCCACAATTGGAAAATCCGAATTCCCCCGAACCGTCAGAACCGGAATTGACAAGCCGCTTAATAAATCAATAGTGTCCTTTGGAAAAAAATAATTGGTTATGTCTCCGGCAATAATCAGGACATCTGGTTTGTATTGTTCGATGTTCTTGCGGATTTTTAAAAGGTTCTCTTTTTTGCCATGGATATCGGCAACCGCGTACAGCATCATATTGCCCAACCCTCTTTCTGAAATCATTAGCCCCGATAATTCATAACCATAACAATTGCACTCTTGAAGAGATTTGAGTACAGGATCTGTGAATGATTGCCCTAAAGCAATTAAAAGTTTATATTGCAATAAAAGTTCACAAGTCAATATACAAATATCCTATCTCGTTTTTATTATCATCAAAGTGCTTGTTTCATTACATTTTATATGGTATCTGTGAAAATATTTTTCCGGTTGTTCCGTTACAATGTTTTAATTTTCAATATCATATTTTAACTATTGAACCATTATGCTTTTTATTAAGGATAAGTAACAAATGCCCCGGATTAACAGGATTGCCCCATTTGCCTTGACCGTCATCATCGGAGTTGCTTTACAAATACTGTTTATTTTCCCGGATATAAAGGACACACCTGCCAAAGCAGTGATCGAATTTACAGAAGCATATTTTCAGGCAGACAAAGCAATGGCAGACAGGCTTTGTGAGGAAAGTAAAATTGTGAATAACATTGATGTAGTGGATCAATACATTCAAAAAAAGAATCAGGAAGCATCTGATCGCGGTTTTGGGATGTTTTATATGAGTGATTCAGTTTACAACCTGAGAACCCATATGATCCATCAGGATGACTCATCTGTGGAATTGCGCTTAACCGGTGAAGCCAAACCGGCCCTGAAGGCTTTTTTTACCGAGGAAGCAGCAAAACCGATTGATGAGGTTGTTCGAGTAGTAAGACATAATGGAAAATGGCTGGTTTGCGGAAATATTTTTTCAATCGCCGGTTAACAGACAGATCATGCCTGTTCAATACAAAAGACAAAAACCGCACAGACACAGAGAGAGCAGAATGGGTTCAATTGATCCGGAAAGGAGACAAGAACCGGATCAATTAAGATGATCACCATACGGTGCAGATCACTATCTGGCGGATATCCTCTGCATCTGTAAAGCAAATCCATACGTAGTGTGGCGGACTCGATATGAAGATGCTTCTGTAACTGCTCTCCCCATGTCTCTGCGGTTTTTAAATAAAAAAGCCCCGCTTAGTCGAAACCAAAGCGGGGCTTATTATACAATTCACCCGGACATCACCTTGACCTCGAAGGCACATCATGTTTTCCCGAAATCCGGATAGGTCTCCTGGCTCGTGGATCAAACCGATCAATCGCCCCTTCCCAGCCAAACAACGTGGCCAGTGGTTTTTGCGATCATCCTTTCCACTCACAGTGGCGGGCCCGCAGCGGATTTTCACCGCTTTCCCTTTTATGCCGAAACGGCATCCAGATCAAATATTATAGTTGTACGTAACGGAAAATCCATAAATCTGTCAAGGAAAAACAGACATAAGTCTTTTCCCGTTATTACATATTCCTTCTGTATTGTCCTCCAACATCATACAGGGCTTTTGTGATCTGCCCCATGGAGCATACTCTTACCGTGTTCATCAACTCTTCAAATACGTTTCCACCTTCCAGGGCAACCTGTTGAAGCCGGTTTAGGGCAGCAGGTGATTTGCTTTCATTTCTTTTCTGAAAATCATGAAGACGTTTCAACTGGGAAGCCTTTTCCTCTTCGGTTGCCCGCGCAAGCTCGATGCAGGAAGATACTTCTTCTGCGGAAATATCGGGATTGCGGAACGTATTTACTCCAATGATCGGAAGCTCTCCTGAATGTTTCTTATATTCATAATACAATGACTCTTCCTGAATACTGCTTCTCTGGTATCCGGTCTCCATGGCACCCAGGACGCCGCCCCGTGCGGTAATTCGATCAAACTCCATCAGAACCGCTTCTTCAACCAGATGTGTCAGCTCTTCAACAATAAAGCTTCCCTGATATACATTCTCATTCTTGGAAAGCCCCCATTCCCGGTTGATAATCAACTGTATAGCCAGCGCCCGTCTTACGGATTCATCGGTCGGAGTTGTAATGGCCTCGTCATAGGCATTGGTATGAAGGCTGTTGCAGTTATCATAGATCGCGCATAAAGCCTGAAGGGTGGTCCGGATATCGTTAAACTGAATCTCCTGACTGTGAAGAGACCGGCCGGAAGTTTGAATATGATATTTCAACATCTGTGACCGGGCAGCCCCTTTGTATTTTTCCCGTAAGGCAATAGACCATATCCTCCTTGCAACCCGCCCGATCACCGTGTATTCCGCATCCATTCCATTGGAAAAAAAGAAGGAGAAATTGGGTGCGAAACGATCCAGCGGCATGTTTCTAGAAAGGTAGTACTCCAGATACGTAAAACCATTCGCAAGCGTTAACGCCAGTTGGGTAATGGGATTGGCTCCGGCCTCTGCAATGTGATATCCGGAAATAGACACGGAATAAAAATTGCGAACATTCATATCGATAAAAAACTGCTGGATATCTCCCATCATTTTCAATGCAAACTCAATGGAAAGGATACAGGTATTCTGTCCCTGATCCTCTTTCAGGATATCTGCCTGAACCGTTCCCCGGACATTGGACAACACCATGTCACGAATATTCTGATATGTTTCGGCAGATGGTTCCTTTTTGTTTTCCGCCTTGTACTTGTCAACCTGCTGATCGATTGCCGTGTTCATGAACATGGCAAGGATGATTGGCGCCGGGCCGTTAATCGTCATCGAAACCGAGGTGTCAGGCGAACACAATTCAAACCCGTCATACAGGGTTCTGACATCATCAATCGTACAGACACTCACTCCGGAAGTCCCGACCTTTCCATATATATCTGGCCGGATTTCCGGATCATATCCATACAAAGTTACCGAATCAAAAGCGGTTGATAAACGGGTGGCGGAATGGTTGGCGGACAGAAGCTTGAACCGCCGGTTTGTCCGGCCCGGATCTCCCTCCCCTGCAAACATACGGGTGGGATCTTCATCTGTCCGCTTGAGAGGAAAAACGCCGGAAGTATAAGGAAAACTCCCGGGAAGATTCTCTTCACGCATCCATCGGTATAGTTCTCCCGGATCGGTATATTTGGGCAAGGAGATTCTGGGAATCTTCAGTTTTGACAGGGATTCCGTATACAGGGGAACACGGATCTCACGATCCCGGACATTGTAAACCAGCTCGTCCTGACCATATGCGCGATTGACAGCATCCCATTCCTTCACAAGATCACCGGTTTCCGGATCAAGCTGCTCTTCTGTTTTTTTTATGGATTCATGAATTCTTTCAATGAGGCTCGAATCAGCTTCAGTGTTGTTCTCTTTCAGCGATTCTATCGTTTTCTCAAGATGCCAGATGGTTCTGACAACTTCCATCTGCTCTTTTGTGTACTGGTGATATCTTCTCACTGTATCCGCAATTTCAGAAAGATAGCGCACACGGTTCGGTGGAATAATGATCGCTTTAGAACTGGAGTATCTGGTTTTGGGCCTCGGCAGCTTTGAATCCAATTTCACTCCGGTCTTGGCAGCGATTGTATCGAGAATACCAAGGTATAAAGAGGTAACGCCGTCATCATTGAATTTGGATGCAATGGTTCCATAAACGGGCATCTCTTCCGTTGGCCTGTCAAACGCCTTACGGTTCCGCTGCACCTGCTTCCGGACATCCCGGAGTGCATCCTCGCTTCCCTGTTTTTCAAATTTATTGATTGCGACAATGTCTGCGTAGTCCAGCATATCAATCTTTTCAAGCTGGGTTGCCGCGCCAAACTCGCTGGTCATGACATAAATCGATATATCCACCAGGTCATGTATCCTGGAATTCCCCTGGCCGATTCCGGCGGTTTCGGCAATGATCAGATCATACCCTGCGGCCTTGGCGACCTGGATTGCTTCAGGCATAGCCAAAGGCACCTCGGAATCCGACTTCCGGGTCGCGAGACTGCGCATATACAACCTCGGGTTTCCGAGGCTGTTCATCCGGATACGGTCCCCCAGAAGCGCCCCCCCTGTTTTCCGGCGCGACGGATCTCCGCAGATGACCGCCACATTGATTTCTTCCATATCCATCATCAGACGGATCAGAATTTCATCGGTCAGGGAAGATTTGCCGGCTCCTCCGGTGCCTGTAACACCGATTACCGGGATAATCCGCTTTCCGATTTTTTCCGCAAGCTGGGCCTTAATCTTTTCCAGATTCCCGTTTTCTCGGCTCTTTTCATGTCCGACAAAGGTGATCAGGTTGGCGATGGAAAACCGGTTGCCCTTTGAGAGGTTCTTCAGATCCGGGGTCGAAGAGATGATGGTTGAAAAATCCAGATTCTCGACCATATGGTTGATCATTCCCTGCAACCCTCTTCTGGCCCCTTCTTCCGGAGAATAGATCTTGGTCACACCATAGGCTTCCAGCTCCCTGATCTCATCCGGGACAATCACACCGCCGCCGCCGCCGAATATCCGTATGTGGGGCGCGTTTTTCTCCCGTAACAGATCGACTATATATTTGAAGAATTCCATATGGCCGCCCTGATAACTCGATACAGCGATGCCCTGGACATCTTCATCAATCGCCGCCTCTACAATCTCCTGTGCAGAACGGTTATGACCGAGATGGATAACCTCCACACCCGTATCCTGAAGGATCCTTCGCATGATATTGATCGACGCATCATGTCCATCAAAAAGCGATGTTGCCGTAATCACGCGGATCTTATGATTCGGTTTATAAACCTCCACTTCAACTGACATTTTCCCTGCTCCTTTCCAAAAACATGGCTGACACACACAAATTATATTTTTTTTAGATTCTGCTAATCTTTTACGAATGAATAATTATCCCTGCTATTCAAGCATACCAAAAATCGTTTTTGTCTGAAAATCAATAAATTCATCAAGCGAGTAATGACGGGTATAATACCAGCGGCGAAAAGCCCAGGAATGCCCAAGGATGGATATGTTATGCGCAACCAGATCAATTGTTTTTTCATCCAGTTTCGGAAAATCCGCAGAAGCATTGATTTTCGTGATGACGTCGATAAAAATACCGGTTATCCTTATTTCATTTTCGAGAACCTTTTTTTTCCACTGCAACGGCAAAAACTGTGTCACCTGATACATCAACAATATATGATCGGACATCAGATCGCAAACCAAAAAAAACTCTCGGATCACCTGGGCAAGTGTTTTTCGGCCTGGAGTCACACTGGCCAGAATTTTACCGACACTGACCTCAACCTCCGAATGTATGGCATCACAAACCAGATACAGAACATCTTCCTTTGATGTCACATATTCATACAAAGATCCAATGGAAAACCCAGATGCCCGTGCAATCTGCCGGGTGGTTGTTTTATGAAATCCATTTTTAATAAAAAGCTGGACAGATGCATCGACAATCTGCCGTCTTCGATGCTTAACAAGGTCAGGATCTTTGATCTGTGTGGGAACATCCCTGGTCCCGCCATCAGACGGCCTGCCATCTTCTTTGATATCTTCGCTTTTTTCCACAGGAATCCCGCCTTTATTGGTATTCTGAACGAGCGCTCGGTCGATTTTGTAATTATTATCACTGATTTTGAATATTTGTCAAGATTTTACAGTCCGGATTTTACAGCCTGAATCTCGCTGTTCAGGCATCGGGAAGAAGTGCAATCAAAACCGGTTGTTTACGAAATGCCGCAGAATGGAAACATAGATTTACCGCAACTCTCTCTGTAAAAGCATAAAGAGACTGTCTTCTATTTTATGGAGATTGGCTTTAAACGTTTAATCTCTATAGCCTGGGGACTGTTCATTGCATGCCAAAGGTCCCAGTCTTGCTGCAAACCCAGCCAAAAGTCCGCCGACATGCCCAAAACATGAGATAGTCTAAGGGCGGTATCCGGTGTTACTGACCTGCGCCCCTTAATTATTTCATTAAGACGCGGATACGACACACCTAATCTTTGAGCGAGCGCTGTCTGAGTTAGTTCAAGAGGCTTCATAAACTCCTCTAAAAGCATTTCCCCCGGATGTGTTGGAGGACGTTTCTTTGGAAGACGTCTACCAATATTATTTTCAGTGATAATCTGTAATTTCGACCTTATAGGCATGGCCTTCCTCCCAAATAAAACAAATACGATATTGCTGATTAATTCGGATACTATATTGATTTTCTCTATCACCTTTTAGTCGCTCAAGACGATTGCCCGGAGGTATCTGGAGTTCAATGACATCTCTAATCCGGTTGATTTGGTCTAACTTTCGTTGCGCTACAGGCCAAATGGATTGTGAACAGCATTTTCTGGCGGCTTGAGAACTATGCCCGTCAAAAACATCCTCTGTGCCTGTATCTTTAAAAGATTTTATCATGGATCGTATTATAATGGAGTCCATTATAACCGTCAATAGGATTTGATCTTGTGTGCATAACGGCCAGTATATTGAATTCTAAAGTCTTACGCGATTGAGTTTGGGACCTCGGGTCGGACCGCTCCTCATCCCCTCGCCCTCATTTTAACACCTGCCGCGAACCAATGTTATATCCCCTGTAAACATAATAGCTTAATGCAATCCAGAATACCGCTGATAAAATAAAATTCATTACACTCCAAATCCAAATTGAATAGGGGGGATCTGTAGTCATAAGTCTGGAAGATAGATACGGCCAAAACATTAAAAAGTCAGGATTAGGAAATAGAAAGTTCAGATTGTCAATAAGACGAGCCATCGGCACAGGCACCCATTCCCCCTTCCATCGTATCAATGACTCAAGCAGAGGTAATATTAAAAATGGTACACCTAATAATACAATGTAAACTGCAATAGAAGAAAACGCGGTCGAGATGCTGAAGCTAACAGCAGCAATAATTAATAATGGGATTAAAAGTGACAACCAGCCTATTAGTAATTCTGGAAGCCCCATATTTCCTAATCTAAGTCCAGCAATACTAAACCCGATATGAGTAATCAAAACCGCAGCGGTGATAAATAAGGAAAGAGCAATGTATTGCGAAAGAGCAAGCCTCAAACGAGAAACCTGCATGCTAAGTACAAATTGGGTAGTTCCATTTTTGCGAGATACTGGGGCGATGAGTGCTGAAACAATGATTACGAAAAGAACGGAATAGTACCGTAACTCCTCGGCAATTGCATTCAATTTATTGGATGCTTTTTGAGTAGCCATATCGTATGTCATGCCTCCATCAATCCATTCACTGAATTGGCTTTGATAATAAAGATTTAATAGTATCATAGAAATGATAACAGCGGTCATCAGCCAAAGTGCTTTGCTGCGTATCATTTGAGAAAAAAAAATCTTTACCAATGTAATTGATGTATTCATTGCAATTCCTCGTTTTCAGTAACTGACAGGTAATAACTGATTAAATCCTCACATGGTTCAATCCGGGCAGGAACAATTTTATGGTTTGCTAAGAGTCCTAAAACTTCATGTGCCGGAATTCCATTATTCCTGATAATCTTAATTAGTTGTGGGTACTTGCACTTATCGTATAGCAGCTTAAGATGATCCAAATCAGAAAGATATTTATTGTGGATAAATATATCAATTGAATCGTCAGAATTATTAGCAATAAGATGCTGCGTCTCGCCAAATACCTTCACATTTCCAGACTGCATGATTGCTATATGAGTACATGTATTTTCAACATCACTTAGTAAATGCGAGGTAATTAGTATTGTGCGGTTGCCATCATCCAAGTTACGTACAAGGTCATTAAACTCTATTCGGGCTGAAATATCTAAACCAGATGCAGGTTCATCCATTACCAGCAATGGGGGATCGTTAATCAGTGCCGCAGCAACACCGACACGTCGCGCCTGACCTTTTGATAGACCGTTTATCCGATGATCAAGTAGAGATTTTATTCTCGTTGCTTCGACGATTCGTTCCACTTCTAAGGAGATCTTAAATTTTGGAACATTTCGTAATTCACATACGGCTGTTAGTGCTTTTGCCACTGTCATAAATGGAGGTAGACGAGTATCTTCTAAGACGACTCCAATCCGAGGTGCATCTGCTTTGGTAACCATTTTTTCGATAGGATACCCCCACAATTTGATTTCACCTTTTTGAGGAAACAGTAAACCCAGAAGGCAGGAGACAGCTGTTGTCTTTCCACAACCATTGGGACCGAGCAAACCAACAATGCTTCCAGAAGGAATTTTTAGACCCATGCTATCTAATGCATAAACAGGCTTTCGAAATTTACCGGGAAAGATCATATGGATATCGTTGTATTCAACAACCATTTCCTGTTTGATAATTTCTGCAGTAGTATTAATTTTCATTTTATTTTTTCTCTTTAGCGCGTTCAATTAATCTTTCCAGTTGATATTCAGAAAAGCCGACTAAGCGATCCAATACTTTCCCAAAGTCCTTTAATAAAAATGTTGTCGGTAAATTTTTTACTTTGCCTTTAGCTAAAATTTCACCTGTAATATCTTTATAATAGTGGAGATTTGAAAGCCCCAGATTGATTAATTGTTCTTTCACTTCCTTGGAATTTTCATTTTGTGAAATGATAATGACTAAATTTCCCTCTGTTGAAAATTGATCATTAAGCAATGGGAGTTCTTTTTGGCAGGCAGGACACCATGGGGCATATATTATAATCAAATTGATTTTTTTAGAAGCGATGTCCCAAAATGTTGTTTTGAGACCATCTTCTCGAATCACCTCAGCATTTGGTAGTTGCCTTGGTAATTGAAGCTCATCTAGCATCTCTGATGTCTTTGCTGCTCCATATGGTGTCATATGATAACCCGCCATTTGACCTGTCCAGATCGCTAATATACCCATTGCAAAAACAATGGATAATATGCATAATTCCTTTAATTGAATTTTTTTTAAACGAAGCGCATCCAAACGGGTAAGGATGCTCATTTTTTGTTTTTGATATTCATTGTTAAAATTCATTTTTCCCACTGATCCAAAATATAAGTTTGTGCGGTTGTAAAATTTGATTCAGAATTTTGCCGACCCCATTCGGTCCATGCAATCACCGTTGTTCCCCATTCACTCCCTTGATAACCTGCTGCAGAAGCTTGCCAATAATCGTGGTTGCATCCTTGAAACTCCGAAATCAATGGTGCTTGTGTTAACAAAACCGGCGGGTCTGAAAAAAAACCGTTTTCTGGATTCATAAGGTCATAATAAATCCATCCACTTTGATCTGAGTATGTGCCAATATAATAATTTTCTTCCTCTACAGCAGATATGAATCCAAAACAAGGAATACCAAGCTGCCTGCAAGCCATAACGCTCAATACATGTGCTCTATGACCTGAAAATCGGAGTTTACGCATTGCTTCGCATATATCATCCGATTTTTGTTTTTCGTCCTCCTGAGTAACAATTCCAGAAGCAACTTTTTCTACAACTGTTTTAAACTTTTGTAGATAAGAACCATCTGTCACAATCGTCCCTGGCCAATTTTTAAAAGTAGCACATTCATCCAGACTATGTTCTTTAAGGTCTTCAGCTTGGGCTAATGCGTCTGAAATGTATGATTTCGGCAATTTTGAATAAGAGGGGTTGCTTGGGAATGATACCTCCTGTTTTATTTTCTGCCTTACCAAGCATAAAGAAACATAATGTAAATTTCTTCGGCATTTTCCAGGATATGTCCACGCTAATGCTTTTATCCCATCAACTGATAGTTCTCTCACCGGCTGTGGATAAGCAGCAATTTTCAAAATTTTTTGCCCACCTGGGATATCAACACCCACGGGTGTAATTACAGCGCCTTCAGCTTTAACAAAATTCTTCGGATTAGCTTGAAACCTGACATCAACGCGAGCAACTTTGAGATCTTTATAAGATGAATATTCTAATTTCCATTGTCTCATAGTGCTATTTACAAAATCCTCTACTGCTTGTTCGTCAACAGAATAAGGATGTGGAAAGGCAGTTATCCACATAAGTGAAAACAAAAAAAGAACTAAAACCAGACTACTTACGGTAAATTTGGAAATTGGTATGTTCATCGTCGCCATAAATCTCTTAAATAAAATAATAGTAATAGTTACGGTAACATCACTTAGGAAGTATACATAATTTACCCTTGCAATTAGGTGGAATGACCTGATTGCGATTTAAGCAATAGTTATAGAACCAAATAGTCAACCCTAAAAATGTTACACAAATAAAAAAAATTATAATTCTTTTCATAAAAGAATTCATCCCATCGATAAATCCACGTTGTTCGAAAATAAAAAAGCTTAAATCGATATGCGGTCAAAACGGAACTGTTTTAAAAAAATTTTTTGAAACTTCATTTTTGATGCTAATAAATCCAAAAACATTTAATTTTTCTTATATCAATAATTCCATTTCGCTGATATATCATCAATGCTTAATAGCAACTGCTTTCTTTGTCTGATATCGTAAAATCTCACGCTAACAGTCAATACACGAAAGGCCAGTCCTTTACAAGGCTATAAATATATTAATAGCAGATAGGTGGATGAAATACATGATTATAATTTTCGAGATTCTATTTTCCAGGTAGCTCTGAGAAACGATTCAATTTCTTCCGATTCCTGTCGGACCAAACTAAAAGCCCGGCAATTGTCATGGCCGTCCTAAAAATGCAGTAACCCTTCCGGAATGAACATGTCAAT